>PAPF01000019.1 GCA_002708825.1 Phyllobacteriaceae bacterium | reverse complement strand
TCGCCACCCGCTACGACAAGACCGCAAAGTCTTTCCTCGGCTTCCTATGCTTGGCTGCGGTGCGGCTCTGGTTGCCGTCTTTTGTCAACAGGACCTAGGCTGACCATCCGCGTTAAGGGCGGAAAGTCCGCTGTGGCGTCAAATGCTTGCCAAGATTTTGCTGCGACGTGTAGGAACGGGAGCCGTTTGCCATTTTCCACACCTGAGATACTGCGCTGCCGCAAGTCTGCTTCCCGCCCTTTTGAGGCATTCGACCCAATCATGGCAAATGGCGGCTTTCAGGATCATCACATCATCACGCCAACGACTGTTTCGGGGGCGCAAAGCGGATGGGATTAAGAACCTATTCGTTGTGAGCCGGCAATGCCGTTCTGATCTCGGAGCCTTTGATTTACGTAAACTCGAAGATGACGGACCAAATCGGAACTGTTTTTTCGATAAACAGTTTTCGGAAGGCTTTGGGTGCGTTGGCGCGGCAATTCTCCAAGTCGGCAACAAAAAAAAACGACCGTTTTTAAGAAGCACTGCAAGCTCAAGGCGGCGGACTTACGGTGATAGACCAAATCGTTCGGCCGCATACCGGTCCGTTATGGCGTCGGCCTCAACGATCCTGGCGATTTGTCGCTCATAGGTGCGCCAGTGCATGCCCTTCGGCCGCGGTGGAATATTGGTCCAACCCGGATCGCCCCCCAGCCGCACACGGATCCTGTTGGCGCGGCGCTGAGCCCGATCGCTGTCGCGCTCGCGCTGCGACGGGTAGCTCAACCCATGGCATGTCCGGCATTTGAAGCCTGGCATTGCGGTAGAGGTGAAGCGTTCGCCGGCTGCAGTAGGGGCAGACGAAGAACGGCCGCCGCCCGCCAAACCGGCAGTCTTCCCATTCGATGGAGATCTCGTCGCAGTACCTCGATGGTACCGTCCCGTGAATGACCCTGATGTGGTCGCCATGAACAACGAAGTCCGCGGCCTCATCGAGCCAGTGCGTGTGCCACCTGAGGGTACCTTCATGGTTCCCGGTCAGCAGGCCAAGCCGGTGCAAGCGGATCACGTTCAGGCATGGCACGTCGGCGGTTGTCGGCCGCCCCGATGCGTTCCAGCCTCCCGATCCATAGCCACCCATTTGTCGAAAACTCCTGGCTTATTGAGCGCGAAATAAACGCGGTGAAGTGGATAGACTACTAAATTTACTCCGAAGAAGTAAATATACATAGGATATTATAAATACCTATTTTTTACAATTAAACACCACCCCTTCACATCTAAAAAGGAAACCCAATTATGATGATTATATATACTCAAACCCGAAGCATGAAAGCAAACAAAGGGTGCGAAACCCCGTCACACGTCCGAAATTGACGTATCAGGTGTCTATCTTCGTCGGATCACGACGGAGGCTTCATGACAAACAGATACGAACAGAGATATCTCACCGAACTTTCCAATCGGATTGCCGCCAGCTTCCCTTCAAGCAGCATCGTGACGCTGAAACTCTCGAACTGGATCGAAGAACAAGATCTCGGCTTCCTCTGGGACCCGGAAATCGATCGGTTCGCTCGCAAGGGTCTGCCCGCGGCGGTCTGGAAGGACCTCAGAACGCGCCTGGCGGCGCGGTTGAAGCGCATCACGCCGGCAAGAGCGGATGCGCTGTCGCGAAACATCTCGGCATTGTCTGATCATATGGGTCTGGACGAAGACGAGACGGCGATCTTCACGCTCACCCTTCGCGCTGCCCGTTTCGGCCCCGTAAACACGCTTTGCAACACCCTCACCGATGATGCCCGTTTGCCGGTGGAGGATGCCGTCGCAATTCTCACGGGCGTCTCCAGGTCGCGTGTGCGCAAGGCACTTGCGCCCTCGGCCAAACTCCAGTCATGCGGGCTGCTTCACTTCGATAAGCCGCCTTATGCGGGCCTTGGCATTCAACCAGGCGAGCGGCTTCTGACAGCCATGGAACCTCCATCCCGGGGGATCTCCGATATCCTCGCGAGCATGTTTGCCACCGTCGAACCGGCAACGGTGACATGGGACGACTTCGAGCACATAGGGCCAGAGCGGGATTTCGCATTGAGACTCCTGAAGGGCGCGTTGAAGAGACGTGAAAGAGGGGTCAACATCCTGCTGCACGGAGCGCCAGGAACCGGAAAGACCGAACTATGCAAGGTGCTCGCCGCTTGTGCCGGCGCCAATCTCTGCGCCGTTGGCGAATCCGATGATGACGGCGACGAACCGTCCCGGTTCGAACGAATGCAGCAGTTGCGATTTGGTCAAAGACTGCTGGGTGATCAAGGGAACACTGTCATTCTGTTCGATGAGATGGAGGACCTGTTCCCGGCGCTAGATGTTGGTTTCTTTGGCCTGCCCATGCGCCGCACGGGTTCAAAGGTCCACATGAATCGCCTGCTGGAAACCAATCCGGCACCCACGCTCTGGACGACGAACTCGATAAGGGATTGCGACCCCGCCTTCCTGCGCCGTTTCACGTTTGTCCTGGAACTGCGAACGCCTCCAATCCAGGTGCGTGCCAGGGTGTGGCAGAAAATGGCGCAGCAACATCAGGTCCGGCTGACCCCCGAACTCTGCCTTGGCCTCGCCGAAAGCATGGCAGAAGCCCCTGCCCTTGCCAGCAGCGCCTTGCGTGCAGCCCGAATTGCGGATGGCGGGCCTGAAGACGTCAGGCTTACGGCGCAAGCGCTCTCGGTAGCGGTGCGAGGCAGGCGGGTGCCTGAAGCATCCAGAACGCTCACGCACTTCGATCCGGAACTGGCCAATGCCGACCATGATCTTCATCAATTGACGCAGCGACTGGTCTCTTGCGGACATCTCAATCTTGGCGGCCTTTGCCTTGGTGGGCCGCCTGGAACAGGCAAGAGCGCCTATGCCCGTTACCTCGCGGATCAACTCGAAATGCCCATCCTTGAGCGCCGTGCCTCGGATCTTCTGGATCGCTATGTGGGCGGAAGCGAACGCAACATCGCCGATGCATTCAGCGAAGCACGCGACAGGCAGGCTTTTCTCATTTTTGATGAAGCGGACTCGCTTTTGGGCGCCAGGGGTGTTGAGTCGCGTCGATGGGAGGTCTCGCAGGTCAATGAAATGCTGACCTGGATGGAACAGCATACCCTGCCCTTCGCCTGCACGACCAATCTGATCGAACGGCTTGACCCCGCCACTGCGCGTCGCTTCAGCCTGCGCGTCCGTTTCCTGCCGCTTGCCGCTGCCCAACGTGAAGCGTGCTTCAAGCGATTCTTCGGATGTGACGCACCGGCACGCCTTGCGGAACTCGATCAGCTGACCCCCGGTGATTTCGCAGTCGTTGCCAAGCGCGTGCATCTGCTGGGCATCACGGAGCCGGCGGAAATCATGACCGAGCTTCGCCGGGAACATCTGTCCAAGCCCGGGAAACATAACCCGATCGGGTTTCGGGCGTCGCTATGATCAACAAAATCGGGATGGCGCCACCCCGCCCTGTTCGTGGCCCGCTTGCGGCCACGTGATGATTGCGCCAGATAGGAGCCTGCGGAGGTCTCTTCCCATGCCATACGCCCGATTGACAGACCTGGTACGACTGGCGCTGCAAATGCAAGGCAGGGCCGACGGGATCTCGCTTGATGAGATTGGAGAAGCCTTCGCGGTCTCGCGCCGGACCGCCGAGCGGATGCGCGATGCGGTTCGAGACGCGTTTCCGCAAATCGAGGAGATCATCGAACAGGGCGGCAGAAAACGATGGCGCTTCCCGTCCGGCACGATAGGACGGTTCGCGGACCCGACGCTCGATGAGATCGCAGCATTGAATCGTGGCGCCGAACTGGCACGGCAAAGCGGCGACATGGCGACGGCCGATCACCTGGATATGCTGTGCACTCGTCTCAAGGCCAGGTTGGCGGGGCCAAAGCGCGCGCGGCTGGAGCCAGACATCGCGGCGCTGCTGGAGGCCGATGGCGTGGCCCTGCGGCCTGGCCCGCGCGAACTCATTTCGCCTGAAACGCTCACCAGCCTTCGCACGGCAATTCTTGCCGGGGTCTGGATCGAGGCCGATCACCGCGCCCGCGCGTCTGGCCTTCTAAGCCGGAATGCGCGGCTTGGCCCTTTGGCAATGCTGTTTGGCGAAGGACGGCAGTATCTCGTAGCCTTCAGCGGGTGGGCAAGCGATGTCAGGCTATATGCCCTTGCGGGTTTCGAACGCGTAGAGCTTACGTCGGATGTATTCGAAAGACCCGACGATTTCGATCTTTCGGCGTGGATGCAGCGCTCCTTCGGAATATGGCAGGAAGACCTTTACGACGTGGTCTGGCGCTTCAGTCCTGATGCGGCCCCTGACGCCCGGCAATTCCTGTTTCATCCGACACAGGAACTGACGGAAGAGCCGGATGGCAGTCTTGTCATCAAGTTTCGCGCCGGCGGACTGCAGGAGATGTGCTGGCACCTCTTCCGCTGGGGGGATCAGGTGGAGATCCTTACGCCCTCGATCTTGCGGGAGAAGATGGACGAGCTTGTCCGATTGGCCAACGGAACCCTCCGCCATCATCCGGACTGAGATGACACCAATTCTATCCACCCTGTTCCTTTAGATACCGCCGCCACGGAGCCGGATTTCTGCCTCCCGTCGAAAACAGGCATTGTTCGATGTATTCTGGTTCCTTGTTCAGCCGCGAGGAAAGTTCCTCAACAGCGCAGCAGAATCTCTCGAAATTGTCGGCGTTATTGTTAGGATCGACGTGAACGGGAGTTCTCATTCGCACGACGCGCGGGCCCTCAACGAGAAGGTTGATTGATCGGGACGTCCATTGATCCATGATGAACCCATCATGCTTGGGATTTGCAAAGAAAATCAATTTCGTGAAGAAGGCCGGGCCTATTCCGCAGGGTGTGCGAGTAGCCTCCGAACAGATGCGATAGCTTTCACGCCGATCCAGCCGATCACGCCTTAAACGTCCGACAACTTTTTCCCAACATCCCTCGTATTTGTACAAACGCCGCGCATGATCTCTGCGCATCCTGCCCCAAGCCAAGATTGACCAAAGAACGTCTCGATCCGCAACTGTAGGGTTGGCAGCTAGTTCCTTCAGGCTTTCGCGGGTCAGTGACAATGCATTCGCACTCTCGCCCAGAGCGGGGATTCCAACGCTTTGTGTCCAATTTAGTAGATTGGGCCCCGTCCATTCGCCGATCTCCATATTGTTCTTGAAAAAATTCAAGTGCGCTTCATTAAAAACGATGCACAATGTCATTTCCTCCAAAATCAGCAGTCAAGACAAGATAACAGGATGATGTCGGCGATGTATGATTTCCTCAAAAATCTGGCTGAGCCAACACCTCGTTGGCTTGAGGAGTATTCTGAAGCCAACGGGTTTCCGAATGAAGCGTTTTTCGGTTCTCGTATCGTTTTCTATCCTGGATCAGGTTCCGACGGCCATGCCGTGAAGGTATTTGGTTCCACACGGAGCGCCCATTGCTTCGTCTATGCGGACTATGGGATGAGCCTTGATAGACTAAAGGCTGAAATTGCTCACCCAAATCATGGGTTCCTCGGATACCATGTCTTGGCCAGTCATATCATGAGACTTGCAGACGTTTTTCCCGATGGATTGCATTCGACAGGGCACCCTCGCGCCGACAGCTTCGCCAAGGAAGAACCATTCTGTCTGTTTGCCGTTTTTGAAAGAAATGAAGAGCTCCATGACAATCACGGGGCATCCCGGTTTGCGCTGCTGTTCATCGCGGCCGATGCAATAGCCGTATACAGGTCCATGTTCTGCCAGGGTGTTGATGCAAAACCGCCTTTTGCCATCCTGCTGCAGGATCACGGGTTTGGTGGCAACTATGATCGCTTTGGCGGCGGCGGGCTCATGGAAGAGTTTGCCAGTCGCTATAGCGTTTTTCCCGATTTCCTCCTCATTGCAGACAACACGGAACCATGGGCAGACTATGCTCGCGTGCCAGGAACCCGCGGAGAACACGGTGGGATGCACAGCCATCTTCGTTATCTCTATCGACGCCTGGATTGAATCGACGTCGTAAACTTTTTCACATGAATGAGAGGCAGGACGTCGCCGCCATCAATCCACGACGGGATAGAACGGCTTGCCCCAGTTTTCGCTGGGGTGATCCATCATGAGGTCGACGAACACAGGCATCAGGAATCCAAGAATGGCCGCGCCATCGCGGACCTGAGCGCGGTTGACGCCACTGTTCCAGGTGGATCCGCCATGGACCAGCTGGTTTCGGAGGACATAGAGGCGATCGAACACAAAGCTCAGGACGCGTGCAGTGTCTCCGGCCTGGAAAGCCTGGTTGAAGGCACGCGCCGAGGTCCGCAAGCGATCCTCCCAATCCTCGTAACCTTCTATCCCGTTTTGATGCTGCCAGAATGGATTGAACACAAACCGGTTTTCTATCAGGAGCCGGACCGGACCGGAGAAGCGCTGCCACATTGCCTTGTAGATCCGCCGTTCGGCATCGAGAGCCACCAGTCGGCCAAAGTAATCCATGAAAGCGGCCCGTTCGCCCGGCGCGATCGACTGGAACTCGTTCTCGTCGGCATAGGCCGCATTGAAAGCAATCCAGAGGAAGATGAAGCGGGCATCGTGATCGTCGTCACAAGCCTCCGCTCTTCCGATCCAGCTGATCGCGCGATGGACGCGCAGACCCATGGTGCTGGGAAAGCCTGAGCGGATGGCGCGTTGTTTGTCTTTCAATACATCAAAAACTCTGTCGTCGTTCATAAAGGGGCCTCCTATTTCGAGCCATCGATACCCAAGTTCCGAAATCGTAGCAGGAGGACGGCTTGTTCCAATGATGACGAAATATTTCGCCATCCATTCGATTCAAAGGTATACAGATTGAAGTTATCGATTAGCCACAATCGGGAGATTCTATCCGTGCCATTAAGGAAAATCCATTTGATTTGCCCCGGGGGTAGAGATGTGATTGAAAATGGTCAAACATTTTCGACAGGCATATGGGTAATTTCAGAAATAATTGCCCGAGAAGCTGTAAGTAATATGGCGATTGTCGCCTTATATGAAAATCATAATACTAAATCGTACTTGCAAGGTATAGTTGTCGGATATGAAAGAGCGCAGCGATATGGAAATGTACGAATTAATATAGGAACTATACTAAAAGCAAAAAAAATAGATGAAAAACAAATATGGAATGGGAACATGTATGCAGAAAAAGCGTATGAGCGATATTAGATTATATATCGAATAAAATGCTGCGATAAATATCGTTTTCAATGAATAGATTCGGATTTTTCTTTAGATTTTAGACACATGCTGTCTAAAAACGGCGTCTCCATGGCAATCCGCATTTCGATCGCGAATTCACGTGCAGCCCGCACCGCCACTTTCATCGATAATGTCTCATCAAAGCAGAAAGCGCCATGTCCATTGATGACCTGAGCATCCTCGGGAGTGCTGAACTGGGCAAACCGGGCTTTCTGGTTCAACCGGTTGGCAAATGATACGCGCTGCTCGAAAGGCACGTCGATCCGGAAGAAGCTGTAGAACTGCAGCCACCGTGCCGACCCGGCATGCTTGATCCACATGGAAAAGCCGAGCGCGTCCCTGACATGGATATCGCCATCCTCGTCGATGACGTTGTCGACCAGGAAACGGTTCAGGCGCTCGGACAAGGTCGGCACATTGACATTATCCGCAGCGATGTAAGGTTCAAGTATTACCCACTTTCCTGCTTCCATGGGCTCCTCCTTTTCCGGACCAAAGACAGACCAGCCACCTGCCTTCAGCTTGGTAGCAAGGATGTAATCCCCGTGGGTGTCAGAATCGGTCATGCAGTCACGGGAGAGCCCAGAAGTCCCTCCGTCGATGCGGATGGACAAGGTCGCGCAATTGGTGAGGTGCGAGCACTTCCACGTGGTCTCCCCATTGGTAGAGATGCCAGGCCATTTCCAGCCAGCCGGATGCCTTGAACCGGACAATGAGGCTTCCGTCGGGCTGCCTTTCCGTTTGTTGATCCGGATGAAACCGGAACTCCATGGCTGCCGGGGCTGCTGTGGGCGAGAACTTCCAGACAACCTCCCCATACTGACTGGAGTCGTGCCAGGCGCCAAAAGCCTTTTGCGCATGGCTTGGCAGATCGAAATCGGCCGGTATTGCAAAACTGGTCTCCAGGCACTCGGCTTCCCTGATCCGGTCGACTCGGAAATGACGGATCGACCCCGGATCGTTCTCGTCCTTCAATGCCACCAGATAGCTTCGCGGTCCTTGAAGAAAGCCAAGCGGCGCAACCTTCCGCGGTTCTTCCGAGTGATCATTGTAGCGGATGGACAGGTGGAACGGCCCGCGTAGAGCGCGGTAAAGCGTTTCGGTGATTTCGGGGCGCGCCGGAGCGTAAGGACCTGGCCGCCTGACAACCCCCAACGAAGACAGCAGCGCCTCGGCATCTGTTTCCGCACGCAGAGCCGCGGGCCTGGGGAGCGTTGCAAGGAAGCGATTCCGAAGCCGATGAAGAACGGCTGCATGGTTGTTGCGGCCATTCTCCGCCGCTTCCCTGGCGGCAATATCGAGTGCCTCCAGGGCCTCCTCTTCCCTCAAGGCAAGCCGGTCAAAGCGGCGGCCGACAATCCGCCAGCGTCGTCGGCGCTCTTCATCTTCATGAACTTCCACGTCCTGGAAACAGCGTTCCAACGCATTCGTCATGCGCTGGGCTGTCCGATGCGAGCACTCGAACGCTTTCGCGATTTCATCCAGCGAAATGCCACCATGGCGAGCCGCGGCCATGGTGGCGAGTTCGATAAGCTGCCGGGCCTTTTCAAACGACATCGGATACCCATGCCAGCATTTGTCACCTTGGCAGTTTACTTTCAATTTTAGAAATATTTCAATCTCGAAAGCTGGCGTGCCGATTGCCGGAAAGATTGATTTTCAGACTGCTATTGAGAGGAAAAACATTGAATCACGAATTTGGCGATCCGCTTCGCATTGACGCTTTTGCCGTCGGACCCGGTCTGGTCGGCCTGACGATCTGCCCCGGGCGCAACTCCACTGAATGGAACTATGCGCGGAATCTCGACCATGACCTGGACGTGATTTCGAAGTGGGGCGCGAGCGCAATCCTGACGCTCGTCGAACCGCATGAACTTGATACGATGAACGTGCGGCATCTGGGAGAAGAAGCGGAAAAACGCGGTATCCGCTGGCTGCATCTGCCGATCCCTGATCTTGGCGCGCCGGATGCGGACGGGCTTGAAGCCTGGCGGCAGATCTCGCCATCAATTCACCAGATGCTCGATGCCGGTGGCCGGTTGCTCATCCACTGTCGCGGCGGGATTGGCCGCAGCGGCCTGATGGCTGCGTTTGTCCTGCTGGAGCGCGGCGATGACCTGAGAACCGCAATGGCGACCGTCCGGGAAGTCAGGCCTGGTGCCATCGAGACCTTGGAACAGGAGCGCTTTCTCGCCAGGCAGCTGTCCATGTGGAACGAGCGCGCGGAGAAGGTGCGGGCTTCGTTTTTTGGCGGCGCCATCGGAGACTCGCTTGGAGCCGAAATCGAGTTCTGGCCACTTGATGCCATTGCGCGACGGTTTCCAGGCAATGTTGACGAGTTGCTGCCCCATGCCGGGCGCATCGGCGCCATCACCGATGACACGCAGATGACGTTGTTCACTGCTGAAGGCCTGATTGATGCACAAAATGCCGGTGCTGCGAAGGACACCGACGCGGTCGTGCGCCATGTCCATCATGCCTTGTTGCGATGGTTTGTGACCCAGGGATACCCGCCTCGGATAGAGACGGCCGAGCGTGGACTGGTCACAGATCCGCGCCTGCATGTCCGGCGTGCTCCGGGAAACACCTGCATGTCTGCCTTGAACGCCGCCGAACGGGTGGGCATCGCAGCAACCAATGACTCCAAGGGCTGCGGCACCATCATGCGGGTAGCACCGGTTGCCTACGCGCGCGGGATCGATCAGGCTCAGGTTGCCTTGTCCACATCGGCCCTTACGCACGGCCACCCAGTGGGACAGACCGCGGCCGCCGCATGGGCATGTATCCTTGCTGAAGTGCTCGCCGGTCGCGAACCGGAGGACGCAGCCCGCAAGGCCGCTTCCCTGTTCGAGGACGAAACCGGTGCTGCGATTGCGAAAGCCTTGGCGGCTCCGCGAAACGGCGAAGCCGGAACGGTCGAAAGCCTTGGCGGTGGTTGGGTGGCAGAGGAAGCTCTTGCCATCGCGCTTTATGCCGTGCTGGCGTCGAACAGTTTCGAACAGGGTGTTTCCATTGCCGTGAAACACTCCGGTGACAGCGACAGCACGGGCGCCATAGCCGGAAACCTGTTGGGCCTTCTCTATCCAGACGAAGTCATGGCACACCGGTGGCGCCGTGAGATCGAATGCGCTGACCTTGTCAACCGTCTCGCATTGGAAATCGGTCGATGAAGCTGTTGGACGACCAGATCCTGCTTTCTGCGTCCGACCTGATGAAGTTCATCGGGTGTCATCATGCGACGACGCTTGATCTAAAACACATGCGAGGCACCGGGCCAGAACCACGTGCTGACGACGAAGAAGCTGAACTGCTCCAGAAACACGGAGACGCGCATGAGGCCGCTCACCTTGAACGCCTGAAAGCTGCCGGCAAGGCTGTCGTCGAGATTGAACGCGGAGACCTGGCGCGCAACGCCGAAGCAACGCGCGAATCGCTCACTGAAGGCGCGGAAGTCGTATTCCAGGGTGCATTCCTGTCGGGCAAATGGGGCGGCTGGTCGGACTTCCTGGAACGTGTGGAGCGCCCCTCTGCGCTTGGGTCCTTCAGCTACGAAGTGACCGACACCAAGCTGAAGCGCCGGCCACACCCGAAACACGTGCTGCAACTCGTCCTCTATTCCGATCTTCTGGCCGAGGTTCAGGGGCGCGCGCCCCAATTCGCCCACGTGGAGCTTGGCTCAGGCGAACGCGCGACACTGCGGCTGACCGACTATGCCCACTATGCGCGCGGCGCGCGGGCACGGCTGGAATCGTTCGTGGAAAATCCGGCCGCTACGCGTCCCGTGCCCTGCGCCGACTGCGCGCTTTGCCGTTGGTCCGACCACTGCGCCAGTGTTTGGGATACCGAGGACAGCCTCTTCAATGTGGCCAATATCAGCCGCGCACAGGTGAAGAAGTTAGAGGTTGCGGATATTACCACGATGGAGGCGCTGGCCTGCCACGACCACCCGATCCGTGGCATGGCGGAGACCACGCGCACAAAGCTTGTCACTCAGGCCCGGTTGCAACATGCCCGCAAGACCGGGGAACCTGCTTATGAACTCCGCGCACCCGAGCCGGGCAAAGGTTTCGACCTGCTGCCAGAGCCGCAGGCCGGCGACTTGTTCTACGACATCGAAGGCGATCCGCACTACGAAGGAGGGCTGGAGTACCTTCACGGCGTGTGGTGCGACGGACAATTTCACTCCTTCTGGGCGCATGATCATGCTGCCGAGGCGCGTGCGCTTGCCGACCTGCTGGCATTCTTCCGCGCGCGGCTCGACACTCATCACAATGTACGAATTTATCATTATGCGCCCTACGAGATCACCGCTCTGCGACGCCTGACCACGAAGTACGGGATCGGTGAGGCGTTTCTCGATCGACTCTTGCGCGAGCGCCGCTTCGTCGATCTCTATGCGGTCGTGCGCGGCGGCCTGATCTGCTCCGAGCCGAACTATTCCATCAAGTCGATGGAGGTTTTCTATGATCTTGTACGCGAAGGCGAGGTGAAGACGGCGGGCGGCTCGGTCGTCGCATACGAGCGTTGGCGCGAGACCGGCGACCAGTCGATCCTCGACGAGATCGAGGACTACAACCGGATTGACTGTGTATCCACGGAGAAGCTCAGGGACTGGCTAGTCAGGGTCCGCCCTGATGGCCCATGGCCGCGTCTTGCCGAAAAGGCGGGCGATAAGGAAGAAGCGGAGGATGCCGACGCAGCAAAACTGCGCTCCATGCTGGCCGCATCCGGTCTGCCCGAGGAACGGCAGCAGATGCTCTTCAAGCTCGGCCTCTTTCACAAGCGCGAGGCGAAACCGGCGCAATGGGCTGTGTTCGACAGCGCTGGGAAGGATGAGGACGAACTGATCGACGACCTCGACGCGCTTGCCGGGCTTGAGGCTCTCGGCCCGGCGGAACCGGTGCAGCGATCCATGGCGCGCACGTATCGGTTTCCACCCCAGGAAACGAAGCTGCGGGTCGGCAATAAGGCGACCGTGCCGGTTGCTGACGGACCACCAACCACCATAGAGATCACCGCGCTCGACCGGACCGCACGCGAGATCACCCTCAAGGCGGGGGCGGCCAAGGCGCATCTTCTGACAGATCGCCTGACCCTACACCCGGATTGGCCGCTCAAGACCGACGTGATCGAAGCCGCCCTGCGCGACGTGATCGCGGATCAAGGCGGGTCACGTCGGTTCACCGCCATTGAGGACTTACTATCCCGTGCGGCCCCGCGCCTCGCGACCGGCACGAAACCCGATCTGCTGGAAGGCGTTGATCCGGTTGCGGGCACGATTGCGGCCGTAGGCGCGATGGACGGCACCGTGCTGCCGATCCAGGGACCGCCAGGCACCGGCAAGACCTATGTCACCGCCCGGGCGATCCTGTCGCTCGTGCGGAAAGGCGCGCGGGTCGGCGTGACCTCGAACAGTCATGAAGCGATCCGCAATGTCCTGATGGGTTGTCTTAGGGCGATGGAGGACGAGGATCTTCCAATCTCGCCTGATCTTGTCCACAAGACTAGCGGCGAGGATGACGGCTACCCCGACGATTGCCCGGTCCGCCGTACGACTAGCAACAAAGATGCCGCGACCGGCTTGCATGTCGTCGGCGCGACGGCCTGGTTCTTTTCCCGCGACGAGAATGTGCAGGCATTTGACTGGCTCTTCGTGGACGAGGCGGGACAGGTCGGTCTCGCCAACATGGTCGCTATGGGACGCGCTGCGCGCAACATCGTGCTGGTCGGCGACCCGCGCCAGCTCCCGCAGGTGATCCAGGGCGCGCATCCGGAACCTGCCAACCTCTCCTGCCTCGATTGGTTGCTCGGCGATCACGCGACGATCCCGCCGGACCGGGGCATTTTCCTTCCCGTCTCGCGCAGGATGCACCCAAAAGTCTGCAGCTTCATCTCGGACCAGGTCTATGAGGGTCGGCTGACCAGCCACCCTGATACCGCGCTCCAGGCTGTGACCCGCACCCGGTTCCCTGAGGCGGGGGCGTTCTGGGTCCCGGTCGCGCATGAGGGCAATGCGCAGATCGCGGCCGAGGAGGTCGCCGCGATCCAGGTCGCCGTCACCAACCTTCTGCAAGGCGAATGGACGGAGAAGGACGGCACGCGCCGCCCCATGCGCGAGACTGACATCATCGTCGTCGCACCCTACAACGCGCAGGTGAATGCCCTTCGCGATGTCCTGCCGCCAGGCATTCGCGTCGGTACTGTGGACAAGTTCCAGGGACAGGAGGCGCCTGTCTGCCTCGTCTCCATGACGGCCTCATCCGCAGAGGAAACACCGCGTGGCATGGACTTCCTGTTTTCTTTGAATCGCATCAACGTGTCCGTCTCGCGCGCCAAGGGGCTGGCGCTGGTCTTCGGCGCGCCGCGTCTGCGCGAGGCGAAATGCGAGACAGTCGAGCAAATGCGGCTTGTGAATACGCTCTGTGCATTGCCTGAGTTTGGAGATTTTTGAATGTGGGAGAGTTTCGAGGCACGGCTCGATGAAAATGAACGCGACCGCCCCCTACCGCTGCGCAGGGCGCTTTTCGACGTGCTGCGCGGCTCGGGCCTGCGCCCGGGCGGCGGGGTCACTAAAAAAATGGTGTCCTTTGAATTTGGCGGAGGTGAACGACTGCTGTGGGAGATGCAGAATCCGGCCAACATCTTTCTTCATGCAAAGTGGCGCGATCGCGTCGGGGCGAACGGCTTTGCCAGCGAGCTGCGATCCTATCAGAGCGGCATCAAGGACGGTGGGCGGCATTCGGCCCTCAGCCGGGACTGGTCCTTTGGCGATGCTGATTGCATTGTCGTGCGGATAGATGATGCCGAAGCCCTGCGCCGACTGCTCGGGGCTTTGTTAATTTCTGAAGATGCGTTGGTTCTGAACCCGGCGGCGATCACGCGCTGGATCGAGCGCCTTCGCCATTTCTTTCCCGCCCTGGATCGCTTTGACCGGCCCGATCCGCATTTCGACGAGGCGGAGCGGACCTATAAGCTTGAGATCGCAACCGAGCTGAAGGCAGCGATCACGCAACCCGGATCCGATCAGGATCTCGCCGATGCGGTAAACACCGCGCTCGCCAAAAGCAATCTGCTGCAATGGCGTGCCTATTGGCCGATGTCACCGAAGGGTGATGCGGATCGTGAAAAGCTCTGGCCCGCCTTGCGCAAGCTCATCGATGCCGCGCTTGGCGCAGCCGAGGGACACGCCTTGGCACTGGAGGCCTTTGTCAACACCTGGATTGCGGCGGTCCCAAATGGCAAGCCCGATCAGGCGCGTCAGATCGGCGAATTCCTTTTCCTCCATCTTGCTCCAGAACACGGGATCTACATTCGCCACTCCGTACGCCAGGATCTCTGGCTAGAAGCTGTAGGCAGCCAGTTTCCACATCACTCGTCCATGGCCGAAACTTATCGCGACGAATTGCGCTTTATGAATGCAGTACGCCGAGCTTTTTTGGCTGACGGGCTAGCGCCGCGCGACATGATTGATGTGCAAAGCGCACTGTGGGTTGTTCATAGCTACATGGACGAAAATATCGCGACCTTGTCACGCAAAGTGGTAGAAGAAGCAATGGATGCCTTTGATAGCAATCACCAGCGTGAGGCATCTGAATCCGTATTTAGCACTTTAGACAGATCAGATGTCTACTGGGTGCGCTCTACACGCGAGCGCCCGAACCGCATCTACCCATCGAAGGCGATCGTCGATTTATTGAGCGCCGAGACGCAGAAAAATGATGGTTGGGGGCAGAAGGCCGATGCCGCCGCCCAACTTCACAACGCGGGTTATATCATCGTTGATCAAAACGATCATCCGGTGGCTGTACCGGTGGAATTCCAGCATTTGATGAGGGGTGCAGAGCGAGCTCGCCTCGTCGCGCTGAATTACTTCATCGAACCAGCACGAGATCGCGGGGAGTCCCAAGTATCAATAAAAATTGGTGATGTTTCAAAAAATCTATTCCCCAACAACCATCATCGCAACGTTTCGCAAGCATTAAAGGGCAAAGCTTTTCTGGAAATCGCAAATGTCTCCGAACCAGCACAAACTGGGGTAGACGAAAGTCCGGCAACCGTCTTCACATATCAGCTCGCCACTTCGAGAGGGCAGTCAACAATGACCCCCGATACCGTCACCACCCAAACGTCCACCACCAACCTAATACTCTACGGCCCACCCGGTACTGGTAAGACCTATGCGACAGCTTGGGAGGCAGTACGCCTTTGCCTTGGCAGCGCCATAGCCGAACCGTTACGGGATGACCGCGATGCCCTGATGACCGAGTACCGCCGCCTTGCTAGTGAAGGTCGAATTGAGTTCGTCACCTTCCACCAGTCATTTTCCTACGAAGACTTCGTCGAAGGGCTTCGGCCGACGACCGGCAGTGAACAGGAAGGTGACGCCGAAGGCGCTAGCGCTTCTGGCGGGTTCAGCCTCAAGCCCCATGCTGGTGTATTCAAGGTCATCAGCGAGAGGGCACGGCTCGACACGGGCGATGCGCCTGCCAAGCGCCTCGACCGTTCGCGCCCGATCTACAAGATTGCTCTCGGTCAGCGCGGTAACCAGGAAAGCCGAATCCGCGAAGGCCTAGATGGCGGATTGATCCATATCGGCTGGGGCGGTGATATCGACTGGTCTGACGAACGGTTCGACGATTTCGAAGAAATCCGAAAGGCGTGGAACGACCAAAAGGATCCCGACGCATCCGGCAAGGACCCCAATATCGAAATGCTCTTCGCGTTTCGGTCCGGTCTTCAAGTCGGCGACTATGTTGTCATCTCCGATGGCCGTGACAGTTATCGCGCCTTCGGACGCGTGAGCGGCGAGTATTATTTTGATGCCGATGCCGACTTCCATCCGCATCGTCGCAGCGTTGAATGGATCTGGCAGGACGACAACGGAGCGGAGCGCGCACCTTTCTACGCCAGGAACTTCCGCCGTCAGTCGGCCTATCGCCTCGATCCAAACAGGATCGATTGGGATGCGCTGGAATCGGTAGTGATCGATCCCAATGCCGAGCGTCCGGTGGCCAGCGCTCGGCCACATGTCCTCATCATCGACGAGATCAACCGTGCCAATATCTCCAAAGTCTTTGGCGAGCTGATCACACTGCTCGAAATCGACAAGCGGCTCGGTTGCGAAAACGAAGTCAGAGTTCGGCTTCCTTATTCGGGGACTAGTTTTGGGGTGCCGGCTAACTTGCATATTATCGGCACAATGAACACCGCGGACCGTTCGATTGCTCTGCTCGATACGGCCTTGCGCCGCCGGTTTACCTTCCGAGAGTTGATGCCCGACGATAAAGCACTGCGGCGGGCGCTGGCGGCGCGGCAGCTTGATGCCGCAAATCTCGACGGGGTCGATCTGTGCAAGCTATTGCGCACCGTCAACGAGCGGATCGAGTATCTTTTCGATCGGGAACACCAGATCGGTCATGCTTACTTCACCGGTTGCACGACCCGCGCCGATGTGGATGACGTTATGCGCCACAAGGTCATTCCGCTTCTAGCGGAGTATTTTTACGAAGACTGGTCAAAGGTTGCCGCAGTGCTCGGTGATGGTGATGGTGCTAACGGCTCGCGTTTTCTTGAGTCCATACAGTTGGCGGCGCCGGCCGGCTTCGCCGATGATGATCTGGGCGGAGACAAGCGGCGCTGGAGCGTAAAGACCAGCTTTGATTTCTCGGACTTCGCGGCCTGATGCCCGCCTACACGGTTCGTGAGTGGGAAAAGCTCGCTTATGGCGACGCCGAAGGTCAGATCGCAATGAACCATGCCGATCGACTGGCAGGGCTGGCGGCCCGCTCGGCTTTCGCCGGACGCGGCGGCAGTGGGGTGCTCGAGCATGGGCGGCACGCGTTGCGTGCCCGTGGCGTAGTCGGGATTTTAGCGGCGGGCGATGCAAGCCTAGAGATCCTGCCCAAGATCGATGTGGCGGCCGGTGAAACACCTGATCACCAGTACGCCGCGATCCGGAAACGCCTGGTGCATATGCTGGCCGTAGCGCTTGATCTCAAGATCGACCTCGGTGTCATTACCGATCTCGCCTGGCAGCGCGAAACGCTCCTGGAAATCTTGATTCGCATCTTTTGTGAACAGCTCACCGAAACCCTGCGCAGAGGTATGCCGCGCCGCTATGTCGGGCGCGAAGAAGACTTGCCAACTCTGCGTGGTCAGCTCGACGTGAACCGCCAGTTCACCCGTCATGCGGTCAATCCTTCACGCCTCGCCTGTCGTTTCGATCTTCTATCTGAAGATACGCCGCTCAACAGAATCATGAAGGCAGCAGTGACTCACCTGTTTCGCCTCTCGCAGCGCAGCGCCAACCAGAAGCGCCTGCGCGAGCTTTCATTTATCTACGCCGACATTGCTGATGTCCCGGTCCCGGCGTTGCGATGGGACGAGGTCATCATCGACCGAACTAACGGGTCCTGGCGAGAACTGTTCTCCATGGCGCGTCTCTTCCTTCATGACCGCTACCAGACGACGACAGGCGGGACGGGCGAGGGAACCGCAATGCTGTTCGAAATGAATACACTATTCGAAGAATATGTCGGACGGCTGATCGTTCGCGCGCTGGCGGGGACTGGACTTACCATCTCGCTGCAAGGTGGACGCCTGTTCTGCCTCAGCGCGCAGGGCAGTGAACGCGGACTGTTCCAGACAAAGCCCGACATTCTGATCCGCAGGGGTGGCACGGTCACGCATGTCATCGATACTAAGTGGAAGCGAATATCTGCGCGGATCGATGATCCCAAGCAAGGCGTCGCGCAGGCCGACGTGTATCAGATGATGGCCTATGCGCAACTCTATCAAGCTCCTCGATTAACGTTGCTCTACCCCTATCACCCTGGCCTAGGAATCAGAGACGCCGTTCACGTACGTCATCGCATCACTGGGCACTCAACCATCTTAGAAACCGCGAACATTGACGTGGCAAACGGTGCGAAAATAGTTGACCGATTGAAACGACTTTTAATCGATGATGAAGCGGTGATGAGCGTCGGCGGCTAAACGCAGCCAGTTACAGCTTTGAACCGAAAGATCGGCACACTGAAGGCCGGGGAATTTTCCCTTCTAGTTCCGTCCCCTCTAACACACGCCTACGAAAGACCCATTCTCCCCGCCGTTTGCAGCAGAAAGCTTTGAAGGAGCCCATGTCTAAAGGGGCCGCGTCGTGATTCGCAGTTTACGAAGCAATTTGTCCCTTTAGTAAGATGCCATAACGCCTTCCGATATCCTTCCGAATTCTCGAAATTGGAAGGCCACCTCCGGAGAGAGTCGGCCAAGCTGTTGAAAATATTTAGAAATGTTGGTGGGTGATGTAGGGATCGAACCTACGACCCGCTGATTAAGAGTCAGCTGCTCTACCAACTGAGCTAATCACCCGCCGATGGCGCGCGATATAGCCCGCACGCTCCCCCCTGTCCAGCCCTAATTGCTCGTCAGCAGATGCTTTTTGTCCTGACCCGGTCAAACAAGGAGCATCCCCTCCGCAACCTTCACCGCGTGACCGCCGATCCGGGCGGCCATGAGTGTCGCATGTTCGACCTCGATTTCCAGCTGGATATGGGACGGACGCCCCATCTCGATGCCCTGCTCTATGAGCAGCCGGTGAAGACCGATGGACGGTTCGTCGAAATGGACTACGGCCCCGGCAAAGGCCGCTGCAGCCGAACCCGTTGCCGGATCCTCCGGGATGCCATGGATGCCGGCGAACATGCGAACATGAAAGGCCGAATCATGGTGCACCGTCTCACGGCAATACACATAGGGACAAGGCGCGCCGTACGGATCAGGATCGCCCAGCGCGGCCAGCCACAGCCCATCATCCATGCGAACTCTTTGCACCACATCGAGATTGCGCACGGGAACACAGACATAGGGAACGCCAGCCGACCAGGCGCTGATCATGTGGTTCTCGAAGCCGATCTCGTGAACGTCGATCCCCAAGGCTGCTGCCGCTGCTTCCTTCGTCACTGGATTTGGCAGATGCTCGGGCAACTTCGGCAGATCGAATTCGGCGAAGATACCCTTGCGATCGCGGCGCACCGCCGCCCGGACGAGACCGATGGCTTCCTCGAGCGCGACCAGCGCGGCACCGTTGTCAAGGCGCCCCTCGCGCTCGGCAATGGCTATCGCCGCGCCGACGGTCGGATGCCCCGCGAAAGGCAATTCGCCGCCCGGCATGAAGATGCGCAACGCAGCATTGTGCAATTCATTCTCCGGCTTCATGACAAAGACGGTTTCCGACAGGTTGAACTCGCGCGCGATTGCCTGCATCGCCTCGCCCGAAAGCCCGGCTCCGTCAAACACGACCGCCAGCGGATTGCCACTCAGGGCATGGGTGGTGAACACGTCGTAGATGGCATAGGGGCGGCACGTCACGTCAGTTGCTCCTGAACAAGATGGCTTGATCCTGTCATCATGGCACGGCGAGCGCCGTTGTGCATCGCAAATCAGGTGGCAAGAAAATCCGGTTTCATTTCCAGCCAATCGAGGACCGCATCCATGTGCGGGGCAAGGCGTTCAGGGCGTCTTTCGCCCGGCGCCAACACAACCGGCCCGACGATTTCGGGCATCTGTTCATTGGCGACATGCGCCCGCACCCGGCTCGCCAGTTCATCCGCGTCGCGGGCAAACCGGTAACGGCGCAACAGCACCGCATAGCCATGCCCGCGCCAGAGATGAAAGCCGCGTTCGGCAACCGCCTCCTCCAGCAATAGTCCCGTTTCCTCCCGCACTTCGCGGGCCATGTTGGCCTTGATGTCGATTCGTCCCTCCACGATGTCACTGGCGTCAATCGATCCGGCCGCGAAATAGCATCGGCCAGCATTGACGGTCTGCTGCCCCATGCGAATTGCAATGAACCGGCCCTCCGCCGACTCCGGCACCGCATGCGCGAAAACATGCTCGGCACCCTCCGGTTCCGGATGCCTGATCCAGTGCAGGAGCGTGGCATACCTGACGAAGTGGCAGTTTCCCCGAAGGATGCCATCCCCATCGATTTCCGCGGCCGAAACCAGCGTGGTGAGTCCGTTGAACAGGGCGGGTTTCGCCGCCTTGGCAACGGTCCATGTCTCGGCAATCGCCCTTTCGTTCGCCAGTTCGAAGGGATGCGGCTCCGGGCGAAGATCGATCCGGACGTCGGCTATGCGAAGCATCGCCCCGCGAGGAATGCCGATCGCCATGATCAAGCAATATCCAGTTTCATCACCACGGGGCAATGATCGGATGCCTTGGGCCTGTCCCATCCGGTCCGGGGATAGCGTTCCGGCTCCTGGCCAACCGGAAAGATCGTGCGCCAGGGCTGTCCGGCGCGAATGATTTCGGGCAGCCGCTTGGCGTTCCGCTCGGCCAGTCGCGGCGACAGGAGAAGATAGTCGAGCTGGCATAGATGCCGCTCCTCCGGCCCCCGCGTGTGGTAGAGCGTCCAGCGTTCCATCGCGTCCAGACGCTGGACGGGATCGACCGAAAAACCGTCGTCGAGCAGCACATCAAGACTGCTTGATGCTTCCACCACCGGCTTGAACGAATAGCCGGAACGTCTGTCGCCCGAAATCAGGATGCGTTCGCGGTAATCATTGAAGTCGCCAGCGATCAGCCAGCGTTTCCCCGCCGTGCGGCCCTCGAACTTGTCTGAAATGATCCGCCGTACGGCCCTTGCCTCCGCCATACGCACCGGCATCGTATATTCACGTCCCGGAATGCCATCCCGGTTTCCGCCCATCGACTTGAAGTGAATGGCAAAAATCGTGAGCGGACGTCCGGCGACAGAAAGATCGATCTCCAGGCAATCCCGCCGGAACACCCGTTCGTGCGCCTCGATACCCATGTCCGCGAGCACCCGGTCGTGCAGGCCCAGCTCGCCAAAGGTGACATGGGCATGACTTTGCATGGCGAGGAACTCGATCGGCTGGCCGTCGCGTGTTTCGTCACGCATCATCACGGCCACATCGATGCCGCGCCCGTCATTGCCTGGCGCCAGGTATTTGTGCCGGTACCCGGAACCGACCATCTTGAAGAGATAGCCGTATTCGAAGGCATGCAAGGCGTCGAGATTGTCCACTTCCTGCAGCACCACGATATCCGCGTGGGTATCGGCTATGGCGAGCGCGGAAAGCTGCCTCGTATCGTCGGCATGCGCGATCGTCCGGGCCGCCTCGAGGCGCTTGTACTGCTCCTCGTCCTCGATCTTGTAGAGCGACAGCGTCCTGTCCTGGTTCAGATTGTTCCGGTATCCGGAAAAATCGAACCGGTTCATCAGGTTTTCGATGTTGAAGGTGGCAATGCGAAGCGACATGGGCGGAGTTTGGCCTGCGAAACCGGTTACCGCAAGTTGCGCGGCCAGCATTTCGTGAAGTTGCCGGATATCCGTCTCAGGCTCCGGCTTGAAGCGGATGCGCAATCTCCGGTTTCTTGAAATTGCCGGCCGGCCCGGCGCGGCTGGAGCCATCGCAACCCGCATCGCTGATCGTGATCGTTTCCGGCACCGGTTGTCCCTGGGCTATGGCCTGGATGATCCCGAAGACCAGCGCGGGATCGTCATGGAGCATGAGTTGTCCCTTGCCCGGAACCGCAATCAGCCGACCGCCGGCCAAACGGGCGCAAAGCGCTTCCACGTCCTCGATTTTCACGACCTGATCCCGGGTACCGTGAAGAAGGGTGAATTCGACCGGGGACGCATGCAACATGCCGGTCCAGTCCCGCACGGCATGCCACATTTCCGTTTCGAATCCGCGATGACCCTGACGTGTCGTTTCGCGGTAGGCCTTTCGCATGATGTCCCGGATTTCCGGGCGCCGCGAAACCGCCCCGTCAACTGTTCCTGCCGGATACAGCGCATCGATGAACGCATCGATACCATTCGACGCTATCTGCCCGATGCCGGCCTTGACGATGACCGGCAGGATGCGGGGAAGGTGACGCGCGGTATAAGCGACAAACCGCTGCCGCGGCGGCATTTGCCGCAACTGTCTTTGCGTGGCCATGGGTATTCCGGCTGCAATGCCGACGAGTTGCGAGACGCGAGCGGGAAAAAGGCCGGCAAACGCAGCAGCGTACATGAAGCCAGAGGCCTGCCCGCACATCAATACCTTTCCATGGCCCAGGTGGTCGAGCAGCAGCGCCACGTCGCGGGCATGACGTTCCGGCGTTGCAGAAGGCTTGGCCGCATGAGGCGACGAAAGCGCATATGAACCTCGCCACGGCATTATGAGCCGGATCTTGCGTTGTTCGAGCGCGCGCCTTGCATCTTCTGAAAGGCCGGTACCGCTCAGCATGCCATGCATGAGGACCATTGGCGCGCCTGTGAACGGACCAGCGAATTCGACATGCATGACGCGTCCGTCAGGCAACTCGAAATGCAGCGTTTCGCCGTCATTTTCGGTCCGTTGAATGCCGGTATTGCCGGAAGTCGCCAGCACTATCCCGGCAAGCAGTCTGACGAGATCGAGTTGCGACCTTTGACCCGTCTTCCGGAGAAGTGATTTGGCCTGGGTTCGCAAGGTCTGCAACGACCGTTCCCTGGCCTCGGCAAGTTCACCAAGGGTCTGGCCCTCGACCCAGCCCTTTGCAATGGCGATTTCGGCCGGCGTCAGGCCATAGAGCTGTTCCAGATGGGTGGCTGTGCTTTCGATCCAGTTCAATCCGGCGGCAACCAGCTTGCCGGCTGCCCTTGTGGCGCTCAGACCCGGACCCGGGCAGAAGAAAAGCAGATACTGCATCTCCCCCTGCCGGTCCCAGGCCAATCCTGCCAGGCGCACCCCGCTTTGCGGTCCGGGCGGCGTCCGCAACGATCGTCGCAGCCCTCCGAGCATTCTCGGTTCGAGAATGAGTTCCGAAATGTCCTGACCTGTCAGTTCCCCGAACGCATCCCTTGCCGCGGGATTGCAAGCCAGGATTTCGCCTTCCCCGGATACAAGCAGAGAAGGACCGTTGTCGTGCTCAATGCCTTGGCATGCCTCACCCGGATTCCCCCGGACGGCGCCTATGCGTTCCAGGATCTCGCCGGCATACTCGAAATGCCTGACCAGTCTGACCGGCAGTTCGGGTGCCTTTTCAGGATCCTTGGCAAGTTCCTGCTCAAGCAACGTGCCCCAGGCATCCATCAGGGCATCGTAACCCGCAGGATCCACGGCCGCTTCGTAGAGCCGGTCAATCAATCGATCATCATGATCAGCCATGTCACACCCGTCAGAATTCCCTGAACACCTGGAACGATAAACAATACACCAACTGGGGTAAGTGGTATTCGTCACAAATGGCTAACATGGCGATCAATGAAGCAGATCAGGCACAGCCTGGACGACTCCTCATGTCTTGCTGCCTGATCTGCGCCCGCAACGGGTTTGTCCTGTCCCTGGCTTCCTGATCAATGGCCCCACCTGACGGATTCAGGGGACAAGGAAACCGGCCCCGCGCCTGAACGGCGCGGGGCCGGACATTGCCGGGCTTTCAAGTCTCGAATTGAATGCCGGCTCTCAGGAGGGAACGCCACCTGATCGTCGCCACGCGCGTGTCTTCCCCGGTGATACGGATTTCAAAGCGGGACGGTATACCCGACGTGTCGCCCATGGACAGCATGGCGCCCTGCCCTGAATAGTTCCGGACGACGGCATCGAGCGACGAGTACCCCCTGTTGAATTCAAGCACCGCTCCCTTGAACGACCGTTGCCGCTGCACGGATCGTCTGTCGGCCATTGTCTCGCATGAACTCCCCATTACCGTTTCTTTCCTCATGGTCGCACACCTTCTCAACATGGATCTCATCCGGGATTTGTCGGAGCAGGCCGAGCATATTCCGCGCCAAGACGGGTTATGCTTGAGAAAACGGGGACTTGGCCTGGCTGACTGCGTGCCGGAAAGAAATGGCACCCCATGCACCTGTCCGGAATCGGTACATGGGACATGCTCGATGGAGCCGGCATGCCGGAATGGGACGAAACGTGACTTCAGCCGGAACCGCAGGTTTCATGCCCTTGGCCGAAGGGTATCTCCACGATGATCCCCGTGCCTTCCCGGCGCTTCTCATCAAGGCGGATGGATAGCCCGTGCCGGGTGGCCAACTGGGAAACGATGGCGAGCCCCAGACCGTTTCCCGCCGTTTGGCCAGCCGTGTTTTCCAGACGCACATTGCGTTGCAGGGCAGCTTCCCATTCGTCCGGGGTCATCCCGGTGCCAGTGTCGTGCACCTCCACCCTGATCCCGGCAGCGCTTCGCCGGCACCCGAGAAGGATCTTGCCGGCGTCGGTGTAGTTTATGGCATTGGCAACAAGGTTGCTCACCATGCGCATCAGGACAAGCGGTTCAACGCTGCTCTCCAGCGAGGTCGGGACATGGACGAACCGCAAACCCTTCGCCCGGGCGTCCGGCAGGAACATTTCGTGCACCGAGGCGAGAACGTCATTGACGCTCAATCGCCGTCCGGCACCATCGGCTTCGCCCCCTGCGACCCCCCGGGTTCCATGGCATCCACCCTGCTCAAGCTGGTCAGCGACCAGCGCTTCCAGATAGGTGAATGCCTGTTCGATGTCCTGGGGCTTCGCCCGGGCCGCCGCATCGCCGCTGATCAGTCTTTGGACATTGAGCCGCAGCGCGTGGAGAGGTTGCCGCAGGTCATGCACCGTATCGGCAAGCATGCGATCCTTGTCCGCGACAAGGTTGAGGGCCATCGCATACTGTTTCTCAAGCTCCTGCATTCGCCGCGAAATGGTGAGATTCCGCTCAGCGTGAAACAGGCTCTGCCGCAAGGCCGCATGGCTGGCTTTGCGAAGCTGGTTTATCCGGTCCCAGATCGCCATTCCCATGAATGTGGCATCCGACACCATGACGATCCGGATGCTGTCGTACTGCATCTCTTCCGAAATATCGATGCCGAGCCAGTGGCGCCCGGTCATGATCGAACTGGAAACGAGCGCCCCCGCCCATGCAAGGACATAGAAGCGGACTTCACGAAACCGTTTCCTGGCAGCAACCAGTCCGGCAAGGGTAAAGAGAAGAATTCCGGCAAATGCCATGAGCACCAGAACTTTCTTCATCGTCTGCGTGTCGCCGAACAGTGCCCCAAGGATCAGCCCCAGTGTCAGGATGACCGTTGCCAGCAGCAGCTTGTCGATCACCGGATGAAACCGTTTGGTTTGCAGGAATATCTGGGCAAACAGCGCACCGAAGATCACGATCCCGGCACCAAAGACAACTGTCGCAAATCCGTTGAAGACGGGCGAATCCGGCCACAGGTATTTGAAGCCGTTCCCGTCGGCATGCATGATGAAAAGAAGTGCCGAACCGGAATAGCCGGCATAGGCCAGGAAGACAGTGTTTCTGGTCGCCAGAAGCGCAACAAGCGCCAGGGCCGAGAGAAACAGCATCATGCCGTAGTAGATGAAATTCTTTGCCGAGCGGCGTGTCGAAAACGCATCGAAACTCATTGCGGTCTCGATGGAGAAGCTCAATTCCGAAGAACCGCCGGACCAGTATCGGATATAAAAGCGGGTTTGTTCGCCCGGCTGGAGCGAAAACGGCACGACGAGTTCGGGATAGGGATGCGGCCTGCTGGAAAACGGCGAATGCTGGTCCTGCGCGATCAGTGTGCGTATGCCGTGCTCTGGGCTTTCCTGATAGACCTCGAACACCTGCATGAAGTTTTCCCGGAAGAACAACTTCCAGTCGTCGGTATCGGAGGTCTCGTTCGATGCCGTGAAGCGAAGCCAGATGGCGGACCTTGTATATCCGAAATCCGCGCTCTTCCCGTCGATTGGCTGGAAAGACCCCGGGACTGAACCGGACGTGACATCCTCCACAGCCAGCTTCCAGTCGGGATCGAGTCGATATTCGACATGTTGCGCCAATGTGACCGCGCTCACGGGGCCACTCAGTATCACGATTCTGGTCGCTTCTGCGGCAATACTGGTATAGGTAAACAAAAAACAAAAAACCTGTATTGCAACGAACGACAGAATTGAAGAGAGGGAATGGCGGCACGAAGAGCCGCTTTTACTGGTTTGGCTTACACTGTCCTTATTGCCGACGATCATGATCTGACAGTTCGGGGCACCGAAAGTACAATTCGTGACATGATCGAATTCGAGATTGTCGGAACCGCCACCAATGGCATCCAGGCGATCGCTGACATTCGCAGGCTGCGCCCGCATTTCGCTGTCCTTGACCTGTCCATGCCTGGTGCCACGGGCCTCGAAGTCTTGATCGAATCGCGGCGTTGGTCGCCGCAAACGCGGATCGTGATCGTGACCGGCTACACCGCGCCCAAGGTTTTCCGGCAACTTGCGGATGCCGGCGCAGATGGCATCCTTCTCAAGAACGGTCCGGCGCAGGACCTGTGCGATGCACTGCGCCGCATTGCGGCCGGTTCCAAGGTTTTTTCTCGTGACGCCGAGGCGGCCATGTCTCGCCTGAACGTAACGCAAGGCCTCTCCACACGCGAGATCGAGGTTCTCCGATGCGTCGCGCGGGGCATGTCGAACGCACAGATCGGCGAGCATCTCGGCGTCAGCGCCAAGACCGTCGACAGCCACAGGACCAGCCTCATGCGCAAGATGGGTGTTCATTCCACGGCAACCCTTCTTGTCAAGGCGATGCGCGAAGGAATGATCGATGTCTGACAAATCGCCTTTTTGTCAAACTGCAGCAATCATGATCCAAGCCTGGCGTCGAGAGAAGACTTCATGCGATGAAATATTTGTCTGATTCATTGGCCTTGCGGCAGCAATTCACGGATTTGTGCCGACCGTAATATGCTTTTCCTGTTGAAGACAGGCCATGACAAGCCCGCCGAGCCGTTTTATCCCCTCATCGATCATTGGCTCGGTGGCACAGGAAAAGGAAAGGCGAAGCGTGTTTTCGCCCGAACCATCGGCATGAAACGCCTGCCCGGGAACAAACGCGACATTTGCTTCCCGGATGGCCTTTTCCAGAAGGCGAGCCCCATCCATGCCTTTCGGAAGCGTCACCCAGACAAACATGCCTCCTTCCGGTCGTGTCCATGTCACTCCCTCCGGCATTTCCCGTTGCAGCGCTTCCAGGAGGTGATCCCGGCGGGCCGCATAGGCCTCACGCAAGGCCTCGACATGCACCGGAAAGATGCTCCGGGCCACATGGTTCATGGCGACCTGGTTGATCGTGGACGTATGGAGATCGCCTGCCTGCTTGAGAATGACGAGACGCGAGACAATGTCACGGGCGGCGCACACCCAGCCGATGCGCAGTCCCGGAGCCAGTGTCTTCGAGAACGAACCGCAATAGATGGTCCGGCAAAGGTCGATGCCGCCCTTTCGCGCGATTTCGAGCGCGAGCATCGGCGCTATCGCTTCGCCGTCATAGCGCAGGGCCTGATAAGCGCCGTCCTCGATGATCGCTGTATCGAGAGCCTCCGCAAGATCGAGCACGCGCTCCCGCTCGCCAAGCGTCATCGTCTGGCCGGTCGGATTGGCAAAGTCGACCGACATGTAGGCGAACTTGACCTTTCCGCCCTTCACAAGCGCCGCCTGGCGATAGTCCGCTGCGTCCCTGTTACCCATGGGTTCCAGCCGGTCATAGTTCGGTTCATAGGCGTTGAATGCCTGGAGCGCGCCAAGATAGGTCGGCCAGGCGACCAGGGCGGTATCGCCCGGCGAAAGGAACAGCTTCCCCAGGAAGTCCAGCGCCTGCTGTGACCCGGACGTAACGACGATATTGTCGATGGTACAGGAAATACCCAGTTCCGCCATCTGGCCAACGATCCATTCGCGAAGGCCTGGATGCCCTTCGGATGGGGAATATTGCAATGTCCCTGCCCGGCTTTCCTGGTCGAGTGCAGCGCCATAAGCCTCACGGAACGCATTGGCGGGAAAGAGATTGGCATCCGGTATTCCGCCCGCAAAGGAGATGATCTCGGGACGGTCGAGCAACTTCAACAATTCCCGGATCTCCGAAGCCTTCATGCGGCTTTCACGGGAGGCAAATCTGCTATCGGCAACCATGGCGAACTCCGCTGCGCAACAAAGTGGCGCGGGATATGCGCTCGCCGGCAATTTATGTCAATAGTACTGACCTATTTCGGATGGAAAATGTTGCTGGCCTGGAAAGAAAGAGGCCGCGGCGTTTCCGCCGCGGCCCCTCGATTCGCAGTTCTCAAGCGACTGGTTCAGTTCTTGGACTTGTCGACCAGCTTGTTGGCGGAAATCCACGGCATCATGCCGCGAAGCTTCTCACCGACTTCCTCGATCTGGTGGCTGTCGTTGACGCGGCGAATGCCCTTGAAGCGCGCAGCGCCGGAATGCCATTCCTGCATCCACTCCGAGGTAAACTTGCCGGTCTGGATGTCCTTCAGCACGCGGCGCATCTCGTTCTTGGTATCCTCGGTGATGATGCGCGGCCCGCTCACATATTCACCCCACTCGGCCGTGTTCGAGATCGAGTAGTTCATGTTGGCGATACCGCCTTCGTAGATGAGGTCCACGATCAGCTTCACTTCATGCAGGCACTCGAAATAGGCCATTTCCGGGGCATAGCCGGCTTCGACCAGCACCTCGAAACCGGCGCGGATGAGTTCCACCAGACCGCCGCACAGGACGACCTGCTCGCCGAAAAGGTCGGTTTCGCACTCTTCGCGGAAATTCGTCTCGATGATGCCGGAACGGCCGCCACCGACGCCGCAGGCGTAGGAAAGACCCAGATCCAGCGCATTGCCGGAAGCATCCTGGTGAACGGCAACCAGGCACGGCACGCCGCCACCCTTGACATATTCGCCGCGCACGGTGTGACCGGGGCCCTTCGGCGCGATCATCAGCACGTCGACGGATGCCTTCGGCTCGATCAGGCCGAAATGAACGTTCAGGCCATGCGCAAAGGCGATCGCCGCACCGTCACGGATGTTGCCGGCAATCTCGTTCTTGTAGATGCCGGCCTGCAGTTCGTCCGGGGTCGCCATCATCATCAGGTCGGCCCAGGCGGCGCCTTCTGCGACGCTCATCACCGTGAAACCGTCGGCTTCCGCCTTCTTGGCGGTGGCGGAACCGGCGCGCAAGGCAACGCGCACGTTCTCGCAGCCGGAGTCCTTGAGGTTCAGCGCATGGGCGCGGCCCTGCGATCCGTAACCGATGACAAGAACCTTCTTGCCCTTGATGAGATTGAGATCGGCGTCGCGATCGTAGTAAACGCGCATGGGTCCCGTCCTTCTTTACTGGAATGGCCTGTGCGGAAGCCTTTCCCCCGCTTGGCCCGATGGTCCAAAATCCGCGCGGTTTTAGCGGCATCGGTTGCCCATGGCAATGGCAAAGCCCGTTGGAGTTCGGCCTTCATGCCGTTGCGTGAATCGGAATGATGCCGCGAGCCCCTGCGGCCCGGTTGCAGCCGCCTAGTCGAGCGGGCGGACCACTGCGCCAGGACCGCCCTCGCCGTCTTGCGCAAGCAGGCCTGAGATGAATTGCAGTCCACCTTTCAGATCGATGCCCAGGCCGCCGAGGGTTGCCATGAGCCACAAGCCGGCAAGGGCTGAGACCAGCCCGTATTCGATAGAGGTCGCCGCCTCGGTCTGGACAGCAAAACGACTGATGGAATGGCGCATGCGATGCAAGTGGGTCTCCCGGTCCTCATTGAACCGGGCGGAACTATGCCTGCTACAGCTTTCTTCTCCGCCAGCCGGCGCTGCCCGTCATGCGGGAAGCCGGTTGTGCGAACCGCGCCTGGCGCCTTATCAGGCGCCCAGTGCGCCCAGGAACCTGCGAACCGTCTGCACCATGCCGTATTCCAGCGCATCGGCAGTCAGTCCGTGCCCGATCGAAACTTCCCGCAGCGTGGGCAGCACCTGCACGAGCGCGGGAAGGTTGGCGACCGTAAGATCATGCCCGGCATTGATCCCGAGCCCCGCCTGATCGGCAAGCCGACCCGTCGCTTCCAGGCGTGCCAGTTCAACCCTGGCCTTCGCCGGATCATCGTGACACGCACCGTAGGGACCGGTGTAGAATTCCACGCGGTCTGCCCCGGTAGCGGCAGCCGCCTCGATCATGGGCGCGGAGGCGTCCGGATCGCAAAAGAGCGAAACGCGTGCTCCCTTTTTCTTGAGCCTGGCCACGATTGCGCGCAGCATTTCGCCGTCCGCGATGAAGTTCCAGCCATGATCCGACGTGGGCTGCGACGGATCGTCGGGAACCAGGGTCACCTGTTCGGGCTCCGCGTCCTCGACCAGGGCCAGGAAATCCTCGGTGGGATACCCCTCCATGTTGAACTCCGCGGCGGGAAACGAATCATCGATCAGGGCACGGATATCCGGAACGTCGGAAAAACGGATATGGCGCTGATCGGGTCGGGGATGAACGGTCAGCCCGTGCGCACCGGCTTCCAGCGCGATCCGGCCGAGTCCCGTCACGTTCGGCCATGGCAGGTCGCGCCGGTTTCTCAGCATGGCGATGGCATTCAGGTTGACCGAGAGCTTGGCTGGCATGTTTCTTTAATCCGGCTGCAACTTGTGAAGGGACTTGGTGCTTGCGAGCCGCGACCGTATTGTAGGCCACCAGTCCTGTGCAACCGGTTTCAAGCGAGCGCTCCCATGTTTCAGGCCACGGCTTCAACGAACCGCATTGATGAGCACCTGCTTCTCGCAGGAGCGGCATGGCTAGCCTTCACATGCATTCTGGCGATCGTTTCCGGTGTTGGCGGGTGGGGTGCAGGTCTCCCGCATGCCTATGCCTTCATGGCAGGCTTCTGCGGCTCTTTCGCGATGGGCCTGACCTACCGCCTTTTCCCCGGAATGAAGTCATCGCGTCTTTCAAGGCCCCAGGCATGGATCTGGGAAACCGGCCTTGTCCTGCTGGTGGCCGGACGCAGCGTGCAGGCGATGGAAGGTGGAGTCGCGCTCTTTCAATTCGGATCGGTGGTGGCGGCCTGCGGGGCATTGCTGTTCACCTGGATATTCGTGAACGGGCGGACGATCCGTCCGAACCTTTGACGGCCCGAAACCAGGTATGGCGCTGCGTTCAAGGTTTGTTGACCAAAAAGCGGCAATCCTTGGGCTGGAACCTGTTTGTTAGCCAGTCCTTCAGGGTTGAACACTAGGCTGGCGGGGTTAATTGAAAAGAGGCTCTGTTCATGTCCAGGCTGACGGACTTGCTGGGAAGAAAAAAGCCGAAGGCCGAAATTCCGGCCTACGTGACTGCAGACAACTCGCAACTTCATCGGCGTATGAACTCCATCCTGTCGCGTCCGACGCGCAAGGATCTCAATCCCCCGCAACTGACCCGGGACGACTATACCCACGCCGGCTATAGCGAACCGCCTTTGGCCGAAATCGTGACCGACGAAAATGCCTGGCAGCAGGACGTTGTTCAGGATGCGGCTCGCGCAAGACAACCGGATACGGGCATTGCGGAAACCCCTCGTGAACATGAAATCGGGGCAGAGACGCCTGCCCCCGTCGCAACCACGCGGAACAGCGCACCGCAGGTGATGGACCGCGACCAGCCACAGATGGCGGAGGCTGCACAGCTTGTGGCCGACCACGCAAATGGCGACGGCGCCGATTCAGGAAATGCGAATGATGAACTGGACAAGCTGCGCGAACGGCTGAAGGCGAGACTGGAGGCCTTGACCGGGGAAACCGGGCCTAATCCCGACGCTGCGCAAGAAGAAGACCCGATTGAGATCGAATCCGGATCGCTGCGGCCGGAAGAGCACATGACCTCCGGCGAGGAGGTCTCGGTGGTGCCGGGGGAAGAAAACGAAACGCTGGCTTACTCCCGGGCACCGGTCTCGGCCCCTCCCCTCATGCCGGAAACCGATGGGCTCCTGGTCGCGCATGAAAAGCCGGTTCATCCGGCAGGCGACAAAGGCGTCCTGGAACCAGAAACGGCATCCGGATCGACGTCCTGCAATCATGGTGATGTCACCGCGATCAACAGGCTGCCCTTGCCAGCCTCCCTCGCCGAAACGAACGATGGAGCCGAAGCTGCGGGTCTGGCCGTAAAGGTCGCCGATTACCTTATGTTCGAGGCCGGGTATTATCCCGAGGAATTGCCGACCGCCGCCGTGTCCGTCTGGTGCATGGACTACCTCATGCGCAATCTCTCCGAAGGCGGACTTGGCGCCTTTGTCTACAACGCCTGGGGGCAGCCGGACCTGTGGACCGCCTGCGCAGACGGCCTGAAGGGATGCGGCGCGGTCAATCATCTCAATGCGTTGGAGGCTTTGAGCGACCTGGTCGCGCGCGACTCCGGTCTTGCGGAAGCACTCGCAGAAGCGCCGGAAGCGGGCCAGGGCAATGCCGATTTGGCTGCGATTGAAGATGAACTCACCGAGGCGGAAAACAGAGCACCCTTGCTTGAACGCGCAGGACGCTGGCTACTGGATCAGGAGACCGTCGAATTCATCGACGATGAAGCCTTTCAGGATGCCGTCTCCTCTCTCGGCGAGAAACCCGGCCTTGAGCAACGCCGCCAGGCGGCTGCATGATTCAGCCGGTTCCGGCAATTGGGATGCACCAGTATTTCCGGGGCGTCCAAACGGGCTTCAAGGCAGACCACGCGGCAGACAGGGGCCATTCACAAAAGTCACCTGCCGGCAGCTAGTCCAGCCATGCCGGAGGTCTCTTGAACGGACCACCGAAACGCGAAAGCCACAGGCTTCTGGCAATGCGTCTGGCCGCCGAAATGACATGCGGCGTGGCTTCGGGATGGAACACCTGGGCCGCCGTGTTCTCGAACAACTGCAGCCACAACCGGAAATCGTCCTCCCGGAGATTGCCAATCGTCATGTGGGCGGCAACCGGTTGCCCTACATATTCGCCTGACTTGAGCAGCACGGACCTCCAGAAGGTCTTCATGCGTTCGAGATGCAACGGCCAGCGCCCCTGGACTCTCGTCTCGAAGATCGGTCCGAGCCGTTCGTCAGCTTGGACACGGCTATAGAATTCATCGACCAGAGCCGATATCTGCTCTTGCGTGATCGTTGCGAATTGCGGTTCGGGAACACGTGGCGGGCGGCCACCGAGAGGCACTATGGTCATGTCTGTTGCAAACATACTCAGAGTAGATTTTATACTTTTGCCGATACTACTCCACACAACCCTAGTTGGCAATCTGTGGAGCCGGACAATCAATGAAATGATTGTGCCCTCGCTATCGGGAAGCGAATCGGGCAGGGAGAAGTCATGAAGTTTTCTCCCGAACAGGACGCGGCTCTGAGACGGGTCTCCGAGTGGCTGAAGGAAGGGCAATCGCCCCTTTTTCGCCTGTTCGGTTATGCCGGCACGGGAAAAACGACCCTCGCGCGCCACTTTGCTGAAGCCGTCGATGGCGAGGTGCAATTTGCCGCCTTCACGGGTAAGGCGGCTCAGGTCCTTCGCTCAAAGGGCGCGACCAATGCCCGCACCATCCATTCCCTGATCTACCGGCCGCGTGGCGAGGAAGCGGTTGAAGACGAAACGACGGGCAAGACATCGATGGCCCCGACATTCTCGCTCAACCGGCAAAGTCCCGTGGCGCGCGCGCGCATGATTGTCGTCGATGAATGCTCGATGGTGGATGAGGCCCTTGGCCGCGACCTCATGAGTTTCGGGACTCCCATCCTCGTTTTGGGCGATCCCGGACAACTGCCACCCATCTCCGGCGGCGGGTTCTTCACCGAGCACGAACCGGATTTCCTGCTGACCGAAATTCATCGCCAGGCCCGGGACAACCCGATCATTGCACTGGCGCTCGATGTCCGCGAAGGCCGCGAATTGATGTACGGAGACTACGGTACGGCGCAGGTGATCGCCAAGTCCGATGTCACCCAGGATCTTGTCCTGGATGCCGATCAGGTGCTCGTGGGGACAAACCGAACGCGCCGCCGCTACAACGCGCGGCTACGCGAACTCAAGGGCTTTGACGGCCCCCTGCCCCTGGCCGGTGACAAGATGGTCTGCCTGCGAAACGATCCCGCCAAGGGTCTTCTGAACGGCTCACTCTGGAAGGTGCTCACCGCAAGCAAGGAAACCACGAAACCCGGTGTCAATCTCCTCGTGTCACCCGAAGAGGATGATCCGGACCGCGGAGTTGCCAAGATCAAGCTTCTCAAGGCTGCCTTCGAGAATCCCGAGACCGAGATACCTTGGCAGACGAAAAAGCGTTTCGATGACTTCGATTTCGGCTATGCGCTGACCGTGCACAAGGCACAGGGCTCGCAATGGGACAATGTGGTACTCTTTGATGAAAGCTATGCGTTTCGCGACACGCGATCACGCTGGCTCTATACAGCCATCACCCGGGCTGCGGAACGCCTGACGGTGGTCAAGTAAACCACTAGCGGCTCCGCGACGCGGTGCAGGCGGGAATCACATCCCCTTGTCACCGCGGTTCAGCGCGGCGATGCCCGTACGGCAGACCTCGATAAGCCCAAGCGGTGCCATGATGGCTATGAACTGGTCGATCTTCGACGGTTTGCCCGTGATCTCGAAGATGAAATGACCGACATTGGCATCGATGACCGATGCGCGGAATGCATCGGCAAGGCGCAGCGCCTCGACGCGCTTGTCGCCAGCGCCTGCCACCTTGATCAGTGCGAGTTCCCGCTCCACCGGCCGGTCGTTGCCGAGTTCCCTGGCCCGCACTGTCAGGTCGACAACGCGATGGACCGGAACGATCCGCTCGAGCTGCGCCTTGATCTGGTCCAGAACATGGGGCGTGCCCGTGGTCACGATGGTGATCCGCGAACGGTGCCGTTCCTGCTCGGTTTCCGAAACTGTCAGGCTGTCGATATTGTAGCCCCGCCCGGAAAACAGGCCGATAACACGGGCCAGCACGCCTGGTTCATTGTCCACGAGCACCGAAAGCGTATGGGTCTCCGGCTTCTCCATGCTCTTCTGGATGAAGTAGGCAGAACCGGTCGGTTGCAGATGAGCGTTCATGATCGGGTTTCCTTCAGGCAGTGCGGGTTTTTCTTTGCGCCGGCGGGCGCGCGATGACAAGACCGGCGAGTATGACGCCGAGCGCGAGCAAGGCTTGCGGTTGGAGGGTTTCTCCCAGAAGCGTTACGGCCCACAGGACACCGAACAACGGAACGAGGAGATTGATCTGGCTGAAGAACCCCGCCCCCTGGCGTTCAAGCACGATGAAGACGAGCAATGATGCCAGCGCCGTCGGGAATAGCGCCAGGAGCAGGATCGATGCGGTGCTGGTCACACCCGGCGTGATCGCATCCCAGTTTTCGGTGAACAGGGACAATGGAACAAGGGTCAGCGCGCCGGCGATCAACAGGGCCGCCGCGGCCGCCCGACGAGGCTGATGCAACATCGATTTGGTCAGGATTGCATTGATCCCGTAGGAAACCGCGGCTCCGACAATCGCCAGTTGACGTATGCCATCGTCACCGAGCCGGTAGAGCACTGACGGTCCGACAAGAATGACAAGTCCCGCCAGCCCGACAATCGCGCCGGTAATTTTGCGCGCTGAAAGCGGTTCGTCCCCGACAAGGAAGTGCGCCATGATCAGGGTAGCTACGGGCATGATCCCCATCAGGATGGACGCGAGTCCGGCATCGACCACCTGCTGGCCCCAGGCGATCAGGCTGAAGGGAAGGGAATTGCCGAATACCCCGATCAGGAAGAGCATCAGGGCGGTGCGCCGCGACCACGCGATCCTTTCCCCCAGCCAGAGGGCGACGCAAAGCATCACAACGCCGGCGATCGCAAGACGGAGCATACTCATGAATGCTGGCGGATAATCGCCTACCGTCTGCTTGATCAGTGCGAAGGAGGCGCCCCAGAACGCTGCAAGCAGCAGGAGAAGCGCGTAGTCGATCCACCCCGGAAGCGCCTTGGACGTCATGACATGGCTCTGGCATGGGCCGGTTTGGCGACCTGGTGAAGATAGAGGCCGAACCGGTTGAATTCCGCCTGCCCCATTCCCTTGAGCTGCATCAGGGCACCAATGCGCTGTGCCACGCGGCTGGCGATGATCGAGGCGCGCACATCCGATTGCCCGCCCACGCGTTTTGCCCGCCCCTCCTCGACACTCTTGGAAACGGCGAAGTCCTGGGCAGCACAAATCCTGGCATCCGTGAGCGAGGCTTTCCGGTCCTTGGCACGTTCATAGCAGGCGAAGACAACGTCCATGGCCGCCAGGGTACCCTGGGCCTTCTGCAGCCGTCCGATCTTCTCGACGGCATCGAGAACCGGATCCGCACCGGGGCGGTTCCTACCAGCCTGCACCGGTTCGCCTTGGCGCGGGTTCGATGCCATGGGCGGCTTCGGTTCCCCTGCCGGCATGGAAGCCGTTGTCGGCGGAGCGGCGGCGCTGGCATCCGCCGCTTCCTGCCGGGCTGATTCCAGCGGCGCAGACGCATCGCCGCCAGCCGTCTGGCAAGCCGCGAGGCCCAGCAACATCAGCGAAAGGAACCAGCCCCGCCTTGTCACACCAGCGCCTTTCCTTCCGCGCCGATGGCATTGGCGACCGCCTCGTCCGTCGCCTCGTCCGGCAGAAGCATCTCGTTATGTGCCTTGCCGGACGGGATCATCGGGAAGCAATTGGCAAGGTTGGCAACCTCGCAATCGAAAATGACCGGTTTGCGGACGTCGATCATTTCCTTGATGGCGTCATCCAGATCACCCGGTCTCGAACAGCGGATTCCGTGCGCGCCATACGCTTCGGCCAGCTTGACGAAATCGGGCAATGCCTCGGAATAGGAATGAGACAGGCGATTGCCATGCAGGAGTTGCTGCCACTGGCGAACCATGCCCATGTAATGATTGTTCATGATGAAGATCTTGATCGGTGCCTCGTATTGCACGGCGGTCGAGATCTCCTGCATCGTCATCTGGACGGACGCATCGCCGCCGATGTCGATCACAAGGGCGTCCGGATGGGCGATCTGCACGCCGAGAGCCGCGGGAAGGCCGTAGCCCATGGTCCCCAGACCACCCGATGTCATCCAGCGGTTCGGCTTTTCGAAACCGTAGAACTGCGCAGCCCACATCTGGTGCTGACCGACCTCGGTGGTGATGTAGGTATCGCGATCGCGCGTCAGTTCGTAGAGCCGCTGGACAGCGTATTGCGGCATGATGACCGTGTCGTTGGGCGTATAGGCCAGGCTGTTGCGGGCCTTCCACATGGCAATCTGCTCGTTCCACGGCTTCAAGGCGTTGCGGTCAGCCCGCGCCGTGGCGCGCCAGAGCCGGACCATGTCCTCCAGGATGCGTCCGGCATCACCGATGATCGGGATATCGACATGGACGTTCTTGTTGATCTGCGAAACATCGATGTCGATGTGGATCTTCTTGGAATTGGGCGAGAAGGCATCAAGGCGCCCGGTGATGCGGTCGTCAAAACGCGCACCGATGCAGACCATGACGTCGCAGTCATGCATCGCCATGTTCGCTTCATAGGTTCCGTGCATGCCGAGCATGCCGAGCCAGTGCTCGCCGGAGGCCGGGTAGGCGCCAAGGCCCATGAGCGTGGACGTGATCGGGAATCCGGTCAGGTCGACGAGTTCGCGCAGGAGGTGGCAGGCTTCGGAACCGGCATTGACGACACCGCCACCTGAATAGATCACCGGCTTCCTGGCGGCCGCCATCAATTCGACGGCCTTCTTGATCTGCTCCCGGTCGCCCTGAACGCGCGGCTGGTAGCTCGGGCGCGATATCTGCTGCGGGGGCATGTAGCGTCCCGTGGCGAACTGTATGTCCTTGGGGATATCGACGACAACCGGTCCCGGACGTCCCGTCGTGGCGATCTTGAATGCCTCGTGAAGGATGCGCGGCAGTTCATTGACATCCTGAACGAGCCAGTTGTGCTTTGAGCAGGGCCGCGTGATGCCGACCGTATCGCACTCCTGGAACCCGTCCGATCCGATCAGCGACGTGGGGACCTGGCCGGTGATGCAGACCAGTGGGATGGAGTCCATCAGCGCATCCTGCAGCGGCGTCACCATGTTGGTCGCCCCCGGACCTGACGTCACCAGAACCACGCCGGGCTTTCCGGTGGACCGTGCATAGCCTTCGGCGGCATGCCCGGCTCCCTGCTCGTGGCGAACCAGAATGTGCTGGATGTCTTCCTGCTGGAAGATCTCGTCATAGATGGGAAGGACGGCACCACCGGGATAGCCGAAGACGTGTTTGACGCCATTGTCAGCCAATGCCTGGATGACCATTTCAGCGCCTGTCATTTCCCGTCCGGCGCTTGTCTCGTTTTCCTGTGCCATGGTTGGTCCCGTCTCTTCGTTTCATCCAGCAGCGGCTGGTCGTTTAGCTGTAATCCGGCCAATAAAAAAGGCCCTTGGGAGGGCCTGGTGTCGCGCATGGGTGGCTGTCGCCGGAGGGTTACGCCCTCCCGCCCATGCGCATACGTACTACGAGAATGTTCTTCCGTTCGATCATGGCGATCATTTATGCCGGAGACGGTCGCCAGGTCAACCGCTGATTTGCTCAAGTCGGACGATGGTCGGCGGCCGGCGGCAAGGTGCACAAGGCCTTAACTTCTTTTCCCCTAATGTGTGGCGGCAAAATCGGGGTTTTGGCATGAATGACGTTGTTGCCGCTGACGGCGGATTTGGTTCGCTCCAGTCGGAACCGAAGATGCCCATCGTCCGCAACAGGACGGAAGGGCATATCATCAGCTGCGACGGCGAAAGGGCCGTCATCGCTGCTGACGCGGGAAAACAGGCTGCGGGCTCGGAAGACTACTGGGCCGTCGGCCAGATGATCTCCATCAGGGTCGGGGAAGCGCGTCTTGTAGGGCTGATCCACCAGGTCGATGTTCCCGGAATGAACTGGGACAGCGCGACCAAGAACATCATCCATGTTCACGTGGAACTTGTGGGTCAGGTTTCCGCAGGTTCTGACGGGGAACTTCGCTTTTCCACTGGCATTGCCGATTATCCCTACATGGGTGCCATCGCTCACAGGATCCGCACCAGCGACCTCAAGGCGATCTATGCAAATGTCGCTCCCAACGCCGTTCCCGTCGGCAACTTGACCCAGGAGCGCAGCATTCCTGCCCTGATCGACATCGACAAATTGCTCGCGCGGCACTTCGCGGTTGTGGGCACCACTGGTGTGGGCAAGTCGACCGCAGTCACCTTGCTGCTGCGCAAGATCGTTCAGAAGCGTCCAGATATTCGCGTCCTCCTGCTGGATCCGCACAACGAATTCACCACGGCATTTGCCGACAAGGCGATCACGGTCGATGCCAACCGGCTCGACCTTCCCTTCTGGATGTTCCGCCTTGACGAGTTCGCCGAGGTCGTCTTCCGCGGAAGAACACCCGTCGCAAATGAACTGGATGCCCTTCGCGACCTCATTCCCCTGGCCAAGGAGCGGTTCCGGAGGGGTGAAGGCGGCAGCCTGTCTTCATCCATGCTGAAGAAGGACAGGGAGACAACTTCCCTGACGGCCGACACGCCCGTTCCCTACCGGATGGTCGATCTCCTCCAGTTGCTGGACGAACGCACCGGCCAACTGGATGGCAAGGCAGACAGGCCGCATTTGCGCTCCCTTCGCAACCGTCTGGAATCCCTGCTGAACGACCCGCGCTTTCGCTTCATGTTCGGGGCAAAGACAGTCAGTGACACGATGCCTGTCATTCTCAGCCACGTTTTTCGAGTTCCGCAAAACGGCAAGCCGATCTGTGTGTTCGACATGTCCAACCTGCCCTCGGAAGTGGTGAATTCCGTCGTCTCGGTTTTTTGCCGCATGGCCTTTGATCTGGCGCTCAATTCCGACGGCGGTCTCCAGACGCTTGTCGTGTGCGAGGAGGCACACCGCTACATACCGTCAGACAAGGACAGCGGCTTCTGGCCGACCCGCCAGGCCATAGCACGCATTGCCAAGGAAGGCCGCAAATATGGTGTCTATCTGGGCGTGGTCACCCAGCGCCCCGGAGAACTTGATCCGACAATCCTTTCCCAGTGCAACACCATATTCGCAATGCGGCTGGGCAATGAACACGACCAGGACATCATCAAGCTCGCGATTACCGGCGCGGCGCGATCGCTGACGAATTTCCTCTCCTCGGTCGGCAACCGGGAATGCATCGCCTTTGGTGAAGCCTTCCAGTCACCCATGCGCATGATGTTCGAGACCATACAGAAGAAGGATCTGCCGGGCGCCCACATCTATGCGCAGCAGGAAAGGCTGAAGACCGGCACATCTGAGGTCTCGCTTGTCAATGTTCTGGCCAGGATGCGCAACAACCTCGATGGCGCGGAGGACGAGACGGTGCAGTGGGCCGGGCCCTCCGCACCGTCGATTGACAACTACGATACCGAGGCTCTTCTGGCAGCCATCAGTGCGCCGGCCGATCACATGACCACTGAAAGGGCTGGCGCCACGCCCGCGTCGGCACAATCGCAGGACCGGCACGGACATCATTCCTATGGTTCATCGGGCGGGCAGCACGCGCAGATACAATCGGAACGGTCGTCCGTGGACTCCACCAGGCGCATCGAAGGCCAGCACCGGTTTGGCGCCAGCGAGCCCGCTTCGGCCCGTCCATTCCAATCCCGGACAAAGCCGGCAGCCGAAGACCCGTCGCATATGGCGGGCGGGCGGGAAGGCAACAGCCTGATCCGCGAGTTCCGTACCCGCAAGCAAGTGTGATGGGGCCCCTCGGCCTGCCGTCCTTGTCTGTGATGGTCCCGCCCTTCATGAGGTCTCAAGCCTTCCCGCCCTGACAGGGCGGAAACAAGCGGATGAGGAAATCGGCGGAAAGCGGGTTTCGATCACGCTGCCGAACAGACCCTGTTCCGGCCTTCCCGCTTTGCCTGGTAAAGCATGGCATCCGCTCGCCGGTAGAGGTCTTCCGATCCCTCACGGCCATCCCAGATCGCGACCCCGATACTTGTCGTCACACGAATGCGGATATTCCCGGAAGAAATGGTGAGCTGGGAAATCGCCATCCGGATCCGGTTCGCGAACTTCCCAAGCAATTCGGCATCCATGTTCGGGGCGACAATGGCGAACTCCTCGCCCCCAAGGCGAGCGACAACGTCGTGGTACCGGGTAAATTCGCGAAGACAGGATGCCACAGCTTTCAGCACATCGTCGCCGGCGTCATGCCCATGCGTGTCATTGACCAGCTTGAAATGGTCCAGATCGAGGATCATCAGCCCGACCGGGCGGTTGATGCGTTTGAACTCCTCGAGATACTGGGCCAGAGCGTCATCAAAGTAGCGCCGGTTTTGCATCCCTGTCAGCCCATCGGTCAATGCGGCCTGCTGAAGGTTTTCCGAACGCTTGGAAAGCGATTGTGTCATCGCGCGCAGTTGCGTCTCTTCGCGCACCTGCCCGCGAAGAAGCGGGTAGAAATAACCCAGGCCAAACATGATCGCAGCGCACAGAACCGCAAGCGCTGCCGTCCCCGGGTTTCCCGGCTGAAGGGAAGCGGTGATCCACAGCCAGCCGGCAAGAACCGCGGCGCTGCAAACAAGCAGCGCAACGAGAATGAAGAAAGCCAGTTCAGCCTTGTGAAGACGCATACCGAGCGCCGCTCCTGCCACGGATTACTGTCCCCGATGTAAGCTTTGCAGTTCTAATCAGGCGTTAAGTCCCGGCGGGGAAGAAAAGGAATTCAGGCCAGCCGCGCGTTCCACGCACTGGTTGTTTCGTCCATGGTTAATGCAACGCTGCATATTTGATTAGGAAACCGGCACGGTCTTCCAGCCGGTTCCCATCTGGTTGCGAAACCAGGTCGATTGACGTTTTGCATATTGCCGGCTCGCGGTGATTGCAGCCGCAAGCGCCTCATCCAGGGTCCGCTCGCCGCGCAGCATCGCGGCGAACTCCGGAACACCGATTGCCTTCATCGCAGGCAGCGCCGGATCAAGGCCAAGCGAAAGCAGTGTCTCGACTTCCTTCAGCGCACCATTCTCCACCATTGCCTGAAGGCGGCTGGCAATGCGTTGCCGCAGAACCTCACGCGGTGGCTGCAGGATGTATTTCTCCGCCGACGCCGGATCGACAAGGGGCTTGCTGCGTCTGGCCTGCCAGTCGCCTATTGGCCGTCCGCTGGCTTCCAGTATTTCGAGTGCGCGCACGATCCTCTGCCCGTCCCGGGGGTGCAGAAGGCTGGCGGTGTCCGGATCACGCTTCGCAAGCAGGGCATGCAGGGCTTCAGGCCCTGTGTCGGAGAGCATCGCGCGGTAGCGCTCCCGCACCTCGGAGGGCACATCAGGCATGTCTGACAAACCACCGAGCAAGGCTCGGAAATACAAGCCCGTGCCTCCCACGAAGATAAACCGGCGCTCTGGCTCCAGGCTTTGCAGGAACCGGGCGACATCGCGCAGCCATTCGCCGGTTGAATAGGCCCGCAAGGGGGTGACGTGGCCGTAGAGGACATGCGGAGCAGCCGCAAGTTCCGCTTCGGAAGGACGGGCGGTCAGGACATTGAGAATGTCGTAGACCTGCATGGAGTCGGCGTTGACGATCACAGCTCCGGATTTGCGCGCCAGATCCACGGCCATGGCCGTCTTGCCGCTAGCCGTTGGTCCCGCTATCAGGATGGCGTTTTCAACCGCCCGCCGCGTTCCAGGAAAATCGTCCATGAGCCTTGTAGCCACCTTGATCGCCAATCCGAAGGACCGGGCCTTGTCCCCCGCAGTGGGGGATAGGGCGTTTTCGGCCGTCAAGGCAACCTCCCTGTACTGGCTGGCTGACGGAATTGCCTGTGACATCGCATTGACTGACGGCATAACGGAGGCGGAAGCATACCACGCGCTCCGGTCTGCGCTTGAGGGCCAACCGGTCGATGTGGTTGTTCAGCAGGCTGAAACCCGGCGCAAGAAGATCCTTCTGGCCGACATGGATTCAACCATGATCGGACAGGAATGCATCGACGAACTTGCTGACGAGGCCGGAATCAAGGCCCATGTCGCGGCGATCACCGCCCGTGCCATGAACGGCGAGATCGAGTTCGAACCTGCGCTGCGGGAGCGTGTCTCCCTTCTGAAGGGTCTTCCGGTATCGGTGATCGAACACGTCATCGGGACCCGCATCACGCTGACGCCCGGCGGTCGCGAACTCGTGCAGACGATGCGGGCGAACGGCGCCTACACGGTTCTCGTTTCGGGAGGGTTCACCGCTTTCACGTCACGCATCTGTTCAATGATCGGTTTTGACGAGAACCGGGCCAACGTCCTGCTTGAAGTCGATGGCATCCTGTCGGGAGAAGTGGCCGAACCGATCCTCGGCAAACAGGCAAAGCTCGACACCCTTGAGGAGACGGCCGCCCGCCTGGATCTCTCACCCGAGGATGTCATGGCCGTTGGAGACGGCGCCAACGATCTCGCCATGATCGAACGGGCAGGTTCCGGCGTCGCTTTGCACGCAAAGCCAGCAGTAGCGGCTCAGGCGCGCATGCGCATAGACCATGGTGACCTGACCGCCCTCCTCTATATCCAGGGCTATCGCAAGACGGATTTCATCGCCTGACTTGTATAGATGATCCCGGCCCAAACTCGGTCCGGGTTTACCTTTGCAATGCAGGAACGGATGGTTTTTCAGTCCATCCTGATGGTCACGAAACGCAATTCGCCTGTCTTGGATGACAGCATCAGCAAGGCGTTTTTCCGTCCCTGTGACTTCAGATCCTCGATGCGGTCGAGAACATCCTGAGGACTGTCAACCGATTCCTGCGCGATTTCGGTGATGACATCGCCTGCCGTGACGCCACGTTCCGCCGCGAGCGATTCCGGTGCAACCTCGGTAATCACGACGCCGGAGATATCCTCCTTGATGCCAAAGGTCTCGCGCGCCTCATCATCCAGTTCCCCCAGGGTCATGCCCAGCACCGCAGCCGTGGCCACAGGAGCTTCGTCAGCGGAACCGCTTGTGTCATCGTCGCCCGCGGCTGCCAGCTTTTCCCCATCCTCAAGCCGGCCAAGTGTCACCTGCAAGCCGACTTCCTCTCCCTTGCGGATCACCTTGACGCTGACTTCCTTGCCGACCGGGCTTTCCGCAACGATCCGTGGCAGATCGCGCATCTGATCGACACTCCGACCGTCGAATTCGACGATGACGTCGCCGGCCTGTATGGAGCCATCGTCCACGGGTCCACCCTTGACAATGCCTGCAACGAGGGCACCGCGCGCCCGGTCCATGCCAAGGCCTTCGGCGATGTCGTCCGTCACAGGCTGGATGCGCACGCCAAGCCATCCGCGGCGCGTTTCCCCGAATTCGCGCAACTGTTCGATGACCGTCACCGCCAGCTTGGACGGAATGGAAAACCCGATGCCGATGGAACCGCCGGACGGCGATATGATCGCCGTATTGATGCCGATGACCTGACCATCCATGTTGAACAGCGGTCCTCCCGAGTTTCCCCGGTTGATCGCGGCGTCGGTCTGGATGAAATCGTCATACGGGCCGGAATTGATGTCGCGGTTGATGGCCGAAATGATGCCCACGGTCACGGTTCCACCCAAGCCGAACGGATTGCCGATGGCCATGACCCAGTCGCCAATCCGCATTCGCGTGGAATCGCCGAACGAAACCTGCTTGAGTGAACGCCTGGCCGGGTCGATTTTCAGTACGGCGATATCGGTTTTCGGGTCGGTCCCGATGAGTTCGGCCGCAATCTTCTGGCCATCATTGAACACGACCTCGATGGCATCGGCGCCATCGATCACATGATTGTTGGTGACCACGATGCCTTCGCCGGCATCGATGACAAAGCCTGATCCCAGGGAGTTCTGCTTGCGCGGACCGCCGCGGCGGTCACGGTCCCGAAAGAATTCGTCGAAATAATCCTTGAAGGGAGAGCCCTCCGGGATGTCCGGAACGGGGACATTCTCTTCATTTCCCGCCGTCTTCTGCGTCGTGGCGATATTGACCACGGCATCGAGAAGTCCATCCGCGAGATCGGCAACGGAAGCCGGACCTTGCTGTTGCGCCAGGCTGTCCACGGAAACGACGGCGGCAATGGGCGAAGCGGAGATGGCGACCGCGCCAACGGCCGCAATCAGGGAAAAGCGCAGGCTTGTGAACGCATTGGCGAGCATGGGGACGGTTCTCCGGTCTGCAACGATCCAGCCATCATGGCGATTTGTTCGCACAACATTAGGGCGGAGACCACGTTTTTCACAGAGCCGAAATCCGGCGGCGGCCTGACAATCGCGTTATCCCCGGACAAGCCAGACGAGGATCACGCCGCTTGCGGCCGCGAGCAGCCCACCGGCACGCAATGCATTTTCCGGCATGGACTGCAACTGCTCCGCAAGGCCCTTCACAAGGCGAGGGAAACCGCCATAGAGAACGCCCTCGAACACCAGCAGGAGTCCGAGGGCGGTCAGGAAGTCGTTCACGAAAACGTCCCGGTCACTGCGCGGCTTGTGAAGCCGGCGCCTGGCCACTGGCCGGTTGAACCGGTGCTCCGGACGCGCGTTCGCCGCTTGCCGATGGTGCGCCGTTTCCATAGCCGAAATAACGGAAGAATTCCGATTCCGGCGAAAGGATCATCGTCGTCCCCTCCTGCTGCAGCGCCTTTTCATAGGCTGTCATGGAGCGATAGAATTCAAAGAATTCGGGATCCCGGGAAAAGGCCTCGGCGAAAATGCGGTTGCGCTCGCCTTCGCCCTCACCGCGCAGGATCTCTGATTCCTTGCGCGCTTCGGCGACGATCTCCACGACCTGGCGATCAGCCCTTGCGCGGATGGTCTGGGCCGCCTCGCGGCCGCGTGCCCGCAGGCGCTCGGCTTCGGCAAGACGTTCTGCCTTCATGCGGTTATAGGTCTGCTCGGAAACCTCCTGTGTCAGGTCGGTGCGCCGGATACGCACGTCCTCGATCCTCAGGCCGAGGGAGGCCGCGTCCGGGGTCAGCTGCTGCGCGACTTCGCGCATCATCTCCGTGCGTTCCTCCGACAGCGCCGCCTCGAATCCGCGCAAGCCGTAGACGCGGCGCAGCGCCGCATCCATGCGGGTCCGCAGACGCTGTTCGGCCAGCGTGATCGAGCCGGAAACCGCCTGACGGAAAATCCGCGGATCCTCGATGCGGTAGGCCATGAACGCATCCACGACGTAGAACTTGCCGCCAGATACCTGGACACGGATGTCTTCAAGGCTGAATCGCAGGATCCGGTCCTCGATGATCTGGACATTGTCGGCGCCGGTGAAGCCGAAGGGCAGCTTGAAATAGATGCCGGGTTCCGTCTTCACGTCCACGATCTCGCCGAAGCGCAGCACGATGGCCTGTTGACGGGCATTGACGACAAAGATCGACGAATAGACGGCAACCGCAACAATCGCCAATGCACCCGCGATGATAGGAAGCCTGTTCATTGCCTTGCTCCTCCGCGCGGCGTCAGTTCATTGAGCGGGAGATAGGGCACGACTCCGGACCCGCCGCTCCCCTGCTCGATGATCACCTTGTTGGAATCGCCGAGCACGTTTTCCATCGTTTCGAGGAACATGCGCTTGCGGGTCACGTCCGGCGCCTTCTCATATTCGTTGAAGACGGAAATGAAGCGCTGGGCCTCACCCGTTGCTTCCTGGACGACGCGGTTGGCATAAGCGGCCGCCTCTTCCCGGATCTGGGCGGCTTCACCGCGTGCCTGACCGAGTTTCTGGTTGGCGTACTGGTTGGCCTCCTCGCGGAAACGGTCCTCGTCCTGTTCGGCGCGCTGAACCTCGTCGAATGCGTCGGCCACTTCACGCGGCGGCGCGGCGTCCTCGATCGAAATAGCGTTGACCGTCAACCCCGCTCCATACTGCTCCATGGCAACCTGGAGCGTCTGTCGGACATCGTCCGCGATCCCCTGGCGGTCATCGCGGAAGATGTCCTGTGCCTCGCGGCGTCCGACCACTTCGCGCATGGCGCTTTCCGAGACCGAACGAAGCATCTCGTCCGGGTCAGCGACGTTGAACAGATAGGCTTGCGGATCGGCCATCTGATAGGCCACGGAGAACGTGACATCGACGATATTCTGGTCACCCGAAAGCATCAGCCCGGACGTGGCGCGGCCGCCCGATCCGGTTCCGATCGTGACGAGCTTTTCCGCCGTGGTCGCTTTCTCGACGGTTTCCACCGGCCAGAAATGGAAGTGAAGGCCCGGTTCCGAAATCTCGTTCTTCGGCTTGCCGAACCGCAGTTCCACACCGAGTTCGTCCGGCTGAACCGTATAGACCGACTGGAAAAGCCACAGGACGACGAGACCGGCGCCGATCAAGCCGAAAAGCGCAGGACCGCCCGAACCGCCAGGCATGGCCTGCTTGAGACGATCCTGTCCCTTGCGGATGATGTCTTCCAGATCCGGCGGTGTTCCCTGCGGACCGCGCGGTCCCTGGGGTCCCTGCCCCCACGGGCCTCCCCCACCGCCATTGTTGCCGCCGCCCCACGGGCCGCCGCCTCCACCTTGATTGCTCCAGGGCATCGATACTCCTTTGTCCTGCTTTGCCCGCAGGGTGTCAAAAACCCGTCTGTGTTCCCGTTATAGGAAGCCGCCCGACCGCTTTCAACGACACCGGCGGCAAAGTCGCAGCGAATTCGATGATTTCGACGGACGGACAGAGCGGCGCTGAGGTGATCTGCTGCTTCACGCCTTGCCGCTTCGAATCCAGATTTCGTAACGGGTGGAATGGCTGTCGGACGGCCCGGCGGGAATTTCTTCGGTAGAAACCAGCTCCCACTCGTCAGGTGACAGCCGCGGAAACAGCGTATCTCCTTCCACCTCTGCAAGGACCCGCGTGAGATGGACCATGTCGGCCCGTTCGAGCGCCTGGGCATAGATTTCACCGCCACCGATCACGAACACGTCAAGCGAAGGCAGTTCCTCGCCCTTGTCGGTCGCGTCGCGTTCGACTGCCTCGATATGCGCGGATGCCAGGTCGATCGCTGCCTCAAGCGATCCCACCCGCAGCGCACCGTTGGCTTCCCAGTCGTAGTCGCGTGTCACGACGATGTTGAGCCGGCCCGGCAGTGGTTTGCCGATACTGTCGAATGTCTTGCGACCCATGATGACCGGAGAGCCCATGGTCAGCTGTTTGAACCGCTTGAGGTCGCTGGACAGCCGCCACGGCATTTCGCCATCCCGCCCGATCACATCGTTGAGGGCTGCGGCGACGACAATGACGATCTGTTCCATGCGGGTTCTCCAGGGAAGCAAGGGAAGCCGGAGGCTGCGCTACGGCCCGTTCACGGCTCGAACGGATGCGCGTGCATCGCTCGCATTGGCAGTAGCCATTTGCTCAGACGGCAATCGGAGCCTTGATGGACGGATCGGCTTCATAGCCGATGAGTTCGAAGTCCTCGTAGCGAAAGGCAAACAGGTCGGTTACCTGCGCATTGAGTTTCATGACCGGCAAGGCCTTGGGCACCCGTGTCAGCTGCAGTCGCGCCTGGTCGAAATGATTGTGATAGAGATGGGCGTCACCCAGCGTGTGGACGAATTCGCCGGCTTTCAACCCGCAAACCTGTGCGATCATCATGGTCAGGAGCGCATAGGACGCAATGTTGAACGGGACGCCGAGAAAAATGTCGGCCGACCGCTGGTATAGCTGGCAGGAAAGACGCCCGTCCGCGACATAGAACTGGAAAAGGCAATGGCACGGCGGCAGGGCCATCCGGTCGACCTCGGCCGGATTCCAGGCCGAGACAATCAGCCGCCGGGACTCCGGATTTTGCCTGATCTGGCCGAGCAGGTTTGCGATCTGGTCGATCGTACCCCCCCTGCCATCCGGCCATGAACGCCACTGGGCGCCATAGACGGGACCGAGATCGCCGTTTTCGTCCGCCCATTCGTCCCAGATCGTGACGCCATTTGCTTTCAGATAACCGATATTGGTCTCCCCCGAGAGAAACCAGAGCAATTCGTGAATGATCGAACGCAGATGCAGTTTCTTGGTCGTGAGGACCGGGAAGCCGTCATCGAGATCGAACCGCATCTGATAGCCAAAGACCGAGCGCGTCCCCGTACCCGTCCTGTCGCCCCGGTCGATCCCGTTTTCCAGCACATGGTTCAGCAGGTCGTGATATTGGCGCATCGTTCTCGGTCCGGCATGATTCTTCTCTGCAAGCTAACCCATCTGCGCATTTGTTCGAAGGCACCATGCAATCGTGCAATGGCCTTCTCAACAAAAAGGAAAACCGGAATGCCGAAAGGCCGCGCCCGGTTGGGCAGCGGCCTTTGACATGCTGTCAGAAACGATTGCCGGTGGCCTTACAGATCGCCCAGCTTTCCCAGTTCCTTCGCAACCAGGTAGTAAAAGGTCACGCGTGACTTGGAGCGATCTGCACTCATTGTGGCGCAGACCTTTTGCACCGCAGATTCTGCTGCATCGCCGGTCACGCCCAGTTTCTTGCCGCACCATTTCTCGACAACGCGATCCAGTTCCGATGAATCGGAGCAGGACACCAGTGAGGCATCCCGCGAACGCAACGCGATCCCGAGGTGCTTGACGATCTTGCCCACGACGGCCTCATCGGCGCCCGCATCGTATTTCCTTACGTCCTCGATATAGTCTGCCATGGTCAGTCTCCCCTTTGGCACCTCGAAAGCCGGCTGCGGCCGTCCCCGTTTTCAAGTTGATTCTGCCGCGACCGGCAGCATTCGCGAAGACGGAGGCTACAACCGCCCCCTCACAAGTCAATCCCGCTTTCTTCAAAGACGAAGCCATGTAAAGACAATCAGCATCGCCACAACAGCCGGGCTTCGTGGCAAAATCAGGCGGCCGGCTCTTCCATTCTGGCATGACCACGCCTATATCTGGGCTGTCAGCTTGACTGACTATGGCGATAAACGGCCGATGCAATAAGCCATTCGGACCCGGGGGCGGTACCCGGCGCCTCCACCACGAGATGCCGAAAGCGACATTTCGTGATGGGGGCGAAACAGGATCGACGAGGGTGTAAAGATCGGACTTTCGCTCGGCATGATACCACCGTTATCGGGTCACAATTATAGTTGCCAACGACAACTATGCTGAGGCTCGTCTCGCTGCCTAATGGCGGTGCGACTGCTTCGATCTAAGTCCTGACGGTTAGCCCCGTCAGGCGGGGCCCGGAGGCGCCTGGCAACAGAAGCCTCCACCTTCCACCCAACGCGTTGCATCGCTCGAAGAATCCTCCCGAAAGGCCAAATGAAGCCTTTGCGTGCCGCCCCCACATGTTCTAAATCTTTGATGATCGTGAATCGAGGATCAGGCAGCGATGGCGCAGGACCACATCCGCTATGACATACTTGCGCAGGACGCCCTTCGCGGCGTGATGCGAAAGGTTCTGACGGAAGTCGCCAGAACCGGGCTGCCCGGCAACCATCATTTCTTCATCACGTTCCTGACCCAGGCGCCCGGCGTGCGCATCTCGTCGCGTCTGATGGAAAAGTATCCGGAACAGATGACGATCGTTCTCCAATATCAGTATTGGGATCTGAAGGTCACCGATACGGGGTTCGAAGTCGGCCTCTCCTTCTCCGACATTCCAGAGAAGCTGGAAGTTCCCTTCTCAGCCGTTCGCGGTTTTTACGATCCATCCGTCAATTTCGAGCTCGAGTTCGACGTGCGGCTGGAAGAAGAACCAGGGGCCGAGATTGCCGAACTGCCATCGGCCGCCAGCGACAAGGCAAAGCCTGCGGAGGAACCAGTCCCGTCAAAGCCGGCGAAAGCGAAAGGCAAGTCCGCCCGAGCCCGCAAGACGCCGGACGATCCGGGTGATGAGACGGACAAGCCGGCCGCGGATGTCGTTTCCCTCGATGCATTCCGGAAAAAGAAGTAACCGGGACCATACTGCAATACCGGAAAAAGCAGAGCACGCCGGCATGGCCGAAATCGTCAATCTCCGTCAGGTGCGAAAGCGCAGGGAGCGCGAGGAACGGCAGCGCCTCGCCGATGCCAACAGGCGTGCCCATGGCAGGACGAAGGCGGAGCGCAAGCAGGCAGAGATCGAAAAGTCCCGCGCCGACCGGCATCTGGATGGCCATAACCGCCGTCCGGACACGCCGTCGTCATGAGCCTGATCCGCAAGTATTCCGTTTCGATTCATGGACACCGGACCTCCTTTTCACTCGAAGAGGAGTTCTTTGCCGAGTTGAACCGGATGGCCCGGGACAGGAACCACTCGCTGGCGGCGCTTGTCGCGGAAATCGACAGGAGCAGGGCACGGGAATCGAACCTGTCATCCGCCCTGCGCCTGGCCGTGCTGGCGGATATCCGAAACAAGGCCGCAACCCGCTGAGACGCAGGCTTCTCAGAATTCCCTGTTCGAGCGCAGAATACTCTCGATCGAAAGAGCGTCATTGTCGAAAATCGCATCGAGACCTTCGGTATCGCGCGTCTGCTCTTCCGGGGGAGCAAGCGGCTGACGGGTGATGCCCTCCGATCCGGCCGGCCCTTCCGGTTGCTCGCTGCGGGGCATGTTTTCTCCGGAAGCCCCTCCGGGTCCCGGTTCGGCGAAGTCCTGGCGCAGGGCTTCCTCTTCGGCGCGCAAACGTAATTCCTCCGCCTTGCGTCGTTCTTCCTCCGCTCGCCGTTCGGTGCGCCTGGTCTCAAGGGTGGCGAAATAGCCGGTTTCGCGCCGCAGGCGCTGTTTCTCGAGCAAGAGCGCCTGCATCGCTTCCACCCGGGCCTGTTCGCGCTCAAGCGCCCTTTGTGTCAGGAACTGGGTCAAGGGTCCGGTATCCAGCTTCAGTCCGTCCGCATCGCTCCAGGCAAACCCGACAACCGGTTCCGAACCGGCCATCTTGTCTTCGCCAGGGTCGAACGCAACCATGCCGCTTGCCTGCTTCTTGCCCGAGGTCATGTCGAGCGTGACGTCCGTCGTCAAATCCGCCGCACCAGACGCAATGCGGATCGGAGCACTTCGCAAAACGCCTCCGGCAACCGTGAAAGCGAAGTCCGCCTCGTCGATGACAAGCCGGCCTTCCTTCAGAATCGGAATGGCAAACCGCGCAACGGTGGCCGCATCGATGTCCGGTCCGAGCTTGTCCGCCTCACGAACGATGGCGGAATAGGCTTTGGCATCGAGACCGGACAGCACCACATCTCTTGCCTTTGCAGTGCCTGATCCGGACAGGGATGCAAGAAAGGCGGACGGCGTCTTGCCATTACCGGCGATGTTGGCCGACACATCCAATACGCCTTCGGCCCCATGATCGGGAAAAAGCGTCCCGATTTTTACGCCTGACAGCTTCAACTGGGTCGACATGGTCGCACTGCCTGAGGCGTTTGCCATTTCCACAAGCCCGCTGATCCTGCCGTCGGCGAATATCGCTTCGACATCGGACACGCGAACCCTGCCTTGCTCCACGGTCAGCCGCATCTTTGCATCGCGGAGGGGCCCTGAACGGGAAAGGACCACGCTGCCCGCTTCCAGCGCCAGGCGCGCGTCAAACGGGATCTGTCCTTGTGAAGAAAATGGAATGTCCGCCCACTCCTTGGTTCCTGCCAGCGCAACGCTATCGCTGCCGAGCAGGAGACCGGCCAGCCAATCCAGCGACAAAGCCGTGCTCTCCAGATTGCCAGTCAGCAATGGGCGCCCGTTTTCAGACCGCACTTCTGCCGTTCCACTGACGGCATTGCCGGCCACGCTTCCCTCAAGCGCTGCCAGCCCCAGGACGCCATCCATGAAGGTGACCGGGGTTTCCATGATGACAGGCAGTCCGAACTCTGCTCCGGGAAGGCCGTATCCAGCCGCCATCATCCACGGCGTGACGTCATCACCTTTCAGTTCGCCGTTTCCGGTCAACCGGATCTGTTCGCCATCCATGCGTGCATCGCCAGAAAAGCGAAGCAATGCGGTCGGGCCGGATATGGTCGCCGAAACCACGAAACCGGTTTCCATGGCGCCATTCACCTGAAGGCCGGTCTCGATGCGCCCCGCCAGGCCGACCGGCAGGACGGGCAGACCCCATGCTGCCAGAATTGCCTCGCCCTCTTCGTTGACGCCGGTAAGCGAGAACTGGATGGCACCCTGTCCCGCAAGAATTGTCCGCCCGCCCGAAAAGCGCACATCAACCCCGGTGCCGCCTGCACTCCCCTGTCCGGAGACGCGCACGTCGTCGCCTTCCACCCGGGCAGACAGATCCAGCCGCGTATCGGCAAGGAGCCCTGGGTAGCCCTCGATGCGAGCGTCAAGAGCCTTGACGATACGGTTCTCAGGATAACGACGCGACAGGAGGTCCACGAATCCCGACATATCGCCGGAAGCGACTGTCGCATTGATCGCTGCAGAGGAAATACGGGGAAAATCCGTCAACTGGCCAGTGGCGGAAAAATCGGTCCCTTCCAGGCCGGCCACCTCCAAGCGATCGACATCGAGAATATCGTCCTTCAGGCGAAGCGCCACATCCACGGTTTCCGCACGAGCCCCGGAGAATGAAACCGGGCCGGCGGTAAGCGTGAGGTCGAGATCGTCGCGCGCAAGCCGTACCTCACCCTGCTCGCCGAGAAAGAGCGCGGTCAGCGCCTGAAACCCGTCCAGGTCGAGCGCCTGACCATCCAGTTCCACGACGGTCGAAGGCTTCTCGCCTTCCGGAGACAGGCGATCAAAACCGCCGGTGAACTTTGCGCCACCAAGGATTGCTTCGAGATCACGGATACTCTGGCGTTCCTGCGACAGGTTGACTTCACCGGACAATCCGGCCGAACCGAGCCTCCGGATCGAGTCATCCACATCTTTGCTCAGCCATGCGGCGAATCCGGATGGCTGGGCGATCGCGAGCAACAGCCGGCCATCGAATGACACTTGGCCGTCATTGCGGAGCATGCCGGCCGCTTCAAGCGTTGTCCTGCCCGGCAGCTTTGCCGAAAAGCGGGAGAGATTCCACCCGTCATCTCTCGGCTGGGCAGCAAAGGAGAGGTCCCGGATCGTCGTGTCGCCAGCAACAACGGCGGGCAGGTGCATGTCGATGGTCCCCGGCAGCACCGGTTGCGGCAGCGCTTCGAGAAAGCCGCGGAAGGCAGCAAGCCTTGCCGGAAACGACACCGGCGCCCCCGCCACATCGCCTGCAGCCAGTTGCACCTGGCGGCCTTCGAGTTTCAGTGCGAACCGCGGCTCCCGGCCCAGGTCAATGAAGCCCGTCCCTTCGGCCGTGTAGGGATCTTCGGAAGGGCCACTCTCGAAACGGATCGTGTCGAACGCCAGCAGCTTGTCGTCAAGCGAGAAGCTGCCGGACAAGCGCACACCGGCCCATGCGGCATCCGTGGGCACGGAAATGGCGAATGCCTCTTCCGGCTCGTCTTCAGTCTTCGCACGCGGGCCGAAGGTGAAAGTGCCATTGTATCGGGGAGCGCCCTTCTCCAGCACGACACTTCCATCTGCTTCGAAAGCGACTTCCACGTCGTCAGGTTCGATCCGTGTCCGCAACCGGATACGATTATCGTCGGTGACGGAACCCGTGGAAAAGGAGAACGCGCCGGAACGCCCCCGGACCTCCGCCGAACCCACCATCCGCCAGGGCCCTCGCAGGCTGTCGGCGGACAGCGAGGCATCGATGTTCGAGACCGTCTGGTCCATGCCGCTCGCGGCGTGTCGGATGACAAGTTCGCCGTCGACGATGCGGACCTGTTCCAGCGTGATGTCCTTGACTGCGTCGGGCGCCTGCGGCCTGATGGCCCAGTCGAGCACACCGCCGCTGTCGATGCCCAACGTCAGCCTCGGCTTTGAAAGGCGCATGTCGAAGATCAGGATTTCGCCCCGCAGGAAAGGCGACAATTCCGCATCCATCGAAAAACTCTCGGCGGTCATTGCCGGCGGCCCGCCCTTTGCACCTGCAACGGTGACATCGGCAAACCGGACGGACGGAAATGGCAGGAGCCGTGCGGATGCCTGGCCGCCAACAGTGACCTGGCGGCCCAGGATACGGCTCGCCTCACGCTCGAAGTCGGCGCGATAGCTGGACCAGTCGATGAAAGGCGGCGCGATGACAGCCGCAGCCAGAACCGCGACGATGAGCCCCCCGATGATGACGAACAGACGATTCAGAACGTCACTCCCGCTAATGTTCCTTTTGCCTGAAGCCTAAACCTTTCAAGGTGACCGGAACATGGCGTCATGCCGGCGGCATCACCTTGCCGGGATTCATGATGTTGAGAGGATCGAGCGCCTGCTTGATGGCGCGCATTGCATCGACCGCCGGGCCCAGTTCCAGTTGCAGGAAGCGCTGCTTGCCCTGCCCGATGCCATGTTCGCCGGTGCAGGTCCCTTCCATTGCGATGGCCCGCAGGTTGAGACGCTCGACGAAGGCTTCGGCAGCCTCGATCTCGGCCGCGTTCTCCATGTCGAGGAGAAGCAGAACATGGAAGTTGCCGTCTCCCGCATGACCGACGATGGGTGCGATCAGCCCATGCGCGGCAATGTCGGCTTCGGTTTCCGCCACGCATTCGGCCAGGCGTGAAATCGGCACGCAGACATCGGTAGAAATGCCGCGGCACCCCGGCCGCAATGCAAGGCCGGCAAAATAGGCGTTGTGACGGGCCTTCCAGAGCTTGTTCCGGTCCTCCGCGACCGTCGTCCAGAGAAACGGGCCGCCGCCCAGGTCGTTGGCGATTTCGCCGAACATTTCCGACTGTTCCCTGACCCCGGTTTCCGAGCCGTGAAACTCGACGAAAAGGCAGGGGCTTTCGGGATAGTCCAGTTGCGAATAGGCATTGAGCGACTTCATCGAAAGCGCGTTCAAAAGTTCGATCCGCGCAACCGGAATCCCCATCTGGATGGTCATGATCACTGCCTGGCAGGCCGCCTCCAGGGTGGGGAAAGGGCAAACGCCACCGGAAATCGCCTGCGGTATGCCGTAAAGCTTGAGCGTCAGGGAAGTGATGATGCCGAGCGTTCCCTCCGATCCGACCAGCAGACGTGTCAGATCGTACCCCGCCGACGTCTTGCGGGCCCGTTTGGCCGTCGTGATCTCACGCCCATTCGCCATGACGGCCGACAGCGCAAGGACGTTCTCGCGCATGGTTCCGTACCGGACCGCGTTCGTTCCCGATGCCCTGGTCGCCGCCATGCCGCCGAGCGACGCATTGGCACCGGGGTCGATGGGGAAAAAAAGGCCCGTGTCGCGCAAATGCTCGTTCAGTTGCTCGCGGGTGACGCCTGGTTCGATGACGACATCCAGATCGTCCTGGTTGACCGCCAGAATTCGGTTCATCCGCGACAAGTCGATGGAAATACCGCCGCCGGGCGCGTTGACATGGCCTTCGAGCGATGTGCCTGTTCCGAACGGTATGATCGGCACTCGATGATCGATGCATATCTGGACGGCATCGCGGACATCGGACGACGCTTGCGCAAACACGACGCCGTCCGGCAATTGGGCCGGCAGATAGGTCATAGTATGGGCATGCTGCTCGCGGAACGACTGGCCGGTCTGGAATTGCTCCCCGAACCGTTGCTTCAGAATGCCCAGCGCCGTTGCGATTCCCGCCTCGTTCCGTTCGACGGCGTGAAGATCTGCAAGGGCCATGACGTATTCTCCCGTTTATTGCCACTTCGAGACGGCAAGCCGCCAAGCCCGGCTTGTGCATGCCGCATGCAATCTGGCATGACCGGATACGCCAGAAAAGCATGTCGCACCAGAGGATCGCGGCCAATGGCATCGCCAATGGAGGGAAAATGGCCAGTCAGGAACCTTTCGTCTCATCTGTCTTTTCCGTCGAACCGGGCTGGATCGACTACAACGGCCACATGAACATGGCCTACTACAACGTCCTCTTCGATCGTTGCGCGGACGAGGCCTTCGCTGAATTCGGCGTGAGCGCAGACTATGTGCGCGAGCGCTCGATGAGTGTTTTCACCGCCGAGATCCACATCTGCTATGTCCGCGAACTCCACGAGGGCGACAAGGTCACGGTCAGCTTCCAGTTGATCGACCACGATGACAAGCGGATCCGGGTCTATCAGGAAATCCGCCATCAGGATGGCTGGCTGGCAGCGACATGCGAAGCCTTGTCCCTGCATATCGACATGAACGGGCCGCGCGTCACGCCTTTTCCCGAGGATGTCCGGGAAAAGGTACAGGCGATGCAGGCTGAACATGCGAGACTCCCTGTCCCGGAACGCGTGGGCCGCGCAATCGCCTTGCAGCGCAGACCGGCATAAGCTCGATCAAGGCGGAAAACCTTGGCCCTGCCTTCCCCGCTCATCCGAATCGGAACATTGGTCCGCAACTGGCTGAGACCGAACGTCACGGCATTTCTCGGTGACCGGGAACCGGCCGTTTGGCTTATCGGGCTGATGGTCGGCATCGGCTCTGCCATGCTCGCGATCCTGTTTCGCGAAGGGATCGGTTTCTTCCAGTATCTCTGGATCGGCTTTGGCGGCGAGTTTCTCTATACGGTCGCCAAGTCCATGCCGGCCTGGCAGGTCTTCCTTGGGCCGGTTGTGGGCGGACTCGCTGTTGGCCTGATGCTCGACCGGATATCGACAAAGCGGACGGGCGGCGTTGCCGACGTTATCGAGGCGCGCGCTTTGTCCGGTCGCAAACTGTCCAAGCGCGACGGTGCCTGGTCGGCCCTCATCACCGCGGTCTCGCTGGGATCAGGGGCGAGCGCGGGACGAGAGGGGCCGGTCGTCCATCTCGGCGCAACACTCGCCAGTGCGCTGACCGAACGTTTCAATCTGCCACCCTGGAGCCGCCGAACACTTCTGGGAGCAGGCGTGGCCAGCGCCATATCGGCCTCCTTCAATGCGCCGATCGCCGGGGTGCTTTTCGCCCATGAAGTCATTCTCGGGCATTATTCCATGCGATCGCTCGTTCCGATCGTCATTTCATCCACGGCCGGCGCCGTGCTTTCCCGCCTCTGGTTCGGAAACGATGCAGCATTCTCTGTCCCCGAGGTCCAGATAGCCTCCTATTGGGAATTTCCCGCCTTCGCCTTGCTCGGAATAACTGCCGCCTTTGCGGCGATCCTGTTTCAGATAGCCCTGTTTGCCGCGGACTTCGTTGCACGCAAGATCACCATTCCGCTCTGGACACGTCCGGTTCTCGGCGGCGCGATCGTCGGCACCTTGGGAATTTTCCTGCCGCAGGTCCTGGGCGTTGGCTATGACATCACCAACCAGGCCCTGCACAACCAGATGGACCTGTCGTTGATGCTGGTCCTCATTGTCGCGAAGACCGCTGCCACCGCGATCACGCTCGCATCAAGGTTTGGAGGCGGCATATTTTCGCCGGCCCTCTACCTGGGTGCTCTGACCGGTTCGTCCTTCGGGTTGATCGCGGCCTCGGCATTTCCAGACCTTGCATCGTCGCAGGGCCTTTATGCCGTGCTTGGCATGGGCGCAGTAGCCGGCGCTGTCCTGGGCGCACCGGTTTCCACGGCCATGATCGTGTTCGAACTGACAGGCGGTTATGCCCTCTCCATCGCACTCCTGCTGACCGTTGCGGTCGCGCAGGGTGTCACCCACGCCATCCACGGACATTCATGGTTTCAGTGGCAGCTCGAGATGCGCGGCCTCTTTGTCGCCGATGGCCCGCACCGTACTGTCACGACGACAACAAGGGTATCGGACTTCATGGACGAGCGGCGCGAGGACGAAAGCCCGGAGATCGATCCTGAATCCACCGCGCCTCGCCTGCGTCCGAGCGATTCCCTCGAGATGGCGCTGCGCGCCTTCGATGCGGGCGGCTATTCACGGCTTCCCGTGATCGACCCCCGCAAACCCGACAAGATCATCGCATGGGCAACACAAGTGAAGGCTCTCACATATTTCAACCGTGCCCTTGTCGCGGCCAGTGAAGAGGAACACAAATGACGGGCATGTCATGATATGCCTGACCAATGCCGTGCCTTCTTCATAAAACATCAGTCCTGCATGAGGGGTATTGAATGCCCACATTCATTTCCACGGCCATACTCAAGCGCGACATATTTTCGGAAACGCACAAGGGACACTTCGCCGGCAATCCGCAGGAACAGGTGATCCGGCGTATTGTGACGGCAACGCCTTGGTGGAGCCGACCCGTGGCTTGGTGGCTGGCGCACCGCGAGATCCGCGCCCTTGAAGCCGTGGAGGGCATCGCAGGAACGACCGAACTCCTGTCTGTCGACGAGGACGGGATTTTCCGCCGTTGGGCCGAAGGCACACCGCTTCAACTCGCACGCCCGGCTGATCCACACTGGTACCGCGACGCGAGACGTCTCATCCTGGAAATGCACCGGCGCGGCGTTACACACAACGACATTGCCAAGCCGCAAAATTGGCTCGTCTTGCCCGACGGTTCGGCTGGCATCATCGACTTTCAGCTTGCCGTGCTGCACAAGCGGCGTGGGCGATTGTTCCGCATCATGGCCTACGAGGACCGCCGCCACCTGATAAAGCAGAAACGCGCTTTTGCGCCAGGCCTGCTGACGCCCAGGGAAATAGACATGCTGGGCCGCCGTTCCCTGCCGTCGCGGATCTGGCTTGCCACCTTCAAACCCGTCTACAATTTCATTACTCGCGGATTGCTGCGCTGGTCTGATGGCGAAGGCACGCGGGACAGAATGGACATTGAATCCCCGGGTATCAATTCCGCCTTCATGCAGCATCCGGCAGTGACCGATGTTGCCCTGGCTGTTTTCCCGCTTCCACGGAAAGGCGTCGGTCTCTACGCGTTCGTCGAAGCGCCCGAAGGGGTCGATCCGCTGGAACTGGAACGCTTGCAACGCATCCGCATGTCACGTGGCGGCGCCGATCTCATCCAGCCGGTGTCGCGCCTGCCGAGACACAAGGATGGCAGCCCGCGCGACGACATCCTTCGCCTGATTGCCATGAACCAGATGACAGAACTGGAGTCGCTGGTCGGCAATGATCCTGCCATGGCGGCCCTCACGAAGGAAATTGCGTCAGAGCGGTTGAATTTCACCGATCGCAGGTTGTCGCAACAGGAAAAGGCCGGCAGGTGAGGCCCGGCATCGCCCTTCTGTTTGCGCTCTGTTCTGGTCTTTTGCTGTCGAATCGCTACATTGCAGGGCAATGACAGACTTTCCTGATGACGACGACATTCCGTTTTTCGACGGATCCGCGGCGCCTTCGCGCGCCAGCGGTATCGCTGCCCGCGCCATGGCTGCCCGTGAACGCGAGCGCCGCGCCGCGCCTTATCTTGAAACGATGAACCCGGAACAGCGCGAGGCTGTCGAGACGACCGAGGGACCGGTCCTCGTCCTTGCAGGTGCCGGAACCGGCAAGACACGCGTGCTGACCACTCGGATTGCCCACATCCTCAATCTCGGACTTGCCTTCCCTTCCCAGATCCTTGCCGTGACTTTCACCAACAAGGCCGCACGCGAGATGAAGGAACGCATCGCCATGCTGGTCGGCGAAGCCGTGGAAGGCATGCCATGGCTGGGAACCTTTCATTCCATTGGGGTCAGGATCCTGCGCCGCCATGCAGAACTGGCCGGACTGAAATCCAGTTTCACCATTCTGGATACCGACGACCAGATCCGCCTGCTGAAGCAATTGATCCAGGCCGAGGGGATCGATGACAAGCGCTGGCCTGCCCGGCAGTTCGCCCAAATGATCGACGGCTGGAAAAACAAGGGCCTTTACCCGGCCCAGATTGCCGAGGGTGACGCGCGATCCTTTGCCAATGGCAAGGGACGCGAACTCTATGCGGCCTACCAGGAGCGGCTGAAGACGCTGAACGCGGTCGATTTCGGTGACCTGCTCTGCCTGCCCATTCGCCTGTTCCGGGAGAACCCCGATGTCCTGGCCGATTACCACCGCAGGTTCCGCTACATCCTGGTGGACGAGTACCAGGACACCAACACGGCCCAATACATGTGGTTGCGCCTGATTGCACAGCGGCCAGCCTCCTCCCGTGCCCCCTCTCCCGGAGAGGAAGGAGATGCCAAGCGCCTGCCCAATATCTGCTGTGTTGGCGACGATGACCAGTCGATATACGGCTGGCGTGGCGCAGAGGTGGACAATATCCTGCGCTTCGAAAAGGACTTTCCCGGCGCCAGGGTCATCCGTCTGGAAAGGAACTATCGTTCGACAGCGCACATCCTTGGTGCAGCCTCGCACCTGATAGCCCACAATGAGGGCCGGCTGGGCAAGACGCTCTTCACCGAGATGGCCGATCCGGATGATACCAGGGTTCAGGTCCATGCGGCCTGGGATTCAGAGGAGGAAGCCCGCGCCGTTGGCGAGGAAATCGAAGCCTTGCAGACGAAGGGGCATCGGTTGAACGACATGGCCATCCTCGTGCGCGCATCCTTCCAGATGCGCGAGTTTGAGGACCGTTTTGTCACGCTGGGATTGAACTACCGTGTCATTGGCGGGCCGCGCTTCTATGAGCGAATGGAAGTTCGCGATGCGCTGGCCTACTTCCGCGTCGTTTGCCAGCCGGCCGACGACCTGGCATTCGAACGCATCGTCAATACGCCGAAGCGCGGTCTCGGCGAAGCGACCATCCGCCTTGTCCATGACACGGCGCGCGCGCGCGCCTGTCCCATGCTGCAGGCCGCGGCCGATCTGGTCGGCACGGAGGAGTTGAAGCCCAAGCCGCGCGCCGCCCTTCGCGAGGTGGTGGACAACTTCCGCCGCTGGCAGGGCCTCTTGGACAACACGCCGCATACCGAACTGGCTGAACAGATCCTTGACGAGAGCGGTTACACCGCGATGTGGCAGAACGACCGCTCTGCCGAAGCGCCAGGCCGGCTTGAAAACCTCAAGGAACTGATCCGTTCCATGGAGGATTACGAATCCCTTCGCGCTTTCCTCGAGCACATTGCACTTGTGATGGATGCCGAGCAGGCCGAGGAAATGGACGCGGTCTCCATCATGACGCTGCATTCGGCCAAGGGCCTTGAATTCGACACGGTCTTCCTTCCCGGTTGGGAAGAGGGACTGTTCCCGCACCAGCGCGCATTGGACGAGGGCGGGCGGTCCGGGCTGGAGGAGGAACGGCGGCTTGCTTATGTCGGGCTGACCCGCGCCAAGCGCAATCTCCATATCTGGTTTGTTTCCAACCGGCGCATCCATGGCCTGTGGCAGTCGACGATACCCTCGCGTTTCCTCGATGAACTCCCAGAAGCCCATGTCGAAGTGGCCGAGACCGGATCGTCCTATGGCGGCTACGGTGTGGGCGCGATGGGCGAGTATGGCGCAAGACGCAATCCCTATGGGGAAAGCCGGTTCGACCGCATGGGCGGGGAGGCATTTTCGAACACCTACGCAACGCCGGGATGGCAGCGCGCCCAGGCCAACCGGACCGAGGCGACGTCCCGCAACTGGGGCAATCGTTCGGGTCATGCCGTCGAGCGGATCGGCTACGGCGAACCGGACTCCGGACGGGGCGCCGGGCGCGGATCGCCGCGCATCCGGACAATCGAGGGCGAACTCGTTGCCAAATCGGTGAGTGACACGCCGTCTGCCTTTTCTGTCGGCGACCGTGTTTTTCATCTGAAGTTTGGCAATGGCAACGTCGCGGCGGTGGACGGCAACAAGCTTACCGTCGATTTCGACAAGGCCGGACAGAAGCGTGTCCTCGACAGTTTTCTGGATAGAGCATAACTTTTTAGTTCAAACTGATTTTTGTGCCCGTTATTGTCCCGGCGTCGCATGAAGGCCGGGAGGAAAATGTGCGTAAATCATGCATTTCGTTAGCATTTTTGTTTGTTGCGCTTGTCCTGGCATCCAACGCCCGCGCAGCGGACGTTTACGTCATGCGTGGACTGGCGGCGTTCCTTTTCCCGAACGTGATGTATCCGCTCGCAGGCGAAATCCGTAAGCGGGGACACAATGTCGATATGACCTCCTATCAGGCAGCGAACCGAATCGTCCGTGAAATCACGGAGAAGAAGAGAAAACGGCCGGGAACAAAGATTGCTCTGGTCGGTCATTCGCTTGGCGGCAACGCTGTGACTTCGATACTCCAGGCACTCGCCAAAGAAGGTATCAAGATCGAATATGCCGCGGTGATCGACGCGCCAGATCCAAGACCGATTGCACCCGCCGTCGGAATCGTTGACAATTTCTACCAGTTCGACGGATCGCGCAAACCGGTTCTTGTTGCGCAAGATCGCCGCAAGACGCAGATAAATCAGTACAATTTCCGAGGAAAACGCGGAGAAGACGGTGGGCCGGGTGCCATGAAGGACAAAAAGGGCCATCTGTCGATAGCAACCGATCCGTTCGTGACATCACGAATCATGATGATGATCGACCGGTTGGGGAAATGAAGCTGTCCGTTTCGGCAGCCCACTGGCCCGCGGGCACAGGATAGCGGGGCCGGACCGCGCCTTGGCTACCCATACCTCTCAACGAAGTTCCGCAATATCCTGGCGCTGGCCTGTCCATTCCCCTTGCGGGCACTGGCCGTGAGGGCATCGGCATCTTCAGGCCGGAAATAGCCCTTGTCACGGTAAATGCGGATCCGCAGGGCAAAGACATCGCCATCGGCTTCCGGATGGAATTGGGTCGCATAGACGTTCTGGCCGTGGCGGATCATCTGGAACGGGCAGTCAGGGCCTGAAACGAGGTGGACACAACCCGGCGGCAGTGCCTGGACAGCTTCCTTGTGCCCGACAAAGGCGTCGAACGCATCAGGCAAGCCGTCGAGTACAGGATCGATCCGCCCTTCTCCGGTCAGCATCGCACGCGTCACGCCCACCGGTTCGCCGTAACAATCCTTTGAGACCCGGCCTCCGAGATGGTGTGCAAGGATGCCGATGCCGTAGCAGCAGCCAAGAAACGGGATGTCACGCGCGGTGATCGCAGGCATGAGACTCATTACCTCATCCTCGATGCGCCGTTCCATGTCCGGCTTCTCGTCGCGAGGATCGGAGACGCAACCGGGGCCTCCTCCCACGATCACTCCCGCATAGGCGGACAGATCCATGTCGCGGGGCATCGGTTCGCGCTCGAGCCGCACCCTGTGAACACGCTCCGGTGCAAGGCCGCCCTTTTCCACAAAGGCTTCGAACTCGTTGTCCGATGCCTCGGCTTCCGGGCGCAACTGAATGATGAGGAACGGCTTCATGGAAACACGCCGATTGAATGCACACGCCTGCCCTAATGCGCCAAAGCCGGCGGAAAAGCAAATTATCCGGAACCGTTCAACAGTTGTAAAAATACCGACTCATTTACAACGCGATTTGACACGTCTTGACACAGCCTGACACGATTTTGGTGCACCGCAACCAGAGTTTCCGTGACAACCAGCCGGGGCTGATGCATTTCCAGTTCTGAAACACCCGAACGCTCAATGCCGGCGGAAATGGAGCCGGCGAGGTCGTGACAGGTTTTACAACTTGACCGCACTGTCATAGGAAAGAAGGACATCTGCAATGTCATATTCTCAGGACATCGAGAAGGCTCGCTCCCTCATCACGAGCAAGAACGGCACCTGGAACGCCATCGACGCCGAATCCGTCGCGCGCATGCAGGCCATGAACCGTTTCAAGACCGGCCTGGACATCGCCCGCTACACGGCGAAGATCATGCGTCAGGACATGGCGGCCTATGATGCCGATCCGGCCAACTACACACAGTCGCTGGGATGCTGGCACGGCTTCATCGGCCAGCAGAAGATGATTTCCATCAAGAAGCATTTCGGCACCACCAAGCGCCGCTACCTCTACCTGTCGGGCTGGATGGTTGCCGCTCTCCGGTCCGAGTTCGGCCCGCTGCCGGACCAGTCCATGCATGAGAAGACCTCCGTTCCGGCGCTGATCGAGGAACTCTACACCTTCCTGCGCCAGGCCGATGCGCGTGAACTGAACCAGCTTTTCCGCGACCTCGATGCTGCGCGCAATGCTGGCGACACCAACAAGGCCGCCGAAATCCAGCACAGGATCGACAATCACGAGACCCATATCGTTCCGATCATTGCCGATATCGATGCCGGTTTCGGCAATGCGGAAGCCACCTATCTCCTGGCCAAGAAGATGATCGAGGCGGGTGCCTGTGCGCTGCAGATCGAAAACCAGGTTTCCGACGAAAAGCAGTGCGGCCACCAGGACGGCAAGGTGACAGTGCCGCATGAGGACTTCCTGCAGAAGGTTCGCGCCTGCCGCTACGCCTTCCTGGAGCTGGGAGTCGAGGACGGCATCATCGTCACCCGCACCGACTCCCTCGGCGCCGGCCTGACCAAGCAGATTGCCTACTCCGCCGAGCCGGGCGACCTTGGCGACCAGTACAATGCCTTCCTGGATTGCGAGGAAGTGGCCATTGACGACCTCAAGCCGTCCGACGTGGTCATCAAGCGCGACGGCAAGCTCATGCGCCCGAAGCGTCTGCCCTCCAACCTGTTCCAGTTCCGTCCGGGAACCGGCGAGGACCGTTGCGTGCTCGACTCGATCACCTCTCTCCAGAACGGCGCCGACCTCATCTGGATCGAGACCGAGAAGCCGCATATCGGCCAGATCGGCGGCATGATGAAGCGAATCCGCGAGGTCGTCCCCAACGCCAAGCTGGTCTACAACAATTCACCGTCGTTCAACTGGACGCTGAATTTCCGCCAGCAGGTCTATGATGCATGGAAGGAAGCGGGCAAGGACGTCTCGGCCTATGACCGCGCCCGGCTGATGAGCGTGGACTATGATGCAACCGACCTCGCGATCGAGGCCGACGAGCGGATCCGCACATTCCAGGCGGATGCCGCACGCGATGCCGGCATCTTCCATCACCTCATCACGCTGCCGACATACCACACGGCCGCCCTCTCCACGGACAACCTTGCCAAGCGCTACTTCGGCGACGAAGGCATGCTGGGCTACGTGCTGAACGTCCAGCGCGAGGAAATCCGCCAAGGCATCGCCTGCGTCAAGCACCAGAACATGGCTGGTTCCGACATCGGCGATGATCATAAGGAGTATTTCGCTGGCGAGGCCGCGCTGAAGGCCGGCGGCAAGGAAAATACCATGAACCAGTTCGCTGCCTGACGGCGCGGACAAGGAAGCGGCCGTGGTATTCGCGGCCGCTTTCTGGCGGCAGTTGCGAGGGGCGGGATCCGGAAGGAACCCGCCCTTTCCATTTGGTTGTCGCGCATAGTTTCCCCCATCCCTATCGCCATTTGCATCGAATAGGGCTAAGTCCGATTGCGCCGGCACAGGGGAGTGACGCGGAGATGGAAACGAAAGATTGCAACGGGGCCCTTCTGGCGGAAGGCGACAGCATAACCGTCATCAAGGATCTGAAGGTCAAGGGCTCCTCCTCGGTCGTCAAGCGCGGAACCGTGTTCAAGGACATTCACCTGACGGACGATCCTGCCCTGATCGAGGTCCGTTCAAGGCAGATCAAGGGTTTGATGCTGCGGACGGAGTTCGTGAAGAAGGCCTCCTAGACACGCATGCAGGCTTCCTGTCGATATTTTGACGTCATCATCCTCGGCGCTGGAGCGGCGGGACTCATGTGCGCGGGCAAGGCCGGTCAGGCCGGCCTGCAAGTGGCACTTGTCGACCACATGGACGCGCCTGGAAAGAAGATCCTCATTTCCGGCGGAGGCCGCTGCAACTTCACCAATCGCGACGTGACGGCAGCGAACTTCCTGTCCGCCAACCGGCATTTCGCAAAGTCGGCCCTCGGCCGGTATCGCCCTGCGGACTTCATCGCCCTCATCGAAAAATACGCCATTGCATGGCACGAAAAGACCCTGGGGCAACTCTTCTGCAACGGTTCTGCCCGCCAGGTCGTCGACATGCTGATTGAAGAATGTCCGAAGGACCGGGTCGCCCTTATGCTGGGCCACCCCGTTTCTTCCATCAGCCACGACGGCAGCCGGTTCAGTCTTGCCCGCAATGGCGAAATGCTGTCCGCGCCGGCCCTTGTGGTGGCTACTGGCGGGCTTTCGGTCCCGAAGCTTGGCGCCAGTGGCCTGGCCTACGACATCGCGCGGCAATTTGGCTGCCGCGTCGTGGAACCGCGCCCTGCCCTCGTTCCCCTTACCCTTCCGCCAGCGGATGCGCTGTTTCGCGAATTGTCTGGCATCGCGGCACAAGTCACTGCCCGCGCAGGCAAGGTGCGGTTCAGCGAGGCGGCGCTCTTCACGCACAAGGGCCTCTCCGGGCCAGCGATTCTCCAGGTTTCATCCTACTGGAAGCCGGGCGAGGAAATCCGGATAGACTTCCTCCCGGATGAACCGCCGGATTGGCTGCGCACAGCGAAACGCGAGCGTCCCAGGACACAACTGAAGACCGCTCTGGGGGCATGCCTCCCCGAGCGGCTCGCCATTGCCTTGGCTGAAAAGGTCAACTGTTCCGGCAATTTGGCGGACTTTCCGGACAAAACGCTTGCGGCCATTGAATCGATGCTTTCGGATTGGCCTTTCCACCCGAATGGCACGGAAGGTTTCGCCAAGGCGGAAGTGACATCAGGCGGGGTATCGACTGCATTCCTGTCATCGCGGACAATGATGGCGAAACACCAACCGGGCCTCTACTTCATCGGCGAGGCCGTGGACGTTACCGGATGGCTTGGCGGTTACAATTTCCAGTGGGCCTGGGCATCGGCTGTGGCCGCTGCCTCCGCACTTGCCGAAGGAGGCCATGAACCGTGACGCGACCTGTCCTCGTACTCATTCCGGGCCTGTTGTGCGATTTCGCAAGCTGGTCCACGATCCCGGGCCGGCTTGCCGGTCGTCTGCCGGTCGTCATGGCGGACATCACGACGCAGGAGAGCATTCCGGCAATGGCCCGTGACATCCTGGACCGGGTACCCGGCCCCTTGCTGGTTGCTGGCCATTCGCTAGGCGGGCGGGTCGCCTTCGAGATGTGGCGCCAGGCACCCGAACGCATTGAAGGCATGGCGGTTCTCGATACCGGGACCACGGCCTACAAGCAGGGCGAGGAAAAACTGCGCGCCCGGCGCGTTGCCTTGGCTTACGACGAGGGGATGGGTGCGCTGGCCGCCGACTGGCTGCCGCCATTCGTTCATCCCGCGCGGCATGCCGACATGGCCCTGATGGCTTCATTGAGCGCCATGGTCGAGCGCATGACGCCACAGGGCCACGAGCGTCAGATCAAGGCACTTCTTTCGCGCCCGGATGCTGGTCCGGTATTGCCGACCATCACCTGCCCCGTTCTCGTGGCCACTGGCAGCCATGACAAATGGAGCCCGCCAGCCGACCATGAGGCAATGGCTGCCGCAATCCCGGATGCCCGCCTTGTCGTCTTCGAGGAAGCCGGGCATTTCACGATCGCCGAACAACCGGAAACAGTAGCCAAGGTACTGCTGGACTGGATCGACCGCTGCCTGCCGGATTGACCAGTTCCCGGCTTGTCCCATGACCATGGGATCAGGGCCATTCTTGACAAACGGGTCTCACGCTCCGGCCGGCTTCACGGCACGCTTGTAGAGATGCCAGGTTGCATGCCCCAAAACCGGAAGCACGACGAGCAGGCCGAGAAACAGCGGAATTGATGCCGCAATGACGGCAAGCGTGACGACCACGCCCCATCCCAGCATGACCGGCGGGTTCGCGAGGACCGCCTTGAACGACGTGATCATGGCTGTGACGATGTCCAGTTCACGCTCCATGAGAAGCGGGATCGAGATCACCGTGACGCTGAACATGATCAAGGCAAGGACAGCGCCGACGACATGGCCGATGGCAAGGAAGAGCCATCCTGTCGGCGTCGTAAGCACGATCTCGAGGAAACGGTCCAGTGTCGAGAAAGACATCCGCCCCAGCACGAGCGCGATCAGGAGGCGGATCTGGTACATCCAGATCCAGAAGATGAACAGCATCACGAACGCCATCCAGGAGAGTTCCCGGAAGCGTTGCCGCCAGACAAAACCGAGCACTGCGCTCCACGAGAGCGGCTCGCCTTGTTGAAGACGACGGCTGATCTCGTAAAAGCCGACCGCCGCGAACGGTCCGATCAGGGGAAAACCGATGGCAAAGGGATAGATGAGCCATGGCATGTCCCATTGCGTCACGGCTAGAACGATCAGTATTCCGGCCACGGCAAAAACGCCGCCAAAGAAAAGCCCATAGAGCGGGGCCTTTCCGAAATCGGCCAGCCCCTGTCTCAGGACAGCCTTGAGATCATCGACGGTGACCGCATTGACCTCCGGCATCCGGTTGGCGGGGCCTGCGGTCTGGGTATTTTGCTGATCCGAATCGGCCATGGACATATCGTGCCTCCCATTGGCGCATCCCTTCGAACGAAGGGTCCCTCCGCGCCTTTGTGCCGCAGAGTTGAACGGATTCATGGCTAGGGTTGCAAGATGTATCTGCAAGAATCAATTTTGCAATGCAACATGATGCATATCCGGGTGACCGGTCACCGCCTGCAATCAGGGGATCCTGACCACTTTGCGACAAAATCCAGTGGTTGCATGCGCTGCATGTCGGGAATCGCTTCGAAGAGCCGCTCATCCGGCCAGTTCCACCATTCCAGATCGAGAAGTGCCTTTGCGACGCCTTCGTCGAACCGCCGGCGAATCATGCGCGCGGGTGCACCGGCGACGATCGTGTAGGCCTCGATATCCCTGGTGACAACGCTGTTGGCCCCGATCACCGCGCCGGTCCCGATCCGGACACCCGGCATGATCACCGCGCCATGGCCGATCCAGACGTCATGCCCGATGACAACGCGTTTTTCTTTCCTGCGCTGCCGGATTTCCTGGTCCACCGGCAGGTATCGGAAATACTCGTTTGGCCGGTAGGTTATCTTGTGACTGCTGACCCGCTCGACAGGGTGTTCCAGCGCGTTGACGCGTGTGTTGGCAGCGATGGAACAGAAAGCCCCTATGGTCGCGTGAGCGGCTTCCGAATTGCGTTCAAAATAGGAATACGGACCAAGGTGGACGTCGCGCAGGATGACCCTTTCGCCAATGACACAATGACGGGCGAGCCGGCAGTCCTTCATGCTGGCGGTCGGATGTATCTTCGGTTCGCTCGCGCGATATCGCAGGGCAAGGTCGTCATCGCTGGTCATGCGAAAGCCTTAAGGTCCATGGCGTCGCCCGGCAAGATCGCCGGCGTCTATTCCGGCTTGCCTTCCCGCCAGGTTACGGTCTGCCCATAGAGCGGCACCGTCGAGATGGACATCTTGGCCGATCCGTCCTGCACCTGCCGGGAATGGGCGAGATAGATGAGCGTGTCGTTGGACTTGTCATAGATTCGCTTCACGACAAGCTGTTTCCAGATCAGTGACTGGCGTTGATTGAAGACTTCCTCTCCGTTCTCGTCGAGATCGATAGCACCGATCGAGATCGGCCCGGTCTGGCGGCAGGCGATGGATGAGTTGGAGGGGTCCTCGAACCAGTTGCCCTTTTGAAGACGATCAATGATGCCACGGTCGAAATAGGCGACGTGACAGGTGACGCCTTCGATCTGCGGATCGGCGATTGCCTCGATGAGAATGTCGTTTCCAAGCCAGTCCACACCGACTTCGCCCACCTGCTCGGCGCTGGCGCTGCCCGTCCCGACAGACAGGGCCAGCATTGCCACGGCCAGCATGGTCCCGTGCATTTTCATCGTTCTGTTCCTTTCCGCGTCTGACAGCCGTACCGGCATGTCTTCCATCTGGTATTTCAAAGCATATGGGGTGATGGCCCCCATGCTGCAAACCGCGACGCTTCGTCCTTTGCCGGATCGGGACAGACGCGGTATATATCTGCCATGAAACAGACGCGATTGACGAACGAGGGGTTCCGTTTCCCCGTGGTGGCAATTCTGGCCGTCGCGGCAATTGTGCTTGGGCTGGCATTTGCGGCCTGGCTGGACCACGGCGCCGCGCTGTTTCTCTCACTGGCCGAGACCGGCCTTTCGTGGTGCCTCTGAATATCCTGATTCCGGAAAGAATATCATGATGATGCGCGGTATTTTATACGCAATCCTTGCGGCTGTTGTCCTTGCGACCGGCGTGCTCGGCTATACAGCCTATTTCGCCATGAACCCGGAAGACAAGGCATTCGGCGGCCCCTTCACGCTGACTGACATGAACGGCAACGAAATCACCGAACAGGCATTGCGTGGCCAGCCGGTTGCCCTGTTCTTCGGGTTTACCCATTGTCCCGAGGTCTGCCCGACGACCCTTTATGAACTGAACGGCTGGCTGTCGCAGTTGGGGCCGGAAGCCGACAATGTGAAGGCCTTCTTCTTTTCGGTCGATCCCGAACGGGATTCACCGCAAACATTGAAGGACTACATCACCAACGTGACCGACCGTGTCACAGGCATTTCCGGCGATCCGGAGGAAGTCGCCAGGGTCATTCGCGCCTACAAGATTTATGCAAAGAAGATCCCGACGAATGAAGGCAAGGACTACACGATGGACCATACGGCTTCCATCCTGCTGTTGAATGCCAGCGGCGGTTTCGAGGGAACGATTGCCTATGGCGAGGACGCAGCATCAGCCATGGCGAAGCTGAAGCGGCTTGCAGCCGGATAGACGCGGCCGAGTATCCGCCGTTCATGCACGGTTGACCTTCATCGAGGTCTCCGTAGATTCGCAGCCCTGCCGGCACGGGCGGGTGATTACAGGAGATCATTGGATGGAACTGGTCGGCTTCAAGCTCGCCAGCATTGCGGCAGCCGGCATTCTCGCCCAGTGGATCGCCTGGCGTATTCGCGTGCCGGCGATCGTTCTGCTGCTGATTGCCGGCGGTCTCGTTGGTCCCGTGACAGGTTTCATCGATCCCGTACGCGACTTTGGTGACGTGTACCGGCCCGCGGTTTCGCTGGCCGTGGCGATCATCCTGTTCGAGGGCGGGCTGACGCTGAATTTCAAGGAGATATCCGAGACGTCCACCGCAGTACGGCGGATGATCACCGTTGCAGGCCCGCTGATCTGGGTCATGACAGCGCTTGCTGCACATTTCGTCGGAGGCCTTTCATGGCCGACCGCGGCCGTGCTTGGCGCGATCCTGGTCGTCACTGGTCCGACCGTCATCATGCCACTTCTGCGCCAGGCGAAGTTGTCGCAACGTCCGGCATCGCTTTTGCGGTGGGAAGCGATCGTCAATGATGCCATTGGCGCGCTGTTTGCAGTTCTTGCGTTCGAACTGTTTCTCGTCATGCACGGGACCCATCATGCCGACCGGCTTGCCATTTCGGTCATCCTTGCCTTTGTTGCAGCCGTCGCCGGTGGCATCCTGATGGGCCGGTTCATCGCTTGGTCGTTCATTCGCGGCCATGTGCCCGAATACCTGAAGGTTCCGGTCCTGTTTGCTGCCGTTCTGGCAGCCTTCGTGGCGACAAACCTTGTCCTTGAGGAAGCGGGACTGCTTACCGTGACCGTGATGGGAATCACGCTCGCCAATACCCGGATCGCGAGCCTCGCAGAAATACGCCGCTTCAAGGAAACCGTGACCATTCTGCTCGTCTCCGGCCTTTTCGTCCTCTTGACCGCAGCGCTCGACGTCGACGCGATCATGGCGCTGGATTGGCATGCCGCCGCCTTCGTTGCCCTGGTCATGTTTGCGATCCGCCCGGCCGCTGTCTTCATCGCGACCATGGGAACGGGTCTGTCGTTGAAGGAACGGCTGTTCGTCGGCTGGATTGCACCGAGGGGCATCGTTGCTGTGGCCGTATCGGGCCTGTTTGGCGCCGCACTCGCCGACAACGGCGTGGAAGACGCACAACTCATGGTCGCATTCGCCTTTGTCGTCGTCGTCACGACGATCATCGCGCATGGTTTCACGCTCTCGCCCCTTGCCACCCTGCTCGGTCTGAAGTCTGCGGAAAGTCCCGGTGTTCTCATTGTGGGCGGTTCGCGCTTCGCCACCAGCCTTGCGCGAAAGCTGAAGGAACTGAAGGTGCCGGTGCTGATTGCCGATACCGAATGGGACCGTATCCGCGAGGCACGCCTTGCCGACATTCCCGTCTATTTTGGTGAAGTGCTTTCGGAGGATGCCCATCATTCGCTGGCACTGAACCGTTACCAGAACATCATCGCCGCGACACCGAACGATGCCTACAACACGCTTGTTTGCACGGATCTGGGACCGGAGGTCGGCCGCAGCCATGTCTTCCAGATCGGCAGCGCCAAGGAGCGTTCGGAACGCCTGGCACTGAATTTCACCCTGGGCGGGCGCCCGCTGACCCGCGAACCGGCGCTTGGCTGGTTCGACTTCCAGATCAACATGACACGCGGCTGGGGCATCCAGGCGACCCGCGTCACGGATGAGTTTCCCTTTGACAAATATCTGAAAACCCGGGCAGAAGGCGCACGAATGATCCTTTGGCGCAAGGCATCGGGGCAACTTGTATTCGCGTCCACGGCGCCGGATGGAAAGCCCCAGGCGGGTGACACGATCCTTTCCTTCGCCCCTCCCAGGCCGGATACCCGGACACGGGATGCCGGGAATGGAGCGGGGTCAGCCGCACAACCGGATAACCAGCCTTGAACCAGATCAGATTTTTCTTCACCGCCAGCAGAAGCACTGCATATGCGGCAAGCGACCGGTTGGAGCAGCTTTTCGAGGACGAAGGATTTCCCATAGCCGTTCTTGAAGTCGACGAGGCCGCCGACATGCACGAGGTGTCGGTCTATGCCGAGCAGGACGCGACCATCGATGTGCAGAGCCGGATCGCCGCGGTCATGGGTGACCTCGGGATCGCGGGCGCACCGGCGGTCGAGGCACTGCCCGACATTGACTGGGTGAGCAAGTCCCTGGAAGGCCTCGCACCTGTCCGCGCGGGACGGTTCCTGGTACATGGCCAGCACGATCGCAGCAGGATTAGACCGGGAAACATCGGCATCGAGATAGAGGCGGGACAGGCATTCGGAACGGGGCATCACGGAACGACAGCAGGCTGCCTGATCATGCTGGAGCAGGTGGTGCGAAGGGAGAAGCCGCTGAAGGCGCTGGATCTGGGGACAGGTTCCGCTGTCCTGGCGATCGCCTTGGCGAAATATGCCCGTATTCCGGTACTGGCGACGGATATTGATCCCGTCGCGACCCGCGTTGCCCGCGAGAACGTTCGCCTCAATGCGGTTGAACGCCTCGTCACCTGCCTGACAGCGACCGGTTTCCGCAACCGGGCCATGATCGAGTCGATGCCCTTCGACCTTGTCGTCGCGAATATCCTTGCCAGGCCGCTGATGCGGCTGGCGCCGCAAATGGCCCGGCATCTGGCGCCAGGTGGTTCGGTCATTCTCTCGGGAATCCTGGCACACCAGCGCGCAAGCGTTGTCGCGGCTTACCGGGGCCAGGGCTTCCGGCATGTCCGAACGCTCTGGCGCGAAGGCTGGGTCACCATTCACATGAAGCGCTGAATACGCGCTGGCACGAACTGCCGCACAGGGATGCAGACACGCGAAAGCAGCTACGTTCCAAAGAAAAAGGCGGCCCCGAAGGCCCGCCTTTTCATGGAACCGGCTGTCAGGTCCGGTCAGATGTAGGAACCGGTATAGCCCTTGCGGCGCAGTTCAGCACGGGAATAGCCGCGCGCCTTCAGCGTCTCGTCGTCGAGCATGAGGAGGGCGCCATTGACATACTGGTTTGCCTGACGCTGGCGTGCTTCCAGCATGGCGTCATAGGCATTGCGGAAAAAGCCACGGGATTTGGTCGGCATCGTTCTGTCCTCATCGGGTTGAACTGAAATCAATGTGTTGATCAACAGATAGGCCCGATCCCTCCAATCAACCAGAGCCGTCCGCGCATGGCACCCTTGCGTATTGTGCATATGCGAAATAACGATTTCGCAACGCAACACGAAAGGCCCGTCCGCGCAATCGATGGACACCGCAAGGCCGCTTGTTTACCGTCCCGCTGAATTCATCATTGGCCGGAAATCGGCCGATCCCCGGAGGAACTGCATTTCATGCACGCACCGAATTTTCAGTCATTTGAAAGCACGTCGGACCCGAGAAACGCCGCGGCACGGATCGAAGGATTGCGGACGATCCTGTTGCGGGACGATGTTCATGGTGTTCTCGTGCCGCGGGCAGATGAACACCAGGGAGAATATGTCGCCGGCTATGCCGAACGCCTGTCATGGTTGACCGGCTTTACCGGCTCGGCAGGCATGGCTCTCATCGCCAGGCAGACCGCAGTGATCTTCGTTGACGGACGCTACACCGAGCAGGTGAGGCTGCAGACAGACCCGGCACTCTTCGGTTATGAGGATCTTGTCTCGAACCCGCCAACTGCCTGGATCGAAGCGAACTGGAAACCGGGTGGGAAGCTCGGAATCGACCCCTGGCTGCACACGATCGGCGAGGTGGAGCGGATTTCCGCAGCCTTGGAAAAGGTGGGCGGCGAACTGGTCATGCTGGAAGGCAACCCCGTCGACGCCGTTCGCACCGACCGCCCTGCCCCGCCGCTCGAACCTGTCCTCATCCATCCGGTTGAACGCGCGGGAGTGCTGGCACGCGACAAGCTTGCAGCCCTGGCGGCAGCCGTGCGCGACGCCGGTGCCGATGCCTGTGTGCTGACTGATCCGTCTTCCCTGGCATGGGCCTTCAACATCCGCGGCTCCGATGTGCCCCATACGCCGCTTGCGCTCGGGTTTGCGATCGTTTCGGCGAAGGGCAACCATCAGCTGTTCATGGACAAGCGCAAGATGACGAGGGAGGTCGAAGCCTATCTGACGCAACTCTGCGATATTCGCCCGCCTTCCGAACTGGACGACGCGGTGGCTGAACTGGCACAAAAAGGCCGGACAGTCGGACTCGATCCGCAACTGGCAGCCGAAAAGTTGCGGATCCTGGCGACCGGAAACGGTGGCCGATGGCTTTCCATGCCCGACCCGGCCCGCCTGCCACGGGCCTGCAAGAACCCGACCGAATTGCAGGGCGCACGCGCTGCCCATCGCCGGGATGGAGTGGCCATGGCGCGCTTTCTCGCCTGGTTGGACCGGCAGGAGCCTGGCACGGTCACCGAGACAAGCGCCGTGGTCGCGCTCGAAAGCGCCCGCATGCTTGCCGGGCAGGAAGCCCAGATGCCGCTGAAGGACATCTCTTTCGACACGATTTCCGGCGCAGGTCCCAATGGGTCAATCATGCATTACCGGGTCACGCACGCGTCCTGCCGCACACTGGCCCGTGGCGAACTCTACCTGGTGGATTCCGGCGGCCAATACGAAGATGGCACGACCGACATTACGCGTACCGTGCCGGTCGGCGAGCCCTCCGAAGAGATGCGTAGGCGCTACACGATTGTCTTGAAGGGTCTCATTGCCATCTCGACGATCCGCTTTCCTGCAGGGACACGCGGCTGCGACATCGATCCGCTGGCACGGATTGCGCATTGGAAAGCCGGGGTCGATTTCGCCCATGGAACCGGACACGGCGTGGGTTCGTTTCTTTCCGTTCACGAAGGTCCGCAGAGGATCGCGAAGACCGGCATCCAGCCATTGCTGGAAGGCATGATCCTTTCCAACGAGCCTGGATACTACAAGCCCGGCCACTATGGCATCCGCCTCGAAAACCTGATTGCCGTGACGCCGGCCCGGGACCTGCCCGGCGGCGACATCGCGATGCATGGTTTCGAAACACTGACGCTCTGCCCGTTTGACCGTCGGCTCATCGTGCCGGAGATGCTGGACCGCGAAGAGATCGAATGGCTCGACGCCTATCACGCGCGTGTCCTGGATGAGATCGCCCCTGCGCTGGAGGAACCGGACCGTGACTGGTTGAAGATGGCCTGCGCCCCGATGGACAAGCAGCCTACCCCCCGATCTGTCTGAAACCGATGATCAGCGCCCAACCGGCCGCGAAGACGGCAAGGCCGGGAAGGCGAAGCGTCGCGGCGGCGACGAGGGCCAATGTCAACGCCTCGCGCCAGTCACCCTTCGCAAAAGACGGGGCAACGAGCGTTGTCAGCACCGCCGCGGGGACCGCGTTGAGCGCGCGGTCAACCCGGCGCGGAATGCGCTCGAACCGTGACAGGACGAGATGACCGCCGACCCGCGTTGCATAGGTGGCGATAGCGCCTGCGACCGTGATCCAGAAAATCGTGCTCATCGCTGCACCTGCTCGGCAGCTGCTTCCTCCGCCGGTATCGGCATCAGCATCGCAACGATGATGCCGGCAAGCGCTCCGATGGAAACATGCCAGGGCGATCCGACCACGCTCTCAGCCAGCACGGCACATATCCCGCTGGAGAGCACCACGGGTATGAAACTCTTTCTCTTCCGGAACCCCATGACCATGATCAGGAAATAAATCGGCAACACGAAATCCAGGCCCAAGGCATGGGGGTCGGTGATCAGGTTGCCGAAACTGGCGCCGACCCAGGTATCGGCGATCCAGAAAACATAGATGGTCAGCGCCATGGACATGTACCAGCGCCACGTGACCTTCCGGCCCTGCTCCCGCCGGCGCTCTGTCTCGGCGAATTGCGGATCGACGAGAAGGAAGAAGGCGATCGACATCCGCAGCGTGCCCCAAGGCCGCAGGATCCGCCCGATCGCAGCCGAATAGAGAACGTGCCGGAAATTCACCGCGAAGATGGACAGGACGATGAGCCATGGCGCCACATTGGTCCCGAACAGTTCCAGCCCCACCATCTGGCTCGCTCCGGCAAAGAGCGTTGCGCTCATGAACACGGCTTCGAAGGTCGTGAACCCGTTCTTGACCGCTATGGCGCCAAACAGCAGGCCAAACGGCATCGACGACAGCACCACGGGGACGCTGGCTTTCAGGCCGTCGATGATCTCGGCTCTTGCCGTGCTTGTCTCTGAAGGATGTGTCATGACGCGCCGGACGTTAGGACAGCCTCCCTGACCTGTCACGCCAATAGTTCTGATGCGAGCCACAAGTTGGACTGATGGACCGCCTCAGATGGCGCCGATTCCCCATTCGAATAGCGGGTGCGCGCGTTTTGCGAAATCGACGCAATCATCCGCAAGTTCCGGCGAAGTGATCCGTGCCGGATCGATGTCTTCGCGCACAAGGAAATGCCTTTTCTTCACACCGGCTGCCAGATCCTCTTCTTCCACGGTTTCGAAGCCTCTCGGCAGCCGCTTCAAGGCATCGCCGGAATCGAGTTCCAGCCCTTGGCTCGCCAGGGCCTTGATCATGGTGCGGTAACGCTCCGGCCAGGCAATGATCGAATTGCGCATTCGTTTCAGGGCGTCGGGCGCCGGGGAATAGAAGGCGACGGCCATGAAACAGCCCTCCAGCCCGACATGCAGATAGAAGCAGCCGTCAGATCGTTTCGTCCCGTCGGGCGTGAGGATGATCGACACGTGACGATTGAACGGCCGCTTGTCTTTCGAGAAACGTATATCGCGATAAATGCGAAACACGGATTTCTTCGGATCGCCACGGTAAGGTAGACCTGCCTCGGCGAATCGGACTGTCAAATCCTGGATCAGCGCGCCGCGCGGACCGTTGAGTTCGCTTTCATAAAGATCGCGATTTTCCTTGAACCAGTCGCGGTCCTGATGGAAATCCAGCGCCTTCAGGAAAGGTATGGCCTTCTCGCCGAAACCGTGAAATTCCGTCATCCGCCCACCTTCTCGAACCAGGCATCCTCGGAAATCACCTCGATGCCAAGCTCTTCCGCCTTCTTGAGCTTCGAACCCGCCCCGGGACCGGCAACCACAAGATCGGTCTTGCGGGAAACCGAGCCTGCCACCTTGGCGCCCAGGCCTTCCGCCATCGACTTGGCTTCGTCGCGGCTCATGCGTTCCAGGGATCCGGTAAAGACGATGGTTTTGCCGGCGACGGGGCTGTCACCTCGCGGCTTCTCCGCGTCCTGCACATCGAGTTCACCAACCAGGTCCTCAACCATCGCGCGATTGTGCGTCTCGGAGAAATACCGCGCCACGGCTTCCACCACCGCCGGTCCGATGTCATCGAGCGCGTCCATGTCGTCGGCAGCCTGCGTGTCGCCTGCCGCGATGGCGAGCGCGGCTTTCTCGAAGGCATCCCAAGAGCCATAGGCGCGCGCCAGCGTCTTTGCAGTCGTCTCGCCAACATGCCGGATGCCGAGCGAAAAGATCAGACGTTCCAGCGCGATGGACCGGTGCGCCTCGATGGCGTCGAACAGCTTCTGTGCCGAGGTCTCGCCATAGCCATCGCGGTTCTTCAGCTTCTTGAGGCTGTTGGCCGCATCACGCCGTGCAAGCGTGAAGATGTCCGCGGGCGTGCGGATCGGAAGGTCGGGATCGTCGTAGAAATATTCGATCTGCTTGTCGCCCAGCCCCTCTATGTCGAAGGCCTTGCGCGAGACGAACAGCTTGAGATGCTCCTTGCGCTGGAAGGGACAGGCGAACTCCCCCGAACAGCGCCGAACCACGCCTTCCCCGCCCGAGGCATTGGCTTCGCGGATGACGGGCGTCTTCAACTCGCAAGGACAGACGGTTGGAAACGCGAAGGCTTGTGCGTTGTCAGGGCGCTTGTCGGCCAGATAGCCGAGGATTTGCGGTATCACATCGCCGGCGCGCTGCACGATCACCGTGTCGCCGATCATGATTCCGAGGCGCTCGATTTCCTCGGCATTGTGCAGGGTCGCGTTTGTGACCACGACACCGCCCACTGTCACGGGCTCAAGCCGTGCCACCGGTGTCAGTGCCCCCGTACGGCCGACCTGGATGTCTATCCCCTTGAGCGGCGTCATTGCCTTCTCGGCCGGGAACTTGTGAGCGATTGCCCAGCGCGGACTGCGGGACACGAAACCGAGCCGCTTCTGCAAGTCGAGACGGTCGACCTTGTAGACCACACCGTCAATGTCATAGCCCAGTTCGCCGCGCTCTTCCTCGATGGCATGATAATGTTCGATCAGCGCCTCGACCGAAGTGAAGCGCCGCATGAGCGGGTTGACGCGAAATCCGAGCGTGGCAAACCACTCCACCATCTCCATCTGCGTTTCGCGCGGCATCTCGCCAATTTCGCCCCAGGCATAGGCAAAGAACTTCAGCGGACGCGAAGCCGTGACCGAACTGTCCAACTGCCTGAGCGAACCTGCCGCCGCATTGCGCGGATTGGCGAAGGTCTTGCCTCCGCTCTCTTCCTGGCGCGCATTCAACGCCTGGAAATCGGCATGCCCCATATAGACCTCGCCGCGCACTTCCAGCACATCCGGGACATCGCCGGAAAGATGGCCTGGAATGTCCTCGATCGTGCGCGCATTGGCAGTGACGTTTTCGCCGGTCTGTCCGTCGCCCCGCGTCGCGGCGCTGATGAGCGTCCCCTTCTCGTAGCGCAGGTTCAGCGAAAGCCCGTCGATCTTCGGTTCGGCTGTCAGGGCCAGTTCCGCACCCTCTTCCATGCGCAGGAAACGGCGGATCCGGGCGGCGAAATCGCGCACGTCCTCATCCGAAAACGCGTTGTCGAGTGACAGCATCGGCACCGCATGGGTGACCTTGTCGAACTTCTCCGAAACGGTCGCCCCAACGCGCAGCGAGGGCGAATCCGCCAGGACCAGATGCGGGAATCGCTTCTCAATGGCCTCGTTGCGCCGCCGCAGGGCATCATAGTCAGCGTCAGAAATTTCCGGCTGATCCTCGGCGTGATAGAGCCGGTCATGATGCGCGATCTCATCTGCAAGGCGCTTCAATTCGGCCTTGGCCTGCGCTTCGCTCATTTGGTCGACAGGGATGGATGCCTTGGACATGAAAACCGCCGGAGCTTGGGAATCGGCGGCAAGAGTAGAGTATCTTTTGGTCCGCTCAAGCCCGCGGATCACCATTCTCCGTCAGCAACCGCGCCGCCGCCGCCCTCGCCTCGTCCGTGATCGTCGCTCCAGCAAGCATGCGCGCCAGTTCTTCCGCGCGTTCGCGCTGGTCCATGACCGCTATGCGGGTCGAAACGCGTTCACCATCGCCACCCTTGGCAATGAGATAGTGGGTGTTCGCTCTCGCCGCGACCTGCGGCGCATGCGTGACCGACAACACCTGGACAGTCCGCGCAAGGCGGGCAAGGCGCTGGCCTATGGCATCGGCAACCGCTCCGCCAACGCCGGTGTCGATTTCATCGAAAACGAGTGTCGGAGCCGAACCGCGATCGGCCAGCGCCACCTTCAGCGCCAGGAGGAAGCGCGACAGCTCGCCGCCGGACGCCACCTTCATCATCGGCCCGGGCCGCGTGCCAGGGTTCGTCCGAACCCAGAATTCCACCGTATCGATACCTTCGGCTGCCCTGGTATCCGGGTCGCTTGCCACCTGGACGATGAACTCCGCTCGCTCCAGCTTCAATGCCGGCAATTCCGCCATGACGGCATTTGCAAGGACCTCCGCAGCGCCATGGCGCCTGGACGACAACGCGGCGGCAAGACGCTCGTAGGTCGAAAGCGCCTCGCTCGCGGCCTGTTCGAGCCTGGGCAGCCGTTCCGCTCCTGCATCGAGATCGGCCAGGTCCGCGGCCATGCTGTCACGCAACTCCGCCAACCGGTCGACCGGCACGTTGTACTTGCGCCCTGCCGCGCGCAGGGCAAACAGCCGCTCTTCGGCCTCCTCCAGGCGGCGCGGATCGTATTCGCTGGCTCGCACGGCCTCGTCTATGCCCTGCGCCGCAGCATCAAGCGATATGAGCGCCTCGTCCAGGGACTTCAGGATATCATCCAGCATGCCCGGGACATCGGCTGCCTTCCGTTCCAGCCGGCGCAGAAGCGAGGATAGCTGCGGGATCGGAGAGCCATCGCCGGACAGGGCTGTCTGTGCGTCGGCGATCTCGACCGCAATCTTTTCCGCCCGCATCATGCTCGCCCGTTCATCCGCCAGCGCCGTTTCCTCTCCGGGCTGAGGATCGAGTTCCTCAAGCTCGCTCACCGAAGCACGCAAAAAGTCAGCCTCGCGCGCCGCCGCCTCCACCCTCTGGCGATGCTTGCGCAGGTCACCTTCCGCCTGCCGCCAGGTTGCGTGAGCAGCCGCGACCGCGGCAGCTTCGCCGGAATGTCCGCCGAATGCGTCGAGCAGTTCCCGGTGTGCCGCCGGGTCGACCAGCGCCCGGTCATCATGCTGACCGTGTATCTCGACCAGAGCCAGGCCGATCTGCCGCATCAAGGCGACGCTGGCTGCCTGGTCGTTGACGAAGACACGCGTGCGCCCGTCGGCATTTTGCACACGCCGCAGGATGATGTCGCCGTCGTCGGGGATTTCGTTGGACACGAGAATCTCCCGTGCCGGATGATTGGCCGGTACGTCGAAAACCGCCGTCACCTGGCCTTGCGTTGCGCCGTGGCGAACGAGAGATGCATCGCCGCGCGCACCAAGCGCCAGCGAAAGCGAATCGAGCAGGATCGATTTGCCCGCACCGGTCTCACCCGTCAGGACGGAAAGACCGGCCGTGAACTCGATATCGAGCCGTTCGATCAGAACGATGTCGCGGATCGAAAGGTGGCAGAGCATGGCCCGCCGTTTCAGCTCGCGCTTGTCGAGAGCCTGCGTGCTGCCCGGGAAATCCACGAACCCTGGTTTTCCTCCGGCGCATAGCCACCTTGCTGCAGCAGGGCGTATGCATCCTTGTACCACTTGGAATCAGGGTAATTGTGCCCGAGAACGGCGGCGGCTGTCTGTGCCTCGTGGACGATGCCCATCGCGAGATAGGCTTCGGTCAGCCGCGCAAGTGCTTCCTCGACATGGCGGGTATTGGAGAACTCTTCCACCACTGCCCGGAATCGCTTGATCGCGGCAATATATTCGCGGCGTTCGAGATAGTAACGCCCGACCTGCATTTCCTTGCCAGCAAGCTGGTCACGCCCGAAGCGGATCTTCGATTCCGCATCCGGAGCATATTCGGAGTCCGGCCAGCGTTCCACGACCTCGTTCATCGCCTGGATCATCAGCTTGGTTTCGCGCTGGTCCTGCGTGACGTTCCGGACCTGCCGGAAATAGTTCAATCCCACGATATACTGCGCATAGGCGGATTCATCGGTGTTGGGATACAGCGTGAGATATCGCTTGGCGCTGTTGATCGAGTCCTCGTGATTGCCTTGCCGGTACTGGGTAAAGGCATTCATGACCAGCGATTTGCGGGCGAATTCGGAATAGGGATGCTGCCGGTCCACGGCCGCGAACTTTGCCGACGCCTCGCCGAGACGCCCGGCCTCCAGATTGGCCAGACCCTGATTGTAGAGCTGGTCGGCCGGTTCGGTCTGCTCCACATAGGTCGACAGGTCGATATCATCGTCCGAGGAACAGCCCGCGAGCAGAAACGGCGCGCAGGCCAAGGCGAAAAATGCAGGCCGCAAGGTTTGCCGCGAAGCGTTTGAAACAAACTTTACAAGAGCCATGCATCCGTCCTGCCGGTAGAGCGATCTCGTCACCATCGCCATAAATCATATCGCCGCATGAGCGGCAATGCCACCCGATGCCAATCGCGCAACATTGTGGCGCAAAAACGAAATGCCGCGCTGCCGGCATCCGCCTTCGGTCGACGATCAGGTTTGGGAACTCACAAGGCCCAGGGTGCGTGGACCGGCGCACTCACGGCGACGAGGTCTGCGCCCCGTCCGCCCGTCCTGCGATTCGTCTCGACGATTTCAAATGCGGTTTCGTCGCTGAGCAAGGCGCGCAACGCACCGGCATTCAGCTTGTGCCCGCCACGGAACGAGCGGAAGCAACCAAGAATGCGCGCTCCCGCCAAGGCCAGGTCACCGAGCGCATCGAGCGTTTTGTGCCGGACGAACTCGTCCGTATAGCGAAGGCCTTCCATGTTGATGACCTTGTGATCGTCACCAATGACAACGGAGTTCTCCAGGGAAGAACCAAGTGCGTACCCCGCAGCCCACAGGCGCTCGACATCCTTCATGAAGCCGAACGTGCGCGCCCGGGAGACTTCACGCCGGAATGTCTCTGGCGTCATGTCTGCTCCGAAGGCCTGCCTGCCGATTGCCGGGCTGTCGAAATCGATCTCGACCTCGAACCGTGTACCGCCATAGGGGCGGAATTCCGCCCATGACGGACCGTTCTCCACGCGAACCGGCTTCAGGACACGGATGAAACGGCGTTTTGCAGCCTGGGTCACAAGCCCCGCCTGCTCGAAAGCATCGACGAAGCAGGCTGAACTTCCATCGAGAATGGGAACCTCCGGCCCGTCGATCTCGATCTGGAGATTGTCGATGCCGAGTCCGTAGAGCGTTGCCATCAGGTGCTCGACGGTCGCGACGAACACACCGGCCGGATTGCCGAGCACGGTTGCAAGGTCGGTCGCACCGACTTCAGAAGCAAGTGCCCGGATTTCGGTCGGCTCGCCATTCTTGCCAAGGCGATGAAACACGATCCCGGTATCCGGATCGGCCGGATGACAATGGATGGTAACGGGTTTTCCGCTATGGACGCCGATACCACCAAGCGAAACACAAGTTTTCAGCGTTCTCTGAAAGTCCGACAAGATTACGCCCCTTGACCCCTGCACGGCGATCCACAGCCTTCAGGCAAGTGGACCGGGTGTCTGTTTACAGGCTAGCAGCGATCCCCATCGTCAGCTGCGCCCCCGCCTGATCGCGAAAGACCATACTGTGGTGAACCCGGCATTCCAAATCACGGTTTCTTACCTTTTGTAACGGCTCCTCACATACCCAAGGAGTGATCTAAATTACTGCAATATATACGCTTTTCTAAAAAAAGGGCGGCGCATGACCGCCACCCTTTTTGATCAATTGTTACAAGTGGATGGATGATCAGTTCGCCTGCCGGCGAAGGAAGGCGGGAATCTCGAGCCGATCGTCATCCTGTGCGGACGGGCCGGTCGGCATGACACGCCCGTTCCCGTCCAGCTGACCGCGGCGAGGCGCGTAAAGCTGGCTGTCCTGTTGCGCAGTCCGGCGCATTTCCGGGGCGGCCTGCCGAAGCTGGGGCTCGCGGGGACCGCTTGCTTCCGCTGCCGGCTTGAGCGAAGCGGAAGGTTCGTCTTCCCGGCGTGACAGGCCATTGGTGAGGCGCTTCAGCAATCCCATGGGGCCGCGCTCCTCATGGTCCACGGTCGCATGGTTGTTGTCGCGGGCAGAAATCTCGGCGCGCGCAACAGGCGGAAAATCCTCAACCCTCGGCATCCGCGGCGTTGCGGCAGCCGATGCAGGCTGAACAGCGGGAGCGACAGAAGGATGCTCGGCAACTGTTTCGCGCGGCAGCTCGGCAGGTGCCGGCTGTGACGGCTGCTTGGGCGTGACCCCCTGCAACTCGGGCTGTCCTTGGAACAGACGGCTGGCAGGCCGGAATTCATCCGGCTCGGGCTGAACCTGGAACTCTGATTCGGCGCGCGCAATGGCTGCCGCCACCGGATCCGCCGGCGCCTGCCGGACGGGCTGCTGCGGCTGCTGGGGCGCTGCGGTCTGCTGACGGACCTGCGGCTGCGAAGGCGCCATCGGGGCCTGTGCCGGCGCGGCTGCCGCGGGCTGTTGCACCGGCCGCGAAACCGTGCGCGCTTCGGCTGTCACTGCCTTCGCGATCCCGGCCGTGTTTTCGATGCCCGTGGCGACCACCGAAACGCGGATCACGCCTTCCAGTTCCTCGTCGAACGTGGCGCCGAGGATGATGTTGGCATCCTGGTCGACTTCTTCACGGATACGTGTTGCCGCTTCATCGACCTCGTAGAGCGTCAGGTCCCGACCGCCTGTGATCGAGATGAGCAGGCCTTGGGCCCCCTTCATCGAGGATTCGTCGAGCAGCGGATTGGCAATGGCTGCTTCGGCCGCAGCCATGGCGCGTCCTTCGCCGGAAGCCTCGCCCGTGCCCATCATGGCCTTGCCCATCTCGCGCATGACGGAGCGAACGTCGGCGAAATCGAGGTTGATCAGGCCTTCCTTGACCATCAGGTCGGTGATGCAGGCAACGCCCGAATAGAGCACCTGGTCGGCCATGGCGAACGCGTCGGCAAACGTGGTCTTCTCGTTCGCGATCCGGAAAAGATTCTGGTTCGGAATGACGATCAGTGTATCGACGCACTTCTGCAGTTCCTCGATTCCACTGTCTGCAAGCCGCATCCGCCGCTGGCCCTCGAAATGGAAAGGCTTGGTGACGACACCCACAGTGAGGATGCCCTTCTCGCGGGCAGCCTGGGCAACGACCGGCGCGGCGCCCGTTCCGGTGCCCCCGCCCATGCCCGCGGTGACGAAGCACATGTGCGTGTTGGAAAGATGATCGACGATCTCGTCGATGCATTCCTCGGCCGCAGCGCGCCCGACTTCGGGCTGGGAACCGGCGCCCAGACCTTCTGTCACATGGGCGCCGAGCTGAATCAGGCGCTCCGCCTTGGACATTGTCAGTGCCTGCGCATCGGTATTCGCCACGACGAATTCCACGCCGCGCAATCCGGCCGTGATCATGTTGTTGACCGCGTTTCCGCCCCCGCCGCCAACACCGAAGACGGTGATGCGGGGCTTCAGTTCTGTGATGTCGGGTTTTTGAAGGTTGATGCTCATGATCCTGTCCTTGTCCGCTCTTCCGTCTCGCCGCCGCTTGCCTTCGCGGCCATATTACCCAAGGGGCACAATGCCCCTCGTTGATTCAAAGATTGTCTCTCAGCCATTGCCCCACACGGCTGAGCCGTCCGCCGGTTCCCGTCAGCCTTCTGCTCCATCTCGAATGCTTCATGACACTGGTCTCCAGCCCTGCCACCTGCGGATAGATCATCAGGCCGACTGCGGTTGAAAATGCCGGACCCTTGGCCGCCGGCGGCAAACCCGCCACACCGAGCGGCCGTCCGACACGCACATTTCGTCCCAGAATCCGACGGGCGACTTCCGGTAGCCCGTTGAGTTGGGCACCGCCGCCCGTCAGCACGACACGGCGCCCGACCACAGCGCCGAAACCGGATGCATTCATCCGGTCGCGGACATGTTCGAGCATCTCTTCGGTACGGGCGCGGATGATGCGCGTCATGATGGCGCGCGGGATTTGCTGGCCTTCATCCCGATCACCGCCGTCGTCGTCGATCGAGGGAATCGTCACGACGTCGCGGTCGTCGGCCGCACTCGGCAATGCGGATCCATGCATCGCCTTCAGGCGCTCTGCCGCTTCCACCCGCGTGGAAAGCCCGCGGGCGAGATCCATGGTGATGTGGCGTCCGCCGATCGGCAGCGAATCGCCATGAACGAAGCGACCATTGGCAAAGACGGACATCGTGATTGTCCCGCCGCCGATATCGATGCAGGCGGCCCCCATTTCCGTTTCGTCGTCAACGAGCGCCGCAAGTCCACTGGCATAGGGCGTGGCGACCATGCGCTCCACGGAGAGATGACACCGGTTTACTGCGAGTTCGAGATTGCGAAGTGGCGCCGCGTCGGCAGAAAGGACATGCATTTCCACGCCGAGCGTATCGCCGATCATGCCGAGAGGGTCGCGAATACCGCGTTCGCCGTCCAGAGCATAGCCCGTGGCCAGCGAATGGATGACCTGGCGTTCGATCGCCTGCGCCTGCCTCGCACCGGCGACCAGAACCTTGTGAATGTCATTGGCATCGGCTTCTTCGCCGCCCAAATTGACAGTTGCCGAGAACATCTCGCTCTTGAGGCGGCCGGCCGAGATGTTGACGATGAGCGATTCGACCATCACGCCGGCCATCTTCTCGGCAGCATCGACAGCATGGCGAATGGCCCGCTCGGCGCTGTCGAGATCAGTGATGACGCCGGACTTCACACCTTCCGAGCGGTGATGACCTATGCCGATCACCCTGATGTCGTGGGTACGACCACGCAGCAGTTCGCCTTCATCCCGCGGCATGAGCCGCGCGATGATGCAGCAGATCTTCGAAGAGCCGACATCGAGCACGGTGACCACGCCAGTGCGGCGCGAGGAGGAAGAGGAAGTTGCCGAAAGCAGGCTCATGTCCGCCCCCGCTTCGCTTCGTCCTTCACCAGCTTCTCCATGCGCTCCCGGCGTTCTTCCGCGGCAGCCGCGCTGAGCCTGATGGCGATGCGCTCGCCCAACCGCATGTCCACGCTGACGATATCCTTGTCGAGGAGCCCCTCGCCTTGTTGCAGTTCCACGACTTTTTGCACGGCTGCAAGCTCGCCGCGCTCCGGCAGCTTGATCGTGACACCATTGTCGAGGATCAGGTCCCAGCGCCGGTCGGCGACGCGCACATAGCCGCGAACGCGTTGCGCGATGACAGGGAAGCGCTCCATGCCGGCGATGAACATGCTTGCCTTCTGTGCAGCACCATGGCCGACAACCAGCGGGAGGCTGGCATACCGGTCATTCCTGTAGGGTGCGATAACGGATCCGTCGCGCTCGATCACGGCAACCGAATCCCCCTGCTGCCAGAGCGCGAAAGGCGTACGTTCCGAAACCTTCACCTGGAGGGTTCCCGGATAGACCTTCTGCACCGACGCCTCCTGCACCCAGGGCAGTTCGGCGATTCGCTGGCGCGCGGCTTCCGGCGAAAATCCGGGCAAGGCCGTCCATCCGGTCAGACCGATCGCGCCCATGACATCGATCTCGGACGTTTCGGTGTTGCCGGCAATGTCGACCTGCGAAATGGCGAAGCCGGTTCCCGAAGCCACCGCCGAGACGATCGCCGGAACGTGACCGCCAAGCCACGAACCATAGGCAGCCGAGGCGCCGAGGAATCCGGCGGCCATCAAGCCAAAGGCATGGCGCGGGACATGCACTTCGCCGGATATCAGCCTCGAAACATGGCGGACAGGCCGGCGCAGCAGGCGGGGCAATACAAGCCGCTCGGGCGCATCGGCACGCCCCGTCCCTGCAATCCCGGCGATTCCACGCTTCAGCGCATGCACGATGCGTCCTCCACCATCCAACTCACGAACTCACCGAAACTGTGACCGGCATGCCGCGCCAGTTCAGGCGCCAGCGATGTTTCGGTCATCCCGGGCTGCGTATTGACCTCCAGCCAGATCAGTTCGCCGTTTTCGGAATGGCGGTCGTCATAGCGGAAGTCGGATCGGGTTACGCCGCGGCATCCCAGAATCTGATGAGCCTTCAGCGCCAGTGTCTGTATTTTTTGGTAAATATTTGGTGAAAGCCGCGCCGGGCATTCATGCTTCGATCCGCCCGAGACATACTTTGAATCGTAGTCGTAGAACTGGTGCCCCACCGGGATGATCTCGGTGACGCCAAGCGCAACATCACCCATCACGGTGCAGGTCAGTTCACGTCCATGCACAAACCGCTCCACCATGACGCGGTCGCCATATTTCCAGTCATCCGATGTGATGACCTGGGGCGGATGCGGTTGATCCTCCTTGACGATGACGACGCCGAAACTCGAACCTTCGGCAACCGGCTTGACCACGTAGGGCGGCTTCATCGGATGCGCGGACGTGATCTCGAACCGGTTCATGACCTTCGATTCGGCGACCGGAATTCCCGCCACCTTGGCGAGCTTCTTTGACTTGTCCTTGTCCATGGCAAGGGCCGAGGCAAGAACACCGGAATGGGTATAGGGGATCTGCAGATATTCCAGGATGCCCTGTATCGTGCCGTCTTCCCCGAAAGGTCCATGCAGGGCATTGAACACGGCATCCGGACTCAGGTCCGCAAGCACCATGGCGACGTTGCGGTCAACGTCAATCCGGGACACGCGATAGCCCTCGGCCTCAAGCGCATCGGCGCAGGCCTTACCCGAAGCCAGGCTGACGGGACGCTCGGACGAGAAACCGCCCATCAGCACCGCCACGTGCTTCCTTGCCATCACAAACCCCTCTTCCGCGCAGCGTCCGGCACGCAATAGTCCCTCGGCCGGACCCTGTGCCCGGCCGCGCAACACGCGCGCCAACGCGACTCAATGATGAAACCCCTGTCACCAAGGAATCAGAGAGTTGATTCCGTGGCAAGCCCGTGGAGCAAAAACCCGAATCGCAGCCACGCCATTGCGTTCGGATCAAGGTGCAGCCCAGACCGTTAACAGGTCGTTTACCTCGTTTGATAACCTGCCGGAAATATCTTCAGGCGCTGGCGCCCGAACCGCTTTATCGGCCAAGTGCCCAGGCGAAATCGTCCGGGTACAGTTCGACGAGGCGATGAACCCCGGCCGGATACAGGTGATCGCGATCCCGGAAAAACAGCACGCCGTTGGCGTCCGGTCGGCAGACCTGGTCATCACAGAAGGCTGGAAGGATATCGATGGCCCGCGCGTCCTCAACCTGTCCGGCAGCGGAGCGCAACAGGGGCACGACCCCGTTGAACATGGCGTCTGTCTGTGCGCGGGACACGCTGCACCGCCGCCGGTCGCCACCGGTCCGCTCGGCGCCATGAACACAATCGAGAGCCGGTTGATCGAAGCGCGGTGTCGGACCGATCAGCAAGACACGCACGCCGGCGTCGGCAAATTGCCTTACCAACTCCGATGCCTCATCCTTGTCCGGTACGCTTCCCGGCAGGAAGATGGAGGTAATGAGAACAGCGCGCGGCAGGTTCGGTCCCGCCATGACGCCCTTCAAGGCGGTCACCAGGTTGGAGCAGCGATGCAGGTCGCCGGACTGCATGGATTGCGGGGAGAACCACGACAGGCGGCATCCGCCGCGTGCAAGCGATAGCGCGTTCAATCCGCGTTCCCCGGCAACCTTGGCCATGGCGGGTTGAAGCGCGTCGGCATGGGAATCCCCCAGGATCAGGACGTAGTCGCCGGCAACGCAATACTCCGGGACCGCATCCCCGGTCCGGACCCGGCAACCATTGTCTAGGGTTCCGGCGCCTTCCGTCGCATAGAGGTTGCGGATATGACGGTCGTTGGCCAGATACCCGGCATAGGTGATCCCGCCGCCAAGCGCCGCCATCATGAAGACTCCTGCAAAACCGCTGGCAAAGATTCGCCCGGCGTTCTTTTCGGGTTTCGCGCGCTTGCGCCACTGGCGAACCGGTTTTTCGACCAGCAGGTAACTGACAGTCGCCAGACCCAGTCCGGCAACGCCGCCAAGCAGCAGATCGATGGAGAGACCGGGCTCCGTCCGGGACATGCGGCCGAAGGCGAGGAGAGGCCAGTGCCAAAGATACCAGCCGTAGGAAACAAGACCGATCGCGACCGGCAATCGCATCGACAACAGGCGGGCGACCACGACGTCGGGCCGGGCCAGTGAGACTGCGATGACAAGACTTGTCCCGATGACGGGCAGCAGCGCCAGCCATCCCGGCCAGGTGCTGTTTTCCGATACGCCCGCGATTGCGACGGCAATCAGCGCCATGCCCGCCAGTGCCAATGCTTCCAGTACAAAGACCGGCAGGCGCGCGAGCCGATGGGCGACCGCGGGAACGATCAGGCCCCCGGCAACGAATTCCCATGCCCTGAACGGCGTCAGGTAGAAGGCCGGATTGCGGTCTCCGGTATCAGTCCAGACGATGCACGCCAGGAGCGAGAGGGCGAAGATGGCAACGGCAGCGACCGGTTCGGCGTGGCGGAAACCGCGCCTGTACAGCCAGACCAGGCCAAGCAGCAACACCGGAACCACCAGATAGAACTGCTCTTCAACCGAAAGCGTCCAGGTGTGAAGCAGAGGCTTCAGTTGTGCGGCCGTGTCGAAATAACCCTGCTCCACGAAGAACAGGATGTTGGAGATCATCAGCGGTGCGGCGACGGCCGACTTTGCAAAGCTCTCATAGGCATCCGGAATGAAGAGGAAAAACGGCGCCGCCAGGAAGGTACATGCGAGCACGAGGAAGAAGACCGGCAGGATGCGCAGCGTTCTGCGCGCATAGAAGCGCAGGATCGAGAAATCACCGCTGGCGATTTCGCTCCTGATCTGCCCGATGATCAGAAAGCCGGAAATGACGAAGAAGATGTCAACACCGGAGAACCCGCCTGAAAACCCTGGCATGTGGGCGTGATTCAGAACGACGGCGATCACGGCCAGGGCGCGAAGCCCGTCAACGAATGGCATGTACCCGGAAAATGCCACCGCCTCGGGTCTCCGCGTCTGGTGCATGGGCGCCTATTGCTCCCGCCCGAGGAAAGCCGCGACGGTGCGATGGGGTTCGAACAGGCCCAGCCGCTTGATCTCCCAGTGCAGGGGAATGCCGGAGGCATCGAGCACCCGGGACCGGACGGTCTCGCCAAGCAGTTCGAGATCGTGACCGCTGGCGCTGCCCGTGTTGATCATGAAATTGCAGTGGAGCGGAGACATCTGGGCTGCTCCGATCATCAGTCCGCGGCAACCCGCCCTGTCGATTTCCTTCCAGGCAGACGTACCTTCGGGATTGCGGAAGGTCGATCCGCCGGTCTTCTCCTTGACCGGCTGCACCGTTTCGCGATGGCGTTGCACCTCATCCATCGCAACCTGTATCGCTTCGCGTTCACCCGCTTCTCCGCGGAAGAGGGCAGACGTGAAGATCAGATCCTCCGGCGCTTCCGAATGACGATAGGAATAGCCCATCTTCTCAAGGGAAAGGACATGCAGTTCGCCCTTGCGGTCCACGGCCCGCACTTCCACCACCCGGTCCTTCGTTTCAACCCCGTTGGCGCCGGCATTCATGCGCAACGCGCCGCCGACGGCGCCGGGGATACCGTGGTAGAAGTGGAAACCGGCGATTTCGGCGTCGCGTGCGGCGGCAGCAAGCATCCGGTCGGGTACCCGTACGCCGGCGCGCAGCCCGGTGTCGCCCACGCGTTCGATTCGGCCGAAACCCTTGACCGCAGGCCGGATGACGAAACCGGGGATGCCTCCGTCACGAACCAGAAGGTTCGATCCGACCCCGACCGGCATGACCGGAATGTCCTCCGGTATCGCACGCATGAAATCCGAAAGGTCTTCCTCATCGACGGGTTGAAACAGGACTTCCGCGGGACCGCCGGCGCGAAACCATGTCACGGCATCCATGGGTGCATTGGGCATCAGTGATCCGCGAACGCCTTGCAACCGGCCAGCCAGTTTCTTCAGCAGCGCCTCACCGTCAACCAGCGCCATCACGCCTTCTCGCCGTTTAGGTCCTTCGGCAAGGCATATGCCCACGCGGAAATGTTGCCAGCACCAAGGAACACCACGAAGTCACCGGGCTTGGCGTTTTCGCGCACGAAAGGAGCGATTGCCGCCTGATCTTCCAGAAGGCGGGCATCACGGTGACCGCCGGCACGGATTTTTTCCACCAGGGTTTCCGAATTCACACCCTCGATTGCATCTTCACCGGCGGAATAGACCGGAAGGATTCCAACCATGTTTGCATCGTTGAAACACGCGGCGAAGTCGTCGAAGAGATCGCGCAGACGCGTGAACCGATGTGGCTGCGCGATGGCAATTACCCGCCCGTTGCAGGCGTCGCGCGCGGCGGCAAGGACCGCCTTGATCTCGACCGGATGGTGGCCGTAGTCATCGAAAACCTCGACCCCGTTCCACGAACCGGTATGGGTGAAACGCCGCTTCACACCGCCAAACGCCATGAGACCCTTGCGGATATCCTCCGGGCCTATACCCAATTCGTGCGCCACCGCAATGGCGGCAACCGCGTTGGAAACGTTGTGCCGCCCTGGCATGGGAAGCCGCAATCCGTCCAGCCGGGTTTCCGCGCCGCTTTTCCTGTCACGGATCACGACGTCGAACACCGAGACAGCACCATCCATCCTGTGATTGGAAAAGCGGACATCCGCCTGCTGGTTCTGCCCGTAGGTGACGATCCTGCGGTCCTCGATCCGGCTGACCAGCGCCTGCACCTCGTGATGATCGATGCACATCACACCGAACCCGTAGAACGGCACGTTTTCGACGAATTGCTTGAACGCCTCGCGAACCTTGTCGAACGACACATAGTGATCGAGATGCTCCGGATCGATATTGGTAACGACCGCGACATCGGCCGGCAGCTTGAGGAAGGTGCCGTCGCTCTCGTCCGCCTCGACGACCATCCATTCGCCCTCGCCCATCCGCGCATTCGTGCCATAGGCATTGATGATCCCGCCATTGATGACGGTCGGGTCGAGTTTGCCTGCATCGAGCAGCGTCGCGATCATTGAGGTCGTCGTGGTCTTTCCATGGGTTCCTCCCACGGCAACGGCCTGCCGGAACCGCATCAGTTCAGCCAGCATTTCCGCACGCCGCACGATGGGCAGGAACCGCGCCCTGGCCGCCTGCAGTTCCGGATTCGTTTTCCGGATCGCGGTCGAGACAACCACGACTTCGGCGTCACCGAGGTTTTCGGCGCGGTGACCGACATGGACCTCGATCCCCTTCTCGCGAAGGCGCTGCACATTGGCATTGTCAGCCTGGTCAGACCCTTGAACGGTGTAGCCGAGATTGTTCAGCACCTCGGCTATGCCGCTCATGCCGATGCCGCCGATGCCGATGAAATGCACCGGTCCGATGTTCTGCGGCATTTTCATGCGCGCACTCCCTGTCTGATCCGGACTAAATTCTGGTTCCCGAGGCAATAGCCTCTGCAAGATCGGCAAGCAACTGTGCAGCCTCGGGTTTCCCGGTCCGTTTCGCCGCAGCGGCCATGGATGAAAGGCGTTCGGGCCGAGAAACAAGGTCTTCGAGCAGGCCGGCCATGGCCTCGGCCGTTAGTTCATCCTGGGCCCGGACTTCCGCGCCTCCCTGCGCTTTCAATGCGGCTGCATTGGCAGCCTGGTCATGGTCCAGCGCATAGGGATAGGGCACAAGCAGGGCCGGTCGGCCGATGGCTGCGATTTCCGACACGGTGGACGCGCCTGACCGGCAAATGATGAAATGGGCGCTTGCCATGCGCTCCGCCATTGCCTCGAAGAAAGGAGAGATCTCCGCCGAAATACCGAGTTTTCCATAGGCGGTCCTCACACGCGCCTCATCCTCCGGCCTCGCCTGTTGCGTCACCCGAAGCCGCCTGCGAAGAGGCTCGGGCAACAAGGCGATTGCCTCCGGTACCATGTCCGAGAAAAACTTCGCGCCCTGGCTGCCGCCAAAGACCAGGAGATTGATCGGCCCGGTATCCGGACGGGAATAGGGTATGTCCATGGCTGCAAGCACGTCCGGACGCACCGGGTTTCCGGTGATGTGGACACGCTCCTTGCTTGCCGCACCATCTGGCCCCAGGAAACCGCCCGCGATGGCGGTGACGCGGCCCGCGAGCGCCTTGTTCGCCCGCCCCATCACCGCGTTCTGTTCGTGGATCATTGTCGGCAGGCCGATCCGGGTCGCGGCGAACAGCGGGGGCAGTGTCGGATAGCCGCCAAATCCGACAACCGCGCTCGGCTTGATGCGGGCAAAAACCCTCTGTGCTTCCCGCACGCCACGCCAGAGCGTGAGCAATGTCCTGATCATGGCGACCGGGTTCCTGGACCCCAGGGTTGCCGAAGGAATGATGTGGATATCGTCGGCCGGAAAGGCTGCGGAATAGCGGTTCGCGCGCTCATCGGTCGCCAGATGAACGGACCATCCCCGCCCCTTGAGTTCATGTGCCAACGCCTCGGCGGGAAAAAGGTGACCGCCGGTTCCCCCCGCCGCCAGCACGATGACGCCCTTGTCCGCCATGATCCTACTCCGCCGGTCGCGGCAGCGGTGCCGGGCGCGCGGGCCAGCCGAACTGGGTCCGTTTCTCCGGACGTACACGGGTCAGGGCCAGAACCATGCCCATCGATATGGCCATGGCCACCAGCGAGGAACCGCCATAGGAAATGAATGGCAGCGTCATGCCCTTGGCCGGCAGCAATTGCAGGTTCACGCCCATGTTGATGATCGACTGGAATCCGAACAGTGTCACCAGGCCCGTGATCGCAAGCCGCGCGAAATCGTCTCGCTCGCGAAGCGCCAGTGCCATCGCACGCAGCACCACGAAGGCAAACAGCGCCAGGATGATGAGGCAAAGCACAATGCCGAATTCCTCCGCGGCGACGGCGAAGACGAAATCGGTATGACTGTCGGGAAGAACCCGCTTGATCGTCCCCTCACCCGGCCCCTGCCCAAGCCAGCTACCGCGAACGACGGCTTCCAGCGCCCGGTCGACCTGGTAGGTATCGCCCTCACCGGTCAGGAACCGGTCAATACGGCCCGCGACATGGGGAAAGGACAGATAGGCCCCGAGGGCGCCGGCGATTCCCAGTCCGCCAAGCAGGAAGATCCAGATCCAGGACAGGCCGGCGAGGAAGAACATGATGCCCCATGTCGCCGTGACAAGCAGTGTCTGGCCGAGATCCGGTTGGGCGACCAGAAGAGCGACGACGAGACCGAGCAGGATGATGGCGAACAGGTTACCCGGGATTTCGGGATTTTTCACATGTTCTGAAAACAGCCAGGCACAGATGATGACGAATGCGGGCTTGAGATATTCCGACGGCTGGATCGATACGCCGAAGAGGTAGATCCACCGCCGCGACCCCTTGACCTCTATGCCGAAGAACAATGCGGCAACCATGAGCACCAGCGACCCTGCAAGCATGAGCAGGGCAAACCGCCGGATATTCTTCGGGCTGAGAAAGGAGATCGCGATCATCGCCGCCAGCGCCGGGATCATGAATACGATCTGCCGGGTCGCGAAATGGTAGCTGTCGAGGCCGATCCTTTCGGCAACTGCGGGACTGGCCGCGAAAGACAGCACCACCCCCAGCACCATGAGCATGATGAAGGCCGACAGAAGCCACCTGTCCACTGTCCACCACCAGTCGGAAACCTGGCCTCGTTCTGCACGGCTAACCATGGCTGTCTCCCCCGATACGGGTTACGTTTCCCAATGCTAGTACGGCCTCGCGGAACGCATCGCCGCGCATTTCGAAATTCCGGAACTGGTCGAAGCTGGCACAAGCCGGCGAGAGGAGGACAACGCCCGCGCCTTCGGCCAGCGCATCATTGGCGGCGTGCCTGACGGCCGAGGCAAGATCGCCGGAAATCTCGAATGGTGCCGCATCGCCGATCGTTGCGGCGAATGCTGCCGCCGCTTCGCCGATCAGATAGGCCTTGGCGATCCTCGGGAAAAAAGGCCTGAGTGGTTCGATGCCGCCACTCTTGGGCAACCCGCCCGCAATCCAGTGGATACGCTCGAAGGAAGACAGTGCAGGTGCTGCCGCTTCGGCGTTCGTGGCTTTGGAATCGTTGATGAACAGCACGTCGCCAAGGCGGCCGATCTGCTCCATGCGATGGGCAAGCCCGGGAAAGCTGCGCAGACCCTTGACGATGTCCTCTTCCGTCAAGCCGGCGACGAGACAGGCGGCAACCGCCGCCAGCGCATTTTGTGCATTGTGGCGTCCACGCAACGAGCCGATGCCCTCCAGCGAGGCGATCACACGGTTCTGGCCATTCTGCGCAAGCACCAGGTCCGAGCCGTCGGCGAAAATGCCTTCGCCCAGATGCCGGGTCACCGAGATCGGCACGACACGCCGGCCCGCCAATTCAAGACGCCGGGCAATGGCGGCGCACCATTCGTCATCGACACCGACAATGGCCGTATCGCTGCCCGCGACCAGCCGTTCCTTGATGCTCGCGTAGTGCTCCATCGAACCATGGCGGTCCAGATGGTCCGGCGTCAGGTTGAGCAGGATACCGGCGGACGGGTTGATCGAGGGCGCAAGGTCGATCTGGTAGGAAGAGCATTCAACAACATAGTGCCGCTGCGGTTCCGGCTGATCGAGGGTCATCACTGCCCGGCCGATATTGCCCCCCATCTGTGTATCCCGGCCAGCAGAGGAAACAAGGTGCGCAATGAGCGCCGTGGTCGTCGATTTTCCGTTGGTCCCAGTGACGGCAATGAAGGGCGCACTCGGCGAGCGTTTCGCCCTTTCGCGAACGAACAGTTCGACATCGCCGATGATCGGCACGCCGGATGCGGTCGCCAGATCGACGCTCCAGTGCGGCCTCGGATGGGTCAGCGGCACTCCGGGCGAGAGCACCAGCGCATCGAAACCGGTCCAGTCGGATTGCCGAAGGTCGGTTGTCGCGATACCCGATTCAGCGGCTTTTGCGACACTGTCGGGATTGTCATCCCAGCCGGTCACGGCCGCACCGCCGGCAAGCAGGGCATGTGCCGTGGCAACGCCCGAACCGCCAAGTCCGAACAGGGCGACATTCCTGCCTGCAAATGCGGTGGCGGCGATCATCCGCTCACCTCAGCTTCAAGGTCGAAAGGCCGATCATCGCCAGGATGAAAGCGATGATCCAGAAACGGACAACCACCTGGCTTTCGGTCCAGCCCATCTTCTCGAAATGATGGTGGATGGGCGCCATGAGGAACACCCGTCGCCCGGTCAGCTTGAACCATGCCACCTGGATGATGACCGAAAGGGCTTCGACGACAAAAAGTCCACCGATGATGCCCAGGACAATCTCGTGCTTCGTTGCAACGGCAACGGTGCCGATCAATCCGCCAAGCGACAGGGAACCGGTGTCACCCATGAAGATGGCGGCGGGCGGCGCATTGAACCACAGGAAACCGAGCCCGGCCCCGATGACTGCTCCAAGCACGACAGCGAGTTCGCCGGTTCCCGGAACGAAATGGATCTGCAGGTAATCTGCAAAGATGGCATTGCCGGACACATAGGCGATCAGCCCGAAGGAGGCCGCGGCAATCATGACGGGCATGATTGCCAGGCCGTCCAGCCCGTCCGTCAGGTTGACGGCATTTCCCGCGCCCACAATGATGAGTGCGCCGAAGGGAATGAAGAACAGGCCGAGATTGAGCAGCCAGTCCTTGAAGAACGGAAATGCCAGCGAGGAAGAGAAGGGTTGCTGGCCCGCTTGCATGATGACCCAGCAGGCGATGCCGGCGATCAGGAACTCCGCACTGAGCCTTGCCTTGCCGGAGAAGCCCAGATGGGACTGCTTGGTGACTTTCAGGTAGTCATCGTAGAAGCCGATGATACCGAAGGCCAGCATGACCAGGATGACGACCCAGACATAAGCCGATGTCAGATTGGCCCAGAGCATCGTTGAAGCAATGATTCCGAACAGGATCATGAGCCCGCCCATGGTCGGCGTGCCGGCCTTCTTGAAATGCGTCTGCGGTCCGTCCGCGCGGATCGGCTGACCCTTGCCCTGCCTGACCCGCAGCGAATTGATGATCCGCGGCCCGAACAGGAAAACGAGCAGCGCGGATGTGATGAGCGCGCCGCCTGTCCTGAACGTGATGTAGCGGAAAACGTTGAATACCGAGATCTGGTCGCTCAGGTCGACGAGTTGGAAAAACATCGGTCAGTCTCCGCCGGTCGCGGTTGGCGAGGGCGACGGCGCCACCTCGGCATGGGATGAAAGCAAAGCATCGACGATCCGCCTGAATCCGATGCCATTGGACGATTTCAGCATGACCGTGTCCCCGGCCTTCAGGTCTTCGAGCAGGGCCACGCGAAGATCATCCAATGTCGCGAAATGACGGACCGGAAAGTCTTCCGGCAGTGCGTCCTTGAGTGCGGACATTTCTGCTCCAGCCAGGAACAGGGTATCGAGACCGGCATCCTGCACAGGACCTGCCAGTTCCGCGTGCTGCCTGGCGGCGTGCTTGCCAAGTTCCAGCATGTCGCCAAGAACAGCGATCCGCCGGCCTCCATCGTTAGCTGGCGTTGCCGCAAGCACGGACAGGGCGGCGCGAACCGATGCCGGATTTGCATTGTAACTCTCGTCGATCAGGAGAAGCTGCCCGCCGGTGCCCATGTCGAGAACATGACGGCGTCCCCGACCCTCTTCTGCCGACATCCGGGCGAATGCCTTGGCCGCCTGACCTATGTCCGCTCCCGTCAGATGGGCCGCGGCAAGCACTGCAAGCGCATTCTGCACCAGATGGCGTCCTGGAACACTGATGCGCGCCTTGACCATTTCGGCACCGATGCGGGCCTTGAACTCCGAACCCTCTGCATCCAGGCGGCAATCGGCAAGCCGGTAGTCCGCCTTGGCATGTTCACCGAACGAAAGGACATGCTCCGTTCCGGCATCCCTTGCCAGCCTGTCAAGCAGACGGAACTTTCCGTCGTCACGATTGAGAAGCACGTAGCCACCGGGTACGACCCCGGAGAAGATCTCCGCCTTCGCATGGGCGATCTCGTCGAGATTCCTGAAATGGCCGAGATGCGCCGCGCCAATCATGGTGATGATCGCCACATGCGGCTGTACCATTTTCACCAGCGGCGTGATTTCGCCGGGATGGTTCATGCCGATCTCGAAAACGGCGAACGCGGTATTTTCCGGCATTCGCGCCAGTGAAAGCGGCACACCCCAGTGATTGTTGAACGACTTGGCTGACGCATGAACCGGCCCCGAAGGTGAAAGCGCGGCCCGCAACATTTCCTTTGTCGTCGTCTTGCCGGCCGATCCGGTCACCCCGATGACCTGGCCGCGCACTCGGGCACGCGCGGCCTTAGCCAGCCGGCCCAGCGCTTCAAGGACATCGTCAACGACGATCATGCCGATCTTCAGGCGTCCGAGCGCTGGCAGCTTCGCCTCGGATACGACCATGAGGCCTGCGCCCGCCGCCATGGCTGCGGTCGCGAAATTGTGTCCGTCGAACTTCTCGCCCTTGATCGCGAAGAACGCCTCGCCCGGCTGCAGCGTCCGCGTATCGATGGACAGCCCGCTCACGCCCTCGGGCAGGTCGCCGAAAGGCCGGCCTTCCATGGCCTCGACCATCGCCTCGGTGGTCCACAACAAAGTCAAACCGAACCCTCCTGCAATGCCTGGGCGACTTCTTCGTGATCGGAGAAGTGGCGCGTCTCGGTGCCGACGGTCTGGCCCGTTTCATGCCCCTTGCCGGCCACGATCAGCGTGTCACCGCTCTTCAGGAGCGAAACTGCCGTTCGTATCGCATCCCGTCGGTCGCCGATTTCCATTGCACCCGGAGCTGCGGCAAGGATCTGGCTGCGAATGACGGCAGGCTCCTCGCTGCGCGGATTGTCGTCTGTGACGATGACGATGTCGGCCAGACGGGCTGCGATCTCACCCATGATCGGCCGCTTTCCGGCATCGCGGTCGCCTCCGCAACCAAAAACGACAACCACGCGGCCGGTCGTGAATGGCCTGACGGAATCGAGGACGTTTTCCAGTGCTTCCGGCTTGTGCGCGTAGTCGACATAGGCTTGCGCGCCCTGTTTCGTATGCCCGACGAGGTCCAGCCGGCCGGGCGCGCCTTCAAGATGTTCGAGCGCCTTGAGCGCGGTATGCGCGTCCGTCCCGGTTGCGATTGCCAGGCCGGCGGCCACGAGTGCATTCGAAATCTGGAAATCACCGGCAAGCGGCAGGTCGATCTCATGGGTTTCGCCCTGGTGGACGATCTCCGCCCTTTGCCGGAACCGTTCGTGCTCGGCGCGCTTGAGACAGAGGAAATCGCCTTTTCGTCCCACCGTCAGCACTTCGAGCCCGGCCCTTTTCGCCACCGAAATGGTCGGTTCGGACCATGAATCGTCGGCGAAAATGATGGCCGGGGCACCGGGTTCGAGAAGCGTGTCGAAGAGGCGCATCTTGGCGGCATGGTAGGCTTCGACCGTCGGATGATAATCCATGTGATCGCGGCCGAGATTGGTGAAAGCACCGGCCTTGAGGCGGACGCCGTCAAGGCGCCGCTGGTCAAGGCCGTGGCTGGAAGCCTCCATCGCACCATGCGTCACGCCGGCACCTGCAAGTTCCGCCAGAAGCTTGTGCAAGGCAACGGGATCCGGCGTCGTCAGCGAGCCGTAGTCCACTCGTCCAGGAGCGACGACGCCTGTCGTTCCTATAGAAGCCGCGGCCAATCCGGCTCGCTCCCAGACCTGCCGTGTGAAGGCTGCGACAGACGTCTTACCGGCGGTCCCCGTGACGGCAACCATCGTTTCCGGCTGGGCGCCATGAAAGAGCGCCGCGGCAAGCGCCAGCGCCCGGTGTGCATCCGGTACCCGCAAGACCGGCACGCCAGGGTCCCCGATCCGCGCATGTTCGTCAGCGATCACGGCAATCGCGCCGCGGGCCGCTGCATCATTGGCGAAATCGGCGCCGTTCGCCTTCGTCCCGGAGAGCGCAGCGAACAGGTTGCCCGGAGCGGCAACCCTTGAATCGGCGGTGATTCCGGTGACGTTTTCGTCTCCCGCGCCTGACGGGATCGATGGCAGTATGGCGGCGAAGTCCTTCAACAGCATTGCAATTCAATCTCTTGGGCGCCGCGGACCGTGGCCCGCCTGCGCAGAATCAGCGATAGGAAGCGAGCAAAGCCCCACTTTCATGACCGAATTCGGGCTTGACGCCAAGCAGCGCCGCGGAGCGCCGGATGATGTTTCCCACGGTCGGCGCAGCATTCAGGCCTGCCGTGGCGCCAATACCGGCGCGCTCCGGCTTTGGTTCGTCAATAATGACGAGCACCACGTATTTCGGGTCGTTGATCGGAAAACCGGAGAGGAAAGCGTTGAAACGCTTGTCGGAGGAATAGCGCCCGTTCACGACCTTTTCCGCGGTGCCGGTCTTGCCGCCCACAAAATATCCCGGCACCTCCGCGCGGCGGCCGGAACCCTTTTCGACGTTCAGCCTGAACAGATAACGCATTTCCTGGCTGGTCTTTTGCGAGAGCACCTGCGTGGCCACGGCATCGGCTTCCGCCCTGCTCCGGGGCCGCAAGGTCGGCGGCACAAGCTTGCCGCCGTTCAGCAATGCCGCGGCGGCCACGGCCGTCTGGAGCGGCGTCGTCGCCATGCCGTGCCCGAAGGAAATCGTGATCGAGTTGAGCTTCTTCCACTCCTTCGGTTCGGTTGGTGTCGCCACTTCCGGCAGTTCGAGCGGAACACGGTCGAGCAATCCCATTCGCTGAAGGAAGGCGCGATGGTTCTCGATCCCCACGGTATCGGCCATCTTCGCCGTGCCGATATTGGAGGAATAGATGAATATCTCCGGAACGGAGAGCACGCGCCGCTTTCCATGAAAGTCGTTGATCGTGAACCGGGCAATGCGAATTGGGCGCGAGGCGTCAAAGCGGTCGTTGATGGAAACGAGACCGGAATCCAGTGCCATGGCGGTGGTGAACGCCTTGAACGTCGATCCCATCTCGAAAACGCCGGCCGACATGCGGTTCAGGCGATCCTTGTCGTTCGCATTGAACGGATTGTTCGGGTTGAAGTCCGGCAGCGACGCCATGGCAGCGATCTCGCCGGTATGGACGTCGAGCACAACCGCGCCGGCCGCGACGGCCTTGTAACGCACCATGGCGTCCTCGAGTTCATCACGAACGATATGTTGCACGCGCTGATCGATCGACAACCGGAAAGGCGCAAGGTCGTCTGCGGTCGCCAGGCCTGCATCCCGCAGATCGGCCAGCCCCTGCCCGTCTATGTGCTTTTCGATCCCGGCAATGCCCTGGTTGTCTATGTTGACCAGGCCGAGAATATGCGCGGCGGTAGGACCGCCGGGATAGAAGCGCCGCTTTTCGGCCCTGAAACCGATACCGGGGATGCCAAGCCCGTGAATCTGCGCTTTTTGCGCGGGCGTCAGCTCGCGCTTCAGCCAGACGAAACCGGCATCGCTCTTCAGCCGCCGGTAGGTCTGCTCATAGTCAAGGTCCGGCAGGACCGTCACGAGTTGCTCGATCGCCTCGTCCGGATCGACGATATTGCGCGGCTCCGCGAACAGGGACGCGGTGATGATGTCCGTGGCCATGACCTCCCCGTTCCGGTCCACGATATCGGGACGCGACGCCTGCTGCCGGGCGATCGCCGGGCCACTGGCGCGAGGTTCTTCCATGGCAAGCAGTGCAAGCCGTCCGCCGATTACCGTATAGATGCCCATGAAGACGGCCATGGTCATAAGGACACGCTGCCGGGCCCGGCCGCCGGAAAACTTGCGCGCGCCCTGGACCACGATCTGGTTTTCAGCCGCTCCGGCTTCCACCGCCTTCTGTTTGAAAGACAATCCCCTCATGGCTTGACCGCTCCCGTCGTGACGCCATCCTGGCCAAGCTCCGCCATCGCCTCGGTAAGCCCGTTCCCGTCACCGTCGATTTCCAGGGGACGGGGCGGAATGGATGCAACATCGCCAACCTGTGTGGGATCGAATGTTTCAAGTCCAAGTTCCCCGGCGAACTTGTCGGCCATGACCTGGATTCGCGACGGCTGGGTCAGCAGTGCCCAGTCCGCTTCGAGAATGTCGATCGTGTCCCGTTCATGCCGGATTTTCTCGTTCAGCGCATGAATGCTGCGCTTGACCGATTCCGCTTCATGCTTGGTCTGGTAGGTGAAGGCCGCGGCCGCCACCATGGCGGCAATCAGGATCATGTCGAAGGTTCTGAACATGGTCACTCCTGCCCGTCTGGATGCCTGTCGACCGCCGGCAGCTTCGGCAGTCCGAAAATGGTGTATGCTTCGTCTTCCGCCGGCGCATCAGTACGGTGCGCGGCGCGCAATTTCGCCGAGCGCGCCCGTGGATTTTCAGCGGCTTCCTTCTCGCTCGCCATCACCACACCGCCAGCCTTGGTGAAAGTGGGCGCCCTTGCCTGTGTCTCGGGCAGATGACGCGACCCGCCGCCGCCCCCGGCACGGTCCTGGATGAAGCGCTTCACGATACGGTCCTCCAGCGAATGGAACGTCACGACGACAAGCCGCCCGCCCGGCTTCAGGATGCGCTCGGCAGCAAACAGGGCCCTGGCCAGTTCACCCAGTTCGTCGTTGACGAAGATGCGCAATGCCTGGAAAACCCGCGTCGCAGGGTGGATCTTGTCCTTCGGATTTCGCCCGATCACGGCTTCGACAGCGGAAGCCAGATCAACCGTACGGGAGAACGGCCTTTCCACCCGGCGGCGCTCGATGGCGCGGGCGATGCGGCCGGCATGGCGTTCCTCGCCGAGAAACGAGAAGATGCGGGCGAGGTCACCCGCCTTGAACCTGTTGACAACGTCGGCGGCCGAGAGGCCAGCCTGAGCCATGCGCATGTCAAGCGGTCCGTCCTGGCGAAACGAGAATCCGCGCTCGGCCTGGTCCAGTTGCATAGAGGAAACGCCGATGTCGAGCACGACACCATCCAGAGGTTCGCCAACCAGTTGGTCGAGACGCGAAAACGGCCCGGCCTCGAACCGGAACTGGTCGCCAAACTGTGCCTTGAACCCGGCAGCGGTTTCGGCTGCATCCGGATCACGATCAATGGCGATCACGCTGGCGCCGGCATCCAGGATGGCATGGCTGTAACCGCCCGCACCGAAGGTACCGTCGCAGATGACCTGACCCGCCTCCGGTTTCAGCGCATCCAGGACTTCCGGCAGCATGACTGGTACATGACGCCCGTCAGGACGTTCGGAACCGGCCCTGCCCTCTCCAACCGGCATCACGCCACCCCGCCGGACGGGTCCAGGGCGCGCGTCTGCGCAGACAGTTCCTGCCTCAACTTCAATAGCCTTGCGCGCACCTCGTGCCGATGGCTTGCAAAGCGTCCGGGTTCCCAGACCTGGAAAAACTGGCCCCGTCCGACGAAAGCCACTTCCGTGGTGATCCCGGTGTGCTCCCGGATGAAATCCGGAACGGTCATCCGCCCCTCCGTGTCCACCTTCACGAAGGCGCCATCCCCATGGCAGAAAAAGGACATGTCGTCCGCTGCCTGAAGGAAAGGATCTTCGGCGCCGATCCGCGCCTCGTACCTGTCGAGGAGATCCAGCCCGCCCATGTCGACGGCCGGAACATCCAGTGCGCCGAGCGCATAAAGCTCCTGGTATCCGCGCTTCTGGAGGACCGCCCGGAAATGCGCGGGAACGGAAACCCTCCCCTTCGCATCGATCCGGTTTACCGCATTCGACAGAAAACGGTCCATTGCCCTCCCGGTCCGCTGCCGCTCGCCGGTCCTCTCTTGCGCCGCATCCCGCAAGGCTTTCACCCTGCAGGCCCTCTTCGCTCGTCAGGCTTGTTGCCCCCATGCAGAAATATGGCCGCCGGATACTGAACCCGGGCGGAGATTCATTCCGCGAACAAGAAACTGGAACTGACTGGCGATGTGGGTTTTGGCGTAACATGGGACTTCATGGGCGTCAATGGGAATTGGCTCCCCCGACACGCCTCAAGGCCTGATGCCGGGGCTCGCGGCTTTCCCGCTCGATCATGGTTTATGAGCCATTAAGATTAAGGATCGGTTAGGATTTCCGTCCGCTATCGGGGGCTTGCCGGGAAAACCGCCGCACAATACGAATTGAGCCCCGACATTCGCCGGACTTCCGGCAGGAGACATGATGACCACGACGCCCGAAAGCCGCGCCGCCCGCCTGCTTCACCTGCGAGCCGAAACCCTTGCAAAGGGGGAGCCCGTGGCGCTGCCGCTGACAATGGCCTCGATGTACCACCTTCCGGGCGATCCCGCCGGCCACGCGCAATACGGCCGTTTCTCGAACGCGACCTGGGAGCATCTGGAAGAGGCGCTGGGACTTCTGGAAAACGCGCAGGCGGTGGCATTCCCGTCCGGAATGGCGGCCATTGCCGCTGTTTTCTACAGCACGCTGAAGGCAGGCGATCGCATTCTTCTGCCCTCAGATGGCTACTATACCACGCGAATTCTGGCGGAACGGTTTCTGGCGCCGCTGGGCGTCGGCATCGACACGCGCGCCACTGCCCGGTTTGCCGAGGGCGGGTTTGGCGGCTACCGTCTCGTCTTCATCGAGAGCCCTTCCAATCCCGGACTGGACGTGTGTGACATCGCCGAAGTGGCCCGTCAGGCCAGCGCTGCAGGCGCGCTCACTGTCGCCGACAACACGACGATGACACCGCTCGGCCAGCAACCGCTGGAACTTGGATGCGACATGGTGCTGTCATCGGACACCAAGGCCATGAACGGCCATTCCGATGCCCTTTTTGGCCATGTCGCCACGCGTCAGGAAGCGCTGGTTTCTGCGCTGAAGGACTGGCGCAAGCTCGCCGGTGCCATTCCGGGACCCTTTGAGGCATGGCTGGTCCATCGGGGCATGGAAACGCTGGAAGTCCGGCTTGACCGCATGTGCCGCAGCGCAGCGCTCATTGCGGAGCGGCTTCAGGACCACCCGGCTGTGACGGCCATCCGCTACCCCGGACTTCCGTCAGACCCGAGCCATGCCATCGCCGCGCGACAGATGCAGCGTCACGGCTTCCTGATCGGATTGACGCTGCCCGATGAAGAAAGAGCGGAAAACTTCATCAACAATTGCCCGCTGATTCAGCCCGCCACATCCTTCGGCGGCGTTCACACCTCGGCCGAGCGGCGCGCGCGATGGGGCGACGCGGTTCCCGATGGTTTTGTGCGCCTGGCCATCGGCTGCGAACCGGCCGAGGTTCTCTGGCAGGCAATCGAGGACGCCCTTGCCGCTGCGGGCTGAAAGGCAAGGCAAGGTGTCAGCCGGCCTGTAAGCCGGGTTCTGTACGGCCCATGCCCGGATGGACATGGACGTGGCGGCCATTCCTCTGGGACGTCCGTTACCGGACGCCTCAAGCAACCCACCCGGACGACTGGGGCCGGAAACAGCCCCGGCTTTCGCCGCGTCGTCCCTATTCGGTCTTGCTCCCGGTGGGGCTTGCCGTGCCGTTGACATTGCTGCCCCCGCGGTGGGCTCTTACCCCACCCTTTCACCCTTGCCCCGCCAGCATTCAGGCTCGACAGCCACGTATCTGGCGGCGATGGAGCCGGAATGCAGGCGGGGCGGTTTGCTTTCTGTGGCGCTTTCCCTGGGGTCTCCCCCGCCGGGCGTTGCCCGGCACCGTGTTTCCGTGGAGCCCGGACTTTCCTCGATTGCGGCCTTTCGGCACTTGCAACCGCGGCCGCCCGGCCGGCTGACGGCTCGTCCATAGCCTTTTGTGCGCCGCCTTCCAAGAAAAAAACCCGCCGGCAGATCACCGGCGGGCATGAGATTTGAGATACCGAACAAGGCTCAGAGATAGCGCTTGACCTTCGCGCAGTAGTTGGCCGAGATCGGATTCATCCGCTTGGCACCATGCCCGGCATTGTATTTCAGGATTGTCTGGCAGAGCGGTCCACCGCCCAGTTTCTGTGCCTTGGCCAGATACTTCATGCCGAACTTGATGTTCGTTTCAGGGTGATAGAGGCCCTTCGTGGAGCCGCGGTAACCCATCATGCGGGCCGTGGCGGGCTTCAACTGCATCAGGCCGATCTCGCCGGCAGCGCCGCGTGCATTTGCGCGGAAGTTGCTTTCCACGCGGACCACGGCGTGAGCGAGGTTGGAGGCCACACCATATTCCTTTGCATACCGGTTGATCAGCGCGGAATATTTCTCCCCGGCGAGCGGCTTTGCATAGCCCGCGGTGACCTCGTGGCGCGTTTCCGTCGATGTCCTCTTGACCGATGCGGTCTCGGTACGGTCGATGGCCACACGCGCCTGATAGTAGGCGGCGGACGCCTTGTCAGATTCGGCCTGAGCCTGCGGCATGGCAACAAGGCTCGCAATCCCGGCAGCAAATGCCGCCGTGGCAAAATTCAATCTTTTCATGATACCCCGATTTTGGTTGGTCTGGTGCCAGCGTCGATGAACCGGCTGCCCGTGGTCTCTTGCTCCTGTGAATGAAAAGGGACGGTCGCGCCGCTCAACCTTTCATGGGGCGCTTCTGGCCGCCGCAAACGGCCCGAGTATGACGCGTCCAATCACGTTTCGAGACAGTTTGTTTCGCAGTGCAGCAAGAAGTGTTCCGGTCAGCCGAAGGCTTGCGGCAGTTTTTCCATCAGGGCCTGCAAAGTCCTTATGGTCGAGGCATCCGCAATGCCGTCCACGCGACACGGCCTGTAACGGCGTTGAAAGGCAGCGACGCATGCACGCGTATGATCGTCGAAGATTCCATTGATGTCGACGCCGTAGCCGACGAGAGCCAGCATCGACTGCAACTGCTCCACCGCCTCACCGTCGTCACCAGGCTGAAGGATCGTCCCATCCTCAAGCGGTGCCGGCGGAACGTGAACCACGACACCCGCCAATGCCAGCCTCGACCACGGGAACTTCTCGCCGGGATCGCATTTGCGCCCGGGCGCCACGTCGGAATGGGCCAGGACATTTGGGGCGGCGATGGCATTGCGTTGCATGATGTCGCTTGAAAGGGCGATGACGGCATCAATCTGTCTTGAGGGGAAATCTGGAAGACCACCGGCATGCCCTGGGTTGACGATCTCGATACCGATCGAAACGGAATTGATGTCCGTTTCACCAGCCCACCACGCCTTGCCCGCATGCCACGCGCGATCGCACTCGCGAACCATCTGGACGATCCGTCCATCTTCGTGGACGAGATAGTGGCACGAGACTTCGCTCTCAGGATTGCAAAGCCAGCTTTCTGCTGCCGCGCCGGTTTCCATGCCGGTATAGTGAAGCAAAAGAATGGTCGGCGATTTCCCGTCCCTGCGCGGACCGAAATTGGGAGATGCCCGGACTTCCGCTCCCGCATGTTCGGGCCGGAAGCCTGTCATGCCTCCGCCATTTCCTTCTCGATCGCCGCGTAGGCCGCATTGATCGCAGCCATCCGGTCATGGGCAATCACGATGAATTCTTCCGGAACGCCGCGCGCCACCAGTTTGTCGGGATGATTTTCCCGAACCAGATCGCGATAGCGGGCGCGAACCTCCGCAAACGGAACCCCGCGGCGAAGGCCAAGAACGGTATAGGGGTCGCTCTCGCCGAGGTCGACGTGGCGTGACGAAATGCGGCGGAACCCGTGTTCGTCAAAGCCGAAGATCTCCGAAACGCGTTCCAGGAATACCCATTCGCTTTCGTGGACCACGCCATCGGCCTTGGCGATATGGAACAGACCGTCGAGAATGTCCTCCATGACCGGGCAACCTGGCTCGCCGCCACCGCACAGGTTCGTCATCTGGCGTGCATAGACCTCGTAGCCCGCGACATCGCGCTTGGCGAGGTCATAGAGGCGGGCGACGTTGCGCCGCTCATCATCCGGAACATGGAAAATCTGCTGGAATGCTCGGACCTCGTCCTGGGTTACCACCCCGTCAGCCTTGGCCATTTTCGCCGACAGGGCGATCATTGCGATCGAGAACGCAACGCGCCGGCGTGTTGCCGGATCGCCCTCGAAGACAGTGCGCATGGCATCCAGCACGCCTGAAAAGGCGCGGGACGAAACGCGCGACACAAGGGCGCCGAGTTCGGACCAGAGCGACATTCCCCTGTTTAGGCAATCGAAGGTCCGAACGAAAGTGGACTTTTTTCAATCTTTGCTTGATGCACGCAAACAGGAACCAACCCGGCTCCAGATCACATGCTCGCCGCCGCGCGCGCCGCCTGGTCATATTGCCCCGAAAGCACGCGCATGAGCGCCGCCAGTTCCGAAAGCCGCTTCTCATCGAGGCCCAGTTGCTTCATCCCGTCAACGAGGAGCGCCTCCCGGACATCGCGGTATCTCAGGCACAGGGATTCGCCGGCTTTTGTGATACGGACCGTCTTTTCCTTTCCACGCCGGCCGGCCTCGACGAGCTTCTGGCCCTCCAGCTTCTTCAACGCATAGGTAACGACGTGTGTGTCCTCGATGTTGAACATCATCGTCAGTTCACCGAGGCTCTTGTCGCGGGAACGGTGATTGACGGCATGCAGGATCTGCACTTCCATGGCTGACAGCCCCTCGCCCCCTGCCGCGGCCATGCAGCGGGCGATCCATCGGTGATAGGCATTCGCCTGGACAACCAGGGCGAATTCCATTTCCGACAGCGCCGGCATGGCTCCGTCGGCCAGATGAGCGGCCGAAACGACCGGATGGGCAGCATTGGCCGGGGCCTTGTTCCTGTTGGCGTCAGCCATGATTTCACCGAGATTTTATCGATATAATGTTGACATAATGCTTCTATCGTGACCTATTCCGGACCATGATGCAATGCTCCCATTACGCGCTTGCGCGCAGGGAGAGATCGGGGAAGCGGACATGACCGAAGGCAAGTGGGATTTCTGGATCGATCGCGGCGGCACGTTTACCGATGTCATCGGCCGTGCACCGGACGGCTCGCTGCATCCGCGCAAGCTGCTGTCGGAAAATCCTGAAGCCTATCGCGACGCGGCGATCCAGGGCATCCGCGACCTTCTCGGCCTGAAGGCTGGCGACCCCATCCCCTCCGGCCGGATCGGCGACGTCAAGATGGGAACGACCGTCGCCACCAATGCGCTTCTGGAACGCAAGGGGGACCGGGTGGCCCTCCTTGTCACCAAGGGCTTTCGCGATGCCTTGCGCATAGCCTACCAGGCACGACCGGACATCTTTGCCAAGGAAATCATTCTTCCCGAACAGCTCTACGAGCGTGTGGTCGAGATCGACGAGCGCATGCTGGCCGATGGAACCGTCGAGACGATGCCGCAGGTCGAGCCGATCAATGCTGCGCTGCGCGGGATCAAGGCTGAGGGTATCGATTCTGTCGCCATCTGCTTCATGCACGCCTGGAACTACCCGGCTCACGAGGTCATGGCGGCAAGCGCCGCCTGGAACATGGGTTTCGGCCAGGTGTCGGTCAGTCATATGGTTTCGCCCCTCGTCAAGTTTGTCGGACGCGGCGATACGACCGTCGTGGACGCCTATCTCACACCCATCCTCAGCCGCTATGTCCGCCAGGTGGCCGACGAACTGGGCGCCGACATCGATGGCGATCCGGAAGCAGCACCAGATCCCGGCAAGCCGCGCCTGATGTTCATGATGTCCTCGGGCGGACTGACCGCAGCCGACCTGTTCCAGGGCAAGGACGCCATCCTGTCGGGTCCCGCAGGCGGCGTCGTCGGCATGGTGGAAACCGCCCGTCTCGCCGGTTTCGAGAAGGTCATCGGTTTCGACATGGGCGGCACCTCGACGGACGTTGCCCATTACGATGGCGACTACGAAAGGGCTTTCGACACCGAGGTGGCCGGCGTACGCATCCGCGCGCCGATGATGCGCATTCACACGGTCGCAGCCGGTGGCGGATCGATCCTCCATTTCGATCAGGGGCGTTTCCAGGCCGGCCCGGATTCAGCCGGTGCGAATCCAGGCCCGGCCTGTTACAGGCGCGGCGGTCCGCTGGCGGTCACGGATGCCAACGTGATGCTTGGCAAGCTCCAGCCCGACCAGTTTCCCGCGATTTTCGGGCCGGGACAGGACCAGCCGCTCGATCGCGATATCGTGGTGCGCAAGTTCGCCGAGATGGCAGAGCAAGCGTCCGATGGAAAAACCCCGGAGGAAGTGGCCGAGGGTTTCGTCACCATCGCGGTGGAGAACATGGCCAATGCCATCAAGAAGATCTCCGTCCAGCGCGGCTACGATGTGACGAAGTATCTGCTGAACTGTTTCGGCGGCGCCGGCGGCCAGCATGCCTGCATGGTGGCTGATGCGCTTGGCATGGAATCGGTGCTGATCCATCCCCTGTCCGGCCTGCTCTCCGCCTATGGCATCGGCCTTGCCGCGGTCTTCGCCTCACGCCAGCAGGCCATCCTCAAGCGGCTGGATTCCGCCGCCGTGACAGATATCCGCATGACCGCCGATCATCTGCGCAAGCAGGTCTATGCCGAGCTCCTTGGCCAGGGCATACCTGAAGACGCCATCGGCTGGCGGCCGGTCCTGCAGGTTCGCTATGACGGAACGGACACGACCTTGCCGGTGGATTTTTCCAGCTTTTCCGCCGATGAGGCAAAGAGCGAGTTCGAGGCCTCCCACAAGGCTCAGTTCGGTTTCATTTATGATGACAAGCCGCTGATCGTCGAAAGCCTGTCGCTCGAAGCCATGGACATTCGCGATCCTGGCGGTATCGAGCCTGAACTCGAAGCGGAAGCGCGCGATATTGAACCCGGCGAGACACGGAAGCTGTTCTCCGGAGGGAAATGGCACGATGCCGCTCTCGTGAAGCGCGAGGCGATGACGCCGGGCGCGCGACTCAAGGGACCCGCCCTCATCATCGAGGCGAACCAGACCATCGTCGTCGAGCCCGGCTGGCAAGCGGAGATCACGGAACGCGATCACGTCCTGTTGCGCCGGGTGGAGCGGATGGAACGCATGGCTGCGCTTGGCACGACCGGAGCCGACGGCAAGGGCGCCGACCCCATCCTGCTCGAAGTGTTCAACAATCTCTTCATGTCGATTGCCGAACAGATGGGGGTGACGCTTCAGAACACGGCCTATTCCGTGAACATCAAGGAACGGCTGGACTTTTCCTGTGCCGTCTTCGACCGCAACGGCGCGCTCGTGGCCAATGCCCCCCACATGCCGGTGCACCTTGGATCCATGGACCGCTCGGTGGAAACAATCATCCGGCTCAATGAAGGCGACATCCACCCCGGTGACGTGTTCGCGTTGAACGCGCCCTATAATGGCGGAACGCATCTCCCTGACATCACGGTGGTGACGCCCGTCTTCGACGACGAGGGCAAGACCATCCTCTTCTGGGCAGCCTCGCGCGGCCACCATGCCGATGTCGGCGGTTCCGCACCCGGCTCCATGACACCGCTGGCCACGACGGTGGACGAGGAAGGCGTGCTCATCGACAATTTCAGGCTGGTCGAGAAGGGTCGCTTCCGCGAAGCCGAACTGATCGCGCTTCTAACCGACCATCCCTATCCGGTCCGCAATGTCCATCAGAATGTGGCCGACCTGAAGGCCCAGATCGCCGCAAACGAAAAGGGCGTGGCGGAACTTCGCCGCATGGTCGCCAATTTCGGTCTCGACGTGGTCGAAGCCTATATGGGTCATGTGCAGGACAATGCCGCCGAGGCCGTGCGCGAAGTCCTCTCGCGTCTTCCGGATGTCAGCGAATATGCCTACGAGACCGACACGGGCCAGACGATCCGCGTCAGGATCACCATCGATCGCGGGAAACGCGAGGCAACCGTTGACTTCACGGGCACATCGCCGGTGATGAAGAACAACTTCAATGCCCCCGAACCGGTGACCCGCGCCGCCGTCCTCTATGCCTTCCGGGTCATGGTCGAAGGCAATATTCCCATGAATGCCGGGTGCCTGCGCCCGATTCACATCGTGATCCCCGACGGCTGCATGCTCAAGCCCGCCTATCCCGCCGCCGTCGTGGCGGGCAACGTGGAGACCTCTCAGCATGTCACGAATGCCCTTTTCGCCGCCATGGGCGCGCTGGCCAATGCGCAGGGCACGATGAACAACCTGACCTTCGGAAATGACCGGTATCAGTACTACGAAACGATCTGTTCCGGTTCGCCGGCGGGCGTCATGAATGACGGACGCGGCTTTGCCGGCACGTCCGGTGTGCATACGCACATGACAAATTCGCGGCTGACCGATCCGGAAATCCTGGAACTGCGCTTTCCCGTCGTGCTGGAAGATTTCCACATCCGGGCAGGCTCCGGCGGCAAGGGCAAGTGGAATGCAGGCGACGGGACACGGCGCACACTCCGCTTTCTGGAAGAGATGGACTGCGCCATCCTGTCATCGCATCGCGGCCGCCCACCGCAGGGGATAGCCGGTGGCACAGAGGGCCAGGTTGGAGCAACCCAGGTTCGCCGTCAGGACGGAACGCTCGAAACGCTCAAGGCCTGCGACCAGACCGTGCTGAAAGCCGGGGAGGCCGTGATCGTGACGACGCCCACTGCGGGCGGATACGGCAAGCCTTGATGGCGACGGAGGCGAAGTCGCCTGGCTTTCGCCCCGTCTATCCATTCAGGTCTGGCCATTGTAGCGTGACAGGCGATGAAACTGGAACACAGTCACGAATCCAAGGCCATCGCCGCACGTTTGGCCGATGGCACCAGACCTTCCTATCTGCGTGATTTCGTCTATGGCGGGATCGACGGATCGGTGACGACATTCGCAATCGTAGCAGGCGTCGAGGGGGCAAGCCTGTCCTCGGGCATTGTCCTGATCCTCGGCCTGGCAAACCTGCTGGCCGACGGCTTCTCCATGGCCGCTGGCAACTACTCGGGTACCAAGACCGTCGTCGATGACATCGACCGCGTGCGCGAGATCGAGAAGAAGCACATCCGGCTTGAACCGGAAGGCGAACGCGAGGAAGTACGCCAGATCCTCGCCTCGAAGGGTCTTTCGGGAGACACGCTTGAACAGGCAGTTGCTGCCGTAACCGCTGACCGGGAAACCTGGATTCGCATCATGCTGACGGAGGAATACGGCTTTCCCTCGGTGAGGCCTTCGCCCCGCATGGCCGCAGTCGTCACATTCCTGGCCTTTCTGATCTGCGGTGCGGTGCCGCTCCTGCCCTTCGCCATTGGACTGGCAGACGCGTTCATGGTCTCCGTCGTCATGACGGGCATGGTTTTCATTGTAATCGGCGCTGCCAAGTCCCGTTGGTCCCTGGCGCCATGGTGGCGGTCCGCCCTCGAGACGTTCTTGATCGGCGCAGCCGCGTCATCCCTCGCCTATGTCGTCGGCATGCTGCTTCAGGGATTGGCCTGACAGCGATCCACGCCGCATTCCGCATGGACAGGAAGACAGGTTTCGCATATTGTTAAATCGATTTAGTTATGTCTCGTTTCTGCGGAATGCCTGCGAATGCCTGCCAAGCAAAAGATCGCGCTCCTCACCGCCGGCGGCCTTGCGCCCTGCCTCTCCGCCGCTGTCGGCTGCCTCATCGAGCGCTATAGCGAAATCGCCCCTGACCTTGAGATCATCGCCTACCGTTCAGGCTACACTGGCCTGTTGAAAGGCGATATCCTGCCTGTCACCCCGCAGGTTCGAGCCAACGCCCGCGCGCTCCTGCATCATGGCGGATCGCCGATCGGCAATTCGCGGGTGAAGCTGACCAATGCCGCCGATTGCGAGAAACGCGGCCTCGTCAAACCGGGCGAGAGCCCGCTCGATGCCGCCGCCCGCCAACTTGAAGCCGACGGCGTGACGATCCTGCACACGATCGGCGGTGACGACACGAACACCACCGCCGGCGACCTCGCCGCCCATCTCAAGGCCGACGGCTTCGACATGACTGTGGTTGGATTGCCCAAGACGGTCGACAACGACATCAGGCCGATCCGCCAATCGCTCGGCGCATTGACCGCGGCGCAGGTCGGAGCACGCTTTTTCGACCACGTCTCCAACGAGCAGAGCGCCACACCGAACACCTTCGTCGTGCATGAAGTCATGGGCCGGCATTGTGGCTGGCTCACCGCCGCCACGCTCCGCGCCTACAATGAGCGGATCGAGGGGCGGACCTATTGCGAGGGCCTGATGATGAACCACGCTCTCAAGGATGTCGAAGCCGTCTATGTTCCTGAAATGCCATTCGACATCGAGAGCGAGACGGAGCGCTTGTCCAGGGCAATGCGGGACACCGGTTACGCAACCATTTTCGTTTCGGAAGGGGCTTGCGTCGACGAAATCATGTCAGAACGCGAAGCCGGTGGCGAGACGCTCGAGCGCGACGCCTTCGGGCATGTCAGACTGGATTCGGTCAACGTGGGCGACTGGTTTGCCAGACGCTTCGCCAAGGCCATCGGAGCGGACAAGACACTTGTCCAGAAATCGGGCTACTATGCCCGCTCGGCGCCTGCCAACCCCGATGACCTGCATCTCATCAAGGGCATGGCCGACCATGCAGTGACAAGCGCGCTGGAGGGTGTTTCAGGCGTCGTCGGCCATGACGAGGACCATGACGGGCGCCTTCGCACCATCGAGTTCGAGCGCATTGCCGGCGGCAAGCCGTTCGATCCGCAAACGGCGTGGTTCCGGGAAATCCTGGCCCGCACGGGTCAGGCCTGACGCCTTCACTCATCCGCCAACCGCATTGGCGAGTGCGTCCACCAAGCCCTGGGGCTGGTATTTCAGCTTCGATGGCGTCAACCCCATGCGCACCACGACGAGGTCGCGGGACGGAACGACTGCTATCGTCTGTCCGTCATGTCCGCGCAGCCAGTAGGTGTCCCCGGGCAGATCGAATGCGGCCTCCGGGTCCCGGTCGCGCGGAACATCGCCGCGCGGACCGACCAGCCAGACATGGCGCCCGTAGGTGTAGCCGCCCCACGGCGCCCTGGACGCCGCAGCGGGTTCCGTCATCCAGTCGACATATCCGGCCGGCAGGAGCGACCGCCCGTTCCAGGCGCCGCGTTGCAGCAGCAACTGGCCGAAGCGAGCCCAGTCGCGGGCCGAGGCATAGAGGTAGGACGAACCGACAAATGTTCCCGCGGCATCCATCTCGAAGGTTGCACTGGTCATGCCGAGCGTCTCGAAAAGAGCCTCCCAGGGATAGGAAACCGGCTGCTGCGCGGCCCGCATCCAGATATCCGAAAGCAGGACCGAAGTTCCGGAGGAATAGTTGAACAGCCCGTCGCCATCCGGATTGCCGTTTTCCGGATCGTACGGCTTGGATGCGGCGAAGGCTGCCATGTCTTCTTCCAGATAGAGCATCCGCGTCACGTCGGATACATCCCCGTAGCCTTCGTTCCAGGCAAGGCCGGACGACATTTCCAGGAGGGACTCCAGGGTGATGTCGTTCCGTGCATCTCCGGTCCATCCGTCGAAAAGACCGCTTTGATCGAGGGACAGGCGGCCTTCCTTCACCAGTGTCCCGATGATCGCCGCTGTTACCGTCTTGGTCATCGACCATCCGAGCAAGGGTGTCTGGGGATCGAAGCCTTCGCCATAGCGTTCCCCGATGATCCGGCCCTTGTGGACGACGACGATCGCCCGCATGCCCGGGCCGGCGATAGCAGCATCATCGAGAATGGTTGCGATGGCCGGATCCTGCGAAGGCGCAACCCGGTCGCCATTCGGCCACAGCGCCTCCGCATTGCCATCTACCGGCCTTTGCGAAACCGGGGCATCTGCGTGCGTCAGGTTTCCGCCGGCCTGCGCACTGGAACACCCCAGCCCCTCGCCCCGCCAGACGGCATGACCGGCACCGAAAATGCCAAGCAGTTTGGCGGTCACGCCCGGCTGAGCGCCTGTCCTTTCCACTTCGACCGTAATTGCCTTGAAAACCGGGTGGCCGGGCGCCTGAACATCTGTCGCCATCACCGCGTCGGCATCGCGACCGGCAATGAAGACATTCGAGCAGACGATCTTCGCCGCGTAATTGGTGGCAACCCGGATCATCGCAGGTGGCGAAACGGCAAGCCAGACGGCGCCGCCGGCGAGCAAGATGGCAATCAGTCCGGCAAGCCACTTGAAGAAGCGCATCATTCCCGCCAACCTTGTCCTGTTTTCCCGGAGCCAACGTGACCGACACAAGGCGGCATGACAAGGTGGCGCAAGGGTGACGCAAGGCAAGCCTTGGCTTACTCTGGCACGCAGCCAAACCGGAGTGATTTGAAATCCATGCGCCGCGCCGCTTCCATCGCCCTGTTCGCAATTGTCCTGGCTGCGTGCACCAGCACGAACGTCGATCAGGCGCTCGATCTGCAGGTCAGCGTCAGCAGTCCGCGCTTTGCCGACAACGACCCGCACGACTGGTCCGGCCGTACGCCCTGGCATTATCCGGTCCACGGCATCGACGTTGCGAAATACCAGGGCCAGATCGATTGGCAGAAAGCCAGGCAGGCCGGCGTTTCCTTCGCCTTTATCAAGGCCACCGAAGGCGGCGACAGGCTTGACGAGCGGTTCCACGCGAACTGGCAGGCAGCCAAACGGGCAGGCATACCGCGTGGCGCCTACCACTTCTTCTATTTCTGCCGACCGGCTTTCGAACAGGCCCTCTGGTTCAGGAAAAATGTGCCCGTCGACCGCACCTCCTTGCCGCCGGTGCTGGACATGGAGTGGAACCACAAGTCGCCTACCTGCACCTTCAGGCCGAAGCCGGACGCCGTGCGCAAGGAAATGGATGTCTTCCTGCGGCAGGTGTCACGTCACTACGGCAAGACGCCCGTGATCTATACCACCGTGGACTTCTATGAGGAGAACCAGCTCTGGAAGATCCGCGGCTATCCGTTCTGGTTGCGGTCGGTCGCCGGTCATCCGTCGCAGAAATACGGCGAACAGAACTGGACCTTCTGGCAGTACACCGGCACCGGGGTCGTTCCGGGTATCAAGGGGAATACGGATATCAACGTCTTCCATGGCTCGCAGAGCCAGTGGAGGCAATGGGTTGTTGCCAATACACGGTGAAGTCATTTGCGTGCCGTGGCTGCATTTTGCGCTGCATCATGTTGATGGGCGCGTTGAGCAGTCTATAATTTAACGATGATCATCTTCACCGATCTCGACGGCACGCTGCTCGACCACGAAACATATTCGCTGGAAGCGGCCCGTCCGGCATTGTCCGCATGCGCGGCCCGCTCGATCCCGGTCATTCCCGCCACCTCCAAGACCGCCGCCGAAGTGGGTGCGGTGATGCACGAGGCTGGCATGACCGGACCGGCGATCGTGGAGAACGGTGCCGGAATAGCGTGGCCCGGGCAGGAAGCCGGGAGCAATGCGCAATGGACAGCGATACGCGGCACGCTGGATGGCCTTCCGGAGGAATTGCGTGTGCTCTTCCAGGGGTTCGGCGACTGGAGCCTGGCGGAAGTCTCGGCCCGCACCGGTCTGCCGCCGGACGCGGCCCGCAGGGCCATGGAGCGCCGGTTTTCCGAGCCGGGGGATTTCATGGGCACGGCCGAACAGGAGAAGGCGTTTGTCGCAGCGCTGGCAGCGAAAGGCGTATCTGCAATTCGCGGCGGCCGTTTCCTCACGCTGTCCCTTGGCAGCGACAAGGCCAGGCGGATGGGCGAGGTCTGCAAGAGCCTGGGCGCGACCGGCCCCGTCGTGGCGCTCGGCGATGCCCCCAATGACATCGCCATGTTGCGCGCGGCCGACATGGGCGTGATTGTCGCAAATCCGGCACACGACCCGCTACCGCCACTGGAGGGCGAAGACGAAGGCCGGATCATCCGGACGCGCCGCGCCGGCCCGGCCGGCTGGAACGAAGCCGTTCTCCGGATCATTGAAACCGACGCTGAACAGGGACCCGGACCGATCACATGAGCGATTTTCACCAGACAGGCGCCATCACCACGTTGCACAATCTCATCCGGCGCCCGCTGGAGGAACTGGAAGCGGAAGTCGCGCGATTTGCACGGATACGCCCGGTCACGCTCACCCTGCCCTCGCTCTTTTCGGAACTGGAAGGCGATGCCCTTCCAGGGATCATCGACGTTCTCAAGGATGTTCCCTACGTGTCCGAAATCTACATCGGTCTCGACAAGGCGGACCGCGACCAGTTCGAATACGCGAAATCGTTCTTCGACCGCCTTCCCCAGCACCATCGCGTCATCTGGAATGACGGGCCGCGCATGGCGGCGATCCATGAAAAACTCGATGCCGCCGGACTCGCGCCGACCGAGCGCGGCAAGGGTTTCAATGTCTGGTATATGATGGGCTATGCGCTGGCAGCCCAGCGGGGCAAGGTCCTTGCCCTTCATGATTGCGACATCGTCACCTATGACAAGGGACTTCTGGCCCGGCTGATCTATCCGGTCGTCAACCCTGATTTCCCCTATCTCTTTTCCAAGGGCTACTATTCCAGGGTCGCCAACAACACGCTCAACGGCCGCGTCTGCAGGCTGCTGGTCACACCCTTTCTCGAAGCGCTCGACATGACCTGCGGAACGCACAATTACACCCGCTACCTCTCGTCATTCCGCTATCCCCTGTCCGGCGAGTTCGCCATGCGCATGGAAGTTGTCCCGGATATCCGCATACCGTCGGACTGGGGGCTCGAAATCGGCTTCCTGTCGGAATTGCGGCGCAACACGTCCCAACGCCAGATCTGCCAGGTCGATATCGCCGACATCTATGACCACAAGCACCAGGATCTCTCGGCCGAAGACGCCTCGAAAGGCCTGTCCCGCATGTCGACCGACATCGTCAAGGCGATCCTGCGCAAGCTGGCGACGGAGGGGCTGGTGATCTCACGGGCGACATTGCGTTCGGTCAAGGCAGCCTACTACCGCAACGCCCTCGACATGATCGAGAGCTATCACGCCGATGCGGTCTTCAACGGGCTGACCCTGGACCGGCACAAGGAGGAACAGGCTGTCGAACTGTTTGCCGCCAATATCATGGCGGCCGGCGAGATCTATTTCGACGACCCGTCAGCAACGCCCTTCATACCGAACTGGCGGCGGGTCTATGATGCGTGGCCGGACGTGTTCCGCGACTGGCGGCGGCGGTCGAGGCCGACAACGGTGGGCAGTGATGAACGGCTAGCGTTCAGGCAGAACGTTGGAGATCCAGCGGCACTGATAGGGACCGAGCAGAACCTCGCCGCGCGGCTCGTCCACCTCCTCGCCGCTGAGCAGGTCGACCCAGGGCTCATTCTCGATAAGGTTGATCCGGTCGAGCGGCACCACCTGTTCGCGTGCCGATACATTGTGAAGCGCGAAGATCGATTGCGTCCGGTCGCCGCTCTGGCGCCAGAGCGCAAAGATACCCGGCCCGAAATCCATGGTCATGTGCGTGGCATTCGGATGAAAGGCCTTCTGCTTCTGCCGGATCGCCAGGCGCCGCATCATCTCCGAAAAGACCCGTGAAGTATCACTTTCCGGATCGGCCAGCCGCGCCTCCAGTTCGGGATAATTCCATTGATGACGATTGATCGACCGGTTGTGACCGGTCCGCTCCACGCGCGCCAGATCGTTCGGCGTGCCCAGGAGCGAGTGGATGTAGATACCGGGAATGCCTTCAAGCGCCAGCATGACGGTCTGGGAGACCAGGAAGCGTTCGAAACGAAGGTCCGCGCCGCCGGGTCCGGCCAGCATCGCATCCCAGAGCGAAACGTTGATTTCATACGGCCGGACAGAGCCGTCCGGCATCGCCCGCATCGAAACCAGCCCGCCAATGTCGCGGATGGCGTCGATCATTCCCGTAAGCTGATCGTCCGTGAGATAGCCTTCGGCCGCCCTGACACCGATCCCGTCATGGCTGGCGGTAAAGTTGAAATAGAACGAACCGGCCGGCGATGGAGGCATGCGCCTTTGCCACCGCGTCAGCACGGAGGCATCGCCGGTCAGCAAGGCATGCAGCGTCAGCGGCGGGAGCGGGAAATTGTAGATGCCGTGCGCCTCGTTGCGGTTGCCGAAATAGGAGAGGTTCTCGCGGTTCGGTACATTCGTCTCGGTTATCAGAACCATCGGTTCGCGGCTGTAATCCGCCAGCGTTCGCATCAGCCGGACGATCTCGTGCGTCTGAGGCAGATGAATGCAGCTTGTTCCGATTTCCTTCCAGATGAAGGCGACAGCGTCCAGCCGGATCGTCGTGATGCCCTTGTCAAGGAACAGGCGCAGCAGACGGATGAACTCCAGCAGCAGGTCCGGATTGGAAAAATCGAGATCCACCTGGTCATGGCTGAAGGTGCACCAGACATGCCGCGAACCGTTCACCGTCTCCACCTCTCGCAGAAGGCTCTGCGGCCGTGGACGGACCACCTGGCTAAGGTCGGTCTGCGGGTCGACCTCGATGAAGTAGCCGCGTCCCGGTTCCTGCCCCTGCACATACTGGACGAACCATGGGTGCAGGCTCGAAACATGGTTGAGCACCATGTCCCCCATCAGCCTGTGATGGCCGGCAATCGCGGTCAGATGATGCCAGTCACCCACTTCCGGATTGACCTTGGTGTAGTCGACCACCGCGAAACCGTCGTCCGAGGTCCAGGGAAAGAACGGCAGGACATGGAGGGAATTGATCGCGCTGCCAACGTGGTGAGTCAGGAAGTCGTCCAGCAGCGTCAGCGGCGTGTTCTCGCCATCGACAAGCGTGTTCGCATAGGTGATCAGAAAGGCATCCCGCTCCGACCAGACCGGTGCGTTGAGCCGCCGCCGCTTCGGGCGGCAAGATTCCTGGCGCCCTTCCGGCCAGAATGCCTCCAGCACGCGTTGCGTCAGCACGCTGGAATCGGCTTGCGGATAGATGAACTCCAGATGCGCCTCGAGACGGTTGCGCAGCAGGGCGGGAAAAGGCATTCGTTCTGGGCCTCGCGTCGGAATGCTGCAAGTTTAAGCGCATTCCGGGAACGATTAAAAGACAGGCAATGCAATTGCCTTCGCCGCAAGGACCGTCAGTCGACGACAGTATCCTCGTCGTCAGGACTGTCGGGGTCGATCAGCCTTGTCGCGCGCCAGGCAGTCAATTGCTCGTTGATCGCATCGGCTGTGAAATGCCGTGCGCTTTCCTTGTCGTAACCGCTGTCGCGCAAGTCGTCATAATCCGTATAGCGGTGACGCACATGGGCGACGGTGGCAAGCCAGACAGCGATGGCCGGTGGCAGGTCGCGCATGTGGCGCGCCGACGACGCCGCGCGGATGGCCTCGATATCGGCATAGGGCGCCATCGGCAGAAGCGCGGTCAAGGCCTTGGCAATGGCCCGCTGACGGCCGGTCCGCGCCGCCATCAGGACGACGATCCCGCCCGGCCGGTCTGCGCATCGGGAACCGCATCGATCGCCGGGATATAGGGCTTGATGTCAAGCACCGGCGTTCCGTCCAGCACATCGATGGCGTCTATCTCGAGGATTCCCGCCGCGACATCCAGCCCGGTCAAGCGCACGACATGGAGACCGATGGGGTTCGGGCGGGCCGGCGAGCGCAGTGCAAAGACGCCCTTGGCTTCTTGAGCATGGCGCGGATGCTGGACGATCAGGTTCCGCGGTGAATGATGCAGCCACGTCAGCAGAACGACATGCGTCGCCCCTTCCAGCCCGCCCAGACCCGGCCGGTAGGGCGCATCGATCAGCACGCGTGCAGGCTTGCCGGCCTCCCGCGCCCTCGTCAGGTTGCGCGGACAAGTCTCGCGATCCGTCCACGGTGAATCGACCCGGCCGATGAAAACCACATGCCCGTCGCCAGCCAGGCTCGCCGGATCGAAATCCAGCCCCTCTTCCCCGTCGCGTTTCTCAGACATCGCAATATCCCGGACGCACAAGAGAAACGACGCAGCCGGAAACAAAAATGGCGCACACGGAACACGGGGGTTGCGAGACAGACAGAAATGACATAAACATATCTTTATATCTTTCTTCGGAGTTGATCATGCTGACGCGCACGCGCATATCCCTCGAGGAACTCGTTGATACACTCAAGGCTGCCGCGGAATCCAGCCGGCTGCGGATTCTCGCCTTGCTATCGCGGGGGAACCTCACGGTTTCCGACCTGACCGAGATTCTAAACCAGTCCCAGCCGAGGGTATCGCGTCACCTCAAGCTGCTGATGGACGCCGGCCTCATCGAACGCTACCAGGAAGGCTCTTGGGCGTGGTTCAGGCTCGCCGACACCGGCCAGGCCGACGATCTGGTGGAACTGCTGATTGCCCGCCTCGACATGGCCGACCCCCAGGTGGAGCGGGACATGGAACGGCTGGCAACCGTCAAGACCCGCATGCGCGAACAGGCGGCCGAATATTTCGCGCGCAATGCCGCCGACTGGGACGAACTGCGCAAGCTGCATGCCCCGGACGAGGCCGTGGAGAAGGCGCTGCTTTCCATGGTGGGCGACACGCCGGTTCAGACCATGCTGGACATCGGCACGGGCACCGGACGGATGCTGGAACTGTTCGCCCCAATCTGCCTGCGGGCAACGGGCATCGATGCTTCCCGCGAGATGCTTGCCGTCGCCCGCGCCAATCTCGACAAGGCAGGCCTGACCCATGCCCAGGTCCGCCAGGGAGATATTCTCGCCCTCCCCGTCGATCGCGAGAATTACGATCTCATCACCATCCATCAGGTGCTGCATTATCTCGATGAACCGGGCCGCGCGATTGCCGAGGCGGCCCGTGCCCTGCGTCCGGGCGGACGCATCGTCATCGTCGATTTCGCACCGCACGCGCTCGATTTCCTGCGCGAGCACCATCATCACATCCGCATGGGCTTTTCCGATGGCCAGATCGCCGACTGGCTCGATTCCACCGGTCTCGACATGACAACAGCCGCCGCGATCGGTGAACCGGCGAACGGCCCGGACCGGTTGACGGTCAAGCTCTGGATCGGCCAGGACCGCCGGAGCCTGATTGCGGACCAAACAGCAACCCCGACCTCATCGGAGACCGCCTGACATGGCTTCGCCCCGTTTTACCCGCACCCCGCACGCCGATCAGCCATTGAGCGTGTCCTTCGAGTTCTTTCCGCCCCGCAACGAGGCCATGGCGCAACGGCTTTGGGAAACCGTCCAGCGCCTTGCCCCCCTCCAGCCCGAATTCGTGTCGGTCACCTATGGAGCCGGCGGCTCCACCCGCGAGAGGTCGCTGGATGCGGTACGGCGCATAATCGCTGAGACCAGCCTCAATGTTGCCGCCCATCTGACCTGCGTCGATGCCACCCGCCAGGAAGTGGACGCCGTCATCGGGGAATTCGTCGCTTCCGGCGTCCGCCGCTTCGTTGCATTGCGTGGCGATCCGGCGGCCGGTGTCGGAGCGCAGTTCCAGCCGCATCCTGATGGCTACGTCAATGGCGCGGACCTGGTGAAGGCATTGCACGCCAAGGGCGATTTCGAGGTCTACGTCTCGGCCTACCCTGAGAAGCATCCTGAAAGCCCGGACTTCGCCACTGACATCGAGATGCTCAAGCGCAAGGTCGACAACGGAGCGACCAAGGCCATCACGCAGTTCTTCTTCGACAATGACAATTACGAACGTTACGTGGAAAGGGCGCGGCGCGCCGGCATCTACATTCCCATCGTTCCGGGAATTCTGCCGGTCCATGCCTTCACGCAGGTGGCGAACTTCGCCGGACGCTGCGGTGCCAGCATTCCGCAATGGCTGGCAGACCGTTTCGAGGGCCTGGAGCACGACCCCCACACGCATCAACTGGTTGCCGCAGCGGTCGCCGCGGAACAGGTTCTCGACCTGATGGAGCGCGGCGTCGATGACTTCCACTTCTACACGATGAACAAGCCCGACCTTGTCTTCGCGATTTGCCATCTCATCGGCATACGATCAAGAACACCCGGCCAACCGGGCGCCAAGGCAGCCTGAGCCATTTACCCGGAATGGGATGCGATGCCGGGCTTATCCTCCGGCATCGTTTTTTCATGGATGAGAAACGAAAAAACCTTGGCCTGAAGCCCTGGTTCCGATCAGGGAACGACCCCGATAGCCAATAGCCCGATGAAGGCGAACGCGGCAAAAAACACGAGCGCATTGAGAGAGCGGGTCAGTCCCATTGCGATATCCTCCTGTTTCCTTCAGCACCCCGAATCTAGCCCCTTGTGCCGTCCGGACAAGCAAATTCGTTGCTGCACTGCGGCGGAACGAAAGGCGAAAATCACTGACCGCAAAGTCAACATGCTGTAATCGCGAAGCCTTCCCCGAATGCCTGCCTGTGAACAAAATTTGCGACCCAGCGGCCCCCAGCCTGTCCCGGTCATGGGCCTCCAGGCGTTCAAAGCAACCGCTCGGCCCAATGCGCAACGGACAGCAGCAACTTGTCGCGACCGAAGCGGCCAACCATCTGGATGCCGAGCGGCAGCCCCTTCTCGGTCGTCAGGCCCGGTAGGTTGACGCACGGATTTCCCGTGAGCGTCCAAAGCTTGTTGAACTTCGGATCCCCCGTTGCCTGCAACCCGCGCGGCGCGGGTCCTGGCGCGGAAGGTGTCAACAGGACGTCCACGTGCTCGAACAGCGACGTCGCGGCCTTGCGGGCCCGCCGCGCGATGGAACGCGCCCTGTCATAGTCGCCCGCCGGAATGCCTGCGCCCCTGTCGAGGCAATCGAGCAGTTTCGGCGAGAGCCTTTCACGCGCATGCATGTGCTCCCAGCACAGTGCCCGCGCGGCCTCGTGATCCTGGATGACCGGATGAATGGACCGGGCCTCCGCCAGGATATCCGGTTCGACGACTTCGACCACCGCCGCGCCGGCATGCTGGAAACGGGCGGCGGCATCCTCGACGGCTTCGCGCATCACTTCGTCCGCCTCATCCCAGATCGCGGTGCGATAGAGACCGATGCGAACGGTGCCTGGATCCACAGCGCCCGGTTCGAGATCGCGCTCAAGGATCCGCGCCGCAAGCAAGGCGACATCGTCCACGCTCGCGGCAAAAAATCCCGTCGTGTCCAGCGTCCAGGAAAAGGTCTTCATGCCGGTCGCCGGTGCGAGCCGGAAGCCGGGCTTGTAGCCGGCCACGCCGCAGAACGCTGCCGGTCTGATGACAGAACCGCCGGTCTGCGTGCCCAGCGCGGCCGGGATCATGCCCGCCGCCACGGCCGCCGCCGATCCCGAGGAGGAGCCGCCGGGTGTGTGCGCATGGTCATGTGGATTGACCGTCGGACCCGGCTGGAAGAAGGCGAACTCGGTGGTCACCGTCTTGCCGATCACGCTCGCGCCGGCCTTGCGAGCCATCGCGACGATAGCCGCGTCGGAGCGAGGCTGCCAGCCGGCATGGATTGGCGAGCCATAGGCAGTCGGCAGATCGGCCGTATCAAAAATGTCTTTCACGCCAAGCGCGATGCCGGCAAGCGGCCCCTCCGCGTGCTTCGCATCCGCTTCCATCGCCTCACGGCTTGCGATGCAGGTGAAGGCGTGAAGATCCGCGTCTCCGGCCTCGATGGCGGCAAGGCTTTCAGCAAGCGCGGCATTCGCGGTCTTGCGCCCGGAGGCGACCCCCTCGCAGATTTCCCGTACCGACAACATGAAATGCCCCCTCCAGGTCAACGAAAAGATACGCTTCTATCGCCGCCGCAACAGCCTTCCGTCAATGGTCACAAGTCCTGTGGCGATCATGGCCAGTCCGGCAAGTTCGAATGGCTCCAGCGCTTCGCCGAGAAAGACGGCGCCAAGCAAGATGGCCGAGGCCGGCACGACAAGGGTTACCAGGGAGGCATTCGTTGCACCTGCGGAGGCGACGATCCGGAAATAGAGGATGTAGGCGAAAGCGGTCGACAGCAGGGCAAGCGCGACCACCGACGCCCATACCGGCGCACTGACCGTCATCAGGCCGTCTGGTGTCATCAGCAGCAAGGCCGCCGGAAGCATCATCAGAGCCGAGCATGACAGTTGGCCAGCCGCGACATGCGCGGGCGAAACCCCGCGCAACCGCCGCGCAAAGATCGCTGCCAGGGCATAGGAGACAGTAGCCCCCATGACGGCGAACTTCGCCCATGCCGGGCCCCCGATGCCGGCCAGCGCGGACGGGCCGACCAGGATCGTTGCGCCGGCAACGCCAAGGCCGATTCCCGCCAGCTTGTTGGCCGAGATTTTCTCGTCGCTGGTCAGCACCTGGGCGGCGATCACTGTCCAGAATGGCGTCGTCGCGTTGATCACGGAAGCAAGTCCGGCGCCGAGTTCCGTTTGTCCGGTGAAGATCAGGGAAAAGGGTATGACATTGTTGAAGAGCGCGAGAATCAGCAATTGTCCGGTCAGCCGCATGTCCGCCCGGAACGGTCTTCCCGTCAGGTACAGGAAAGCGTGCAGCGCAAGCGCCGCCAGCAGGACGCGGAGGAACACGAGAACCAGCGGATGCAATTCGCCAACAGCGATGCGCCCGAAGAAAAAAGCCGCGCCCCAGACAAGACCGAGAATCAACAGTTCGGCCCAGTTGCGGGCGCTCATGGTGGGGCCTTGCAGGGCCGGGCCTGTACTGATTGTCATGCATCGTGCTCCTTTGCCGCACCGATGCCACCGGAAGGCCGGTCGCGCCACCCGGAACTTGCCGGAAGCCCGGCCCTTGTTCCCGACAGAGGGCCTGCTAGGTCCTGTTGACAAAAGACGGCAACCAGAGCCGCACCGCAGCCAAGCATAGGAAGCCGAGGAAAGACTTTGCGGTCTTGTCGTAGCGGGTGGCGA
>PAPF01000018.1 GCA_002708825.1 Phyllobacteriaceae bacterium | reverse complement strand
CCGCGCCAGGTTGCGTGCCCGCACGATGCCGCTCAGGTCGCCGCGCAGCAGCGTGATGCCCGCGCTTTCCACGGCCACGTCGGCCCCCGTGCCCATGGCAATGCCAACTTCCGCCGCCGCCAGCGCCGGCGCATCGTTCACCCCGTCACCCGCCATGTCGGCAAGTCGAAGTCCTAGGAAAACCCGCACGTGCCATGGGGATGCCTCGGGGCGCCGCAAGCATCCCGGGCCGGATCCACCGCTATGGTGACGTGGACCTGTGAACGATTACCGCTGAAGCCTGATGGTTGACGAATGTTGACGCCAGGTTGACGCAAAACGCCCGTCCGCAGTTTTTCGCCACGATGTAAACCTCGTGCCAATCGCGCGAGGTCATCAGAAAAGAAACTTGGAGATCGTGCACTTCCGGACAGCGTGGTTGCTATATCAGCGTCATCGTAAACGAGCCATGAGGCAATGATGTCCATAGACAACGGAATGATGAGCGAGAACGAAGAACGCGAACTGCTCGCCGACCTGATATTAGATGTGCCATGCGCGACTGCCAGCCTGTCCGATTGCCCGCCTGATCGGTTCCACTACGAGGGCGTAGACGAGCCCGACGCTGATGAAATCCGTGATGCCGCAGCTCGCATTAGGGAGCGGCACACGAACATCGTCAAGAACATCCTTGCGACCGGCAAGGACCTGCTCATGGTCAAGAACAAGCTCAAGCATGGCGCTTTCCGGCAGTGGCTCGAGGCCGAGTTCGGGTGGAGCGAACGCACAGCCCAAAATTACATGCAGGCCGCGCGGGTGTTCGGCGGCATGGCGCATGCAGTAGAAACCTTGGCCCCGGCCTCCATCTACAAGCTGGCCGCCAGAAACACCCCCGAGGCGGTTCGCGAGAGCGTCATTGCCGATATCGACAAGGGAAACACGCCCACGGCAAAGGACATCCAGGGGCGCATCACGGCCGCCGCGGGATCACGTGGCAGCAAAAAAGCCATCGCTGACCACAACACGCATGACCCGGCAATGGCGGAAAACCATTCTGGAACCGTCGCTGTGCCTTGTTGTGATCGTGCAAAGCACCGTGAAGTAGCCGCGAAAGTGGCTCGGAATCTCAATCACCATCTTGGACCCAGGTTCGCGACCCTGGCGAAATTGCTTGATCGTGTCGACCCGGCCGCCCTTGATGTCGTGAAGGAAGAATTTCTCAAGATCGCCGGGCAGTCCTCCAGCATCAGCACCAGCACGACTACGGTCACAACAAGAATCGAACATCAGCCGAACAAAGCGACGGCCACATAAACGCTCATAGCGCCTCACCAGCGCGCTCCGTCGCACTGACAGCGCACAGAGACTGCTCAGCAGACGGAACGCGCCAGTGAGCTTCCCTGAGTCAACCAGCGCATTGCCGCACCCAAAAAGAGGCTTCCCGCCAATGACCCATCATCTAGCGCACCTCCCGGCGACCGATACCATCCCGGCAGTCGCGCTTTCCTATGCCGAGGTCCATGTCGACAATCATCAGCGTCGGCTCCGGGGCCGTGTTGCCTTGCGACCAGACATCGATCTCGATGCCTTCACCACTCGGGCGGTCATTGACTGGCTCGACATCCGCGTGAAGACCATACACGCGACCCAGCCCGGTTGGGTATTCAGACGCATCAAGGAAGCCACTGGCGAAGGTTGCTACGCCAAGCAGCTCGATCATGGCCACACTTTCCGCATCCGTTTCCAGGAACCCGGGCTGGATGTCGTCAGGACAGCGATAGAAGCTATTGGCAACCACATGGGCATCGACGGCGATGTGCTGATTGACGGCATCGAGGTCAGTCTCGATTTCACACCCCGACTGCCCGGAGACGACAACCTGCGGCGCACCCTGCTCGCCGTTCTTGCGCACCACTTCATGCCGAACCGGGATGTCGTGCGTGTGAGACTCCGGGATCGGCCCCGCTTTGTGTGGGGCGAGGGCAAGGAGGCAACCGGCTTCTTCTTCCCGCGGTCCGAGAGCGGGCTGCATGAGAAGTGGCTGTTCATGCTGAATGATGGCGACCGGCCAGCTTGTGCTGGCTCGACAGTCTACTATGGCCGGCAGGACGCTCCGTCGACGTGGCGCATCATGGACAAGGTGCTTGATCGGCAGAACCGGACAGCCGGAACGTTCAAGCAGCTTCGCGACCGGGAAAAGCGGGTCAGGATCGAGGTGACGTTGCAAGGCACGGCACTGGAAGAGATCGGCCTTCTGACCTTCACTGACGTTGAGACGTTCAACTTCGCCAAGCTGACCCGGTATTTTCGGTTCCTGCTGCCAACCTTCCTTGATGTGAACGGCCTGTGCCCCTCTGCGGGCAACAGCGTGATCAGGCACCTGAGACAAGAGCGCATCACGAAGTTTCTGAACACCGGCATGGTCGGCCTAGCGGCCATGGAGACGGACTGGTCGAAATGGCGGGCGGAACGGCGTGCCGAGCTGCGAGACAAGCCGGCCCCGAACGGCAAGCGCCTTCAGCCACCCCGGAGCGGCAACGGGCCGATGCAGACCTTCCTGGCCTACGAGGAACTCAACAAGCGGGTGGAGATGGCGATGAGGAAGCTGACGGAGAGGGAGAGGCGGTGAGGTGGTGAGGCGGTTGGACTGGTGCGTATGGCCGGGACGGTGTCCTGGTGTGTTGTGACTCTCTGCCCTTGTGTGCTCTTCCTGTTCAGCAAGTTATTAGAGCCGAACAAGGCTGGTCGGCCAGGAACCAGGCGCAGTAAGTCAATGCTGACTGCTGAGTCCACTGAGCTTTGGTGGGAAAAAGTTGCGGAAGGCGATGCCGTGAGGACTATGCTAGAGCCCGTGCAACATGGAAAAACGAAACGGTTGCGTTTTTTCAGACTCAACAGAAGGGAACAGTCTGTTCCGCGGCATCACAGACGTCCAAGGACAGATTTCCTCCGGACCGGGATGGTGAAGATTTGATCCGCTTGTCGAGGCGTCTCCTGACGCTCCTGTTCATCGCATCGTTCATCCCCGGCCTCGTAATGGGCGCCAAGGGCCTGTGGGCGCTTTCGGTTCTGGTCGGCGGCTTCTCGCCGCCGTCGATTGCCCAGTTCCGGATGATGACGGCCGACGAGGGCCAATATGCCTTCGCCATTGAGACCGCACTCGAGGCCCAGAATTATCGCGAGGCACAGGAACTGATCGAGTTGGCCACCAGCAACGGCTTCGACGTTCCACCGGACCTTGTTGAACGGGCCCGGGTCTCATTTATTGATCGCTCCCTGGCGGCGGGTCACAGCTTCGGCAGGGGCGCAATCCTGGGAAGCTCTGACAATGCTGAAGAGATCGCGGGCACGATTTTGGCCGATCTGCTTGTGATCGGCGACATTCGCGATCTGGCGATCGAGGGCAAGCACCTCGCCTACGGGGAACCCGTCGATCATGTGATCCTTGGGCTCTCTGCAGTGGGTGTATTGACCAGTGTTCCAGCCATCGCTTCAGTTGGAGCAGCCAGCCCGGCGGACATCGGTTTGTCGCTCACAAAGGCCACCTACAAGGCCAGGAGGCTGAGCGCCATCCTGACCCGGTCGTTGAGAGACATCGCCACCAGGGTCTTTGACTGGGACGCCCTCTCGAAGGCGGCGCGCCGGTTTGACTGGCGCAAGCTGCCGGATCCCGATGACCTGAAATCGGTCCTGTCACGCACTGTCCGGCAGGACGAGGCAACGAAACTGACCGTATTCGCGGCCGACGTGGCTTCGATTGCCAAGGCGGGCGGAGCAAGGGCCGGGGTTGTCGCGCTGGGCCTCGCCGACAATCCCCGTGAAATCCAAAAAATGGCCGCGGTAGCCCGCGTGATGGGCGACAGGACGGCGACCGTCCTGAAGTTCACCGGCAAGTCAATCTTCCGGATCGCCGATATCCTCGTTTCCCTGATCATGACGCTGCTACCGCTTCTCCTCGCGGCAGGCTACATGCTCACCCTGGCTCTCCGGCTGTTCCTGCGCATCGCCTTCCGGCGCTGAAATCGGGGCCAGCCTGCGAAATGAAACCGGGCGAAATCCGGCATTGCGCTTGCATCTTATGCATTTCGAAAAACGATAACGGCTTGCCGCCAAACGCAAAAGTTGTTTCCCTGTGACAACAGAATTTTTTCGCGCAATAGCAGACGATCCAGAGTGACGGAGCAGTCACGTCGGCCCGAAACCGAAGGCTTTATATGAAATATTACGCGCATAGCGGATCATTCGATGACAGAAGCGATTGGCAATCGCTGGCCGAACATCTTTCAGGTGTCTCTGCATTGGCGGCAGAAAACGGCAAGCCCCTTGGCATTGAACGATCCACGGCACTGGCGGGCTCGCTTCATGACTTGGGAAAATACACCGAAGCCTTCCAGAAGCGCCTTCAGGGGGGTGAACGCGTGGATCACTCCACAGCCGGAGCCAGAATCGCCCTCGACCGTTCGACAGGCGACGACCGGGTCATCGCCGAACTGATTGCCTACGCCGTCCTTGGTCACCATGCCGGGCTTCCGGACCGCTTCAATGCCACCGCCGCATGCCTGGAGCGGCGTCTGGACGGTTTTTCTTACGGGCCCGACCCTGTTTGGGAGACGGAGATCGCCTGCGACTTCACAAACCTCCTGCCGCTGAATTTTGTTCCGACAGCGGGGCCGAAAGGCGCGTTTCAGCTGTCTGTGCTTGGTCGCATGCTGTTCTCCTGCCTGGTCGATGCAGATTTCAGAGAAACCGAGCAATTTTATGCCCGGCTGAACGGAGAAGAACGGGATCGCAATTGGCCGGCACTGGAAAGCATCGTAGAGGGATTGCGCGCCAAGTTTGATTCCCACATGGCTGGTTTTCCATGTGACGGCGCCTTGAATGCCCTGCGCGCCGACATTCTGCGCCATGTGCGTGGAAGATCGGTTGATCGTCCAGGTTTTTTCACGCTAACCGTGCCAACTGGCGGCGGCAAGACCTTGGCCTCGTTAGGCTTCGCACTTGACCACGCCGCCGCGCATGGGAAGCGCCGAATCATCTACGCCATCCCGTTCACGTCCATCATCGACCAGACTGCCTCGATCTTTCGCAGCGTCCTCGGTGAGGAGGTGGTCTTGGAGCATCATTCCGCCATAGAGGAGGACATACCTGATGGAAAGGGCGCAGCCGATCGCGGGGACAAGCTCCGTCTTGCCATGGAAGACTGGGCTGCGCCGGTGGTCGTAACAACCAATGTGCAGCTCTTTGAAAGCCTGTATGCTGCCCGTCCGTCTCGCGCTCGCAAGCTGCACAACATAGCAGGTTCAGTTATCGTGCTGGACGAGGCGCAGACTTTGCCGCGCCCCTTGCTCATGCCGGTCCTGCGGATGCTGGAAGAACTTTGCAACAGTTATGGCTGCACAGTCGTGCTGTGCACCGCCACCCAACCGGCACTGGGCAAGCGTGACCGGTTTGACGGTCTTGAGCTCGCTGGTCGCGAACTTGCCCCCAACCCGGCCGAATTGGCGACTAAGCTTCGCAGGGCACACATCCGGTCAGTAGGAGACATGACGAATGACGCTCTCGTTGCCGCGTTGGCCGGTGAGCGGCAAGGGCTCGTCATCGTCAACAGCCGCAGGCACGCGCTCGACCTGTTCCAAGCAGTCCAACGTGCCGGATTGAACGGCCTTTTCCATCTGTCTACCCGACAATGCGCCGCCCATCGCCAGATGCTGCTTGAGCAGATACGGGACCGGCTAAAGAATAAGCAGCCGTGCCGCCTTGTTGCTACGAGCTTAGTGGAAGCTGGCGTCGATATCGATTTCCCAAGGGTCTGGCGCGCCCGCGCGGGGCTGGATCAGATAGTTCAGGCGGCAGGTCGCTGTAACCGCGAGGGCCAGAGGTCGATCGACGACAGCGTAGTTTCAATCTTCAACGCGCCCGACTACAGGCCGCCGAACGAGATCGCAGGCTTGATTGCAGATACCGCCCGCGCCCTGAAGGCCGGAAACGACATGCTATCGCCCGGCTCGATCGAAGCCTATTTCCGCGAAGTCTACTGGCGGGCTGGCGACAATCTGGACAAAAGGATTCCGATCGGCGGCGACAGCAATAGTATGAAGCGCATCCTCGAGTGTTTCAGAATGACGAATGCCGAGATCCGAACCGATTTCGCCTATCGTTCGGTCGCCGAGGGTTTCCGCATGATCGAGAGCGGCATGGAGTCGGTGATCATCCCGTGGGATGAGGCTGCGCAAGAAGCAGTGAACAAGCTATCGGTAGAAAAAATCCCGTCTGGCGCAATTGCACGAAGACTGCAACGCTATGTTGTGCAAGTGCCGCCAAGAGCGAGAGCCTTGCTGACTACCAAGGGCCATGTGGTATTTAGGTGCCCTGAATTGCGCGGGGATCAGTTCGCTGTATTGAGAAATATGGATTTATACAATGCTGAGACCGGATTGTTGTGGGAAGATGCGGAGTATCTGTCTCTGGAGAACAGCCTGATATGACTGGAGGAGTTAAACTTGTCCTATGGAATTCGCCTGAAAGTCTCCGGTGAGCACGCCTGTTTTTCCAGGCCGGAGATGAAAGTCGAGCGCGTCAGCTACGACGTGATGACTCCGTCGGCGGCGCGCGGCATTCTGGAAGCGGTTCATTGGAAGCCTGCCATCCGCTGGGTGATTGACGCAATCCACGTGCTTGAACCGATCCGCTTCCAGTCGATCCGCCGCAATGAGGTAGGCCATAAGGCCCCGGCAAGCAAGATCAAGGCAGCGATGAAACGCGGTTCGCTGGAAGGTCTGCGCCTTCTTGTCGACGAGGATCGCCAGCAACGCGCCGCCACCGTCCTGGTGCGTCCGGCCTATGTGATCGAAGCTCACTTTGAGATGACCCAAAAAGCCGGCGCGGATGACAACGAGGGCAAGCATCTCGACATTTTCAACCGCCGGGCAGCACGCGGTCAGTGCTTTCATCAACCTTGCCTCGGCACACGGGAGTTTCCCGCGCGTTTCGAACTGCTCGAAGAGGCCGCCACGATGCCCACGGCTCGCGAACGCAGCGCCAACCTGGGCTTCGGCACGCCACGCGATCTTGGCTTCATGCTGTGGGATATCGATCATGAAGCGCCGGGGCGCCCATCCATGTTCTTCCGTGCCTCTCTGGTGGAAGGTGTCATGCGAGTGCCCCAACCCGGTTCGCCGGAGGTTCGCCGATGAGTATCCTCGCCGCACTCGTGCGCGCCTATGACCGGCTGCCGGCAAGTGACCGCCCGCCTGTCGGCTATTCGATGGAAAAGATCAGCTTCCTGATCTCGCTCTACCCCGACGGCTCCGTGGCGCATGTCGCTGACCTGCGGGCGGGCGAAGGCAGGAAGAAGCAGCCGCGCATGATGTTGGTTCCTCAAGGTGCGAAGCGCACAGTAGGAATTGCGTCGAATTTTCTCTGGGACAAGACATCCTACGTTCTCGGCATCACTGCCGGCGCAGGCAAGCGCACCGCCGAGGAGCACGCCGCCTTTGTCGAACTGCACGAACAAGCGCTCACGAATACTAGCGACGAGGGCCTGCAGGCACTTCTGCTGTTCCTGCGCGCATGGTCTCCCGAACAATTCACAGCGCCTTTCTGGCCTGAGGAAATGAAGGACCAGAACGTGGTCTTTGCGCTGGAGAGCGAACGCCTGAACGAGACCTGTCTTCATGACCGGCCTGCCGCCTCTGCTTTGGTTGCGCGCCGCCGTGCGACGGGAGAAACCACGCGAGCCACCTGTCTGGTGTCGGGCGAGAGCGAGCCGGTTGCGCGCCTGCATCCCTCCATCAAAGGCGTATGGGGAGCCCAGTCTTCAGGCGCGTCGATCATTTCCTTCAATCTCGACGCATTCGAATCCTACGGTCATAGCCAAGGTGACAATGCACCAGTCTCCGAACGAGCGGCTTTTGCCTACACCACCATGCTGAACCGTTTTCTTGAACGCGGCAGCGGGCACCGCCTCCAGATTGGCGATGCCTCCACCGTGTTCTGGGCGGACAGCAGCAATGCGACCATAGCGAAAACAGCGGAGAGCATTTTCGCCGCCATGGTTGAACCCGATGCCGACATCAATGACGCTGTCAGGCACGTCGGCGCCGTGTTGCAACGCATCCGCCGGGGCGAGCCAATGCAGGACATTGACCCGGGGCTTGCCGAGGGCGTGCGTTTCCATGTCCTGGGACTGTCGCCCAATGCCGCCCGCCTTTCCGTGCGCTATTGGTTCGATGATGATTTCGGTGCGCTGGCTGAGAATTACCAGCGTTTCACGTTGGAAATGCGCATGGAGCCACCGCCCCCAGAACCATGGCCGCCGCTTTGGCGCTATCTGCGCGAGACGGCGGTCCTGGGCAAGTCAGAGAACGTTGCCCCCAATCTCGCCGGCGAGTGGATGCGGGCGATCCTGACGGGTAGCCGATATCCGCTGACGCTGCTTTCTTCGGTCCTGTCGCGTATGCGCGCCGATGGACAGGTCAATGCATTGCGCGCTTCGATGCTCAAGGCGGTGCTAATTCGCAATTATAGGAAGGAGGCTCCCGTGGCTCTCGACCCCGCAGAAACCAACAAGGGATACCTGCTTGGACGGCTCTTTGCGATCTATGAGGAAATCCAGCGCGCCGCTCATGGCGGGCGCGTCAATGCGACGATCAAGGACAAATTCTACGGCTCGGCCTCGGCGACGCCTCGCCGCGTCTATCCCGCGCTCGATCGCGGTGCAGCCAATCATCTGGCCAAACTGGGAAAACTGAATCCCGGCCGCAAGGTGAACCTGACCATTCTTCTTGGTGAAGTGATGGATCGCATGGCGCCTGGGGGTGACCCCTTCCCCGTTTCGCTGGCGGCACCCGACCAGGCGCTCTTCGCCCTGGGATATTTCCACCAACACAGTGATTTTTTCAGGAAGCGCGAAAAGACAGGTTCTGCCCGCAACGAACATGAGGACTAACTGATGACCGCACTGCAAAACCGCTATGAATTCGTTCTTGTCTTCGACGTCAGAAACGGCAATCCCAATGGCGACCCGGATGCGGGCAACCTGCCGCGCCTTGATCCCGAGACCAACCATGGCCTCGTTACCGACGTCAGTCTGAAACGCAAGATCAGGAACTATGTCGAGCTCGCGCGTGGCGGGCAGGACGGGTTCCATATCTATGTCGAAGAAGGTGCTATCCTCAACGAGAAGCATCGTCAGGCGTATAAAGCCGTTCGTGCTGCCGACCCGAAGGGCGCGGAAGGCAACAAGCTCAACCCCCGGGATGATACGGAAGGCCGGGAGTTGCGCAACTTCATGTGCCGGAATTTTTTCGACGTCCGGACCTTCGGGGCTGTCATGTCAACCGGGATCAATTGTGGGCAGGTGAAAGGCCCCGTGCAGATGAGCTTCGCCACGTCGGTTGAACCGATCCTACCGGTCGAGATTTCCATTACGCGCATGGCCGCTACCAACGAGGCCGAAAAGAAAAGCCGTGCCGAGGGTGACGACCGTGGCGATGACCGGACCGACAACCGCACCATGGGACGCAAGCATATCGTGCCTTACGCTCTCTACGTGGCGCACGGTTTCATTTCCGCAAAGTTCGCGGAGCGAACAGGCTTTTCGGAAGATGATTTCGATCTCCTGTTGGAAGCACTCGCCAATATGTTCGAACATGATCGTTCAGCGGCACGCGGAGAAATGGCAACTCGAAAACTGATCGTCTTCAAACACACAAACGCGCTCGGCAACGCACCTGCCCATCAGCTTTTCGAGCGAGTTCGCATCGGCAGGTCTGTCGATGGCGTTTTCCGGGCGATCGATTCGCGTCTCGACAATTTGCCTCCGGCCCGCGCCTACTCCGACTACAGCATCGAGATTGATCGCGAAGACCTCCCGGAGGGCGTGGAGATTATCGAGAAGTTGTGATGCGGGAGGGCAGTGACGCAGAGCCTATCCCGATCTCCGCCGTCCAGCACGCGGTCTACTGCTTGCGTCAGGCAGCGCTCATCCACATTGAATGTGCTTGGGCGGAAAATCGTTTTACTGCCGAGGGACAAGTTCTTCATGTGCAGACGGACAAACCGAAAGCACGGCACCAGCGTGGGGGGCGGCGAGTTACTGCCTTGCGGATTGCGTCTAGGCGCCTTGGTATTGCAGGCGTCGCGGACTTGGTGGAGTTCTTGCAGAGCGATGATGGAGAGTTAGCGTATCCGGTCGAGTTCAAGCGCGGCAAGCCCAAGCTTCATCGGGCTGACGAAGCGCAACTTTGTGCACAGGCCCTTTGCCTGGAGGAAATGACCGGACGAGCCGTCCGGGAGGGCGCCGTGTATTACGCCGAAATCAGGCGACGGCTAACCATACCTATCGACACAGAGCTGCGCCGACTGACTGAAGAGACGATTGCCGCCTTGCGCGATGTCTTCAACAGCGGTTGCACCCCGCCCCCGACCGCACACAAGAACCGCTGCCGCGCCTGTTCGCTTTTGGAACTTTGCCGTCCGGTTTCTGCAGGGCGCGATGTGCGCGCCTGGCGCAGCAAGATGGTGAACGACACCTTGTGTGATGAAGCACCATGAAGAAGCTTCTGAACACCGTCTATGTGACCACAGAGGGAGCTGCTTTGCGCAAGGATGGCGAGAACCTCGTCGCGGAGGTGGGGGGTGCAGAACAGGCACGCCTGCCATTTCATATGCTTGCGTCCGTTGTGGTGTTCGGCCCCGTCCATATTTCTCCTGCGCTCATTGGCGCATGCGCGGGCGCGGGGATTACGATCGTTCTCCTTGCCCGGAACGGCCGGTTCCAGGCGCGTGTTGAAGGCCCTGTCACGGGCAATGTGCTCCTCCGCCGGGCGCAATACCGCGCGTCCGAAAACCCCGCAGACCTGGTCCGCTCCATTCTGCTCGGCAAGGTCGCCAACCAGCGCACTGTTCTGTTGCGCGCTATGCGAGATCATGGATCCGGTTTCGCGCAACAGGACAGCACACGGTTGGAGCAGGTCGTTCGTCAACTCGCAGCTATCCTGCAACGGATCGAAAGGGGTGACGATGATGCTGATGCCCTACGCGGCATGGAAGGCGAAGCGGCAAGCCTATACTTTTCGGTATTCGGTCAGTTGCTGCGCTCCCAAGACAAGCAGGTTGTATGGAGGGGACGGTCACGCCGCCCGCCCCTTGATCCGGTCAATGCCGTTTTGTCCTTTCTCTACACCCTCCTTGCGCATGATTGCCGTAGTGCCGCGGAGGCAGTAGGGCTCGACCCGGCCGTTGGCTTCCTGCATCGCGACCGGCCCGGCCGGCCAAGTCTGGCGCTGGACCTGATGGAGGAACTGCGACCTGTTCTGGCTGATAGGCTATGCTTGTCGCTCTTCAACCGTCAGCAATTACGCGCATCCGGGTTTGAACTCCGCGAGAGCGGGGCGGTCGAGATGAAGGACGACACCCGAAAAACGGTTCTGACCGCCTGGCAGGAGAGAAAGAAGGTGGAGCGCGTTCATACCTTCCTGGGCGAAAAGGCACCGCTTGGCTTGGTCCCCTATCTGCAGGCGCAGATGTTGTCGCGACACCTGCGCGGTGACCTGAACGCTTATCCCCCTTGGTTCTGGAAGTGAAAACTCATGCTGGTCCTCGTCACATATGATGTGAATACGACAACTGAAGGCGGAGCGAGCCGGCTTCGCCGCGTGGCAAAAACCTGCCGCGATTACGGCCAGCGCGTGCAATTTTCCGTCTTTGAAATCGAGGTGGACTCGGCCCAGTGGACAGCCCTGAAAGCTCGGCTTGAAGCGATCATTGACCGGGAGACTGACAGTTTGCGCTATTATTACCTTGGCGCAAACTGGAAACGGCGCATCGAACACGTCGGAGCCAAACCTGCAGCCGATCTCGGTGGGATCGTAATAGTCTGAAACGGTGAGATGAAGGGCGCGAACGTCAAGCGTTCTGAATTTTCCGGTGGGTTCGCGCGCCGGAACGCTCTTTGAAATCGTTGAAGAAAAACAAAGGCCCCTCCAAGGCGAGGCGCACTGAGCGTTTTGGTGCTCTACGTTCGCGCTTTCGAGGTTTATTTCTCTTCTGGGCGAAGATGTTAAGAAAAGGGGGTCGCCCCCTTCGCGGGGGCGTGGGTCGAAACCGGTTCTTGAGGGCAATCAGGCCGCCCTCTGCGGTCGCCCCCTTCGCGGGGGCGTGGGTCGAAACTTCTACAAGGCGGGCAAGAAGGTCGCCGGCCGCTTGTCGCCCCCTTCGCGGGGGCGTGGGTCGAAACCATCTGACTTGCTGACATATGGGCAAACCGCACGTCGCCCCCTTCGCGGGGGCGTGGGTCGAAACTTCATCGGACTGGAAGCGCGAGGCCGCCGACCCGTCGCCCCCTTCGCGGGGGCGTGGGTCGAAACTGCAAAGCTAGGTCTATCGCGTAAACCGTCATTTGTCGCCCCCTTCGCGGGGGCGTGGGTCGAAACCCAGATAAGGTCTTGCTTCATTACGGATCACCGCGTCGCCCCCTTCGCGGGGGCGTGGGTCGAAACTATACAGACGGCCAGACTTGGTGGTGGCATGTGGGTCGCCCCCTTCGCGGGGGCGTGGGTCGAAACCATCCTTGGTTTCCGCTATTCGGTCAATCAGGCGAGTCGCCCCCTTCGCGGGGGCGTGGGTCGAAACTCAGGCGGGGCCGATTTTATCGCATCGCAGGGCGAGATCAGGTCGCCCCCTTCGCGGGGGCGTGGGTCGAAACGGCGTCAGGCGCTTGTAGCCGGTCCCGTCACTCGTCGCCCCCTTCGCGGGGGCGTGGGTCGAAACACCGATGCGGCGACAGCCATCGGAACCCTACAAGGTCGCCCCCTTCGCGGGGGCGTGGGTCGAAACCTCGACCGTGCCGAGCGACCCAGAGACGAGAACGTCGCCCCCTTCGCGGGGGCGTGGGTCGAAACTATCAATGCGGCACATGCGGCCGCGCGGCGCACCGTCGCCCCCTTCGCGGGGGCGTGGGTCGAAACTTTTATCACCGCAAACACCGTTCAGAGAGCAGGTCGCCCCCTTCGCGGGGGCGTGGGTCGAAACAGCGTAGGATGCGATACGCCACCCTCGACCTCGGGTCGCCCCCTTCGCGGGGGCGTGGGTCGAAACCGTCGCATCGGCAGAACCGGAGACGGCAACCGTGTCGCCCCCTTCGCGGGGGCGTGGGTCGAAACGAGCGACAGGCTGGTGATGTTTGCAGACGATCCGCGTCGCCCCCTTCGCGGGGGCGTGGGTCGAAACCGGCGAGACGGTGAACGCCGACACGCTGGCCGCGCGTCGCCCCCTTCGCGGGGGCGTGGGTCGAAACATCACCGCCTGACCTGCAAGGACCACATGACAAGTCGCCCCCTTCGCGGGGGCGTGGGTCGAAACAAGGAAGCATACGCCATCCTCAATGAAGCAGGACGTCGCCCCCTTCGCGGGGGCGTGGGTCGAAACTCGACCACGATGAAGAACGCCCTGGCGGCACAGGTCGCCCCCTTCGCGGGGGCGTGCGTCGAAACTACGAGAGCAACGAGATCTTCGACACGGAACGGCACCTGCTCTATGTCGCGGCAACGCGCGCGCGCGAACGCCTGTGGATTTCCGCCTGCGACCCGGTTTCGGAGTTCCTGGAGGACCTGCTGGACGGGCAACCCTAGAGCCGCTTGCGCCGGTTGATCATGGAGAGGCCGACGCCCATCAGCACCAGCGCGACGCCGGCCAGGAAGAGCGGGCCCATCGGATCGCCGAACATGGCCGCCGAGGCGCCAATGCCGAACACCGGCTGGAGGAACTGCACGCTTGCCGCCACGCGGGCAGGCACGGTGCGCAGGAGCCAGAGCCAGAGAAAGAGGCCCACCGCGGAAACGAGCAGCCCGAGATAGAGCGCCGACGCGATGGCCGCCGGCGTGACGGCGAAGGTGGTGGTCATCACCTCCCATACCGTGAACGGCAGCAAGGCGAGAAAGCCGGCCAACGTGCTCCAGATCACGACCGTCACGGTGCCATGGCGCGCCGCCAGTTCGACGCTCCAGACATAGTAGAAGGCGATGGCCACAGCCGAGACCAGGATGAGAGCAACGCCGGTCAGCGTGGACTGCCCCAGATCGCCCGCCCCGTTGCCCTGGCCGAGCGCCACCAGCGCGACCCCTGCGAAAGCCGCTGCAAGACCGGCTTGCTGCACCCGGCTGACCGGCTGGCCGAGCCGGAGTGCGGCCAGAATGACGATGAACACCGGGATCGTGGCAGAAACGATGGTGCTGACCGAGGCGGAAGCCCCGGCAACACCGAAAGACTGCGCGAGATTGCCGATGCCGATCCCCATCACTCCGAGCGCGGCCACCGGCGGAAGGGCGGAAAGCGCGATCCGGTGCCGCCCGATGGCGAAGAGAAACAGGAAGGGCACCGCGAAGGAGAAGCGCAGCGCGGTGAAGGCGATCGGCGGCATGGCCTCAAGCCCGAGTTTGGTGATCGGGATCGACAGGCCCCAGAGCACCGCGAGCAGCAGCATCCCGCCAATGCTGATTGGCGAGAGACGTTCAACGAGGGATGGGAGACCGGGGGCATTCCCGATGGAAACCGTCATGTCCGACACGCCAATATCCGATTGATCCTTGCTCATTTCCCTGAACGTGAACGGACATGCTGACAAACGATTTGTTCGGCGGTTATGATTGACTGAAATGCAATCATGAGGTCGCCATGGCCGTCCGCCCGCCGCCCCTGCAGACATTGCGCGCCTTCGAGGCCGCGGGCCGCCTGCTGAGCATGGCGCTGGCGGCGCAGGAAATGAACGTGACGCCGGGGGCGATCAGCCGGCAGATCCAGACCCTGGAGGATGACCTGGGCGTTGCCCTGTTCCGGCGCATGACGCGGCGCATCGCGCTGACCGAGGAAGGCGTAGGCCTGCATCAGGTGGTCAGCCGGGCGCTGGCGGAACTGACGCGCGAGGCCGAACGCCTGCGTGCGCGGGATGTCACACCCCGGCTCACGATCAGCACCAGCGTCTCCTTTGCCAGCAAGTGGTTCGCGCCGCGCCTGCACCGGCTGATGGCGCGGTTGCCCGACGCCGACATCCGGCTCGAAGTGAGCGACGTCAATGTCGATCTCTCCGATGGCCGCGTGGACGCCGCCCTGCGATATGGCACCGGAACCTATCCTGGCACCGTGGCCGAGCGCATCCTCAATGAAACGATGAGCCCGGTCTGCAGCCCCGACTACCGCGAGCGCATGGGCGGTCTTGCCGATCCTGCCGGCCTCTTGCGCTGCACGCTGCTCAACGAGAGCCGTGTCCTGCACGACGACAGCGCGCTGCCGAACTGGGAGCGCTGGTTCGCCGCCGCAGGCGTCACGTTTGCGCGTCCAAGGGGCCCGACGCTCAGCCATGGTAGCCTCACCATCGAGGCGGCGCTGCGTGGCGAGGGTGTCGCGCTCGGCCGCAGCGTGCTGGTAGCCGAAGACATCGCCGCCGGACGGCTCGTCGAACCGTTCCCGCAGATCAGGTTACCTGCTGGCCGAGGTTATGATCTTGTGCATCGGCCGGGCGAGGAAGCTGATCCGCGGATCGCCGCGCTGCGCGACTGGCTGCAGGAAGAAGTGGCTGCTTTCCATGATGCGACGGGGTCTTGCGGCTGATGAGCCGGCGTGCCTGGCGCCGAAGCCATGAATGGCAAGCCCTGCCGGAGCGCGCCCGCCTCCATCCTCGTCATCTGCCCTTGGCAATGGGTGATGCCGGGCGAGGCCGTTCCGCCCCGGCTCTTCGGTTCACTCGACCAGCGCCGCCTGGGCATTTCGGTCAGCGTCTCGCCCGACCAGGATTGGTTTTCCTGCCCGCATCCTCCATCCGACCCGGGCCGTATCAGGGCATTGCAAATTTTTTTTGTCCCGGAAGCATTTCCTCCGACGAGAACGCTATAGGGCACCTGAGAAACAACGACAGGTGAACCAGTGGCTACGCACATCAAAGCTGCGGCTCATTGCGAGGCGCGGGCAGGTGACTTTCGCAAGATTGATGCCTGGCCATGAGCGTTACGAGTTTTCGCTCTCAGGTCATGACACCGGAGATGCTGGCTGAACGCTGGCATTGTTCCGCACGTCACGTCCGCACGCTTATCACGGATGGCGAGTTGAACGCCTTCCGGGTTGGAAAACTCTGGCGCATCCGCGTCGAGGATGTTGAGGCATACGAATGTCGCAGTGGCGCATCAACCGATTTCGAAACCAGTTCTACATCGTCTGGCAGGAAGGGAGCATACGACGCCGATATTCCCTTGGAACCGACGACGCGAAAGAGGCGCAACGCCGTGCCTCGGCTCGATATGCCGAACTCACGCGCCCGCGCGGGAAGACGGTAGAAGAGCTCTGGAAAGGTTACATGATTGACATGGAGGGTCGTGCCGTCGTCGAGACGATGCGGCATTCCTGGAAGGCTCTTCATCGACGATTTGGCAGCATGGACGGTGAAGCCATTACCATTGCCGATTGCCGGGCCCATGTGAAGGAAAGACGGAATGCTGGCCGGCGGGACGGAACGATTCATACTGAGCTTGGGCACCTTCGCATGGTCTTGTTGTGGGCCGAGAAGCACGGCTTCATTTCGAAAGCGCCTGTAATCGAGCGGCCGTCCAAGCCGGCACCGAAAGATGCTTTCCTGACCCGCGATGAAGTTGTTCGCTTGATCGAGGCAGCGAAAGCACATCACATCCAGGTGGCGATTGAACTGCTCATCGGAACCGGGGCCCGCATATCGGCCGCACTCGAACTGACCTGGGACCGCGTGGACTTGGAGCGCCGAACCATTCAGCTCAGGAATCCGGACGACGGAGCACGCAGGAAGGGCCGCGCGACGGTCCCGATGAATGATGGACTTTTCCTTACCTTGTCCACCGCGCGAGGTGCAGCGCTCTGCGACCATGTGATCGAATGGGCCGGCGCCCCGGTAAAGTCCATCAAGAAAGGACTGAAAGCAGCGGGCGCCGCGATCGGTCGCCCCGATGTCTCGGCACACATGCTCCGTCACTCGGCAGCGGTCTGGTTGGCTGAGGATGGGCATAGCATGGACGAAATCGCGCAATTCCTGGGACACAATGACAGCCGGATCACTGCCAGGGTCTATGCGCGATATTCGCCGACTCACCTCCGGAAACTCGCCAGAAGTCTCGACATACGTAGTGCTCCTTAGGTTCACTGAACCTATTGAACCTCCGCAAGGAGCATTTCATGCCATAAACTCGGTTGAGTGAAGCGAAAAATTCCAACAAAAACAATAATTTCCGTCTAGAGCACTACGTTGACATCGTAGGGGTCACAGGTTCAATCCCTGTCACGCCCACCATCCTTTTCAAGCACTTGGCGGCGATGTTCGGAGTTCCTTCAGGGTACGCCGGGTCTTCCGGTATTGTCCGGCAATTGCTCGGCGAGAACGAGCCGCGCCCGGCAATGAGCCGAAGGCCCGTATCCTGCGGTGTGGCCATTGAGCGCCCGATGCTGTCCTGTCCAACCACCTTCCCGCAGCCAGGGCCGTAGAGCCGGCGCAAGGAAGGACGGAACGCGCCGGATCGGCAGGACGGCATGGAAACAGGCGCGGGGACAAGGCCTCGTCCCGATTCATGCGGCGACACACGCGTTCCCACTTTTGCTGCGCGACAAAATGTGTAAACTTGGGTTGACACACAGGAGCAAGCGTTGCCGTCATGCCTTCCGTCTTTCCGTTCTCTGCCATCGTCGCCCAGGAGGAAATGAAGACGGCGTTGCTCATGGCAGCCGTCGATCCGGCGCTGGGCGGCGTGCTGGTCTTCGGCGACCGGGGAACCGGCAAGTCGACGGCAGTGCGCGCGCTGGCCGAACTTCTGCCGAAGATCGAGACGCGCGATGGCTGCCGCTTCAACTGCCGCCCCGAAATGCCGCAGACGGCCTGCGAGACCTGCCGCTGCGAGGGGCACGCCAAGCCGCCGCGCATCGTGAAGATCCGCGCACCGATGGTGGACCTGCCGCTCGGCGCGACGGAAGACCGGGTCTGCGGTGCCCTCGACCTCGAAAAGGCCCTGATCGCCGGCATCAAGCGCTTCGAGCCCGGCCTGCTTGCCGCCGCCAATCGCGGCTTTCTCTACATCGACGAGGTCAACCTGCTGGAGGATCACGTCGTCGACCTGCTGCTCGATGCAGCTGCCTCCGGCGTCAACATCGTCGAGCGGGAAGGGTTGAGCATCCGCCACGATGCGCGATTCGTGCTGGTCGGCAGCGGCAATCCCGAGGAAGGCGACCTCAGGCCGCAGATGCTCGACCGGTTCGGCCTCTCCGTCGATGTGAAAACGATTTCCGATCTCGACCAGCGCATCGAGGTGATCCGCAGGCGCGACTCCTACGAGGCGGATCCGGAAGGCTTTTCAGGCCGCTGGAGCAAACGCGAAGCCGGCGTGCGCAACCGCGTTGTCAGCGCCCGCAAGCTCCTGCCCAGGGTCGAAACCGCCGATGCCGTCCTGCGCCGCATGTCGGAACTGTGCATGGCGCTCGGCATCGACGGCATGCGCGGCGAACTCACGCTGATGCGCGCCGCGCGGGCGGCAACCGCACTGGAGGGGCGAACGGAGGTCCGTTGGGAGGATGCGGTCGAGGCCGCGCCCATGGTGCTGCGCCACCGCCTGCGCCGCGATCCGCTCGACGATACCGCCAGCACGGTGCGCATCGAACGCGCCGTTGCGGCGATGAACGGCGCCGGCCATGGCTGAAGCGCACCCGCCCGAAAACCCGGTTGATGCAGCCGACAGGATGGGTGAACAGCTTTGGCGCGAGGCACTGCTCGCGGTCCGTGTTCTGGCGGTGGCCGGCCCGTCCCTTGGCGGCGTCCGGGTTCAGGCGCGCGCCGGGCCGGTGCGCGATGCTTTCCTGCAATGTCTCGAAACTGCAGGCCCGGCCACGGCGCGGATCGTGCGGGCATCGGCGATGGCGCCGCTTTCCCGGCTCACCGGCGGAGTGGACGTTTCGCAAAGTGTCGCCGCCGCGCGTCTTGTTTCCGAGACCGGTCTGCTCGCGCTCGCCGATGGCGGCGCGCTGCTGCTTTCGATGGCGGAGCGGCTCGAACCTGCCAATGCGGCCGTGATCGGTGCCGCGATGGACAACGGCACCTGTCCGGATCCCGCCAACCCGGGCCAGGGCGTCGAAACGCGGTTTGTCGTCATCGCCCTCGACGAGGCAGCAGACGACGGGGAAGCGCTTCCCGCCGCACTTGCCGACCGTCTCGGACTGACGATCTGCCACGACCGGATCGGCTGGCATCATGTGGCGCAGGCCCCCGCCCCTGCCCCGCTGCCCTCGCTCGAGCAATGCCGCGCGACGCATGTCAGCGGCCGCTTGCACGGGTTCCTTTCCGCCGTCGCGCTGACCTGTGCCGGTGGATCCCTGCGCCGCCATGCCCATCTGGTCCTGGTCGCGCGCATCCTTGCGGCGATGAGCGACCGCAACGAGGCAAGCGAGGCGGACGCGGTCATGGCGGCACGGCTGTGCTTCGGAATCCTGCCCGCCGCGACGGATGAGGAGCCTGCGCATCAGCAGCAGGCTCAAGACGACGGTACGCCGTCAGACCCGCCGCCCGGCCGGAACGAAACGAACAGCGACAGCAAGGGCGACCGTCAGGACGCAGAGTTCCGCCACGCCGACGAACCGCCCGGTGACCGCCACACGGAGAGCGAAACCGCAAGGCTGATGGGCCTGCTCGATCTGGCCTCCGCGGAGGTCTTGCGCGGCGGCAGGCGCTCTGCCGGAAAGGCCGGCGCCATGGCGCGGAACGCGCGACGCGGGCGGCAATACGGCACCAGCCACGGCCCGCCCTATCCCGGCGCGCGCCCCGATATCGTCGCGACGCTGAACGCTGCCGCGCCCTGGCAGATCATCCGCCTGCGGGAGCGCGCCGCCGCGGGCCTTCCCGGCCCGGCTTCAGGGCGCCTGCAGGTGCGAAAGTCCGATTTCCGTTTCAAGCGCCTGCGTCATGCTGCCCCCTCCACGGCAATCTTCGTGGTCGATGCCTCCGGCTCCACGGCGCATGAACGGCTGGGCGAAGCCAAGGGCGCGGTGGAAGGGCTGCTCGCGCGCTGCTATGTGCGCCGCGACGAGGTGGCGCTGGTCGCCTTTCGCGGAACCGGGGCGCAAACCGCGCTGGCGCCGACCCGGTCGCTCCTGGCTGCCAAGCGCAAGCTGGCGGCCCTTGCCGGCGGTGGCCCGACGCCGCTGGTGGCCGGCCTGCGTCACGGGCTGGAACTTGCGCTTTCCGTGCGTCGCGCCGGCAATTCGCCGGTTGTCGTGCTGCTGACCGACGGCAGTGGCAACATGGCGCTGGACGGGACCCCCGATCGTGCCCGCGCCGCACGGGAACTGGAACAGATCGCGGGGCGCTTCCGCGAGCAGACGTTTCGAAAGCTGTGTATCGACGTGTCACGCCGCCCGCGCGGCGTTGTCAATGACCTGTCGCGGGCGATGGGGGCGGACTACCATTTCATGCGCCAGGCCGAGGCGGGGCGGATGTCGGAACTGGTCGACAGCCACATGCAGGAGGGCCGGCCATGACGGGTGCCGCACGCTGGCCGGACTGGCAGACCGACGGGCGCGACTGGCCGCATCGCGGGGCGAGCCGGTTCGTCGAGACCGGCGGTTACCGCTGGCACGTGCAGCTTGAAGGTCCTGAAGATGCACCGGCATTGATTCTGCTGCACGGGACCGGCGCCTCGTCGCATTCCTGGCGGCACGTGATGACGCATCTGGGCGGCGCATTCCGGCTGGTCGTCCCGGACCTGCCCTGCCACGGTTTCACGCGACCGTCCGGACACGCGGACCTGTCGCTGCCCGGCATGGTGACGGCGCTTGCGGCGCTCTTGCGCAAGCTCGACATCGTTCCGCAGGGGCTGGCCGGCCATTCGGCCGGCGCGGCAATTGCCGTGAAACTCGCCGGAACGCTGTTTGCCGCAACGCCGGGACCGGAGGGCCGGTTCGTCGTCGGCATCAACGGTGCTTTCCTGCCGATCCGGGGCTACAGCCTGCTGTCGCCGATGGCGAAAATGCTGTTCGCCAACCCGCTTTCCGCGTCGATGTTCGCCGCGCTGACCCGCCACACCCCGCTCGGAGAAAACCTGATTTCCTCCACCGGCTCGCGCATCGACGCCGAAGGTGCGGAATTCTACCGCTGCCTGATGGCGCATCCCGGCCACGTGCAAGGTGCGCTCGGCATGATGGCGGCGTGGAACCTCGACGGATTCCGGGATGTGGTGACGCGTCTGGATACACCGCTGACGCTGGTCGCCGCCGCTGACGACCCGATGGTGCCTTCCGCCAACTCCCGCGAGATGGCCGCGGCCGCGCGCAACGGCCGGCTGGTGCTTGCCCGCACCGGCGGACATCTCATTCACGAAAGCGAGCCGCAGCAGGTCTGCGAGTGGATCACGGCGGCGGCGGCGAAAGCATCGGCAAGAGTGGAGGATGCGGCATGAACGGATTTGCCGCCGGCACGCTGGCACGGCCTCCGGCCGGCACCGCGACGGTCGACCGGAGGCCTTCGGCCGTGATCATCGGCGCGGGTGTCGGCGGGCTGTCGGCCGGCGCGTTGCTGGCTGCGAAGGGCTATCGCGTCACGATCGTCGATCCGCTCGACGCACCGGGCGGACGCGCCTACGCCCATCGGCAGGATGGGTTCGTCTTCGACGCCGGGCCGACCATCATAACCGCACCGCACCTGTTCGAGCAGCTTTGGCATGACTGCGGCGGCCGCATGAGCGACGACGTCGAGTTGCGGCCATGCCTGCCGTTCTACAAGATCCGCTTCGATGACGGCTCCGTGTTCAACTACAGCGGCGATCCGGTGGCCATGGAGGCGGAGATCGCCCGTTTCGAACCGGAGGATGTGCAGGGCTATCGCAGCTTCATGGCCGAAAGCGCCCGCATTTACGCCGTCGCATTCGAGCAACTGGCTGACAGGCCGTTCCACAGCCTTGCCTTCACGGCAAGGACGCTCGCAGGGCTGGTGCGGCTTGGCGGCTATCGCTCCGTCCATTCGGTGGTGGCGCGTCATTTCAGGAACGAGAAGCTGCGCACCATCTTTTCCTTTCATCCGCTGCTTATCGGCGGAAATCCGTTTTCGGCCACGTCGTTCTATTGCCTGATTGCGCATCTGGAAGGAAAGCACGGTGTTCACTACGCGGTCGGCGGCACCAATGCCCTCGTAAAGGGCATCGCCGCGCTCACGGAGCGCAACGGCGGGACGATCCGTCTTGGCGAAACGGCAACCGAAATCGTCACCGAGGGCCGGCAGGCCAAGGCGGTGCGGCTGGCCAGCGGCGAAACGATCCCTGCCGATATCGTCGTCTCCAACGCCGATCCGGCGACGACCTATACCCGTCTCCTTTCCCGCCATCCGCGCCGCCGGTGGACCGACCGGCGCGTGGCGGGCGGCGATTACTCGATGAGCCTGTTCGTCTGGTATTTCGGCACCAACCGCCGGTATGACGATGTGTATCACCACACCATGGTTTTCGGACCGCGTTACCGGGGCCTGCTCGACGACATCTTCCACCATCGCCGTCTCGCGCAGGATTTCAGCCTCTACCTGCACAGGCCGACCGCCAGCGACCCTTCACTGGCGCCGCCCGGATGCGACGCCTTCTACGTGCTCAGTCCCGTGCCCAACCTTGCAGGCGGGCAGGACTGGAATTCAATGGCCGAAACCTATCGGGCCCGCATCGAGAAGCGGCTTGAGGAAACGCTGCTGCCGGGCCTCAGCCGCCATGTCGTGACCTCGCGCGTCGCCACGCCGAACGACTTCCGCGACCGGTTGCTGTCCTGGCAGGGCGCGGCGTTCGCCCTGGAGCCGAAACTGTTTCAGAGCGCCTGGTTCCGGCCGCACAACAGGAGCGAGGAAGTCGACAATCTCTATCTCTGTGGCGCCGGCACGCATCCCGGCGCCGGGCTGCCCGGCGTCCTGTGCTCGGCGCGGATCGTGGCGGACCTCGTTCCCGAACCCGCCGCATTGATGGCAGGGAGGCGCGCATGACAGCAGCGATGGGGCACGCGTCTGCGCAGGACGGACTGGCGCTGCCCATGCCGGTGCGTCCGCTCGCGTTGACGCATGGTTTCAACGGGGAAGCGGCAGACCGGCGCGCCTGCGAACTGGCCATCCGGCGCGGATCGAAATCGTTCCACCTCGCCTCGATGCTGCTGCCGCGCGGACAGCGCGAGGCGGCGCGGGCGCTCTATGCATTCTGCCGGAACTCCGACGATCTCGTCGACGATCCGCGCGCAAGCCTCGCCTCGCTCGACCGGCTGCGGGTGCGCCTGGAGCGGATCTATGCCGGAGATCCCGCTCCGCTCTCCTGCGACCGGGCATTCGCCCGCGCGGTGCGGCGTCACGGGATCCCGCGCGCCGCGCCGAACGCGCTGCTCGACGGCTTCGAGATGGATCTGCGCGGCCGCCGCTACGAAACGCTCGGCGAGGTGAAGGAATATGCCACCGGCGTTGCGGCCAGCGTCGGCGTGATGATGGCGATGGCGATGGGCGCGCGCAGTGCGCAGGCGCTGGCGCGCGCCGCCGATCTCGGCATCGCCATGCAACTGACCAACATCGCCCGCGATATCGGCGAGGATGCGCGAAACGGGCGGCTTTATCTGCCGCGGGACTGGCTGGACGAGGCCGGCATCGATCCGGCGGTCTTTCTGGCCTCGCCCCGCTTCACGCCGGCGCTGGGCGCCGTGGTTCGGCGCCTGCTCGACGAAGCGGAAATCCACTACAGGCGCGGCCATGCCGGTATCGCCTTGCTGCCCCGCCAATGCCAGCCCGCGATCCGCGCGGCCGCGCTGATCTACAAGGCGATCGGGACGCAAATCGCCGAAAACGGCCATGACAGCGTCAACCGCCGCGCACGCACCACGATCATGCACAAGGCCGCACTTCTGCTCCGCGCCAGCCAGGCGGACGCGCCGGACCATGCCTTGCAGGCGCTGCCCGCCGATCCTGCCGCGGCAAGCCTGGTGGCGGCCGCCGCGCTCGCGCCCGCTGCCCCGGCAGGGATCGCCGGACGCGGCCAGACCCTGACGGCTGCGATGCATCCGGCGGCTGGACGCGATCGCGGGTCGGTCGAGCGGGTAATCGTCATCCTCACCGCGCTGCATGCGCGCCAGAGCGCACGGCCGGCCGCAGGCCGTCCGGGACGTGACAACGGGATGACTGCCCATGCTTGAGCGCTGGTTCGGGCTGATCGAGGCCGCCTTCGTGTTCGGCCTCGCCATTGCCTTTTATGTCTGGCAGCGGCGCGACCTCAAGCGCGAGGAGGAAAAGGCCCGGCGCAAGGCCTCCGGCGACGACAACCTGCCCGAGGATCGCGGTGGCATGTCCGGGCGCTGATGGCGGAAAACCCCTTCACGCCCGTCGCGGCATCCGGAACGGCAGCATGAGACGCACGACAGGGTTCGCCAGCCGGCCGCAATCCAGCGTTTCGTGCATCATGCTCCGCGTCTCGCCACCGATTTCCGTTTCGACGACCGACCGCGTGTAGAACGGCGTGTCTTCCAGCGCGCGCAGGATGCGCGGCTGGCTATCGGCATCACAGGCGATACCGCCTTCGACACCCCACCATCCCCGCTTCAGGGGCTTCCGCTCCGGCACATCGAAGGCGGCTGGCGGCGTCCCGTCACCGGAAAATCGCAGCGCCAGGTTCCGCCGCGTTCCGTCGCGCAGACGCGCGTCATAGAGCACCATGGCGCCGCCATCCGGTGTTTGCCCCCGCGACCAGTCCCAGCCACGGAAATCCGTTTCGAGCGGGCGCGTGCCCCAATTGAGGTCATGATAGCCGCTGCCCTCCCAACCGCCGCCGGCAAGGACGTTGCTTTCGACGCGCACCCGCGCGGCGGGCGCGACCGGCCACCATTTGTGCCGCCCTTCCGGGTCGAGCGCAAAGGTGGTGCCGCATTCAAGCCGGGGCGTGAGAACGATGCGCCCGCGAAGGCGCCTGGGCCGCAGCCGCCTGGGCGGAAAGGGCGGCGCGATCTCGTCGAAATCGATGACCAGGCCGCCATCGACATGCTGCACCATGCTCGGCCCGATCCGGAACCGCGACGAACTGCGCGCCTGGCTATGACGTCCGCGCTCGGTCATGGCCCAGTAGTCGCCCTGCGGCGTGTAGAGCACCACGTTGAGGGCGACATGATTGTCCGGATCTCTTCGGCCAGCAAAATGGTACCAGGTCGAGAAGACCGAACCGACGAAGGCGATCACCGTGAACGCGTATTCGCCGCAATCGCTGACGCCGTCGAAATAGTGCCACCGGTATCCGCCGGCCGGGACATCTCCGTCAAACCCGCATCCGCCAGCAGCGCCTTCGCCGCCAGCTTCCCCGAAAGCGCCGCCATCGGCACCCCCGGACCCGGATGCACGGAGCCGCCGGCCAGATACAGGCCGCTGAGCGGGCCTCTCGCTCCGCGACGGCTGAAGGACGCGGTCCAGCCATGGTTCGCCATGCCGTAGAGTGCGCCGCCGCTGCCCGGCCACGCCCGCGCGAAATCGTCCGGCGCCCGAACCGTGGCCGGCAGCAAGCCCTGCCGAAGCGTCAGGCCGCTCGCCGCCAGCCTCCGTTCCATCGCCGTCATGCATCGTTCGCGCTCGCTTTCCGGATAGGTCTTCCTGTCGCCGTCAGCCGGCATGTTCATCAGCATGTAGATGCGCTCGCCATCGGTCCTGGCGGCATCCCGCGGATTGCCGAGATCGTCACGGTCCTGTGCACAAAGATAGACCGTGGGATCGGCAGGCGCGGCGCGGCGCGCAAAGATCGCGTCGAACTCGGCGGCATAGTCGTCGCCGAAGAACACGTTGTGGTGGGCAAGCGGCAGGCCCGCCGGATGCGCGACCGTGCAGGCGACCAGCGCGGAAAGCGAGCGCTTGGCAAACGGCCGTGCCTCGCCCCGGCGACGATGATCCAGAAGTGCGGCCAGCGCCGCCTCGTCGCCATTGTGGATGATGCGGCGCGCGGGGACCATCCGGTCCTGTCCGGTCACGACCCCGGCAACCGCCCTGCCGGCCGGACTTGCCAGTATCTGTGTCACCGGTTCGTTGAAGTGGAACGCAACGCCGTGCTGCTCGCACAACCCCGCGAGCATCGCGGCAAGCGCCCGCATGCCCCCCTCCACCAGCCAGACGCCGCTGCGTTCGGCATGGGCGACAAGCATCAGCGTGGCCGGTGCGGCGAAGGGCGAGGAACCGCAATAGGTCGCATAGCGGCCGAACAACTGGCGCAGGCGCGGATCGGAGAAATAGCCGCCAAGCGCCGCCCAGAGGCTCGCGAACGGCTTCAGCGCCAGCATGGCGCCGGGCCGCTGCCAGCCGATCCGCGAGGCAAGCGACAGGGGCGTGGGACAGGGCGCATCGATATAGGTGAAGCGAAGTGTCTCGAAGATCGCCGCGCTGTCGCGGACAAACCGCCGATACCCGTCGGCATCCCCGGAACCGGCAAATGCGTCGATGCCTGCCGCCGTCTCTTCGGCATCGGCAAAAAGATCGAGTTGCGCGCCGCCGCTCCAGAAATGGCGCGCCAGCAACCGCGAACGGGAAAGGCCGAGCACATCGTCGAGCCTTGCGCCGCTTCCGGACAGCAGGTCGTCGAACACCCAGCGCATCGTCAGCACGGTCGGCCCGCCGTCGAAAGCGGTCCCGCCCACCGTGACCGGCTGCAGCTTTCCGCCCGGCCCTGCGCCCGACTCGAAGACCTCTACCGGCACGCCGCGCATGGCGAGGATCAGCGCCGCGGCCAGCCCGCCGATACCGGCGCCAATGATCACAACCGGTTCTTCCTGCCTGTTGCGCACCGTTTTGTCCTTGCGCGTTGACTTTGACGCACATTGTGTCAATCTTTGTTGACATTACAAGTCGTCAATCGAATTTTACATCCGTAGCCGACATCGGGAGGCCGGTTTCATGAACATCCCAGACCGCATTGAAACCGGCATGCAGACCGCGATACGGTTCGCCACCGCCAATGGCTGCCCGCCGAGACTGGGCAACGCGCTTCGCCACGCGGTCTTTCCCGGCGGAGCGCGAATTCGACCGCGCCTCTGCATTGCCGTGGCGATGGCCTGCGGCGACAGCGACCCGGCAGCGGCCACCGGTGCGGCAACGGCAATCGAGTTGCTGCACTGCGCTTCCCTGGTCCATGACGACATGCCCTGTTTCGATAACGCCCAATTGCGCCGGGGCGTGGCCACCGTGCATGTCGAATTCGGGGAGGAGATGGCGCTCCTTGCCGGAGACGGGCTGATCGTCGCCGCCTTCGAGACCGTCGCGCGCGAAACACAGCATGCCGCCCACCTGACCGCGCCGCTGATCGGCATTGTCGCCAAGGCGGTCGGCTCGCCCTACGGCCTGGTGGCCGGGCAGGCCTGGGAAAGCGAAGAGCAGATCGATGTCGTCAACTATCACCGCGCGAAGACCGCGTCACTGTTCGTCGGCGCGGTGACCGCCGGCGCCGTGGCGTCGGGTGGCAATCCGGGGGAATGGCGGACACTTGGCGATGCGCTCGGTGCCGCCTACCAGGTCGCTGACGATCTCTACGACGTCCTCGGCGACAGCGGCTCGATGGGCAAGCCCTGCCAGCAGGACGCGCGCAACGGCAAGCCGAACATCATCCGGGAACTGGGCGTGGAAGGCGCGCTGCGCCGGCTTCGCACCCATGTCGAGGAGGCGGCGGCAAGCGTGCCGGACTGTCTCGGCGCCGATGTCCTGAAGGCGATGATCATCAACGAGGCAACGCGGCTGATACCGAAGACGGCGTCGGCCAGCGCTGCGTGACAGCATCGCGATGTCCGCACAGGCCCGGCCGCTACCGGACAGTTTACCGTGACGGAAAAGCCAGCCGCAATGCCCGCCCCGTTCGCGCTGCGCTACCGGCTGTGGCGGAACCGGGTGATTGCCTCGGCACGATTTCGCAGCGCCCTGGCGCGGTTTCCGCTCACCCGCTTTCTCGCCAATCGCAAGGCCAACGCGCTGTTCAGGCTGACCGCCGGCTTCGTGCACTCGCAGGTGCTGCTGGCCTGCGTGCGGCTCGGACTGCTGGAACGCCTTGCGCAGGCGCCCATGACGACCTCGGAACTGGCGGGAGCCACGGCGCTGCCCCTTTCGCGCATGTCCATGCTGCTCGAAGGCGCGCGCGATCTCGGCCTGGTGACCGAAGCCGGGCCGGACCTTTGGGTCCTGGATGATGCCGGCGCGGTCATGGCTGCCGACCGAGGCCTGATTGCACTGGTCGACCATCACGCACAGCTTTACGCCGACCTGCAGGACCCCGTCGCCCTGTTGCGCGGAAAAGGCGAAGCCACGCGGATGCACCGCTACTGGGCCTATGTGCGCGGCGGACAGGAGAGCGGCCTGACCGCAGACGACGTCGACGCCTACAGCGACCTGATGCGGGAAAGCCAGGCCATGCTCGCCGACTGCATCCTGTCGGCCCATGATTTCCGGAAATACCGCACGGTGCTGGATATCGGCGGCGGTGACGGCGCCTTCCTGGCCGCCGCGGGCGCGCGCTATCCGCATCTGCGTCTCATGCTGTTCGACCTGCCCGCCGTCGCCGGGCGCGCCCGCGCGTTCCTGTCACGACAGGGCCTGGCCGGCAGGGCCGGGGCGACGGGGGGCGACTTCACCCGCGATCCACTGCCAGGCGACGCCGATTGCGTGACGCTGGTGCGTATCCTGTGTGACCATGACGACGACGTGGTCTCACGCATTCTCGCCAATCTGCACCGCTCCCTGAAACCGGGAACGCAAGTCATCGTGGCCGAGGCGATGGCTGGTCCAAGCGAGGGCGCACGGTTGGCTGCGTCCTATTTCAACTTCTATTTCCTGGCTATGGGCTCCGGCCGCTGCCGCAGTGCCCGGCAGATCGCCATGCTGCTCTCCGCCGCCGGGTTCCGCAACACCGCCGCCAAGGCCACCGCGAACCCCCTTCTGGCGACCCTCGTCCTGGCTGAAAAGTGAGAAATCGCGCTTTCCGGGGCACAATTGTAAATTTTGTTTGACAGTTACATATGTCAACTTAAACTGACACTCGGAATTCCATGGATGGTCCAGCTATACGGGAGGACGGATACGCATGGACTCGTCAGCCGTCGTTTTCTCAAAGCCGCGCGAGATCGCATTGCGTCGTCTGGCGCTCAATGCGCCGCAGGACGGCGACGTCGTGCTGGAAACGCTTTGGAGCGGTATCAGCACCGGCACCGAGAAGATGTTCTTCGAAGGGTCGATGCCGCCCTTCCCCGGCATGGGCTATCCGCTGGTGCCCGGCTACGAGTCGGTGGCCCGCGTCGTCGAAGCCGGAAGGGACTCGCCGCGCAAGCCCGGCGATCTCGTCTTCGTTCCCGGCGCGAACTGTTATCGCGGGACAGCCGGTCTTTTCGGCGCAACCGCGTCACGGCTGGTGGCAGCCGAAAGCCGGGTCATTCCCGTCCCCGAGGAATTGGGCGAGAGGGCCGTGCTGCTGGCCCTTGCGGCAACCGCGCATCATGCCGTCGTCCGGGCGCGCGGCCGTGTCGGGCTGGTGATCGGCCATGGCGTGCTTGGCCGGCTGGTCGCGCGGATTGTCATCGCGCTGGGATCGCCGCCGCCTGTCGTGTGGGAGCGCAACAGCGCCCGCCGCGATGGTGCACTCGGTTACGAGGTCGTCGACGAGGCCCGGGACGCCACGAAAGGACATAGCGCGATCGTCGAGGCCAGTGGAAGCGTTGCGGCCATCGATGCCGCGGTTTCACGGCTGGCGCGCGGCGGCGAGCTTGTGCTTGCCGGGTTCTACGGCGAGCGGCTCGATATCGGTTTTGTACCCGCTTTCATGCGCGAGATCTCGCTGCACATCGCGGCCGAATTCCGTCCGGAGGATGTCGAAGCCGTGCTTCGCCTGGTCTCCGGCGGCCGGCTTTCGCTGGACGGCCTGCTGACGCACCGGGCCAGCAGCACCGATGCGCCTGCGGCCTACCGCACGGCGTTCGAAGACCCCGACTGCCTGAAAATGATCATTGACTGGAGGCTGGCCGCATGAACGAGGGAATTTCCACCCGCGATCACGATCAAATGCACGAGCGCTTGCGCCTTGAGGCGGCGATCGAGCCCGACGCGCCGGTCACCGGCAAGGCATCGAAGCAAACCCAGATCATCGCGATCTACGGCAAGGGCGGCATCGGCAAGAGCTTCACGCTTGCCAACCTGTCCTACATGCTCGCCCGGCTGGGCAAGAAGGTCCTGCTGATCGGTTGCGATCCGAAAAGCGACACCACGTCGCTGCTGTTCGGCGGGCGCGCATGCCCGACGATCATCCACACCGCCTCGCGTCTCAAGGAAGCGGGCGCGGAGGTCAAGATCTCCGACGTCTGCTTCAAGCGCGACGGCGTCTTCGCCATGGAACTGGGCGGTCCGGAAGTCGGACGTGGCTGCGGTGGGCGCGGCATCATCCACGGCTTCGAGACACTGGAGAAACTCGGCTTCCACGACTGGGACTTCGACTATGTGCTGCTCGACTTCCTCGGCGATGTCGTGTGCGGCGGCTTCGGATTACCGATCGCCCGCGACATGTGCCAGAAGGTGGTCGTTGTCGGCTCCAACGACCTGCAGTCCCTCTACGTCGCCAACAACGTCTGCTCGGCGGTCCAGTATTTCCGCAATCTTGGCGGCAATGTCGGCGTGGCCGGCCTCGTCGTCAACAAGGACGACAACACCGGCGAGGCCCAGGCCTTTGCGCGCGCCGTCGGCATTCCGGTCCTCGCCTCCATTCCGCAGGACGAGGATATCCGCCGCAAGAGCGCCAACTACCAGATCATCGGCACGCCGGACTCGCGCTGGGGCCCGCTGTTCGAATCCCTGGCGATCAATCTGACGCAAGCGCCGCCGGTGCTGCCGTCACCGCTCGACCAGGATGGCCTGCTCGGACTCTTCGACGACAGCGAAACCGGCGCCAACTACCGGCTCGAACCCGCCACGGAAGCCGACATGTGCGCCGCCGGCGCGCTCGCCCGCCCGTCGCTCGAAGTGATTTACGACAACCCCTGACCGGATGGTGTTGACATGGACGTACCGTCGATCGAACGCTCCAGGGAAGGGAGCGCCAATGCAGCACAGGACGGGGCCGGCGCCGAGCCGTCCGTGGCCGGGTGCCATGGCGGTGCGGAACTCTCGCAGGCCGCCGCCCGCGCCGCCGGCAACGGTGCGCTCATGGACCGTTTCGAGGCCGACTACCCGAAGGGACCGCACGACCAGCCGCAATCCATGTGCCCGGCCTTCGGGTCGTTGCGCGTGGGTTTGCGCATGCGCCGCGTGGCGACCATCCTCTCGGGTTCGGCCTGTTGCGTCTACGGGCTGACCTTCACGTCCCATTTTTACGGCGCCAAGCGCTCTGTCGGTTATGTGCCGTTCAGTTCCGAGACACTCGTCACCGGCAAGCTTTACGAGGACATCCGCGACGCCGTTCACCAGATGGCCGATCCGGACAAGTACGACGCGGTGATCGTCACGAACCTGTGCGTCCCGACGGCGTCCGGCATCCCGCTGAAGATGCTGCCGCGCGAGATCGACCGCGTGCGCATTGTCGGCATCGACGTGCCGGGCTTCGGCGTGCCGACCCATGCGGAGGCCAAGGATGTCCTCTCCGCGGCGATGCTGGCCTATGCGCGTGCCGAGGTGAAGGCCGGGCCGGTCCAGACGCCGCGCGCCGGCCGCTCCGGCCGGCCGACCGTGACCCTGCTTGGCGAGATGTTTCCGGCCGACCCGATGGTGATTGCCGCCATGCTCGAGCCGATGGGCCTGGCCGCCGGGCCGACCGTTCCGGTGCGCGAATGGCGCGACCTCTATGCCGCGCTCGACTGTGCCGCCGTTGCGGCGATACATCCCTTCTATACCGCCTCGGTGCGCGAGTTCGCAGAGGCGGGCCGGCCTGTCGTCGGCTCCGCGCCGGTGGGCCTGGAGGGCACGGACGCCTGGCTGGCGGCAATCGGCGACGCCTGCGGCGTTTCCAGGCGCAAGACCGATGCCAGCCGCAACGCCATGCGAGGCGCCATTTCGGCCGCGCTCGCGGACCAGAAGATCAAGGGCCGCATCACGCTTTCCGGCTACGAAGGCTCCGAACTTGTCGTCGCCAGGCTGCTGGTCGAGCTTGGCGCGGACCTGCGCTATGTGGGCACGGCCTGCCCGAAGACGGTCCACAACGCCCAGGATGCCGAATGGCTTGCCGCACACGGCGTCGAACTGCGTTTCCGCGCTTCGCTGGAACAGGACATCGCCGCCTTCGAGGAGTATCGCCCCGACCTTGCCATCGGCACGACGCCGGTCGTCCAGAAGGCGAAGGAAGCGGCCACGCCGGCGCTCTACTTCACCAACCTCATCTCGTCGCGCCCGCTGATGGGACCGGCCGGCGCAGGCTCGCTGCCCGCCGTCATCAACGCGGCGATCGCCAACCGTCCCCGCTTCGAGACGATGCGTGAATTCTTCGAGGGCGTGGGCGACGGCGACACCGCCGGCATCTGGGAAGAGACCCCGAAGGACAAGTCCGCCTACCGGAAGAAATACGCAGCGCGCGTTCGCGTCTCCAGCAATGCCGTCGACAACGGGGAGAGCGTGGGATGCTGATCCTCGACCACGACCGTGCCGGCGGCTATTGGGGCAGCGTCTACGCCTTCACGGCGATCAAGGGCCTGCAGGTGATCATCGACGGTCCGGTCGGGTGCGAGAACCTCCCGGTCACCTCGGTGCTGCACTACACCGACGCGCTGCCGCCGCATGAACTGCCGATTGTTGTCAGTGGCCTTTCGGAAGACGAACTCGGCCAGCACGGCACCGAAAACGCCATGAAGCGGGCCCGGCGTGCGCTCGATCCGGACCTCCCCGCCGTCGTCGTCACCGGGTCCATCGCCGAGATGATCGGCGGCGGCGTCACGCCGCAAGGCTCCAACATCCTGCGTTTCCTGCCGCGCACCATAGACGAGGACCAGTGGCAGAGCGCGGACCGGGCGCTGAAATGGCTGTGGACCGAGTTCGGCCCGAAGAAGGTGCCTGCCCTGCGCAAGCGCAAGGAGGGCCAGAAGCCGAGGGTCAACATCATCGGCCCGATCTACGGCACGTTCAACATGCCCTCCGATCTCGCCGAGATCCGCCGCCTGATCGAGGGCATCGGCGCCGAGGTCAACATGACCTTCCCGCTTGGCAGCCACATCGACGACGTGCGCGGCCTGGCCGATGCCGAAGCCAATGTCTGCCTTTACCGCGAATTCGGCCGCCTGCTGTGCGAGGCGCTGGACCGGCCGTACCTGCAGGCGCCTATTGGCATCCACTCGACCACGCGGTTCCTGCGCAAGCTGGGCGAAATCCTCGGCCTGGATCCCGAACCCTTCATCGCCCGCGAGAAGCACACAACGCTGAAGCCGATGTGGGATCTCTGGCGTTCGGTGACGCAGGATTTCTTCGCGACCGCCTCGTTCGCCATCGTCGCCGGCGAAACCTACACGCGCGGCGTGCGCCATTTCCTCGAAGAGGAGATGGGGCTGCCCTGCACGTTTGCCGTGACCCGCCACGCAGGACGCAAGACCGACAACCAGGCCGTCAGCGAACTGGTACGGACATCGCCGCCGCTGGTGATGTTCGGCTCGTTCAACGAGCGGATGTACATGGCCGAGACGAACTGCCGGGCGAAATTCATCCAGCTTTCCTATCCCGGTGCGATCGTGCGCCGGCACACCGGCACGCCGGTCATGGGGTATTCCGGTGCCTCCTGGCTGATCCAGGAAGTCTGCAATGCCTTGTTCGACGTGTTGTTCAACATCCTGCCGCGCGCCGGCGAACTCGACGAGATCGAGGCCACCACCACGCGCCTAGACCGGGAACTGGACTGGCTGCCCGAGGCGCAGGCGGCCCTTGACGCCCATGTCAGCCAGGAGCCGGTGCTGGTGCGCATTTCCGCAGCCAAGCGCCTGCGCGACCAGGCAGAGCGGGAGACGCGGCGCACCGGGGGCACCACTGTCACGCGCGAGATCGTTGAAACGGCCGCCCGCCTCCAGAAGGTGCGCGCATGATGACCCGAACCCCGGAAACAACCGTCCACAACGGAGGAATGACCATGGAACAGGCAACACAGGCCCATGCCCCACTGCAACATCGCCATGACGACCATCGTGCCGAGCGTCGCCTGATGCTGTTCCTTTTCGTTCTGTCCTACCCGCTTTGCCTGATCGCGGCAGTGGCGGGCCGGATCGGCGAGTTCTTCGGCAAGGCACGGATCCACATTCGCGAATCCGTCTTCGCCGAAGCGAAATCAGCGGCTTGCGCGGCCGTGGGCTATGCGTTTCGCGCCTAGCCATACCGTTTTGCCGAGGTTCTCGACCCCGGCAAAAACCGACGGAGGCTTGCGCCTTCCGTCAAACCCCGCCGCGGGGGCCCCGCGGTTTTCGAGACTAGGAGGTGGCTTTGATGGCTGACTCATCAAACGTCTCCCTTTCGGGTCTGACCGAAAGCGAAGCGCGCGAGGTCCACGGACTCTTCATCCAAGGCTTCTTGATATTCACGGCGATCGCGATCGTCGCGCATATCCTGGTGTGGATGTGGCGTCCCTGGATTCCTGGGCCTGAAGGTTACAGCTCTGCCGAGAGCCTGAACCAGGCGGCTCAGGCGCTTCTGCCGATGGTTGCATAGGAGGGCGCGACATGTGGAGAATCTGGCTCATGTTCGACCCGCGCAAGGCGCTGGTCGCACTGTCTGTGTTCCTGTTCACGCTCGCCATCCTGATCCACTTCATCCTGTTGAGCACCGACCGCTTCAACTGGCTTGAGGGCAAGCCTCTCATGACCGGCGCGCTGGAGCAGTCGATCTCTCAGGATGTGGGCGGGAGCCTCATCGGCTGAACGACAAGACGGTGGCGGGCGGCGCCGGCATCTGCCGGTTTCGCCCGCCGCCAGGAAACACGAAAACCGGGCCACGTCCGGCGCTTTCTTGGAGGATCTCACATGGCGCTGCTGAGTTTTGAGCGGAAATATCGCGTTCGCGGCGGGACATTGATCGGCGGCGACCTGTTCGACTTCTGGGTCGGGCCCTTCTATGTCGGGTTTTTCGGTGTCACCACCGCGTTCTTTTCGGCGCTGGGTACGGCGCTGATCGTGTACGGCGCCGCACTCGGGCCGACATGGAACATCTGGCGCATCTCGATTGCGCCGCCGGACCTCTCCTACGGACTGGCGCTTGCGCCGCTGATGGAAGGCGGATTGTGGCAGATCATCACCATCTGCGCCCTTGGCGCGTTCATTTCCTGGGCGCTGCGCGAAGTCGAGATCTGCCGCAAACTCGGCATCGGCTACCACGTGCCCTTCGCCTTTTCCTTTGCGATTTTCGCCTATGCGACGCTGGTGGTGTTCCGGCCGCTGCTGCTGGGCGCATGGGGCCACGGCTTCCCCTATGGCATCTTCAGCCACCTCGACTGGGTGTCGAACGTCGGATACCAGTACCTGCATTTCCACTACAACCCGGCGCACATGATCGCCGTGTCGTTCTTCTTCACGACGACGCTGGCGCTGGCGCTGCATGGCGGCCTGATCCTGTCGGCGTCCAATCCCGGCGAGTCCCGCGATGAACCGGGCAAGCAGGCCGAGGTGAAGACGCCTGAATACGAAGACACCTTCTTCCGCGACATCATCGGCTATTCGATCGGCACGCTGGGCATCCACCGCCTCGGCCTGATCCTGGCCCTCAACGCCGGCTTCTGGAGCGCTGTCTGCATCGTGATCAGCGGACCGTTCTGGAACAAGGGCTGGCCGCAATGGTGGAGCTGGTGGCTCGACCTGCCGATCTGGAGCTGAGGAGAACCGACATGGCCCAGTACCTGAATTTCATCACGCCGGTGAAGGTGAGCGGACCGATGGAAGCGGGCATGCCGCTTCCGCGCGGCGACTCACCGCGCCTCGGCCAGCCGTTCGCCGTGAAACTGTTCGGCATCATCGGCAATGCGCAGATCGGCCCGATCTATCTCGGCTGGCTCGGCACGCTGTCGCTCCTGTTCGGCTTCATCGCCTTTGAGATCATCGGCCTCAACATGCTGGCCTCGGTCGGCTGGGATCCGGTCCAGTTCGTGCGCCAGCTTTTCTGGCTCGGCCTGGAGCCGCCCCCGGCAAAATACGGCCTGACCGTCCTGCCGCCGCTTGCCGAAGGCGGCTGGTGGCTGATCGCCGGCTTCTTTCTCACCCTGTCCGTCATCCTGTGGTGGGTGCGGGTCTACCGGCGCGCGCGCCAGCTCGAACTCGGCACCCATGTCGCCTGGGCCTTTGCCTCGGCGATCTGGCTCTTCCTGGTCCTGGGCTTCATCCGCCCGCTGTTGATGGGCAATTTCTCGGAGGCCGTGCCGTTCGGCATCTTCCCGCATCTCGACTGGACGGCGGCCTTCTCGATCCGCTACGGCAACCTCTACTACAACCCCTTCCACTGCCTCTCCATCGTCTTCCTCTACGGTTCGGTGCTGCTCTTCGCCATGCATGGCGCGACGATCCTTGCCGTCGGCAGGTATGGCGGGGAACGCGAACTCGAGCAGATCACCGATCGCGGCACGGCATCCGAGCGCGCCGCCCTGTTCTGGCGCTGGACGATGGGTTTCAACGCCACGATGGAGTCGGTTCACCGCTGGGCCTGGTGGTTCGCCATCCTGACCCCGCTGACCGGCGGTATCGGCATCCTGCTGACCGGCACCGTGGTGGACAACTGGTACCTCTGGGGCATGCAGCACGGCATCGTCGCCCCGTTGCCTGACGTTTTCCCGGGCGTCGTTGATCCGGCGATACAGTGAAGGAGTGACGGACATGCGACTTTGGCTACCTTTTGCCGTCAGCGCCGGTTCCCTGCTGGCCATAGCAAGTTTCGTCGGGGCGGGCTGGGATGCCCCGCCCGTCGAGACCACCCAAACAGGATATCGCGGCACGGGCATGTACCTGTCGCAGGATATCGAGAACCAGGCTGCGCTGAAGGCGGCCAGCACGGTGCCGGAAGCGCCGTGGGAGGCTGATCCGGAAGGCGACAGGGCCGGTGACATCTACGAGAACGTGCAGGTTCTGGGCGATCTCTCGGATGACCAGTTCAACCAGTTCATGGCCTCGATCACCGCCTGGGTCTCGCCAGAGGAAGGCTGCAACTACTGCCACAATCCGGAGAACATGGCGTCGGACGAGCTTTACCAGAAGGTCGTCTCGCGCCGGATGATCCAGATGACGCAGGCCATCAATGTCGATTGGCAGGCGCACGTGGCTGCCACCGGCGTCACCTGCTACACCTGTCATCGCGGCCAGAACATCCCGGCCGAAGTGTGGTCACGCGACCTTTCGCCGAAACCCGCGAGCGCCGCTACCCTGGTCCGGGGCGGCCAGAATGTCGTGGCCGAGAACGCCGGCCGCACCTCGATGCCGCAAAACGCACTCGAGGCCTACCTGCTCAACGACACGCCGATCCGCGTGACGCCGCTGACGGCCCTGCCGTCCGGAAACAACCCGACCGGCGTCAAGGAAACCGAGCAGACCTGGGCGCTGATGATGCACATGTCGGAATCGCTGGGCGTCAACTGCACCACCTGCCACAACTCGCGCGCGTTCAACGACTGGGACCAGAGCCCGCCGCAACGTGTCACCGCCTGGCACGGCATACGCATGACGCGCGATCTGAACATGTCCTACATGGAAGGCCTGTCCCCGGTCTTACCGGATAACCGCAAGGGGCCCGAAGGCGATGTCCTCAAGGTCGGCTGCGCCACCTGTCACAACGGCGTGCAGAAGCCGCTCTACGGCGTGTCCATGCTGAAGGACTATCTGGACTCGCTTGCACGGAAGGGGCCGGCCGACGTGCCGGACTATGACTCCTACGAACCCGGCGAGACGCTCCGGCTTGGCGCGACGCCTGCCCTTCCGGGCAACGGCAAGCTGGCGGCAAACGCAAGCCCGGCGGTTCAGGGCAACTGACTGCCGGCCGCGCCCAGGGGCGCAGACCGCAAACCACAATTCGAGGGCGGGGCTTCCCCGCCCTCGATTTCGTTTGCGGGTGCCCAGCAGGGCAGGACACTGCCGGGGCATCCCTTCCCAGGATAACCAATCGGCCTGTCAGGGCCGTGGTTTCGCCCCGGACGCACAACATGGCAGCATACCGATACCGTGCCGTGGCAACCGCAACGCGCGCAGCATCGCGACGGCTGAGAAAAGGGTAACGGACTGGGAAAATTCAGGAGGTGAAGCGCAGATCCGGGAAGCGCTGAAGATAGATGCGCAGCCAGGGCGTGAAGGCGGACGGATCGTCCCCGGCCTCGCGCCGCAGATCGTGCAGGGAAATCCAGCGTGTCTCGTCGACCTCGGCCGGATCCGGGCGAATTTCGATCGTGCGCCGGTCGACGTTAGCGCTGAACAGCGTCACGCGCTCGTGCTCTGTCAGCCCGCCGCCGACCTCGGCCGAGTATTCCACCGTGTCGTGGCGCGTCAGGGGAAGCGAGAAGCCGAGCTCCTCGTACAGGCGCCGCGGCGCGCAAGCCTCGACGCTCTCATTCCAGAACGGATGGGTGCAGCACGTGTTGGCCCACAACCCGCCGCAATGGTATTTCTGGCGGGCGCGCCGCTGGATCAGCAGGTCGTCACCATCGAACACGAAAACGGAGACGGCGAGATGCAACTGGCCGTCCCTGTGCGCCTTCAGCTTGGCGATGGGGAATAGCGCACCGTCGTCCGCGACCGCGGGAATGATGATGTCGCGGTTCGTTTCCCGCCGGTTTTGCACACGCACCATTCAGCTGCTCACCCGTTCATCCTGTCGCCCGCATCCCCCGCGCGCTTCATGCCGCCGCCCGCGCCAAGGCGCATTGCGACCACATCGCACACAGCGCATCCGCCAGGTGACGGATGTCTGCATCGCTGTGCAACGGCGTCGGCGTTATGCGCAAGCGCTCCGTGCCCACGGGCACTGTCGGATAGTTGATCGGCTGCACATAGATGCCGTGATCGTCCAGCAATGCATCCGATATCCGCTTGCACTTGGCGGCATTGCCCACCATCACCGGGACGATGTGGCTGGGATTGGCCATGTGAGGGATGCCCTTGGCGTCGAGCGCGGCGCGCACCTTGGCCACCGCACGCTGGTGACCGCGCCGCTCCAGCTCGCTTTGCTTGAGATGCCGGATCGATGCGGCCGCACCGGCCGCCAGCGCCGGAGGCAGGGCGGTGGTGAAGATGAAGCCGGAAGCAAACGATCGCACGAAATCGATCAGCGTCGCAGGGCCGGTGATGTATCCGCCCATGACGCCATAGGCCTTGCCGAGCGTGCCCTCGATGACGGTCAGGCGGTCCATCAGCCCCTCGCGCTCGGCCACGCCGCCGCCGCGCGGGCCATACATCCCGACAGCATGAACCTCGTCGAGATAGGTCATCGCGTTGTATCGTTCCGCCACATCGCAGATCTCGGCGATCGGCGCGATGTCGCCGTCCATCGAATAGACGCTCTCGAAGGCGACCAGCTTCGGCGCCGCCGGATCGTCCTGTTGCAGCAGCCTTTCCAGGTCCTGCGGATCATTGTGGCGGAACACGCGCTTCTCGCATCGGGCATGGCGGATGCCCTCGATCATGGAAGCGTGGTTGAGCGCATCTGAATAGACGATCATGCCCGGAATCTTGCCCGCCAGCGTACCGAGCGCCGCCCAGTTGGAGACATAGCCGGACGAGAAGATCAGCGCCGCCTCCTTGCCGTGCAGGTCGGAAAGCTCGCGCTCCAACTGCACATGATAGTGGTTGGTGCCGGAAATGTTGCGCGTGCCGCCGGCGCCGGCGCCGCACTGGCGCATCACCTCGATCATCCGGTCGGTGACAATCGGGTTCTGGCCCATGCCGAGATAATCGTTCGAGCACCAGACCGTGACCGTCCCGGTGCTTCCGTCGGGACGATGGATGGTGGCGAGCGGGAAGGCGGAGCATTGGCGCTCGAGTTCGGCAAAGACGCGGTAATTGCCTGCCTTGTGCAGCCCGGCAAGTGCAGCTTCCATCTGCTTGAATGCGTCCATTTTCAGTTCCTCCCCTTTGAGTTTGCATGAAGCGCCGCGCCGATACGCCTGTCCGGCGCGGGCTTCACTGCACGTGTCGTCTCCGCCTCGGCGCTCGCCGCGACGGCTGCAATCGTGTCCTTTGGCGCCGCCCAGCGCCACAGCGCGGCGTCGGAAACCGGAAGCACGAGTATGAAGTGTTCGAGGATGGCAAGGGCCATGAAGGTGGCCAGCAGCAAATGCCCGACGGTGGAGTGCGGCGCCTGCGCCTGGCTGGCGCCGACGCACAGCACGATCAGCAACCCGGCGGCAGCCGCGATCACCAGCGGAAACAGCGGGGTGATACCGTCGGTGTTGAAGTAGCTCTTCAGATGGGCGATGCGGGCGGGCATCAGTTCGCTCACCGCATTGGGTGCGCCCAGAAAGATGACGAACTTGGCGGATATCCGCATGCCCCACAGCAAGAGGAAGGTCGCCAGGCCGAAATGGTTCTGCCCGCCGATCAGCCCCAGCCAGAGGATCGCCGCTGTCACCAGGATCGCGATTTCATGGTCGCGCACGGCGAGGAAGGCGGCGCGGAAACGCGCCAGACCGGTCAGCCCTTCCGGGCATTCGTCCTTGCTCGGGCCCGTCAGCAGACCGGTCAGGAAAGCAGCCTCGTGCCAGGCCCATACGAGCAAGGCACCGAAGAAGCCCGCATAGGAACCAAGCGGCGTCAACTGGTCGCGTCCGAAGGCAAGCAGGGCCACGCCGGCAAGACCGGCCAGCGTCATCCCCGCCATGACGGCCCACCCCTGCCGGTCTCCGCGACTTGCCCGCCGTACCGCAATCAGCACGAGCCCGGTCGACAGCCACCACACGACGGCGGCGATCATCATGACGGAAAGGGGGTGGGTCGCATCCACGGCCGTTTCACCACACCGGTTGCAGGCGCGATGTTTGCGGGATCGCATTGCCTATCGACGGAATGGCATACATGCGGACGAAGTTCGCGGCCGCCGCCGCACCCCAGAAGGCCTTGCGGGCCTTGCCGGCAAGGCCGCCGGCCGCGTCGGCGGCCTGCATATGCCGGTTGATGCGCTCCATGCGCCTGAATCCGTTGCGCATCGCCGGATTGTCCAGGTCGAGCACGAGCGGGAAACACTGGCGCGAGATTTCGCTGGTGAGGCGGAAGACGCGCATGTCGTAGTCGTCGATGTCGATGCCGAGCGCCTTGTGGAAGGCCGGCCGCATGTGGTCGCGCACATACATCGTGGAGAACACCGCAAGCAGGAAGAACTTGATCCAGTAGCGATTGCGCCCCTCCAGCAGCCTGTTGTCGGAACGGATGATCAGCGAGAACGCCTCGCCATGGGAGAACTCGTCGTTGCACCACTGCCTGAACCACTTGAAGATCGGGTGGAAGCGGTGTTCCGGGTGCTTCTCCAGATGCCGGAAGATGGTGATGTAGCGCGCATAGCCGATCTTTTCGGACAGATAGGTCGCGTAATAGATGAACTTCGGCTTGAAATAGGTGTACTTCTTGGCCTTGGCGAGAAAGCCCATGTTGACGCCGATGCCGAAGTCCTTGAGCGCATCGTTGATGAACCCGGCATGGCGGGATTCGTCGCGGCTCATATAGCCGAACAGTTCGCAGATTTCCTTGTTGTTTCCGCGTCGTTTCATTTCCTTGTAGAGCACGCAGCCGGAAAATTCGGAGGTCAGCGAAGAAACGAGGAAATCAATGAGTTCCTCGCGCAGATCCGCCGGCAGCGCATCGAGGTCGATGTCTTCCCATTCCTCGTTGCGCTTGAAATGGCCGCGATTGGGATCGCTGCGCATCTGCGCGATGAGCGCGTCCCATTCGGCGCGCACCGGCTCCACGTCGATACGGTCCATCTCCTCGAAATCGGTGGTGTAGAATCGCGGCGTCAGCATGGTGGAGACCAGGGCACTGCGCGTCGTGTCATTCACTTCGGCGCGACGCTGTTCCAGCAAGGCGGCGCCTGACTCCAGGTCGGCGGGGGAATTGTGCGTGCTCATGACAGCGGCCTTTCCGTAAAGCTGAATTCGCAAAGCTCCATCATGTCGAAATCGCCGGTCGCCCGTGTCCAGGCCCGTTCCAGCGCATTGGCGCGGTTGATGGTCGCGGTGCGGCGAAAGCTCTCGCTCTTGCCATAGGGGATCGAGACGGGCGCGCCGTGCACCAGCACCTCGTCGCCGGGATGAACCACCACCCCGTTGTCGAAACGCACATGGGCACCGAGCGCATCGAAGGTGTTGTTGATCTCGACGGTGCAATCGACCGTTTCCCGGCGCCGCAACGCCTTGAAAACCGCTTTCATGGCTCATTCCTCCCATATTGTCCGAGCAGGGCTTCGAACGCTGCTGCGTTGTCCTTGCCGAAAGGATCGAGATAGATCCGCTCTCCGGTGGCCGTGTCCGAAAGGCTCACCATGCCTGCCTGCCACTTGATGAGGCGGTAGGGCGTCTCCAGCGGCGTCTTGGCGACGGCGCGCATGCGCTCGAAACCGCGAAGCGACCCGTTGACGAAGCCGCCCTCGTTCTGGCCGTAGCGCGCGATCCCGGCTCCCGTGACAGCGTCAGTGACGCTCACGCCGCCGTCCGGCATGCGCGCCAGCACGATGTCGCGCATGGCAACCGGCGCGCCGGGATTCTGCCTTACGGTCCCGATGCCGGTGACCTGGCCGAAAACGATGGCCGCCGCGGAGAAGGCGAGCAGTGCCATTGCACCGATAAGGACGCGGCGCGGGAACGGGTTCGCCTTGCGGCCGGCCCGTTCGCCGAAATAGCCGAGATGCGAAACGGAACCCATCTGCGTCTCCTACTCTGCCGCCTGCGGCATGGCGATCGCCGGCACGTCGCGATTTTCCGCCTCGCGCACGGCGATGCGTGGTTGCGCGGCTGAGGCAAGCCTGTGCTCCCCGATCGCCGTCATCATGATTGAAGCCACGTGGTGCGCATCGGTGAGGCAGATCATCGCCGGTTCCACCTGCCCTACCCGCCGCAAGCGCGCATGCGGCCATTGCACCAGCCATGAAACCCGGTGGCCCGGCGCCAGCGCGATCGAGATCGAGCCGGCGTCGCCACCAAGGCTGCGCAGCGAGGCGGCGTCGATCTGCCGGTAGGGCAGGTTCAACGTCATCGACAGGGCGACGCCGAAGCGCATCACGATCCTCTCGTTGGTCACGGTGTAGAGGGTCGTCTTTTCCACGCCCCAGGCGAAGGCCTCGAGCAGGCCGATGGCAAGCGCCGCAAGCGCGACGAGGACCGCGACCGAGAACAGGATGCCGCCAGCGCCGTGCCCGTCCGCATGACCCGCCCAGGCACCCCAGAGCGCCAGAACGAGGAAATAGCCGGCGATCCAACGCGTCTTCAGCACGTGGCGCGAGACCAGCCGTGCTGACGGCCGCCCCTGCCAGAGCACCGTCTCGCCGCGTGGCAAGGTGCCCGGAAGGCCGGGTGACGGCTCGATTTCGTGCTCCCGGGTGACGAACTGCTTCACAGCACCGACTCCTGGCGGCTGCGCACGGCATAGAGCAGGCCGGCGCCGAAATAGGCGGCGATCTGGTCTTCCTCGCGCAAGGTGACGGTCTCGGCGGCCGCCGTCGCCGGCACATCGGCAAACTGCCCGGCGGTGAGGGCGTGCACTTCGAGATGCATCACCCCGCCCCGCCCCCTGGTGAAGACCACAAAGTTGTTGGGCAGGAGAACCGTGCGCGCCTCGTCACCGGTTCCGACCTCGACTTCATAGTAGCGGATCAGGTGTTCGGACCGGTCGACCCAGACATCCTTCACCGTGCCGGCCTGCTTGCGGTCGCAGCCCATGACTGCAAGCCCGCGCGGGTCGATATCGCCCTCGGTGATGGAGAAACCCTCCGACAGGCGCATCGGCGCTATGCGCGCCTCGCCATGGGCGGTCATGTCCGGCCGGTCGGCGCGCTCAGCCCACGACCCAGGGCCGACGCCGGCGAGCAGCGGGTTGCCGAGCGGTTCTATCGGCGATCCGGAAGCCTTGAACAGGCGGCTGGCGGCAAGCGGACGCGTGTCGCGCTGGCCATCGGGCGCATGGCGCGTGCCGCCGCCATGCGGCAGGACGAAGGTCTTCTTGCCGGGAATGAAAAGGAACGGGGCCTTGTTGTAGCTCCCCGAAACATCGTCCTCGAGCGGGTATCCCTCGCGCCGGTCCTCCTGGCGCAGATACCAGACGAGGCCTGCGAAAAATGCCCAGAATGCGTATAGCACCACCTGGGCGACGTCGATGTTTCCTACCACTGAACCAGTCATGGTTGCTCTCCATTGTTTGGCCTTGCGGCCCGGCCTCAGCCCGGCATCCCGGCCAATCCGAAAACCGTTCTTTCCTGCTCTTCCGGCTCTGCGCGGCGTCCAACCAGCGGGCCGAGGACCGCCAGGCAGACGAACATCAGGCCGATTTCAAGGTGATAGACGACGAGATAACCCGCCACCGGCGTCATCATCGCCTCACCCAATGCGCCGGTCGCGCCCAGCATGTTGACCGCATCCTTGATCAGTCCGCCGGCGAGCAGGCTGGCGCCGATCGCCGTTGCCTGCGCCGCGCCCCAGGCGCCGACGACGATGCCGCTGTCCGACTTTCTCGATACGGCCATTGCCGCAAGCATGGTGCCGACGGCGAACAACCCGCCGCCAAGGCCGACCAGTGACGCGCCCGCGGCAAACAGCGCGGCCGAATCGAGCGGCGCGGCAAAGACGATGGCGCTGAAGGCCACGATGCCGATCAGCAAACCCCGCGCCGCGACGCGATGCATCTGCTGGCCGCGGTTGAGGCTGTGCGCCGCCCAGGTGAAACCCGCCAGCGTTCCGGCCGCCCAAAGCCCGGTCAGCAGGGTCGTCTGGCCGACGGCCATGCCGAGAATCTCGCCACCATAGGGTTCGAGCAGGATGTCCTGCATGGAGAAGGCGGCCGAACCGAGCGCCACGGCGAGCAGAAGGCGCATCGTGCCGGAATCGCTGCGATACTGCGCAAGCGCCTCGAAGAACCCCGGCATTGGCCTGTCGGCGGCCGTGCCGGCCGGGTTGCGCGCCTCCTGCTTCCACAGGGCAACCAGATTGAGGACGATGGTGAAGACCGCCGTGCCCTGGATCACCTGGATCAGTTGCTTTGACGTGAAATCCACCAGCATCGCGCCGTAGAACAGCGAGGCGGCGATCATCCCGGCAAGCAACATGACATAAAGCAGCGCGACGGCGCGCGGCCGCTTTTCCTCGACGACCAGATCGTTGGCGAGCGCGAGGCCCGCCGTCTGCGCCATGTGCATGCCGAAGCCGGTCAGCATGAAGGCGAGCGTCACGCCGGCCGGGCCTGCCCATTGCGGGCCGAGCGTCTGTTCGCCGAGCAAGAGCAGCGCGAACGGCATGATGGCCAATCCGCCGAACTGCAGCAGGCTGCCGAGCCAGAGATAGGGCGCGCGCCGCCAGCCCAGCACCGACTTGTAGGTATCGGAGCGGTAGCCGAAGAACAATCGCAGCGGCGCGGCCAGGACGGGAATCGCCACGACCGCCGAAACCAGCGACACCGAGACGCCGAACTCGACGATCAGCACGCGGTTCAGCGTGCCGGTCAGGAGCACCAGCACGAAACCGCAGGACACCTGGAACAGCGACAGCCGCAGCAGCCGCCCGAGCGGCATCTCGTAGGTCGCGGCATCGGCAAACGGCATGTAGCGTGCGCCAAGCCGCTGCCAGAGCGTGATCATCCTGCGATTTGCCGTGGCGAGCCTCATTCGCGCGTCACCTCCATCGCCTGGGAGGTGTAGAAACCGCAGGCCACACGGTGGCTGCGGCCGGCGTGCCAGCCTGCCATCGCTGGATGCCGCAGCGCCTCGCCGACGAGGCGCGCCGGATTGACCGGATAGATCGCCGGCGAGCGGTCGGCGCGCGGAAACGCCTTGCCGGCCCACAGCATGGTCTTGAGGAGCGCCGATTGCGGGGCGAGCGTGAAAAGGAGGCTGCGGCTTGTGCGTGCCGCCAGCCTTTCGATTGCCGCCACGGCATCGGCCGCCGGATAGTGGATCAGCGCATCCATCGAGACGACGGCATCGAAGCGGCCGTGCTGCGGCGCCAGCATGTCGCCGCTTGCGAACGTGACCGAACCGCCGCCGGCAAGCGCACCCAGCGCCTCGGCCTTCTCGCGTGCATGGCCGATCATCCGCGCGGAAAGATCGATGCCCAGCACGTCGGCGCCGCGCTCGGCCAGTTCGAACGCCAGCACCCCGGAACCGCAGCCGGCGTCGAGGATCCGCCAGCCGGACAGATCGCAGGGCAGGAAGGAGGAGAGCGTGCGCCGCATTTCCGTGCGTCCCCTGCGCACCGTGGCGCGGATGCCGCTGACCGGCTGGTCGCTGGTCAGACGCCGCCACGCCTCATGGGCGGTGCGATCGAAATAGGTCTCGATCTCTCCGGTGCGGCGCAGGTAGCTGGTCTGGTTCATGGCGCTGTGCTCCCCGTCACTCGAATCCGAGGAACTCGAAAATGTCGCGGTCCTTCATCGGCTTGGCGATCAGCGGCTCCGTGCCCGCCCACAGCGTTTCGGCCAGTTGCAGATACTCGTTCTGTATGGCGCGGATCTCATCGGTTTCGCCCATCTCGAACAGTGTCGCCTTCTTCAGGCGGCTCAACCGCACATGGTCGCTGTCGGGCACATGGGCGAGACGCTTCAGGCCGATCGCCGCGTTGTAGCGGTCGATCTGGTCGGTCTCGCGCGAGCGGTTGGCGATGACGCCGCCGAGGCGCACATCGTAGTTCTTCGACTTCGCGCCGATCGCCGCGACGATGCGGTTCATGGCGAAGATCGAGTCGAAATCGTTGGCAGCCACCACCACGGCCCGTTCGGCGTGCTGCAGCGGCGAGGCGAAACCGCCGCACACCACGTCACCGAGCACGTCGAAGATGACGACGTCGGTGTCGTCGAGGAGATGATGTTCCTTCAGCAGTTTCACCGTCTGGCCGACGACATAGCCGCCGCAGCCGGTGCCGGCCGGCGGGCCGCCTGCCTCGATGCACTGCACGCCGTTATAGCCCTCGACCATGTAGTCTTCCGGCCGCAATTCCTCGGTGTGGAAATCGACCGTCTCCAGCACGTCGATGACGGTCGGGATCAGGCTCTTGGTCAGCGTGAAGGTTGAGTCGTGCTTCGGGTCGCAGCCGATCTGCAGCACGCGCTTGCCGAGCTTGGAGAAGGCGACGGAAAGGTTCGAAGAGGTCGTCGACTTGCCGATGCCGCCCTTGCCATAGATGGCGAACACCTTGGCGCCGTCGATTTCCATCGTCGGATCGAGGTGCACCTGAACGCTGCCTTCGCCGTCGGCCCGTTCCTTCAGCTTGGCCGCAAGGCGCTGCTCGTGCGCCAGCGTCTTGGGGTGCATGAAGACGTTCATTCCGCCACCTCCCTGACCAGCCCCTCAAGGCGGTCTTCCAGTTCCTGTTCAGCAACGCGCAGCGCCGCAAGCGTGTCGTCGTCCGGCGCCCAGAAATCGCGTTCCTGCGCCTCGATCAGCCGTGAGGCGAGGCGCGACACGGCGGCAGGGTTCATCTCGGTGAGGCGGTGGCGCATCGTCTCGTCCAGGACGAATGTCTCGGTAAGCTGCTGATAGACCCACGGAGCCACGCCGCCGGTGGTCGCCGACCAGCCGAACGTGTTGCTGACCTGGGCCTCGATGTGGCGCACGCCCTCATAGCCGTGCTGCAACATGCCCTCGATCCACTTCGGGTTCAGCGAGCGCGTGCGGGTTTCAAGCGCCACCTGCTCGGCCAGCGAGCGCACCTTGCCTTCGCCCTGGGTCTGGTCGGAGATGTAGACGGGCAGCGGCGTGCCGCCGCGTGCCTTGGACACCGCCTTGGCAAGCCCGCCCAGCGTATCGAAGTAATGTTCGATGGTCGTGACCCCGACCTCGACGGATTCGAGGTTCTGGTAGGCCATGTCGACCTCGCCGAGGATCGTGTCGAGCAGTTCGGCCTGCCGGCTGGTCTTGCCCTTGCGGCTGATCGCGAAGCTCTTGCGCGCCGTGTAGGTGTCGGCGATTTCCTGGTCGTCGTTCCAGGCGGAGGAGCCGATCAGCATGTTGACATTGGCCCCGTAGGCGCCGTCATCGTTGGAGAAGACGCGATAGGCCGCGTCTTCCAGGTCGCAGTCATGCGCCGCGCAATAGGCAAGGGCATGCTTGCGGATGAAGTTCTGCTCGACGGGCTCGTCAGCGGTGGCGGCAAGATAGCTTGCCTCCGCCAGCATGTTGGCCTGGATCGGCAGGAGGTCGCGGAAGATGCCGGACAGGGTCATCACCGCGTCGATGCGCGGCCGCTTGAGTTCGTCGAGCGGGATGAGCGTCGCGCCGCAGACGCGGTTGTAGGAGTCGAGCTTCGGACGGGCGCCGATCAGCGCCATTGCCTGGGCCAGCGGCGCGCCGCCGGTCTTCAGGTTGTCGGTTCCCCAAAGCACGATGGCGACCGTTTCCGGCAATGCGCCGTCGGCGCGCAGATGCCTTTCCAGAACCCGCGCCGCCTGGCGTTCACCGTCCTGGATCGCGAAGGCGCTCGGAATGCCGAACGGATCGAAACCGTGGATGTTGCGGCCGGTCGGCAACAGTTCCGGTGTCCGGATCAGGTCGCCGGAGGGCGACGGGGGAACGAAGCGGCCGTCGAGCGCCCGCACGATGCCGTCGAGTTCACCGTTCCGGCCAAGCTGCATGTCCATGGTGACGAGCCGGTCGAGCACGCCCTTGCCGTCGGCGTCGAGCCCGGCGCGCAATGTTGCGATCGCGGGTCCGTCGCGGCCGGCGATCAGGTCGCAATGCGGCGAGAGATCGACGGCAGCGTGGCCATCGGCCATCGCCGCGGCGACATGGCGCAGCATGTCCGCCCGTTCGCCCGGCGCCATCCCGCGCCCGGCGACATGCAGCCCGTGCGGGATCAGCGCATATTCAAGCTCCATCACCTCGTCGGCGAGGGCGCGGACATAGTCCTCGGAAGCCAGGTTGCCGGCCGATTCGCCGAGTTCAAGGTTCTCCGCCTGCACCCGGACCAGTTCCAGCAGCCGTTCACGCTCCGCCATCGCATCCGGGGCGGAGCCGCGATAACGGTCGAGGCTCGCCTTCAGTTCGCTCAAACCCTTGTACAGGCCGGCATGGGTGACCGGCGGGGTGAGGTAGGATACGAGCGTCGCCGCCGAACGCCGCTTGGCGATCGTGCCCTCGGAAGGATTGTTTGCCGCGTAGAGATAGAAGTTCGGCAATGAGTCGAGCAGGCGCTCCGGCCAGCAGCGCCCCGACATGCCGACCTGCTTGCCCGGCATGAACTCCAGTGCGCCATGGGTGCCGAAATGCAGGACGGCATCGGCGCCAAAGGTCTGGCGCAGGTAGGTGTAGAAGGCGGCGAAGGCGTGGTTCGGGGCGAAATTGCCCTCGAACAGCAGCCGCATCGGATCGCCCTCGTAACCGAACGACGGCTGCAACGCGACCAGGACGTTGCCGAACTGGCGTCCGAGAATGAAGATGCCACGTCCGTTGGCGAGCACTCTGCCGGGCGCAGGCCCCCATTGGCTTTCGATGTCGGCAAGATGACGCTCGTGGCGAACATGGTCATCGGCAGACACGATGGCATGCACATTGGCTTCGGCGCCATGGAACGCGGCATTGCCCTCCAGGACCATGGCGCGCAACGCCTCGACGTCATGCGGCAGATCGACCGTGTAGCCCTCGGCCTTCAGCCTCGACAGCGTGGCATGAAGGCTTTCGAAGACGGAAAGGAAAGCGGCTGTTCCGATCGCCCCGCTGTTGGGCGGGAAGTTGAAAAGCGTCACGGCAATGCGGCGCTCCGCCCGCTCCCGGCGGCGAAGCGCGATCATCTTCTCGATCCGCCGCGCAAGCAGGTCGACACGGTCTTCGTCGGGGCGCATGCAGGAACGCCCGGAAGCGCATTCGCCCAGGTTGCGCGAGCAGGTGCAAGCGCGGGCAGTGCCATCATCCGTCTCGGAGCGGCCGCCCACGACCATCGAGGCAATGGCGCCGTCAAGCTCGGGGATCGCCACCATCAGGGTCGATTCGATGGGTGTCAGTCCCTGCGCCGAATCGCGCCAGGTCTCGACCGACTGGAACTCGGTGACGAAGGCGGAGAAGTAAGGAACATCCAGCAGTGCCAGCGTCTCGGCCGCGGCCGCGGCGTCGCTGTAGGCCGGGCCGCCGACCAGCGAGAAGCCGGTCAGCGAACACAGGGCGTCGATGCGCCGCCCTGCCCCGCCGGACAGGTAGGCCTCGATGGCGGGACGCATGTCGAGCCCGCTGCAGAAGACCGGCACGACGTTGAAACCGCGCTCCTCCAGAACGGCGATGACCCTGTCATAGTGGCCCGTGTCCCCGGAGAGGATGTAGGTGCGCAACAGCAGCAGTCCGACCGTGCCGCGCGCGTCTTCGCGATGCGGCAGGTCCTTCGGCGACGCGGTGACGTGGCCTTTCAGGCGGGGGTGATAGAGACCGGTCTGCGGATACTCGACCGGGCTTGCCGCCCTGACCTGCGCCTGCAGCGGCTTGCGGTCGCCGCGCGCGTACCGGCTGACCAGCAGCCGCACCATGTTGGCGATGTTCTCTTCGGAGGCGGCGATGCGGTATTGCAGGGTCAGGAAGTAGTTGCGCACATCCTGCGCGGTGCCGGGAATGAAGCGCAGCAGCTTGGGCAGGCGGCGCAGCATGGCCATCTGCCGCTCGCCAGCGGTGCGGCCGCTGTCGCGCCCGCCGCGTGAGGAATCGCCGCGCAGTTTCTTCAGCAGCGCCAGCGGACCCTTCTGTTCGCCATCCATGCGAAAACGGCCAAGCGCCGTGAATTTCATGATTTCGCCGGCCGACATGCAGCAGACCATCGCATCGCATTGCAGGTGCCGGGCGCGCAGCGTGTCGGCAATGGCGCGCACATGCTCCTCGATGAAGATCATCGAGACGATGATGATGTCGCCTGCAGCGATTGCCTCGCGGCAGGCCGTGAGTGCGTCCGGGTTCTCCGCCCAGTCGGTCGCCGCATGCATGCTCAGGCGCAGGCCAGGCAGTTCGTGCGCCAGCATCGCGCGCGCCGAATCCACCGCAACGCCGATATGGTTGTCGAGCGTCACGAGGACGACGTTCACGGGGACGCCGTCAGCGGGAGAAATGCGCTTTGGCATCGTACATCGTGTCCACGGTGATGGGGTGAATACCGCGCTCGGCGGCGAAACGCTCGGTGTTGCGGCGCGCCTTGCCGCGCACGAAGAACGGTATCTTGCAAAGCTCCTTCTCGGCGTCCGGCGTCCATGCCCCGGCGGACGCGGTTGCTGTCGTGGTCCCGGCGGCAGCGGCTTGCGGTGCGGCCGGTGCCGGGCTGTGGGCGGCCAGATGGGATGCGGCGGCGTTGTCGTGGAACTCGAAATCGTCGCGGAACATCGCCAGAAGGTGCTCTTCCAGCCCCATCATCAGCGGATGGACCCAACTGTCGAAAAGCACGTTGGCGCCCTCGAATCCCATCTGCGGCGAATAGCGGGCGGGGAAATCCTGCACATGGGCCGGGGCCGAGATGACGGCGCAGGGAATGCGCAGCCGCTTGGCGATATGGCGCTCCATCTGCGTGCCGAGCACCAGTTCGGGCTGGCTTGCCGTGATCGCGTCCTCGACTTCGAGGTGATCGTCGGTGACCAGCGGCTCGACGCCGAACTCCGCCGCCGCCGCGCGCAGCTCACGGGCGAATTCGCGGTTGTAGCCACCGAGCCCGCAGATCCTGAAGCCGAATTCATTTGCCGCGACCCGCGCCGACGCGATGGCGTGCGCGGCATCGCCGAAGACGAAAACCCGCTTGTTGGTCAGATAGTTGCTGTCGACCGAGCGGGCATACCATGCCGACCGGTCTGCTTGCGCCCCGGGAAGGCTGGCAGGCTCGAGCCGGGGCAGGCCGGCAAGCGCGCGCACCTCGGCCAGGAAGGCGTGCGTCGCCTTCGCCCCGATCGGGATCGTGGTCGTGTACGGCATGGCGAACGTCTTTTGCAGCCAGCGCGCCGCGGATTCCGCGATTTCCGGATAGAGCACGACGTTGAAGGCCGCCTGCGGCAGCGCGGCCAGATCCGCCGGCGTCGCCCCGAGCGGCGCCACGCAGCGCACCGCGATTCCGTTGGCCTCGAGCAGGCCGGCGATCTCCGTCACGTCGTCGCGATTGCGGAAACCGAGCGCGGTGGGCCCCAGGATGTTGCAGCTGTTGGCCGGCACGTCCTCAGGGCGCTGCTGGCCGCCGGCGCATGCGCGCACCAGCCGGTAGAAGGTCTCGGCTGCGCCCCAGAACTCCTTCTTCTGGTAGGATGGCAGTTCGAGCGGGATGATGGGCACATCGCCGCCAAGCGCCGACGCCAGCCCGCCGGGATCATCCTGCAGCAGTTCGGCCGTGCATGAGGCGCTGACGAGCAACAGGCCGGGCCGGAAACGATCGATGGCATCGCGGCAGGCCTGCCTGAAGATGTCGGCGGTGGAGCCGGAGAGATCGCGGGCCTGGAAGGTGGTGTAGGTGACGGGCGGGCGCGCCTTGTCGCGCGCGATCATCGTGAAAAGCAGGTCGGCATAGGTGTCGCCCTGCGGGGCATGGAGCACCAGGTGCACGTCCTTCATCGAGGCGGCGATGCGCATTGCCCCGACATGCGGCGGTCCCTCGTAGGTCCACATGGCCAGCTTCATGACAACGCCTCCCGTGTGGCAGGCGCGTCGTCCAGGACAGCGCGGCGGATCAGCGGGCGGGCAAAGAGTTCGGCGAGATCGCCCGCCTGCTCGTAGCCGTGGATCGGCGCGAATGCGAACTCGATCGACCACTTCGTGGCATAGCCCTCGGCCTCGAACGGGTTGGCAAGGCCCAGGCCGCATACGATCAGGTCCGGATCGGACGCGCGGCAACGGTCGACCTGCCGTTCCACATCCGCGACTTCCGAGACCGGCACGCCGGGCGGCAGGATCGCCAGTTCGCCTGCCACCAGTTCGCGATGCAGGTAGGGGCTGCCGACCTCCACGATCCGCGCACCCGTCTCGGTGACCAGAAAACGGGCGAGCGAGGGTTCGAGCTGGGAATCGGGAAACAGGAAGACCCTGCGGCCTTCAAGCCGCGGCCGGTAGTGGGCGATTGCCTCGCGGGCACGCTGGCGCGGGGCAGCGACAACCTGCTCGAAGCGCGCGCGCGATACGCCGAAGGCATCCGCGACCGCCGACAGCCAGGCTGTCGTGCCGACTTCGCCAAGCGGGAAGATCGAGTCGATGCGGCGGGGGCCCCTTGCCTGAAGCGCCGCCGCCGTCGCGCCGAGATAGGGCTGGGCCAGGATGAAGCGCGTCTGGGGACCGATGACCGGAACCGCATTGCTGCGCCGGGGCGGCAGGAAGGCGAAATCCTCGATGCCAAGCTGCTCGAACAGGCGGCTGAACTGGTCTTCCACCACATCGGCCATGCAGCCGGCAACGACGAGCCGGGCTGGCTGCTGTCCGTCATGACCGGCCGACTGCTCGACCAGCGAGGCCAGGAAATTGTCCTCGCCCTGCGTGAAGGTCGTCTCGATCCCGCTGCCCGAATAGCTGGTCACCCGGCAATCGGGCGCAAGGCGGCGGTCCAGCCGTGCGGCGGCGCGCGCCAGGTCGAACTTGATGACCTCGGACGGGCAGGACCCGACCAGGACCAGCATGCGGATGTCCGGCCTGCGTGTGACAAGACGCTCGACGACCGCGTCGAGTTCGTCGTTCATGTCAGCCATGCCGGCGAGATCGCGCTCCTCCATGATGGCCGTGGCGAAGCGCGGTTCGGAAAAGACCATGACGCCGGCCGCCGATTGCAGCAGGTGTGCGCAGGTGCGCGACCCGACGACGAGGAAGAATGCGTCCTGCACCTTGCGGTGCAACCAGATGATCGAGGTCAGTCCGCAGAACACCTCGCGCTGGCCGCGCTGGCGCTGTGCCGTCCCGGCGTCGCAGTCGTGAGGCCGCAGGACGGTCATCGCGCCTGCTCCAGTCCCGGCAAGCCGGCCGGCACCAGGCGGGCGCGATGATCGAGCCGCGCCTGCCGCAGTTTCCAGACAAACTGGCCTGCATTGATGACATAGGCGAGATAGGCGGCAAGCGCGAGGAGCATCAGCCCCGTGCTGTCGAGCGCCCCGAAGAACAGGGCGGCAAGATATGCCGTGTGCAATGCAAGCACGACGATGGAGAAGACATCTTCCCAGAAGAACGGCCGCGCGAACAGGTAGCGTCCGAAAACGACCTTCTCCCAGATCGAACCGGTGATCATGATCGCGTACAGGACCAGGGTCTTGAAGACGACCGACACCTCGGCGGCGAATGCACCCTCGCCGCTGGCCAGATAGCGCAGGATCAGGGCGAGGCTGATCAGGAAGACGAGGAACTGGACCGGGGCGAGAATGCCCTGCACCAGGGTCCATGGCGATGCGTCGCGGCGCTTCCGCTCTTCGTCGGTGTAGAGCAAGGGGCGATGTTCCGTCCGGTCCTGCCTCGCCATGTGGCCTCATCCCGTTCTGGCGGCCGGCTCCTCCGGCAAGCCACCTCGGGAAAGAGTAAACCCGCCGATACAGAAGTGTCAACTTTGATTGACGTATATTTCCGTTTACAATAGGATGCTGCGACAGGCATAGAGGGATATCTCATCGATCTTCGGTCGCAGGATATGTTGCTCAATACGCGCTCTGCCCGACAAGCCTTTCTCTGCTTCGAACAGCATGGCTTGGGTAGGAATCATGAAGAAACCGGAGATCGAATTCGCCGAGGACTCGCCCGATTTGGCAGAGGTCGAATACGGGCCAGGCTTTCATGATCCGGAGGTCCTGACGGATGGACGGAATTTTTCGCGCAAGCTGGAAACCCTGTTGCGCGGATACCTTCAGGGAGACGTTGCCTCGATGACCGCTGCAAGGCTCTCCGATGCGCGCGAACCCAGGATCGACAACGACCGGCTTTTCGCACGGCCGCTGGCCGACTTCCAGGCGCTCGTGCTCGCCGCGGGAACCAGGCTTGCCGACCTGAAGGCCTTTCTGGAGACGGAACTGCCCCCCGGCCGGCCGGCATATCTGAAAGTGCTTTTCCTTGAAGCCATGGTGCGCCGCCTCGGTGTCCAGTGGACAAGGGACGATTGCGATTTCATCGACGTCACGATCGGCACGGCGCGCCTGCAGCAACTCATCCATGCCCTTTCGGCCGATTTCCAGCGCAGTCAGGGACGGCCGCACCCGCCGCGCGCGCTGATCGTCACGCCGCCCAGCGAACAGCACACATTGATGACGCACTTGCTGGGATTGCTGTTCGAATCGCTTGGCTGGTCGCGCCGGATCGCCGGCGAGAACGAGACGGCACCGCAGCGGCTTGCCGCCGAAATCCGCGCAGCGGATGTCATCTGCGTCAGCTGGGCGAGCGAACGCCTGCGCGACGAGGTGGCTGCGCTGGTTCGCCTCGTACGCCTCAACCAGAACGCCCGGCACATCCCGGTCGTCTTCGGTGGCAAGGCGGCGCTGGACGCGGTCGATTTTCTCGTCGGCCTCGGGGTGGACTGCGTGTGCGACTCAGTCTATTCGGCTGCAAGTATCTGTGAACATTACGTCCTGTTGCACCGGTCGGACAACCGGGAGGAGCGCATCGTGAACACGCGCGAGTCCGACGAACCGAGAACCGGGTGGCTTTTGCGATGACGCCGAACAGAACCATTCCGTCTCTGCGCGGTTTCGGCGTCACGCCGGAAATGTTGCGCAAACTCGATGAAGTGACGATCGCCGCGCTGGCCGGCCTGGGCGCCGATCTGGTCATGTTCATCGATGACGGCGCAATCGTGCGGCGTGCCTACGTCCCGGATTCGACGCTCAGGGAGTGCGGCCTGGCCGATGCGGTCGGACAGCGGCTGCAAGACCTGGTGACGCCGGAATCGGCGGAGAAAGTGGAACGGCTGCTCTCGGACGAGGGCCCGCGCAACGCCGAACGCGGCGCTCAGGTCAACATCCCGTGCGCCGGCAGAGACGATCTGCCCGTCCGGCTGCATGCCTTTTCCGAAAAGGCGTTCCCCTACCGGCTGGTCATCGGCCACGACCTCCGCTACCAGATGCAGCAGCAGCAGCGCCTCGTCCAGGCGCAAATGGAGCTGGAAGCCGATTATCGTGAATTGCAGGAAGCCGAGGCGCGCTATCGCACGGCTTTCCAGGTCTCCGCGATCGCCCTGCTGATGATCGACGGCGAGCGCAAGACCGTTCTGGACGGCAACCCGGCGGCCGCGACATTGCTCTCCAGCACCGTGGGCATGATGGCCGGCAAACCGCTTCGGGAGCTTTTCCGCCGCGAGGATCGCGACCGGCTGATCGATGCATTGAGCGAGGCCCGGCACAGCGGCGCGCCGGTCACGGTGGACGACATCGGGACGGCGCGCGGCGAGACGGTATCGCTCGGCATCCGCTCCTACCGGGAAAACGGCCTCACCAATCTCATCATCACGCTTTGGCCGGGCAGCGCGGCGAATGGCGCCGCCGCCCCCTCCGTGGAAGCGCTCGCCGGAAAGCAGGCCGTCGACCTCGCCTCGCTCCCGGAGGCCGCGGTTCTGACCGACATCAACGGGCGTGTCGTTGCTGCCAACGACATTTTCCTCGACATCGTCCATGCGCCGTCATTCAACCAGGTGATCGGCCGCAATGTCAGCACATGGTTCGGCAATTCGGCCATCGACCTCCAGGTGCTGTTCTCGCGGGTATCCGACGAAAACACGGTACGCGGTTTTTCCTCCACCTTGCGCGACAACCTCTCCGGCGAAAGACCCGTGCTGCTCTCCGCGCGGCTGCACCCCGAAAAGGGGCTGGTGCAGATCCTCGTCGTTTCGCAGCCCGGAACCGCCCGCAAGGTTTCGGTCGCGCCGCTCGGCATGCCGGACCGCGCGGAAGGCTTCGCCCACCTCGTCGGCAAGGTGCCGATGAAGGATCTCATTCGCGAATCCCTCGACGTGATCGAGAAGATCTGCATCGAGGCCGCGCTCGACCAGACCGGCAACAACCGCGCATCGGCGGCCGAACTGCTCGGCCTTTCCCGGCAAAGCCTCTACATCAAGTTGCGCCGGCACGGCCTGGAAAACTACCGCGGACAGGAATGAACCGGCCGCGTCCGGCCGGCCCGACGGTGCGTCATACGAAAGGCGTAGCCCGGATTGCGTGCGGCAACATGCCACCCGGAGACGATGCGTCAAGGTTCATGGACGATTTTTTCAGTGAGTGTCAATTTTAATTGACACTCGATCGGGCCGCTCCTAACATCATTCCATGGAAGCTGCCCGATCGCCCGCAACGTCGCCTGCCGTTCCCTCTCCTGGAGCCGTTCTTGCGCTGTTGAAGCCGATCACCTGGTTTCCGCCAATGTGGGCCTATGCCTGCGGCGCGGTCGCTGCCGGCCCCGGCCTGAGCGAACGCCTGTTGCCGATGGCACTTGGCGTGGTGCTGGCAGGACCCCTGATCTGCGGCGCAAGCCAGGCGGTCAACGACTGGTTCGACCGCCATGTCGATGCCATCAACGAACCGCAGCGCGTCATTCCGTCCGGCCGCATGCCAGGGCGATGGGGCCTCTATGTCGCCATCGCGATGTCGGCCCTTTCCATCGGGGTCGCCCTGCTTCTCGGTCCCTTTGTCCTCGGCGCGGCGCTGGTCGGGCTTGTTTTTGCCTGGGGCTACAGCGCGCCGCCGCTGCGTTTCAAGCAGAACGGCTGGATCGGCAATCTTGTCGTCGGCTTCTCCTACGAGACGTTGCCCTGGGTTACCGCAATGGCCGCGGCGTTCGGACATGCGCCTTCGGGCAGCGCGATTGCGATTGCCGTTCTCTATGGCCTGGGCGCGCACGGGATCATGACGCTGAACGACTTCAAGGCCATCAAGGGCGATCGTGAGATGGGCGTGATGACACTGCCCGTGCTGCATGGACCGCGGGGAGCGGCGATCATCGCATGCGTGGTCATGGCGCTGGCACAAGCCGTGGTCATCATGCTGCTGCTGAACCTCGGCATGACCTGGCACGCCCTCGCCATCGGTGCATTGCTGGGCCTGCAACTGGCCTGCATGCTCCGCTTCCTGGGCGACCCGTTGCGATATGCGGTCTGGTACTCGGCGATCGGCGTCAGTCTTTACGTCACCGGCATGATGATCGCAGCCTTTGCGCTGCGCGGCCTTTCCGTTTCCACCGTTTCCACCGTTTGACGGAGAGGCAGCATGGCCGGCATCCCGTTGCGCAAACGAACCCGGGCCCAGGAAGGCCTCAGCTGGCTCTCCATCCTGCGCCTCGGTCTCGTGCAGGCCGCGCTCGGCGCCATCGTGGTGCTGACCACCTCGACGCTGAACCGGGTGATGGTCGTCGAACTGGGCCTGGCTGCCGTGGTGCCGGGATTGCTGGTCGGCCTCCATTATGGCGTACAGTTCACGAGGCCGCTGTGGGGGCACGGCTCCGATGTCGGCAACTCGCGCACGCGCTGGATCCTTGGCGGCCTGGCGGTGCTGGCGCTGGCCGGCACGGGCGCCGCGTCAACAACGGTGCTGTTCGAGCAATCGTTCGCAACAGGCCTGCTGGTTGCCGTGCTGGCCTATGCGCTCATCGGGCTTGGCATCGGGGCGAGCGGAACCTCGCTGCTTGCGTTGATGGCGAGCAGGACCGCTCCGGAGCGGCGCGCGGCGGCGGCCACGATCACGTGGATGATGATGATCGGCGGCATCGTGGTGACCTCCATCCTGTCCGGCATCAATCTCGAACCCTATTCGCACGAGCGCCTGATCGCCGTGACGGCCGCGACCGGCGCCATCGCGTTTGCCGTGGCCGCGATCGCCGTCCTTGGGATCGAACGGCGGCCGGCGGTTGCCGGGCCGCAGCAGCGCGAGGCATCGGACAGTTTCCGAGACAGTTTCCGCGATGTGTGGAACGATGCCCAGGCGCGGTTGTTCACGATTTTCGTCTTCGTCTCGATGCTGGCCTATTCAACGCAGGACCTCATCCTGGAGCCCTTCGCGGGCCTGTTGTTCGGCATGACTCCGGGCCAGTCGACCGCACTGTCGGGCACGCAGCATGGCGGCGTTTTCATCGGCATGGCGCTGGTCGGCATCTTCGGGCGCAGGCCGGGCGTTCTGCGCCATTTCATCGTGTCAGGCTGTCTGGGTTCGGCCGGCGCGCTGCTGCTGCTGTCCTCGGCAACCGCCTTTGCGCCGGCCTGGCCGCTGCAAGCCAACGTCTTCCTGCTCGGCCTTGCCAACGGGGCCTTCGCGGTCGCGGCCGTCGGCACGATGATGCTTCTGGCAAGCGGCGGGCGCAAGGCCAACGAAGGCATGCGCATGGGCGTCTGGGGCGCCGCGCAGGCCATCGCCTTCGGCCTCGGCGGTTTCATGGGAACGGCGGCGATCGATCTCTGCCGCGCGATCACCGGCGATGTGGGCACCTCCTTTGCGATCGTCTTCGCGATGGAGGCGGGCATGTTCCTGTTGTCGGCGCTGATCGCGCTGCGCATCGGTTCGCCGTTGCCGGACGGGCGTGGCATGGCCCAGGCGCCGGCACCACCGGTCGCTGCCGAATAGCCGCGGCACGGCCGGCACGCGGAGGAGGACAAGATGACCACATTCGATGTTGCGATTGTCGGCGGCGGGCCGTGTGGCGCCACGGCGGCGCTTGCCCTGGTCAGGGCAGGATACAGCGTTGCGCTTGTCGATCCGCAGAACCGCATCAAGCCCTGCGGCGGCGCGATCCCGTCACGTGCGCTGCGCGATTTCGACATTCCCGACAGCCAGATCGTCGCGCGCGCCAACGCCGCCCGGGTCGTTGCCCCGTCCGGCTGGTCGGTGGACATGCAGATCGGCGACATCGACTTCGTCGGCATGGTCGATCGCGAGCATTTCGATCCGTTCCTTCGCGATCGTGCGGCGGCGGCCGGCGCCACTGTCGTGACGGGAAAGCTCGAAGGACTGGAGCGCGGACGCGGCGGCAGCATGGCCCTGACGATCGCGTCGACCGCGAAAGGTGATTGCGCCAAGGCGGAGACATTGACGGCAAGGGCGGTGATCGGTGCCGATGGCGCCAACTCTGCCGTCCGCCGCCTGGCCTTCCCCAAGGCGAGCAAGCCGCCCTACGTCTTCGCCTATCACGAAATCGTCGAGAGCCCCGCTGCCGGCGCCCTTGCCGCCAGTCACCCGAACCGCTGCGATGTCGTCTATGACGGCCGCATCTCGCCGGATTTCTACGGCTGGGTGTTCCCCCATGGCGCCCAGGTCTCGGTGGGCTGCGGATCGGCGGTCAAGGGACACGACTTGCGGCGCGCAACCGGCCAGTTGCGGGCCGGCAGCGGGCTTGACTTGTGCCGCACGATCCGCCGCGAAGGCGCACCTTTGCCGCTTCGGCCGATGCGGCGATGGGACAACGGCGACGCCATCCTGCTGGCCGGTGATGCCGCGGGAACCGTCGCGCCCTCCTCGGGCGAAGGCATCTACTATGCCATGCTGTGCGGGGAGCTTGCCGCCGATGCGATGGCCGAACGGCTGGCGACCGGCAAGCCGGGCGCACTGAAACAGGCGCGGCGGCGCTTCATGCGCGCACACGGCAAGGTGTTCCTTGTCCTGTGGCTGATGCAGACCGTCTGGTATCGCAACGATTCGCGCCGCGAGAAGTTCGTGCGCATGTGCGCCGATCCAGACGTGCAGCGCCTGACGTGGGAATCCTATCTCAACAAGCGCATCGCCTACCGCGATCCGCTTGCCCACCTGCGGGTGTTTGCACGCGACATGCAGCAGTTGCTCGGCCTTGCCGCCCGTTGAAGCAATGGATCACCTTCTCTCCAACGGTCTTGTCGCCCTCGTCGCAGCGGCGGTGCTCGTGATCGAAACGATTGCACTCCTCGTGCTGCATACGGGACCGGCGCGGCGCCTCGTGGTCTGGAACGCAGTCGCGGGACTTGGTCTGCTCGGCGCGCTTTACATGGCCCTGACTGACGGGCCGGGTCTCGCGGTGCTGCTGGCACTGGCCATCGGACTGGCCGGCCATGTCGGGGACCTGGTTACGCGTTTGCGGGAGCATCGCTGAGGCTGCGGATCAGCCGCATCAGCCACAACGCATGCACGAGGCATCGCGTCATGGGGACACGTCATCTGCTGTTCTGAAAAAGGGAGAAAACCAAGATGAAAATGAAAACCATCGTTGTGGCCGCAGCCATCCCGGCCATGTTCGCATCCACGGCCGCCCACGCGCTCGACGGCGACGCCGCTGCTGGCGAAACCGTGTTCAGGAAGTGCATGGCCTGCCATAACGTCGAGAACGACAAGGCAAAGGTGGGGCCGACGCTGCAAAACGTCATCGGACGCCAGCCCGGCACCGTCGACGGCTTCAGGTATTCCAAGGCGATGCAGGCGTTCGGCGCCGGCAAGGTCTGGAACGAGGAACTCCTTGCGACCTACCTGGCCAATCCGCGGGAAGTGGTGAAGGGCACCAAAATGGTGTTTCCCGGCCTGAAGAAGGATCAGGAGATCGCTGACGTGATCGCCTATGTGAACCAGTTCAGCAAGACGCCCTGAGCGAAGGCGGCCCTCCCGGCGCGCCACTGTGAGTGACATACATGGTTTACGGGCAACTGTAAAAAATAGTTTACATATGCTTCGCTTTGGCCAATCATGACAATCGCGCCGCCACCGGCCCTTGAGGCCGGCGTGCGGGGAAAGGACAGCAAGGCGCGGCGCAGATCGCGCGCTTCCGGACCCGGCTGTAACGCTCGCGCAGGAGGAGACGCGATGGCCCATGACCTGCAAGACACTTTGGCGACGCCGCTGCTCGATAGCGTGAACGAGCCCCGCGATCTGGCTTGTTTCGACGATGACGAACTGGTGCGGCTTGCCGCCGAACTGCGCGGCGAACTGATCGCCTCTGTGTCCCGCAGTGGCGGCCATCTGGGTTCCGGACTGGGCGTGGTGGAACTGACCATAGCCATCCACGCCGTATTCGATACGCCGCGCGACAAGCTGATCTTCGACGTCAGCCATCAGTGCTACCCCCACAAGATCCTGACCGGGCGGCGCGGCCGCATGGCGACCTTGCGCAAGCAGGATGGTCTGTCCGGCTTCACGCGCCGCGACGAAAGCATCTACGACCCGTTCGGCGCGGCGCATTCATCGACCTCGATCTCGGCCGGTCTCGGATTTGCCGTTGCGCGCGAACTGGGCGGCGACGACGGCGACGTGATTTGCGTCATCGGCGACGGCGCGATGTCGGCCGGAATGGCCTTCGAGGCAATCAACAACGCGGGCGCGCTGAAGAAACGCCTGTTCGTGATCCTCAACGACAATGCCATGTCGATATCACCGCCCGTCGGCGCCTTCTCCGAATGGCTGGAGCGCCTGCGTCCGGGCACGGCGGCACCGGACGAGTCGGCGGCCGGAAGCGAGGATGCCAACGCCTTCTTCCGCAATCTCGGCTTTTCCTATCATGGACCTGTCGACGGACACGACCTGCCGGCGCTGCTCGCCACTCTGCGCCGTCTTCGCGGCGACGCCGACGGGCCGGTCCTGTTGCATGTGCGCACCCGCAAGGGCGCCGGCTACCCGTTCGCCGAAGAGGCACCGGACCGGTTTCATGGCGTTGGCTGCTTCGACGTCGCGACAGGGGCCCAGACCAGGTCCAAGGCCGGCGCGCCAAGCTACACCGCGGTCTTTGCATCCGCTCTGATCGAGGAGGCGCGCCGCGACAGCCGGATCGTTGGGATCACCGCAGCCATGGCGTCAGGCACGGGGATCGATGCCTTTGCCGAAGCGTTTCCGCAACGCGCTTTCGATGTCGGAATCGCCGAGCAGCACGCGGTGACCTTTGCCGCGGGCCTGGCGGCTGGCGGCATGCGTCCGTTCTGCGCCATCTATTCCACATTCCTGCAACGCGGATACGACCAGATCGTGCACGACGTCGCCCTGCAAGGCCTGCCGGTTCGCTTCGCAATTGATCGCGCCGGGCTGGTCGGAGCCGACGGCGCCACGCATGCAGGCGCGTTCGACATCGCCTTTCTCGCCAATCTGCCCGGTTTCGTGGTGATGGCGGCAAGCGACGAAGCCGAACTCTGCCGCATGGTGACGACAGCAGCGATCCACGACGCCGGACCGGTCGCCTTTCGCTATCCGCGCGGTGAAGGCGAAGGCGTCGCGCTTCCGCGCACGCCACGCCCGCTGAAACTGGGCAAGGGGCGGATCGTCGCCGACGGCCGGACGGTCGCGCTGCTGTCGTTCGGAACCCGCCTCGGCGCCTGCCGCGAGGCAGCACGCCTGCTGTCGGCGCGCGGCATCTCGTGTACCGTCGCCGATGCACGTTTCGCCAAACCGCTCGATGAAAGCCTCATCGAAGAATTGACCAACAACCACGAACTCCTGATCACGATCGAAGAGGGGTCGAGCGGCGGGTTCGGCGCTCTCGTCCTGCAACATCTTGCCGGCAGAGGCATGCTTGACGGGCGCTGCGCAATCCGCGTCATGACGCTGCCCGACCGTTTCATACACCAGGGGGCGCCGCATGAAATGTACGCGGCAGCAGGATTGAGCGCTGTTCACGTGGTGGACAACGCGCTCGCCGCGCTGGGATTCGGCAAGATCGAACACTACAGCGCCCGGGAGGACAAATCCCTTGTCGCGTTCCAGGCATGACGCAAGCGGCACAGGCCGCTCCCGCGCGCCCATGCAACCGGAGCAGGAACCGGCTCTTGCGAATCGGTTCGTTGTTCCTTCCGTGGAATTGGGCTACGATGGCAGGATTGTTGCCCGGATCGGGAATGCGAGGTGACCAATGGCTGACAAAAAGTCCATTGATCATGCGAATGAAGGGGATGAATCTCTTGCCGGCAGCAAGAACGGCAAGGGTCTTTCGCGCACGAAGAGCCTCCCCCGTCTGAGCACTTCCGATCACGACATGCTCGAATCCGTCATCCGGAAAACGGTGACCGGAATGGTCGCCGACGGGCATCCGGAGCATGCGCGATCGTCGTCAACCCCTTCCGCTGCCCGAGTACAGGCCCAGGCGGACGATTTCGTCCTGCATCCCGAGCGTGACCCGGCCCTGATGGCGCTTCCGGGAGCCGCCAAGGCGCTCGACTTCCGTGAACGCATTGATTCAGGACTGGCTGACGCCAACCCGAGAGCGATCCGGGACGTGACTGTCGCCTTGCATGAAAGCGGGATCCCCATCCATACGCTTTCCGTGATGGTGTTTTCGCCCATTGCCAAGCAACTCGGCGACCGATGGTGCACGGACGATGCTGATTTCATCCAGGTCGCGATCGCATCGACCAGGCTCTCGATGTTGATCAAGCACCTGATGCAAGCAGCGCCGACATGGGCGGACACCCGGAAAGAACGCCGCTGCGTCCTGCTTGCGCGGGCCAATGGCGCCCAGCACACACTGGGCGTTCTGATCGTCGCGGCCTGCTTCCGTGATCTCGGCTGGCATGTCGATGGCGGCAGCGACCTGGAGGTCGGCGACAGCCTGCTCGATCGCCTGGCCGCCTCGACATATGACCTTGTCGGCATGTCGGTCGGTTCACTGGACGATGCGCGCCCGTGTTCCGATGCGATTACGGAAATCCGTGCACGTCACAGGTCGCCGAAGCTCTGGATCGCCGTCGGAGGACCGGCCGTGGTCTGCAACCGGCGCGCCTTCGAGGGAATCGGCGCCGACATCGTGGCCTCCACTGCGATGGAGGCCGTGCGCATGGCCGACCGCCTCGTCCACTGACCCCTTCTTCCCGGTAGCTGCCTTGCCGCCAATGCCACAGGCGCGGCCTCGCGCACAGGCGTCCCGTACCCGGCCGGCGCCCACGCCGACGCTCCTTCAGGCCGGCATGGCGAGAGGCCGATCGGGCTTCCGTATTGATCGAGGTCAAGTCACGCCTTCCTGACATGTGTCAACATAAATTGACACTCGGGAGGAGCCCATGCGCATCGTTCTTGTCCATCCGAACTACCATTCAGGCGGCGCCGAGATCGCCGGCAACTGGCCGCCGGCCTGGGTTGCCTATCTCGCCGGTCCGTTGCGCAAGGCAGGCTTTGACGACATCCATTTTGTCGACGCCATGACGAACGACCTCAGCGAAGAGGCCGTGCGTGATCGCCTTGCCGAGCTTCGCCCGGACATCGTCGGGGTGACGGCGATCACGCCGTCGATCTACACCGCTGAACGGCTGCTTGAAATCGCCAGGGAGGCCTGCCCGCAGGCCCTGCGCGTACTCGGCGGCGTGCATGCGACCTTCATGTACAAGCAGGTGCTTTCCGAGGCGCCCTGGGTCGATGTCATCGTGCGCGGCGAGGGCGAGGAAATCTTCCTGGAACTGGTGCGCTCCGTCGCCGAAGGCACGTTCCGCGAGAAGCGCGCGCAGATCAGGGGCCTCGCCTACATCGTCGATGACGGGCAGATCGTGGCGACCCCGGCAGCACCGACAGTGAAGGATTTCGACGCGGTGACGCCCGACTGGTCGCTGCTCGAATGGTCGAAATACATCTACGTGCCGCTCGGCGTGCGCGTCGCCATTCCCAACATGGCGCGCGGCTGCCCGTTCACCTGCTCGTTCTGCTCGCAATGGAAATTCTGGCGCGATTACCGCATCCGGGATCCGAAGAAGGTGGTCGACGAGATAGAGCAACTGGTCAACGAGCACCAGGTCGGCTTCTTCATCCTCGCCGACGAGGAACCGACCATCAACCGCAAGAAGTTCGTGGCCTTCTGCGAGGAACTGATTGCGCGCGGCCTGCCCGAGAAGGTGAAGTGGGGCATCAACACCCGCGTTACCGACATCATCCGCGACGAGAAGCTGCTGCCCCTGTACCGCAAGGCCGGCCTCGTTCACGTGTCGCTCGGTACCGAAGCGGCGGCGCAGTTGAAGCTCGACCTGTTCAACAAGGAAACCAGGGTCGCCGACAACAAGCGCGCGATCCGGCTGCTGCGCGAGGCGGACATCTTCACCGAGGCGCAATTCATCGTCGGGCTGGAGAACGAGACTGCCGAAACGCTGGAGGAGACCTATCGCATGGCGCGCGACTGGGATCCCGATCTCGCCAACTGGGCAATGTACACGCCCTGGCCATTCTCGCCGCTGTTCCAGGAACTGGGCGACAAGGTGGAGGTGTTCGATTTCTCCAAGTACAATTTCGTCACGCCGATCATGAAGCCGGAAGCAATGGAGCGTGGCGAACTGCTGGACCGGGTCATGAACAACTACCGGCGTTTTTACATGATCAAGGCGCTGTTTCACTATCCGTGGCGCGGGACAGGCTTCCGGCGCAAATATCTGCTCGGTTGCCTCAAGGCGTTCCTCAAGGCCGGGTTCGAACGCAAGTTCTACGATCTTGGCAAGCACAACTACTGGGGGCCGCAGTCCAGGAAGAAGGTCGATTTCGGCTTTGATACGAACCGTACCATCGCGCAGGCGCAGATGGATGACTGGCAGGCGGCGTCCGACCGGGCCAGCCAGCTTCGCGCACGCAAGGCCGGCGAGACGGCGCTGGCCTGCGGCGGCGGACCGGCCGGCGAATACGAGGAACCGGTTCGCCAGACGGCGGCGCCGTGAGCCACCCGTCCGCCGGTGCCATCGGACCGAACGCCCTGATCCAGACTGCGGCGGCGCTTGAGGCCCATGGCGGACGCGCACTTGCCGAGAGGGTGCTGGGGATGGCGGGCTTGCCGGACGTCCTCGATGCCCCGCCCGCGCGCATGGTCGATGAAAGACAGGTGGCACGGCTGAACCGGGCCGTCTTCGAGGCCTTGCCGGAACCCGAGGCGCTGTCCGTGTTGTCCGATGCAGGAAAGCGCACCGGGCGCTACGTGCTGGAAAACCGGATTCCGGCAGCCGCACGGCGCATCCTGCCCGCCTTGCCAAGCCGCGTCTCCTCCATGGTGCTTCTCCAGGCGATCCGCCGGAATGGCTGGACCTTTGCCGGTTCGGGACGCGTGACCGTTCAATGCCGGCGACCGGAAATCGTCATCACCGCAAACCCGATACCGTTGCCGGGCTGCGTCTGGCATGTCGGCGCCTTCGCCTTCCTGTTGGGATCGCTGGTAACGCCCGATGCGCGGGTTACGCACATGCGGCAGGTGCATGGCGGCCTGTCAATCGACCGTTTTGCCATCGATTTGCAGCAAGTCAGGCCTGCCGGGGATTCATCCGCCAGACGGTCAGGTTGAGCATCGCCGCGGTCGCCACCCAGGCCGCATACGGCACGAACAGGAGGGCCGCGAGACCGGAAACAGGAGCGGCCACGGCGATGTACGCAACGATGCAGCCCAGCAGCGCGACGACATCCACGAAGGCCAGGTCCATCCGCCGCATGCCGAAGAACAGCGCCGACCATAGCGCGTTGAGAACCAGCTGCAGACCCCACAGGCCCATGGCGGCTCCCCAGCCCGCTTCCCGCCAGACCAGCCAGCCGGAGACAGCAATCATCACGTACAAGACCGTCCAGACGACCGGGAACGCCCAGTCGGGCGGTGTCCATGACGGTTTTTCCAGGCCATGGTACCAGGCGCCCGGCTTGAAGATCGCACCGCTGAGCGCCGCCGCGAACACCATCGCGGCAAAGGCAATGAACGATATCATTCGGGGGTTTCCTGCGCGGAAAACATCGCGTTGTCCTGGCGTGACTGGCTGCTGCGGCCTCGTGCTGCGCCGCATTCTTTGCTGACCATACTAGGGTCAATCGGGCAATGGGGGCAACAGCGCGGTTGACCCGCCCCGGAGTGCTTCCGCGAATGATCCCGTTCACAGACCTGCCCTGTTCGCAAGGATCGCCGTTCCCGCTCTATCGGGCCAGGTAGCCCGGCAGCCAGAGCGTGATCTGCGGCCAGAGGATGACCATGGTCAGGGCCATGAGCTGCAGGATCACGAAGGGTATGATCCCGCGATAGATGGTTCCGATCCCGACGCCTTCCGGGGCAATGCCGCGCAGGTAGAAGAGCGCATAGCCGAAGGGCGGTGTCAGGAAGGAGGTCTGCAGGTTGACCGACAGCGCGATGGCAAACCAGATCAGCGTCTGTTCCTGTGTCAGTCCGAAATCGAGCCCGGCAACGATGGGGGCGACGATCGGCACCACGACAAGCGAGATTTCCACCCATTCGAGGAAGAAGCCGAGGATGAAGACCAGGGCCATTATCGTCAGCAGCACGGCGTAGGGATTGTCCCCGTGGAGGGAAAAGGCGTCCATCACCATCTGGTCGCCGCCGAGCTTGCGGAAGATGACGCTGAACACCGTGGCGCCCATCATCACGAAGATGATCATGGCCGTCGTCTTGGTCGTGTCGCGCAGTGCGTCGGTGAAGACGGCCAGGTTCAGGTTTCCCGAGATCAGCGCGAGGATCATGGCGCCGAGCGCCCCGATGGCCGCCGATTCGGTCGGCGTGGCAATGCCGGTGACGATCGTGCCCAGCACCGCGGCGATGAGCGCCACCGGCGCCAGCAGGTCGCGCGTCAGGTCGAACAATGCTTCCGCCATGCTGGACGGTCCGCCTTCGGGCCTGGCGGCCGGCATGCGGTGCGGCTGGAAGATCGCGACGAAGGTCAGGAAGCCGATGTAGAGAAACCCGAGCAGCAGGCCCGGCCCCACGGCACCCATGAACAGGTCGCCGACCGACACCCGCAACTGGTCGCCCAGCACGATCAGCATGACGCTCGGCGGAATGAGGATTCCGAGCGTTCCGCTGGAAGCGATGAGGCCGGTCGAGATGCGTGCGTCATAGCCGTTCTTCAGCATGGTCGGCAGCGCCATCATCCCCATCAGGACAACGGACGCGCCGATGATGCCGGTGGAGGCCGCCATGACGATCCCGATGATCGCCACGGCAAAGGCATAGCCGCCGGGGAGGCCGCGAAACAGCGAGGCGAGCGAGCGCAACAGACGCTGGGCAACGCCCGAGCGCTCAAGCATCAGGCCCATGAAGACGAACAGCGGAATGGCGATCAGCAGCCAGTTGGTCAGGATGCCGGAATGGATGCGCGACACGCCGAGCGAAAGGAACAGCATGGGCACGCCGCCGATGAAGGCGAAGATGAGACCGACGCCCGCCAGCACGAAGGCCACCGGGTAGCCTGAAAAGATGCCGGCCATGAGCCCGAGCAGCATCAGGATGGGCAGGAGATAGGCGTCACCCATGGGATGGTCTCTCCCCGCGCATTTCCATGATCCGGCGCAAGGTCAGCACGGCGCGGATCACCGCGCTGATGCCGAGCAGCGTGAAGGATACGGGGATCGCCGCCTTGATGAGCCAGCGGTCCATGAGGCCGCCATAGGTGGACCCCTCGCCCGTCATGAAGGCCTTCTCGGCGAAACTGGCGCCATACCAGGCGATGATGACGCAGAACGGCAGCAGGAAGATGAGATCGCCGACCGTGCGCACGATCAGGCGCGTGCGGTCCGGCAGGGCAGACGAAAAGACATCGACGGAAACGTGGGTATTGTCGCGGTAGGCATAGATGCCGCCGAACAGCACGATCAGTGCGAAGATGTGCCATTGCAGGTCCAGCAGGGAGTTGACCGTCAGCGCCTTGCCGAAGACCGGAACCGCCACGCCCCATTCGGCCAGCACGTTGAGCCCCAGTTGCGCGGCAAGCACGGTGAGGCACACGCTGGCGATCAGCGGCAGGATGAGCCAGCCGACAATCCTGCCGGGCCAGGTGCACGCCGCGAATATCCTGTTGAGCAATGCGGTCATGGAAGCCATCTCGCGCGCATGTGTGCCGTCAGCCGGCCCGGATGGACCGGCTGCACGTCCCGGCAAGGCTTGCCGGGACGTCCTGTCAGCATGACCCGGAACCGGGTCGGGGTCCAAGTCACTTCTTGGGAATGGCCTGCAGGGCTTCCCACTCGCCGACGCGGTCCATGTAGGCGGTCAGCGATTCATAGGCTTCCTTGAAGATCGGGTCGGCTTCGGCTTCCTCGGCCAGCACGGCCTCGGCCTGTTCGCGGATGCCGGCAAGCACTTCGTCGGGGAAGCGGCGCACCTCGACCCCGGCCTCGCGGATCTTGGCGATGGCATCGGCCTGGGCGTTGAGCTGGTCGCCGAGATTGTAGGTGATGTTGGCCTTGCAGGCCTCGACCATGACGGATTGCGTCGCCTCGTCGAAGCCGTTCCAGACATCCATGTTGATGATGATGGAATCCCAGCTCGACGGCTGGTGCCAGCCCGGGAAGTAGTAATACTTGGCAACCTTCTGGAAGCCGAGGCCGATGTCGAGCTGCGGAGCGGAGAATTCCGTCGCGTCGATGCGCCCGGTCTCCAGCGAGACGTAGATCTCGCCTGCCGGCACGAGCTGGGTATTGGCGCCAAGCTTGGCCAGCGCCTTGCCGCCCAGGCCGGCGATGCGCATGTTCAGGCCCTTGAAGTCGTCGACCGAGTTGATCTCCTTGTTGAACCAGCCGCCTGCCTCCGGCACGACGAGGTGGCAGGGGATGACCTTGACCCCGTGCGGGTCATAGGCCTTCTGGATGATCTCCATGCCGCCGCCCTCGAACATCCATGCCAGCGCCACGTCGGGGCTCGGGCCGAACGGCATGGAGCCCACCAGATTGGCGACGGGAATGGACTGCGCCCAGTAGCCGATCCAGTCGAAGCCCATCGGCAGGGCGCCGGAAGAGACCGCACCGAACACCTCGAAGCCCGGCACGAAATCGCCCGCGCCGTGAACCTTGATGTCGACATTGCCGCCGGTCATCAGCTTCACGCGCTCGGCCCACTTGACCGGACTCTGGCCGATCGAGGGCACCTGCAGCCCGAAGACGCTCTGAAGGTCATAGCTCTCGGCAAAGGCCGGAGCGGTGGAAAGCATGGTTGCCGCGGCCAGCGCCGCGGCCATCAGCCGTTTCGTCATGATGTCCTCCCGGTTTGCGCCCGTCGGGCGCGGTTTCCTCCCCGGCGCCTCGTTTGCGCCGGTTTCCGTCAAGGCGGCAGAATTTTTCCCGGCCGTCTTGCCTGCAAGCAACATTAGCGATAATCAAACGTGTTAGCAATAACCTAATTTGTGGAGCCGGGAGCATGATCGACATCGAGGGTTGCGTCGCCGTGGTCACTGGCGGCGGACAGGGCAATGGCCGCGCCATCGCGCTTGGCCTGGCCAATGCGGGTGCGAAGGTGGCGGTCGCCGACATCGATGGCGAAACCGCTGGCGAAACCACCGCGATGATCACCTCGGCCGGCGGGACCGCGCTTTCCGCCTGCCTCGATGTTGCCGATGCCGCCGGGGCCCATGCCTTCGCAGCGCGCGTCGCGGCCGAACTCGGGAATGCCGCCATCCTCGTCAACAATGCCGGCATCATCCGCCGCAACGGCATCGACGACGCGGACTTCGACCGGCATTGGGACGACACGTTCCGGATAAACGTCGACGGAACGCGCAACATGGTGCGCGCCTTCCTGCCCCAGCTTGAAAGAACCGGCGGCCGCATCGTCAACCTGGCCTCGATCATGGCGTTTTCCGCCGGCCCTGGCATTCCCGCCTATGTCGCCAGCAAGGGCGCCATCGCCCAGTTCACCAAGGCGCTTGCCCACGAACTGGCACCGCGCGGCATCCGCGTGAACGCGCTGGCGCCGGGCGTCATCGAGACGCCGATGACGGAAGCGACGCGCGCCAACCCGGATGCCATCGGCCGCTTCATGGCGCACACCCCGATGGGCCGCACAGGCAGGCCGGAGGAACTCGTCGGCCCCGTGCTGTTCCTGGCATCGGGCATGTCGACTTATGTCACGGGTGCCATCCTGCCCGTTGACGGCGGCTATCTCACAGCATGATTCCGGATCGAACGGGAGGAACCCTGTCATGAAGACGAAGACCTGCGACGTTCTTGTTGTCGGATCCGGTGCCGGCGGCCTCTCGGCGGCCGTTTCGGCGGCCCACCGCAACCTTGATGTCCTGGTGGTCGAGAAGGAGCACGTCTTTGGCGGCACGACGGCGCGTTCCGGCGGCTGGATGTGGATCCCCTGCAACGGACCGGCCCGGCGCGAAGGTGTCGAGGACAGCATCGAGAAGGCGCGGACCTACCTCCGGCACGAGGCGGGCGATCATTTCGATGCCGCGCGCGTCGATGCCTTTCTGGAGACCGGCCCCAAGGCGGTGGAATTCTTCGAACAGAACACGTCCCTGCAATTCGACCTCGGCCCGACCTTTTCCGATTATCACCCCGACGCGCCGGGCGGCATGCCGGGCGGCCGCTCCATCGTGGCGCGGCCCTTCGACGGGCGCGAACTGAAAAGCGAGATCCGCCGCCTGCGCCCGCCGCTGTCGGAGATCACCTTTCTCGGCATGATGATCGGCTCGGGCAAGGAATTGCTGCATTTCTTCAACGTCACGAAGTCGCCGGTCTCCGCCTTCTACGTTGCGAAGCTGTTCCTGAAATTCCTGCGCGACATGGCCTTTCATGGCCGGCCGATGCGCCTGATGAACGGCAATGCGCTGGTTGCCCGCCTCGCCAAGTCCTGCTTCGACCGGAACGTGCCCATCTGGACCGACGCGCCCGTGCGGGAACTGGTCGAGGATGGCACCGGCCGCGTGACGGGCGCCATCGTGGACACGCGCGAAGGTCCGGTGGAAGTGACCGCGCGCAAGGGCGTGGTGCTGGCCGCTGGCGGCTTTCCGCAGGACCCGGTGCGCCGCAAGGCGCTGTTTCCGCATGCGCCGTCCGGCTATGAGCATGTCTCGCCCGCTCCGCCCGGAAACACCGGCGACGGCCTGCGCCTGGGCGAGGCCGTCGGCGCCACGGTGGACGACACGCTGCCGCATTCCGCTGCCTGGGTGCCGGTGTCGCGCCCGCCACGCGGTGATGGCACGCTGGGCGTCTTTCCCCATTTCGTCGACCGCTCGAAACCGGGCGTCATCGCCGTGACGCGGTCCGGCAGGCGTTTCGTAAACGAGGCCAATTCCTACCACGACTTCTGCCAGGCCATGGTGAAGCGCTGCCGCGAGGAAGACGGCGAGATCTGCGCCTTCTTCATCGCCGACCACAAGACCCTGCGCAAATACGGGCTGGGTTATGTCAAGCCGGCGCCGGTTCCCTTCGGCCAGCACATCCGCTCCGGATACCTCTTCCAGGGCAAGACGCTCAGGGAACTCGCGGCGCAGATCGGCGTGGACGGCGACGAACTGGAGCGCACGGTCGCCCGCTACAACGAGCCGGCGCGCCGTGGCGAGGACCCGGAATTCCACAAGGGCTCCACCGCCTACAACCTTTCGCTCGGCGATCCGGAGCACAAGCCCAATCCATGCCTTGCCCCCGTCGAGAAGGGACCGTTCTACGCGGTCAAGCTCTTCATCGGCGATCTCGGCACCTTTTCCGGCCTGCGCTGCGACGAGAACGCCCGTGTGCTCGGCGGCGACGGCAAGCCGATCCAGGGGCTCTACGCGGCCGGCAATGACGCAGCGTCGATCATGGGCGGCAACTATCCCGGCGGCGGCATCACGCTCGGGCCGGCAATCACCTTCGGCTATATCGCCGCGCGCCACATGTCCGGCGCCAACGCTTGACAAGGATCATACGCTGTCGAAATGACCGAGATCGTGTGAAAGCGCCTGCGTGAACGCCATGAGGCGCGTCACGCAGGGGCCGTCGGGCGAAAGGTCGATATAGTTCGACGGACCGATGGCGGTCACGACCAGTTGCACGGTGCCGGTATGGTCGAAGACCGGTGCGGCAACCGCGCTCACGCCGGGGATCGGCGCGTCCCGCGTGACCGAGTAGCCGAGCCGGCGCACCGCCGCGACTTCCCTGCGGAAGGTTTCCTCGCTCACGCCGGGGATCGCGTAGAGCGACGGAGCGCTTCCCTCCAGTTCCGCGCGCGCAAGCGGTTCGGTGATCTTGCCCGGCATGAAGGCGGCGAAGGCACGGCCCGTCGCCGTCATGGTGACCATGTAGGTTCCGCCGACCACCACGTTGGAATGGATGCGTGCCTCCGATTCCTGCAGGTAGACGATGGTTGGCCCGTGCATGCCCCAGACGCTGATCGACACCATGAGCTGCAGCGTGTCGGCCAGTTCCGGCAGGCGCCGGATGGTCTCGCGATAGGCATTCTGGTTGCGCAGGCGCGTCAGTCCCAGATGCAGCGCGAAGGGGCCGAGCTGATACTGGCCCGTCTCGGTCTGTTCGACCATGTTGATGTTGCGGAAGCTGACCAGGTAGGGGTGCAGCTGCGCCGACGCCATGCCGAGCGTCTCGGCAAGGTCCCGCAATTTTATCGGTCCGCCGGCCTTGGCAAGCGCCATGAGGATGGCGCCGCCCGTCTCGATGGACTGCACGCCACGTGGCGCGCGCGTCCTTGAGGTCGTTCCCTCCGTCAAGCCGTTCCCGCCGGTGCCGCCAGCCGCCATCTGAACCATGCCATTGTTTGCCTTGCCGATTTCCTTAGCACCGCTCGGCGGTGTTGGCCACGCCGGGGAGGCGCTTTTCCGGCATGGCCCAACCATGTCACATTTCCATCGGCAGGCAGGACCCGGTCACGCTGCCGCCATCGAGGAGAAACCGGCCGGAACGGGAGGATCGGACCATGGACTATTTCACCGAGGAGACATCGGCCAAGGCCGTGAATGCCCGCATGGGCGACGCCATCGACCCGCGCCTCAAGGCGATCATGACCAGCCTTGTCCGCCACCTTCATGCCTTTGCCCGCGAGGTCCAGTTGACGCAGGAAGAGTGGGAAACGGCCATCGGCTTCCTGACACGGACCGGCCAGATGTGTTCCGGCACCCGCCAGGAGTTCATTCTCCTGTCCGACGTGCTGGGTTTTTCCATGCTCGTCGACGCGATCAACAACCGGCGGCCGCCCGGAGCGACAGAAAACACCGTGTTCGGCCCCTTTCACGTCGAGGGTGCGCCGCAGCGGGCCATGGGCGAAAGCATCGTGCTCGACGGCAAGGGAGAAACCTGCCTGTTCCGGGGACGGGTGACGGACCTGGAAGGAAATCCCGTCGAAGGCGCGCGCATCGATGTCTGGTCCGACAATGCGGAGGGCTTCTACGATGTGCAGCAACCGGATATCCAGCCGAAATGGAACAATCGCGGCATCTTCACGACGGGTGCTGACGGGAGCTACAGCTTTGTCGGCATCAAGCCCGTATCCTATCCCATCCCCGATGACGGACCGGTGGGCGGATTGCTGGCCGCGCTGGGCCGTCACCCGTATCGTCCCGCCCACATGCATTTCCTTGTGACCGCGCCGGGTCATGAGAAACTCGTCACGCACATCTTCGTTGAAGGCGATCCGTGGCTTGCCTCCGATGCCGTCTTCGGCGTCAGGGAAACACTCGTTGCGCGCTTCGAACGCGGGGATGACGGGACGCAATGGCAAACGCAGTTCGATTTTGTGCTCGTGCGGCAGGAATGAGCGGCAGGCAGGCGCCGCTTCCCGTCTTCATCCTTGAAATCGGTGCGGAATACCTGCTTGCTCGGTCACAATGGAAAACCCGACGAATCGGTCCGCCACGCACGGCCTTGCCGGAAACAGGGACGACGCTTGATCAGGATCCTGCACACCGCCGACATCCATCTCGATTCGCCGCTGAAGTCGCTTGCCCTTCGCAACGAGGCCTTGCGCGATGTGGTGCATGCGGCGACACGGGATGCCTTCGCGCGCCTGGTCGATACGGCCATCGCCGGGGACGTCGCGGCAGTGCTCATCGCCGGCGATCTCTTCGATGGTGCCGAACGCAGCGCCCGCACAGCCGCCTTTCTCACCGGCCAGTTCGACCGCTTGCGCCAGGCGGGCATCCGGGCCTTCTACATCAAGGGAAACCACGACGCGGAGAACCCGGTCACCGGCGAATTGTCGCTGCCGGACAACGTCCACGTCTTCGACGGGCGCGGCGGCAAGGAACAGTTGGCTGACGGCGTCTGGATCCACGGCGTCAGCTTCGCGCGCGCCCATGCCCCCGAAAGCCTGCTCGACAGGTTTCCACCCCCCGTTCCCGGCGCCGTCAACATCGCCATGCTGCACACCTCGCTGGCAGGCGCCGAGGGCCATGACGTCTATGCCCCCTGTTCGGTGGCCGAACTCGCCGCCATGGGCTTCGACTACTGGGCGCTCGGCCACGTTCACAAGCGCCAGGTCCATGCGCGGGCGCCCTTCATCGTCATGCCGGGCATGCCGCAGGGCCGCGACATCGGCGAGGCGGGACCGAAATCGGCAACCTTGATCACCATCGACAGCCACACGCTGGATATCCGCGAGATCGCGACGTCGGTGGCCGAATTCGCCGCGCTGGAAATCGACGTATCCGCCATTGCGGACGACGACGCCCTGCGTGCCCTTTTGCGGGCCCGCCTTGCCGCGCTGGCCGCCGACACCGTTGCGGATGCGGGCATCGTGCGCATCACGCTGACGGGCACGCCGGCCCGGCATTGGCAGATCCTGCGCGACCGTGACATCTGGCAGGAAACCGCCGCCGACCTGGCCCGCCAGACCGGCCGCCTCTGGCTGGACAAGCTGGTCCTCGATCTCTCTGCGCCGGCCGGGACGGCAACGGGCGCGGCCGCGACCGACGAACTGGCGCGCCTGATGGAGGCAATCGGCAAGGAACCGGGATTCGCCGCATCCGTCCGTGAGGAGGTGGAAGCCGTTCTCTCGGAACTTCCCGCCCATCGCCGAAATGCGCTGATGCCGGACGAGGCGGCGGTGGACGCCCTCGGCGAGCGTCTGCTCGCGAACGGAGCCAGTCGCCTCGTCGCCCGGATGAAGGGGGCTGCCGGCTGATGCGGATACGCCGCCTCGATCTCGATTTCTTCGGCCATTTCCCCGCCCGCCGCTTCGATTTCGGCGAGACCGGCAGCGGCGCCGACTTTCACATCATCCATGGCCCGAACGAGGCGGGGAAGACCACCACCAAGGAGGCGTTCCTGCGCCTGCTCTACGGGTTTCCGCTGCGCGAGCCCTATGATTTTCAGCATCAGCGCAAGAACCTGCGCGTCTCCGGCCTGCTGGAGACACCAGAGGGCCTGCGCAGCTTCACCCGCCTTTCGACCCGCAACGCCTCCCTCGTCGACGCCAATGGCACACCGCTGCCCGAGAGCGCCCTTTCGACCCATCTGGGCGGCCTTTCGCTGGATGATTACCGCAACCTGCTTTGCCTGGATGACGAGACCATCGAGCGCGGCGGCGAGGACATCGCCAATGCCAGGGGCGATATCGGCAGGCTGCTTTTTTCCGCCGCGGCCGGCGTCGCCGATCTGTCCGCCGTGCTGGATCATGCGCGCGCGGAGGCCGATACGCTTTATCGCAAGCGCGCCAGCACCACCCGCATGGCCGCCCTTAAGAAGGACCTGGCCGATGCGGAACGCCAGATCCGCGAGGGCGACGTCACCGCCAGCGCCTGGCGCAGGCTGCGCCAGACCCGGGACCAGGCGGCGGAGGAGGAAGAAGCCATCCGTGCGGAGCGCGAGCGCCTGCGCCGGGAGGCCGCCGCCATCGACGCCCGCCGCCGTGCCCTGCCTCTTCTGGCAGAAATCGATGCACTGGAAGAAGCCATCGCTCCCCATGCCGCACTGCCCGGCCGGCTCGACATCGACGCTGAAACCCTCGTATCCCTGCTGACCGACCAGACGCGGGCCGTGCGCGATGCCGAACGGCTGGTGCAGGAAATCACCGAACTGCAAGAATTGCTGGCCGGCATCGTCCCGGACCCGGACGACCTGCGCCTCGCCGGACAACTGGACGACCTCGACACGCTGCGCAGCCGCTACACCGCCGCCGGCCTCGACCTGCCGAGGCGGCGCATCGCCCTTCGCGACATCCTTCACGACATGGGCCGCGCGGCATCCGATCTGGGCGCGGGCGAGGACGTCTCACCCGCCTCGCTGGTCTGCCCGCCTGCGGGGTTGAGCGCGCTGGAAGCCGCGCGCGAGGCGTTGCGCACAGCCCTTCGCGATCGCGAAGGCGAAGCCCGCGAGGTGGCGGCGCTGGAAGCACGCCGCCGGGAAGCCTTGAAGGCATTGGAAGACCTCGAACGGGAAGCGCCGCCCGCAACCGGCGTGAGCGCCCTGCTTGAGCGCCACGACGCCGACCGTCTCGCGCCTGCCCATGCCGCCGCGCTGCAATCGGTGGAAACCGCGCGACTGCAACTGCGCGAAGCTCTCGACGCGCTGGCATTGGGCGGCCGCAGCTTCGAGACCGTTCCGCACTGTCCGTTTTCGCCCGATGATGCCCGCGCCATGGCCGGGCGTCTCGATGCCCTGGACCGGAAGATCGCGGAATTGCGGGAACGCATCGCCGGCCATCGCGAGACGGCCGCACTGAGCGCCAACGACATCGAACGGCTGACCGCCGGCCGGGCCCTGATCGCCGACCGCGATGCAGTGACCGCGATCGACGAGCGCGACAGGCTCTGGTCGGCACACCGCGCAGTGCTGAGCGATGAGAGCGCCGCCGCCTTCGAGGCATCCATGCGGCGCGTGGACGACATGGCGCAAAGCCGTCTCGCCCAGGCCCGCGAACTGGCCGAATTGCGCCAGGCGGAGAAGGCGCTGGCCGACGCGGAAACGCTGCGTGCGCAGGCCGAAGGGGAACTGGCCCGGCTTGAGGCTCAAAAAGCCGGACTGGAAACAGAAATTGCCACCGCCGCCAGCGCCGCGGGCCTCGATCCGGCAACCAGCCCGGCCGCGTTCTTTCCATGGGTCGACCGCCTGGCCGCGGCCGCGGCAGCCCATCAGCGGCTTGCGCGCATCCGGGAACAGCACCGAACGGTGCTGGAAAAGGCGGATGCGCTGCTGACGGCCTTGCGCCCCCTTCTCGACCGCGCCGACCCCGATTTCGACGCCTGTCTCGATGCCGCCCGCCGCCTGTCTGTGACCGAACGCGAGCATGGCGGCAAGGTCCGCGCAGCCGGGGAAAGGCTCGGCGCGCTGGACCGCGAGCTTGCCGCGCGGCGCGAAAGGCTTGCCGCGCTGGAAGCGGAGGCGGACAGGATGAGCGATGGCTGGACGGAACTCGTCACTGACCTCTTCGCGGGCCGTATCGCGCCTGACGTGCTGGAGACGTCGCTGGAACCCTTGCGCGACCTGCGCGAACTGGAAACCCGGCGCGCGGCCGCCGAACGCCAGATTTCGGCGATGGAGGAAGACCAGCGGCAATTTTCGGAGGGCATCGCGCCGCTTGCCGCCAGCCGCGCCATGCCCGCCGGTGACGATCCGCTCGCCGCCTTCGATGCGTTGCGCCAGCGCGCCGCAGCGGCCGCGCAGGCATTTTCCCGGCGAAAGGAGATCGAAGACAGCCTGGAAAGGAAGACCGTGGCGCTGGCGGAAGCCCGACAGCAACTGGACGACATCGGCCTGCAGGTGCGCCAATGGGGAGCACCGTTTCCCGAAGGGGTTCCGGTTGCCACGCTCACCGAATTGCGGGCCGCCGTGGCCCTGACGCAGGAAATCATCGGGAAGCGCAATCAGCGCGATGTCCTTGTCCGCCAGGTCCTTGACGCCCTTTCGGTGCCGGACCTGGCCGCCGCCCGCGCGGCGTTGCGCGATGAAACCTCGGCCGGCCTGCTGGCGGCAGCGCAGGAACGGGACGCCGACCTTGAAGCGATCGATGACCGCCTGACACGGGCGACGGAGGCCAGGACATCGGCCGACCGGGATCTGGCCGCCGTCACCGGCGATGCCGACATCGCCCTGCTGGTGGAACGCAAGGCGACGCTCGAAATCGAAATGGAGGAAACCGTCCTCGACTACCTGGAACTGACGCTCGGCCTGCGCCTGGCCGATGCCGCCATCCGCAGCTATCGCGACGCCCATCGCAGCGGCATGATGGCGGCTACGGAAGCCGTGTTCGCCACGCTCACCAATGGCGCCTACCGGCACTTGCGCAGCCAGCCGGACGGTGCATCGGAGGTGCTGCTCGTGGTTGACGCCTCGGGTGCTGCCAAGCGCGTCGAGGACCTGTCGAAGGGAACCCGGTTCCAGCTTTATCTCGCCCTGCGGGCAGCAGCTTACGAGCAGCTTGGCGAACAGGGCATCCACCTGCCCTTCTTCTGCGACGACATCTTCGAAACCTTCGACGAGGATCGCACGCGGGCCGCCTGCCGCATCATGGAGCGGATCGGCCGCAGCGGGCAGGCCATCTACCTGACCCACCACCGCCACGTCGTCGACATCGCCCGCGAAGTCTGCCCCGACGGCGTCAGGATCCACGAGATCGCCTGACCCGCGCCGCCCGGCACATCCGGCGCGGTTTCGTCAGACCTTTTCCAGCGCCACGGCAATGCCCTGGCCGACGCCGATGCACATGGTCGCCAGCGCCAGCCTGCCGCCACGGTGATGCAGGTCGAGCGCCGCCGAACCGGTGATGCGCGCGCCCGACATGCCGAGCGGATGACCGAGCGCAATGGCCCCGCCATTCGGGTTCACATGGTCCGCGTCGTCGGCGATTCCGAGATCGCGCAGCGTCGCCAGCCCCTGCGACGCGAAGGCTTCATTCAACTCGATCACGTCGAAGGCCTGCGGCGTGAGGCCAAGCCGCGCGCACAGCTTCTTCGTTGCAGGCGCCGGGCCAAAGCCCATGATGCGCGGCGCCACACCGGCGGTCGCGCCGCCCAGGATGCGCGCCACCGGCGTCAGGCCATATTTCTTCGCTGCCGCTTCCGAGGCAATGATCAGCGCCGCCGCGCCGTCATTGACGCCCGATGCATTGCCCGCCGTCACCGAACCGCCGGCCCGGAACGGCGCCTTCAGCGCAGCCAGCTTTTCCAGTGTCGTGGCGCGCGGATGCTCGTCCTTGTCAACCACCACCGGGTCGCCCTTGCGGCTCGGGATCGTGACCGGCACGATTTCCTTTGCCAGCCTGCCGTTTTCCTGCGCGGCGGACGCCTTCATCTGCGAGCGCAGCGCGAAGGCGTCCTGGTCCTCGCGCGAAACGTTGAAGTCCTCGGCCACGTTCTCTGCCGTCTCCGGCATGGAATCGATGCCATACTGCTTCTTCATCAGCGGGTTGACGAAACGCCAGCCGATGGTCGTGTCGTAGATCTCGGCATTGCGCGAGAAGGCCGTATCGGCCTTGGGCATGACGAAGGGTGCCCGGCTCATGCTTTCCACGCCGCCGGCGATCATGAGTTCGGCCTCGCCGGCCTTGATGGCGCGCGCCGCCATGATCACAGCGTCCATGCCCGAGCCGCACAGCCGGTTGACCGTCGTGCCCGTCACATCCACCGGCAGGCCGGCCAGCAGCAGCGCCATGCGCGCCACGTTGCGGTTGTCCTCGCCGGCCTGGTTGGCCGACCCGTAGATGACGTCGTCCACCGCGCCCCAGTCGACGCCGCTGTTGCGCTCGGTCAGCGCGCGGATCGGGATGGCGCCGAGATCGTCGGCACGGACGGAGGACAGGACGCCGCCGAAGCGGCCGATGGGCGTGCGGACATAGTCGCAGATGAAGGCGTCAGCCATGGGTGGTTTCTCTCCCTGGGGAAATCTCGGCGCCTTTGTCGCGATTTATGCGGCCCTGCGCAAGTGCATTGCACAAAATGATCAGTCCAGGGTGCGCCGGAAGCGCATGAGCGCAAGCCCGGCATAGATCAGCACGAACAGGATCAGCGCCAGCATGCTGGAAGCCACCGCCGGGAGTTCCGCGCCCTTCAGCATGACAGCCCGGATCAGGCGCAGGAAATGGGTCAGCGGAAAGATCTCGCCCAGATACTGCGCCCAGACCGGCATCCCGCGATAGGGAAACATGAACCCGGACAGGAGCAGGGACGGGAGAAAGAAGAAGAATGTCAGCTGCATGGCCTGCATCTGGCTCCTCGCGGCGGTCGAGATCGTGTAGCCGAGAAGCACAAGGGCGAGCACGAAGATGAAGATGCCGGTCAGCAGCAGGCCCATCGAGCCGAAGAACGGCACGGCGAAAAGCAGCCGCGCCGCCCCCAGCACCACCGCTACCTGGACAGAGCCGACAACCAGATAGGGCAGCACCTTGCCGAGCATGATCTCGCCGGGTGTCGCAGGCATGGCGAGCAGGTTTTCCATCGTGCCGCGTTCCGATTCCCGCGTCAGTGCCATGGAGGTCATCATGACCATCGTCATCTGCAGGATCACGCCGAGCAGGCCGGGAACGATGTTGTATTGCGTGATCCCTTCAGGATTATAGCGCCGGTGCACGACGATGTCGGGCGGTTGCGGGACACCGGCGACGTCCACGGCGCTGTCGCCGCGCTCGCGCTGCAATGCCTGGGCGGCCACGGTGGAAAGCGTGGAGATCGCGCCGGATGCGACGGAAGGATCGGTGGCATCGGCCTCGATCAGCAATTGCGGATGATCGTTCTTGAGCACGCGCGTTCCGAAATCGGAAGGGATCGTGATCACGAAGGACACGTCGCCAGATGCCAGCATCGCCTCTGCCTTGCGCGCATCCGAACCGTGCAGGACGAAACGGTAATAGCCCGTGTTCTCCAGCGCCGTCACCATGGCCCGTGTGAACCGGTCCTGGCTGAAGGCGACAAGCGCGGCCGGCAGGCCCTTGGGATCGTTGTTGATCGCGTAGCCGAACAGCACGAGTTGCATCAGCGGCACGCCGAGCATCATGGCGAAGGTGACGCGGTCCCGGCGCATCTGGATGAATTCCTTGGCCAGCATGGCCCGGAGCCGTGCAAGGGAGAACCAGCGGTTCATGTCATGTTGTCCCTCGACTGCGCCATGAAGCGGATGAAAACGTCTTCCAGGCTGGTCTCGCCGCGCCGCGCCCGCGACCCGGTTTGCCGGGCGGCGCTCTTGACCGTCCGTTCCAGGGTTTCGGCATCGGCGCCGACGACGTGGATCGTCGCCCCGAACGGCGCCACCTGGTCGACGCCCGGCGCACCCGACAGGGCCCGGACGGCGGCGGTCAGGTCTCCGCCCTCCACCACCCAGGTGGTCAGCCGGGCGTCCGCGACCACCTCAGCCACCGTGCCACTGGCGAGCAGCCTGCCATAGGAAATGTAGTGGATGCGATGGCAGCGTTCCGCCTCGTCCATGTAATGGGTGGAAACGAGCACGGTCAGGCCATCGGCCGCCCGCGCATGGATCTCGTCCCAGAAATCGCGCCGCGCCTTCGGATCGACGCCCGCCGTCGGTTCGTCCAGCAACAGCAGGTCCGGCTTGTGCATCAGGCAGGCGGCCAGCGCGAGCCGCTGTTTCCACCCGCCCGACAACGTGCCGGCCAGCTGGTTGCGCCGGCTGGTCAGGCCGAGATCCTCCAGCGTGTCGGCCACCGCGCCCCGCGGCAACTGGTAGAGCCTTGCCACGAAGCGCAGGTTCTCGGCGATGGAAAGGTCCTCGTAAAAGGAAAAGCGCTGCGTCATGTAGCCGGTCTTGAGCTTGATGGCGCGGGCCTGAGTGCGCATGTCATGGCCGAGCACCGTGCCCTCGCCTTCGTCGGCGGTCAGCAAACCGCACATGCAGCGGATGGTCGTGGTCTTGCCCGAGCCGTTCGGACCCAGGAACCCGGCGATCTCGCCCCTGGCGACATCCATCGAGACGTGATCCACGACGGCACGGCCGCCGAAGCGTTTCACAAGGTCCCTGACCGAGATCGCCGGCTCGCTCATCACGGACGGTCCGGCAGCCGCACATCCACGATCTGGCCGGGCTTGAGACGGGCCGGGCCCTCGCCGTCAGGCCTCGCCTCGACCAGGTAGACAAGCTTCTGCCTGTTCTCCAGCGAATAGATGACCGGCGGCGTGAACTCGGGCTCATCGGCCACATAGGAAACGGTTGCGGTCATGCCGTCCGCGCAGCCGTCGCAGGAGAGCGGCAGGACCGTGCCCCTTGCAATGCCCGAAAAGGAGCCCTCCGGCACGTAGATCTTCAGCTTGACGCCACCATCCGGCAGCAGGGCAAGCACGGGCGCCTGAGGTCCGGCCAGTTCACCCGGATTGCGGATCACGTCGGTGACCTGCCCGGCTTCCGGCGCCGTGATTTCGCGGTTTTCCAGCCGCCAGCGGGCGTTTTCCAGCGCGGCACCGGCCTGGTCACGCTGGGCTTTGGCGGCCTTGATCTCGTCGGCACGCGCCGGCAGGCGCGCGACCTTCAGATTGGCCTGCAATTCGCGCACCTTGGCCTGCGCCACCGCCAGGGCGGTGCTCGCATCGTCGAGCGAGGCCTTCGTGGCGACGCCACGCCGTTCCAGGTCTTCCATGCGCGAAACGGTGCGCATGGCCTCCTCGCGCTGGGCTTCCGCCGAGTTGAGCGCGGCTTCGATGACCGCGATTTCCTCCGGCCGTTTTCCCTGACTGATATTGGCAAGCTGGCTTTCGGCCTGCGCCAGCGCTGCCTGCGCCTGCGCGACCGCGATCCTTGCGTCGCGCTTTTCCATATCCGCCAGCGGCGCACCCTTCGCCACACGGTCGCCGCGCCGGACGTGCAGGACGTCGATCCGCGCGGTCTCGATGGGCGCCACAAGAACTGTTTCGGCCTCGGCATAGCCCGTGACCAGGTTTTCCGCCGGCATGCAGGCTGTCAACCAGCCTGCAACGAACGGTATGGCGCAAACGAGTTCCATCATGGCGCACGCTCCCTTCTCGCCGCGATCATCCCGGCGAGGTTGGCCTTGACGGTGCGGGCAAGCTGCTCGCGCTCCGCCCGTCCGATCGTCTCCCAGCCCATGCGGGCCAGCACGACCGGCTGACCGATACGAAAATACAGGAGTTGGCCGGCCAGTGCGAAAACGGCAAGGCGGGTATCCGCGCTGGCAGGATCGGATCCCGCGGCCGCGGCGAACACGCGGCAAAGGCCCGAATGAACCGGGGCGATGAACCGGTTCAGCAACACATCGAACACAGCCCCCTGCTCGCCGATTTCCCGCAGGATGAACGAGCTCAGGGACCGGCCCTCCGGATTGGCGATGATCTGGTCGATGAAGCGGTCGATGACACCCTCCAGAAAGGCGTGCGCGCGCTGCGGATCGCCGTTCGGATCGAATTGCGCCGCCGCACCCGCGACATGGGAAATGCGCGACGCCACAGCCTCCGCACAGGCCTGGCGCAGTCCTTCCTTGCCGCCGAAATGATAGGCGATGGACGCCACGTTCGCGCCTGCCATGGCCGCGATGGCGCGCGTCGATGTGGCGGCGAAGCCGTCCCGCCCGAACAGCGTGAGCCCTGCCCGGACAAGGGCTTCGCGCGTTTCGTCCGCGCCGCTCCTGTTGCTCCTGGTCTCTGACATGCAATGTCCTACCCGCCCCGTTTTTAATCAATCGATTGATTGAAAGCAAGGCGGGGGTGGTCCGGTTTTGTCAGGCCGCTATGCTTCAACGGATACCAACGGCCCGGAACCGACGGTACCGGAAGGCGTCAGCGCCGTGAGCTTGAGTGCATCTTGTCGGCCCCGCGCCTGCCCGGCTCCAGAACGTCGTCCTCGTCGTGGAGAATGCGCTCGGCCGCTCCGTCGAGGTCTTCATACTGGCCGCTCTTCAGCGACCAGAGAAAGGCGCCCAGGCCGAGCGCGCCAAGCAGCAGGGCGATGGGGATGAGGTAGATCAGCACGTTCATGGGCCCGCTCCTATTCGCCAGGCTCCAGCCGCGCCGCTCCGCCGGGGGCGGTTTTGGGCTGCGGCAGGTCCGCCGTGCGCGACGCCATGAGGCGCATGGCATTGGAAATGACGAGGATCGAGGATCCCGACATGGCCACCGCCGCGACCAGCGGCGTGACCAGGCCCATGATCGCCAGCGGCACGGCGATGATGTTGTAGATGATGGCAATGGCAAAATTCTGCCGGATCAGGCTGCCGGCCTTGCGCGAGACGGTGAGCGCCACGGGCACCGCTTCCAGCGACTCGCGCAGGAACACGAAATCCGCCGCATTGCGGCCGATATCGGCGGCTGTCGCGGGTGCCATCGAAACATGGGCGGCATTCAGTGCAGGCGCATCGTTCAGCCCGTCGCCCACCATGAGCACCTTCCGGCCTTGCCCCGAAAGGCTGCGCACCGCGTCCACCTTGGCTGCCGGCATCATGCCGGCGTCGAACTCGCCAATGGCCAGCCGGTTGGCGATGTCGGCCACGGCGTGACGGTGATCCCCCGACACGATCCGCGATGAAAGGCCGGCACCCGCCAGCGCGCGCACCGCTTCCGCCGCACCCGGACGCAACTGGTCGGAAAAGCGGAACACCGCCATTTCCTTGCCATCGAGCGAGAGCGTGGTCGCGGTCAGGCCGTCGGTCGGGTTGCCGTCATCGCCGTCCACGGCCCAGTCCCTGCGCCCAAGACGCCAGACGCCGTCGGCGCTTGAAGCCTCCAGACCCTGGCCGGGGAATTCGCGAATGCCGTCAAAGCCCTGGGCGCCGTCGCCGCGATAGGCCGCAAGCGCCTGCGCCAGCGGGTGACGCGAATGGCTGGCAAGGTCGGCCGCCACCGAAAGGAGATGGGGCGGAACGCTTGCGGCATCGGCGAGCCGCGGCCGTCCCATGGTCAGCGTTCCGGTCTTGTCGAACAGCACGGCGTTGGCTTCCGCCAGCCGCTCCATCGCGCTGCCGTCCTTGACCATGATGCCGCGCTCGAACAGCCGCCGCGCCGCCACCACCTGCACGATGGGAACGGCAAGGCCGAGTGCGCAGGGGCAGGTTATGATCAGAACAGCGATGGCAATCGTCAGCGACTGGTGCCAGTCGCCCGTCGCCCAGAACCAGCCGATGAAGGACAGCAGGGCGGTCAGGTGCACGACCGGCGCATAAAGCTGCGCGGCGCGGTCGGCGATGCGCCGGTAGCGGGCCTTGCCGCCCTCCGCCGCCTCCATCAGGCGCACCATTTCCGCCAGGAAGGAATCCTCCGCCCGGGCGGTGGCCTCGATGGTCAGCGGTCCGGTGAGGTTCAGCGTACCGGCGCGCACCGCCATGTCGCGCGTCACCGCCTGCGGCGCGCTTTCACCGGAGACCAGCGAGCAGTCGAGATCGGACCGGCCTTCGAGAACGCGCCCGTCCACGGGCACGCGGTCGCCGGCGCCGAGCAGGATGCGCATGCCGGGCTCGATCTCGCCGGCCGCCACCCAGCGCCGGCTGCCCGCCCCGTCCTCCGTCAGGGCGCCCCGCGCCGCCATCCGCGCCAGGCCCTTGACCGCCGTGCGTGCGCGCTCGCGCATCACATGGTCCAGCGTCCGGCCGATCAACAGGAAGAACAGCAGCATGACCGCTGCGTCGAAATAGGCATGTTCGCCGTGGTTCAGCGTGTCGTAAAGGCTCATCCCGTAAGCGAGCAGCACGCCGATGGAGATCGGCACATCCATGTTCGTGCGCCCGTGTTTGAGCACGCTCCAGGCGGACGAAAAGAAGATGCGCCCGGAATAGGCCAGCGCCGGGATGGCGATGATCGCCGAGATCAGGTGAAAGACGTCGCGCGTGGCCCCTTCCGCGCCGGACCACACCGAAACCGACAGGAGCATGATGTTGCCAGCCGCGAACCCGGCCACGGCGACGGCGCGCAGCAGTTTCGACAATTCGCTGTCCCGGCCCTGGGCCTCGAAGTCGAAGATATGCGCCGGATAGCCGATGGATGCCAGGGTCTGGCAGAACGGCGGCACCCTTGCGCCATCATCACGCCACTGCACCACGAGACGCCGGGTCGAAAGGTTCACGCGCGCCGAGACCACGCCTTCGACGTTGGCGAGCGCGTTCTCGACGGCGACAATGCAGGCGCCGCAATGAACGCCCGGCACGGAAAGGTCGCTCTGGCGCACGCCCTCGCCCACCGGCCGGCTTGCATCCCGCAACTCCTCGTCCAGCGGCAGGGAGTCGAGTTCGCAGGCTTCGCCTTCCGTTCCGGGCGCGCAGCAACTCATGCTATTGTGCTCCCTCGTCCTTCACGACGATGCGGACGGCGTGGCGGTAGGGGGAATCCAGTCCGGCTTCGGCCAGCACTTCCACCACCCATTGGCCGTCCGCAAGATGCGCGGTCGCGGTGTGCATCCCGTCCCCGGCTTCCGCGAGCGCAACGATCTGGTCCATGCCCTCGTGCGCGGGCCGCATCAGCTTGGCCTTGATGCCGTCGGTTGCCACTGGCGCGCCCTTGGCGTCCAGCAGCGTGAAGCGCAATTGCCCGCCCTCATAGGCGACGGACGGATGCCAGCCGAGCGCGGCATGGGCACGGGCAATGTCCTGCTTCCCGTTGAAGAGCTGGCTTTCCACATAGGTGTTCTTGACCACCAGGCCCGACCACGTGGAATTGGCGAAATAGGCCAGCGTCAGGTTGACCGAAATGATGGTGCCGAAAAACAGCACCAGCACGGCCAGCATGTGCTTTCCGGTGAATTCGCGTCCTGCCGTCTTGCCATCCATTGTCACTGCTCCGGGCTGAAGAAGTTTGCGCTGTAAACGTCGCGTTCGTTGGACTGCTTGTCCTCGGCAATGAACCGGAACGTGGCATCGCCGTCCAGCGCATAGTCGCGCGGCATGGTGACGAACACCTTGAGGCTGCGGATCCTGTCCGGCTCGACCGGCACGGCATAGCTGTAGCCGCCCGAGAACTGCGGCAGTTCGGGGATGTCCAGCATGGCGCCCGGCAGGCCCTCGATCTTGAGCAGGATCGTGCGCGGTTCGGGGATCATGTTCAGCAGCTTGACCGAGTAACCGTTGCGGATCGACCCGTCGGAGAGCTTCACGAACTGCGGATTCCGGTCATGCAGCACGTTGACTTCCAGCCGGTCGCGCGAGCCCAGCGAAACCAGCAGCGCCACGCCGATGGCCGTCCATGCCGCCAGGTAGATGAGCGTGCGCGGCCGCGCCAGCGTGCGCCAGCGGAAATGGCGCACATCGGGCACCAGCTTGCCGTCCGAACCGTAGACACGGCGCGGGTCGGCCGGATGCGCGCCGTTCTCGGTGGCCAGCGCCATGTTGTGCGCATAGGTGTTGAGCGTGGTGTAGGAGATCAGTCCGCGTTCCTTGCCCAGCTTGTCCATGACCTGGTCGCAGGCGTCGATGCACAGCGCGCAGGTGATGCATTCAAGCTGCAGGCCGTCGCGGATGTCGATGCCCATCGGACAGACCGCCACGCAGGCATTGCAATCGACGCAATCGCCGACCACCTCGCCGCGCGCCGCCATCTTCTTGGCGTGCTTGGACCTCGGCTCCCCGCGCCAGCCGTTATAGGTAACGGTCAGCGAATGCTCGTCGAGCATCGCCGCCTGCACGCGCGGCCAGGGGCACATGTAGGTGCAGACCTGTTCGCGCATGATGCCGCCGAAGGTGTAGGTCGTCGCCGTCAGGATGGCGACGGTGATGTAGGCGACGGGCGCCGCCTGCCCCGTCACGAAATCGACGAGCAGCGTCGGCGCATCGGCGAAATAGAAGATCCAGGCGCCGCCCGTGGCGACCGCGATCAGAAGCCAGATCGCGTGCTTGACGACCCGCTTGGAGATCTTGTCGAAGGTCCATGGCGCGTTCTCAAGCCGCATCCGGGCATTGCGGTCGCCCTCGACAGCCCGTTCCACGACCAGGAACAGGTCGACCCAGACCGTCTGCGGACAGGTATAGCCGCACCAGGCACGCCCCACCGCGGAGGTGACCAGGAACAGGCCGATACCCGCCATGACGAGCAGGCCGGCGACGTAGAAGAATTCCTGCGGCCAGATCTCGATGAAGAAGAAATAGAACCGGCGGTTGGCCATGTCGATCAGGATCGCCTGATCCGGCGCGAAAGGCCCCCGGTCCCAGCGCAGCCAGGGCGTCAGGTAGTAGATGCCGAGCGTGATGGCCATGACCAGCCACTTGAACCGGCGGAACTGGCCCTCGGCCCGCTTGGGGAAAACCTTCTTGCGCGCCGCGTAGAGGGGCTGGCGCACCTTGGCGGAATTGACCGGCGTCGCGTCCAGCGGCTGGACGTCCGGCTGCTCTGCCGTTGCAACGGCTTCCGCCTCGTTTGCCTTGGTTTCCTTGATGTCAGGTGTCGCCGTGTCCATGCCCGGTCTTGCTCCGCTCCCGCCGCGCGGGTTGTGTTCTCGCATGACCGGTGTCTCGGGAAGAATGGACCGGCCGCCTGGAACAGCAACGCAACGCTAATGGTGTATCTTGCCGTCACGTTTACGCGCCGAAGATGGGCCCTGCGTTGACATGGGTCAAACCCCCGGCGGCAAGGCGCGACGTTTTCACACATCGGCCGATGTGGAAACGGCCCGGCATGGCATGCCGGGCCGTCTCGATGCGTGGCGCCGGCCCGTTTGGCCAGCGTCCCGGATCAGCTGCCGCCGCCCAGCGAATGGACGTAGACGGCCAGTTCCTTGACCTTCGTCTCACCCAGGCGCGCCACCCATGCCGGCATCACGCCATGCTTGGGATTGCGGATCTGGGAAGCGATGGCCTCCTCGCTGGAGCCGTAGAGCCACAGCGCATCGGCCAGGTTCGGCGCACCGAGTTCCACCATGCCCCGGCCGTCATCGCCGTGACAGGCCGCGCAATTGTCGGCATAGACGGTTGCGCCTTCCTCGGCGGCCGCGGGATCGGACGCCTCGCCCGACAGGCTGGCGACATAGGCCGCGACCTGGCGGATCTGGTCGCCCTCCAGCATTTCGCCGAAGGCCGGCATTTCCGAGATGCGCGTATCGTCGTCCTGGTCATAGCGCACACCGTGCGCGATGGTCTGGTGGATGGCTTCGATGTCGCCGCCCCAGATCCAGTCGTCGTCGTTCAGGTTCGGATAGCCCGGCCCGCCCGTCGCGCCGGAACCGTGGCACTGCGAGCAATAGACCTTGAAGGTCGATCCGCCCGCCGCCGTGGCGAAGGTGCGCATCTCGTCGTCCGCCAGGATGCCGGCCAGATCGGTATTGGCGATCTTTTCGACCATGCCAGCCTTCGCGGCCTCCGCCTCGGTCATTTCCGTGGCCACAGCGCCGCGGCTGGACCAGCCCAGCACGCCCTGCGTGTTGCCCGTCAGTCCCGGCCAGGCCGGGTAGGCGATCGTGTAGCCGATGGCCCAGATGATCGTGGCGTAGAAGGTCCACAGCCACCACCGCGGCAGCGGGTTGTTCAGTTCGCGGATGCCGTCCCACTCGTGACCGGTGGTCTCGACGCCGCTGACTTCGTCAATGTGTTTCTCGCTCATGGTTCAGTCCTCTCGGAGCGGGATACGGGAAGCCTCGTCGGCCTGGCGCTTCGAGCCGGGCCGCAGGAAGACGAACGCAACCACACCCACGAAGACGAGGAACAGGAAGAGCAGTCCCCAGCTGTCGGCGAAAGTGCGCATGGTCTGGTAATCGAGGTCCATATCCTGGGCTCCCTTAGCGATAATTGGCTTCGGCGTCGTAGCTCTCGAAATCGACGAGCGTGCCGAGCATCTGGAGATAGGCCACGAGGGCGTCCATTTCCGTCAGCTTCGCCGGATCGCCGTCGAAATCGCCGAGCTTGGCCTTGGGATAGCGTTCCTCGACGCCCGACCAGTCGGCATCCGGATTGGCCTGGGCGATCATGTCCGCCTGCGCGTTCTCGATCATCGCGTCATCATAGGGAACGCCAAGCATGGCGTTGGTCTTCAGATGGGCCGCGATGTCGTCGGTGCGAAGCTCCGTCGTCGCCAGGAAGGCATAGCTCGGCATGATCGATTCCGGCACCACCGAGCGCGGCTCGATGAGGTGCTGGACGTGCCATTCGTTGGAATAGCGGTCGCCCACGCGCGCCAGGTCCGGCCCGGTGCGCTTGGAACCCCACTGGAACGGATGGTCGTACATCGATTCCGCGGCCAGGCTGTAATGGCCGTAACGCTCCACCTCGTCGCGGAACGGACGGATCATCTGGCTGTGGCAGACATAGCATCCTTCGCGGATGTAGATGTTGCGGCCGGCCAGTTCGAGCGGTGAATAGGGACGCATCCCCTGCACCTTCTCGATCGTGTTCTGCAGCCAGAACAGCGGTGCGATCTCGACCAGACCGCCGATGGTGACCACGAGGAAGCTGAGGACGAGGAGGAGCGTGGCATTGCGCTCCACCTTGTCATGCTTCGCAAGAAGGCCCTTTTTCTCTTCGTTTGCCATGATGAATGGACCTCCTTATTCGGCCGGCGCGGCGGCAGGGGCAGAAACGAAGCCCTGCTCCTCGCGCTGGTAGCCGAGAATGGTCATGGTGAGGTTGTAGGCCATGATGATCGCGCCCACGAGGTAGAGCAGCCCGCCGAGCGTGCGCAGTGCGTAATACGGATACATGGCGGCCACGGACTCCGCGAAGGAGTAAACGAGGAAGCCCTGATCGTCGTATTCACGCCACATCAGGCCCTGCTGGATACCGGCGACCCAAAGCACGGCGGCGTAGATCACGATGCCGAGCGTGGCGAGCCAGAAATGCCAGGTGACGAGACGCAGGCTGTAAAGCCGCTCGCGGTTCCACAGTTTCGGCACCAGGTAGTAGATCGCGCCGAACGAGATCATGCCCACCCAGCCGAGCGCGCCGGAATGCACGTGGCCGATGGTCCAGTCGGTGTAGTGGGACAGCGAGTTGACCGCCTTGATCGACATCATCGGACCCTCGAAGGTCGACATGCCGTAGAAGGCGACGGCGATGACCATCATGCGGATGATCGGGTCGGTGCGGATCTTGTCCCAGGCGCCCGAGAGCGTCATCAGGCCGTTGATCATGCCGCCCCAGGACGGCATCCACAGCATGATGGAGAACACCATGCCCAGCGTCTGCGCCCAGTCCGGCAGGGCCGTGTAGTGCAGGTGGTGCGGACCGGCCCAGATATAGAGGAAGATCAGCGCCCAGAAGTGGATGATCGACAGGCGGTAGGAATAGACCGGACGGCCGGCCTGCTTGGGGATGAAGTAGTACATCATGCCCAGGAAGCCTGCGGTCAGGAAGAAGCCCACCGCGTTGTGGCCATACCACCACTGCGTCAGCGCATCCTGCACGCCCGAGAAGGCCGAATAGGACTTCGAGCCGAGGAACGAGACCGGGATGGCCAGGTTGTTGACCACGTGCAGCATCGCGATGGTCACGATGAAGGAGAGGTAGAACCAGTTGGCCACGTAGATGTGGGGTTCCTTGCGCTTGTAGATCGTCCCCAGGAACACAAGCAGATAGGCCACCCAGACCACCGTCAGCCACAGGTCGACATACCATTCCGGCTCAGCATATTCGCGGCCGGCGGTGCCCCCCAGCAGATAGCCGGTCGCTGCCATGACGATGAACAGCTGGTAGCCCCAGAAGACGAACCAGGCCAGGCTGCCGCCGAACAGGCGCGCCCGCGAGGTGCGCTGGACCACGTAGAACGACGTCGCGATCAGCGCATTTCCGCCGAAGGCGAAGATGACGGCGGACGTGTGCAACGGACGCATGCGGCCGAAGTTGAACCACGGTTCGATGTTCAGGTCGGGCCAGGTCAGCTGCGCGGCGACGACGACGCCGACGAGAAAGCCGACCACGCCCCAGAACATGGTGGCGATGGCGCCATAGCGCACCGGTCCGTCCATGTAGCCGGACGTATCCTCCTTCGGCGCCCCGGCGAAGGAGGTGCGCCGCATCAGGATGACGGTGAAGATGGCGAGCGTTAGAGCAAGAATGCCCATGTGTGCCTGGAAGAGGCTGTCATGGGCGAAGGCCGCACCGAGAACTGCCAGGAACGTGGCAATTACCAGCGCGACGATTTCGGCCGCGAATGTCATGAGTTTGACCCCCTCACGAGTCTGTACGGGTTAAACGATCCCGGAGCACGCCTCCGCGATCTTGCGCTGAGCAATGCGATGCAAGGGTGACAGCCGCATTGATCTTGATCAAGGTTCCTAAATTGGTTCGTTGGCATAAACCATGCGTCATAGTTTCCTCTTGAATAGGTCAGGGCATGGCAGGCACAACGACCAAGGCTGACAGCCTTTGGGACCAGCAGGGTTTGTCGCGCTTCGGCGGCGACGCCATCGAGGCGTTCGCGCGGGCTCACGAAGACAAGCTGTCGCTTTGCCAGACGCTGGAGGAAATCGCCGATTCGCTGCCCGACGAGGTGGACAAGCAGAAGTGCAAGCTCGCGGCCCGCGAGATCTGGCCGCTCCTGCGCAGCGTCCACAGTTTCGAGGAGAAGATCATCTTCCCGGTATTGGCCGACCGCCTGGCACACCTTTCCGGCATCGAGGAAACCATTGCCCGGCTGAAATCGGAACATGCCGAGGACGAGTGCTATGCCGAGGAACTCACCGATACGCTGCTCTTGCTGGGCGCAGGCGACAGGGGCGTGAATTTCGACGCCGTGGGTTACATGCTGCGCGGATTCTTCGAATCGGTGCGCCGTCACGTCGCCTTCGAGCGTGAGATTGTCCTCCGCCTGGTCAACGACAGGGAGATGACAGGCGACACGGGCCGGCAGACCCATTGAGGTGCCACGGGCGCCGAGGAGGCGGCCACTACATGCTTGCGCGTTCGTCGAGCCGTTCGAGATCGGGCACGGTGATGTGCCGGTTGTTTTCGATGTGGATGACGCCGTCCTTGCGCAGCTTCGTCAATTGCCGGCTGACGGTCTCGATCGTCAGGCCGAGGAAGTCGGCGATGTCCGCGCGCGTCAGCGGCAAGTCGAACGTGATCGGGCCGTCATGTGTCGGCGCGTCGGGATCGACATTGATCGCGATCAGGTGAAGGAAGCTGGCAACCTTTTCCGCCGCCGTCTTGCGGCCGAGCGTCAGCATCCAGTCGCGCGCCTCGTCCAGTTCCTTCAGCGTCTGTTCCAGCAGCTTGTGTTCCAGGTCCGGCGACTGGTCGATCATCCGGTCGATCAGCCCCTTGGAGAAGCTGCAAAGCTCCACCTCGGTTGCCGCTTCCGCTGAAAACCGGCTCGAGCGGGAAAAGGGCCGGCCCAGGAAGTCCGGGGCGAACTGCAACCCGACGATCTGCTGGCGTCCGTCCGACAGCATCTTGGTCAGCTTCACCACGCCGCCGATCACGTTGGCATATTGGGAGACGTCCTGCTCCTCGCCGACAAGTTCGGTCCCGGGCGTGACCTTGCGGCGCACGGAGTGCTTGGAAAGGTTGACAAGCTGGTCGGTGTTCAATGCGCCACATACGCCGCGATGCCTGGCTTCACATGCCTGGCAAAGCGCCGGTACGCCGGTTGTATGTACGTCGTCGCGCACTTTCTTGTCCATGCTCGTTTTTTAACAGTGCTGCTTTGCAATAGCCATACTGGAATTGCATCATTTTAGCACCTGTCGCGACAATCTGACGCGCGATGTCACGGACACCGGCTTGCCTGCATTTTCCGCGTTGTTTGATGCGGATCAACGTTTTCATGTCTTCTATTGCGTATCGACAGTTCCTGAAGGAATTCTGGAGCGGACGCACCATGCAAAGCGAACTGATCGAGCGGTATGCCAAGCCGGTTCCGCGCTACACGAGTTATCCGACCGCACCGCATTTCACGCCCGATATCGACGCCTCGGCATACCGGTCATGGCTTGAGGCGATCACGCCGGGCACGCCCGTCTCGCTCTACGCCCATATCCCGTTCTGCGACCGCCTGTGCTGGTTCTGCGGCTGCACCACGAAACAGGTCCAGCGCTACGATCCGGTGGAGGTTTACCTCGATTCGCTGCGCGCCGAGATCGCCCATGCCGGCGATGCGGTCACCCGCGAGGCCTTCGTGACCGCGATGCATTTCGGCGGTGGCTCGCCGACAATGCTGAAGGCGGACGACATCCGCCTGCTGGGCGAGACGTTGCGCGGCCATTTCGCCTTCTCCCCCGATGCCGAGATATCCGTCGAGATGGATCCCAACGACATGACCGAGGACCGTTTCGACGCCTATGCCGCCATCGGCATGACGCGCGCGAGCCTCGGCGTTCAGGACTTCGATCCGGCCGTCCAGAAGGCGATCAACCGCGAACAGACCGTGGAGCAGACCCGTTCGGTGGTCGACGGCGTGCGCCGGCGCGGCGTGAACTCGGTCAACCTCGACATCCTCTACGGCCTTCCGCACCAGACGGTGGAGAGCATCGAGAGAACGGTGCGGGCCTGCATCGCCATGGAGCCCGACCGGATCGCGCTGTTCGGCTACGCGCATGTCCCGTGGATGAAGAAGCACCAGACCATGATCGACGAGACGGTCCTGCCCGGCCTCGTGGAACGCTTCCGCCAGCAGGACCATGCCGCCGCTCTCCTGCGCGAAGCCGGCTATATCGCCATCGGTTTCGACCATTTCGCCAGGCCATCCGACAGCATGGCAAAGGCGTTGCAGGATGGAACGCTCAAGCGCAATTTCCAGGGCTACACGACCGATGACGCGCCGGTTCTCATCGGGCTCGGCGCTTCCGCGATCGGGCAATTGCCCCAGGGCTACGTCCAGAATTCGCCGGCGTCCGGCGATTACCAGCGCCGCATCGCCAATGACGGCTTCGCCACCGTGCGCGGCGTTCGGCTGAACGGTGATGACGTCATGCGCCGCGCCGTGATCGAGAAGCTGATGTGCGATTTCGCCTTCAGCCGCGAATGGGTGCTCGACACCTTCGGCGCCTCCGCACGCGCGATCATCGATGAAGCCGACGACCTGGTTGCGTCCGATCGGGACGGCCTGTTCGCGCGCGACGGTGCGACCTATCGCGTCACGGAGACCGGACGGCCCTTCGTCCGCGTCATCGCGGCCCATTTCGACGCCTATCTGCACAAGGGCGCGGCACGGCATTCCGCAGCGGTCTGAGGAGCCACGGTCCGGGCCTCGCGGCCCGGCCATTGCGAATGGAAACGCCGCGGACGGTATGTCCGCGGCGTCTCTTTTTTTGGCGAAAGAAGCGCTTGCCCGTTACTGGCGGGCCTGCTCCTTGAACACGCCGTCCTCGACCTTGGAGATGACGATGATGTCGCCGCCCTGGTGGTCGCCGGGGCCCATCTTGATGTCGGCGTCGGCAATCACGTCGCGGAACTCAAGAGACTCCATGCCCGTCTGGAAGCTCTCCGGCGTCAGGTCCTGGCCAGCGGCTTCGAGCGCCTTGACGAGGGTCTCTGCCGCGCCATAGCCGAGGATCGCGGCCATGCCGGGCTCCTCGTTGTACTTGGCGACATAGGCGTCATGCCAGGCCTTGACCTCCGGGTCGTCCATGCGCGGCTTGTAGTCGGCCCAGCCGCCGGCTGCATAGTAACCGTCGGTGATGCCGCCCGGCTGCGAGGCGATGGCCTCGTGATAGGCCGCCGAGGAGCCGAGGAAGGACACGTCGTTCCAGCCCAGCTTCTTGGCCGTGGCCACCGCGATGATGGTCTGGCGCACGCCGAGCGCCGTCGCGACGATGTCGCAGCCGGCGTCCTTGAGCTTGGTCAGCGCGCCCACGAAGTCGGTCTCGTCCGGCTTGTGGGTGGTTTCCGACGCCCAGGTCTTGCCCAGTTCCTTGGCCTCGTCCACAGCGCCTTCCTGGATCTCCTTGCCGAAGTCCGACGGGATGTACATGGCGCAGATTTCCTCCGCGCCCTTCTCCTTCACCAGGTAATCGACACCGGCGCGAATCTGGTCATAGTAGGACGAGAAGCCCGCATACTTGTAGGTGATGTCGCCTTCCAGCATCTGGCGGGCCGAGGTCAGCGGCGCGATGTTCGCCACCTTCTTGGCCTGCATCAGCGGGAAGCCGGCGATGTTGTGCGGCGTGCCGAGGTTCAGGATCATCGCGAACACGCCGTCCGAGTTGATCAGCTTGTTGAAGTTCGCCACCGCCTTGGGCACCTGGTACTGGTGATCCTCGACGATCATGCGGATCTTGCGGCCATGGATGCCGCCGGCCTCGTTGACCTCGTCGAACCTCATCTGCGCGGCCTTGATGGCCTGCACGTTGAAGGGCGCGAAGATGCCCGACTGGTCGCCGTTTGAGCCGATAAGCACTTCCGTGTCCGTCACACCCTGCTGGGCGATTGCCGCCGAGGTCATGCCGGCAGCGATGCCGAGTGCGAGAATGGACTTCCTGATTGCAGTCTTCATCCGATTTCCTCCGTTCGGGTTGAACCTTGTTATCCCTCTTTTCCATACATGGAATCGATCAGCGGCTTGTGCTTTTTCTCCACGAAACCGCGTTTCAGCTTCATGGTCGCCGTCAATTCCTCGTCTTCCGCCGTCAACAGGGTATCGATGAGGCGGAAATCCTTGATCTGCTCGACCCGCGCGAACGCGCGGTTGGTATCCTCGACGATCGAGCCGATCAGTTCGCGAACCTCCGGCGCCGCGCAAAGCGAGCGGTAGTCGGAGAAGGGAACGCGCTTCGACTGCGCAAACTTCTCGACATTCTCCTGGTCGATCATGATCAGGCAGGTCAGGTATTTGCGCTTGTCGCCGATGATCACGGCATCGGAGATGTAGGGCGAGAATTTCAGCCGGTTCTCGATCTCGGCCGGCGTGATGTTCTTGCCCCCTGCCGTGATGATGATGTCCTTCAGCCGGCCCGTGATCGTCAGGTAGTTCTCGTTGTCGAGCATGCCGATGTCGCCGGTCCTGAGCCAGCCGTCCTCGGTCATGGTTTCGGCGGTCTTGTCAGGCTTCTTCCAGTATCCCTGGAACACGTTGCCGGCCTTGTACTGGATTTCCCCGTCGGGTGCGATGCGCACCTGCGTACCCGGCAGCGGCTGTCCCACCGTCGCGTTCTTGTTGTGATCGAAGGTATTGATGGAGATGACGCCGGAACTCTCTGTCATGCCGTAGCCTTCCAGGATCGGCACGCCGGCGGCCCGGTACCACTTCAGCAGGTCCGGCGAGATCGGCGCCGCGCCGGATCCGCCGCGCCTCAGCCGGTCCATGCCCAGCATGCGGCGCAGGTTCTTGAGCACCAGGAAATCCCAGACCTTCCAGGCGAACGCCGTGCCCGCCGGCACCGGCCGGCCATCCAGTTCGGCCTCGGCCTTTTTCATGCCCGTGGCAATGGCCTGCTTGAAGGCCCATTGCTGCAGCGGCGTCGCGTCGCCGATCAGGATCATCACGCGCGAATAGATCTTCTCCCAGACGCGCGGCACGGCCACGAAGGTGTGCGGGCTCACCTCCTGCACGTTGTCGAACACCGTCTCCGGGCTTTCGGCGAAATTGACCGTGGACTTTCCGGCAATCGGCGCGAAGGCGGAGAACAGGCGTTCGAGAATGTGACAGAGCGGCAGGAAGCAGACCTGCTCGTCGGTCGGATAGATCGGCGCGGCGACATTGCCCGTCGACAGCGAGCACATGATGTTGGAATGCGAGATCATCGCGCCCTTCGGCATGCCGGTCGTCCCCGACGTGTAGACGAGGATGGCCGTCGCGTCAGGATCGGTCTTCGCGGTCTCGGCCTCGAAAAGGTCCGGCGTTTCCTTCAGTTGCTCGCGGCCCAGCCGGTAAAGCTCGTCGAGGAAGATCACCTTCTCGTCGGTGAAGTCGTGCAGGCCCTCGGGATCAAACACGATCACCCGGTTCAGCCCCGGAAGGTCCTTCTTCACTTCCAGGAACTTGTCGAGTTGCTCGTCATTCTCGACGAACAGGAAGCGGCTGTCGGAATCGTTGACGAGATATTTGAGCTGAGAAGCCGAATCGGTCGTGTAGATGCCCGAGCAGATGCCCTGCATGCATTGCACGCCCATGTCGATATAGACCCATTCCTTGTTATCTTCCGACAGGATCGACACCACGTCGCCGGGCTTGAGGCCGAGGCGGTGCAGGCCCAGGCCGATCAGCCGGGCATGGTCGCGGAAGTCGTTCCACGAATAGGACAGCCAGATGCCGTAATCCTTCTCGCGATGCGCCGTGCGCTCGCCAAGCTCCTTGCAACGTTCCAGGAAGAGCTTGGGCAGCGTGTCGCAGCCGTCGATGAAGAACGGACCCTTCGACAGGTCGGCATTGATGGAAAGGCCATTGACGACCTGTTGCTGCGGGATGTTCTGGTGAACCGTCATCTGCGCCTCCCTGTTTCCTACCGCCAGGTCTTCTTCTGTTTCCACCGCTTCTGCCCGCGCTGGCTCTCTTCCTGGACACCGAGATAGAATTCCTGCACGTCCTTGGATTCCTTGAGCCGCGAAGCCTCCCCTTCCATGACGATGCGGCCCAGTTCCATCACGTAGCCGTAATCCGCCACGTCCAGCGCCACCTTGGCGTTCTGCTCCACCAGCAGCATGGTCACCCCCTGCTCACGGTTGAGACGGCGCACGATGGCGAAGATTTCCTTCACCAGCAATGGCGACAGCCCGAGGCTCGGCTCGTCGAGCAGCATGACCTTGGGCCGTGCCATCAGCCCGCGCCCGATCGCCAGCATCTGCTGCTGGCCGCCCGACAGCGTGCCCGCCGCCTGCCGCCGGCGCTCCTTCAGGATCGGGAAATAGGAGAAGACCATTTCCTTGTCGTCTGCCACGCCCCGGCTGTCACTGCGGGTGAAGGCGCCCATCTCGAGGTTTTCCTCCACGGTCAGCAGCGGAAACACCTCGCGCCCTTCCGGAACGTGGACGATGCCCTCGCGCACCACCTGGTCCGGTTCGCGGCCCGCGATGTCATGGCCGCCATAGAGCACCTGGCCCTTTTCGGGGTCCATGACGCCCGAAATCGTCTTCATGAGCGTCGTCTTGCCCGCGCCATTGGCGCCCAGCACGGTGACGATCTGGCCTTCGCGAACCGACAGCGAGACGCCGCGCAGTGCCATGATCGGCCCGTAATAGCTTTCCAGGTTGACGATGCGCAGCACCGGTTGCGCCGCCTGGCCGGCCGCGGATTGGCTCATCACGTTCATGCCGCGTCCTCCGCTGTGTCGTCGGTGCCGATATAGGCTTCGATCACCGCCGGATGGTTCTGCACCTCGTGCGGCGTGCCGAGCGCCAGCGTCTTGCCGTCGGCCAGCGCCATCACCCGGTCCGAAACCGAGGCGACGAGATGCATGTCATGCTCCACCATCAGCACGGTGATGCCCATCTGCTTCTTGAGATCCTCCACCCAGAAGGCGACATCCTGCGTCTCCTCCACCGAGAGGCCGGAAGCCGGTTCGTCCAGCAGCAGCAGTTTCGGCTTGATCGCCAGCGCCCGGCCCATCTCCACCACCTTGCGCACGCCATAGGGCAGGCCGGCAATGTATTTCTCGCGATAGGCATGCAGGTCGAGAAAGTCGATCACGTCCTCCACCGCGCGCCGGTTCTCGATTTCCGCCTGGCGCACCGAAGGCAGGAACAGCAGTTCGGAGAACAGGTTGGTCTTGCGGAAGCGGTTGCGCCCGACCAGCAGGTTCTGCAGCACCGTCGCCTGCTCGAACAGTTCGATGTTCTGGAAGGTGCGCGCGATGCCGAGCTTGGCGATGTCATGCGGCGGATGCTTCAGCAGGTTCTCCCCGTCGAAGACGATCTCGCCCTCGACCGGATCGTAGAAGCGCGAGATCAGGTTGAACAGGGTCGACTTGCCGGCCCCGTTCGGCCCGACCAGCGCGAAGACCTCGCCCTCTTCCCCGTCGAACGAGACATTGTTGACGGCGATGACCCCGCCGAATTTCAGGGTGACGTTGCGGACTTCAAGGAGGCTCATCGCATGCGCTCCGTCTTCAGGTAGCTTTTCTGGCGGCGGAACATGTCGCGGCGGTAGAAGGGGAACAGCTCGAAATAGGTCCGCATCTTGATCCATGACCCGTACATGCCGCGTGGCTCGTAGAGGATGAACAGGATCAGGATCAGTCCGAACACCGCGGTCTCGATACCCGGGATGACGATCGAGCCGACGCCCGTTGCCTGGCCGATCCAGTCGCGCAGGAAAGCCAGCACCTGCGGCAGGAACACCACCAGGATGGCGCCGAAATAGGCCCCGTGGATCGTGCCCAGCCCGCCGATCACCACCATCAGCAGCAACTGGATGGATATCAGGATGAGGAAGGCCTCGTGGTTCACGAAACCGATGAAATGGCCCATCAGCGCGCCCGCCAGGCCCGTGATGCCGGTCGAGACCCCGAAGGCGATTGCCTTGGTGCGCGCCACGTTGACACCCATGGCCTGGGCCGAGATTTCCGAATCGCGCACCGCCGCGAAGGCCCGGCCCAGCGGCGAGCGCAGGATGTTCCGGTAGAACAGCGTCACGATCAGCGCGACGACGAGAACCACCCAGTAGAAGGCGAACGGGTTGCCGTAGCGGTTGATGTTGAAGCCGAGGATCGAGATGTCGGGCACGAGGATGCCGGCAACGCCGCCGGTCAGCGGCTCGGCGATGACGATCAGGTCCTCCACCAGGATGGAGACCGCCAGTGTCGCGATGGCCAGATAGATGCCGTGCAGCTTCGTCGTCGGAATGGCGATGAGGACACCGGCGAGTCCCGCGATCAGGCCGGCCAGCGGGAAGGTGACGAGGAACGGCAGGCCCAGCCGCGATTGCAGGATCGCATTGGCATAACACCCGATGGCCAGGAACGCGGCATGGCCGAGCGAGGCCTGGCCGGTCTGGCCCACCAGGATCATCAGCCCCATGCCGGCCAGCGACCAGATGAGCACATTCGTCACCTCGCCCAGCACGAAGGTGCTCACGAGATAGGGCATGGCCAGCAGGAGGATCAGCAGCAGCAGGTACCAGCGGGCCTGGTGCCAGTCCTTGAAGAGCCGGATGTCCTGGTCGTAGGACGTCTTGAAGAGTATGCGCATGGCGTCCTCAAACCTTCTTGCGATGAACTTGCGCCAGGATTCCGTGGGGCCGGAAAACGAGCACGAGGAACAGCAGCAGGTAGGGGGCGATCTGGCTGTAGCCGGCGGCGATGTAATAGGCGGCGAACGGCTCCATCACGCCGATGATGAGCCCGCCGATCAGCGCGCCGGGCAGCGAGCCCATGCCGCCGATGACCGCCGCGGCAAAGGCCTTGATGCCCAGCAGGCCGGCCGACGGATCGATGGAACCCTTCGCGGCGTAGAGGATGCCGGCCACGGTCGCCATCATGCCCGCCAGCGCCCAGACCAGCGATTGCACCCGCTTGACCGGGATGCCCATGTAATAGGCGGCAAGCTGGTTCTGCGACGACGCCTGCATGGCCACGCCGAGGCGGGTATTGTTGAAGTAGAAATAGAACAGCACGGTCAGGAGCAGCGTCGAGACGATCACCGCGACCTCGTCGACCCCGAGCACGACGCCGCCAAACGAGACGTCCTTGCCGGCGAACGGCGTTTCCAGCGATTGCGGTTCATGACCCCACAGGGTCCCGGCGGCAAACCGCATCACGAAGCCGATGGCGATCGTCAGGATGACGACGGCGACCTGGCTCTGACCGAACATCTGGCGGATGACGACGAGGTCGAGGACGTATCCGATGACACCCATGAGGGCGATGGCAAGCGGCACCGCGATCCAGAAGGGAAGGCCGAGCTGGTCTGAATTGGTCAGCCAGAGCGTGACGAAGGCCCCGAGCATCATCATGTCGCCCTGGGCGAAATTGACGGCTTCGGTTGCCTTGTAGATGAGCACGAAGCCCAATGCGATCAGGCCGTAGATACAGCCATTCGCAAGGCCGCTCACCAGCAGCTGCGATACGTCCACGACAGTTTCCTCCCATTGTCGCGATACGGTCTTGTGCCGTAGTGTTTCAGCAAGTTAATCAGCTTTGCCCCTCCTTGGCAAAGCGGATTCAGGCCACCTTATCCGGGCATCAGGAATACCTTTCCGTTTGGTTTTGCCAATTCGCCGGCCAATCGTGAATGGGCTTCGCTCAGTGGAATCACGGCTGTGACGTCCGTTTTCCATTCACCCGATGCAAAGCGCGCCTGCACGGCCTGGGCGGCGGCCATGTTCTCTTCCGGCGAGGCACGCCGTTTCCATTGGGTCAGCCAGAACCCCTCGATCCGCTTGTCCATGAAGATGAGTTGCCCCGGTTCCGGGATGACCGTATCCGCGCCTTCCAGCCGGCCATAGACGATCCAGCGCGCGCCCCGCCCCATGGCGGCAAAGACCTGGCCGGCCAGCGGCCCGGTCACCGCGTCCAGGAAGATGCGCGGCTTTTCCTCCTTCAGGACAGCAGCCAGCCGCGCGGCGAAATCCGGCGCCGTGACATTGAGCACATGCGCCGCGCCATGGCTTTTCAGGAGATCGATCTGGTCGTCGCGGCGCACCAGCGCAATCGGCCGGTATCCCTCGTCGGCCGCCATGCGCGCGATGAGCTTGCACAGCTGGCTTGCCGCCGCGCTCATGATGAAGGCCTTCTCGCCTTCCTCCTTCACGATGCCGAACATCGCGTGGGCGGTCAGCGGATTGACGATCATGGCCGCGCCGTCGGCATCGCGGATGTCGTCGCGCAACGGGATGCAGACGGAAGCATCGGTCAGCGCATAGTCCGCCCAGCTTCCCGATTGCGTGGCGATGAAGGCCACGCGCCGGCCCTTCAGGCTGTCGGCGAAAGCACCGCCGCCAGAAGCGACCACTTCGCCAACGCCTTCAAAGCCCGCCGGTTTCCCCTTCACGCGCCGCTGGCCGTACATGCCCTTGATGAACATGACGTCGGCGGGATTGACCGAGGCCAGCGTGACCTTGATCAGCACCTGCCCCTCGCCCGGCTCCGGCACTTCCGTCTCGGCCAGTTCGACATAGGGGTCGAGGCTCTCCAGTTGCATGGGCGACGGCTGGTCCGTGAAGCCGTCGTTCGATTGGATCAGGGCCTGCATCGTCTTGCTCATGGCCGCCTCACGGTGTCAGCACGATCTTGCCGGTCGCCCCGCGCCCGAGCACGCGCTCCAGCACCGAGGCCGCGTCGGCCAGTTTGTATGTTCCGTCCACGACCGGCTTGACCTTGCCTTCCATGTAGAGCCCGATCAGCTCCCGCATGTTATCGGCATAGACCTCCGGCTCGCGCCGCGTGAAATCGCCCCAGAACACGCCGACGACCGAATAGCCCTTCACCAGCGTCAGGTTGACCGGCAGCTTCGGGATGGTGCCCGAGGCGAAGCCGATGACCAGCAGCCGGCCGCCCCAGCCCATGGAACGCGACAGCGTGTCGAAGGCGTCGCCGCCGACGGGATCGAACGCCACGTCCACGCCCTTGCCGCCCGTCACGCGCTTAAGTTCATCCTTGAGGTTTTCATAACCCAGCACCTCGTCGGCGCCATTGGCCTTGGCGAGCGCCTGCTTCTCCTCGCTTGAAGCAACCGCGATGACGCGGGCGCCCATGGCCTTGCCGATCTGGATGGCGGCCAGTCCCGTCAGCCCTGCCGCGCCGAGCACGCACAGCGTCTCGCCGGCCTTGAGGTTCGCCCGCTGTTTCAGCGCGTAATGCGACGTGGAGAACCCGACGAGCAGCGCACAGGCGTGATCGGCCGGCATGCCCTCCGGCAGCTTCATCGCCGTTGCCGCAGGAACAGCCACGCGTTCGGCATAGCCCCCGAACGGCATCATGGCGGCCGCCCGGTCGCCGACGGCGAAGCCGTCAACGCCCTCGCCCACGGCCACCACCTTCCCCGCCGTCTCCATGCCGGGCACGAAAGGTGTCTCCGGCCGCAACTGGTAGAGACCCTGCACCAGCAGGCCGTCGGGGAAATTGACGCCGATGGCCTCGGCCTCGATGATGATCTGCCCCTTTCCGGCCTCCGGTTCGGGCCAGTCGCCATAGACGAGCTTGTCGAGCGGCTGGAAGTCGTTCGCGATGATTGCCTTCATGCCGGATCAAACCTTTTCCTGGGTGTACTTGCGTAGTTCCTGGCGCGCGATCTGGCGACGGTGCACCGCATCCGGACCGTCCGCGAAACGCAAGGTGCGCAGATGCGTCCACATCCGCGACAGCGGCGCGTCCTGGCTGATGCCCTGGGCGCCGAACATCTGCACCGCCTCGTCCGTGACCTTCAGCGCCATGCGCGGCGCCACGACCTTGATCTGGCTGATCCACGGCGCCGCCGCGCGCGGGTCGCCCTGGTCCATCATCCACGCCGCCTTCAGGCAGAGCAGCCGCGCCTGCTCGATCTCCATGCGCGCTTCGGCAATGATATCGTAGTTCTGGCCCAGATGCGCGATCGGCTTGCCGAAGGCCTCGCGGCGCAGCGCCCGCGTGCACATCAGTTCCAGCGCCTTCTCCGCCTGGCCGATGGCACGCATGCAATGGTGGATGCGGCCCGGCCCGAGCCGGCCCTGGGCAATCTCGAAGCCCGCCCCTTCCTCCTTGACGAGGTTGGACACCGGCACACGCACGTTCTCGAAGCGGATATGCATGTGACCGTGCGGCGCATCATCCTCGCCATAGACTTCCATGGCGCGCAGGATCGTGACGCCCGGCGTTCCCGCCGGCACCAGAACCATGGAATGGCGCCGGTGCTTCGGGTCGTCCTCGCCACCGGTCTTGACCATGGTGATGTAGATCTTGCAGCGCGGATCGCCCGCGCCCGACGACCACCACTTTTCCCCGTTGAGGACATATTCGTCGCCATCGCGCACGCAGGACATGGAAATGTTGGTGGCATCCGAGGACGCGACGTCCGGCTCGGTCATCAGGAAGGCCGAACGGATCCTGCCCTCCAGCAGGGGCGCCAGCCACTCGTCCTTCTGCGCCTGGGTTCCGTACCGCTCGAACACCTCCATGTTGCCCGTGTCGGGCGCCGAGCAGTTGAATACCTCGCCACCGAGATGAGCCTTCCCCATCTCCTCGGCCAGGTAGGCATATTCCACCGTGGTCAGGCCATAGCCCCGCTCCGAATCGGTCAGCCAGAAGTTCCAGAGGCCGCGCTCCTTCGCCTTCGCCTTGAGGCCCTCCAGGATCTCGGTCTGGCGCGGCGTGTATTCCCAGCGGTCGCCCTTGGCCACCTCGGCAAGATATTCCTCTTCCAGCGGCAGGATCTCTTCCTGCACCATCTGGCGCACGGCCGCGTGAAGCGGCTTCACCCGTTCGCTCATGCCAAGGTTCATGTCGGTCATTCTATCAGCTCCTTGCGTGCGCCAAGGCCCCTCAGCGCGTAAGTGACGATCTGGCGCACCAGCGCCTCGCGGTCCGCGTCCGTTTCCCCGGGGCGCGGCTTGTACCAGAAGATCGGCGAGTTCAGCGTCATGAACATGACCTGGTTCGCGATCGAGAGATTCTCGTAGTCCAGCAGGCCGGCCGCCTTCGCCGCCTCCTCGGCCTGCCGGAAATAGGCCGAATAGCGCTCCCGCGTGGCGATCAGCGCATCGAAGGCCTCGCGCTGCTCCGGCGTCGTGGCCCCGCGCAGGTGCAGTTCCACGCCTTCCCAGACCACGCGCTGGAAGGCGCGCGTTGCCAGCATCATGCGCACATGTTCGGTGGCCAGCAGCTTCAGCTTCGCCAGCGGTTCCATTTCGCGTTCGGCAAGAGGCTGAAGATGCACATGCAGCATTTCCATGCCGTGCCTGTAGACGGCTGTGAAGAGATCCGTCTTCGAAGAGAAATGATGATAGATGCGGCCCTTCGTGGACCCAAGCCGGCGCGCCACGTCGTCGATGGAGGTGGAGGCAAACCCGCGCGCCTCGAAACAGGCGGCCGCCGCTTCGAGAATCTCGAATCGCGGCTCATGCTCGTTCAACGCGACAATGTCCGGCACTGTGTCCAACCGGCTCCTCCCAGCCCTTCTCCCGGCCGTGGGCCTTTTCTGCAAGGCTCTTTACGGCTGGGGAAAATATGAACATACTACTGAGTATGTTGTCAACGTGATCCTTCCGGAAAGAACGGCAGGGGGATCACGCAAGGGAAAGAAACCGAGAAGGGAGGCCGTCGTGAGCGGACTGGAAGAACTGTTTTCTGTCAAGGGGAAGGTTGCGCTCGTCACGGGCGGCGCCACGGGCATCGGCCGCATGTGCGCAACGGGTCTGGCCATGGGCGGCGCCCGCGTCCTCATCGCGTCGCGCAAGGCCGGGGCCTGCGCTGAAACCGCCGGCGAGATCAACGCGCTCGGCCTGCCGGGCACGGTGGAAGGCTTCGGCGGCGATGTCGGCACCGAGGAGGGTGTGGATGCCCTGGCAGCGGAGGTGAAGGCACGGACGGACCGGCTCGACATCCTCGTCAACAATGCCGGCCTGTCCTGGGGCGAGCCCTATGAGACCTTTCCCTACAAGGCATGGGCCCGCGTCATGGATGTCAACGTGACCGGCCTGTTCCATCTCACGCGGCAACTGACCGGCCTACTGGATGCAGCGGCCAGCGACGAGGACCCGGCCCGCATCATCAATCTCGGGTCGGTCATGGGCACCCAGCCGATCGCCGACGGCGCCTATTCCTACACCGCCTCGAAAGCCGCTGTGCACCATCTCACCCGGACGCTCGCCATCGAGTTCGCCGAACGGCGCATCACCGTGAATGCCTTTGCCCCCGGTCCCTTCCAGTCGAAGATGACGGCCTTCGCCACGGCCGGCGACGAGAATGCCAAACGCATCGGCGCGCGGGTGCCGCTCGGGCGCATCGGCGCGCCTTCCGACATCGCCGGCGCAACGCTTTTCCTGTGCTCGAAGGCCGGGGCCTATGTCACCGGTTGCATCCTTCCCCTTGACGGGGGACAGTCCGTCCAGCACGGCATGAGCCTCTTCAAGGATTGAGCGAAGGAACACCGGCATGAATGACCAGACGGACCAGAGCGGCAGGCCGCCGGCCACGCTTGATGACCTGCGCGGCGCCATCGGCAAGGAAATCGGCATATCGCCCTGGCACGAGATCACACAAGGCATGATCGACGCCTTCGCCGACGTGACGAAGGATCACAATTTCATCCATGTCGATCCGGAACGCGCCGCCGAAACACCGTTCGGCGGCACCATCGCCCACGGGTTCCTTACACTGTCCATGCTCTCCGTCTTCGCCTACCAGGCGCTCGCCCGCCTGGAGGGGAGGAAATTGGGCGTCAATTTCGGCTTCGAGAAGGTGCGCTTCGTCAACCCGGTGCCCTCCGGCAAGCGCATACGCGGCCGCTTCACCCTCGACCACCTGAAGATCCGGCCCTCCGGCTATGTCGAGATGACCTACGGCGTCACCGTCGAGATCGAGGGCGTCGTCAAACCGGCCCTGACGGCGGAATGGAAGACCATCGCCATCATGGAAGAGGGAGTGGTCAACGCATGAGCGACCCCAACGCCATTGACGACACCCGTCTCGGCCCGTGGCTGGAAGCCCATGTCGAGGGTTTCTCGGGTCTGCGCTCGGTCACCAAGTTTTCCGCCGGCCAGTCCAACCCCACCTACCGTGTCGATGCGGCCAGCGGCAGCTACGTGCTGCGCGCCAAGCCGCCCGGCGAACTGCTGAAATCGGCCCACCAGGTGGACCGTGAATTCCGTGTCATGGCTGCGCTGGCCGGAACGGACGTGCCCGTCCCGCGCGTCTTCGCCCTGTCCGGCGAAGGCGGGGAGAGCCCGATCGGCCGCATGTTCTACGTCATGGAATTCCTTGACGGGCGCATCTTCTGGGACCCCGCGCTCGCCGAACTGCCCTCCAACGAGGAGCGCGCCGGCATATACGATGCCATGAACCGCACGCTGGCGGCCCTTCATTCGGTCGATGTGGAGGCTGTCGGCCTGTCGGATTTCGGCAGGCCCGGCTCCTATTTCGAGCGCCAGCTTTCCCGCTGGACCAAGCAGTACCGCGCATCCGAGACCGAAACCCTTGCCGACATGGACGGGCTGATCGCCTGGCTGGAAGCCAACACGCCGCCCGATGACGGCACCGTCAGCCTTGTCCACGGCGACTACCGGCTCGACAACATGATGTTCGCCAAGGACCGGCCGGACGTCATCGCCCTGCTCGACTGGGAACTGTCGACCTTGGGCCATCCTTTCGCCGATCTCGCTTACCAGTGCATGCAGTGGCGTCTGCCGCACGATTCCGGCTTCAAGGGTCTGGGCGGCATCGACCGCCATGCCATCGGCCTGCCGACCGAGGAGGAATATGTCGCAAGCTACTGCCGGCGGCGCGGCCTCTCGGGCATTCCGGACTGGGGCTTCTACATCGCCTTCTCCTTCTTCCGCCTCGGCGCGATCCTGCAGGGCGTCTACAAGCGTTCGCTGGACGGCAATGCCTCCAATCCGGAAAAGGCGAAACTCTATGGCCAGGCCGTGCCGCTTCTGGCGCGGCTCGCCGTGGCGGGCATTCACAGGGAAGGATGAGGACCATGGGTCGGTTTGAGGGACTGACGGTCATCGTGACCGGCGCGACGGGCGGCTTCGGAAAGCGGGCCGCCGAGCGCTTCCACGCGGAAGGCGCCAATCTCGTGCTCTCCGATCTCGCCGCCGATCCGGGCGATGCCTTCGCCGCCCTCGATCCGGCGCGCCATGTCTACGAGGCGGGCGACATCGGCGAAGAGGAGACGAGCGCACGCTTGGTCGCCCTGGCGCAGGAGCGCTTTGGCGGTCCGGATATCGCCTTCAACAATGCCGGCATTGCACAGGGCTTCACGCCCCTGCCCGCCATTGACAGCGCGCTTGCCCGGCGCATCGTGGACATCGACCTGATGGGTGTCTTCTACGCCATGAAACACCAGATTCCGGCCATGCTGGAACGCGCGAAGGCAACCGGGCGCGGCTGCGCCATCCTCAACACGTCGTCGCTCGCAGGCGTGGCCGGCGCGCCGCAACTGGCGATCTATTCGGCGGCCAAGCATGGCGTTGTGGGCCTCACCCGGTCGGCGGCGGCCGAATATGCCCGCAAGGGCATCCGCGTGAACGCGCTTTGCCCGGCCTTCGCGCGCACCGACATGGTGCTCGGCGGGCTGCGCGACACATCGCAGAGCATGGAAGAAGGGATCGCCCATATCGTGCGGGGCGTGCCCATGCGGCGCCTGGGGGAAATCGACGAGGTGATGGAGGCCGTACTGTTTGCCTGCGACCCGGCCAACGGCTTCATGACCGGACAGACGCTTACCATCGACGGTGGCGTGTCGGCGGTCTGATCAGGCTGTTCTCGCGACGGGCTTGAGAGACGTGCGATGAACGCCCGAATGCGTGTTGCCAGCCCAAGGGCTTGCAGGCAGGTCGCGTTCGCAGGGCCGCGCCGCCGTCAGCTTGTCCAGCAGCGATTGCGGCATGGGCCACCGGGGGTCCGGGGGAATGTACCCTGTCTGTATCCGGTCCATCGACGTCTCCTTCCTCAAGGGAAGGAGACCGTCCGTTCGTGGTGAAATTATGGTTAACAAAAGGTGAGGATCGTCAAATGCTTGAATGAGCATCGGACGCTTCTCAGTCATCCTCCGCCTCTTTTTCGCCCTTCTTGCTGAATTCGCCGGGCGCGCCGGTGGTCGTGGTCTGCGACACGGAGACAGGGTCGGAGGCCGGAAAGGTATCGTCCAGGCCCTCGTCCAGTTCATCGTCCAGCCCCTCCCGGTCCTTGTCCTTGGAGGGATCGTAGGTCTTTCCCCCGCCCATGCACAGCTTGGCCGGGAACCCCTCGGGCGCGGGCCAGCGGGTCTGCGGCATCAGGTCGAACAGTTCGCGTTCCATGGGGTGCCTCCTGTCTGCTTCCGAGGATAAAACGCGGATGCAGGGCCAGGAGTTCCCTTGTCTTCAGAGCATGGCAATGCTCAGGTCAGGACGGCATCCTCCGCGCCTTCCTTCAGAAGGCCGAAGACATAGGGCGCGAAGGAACGCCAGCACTCCAGGTGCCATTGCGTCTCTGATTGCCGCCAGAGGACCACTTCCGCCTTGCCGAACACGGTGCGGCTGGCCGCACCTGCCGGAAATGCGGCAAGACGCAGATCCTGCGGACAGGCGCAGGCGAGCGTATCGGCCGCGCCCTGTCCCGTCACCGTGAACCCGGTATTGCGGTGAGAAACGTCAACGGCGCTGAAGACACCGTCGGCGCCGCTGACCGCCGCCATCAGGTCGGCGCCGCTCAGGTCGAGCACCAGCCATTCGTCCGGGCCGAGCCAAAGAGCCGCGCGGTCGCCATGGCCGGCGGTCTGCTTTGGCCGCTGCGGCAGGTCCAGACCGAGGGCGGCAGACAGCGCCGGCAGGGCATCAGTGCCCGCGCGCAGGCTAAGCCGGCTCATCGGCGCGGTCGCCTTTATCGTCACCGCGGCATTGGCCATCGCCGCGCCCGCCATGGGCTCGCGCCGGTCGGCTTTCACGATTGCTGTCTCAGCCATGGAGGCGCTCTCCCTTCGGATCGAAAAACACCGGTTCGGTGACCGTGACCGCGATGGTGCGGTCCGGCATCGGCACATGCAGCGTCTCGCCCATGCGCGCCCGTCCACCCGCAACCAGCGCCAGCGCGATGGACCGGCCGCAATTTTCCGACCAGTAGGACGAGGTGACATGACCGATCATGGTCATCGGCACCGCCTGGGCAGGATCCGCGACGATCTGCGCGCCCTCCTCCAGAACGGTGGCGGGATCGGACGTGAGAAGCCCGACAAGCTGCTTGCGGCCTTCGGCCACCAGGTCCGGGCGCTTCAGCCCGCGGATGCCGACGAAATCGGGCTTCTTCTTCGACACCGCCCAGCCATAGCCCGCATCGAAAGGCGTCACCGTGCCGTCGGTATCCTGCCCGACGATGATGTAGCCCTTCTCCGCGCGCAGCACGTGCATGGTTTCCGTGCCATAGGTGCAGGCTCCCAGTTCCGCGCCGCGTGCTGCTACGATTTCCCAGACCGAGCGGCCATAGTCCGCCGGGACGTTGATCTCGAAGCCGGTCTCGCCCGTGAACGACACGCGGAACAGCCGTGCCGGAACGCCGCAGACCTCGCATTCGGCCATCGACATGTGTGGCAGCGCGTCCGCCGAAATGTCGGCGCCGGAAACGAAGGGCGCGATGATCTCGCGTGCCTTCGGTCCCTGGACGGCGATGACGGCCCATTGCTCGGTCACCGAGGTCAGCCACACCTTCAGATGCGGAAATTCGGTCTGCAGGTAGTCTTCCATGTGGTGCAGCACCCGCGGCGCTCCGCCCGTCGTTGTCGTCACGTGGAACCGGTCCTCCGCCACACGGCCCACGACGCCGTCGTCATAGACGAAGCCGTCTTCCCGGCACATGATGCCGTAGCGCAGCTTGCCCACGCCGAGCTTGCTCATCGGGTTGGTGTACATCAGGTCCATGAAGGCGCCGGCATCCGGCCCGACCACCTCGATCTTGCCCAGCGTCGAGGCGTCGAACAGGCCGGCCGTCTCGCGCACCGTGCGGCACTCGCGGTTGACCGCGGCATGCATGTCCTCGCCGCCAACGGGGAAGAAGCGGGCCCGCTTCCAGTTTCCGACATCCTCGAAGACCGCGCCGTGTTCCTGCGCCCAGCCGTCGATCGGCGTGCGCCGGGTGACATCGAAGAGGTCGCCGCGCCCGTGGTTGACGATGGTGCCGAAGGTTACCGGCGTGAACGGCTGGCGGAACGTCGTCAGGCCCACGTCCGGGATCGGGCGGCCGAGCGAATCGGCGGCAATGGCAAGGCCGTGCATGTTGGACAACTTGCCCTGGTCGGTCGCCATGCCGTTGGTCGTGAAGCGCTTGACGTGCTCGATGGAGTGCATCCCCTCGCGCACCGCCTGCCGGATGTCCTTGGCGGTCACGTCGTTCTGGTAGTCGACAAAGGCCTTGCCCTTGATCTCCCCGGCATCACCGGCAAGTCCGCCGGCAAAGCTCTCGCTGGCCTCGACATGGACAACGGGGGCCTCGCCATCCGCATGACCTGCTGCGGCCGCCGCGGCCCTGCCCGCCTCCAGCGCCTCGGCAATGCCGTCGGCCAGGTCGTCGGTGCCGTTGCCCGCACCCACCGTCACGCAATCCTGTACCGGATCACCGGGCAGGAAGCGTTGCGTCGCCTCGTCCCAGACGACCTTGCCGCGCGATTGCGAATAGAGATGGACGGACGGCGTCCAGCCGCCGGACATGATGAGCGCATCGACGGCGAAGGAGCGTTCCTGACCGCCGTCGCGATGCGCCACCGCGATGGATGCGATGCGCAGCCGGCCCCGCGCCTGCACGACCCGGTGCCCGGTGAGCAGCTTGATGCCGAGATCCTGCGCTTCGCGCACCAGCGCTTCCGGCACGTCATGGCGCCAGTCGACGATGACCGGCACGGCCACGCCGGCCCGTGCCAGGTCGAAGGCCGCGCCATAGGCCGAATCGCAGGCGGTGTAGACGCCAACCTTGCGCCCAGCCGCGACACCGTAGTGGTTGAGATAGGTGCGCGCCGCACCCGCGAACATCACGCCGGGCAGGTCGTTGCCGCCGAAGACGAGTTGCCGCTCGATCGCGCCCGTCGCCAGCACGACGCGTGCGGCACGAACCTGCCACAGCCGCTCGCGCGGCAATCCCTTGCCGTCAGCCAGGTGATCCGTCACCCGTTCGGCCAGCGCCACGAAATTCTGCGTGTGGTAGCCGAATGCCGTGGTGCGCGTCAGCACGCGCACATTGTCCATGGCTTTCAGCGCCGCAACGGTTTCCTGCGCCCAGTCCCAGCCGGACCGGCCGTCGATGCGCGCGCCGCTTTCATGGCGCATGGCGCCGCCGCATTGCGCCTGCTCGTCGCACAGGATCACCGAGGCCCCGGCCTTGGCGGCCGCCAGCGCCGCCGCCAGACCCACCGCGCCGCCGCCCACCACCAGGACGTCGCAGTGGACATTGCGGTTCGCATAGTGATCCGGGTCCGGTTCGTTCGGCGCGGTGCCGAGACCGGCCGCCTGCCGGATGAAGGGCTCGTAGATTTTCTTCCAGGCGGCCTTCGGCCACATGAATGTCTTGTAGTAGAAGCCCGCCGAGAAGAAGGGCGCGCCGAGGCTGTTGACGGCCCCGACATCGAAGGCCAGCGACGGCCAGCGGTTCTGCGACCGCGCGGCCAGCCCGTCATGGACTTCCTGCACCGTCGCGCGCACGTTCGGCGTGTGCCGTGCAGCGCTGTTGGTCACGCCGATGAGGGCATTCGGCTCCTCCGAACCGGCGGTGAGAATGCCGCGCGGCCGGTGGTACTTGTAGGAGCGGCCCGCCAGGTGGACCCCGTTGGCGAGCAGCGCGGACGCAACCGTGTCGCCTTCGAGCCCGTCATAGGCCTTGCCGTCGAAGAAGAAGCGCAGGCCGCGCGACGGGGACAGCCGGCCCTTGCCGGCAATGCGGAAGCTCTGGCTCATGCCTTGTCTCCCCGGATGGCGCCGAGATCGGGCTTCGGTTCGCCGGCCTTGTAGGTCGTGAGGAACTTGTCGGACACGGTGTCCCGCGCCGCATTGAAGAAGCGGCCGCAGCCATGGATATGCCTCCATCGCTCGAAGGTGATCCCGCGCGGATTGTCGCGCAGGAAGAAAAAGGCCTCGAACTCCTCGTCCGGGATCTCCGCGATATTGGCCGGGCGCGCGATATGCGCCTCGCCGGCGCCGCGGAATTCCAGTTCCGGACGTTCCTCTTCGCAATAGGGACAGCGGATCAGCAGCATGGCAGGCTCTTTTTCCTAGAGGTCGCCGCGGGGCACGTCGGTTCCGCGCGGCTGGTCGCAAAGGCGTTTGGCGGTATCGGCCAGCGGGGCGACCCGCCGCACCAGTTCCGCGGGATTGTCGATGCGCACGAAAGCATCCCGCATCATCAGGTAGAAGGTGAGCATTTCCACCGGATTGCCCGACAGGGGCACCCCTGGCGCCTCGTCCGGAATGGCGCCGGCGTCGTCGCGCGGCACGAAATAGCCCTGGCGCCGCCCGGCGACGAAGGCACAGGCCAGCACGCCGCGCTCGCTCGCGAAGGGCCAGTCGCTCTCGCCGGGTTGCCGCTCGATTTCCTGAAGCCGGAAATCATCTTGCGACGGCATGGCGAACAGGTCACGCTCGTCGCTTGCGGGCACGATGCCCGCCGAGGCTGCGATCGAAAACGCCATGGCCACGGCCGCCCCCATGGCTCAGTGCGCCACGGCCGCAGCCGCGGCCTCGTCGATCAGCCGGCCCGTGCGGAAGCGCTCCAGCGTGTAGGCGGCATTGATCCGGTGCGGCTCGTCCCTTGCAATGGTGTGCGCGAACACATGGCCCGATCCCGGCGTTGCCTTGAAGCCGCCCGTGCCCCAGCCGCAATTGACATAGAGGCCCTTGACGGGCGTCTTCGCCAGGATCGGCGAACGGTCGGGCGTCACGTCGACGATGCCGCCCCAGGAGCGCAGCATCTTCATGCGGCTGAAGATCGGGAACATTTCGCAGATGGCTTCCAGCGTGTGGCTGAGAATGTGCAGCCCGCCGGTCTGCGAATAGGACGTGTACTGGTCGGTGCCCGCGCCGATGACCAGTTCGCCCTTGTCGGACTGGGAAATGTAGGCATGCACCGTGTTCGACATCACGACGCAGGGGAAGGCCGGCTTGACCGGCTCGGACACCAGCGCCTGCAGCGGGAAGCTTTCGAGCGGCATGCGCAGCCCGGCCATTTCCATGATCGGCGTGGTGTTGCCGGCGGCCACGACGCCCACCTTCCTGGCGCCGATGAAGCCGCGCGTCGTCTCCACGCCTTCCACCGCGCCGTCGGCGGACCGGCGGATACCCGTCACCGCGCAGTTCTGGATGACATGGACGCCCCGCGCCACCGCCGCGCGCGCATAGCCCCAGGCCACCGCGTCATGGCGGGCCGTGCCGCCGCGCCTTTGCAGTGCCGCGCCCACCACCGGGTAACGCGCCGTCGCCGAAATGTTGAGCGGCGGACAGAAGGCCTTGGCTTCCGCCGGCGTCAGCCATTCATTGTCGACGCCGTTGAGCCGGTTGGCATGGATGTGACGCTTGAAGACCTGTTCGTCATGGACGTTGTGCGCCAGCATCATCACGCCGCGCGCCGAGTACATGACGTTGTAGTTGAGGTCCTGCGACAGGTTTTCCCACAGCTTCACCGCGTGATCGTAGAGACCCGCCGATTCGTCGTAGAGATAATTGGACCGGATGATCGTGGTGTTGCGGCCGGTATTGCCGCCGCCAAGCCATCCCTTGTCGAGCACGGCGACATTGGTGATGCCATGCTCCTTGGCCAGGTAATAGGCGGTCGCCAGCCCGTGGCCACCCGCCCCGACGATCACCACGTCGTAGGCCGCGCGCGGTTCCGGCGAGTCCCACTGCTTTTCCCAGCCCTTGTGGCTGCGCAGCGCCTCACGCGCAATGGCGAAAGCGGAATATTTGCGCATGTCTCGGCCCCGTCACCTGTTCCCTGTCACGACAGTTTCGAGGGTATCACTAGCGGCCGCGACCGCAAGCCGATGCTCTGTTTGCGACCACCCGTGACGTGTTGACGAGGGCGGCAAGCCGCCGCATGCCAGCAGGGCCTGCCGGGCCCGGGCGCAGCATCTCCGGTCGCCGGGGCCGCCGTCGCTTTTTTCTTCGTGCCTCTCGACAAACAGGCCGGCTTTTGCTAAGGAGCGCTCCAAATCGCGGGGAGCAGTCTCTCCACGAGCAGGCCGTTATTCACCGGACGGCCCGCTTCCAGACAACAGACCAGGACAGGATCGACACGTGCAGGTACTCGTACGCGACAACAACGTTGACCAGGCGCTCCGCGCCCTGAAGAAGAAAATGCAGCGTGAAGGCATCTTCCGCGAGATGAAGATGCGTGGTCACTACGAGAAGCCGTCCGAGAAGCGCGCCCGCGAAAAGGCCGAAGCCGTCCGCCGCGCCCGCAAGCTGGCTCGCAAGCGTGCCCAGCGCGAGGGTCTGCTGGGCGGCCGTACCGGCCGCTGATCCCGCCGTTTTTTTGTCCATTTCCGGACGTACCGCAGGTGGCGGCGATTTATCGCCTCCACCTTTTTTATTGACCGGGCCTTCTCGCCGCCAGGTGCGGGAATGAGCCACAGCCGGACGGGGATCCGGAAGGGGTAGTTCGACCGTGTATAGCAGACTGTCCTCCCGGCGCGGCCGGCTTGCCGCCTCCCCCACCGGCCTTGCGGCCGCCATTGCCCTTGCCCTTGCGCTGCCGCTTCTGTCCGGCTGCAACACGACCGCGCCGATCGAATCGACGAATTTCGACAAGGCCCAGGGCTCCGAGGAAAACATCGCCTCGCTGACATCGGTGATCGAGCGTAGTCCGCGCGATCCGGAAGCCTACAACGTGCGCGGCTCCGCTTATGGCCGCGCCGGCCGTTACCAGGAGGCGCTACAGGACTTCAACACGGCCATCGGGCTCAACGGCAGCTTCTACCAGGCCTATGCAAACCGGGGCCTGATCCACCGGCTCCAGGGGGAGCACGCCAAAGCCCAGGCAGACTATTCACGCGCCCTGCAGATCAACCCGAACTATGACGTCGCCTATATCGGACGCGGCAATCTCTATCGCAAGATGGGCCGCGATCTCGATGCCTTCCGTGATTTCGAAAGCGCGATCCAGCTCGACACGACCGACCCGCGCGCCTACCACAATCGCGGTCTCATCTACCAGTCGCGCGGCCAGCATGCCTATGCCATCGAGGACTTCTCGACCGCGATATCGCTTTCGGGCGATGCCGCGGAGCCCTACAACGGCCGCGGCATTTCCTACATGGCGCTCGGCGACGACGAGAACGCCTTTGCGGACTTCAACCTCGCCATCAAGCTCGACGACAGGAAGGCGGAAAGCTGGGCCAACCAGGCCCTGGTCTACGAAAAGCGCGGCGACATGAAAAAGGCCCGCGCCTCGTATTCGCGCGCTGCCGCGCTCGACCCGAATTACGGCCCGGCCCGCGCCGGGCTGGAGCGGACCCGCGGAAGCTGACGCAAGAACCGGCCGCAAGCGGAAACCAACCGTGATCCGGACCGCCGGGAACCTGTGGCCAGCCTGACGTGTTTCTCCCGTCGATACCTATCGGCAAAGGAGAAAGACCATGCGCATATCCTCCATTCTTGCGGCGGCTGCCATTGCAGCGGCGCTTCCGCTGGCAGCAGTCACGCCCGGAGCGGCGCAGACCGTCGAGGCCGGGGCGCTCGACTGCCGGGTCGAAGGGGGCACCGGCTTCGTATTCGGTTCGACCAAGAACCTGGTCTGCGATTTCACGCCGGTCAACGGTCCGGTGGAAACCTATGCCGGCACCATCAGCAAGTATGGCATCGACATCGGCGTGACGGGAACGGCCCTCATGAAGTGGCTGGTGCTCGCGCCCTCTTCCGCGACGCCGCTCGAACCGGGCGCACTTGCCGGAACCTATGTCGGCGCCAGCGCGGAAGCGTCCGCGGCTGCCGGGGCCGGGGCTTCGGTCCTCGTCGGCGGCTTTGACAAGTCGATCAACCTTCAGCCCGTATCCATCCAAGTCCAGGAAGGCGTGAATGTCGCTGCCGGGATCGCGGAACTGGAAATCCAGCCGGTCGCGCGCTGACACGGTGTCTTGAATCGCGGGTCCGTGTTTCGGCCTCCCGCAATGAATGAAAAAGCCCCCGCTGCACGTGTCAGCGGGGGCCTTGCTTTCAGGACCGTCTGCGAAAAAACGCGGCGGCGTTACTCGTCCATCGCCTTGACGATCTCTTCCGTCATCTTCTTGGCGTCGCCGAGCAGCATCATGGTGCCGTCCTTGTAGAACAGCGTATTGTCGATGCCGGCATAGCCGGAGCCGAGCGAACGCTTGACGAAAAGGCAGGTCTTGGCCTTGTCCACGTCGAGGATCGGCATGCCGTAGATCGGCGATGACTTGTCGTCGCGCGCCGAGGGATTGGTCACGTCATTGGCGCCGATGACATAGGCCACGTCGGCCTGTGCGAACTCGGAATTGATGTCTTCCAGTTCGAACACCTCGTCATAGGGCACATTGGCTTCCGCCAGCAGCACGTTCATGTGGCCGGGCATGCGGCCCGCCACCGGATGGATGGCGTATTTCACCTCCACCCCGTGTGCCTTGAGCGTGTCGGCCATCTCGCGCAGCGCATGCTGGGCCTGGGCGACCGCCATGCCGTAGCCCGGCACGATGATGACCTTGGACGCGTTCATCATCAGGAAGGCCGCGTCGTCGGCCGAACCCTGCTTGACCGTGCGGTCGATGCCGTCATCCGCGCCGCCGCCGGCCGTCTCGCCGCCGAAGCCGCCGAGGATGACCGAGATGAAGGAGCGGTTCATGCCCTTGCACATGATGTAGGACAGGATCGCACCCGACGAACCGACCAGCGCGCCGGTGATGATCAGCGCCATGTTGCCGAGCGTGAAGCCGATTCCCGCGGCAGCCCAGCCCGAATAGGAGTTGAGCATGGACACGACCACCGGCATGTCGGCACCGCCGATCGGGATGATGATCAGGATGCCGAGCGCCAGCGAGAGCAGCACGATCAGCCAGAACACCGTGTGGCTTTCGGTCATCACCAGCATGGCGATGAGCACGACCAGCGCCGCGAAGATGGCGATGTTGATGGCATGGCGCATGGGCAGCATGATCGGCTTGCCCGACATGCGTCCGTCCAGCTTGGCAAAGGCGATCAGCGACCCGGTGAAGGTGATGGCGCCGATGGCCACGCCGAGACTCATCTCGACCAGCGCCTGGCCGTGGATCTGCCCCACCGCGCCGATGCCGAAGCTCTCGGGCGAATAGAGCGCGGCCGCGGCCACCATGACGGCCGCAAGGCCGACGAGGCTGTGAAAGGCGGCGACGAGCTGTGGCATCGCCGTCATCGGAATGCGCTGGGCGATGTAGGCGCCCGCGCCGCCGCCGATGGCAAGGCCGAGCACGATCAGGCCGAGACCGCCCGCCGACGGCGTGGCAAGCGCCAGCGTCGTCAGGATGGCGATGCCCATGCCGGTCATGCCGTAGATATTGCCCTGCCGGCTCGTTGTCGGATGCGAAAGCCCGCGCAGCGCCAGGATGAACAGGACGCCGGATACGAGATAGAGAAATGCTGCCAGATTGACACTCATCGGTCAGGTCCTCACTTCTCTTTCTTCTTGTACATGGCCAGCATGCGCTGGGTGACGAGGAACCCGCCAAAGATGTTCACGGAGGCCAGGACGAGGGCGATGAAGCCGAAGCCGGTCGCCATGCCCGAGGCCGAAATGCCCACCGCCAGCAGCGCGCCCACCACGATCACCGAGGAGATCGCGTTGGTCACCGCCATGAGCGGCGTGTGCAGGGCCGGCGTCACCGACCAGACCACGTAGTAGCCGACGAAGATCGCCAGCACGAAGATCGAGAACTGGAAGACGAACGGATCGATCCCGCCGGTCACGCCATGGGCAGCGGCAGCAGCATCGGCCACGCCGTTCTTTACCTCCACCTGGAAGGACGTCGCCGCCTGGCGCCCCGCCTGGACTGCCTGTTCCAACTGGTCGAGGCTATCGTTGAGTTTCTCGGCGGACATCACGCCTCTCCCTTCTTGTTCTCGGCGGCGTCATCGGCCACGAGGATTTCCTTCGGCGCCTCCTTCGGGGCGAAGGCCGGGTGCACCACGGCACCCCCGTGGGTCAGCAGTGTCGCCTTGACCAGTTCGTCATCAAGGTTGATCGAGACTTCGCCGGTTTCCTTGTTCACCATGGTTTCAAGGAAGGCATAGAGGTTCTTGGCATAGAGCAGCGAAGCCGAGGCAGCGATACGCCCGGCCATGTTGAGATGGCCGACGATCTTCACGCCGTCGACATCCACCACCTCGCCGGCCTTGGCGCCCTCGACATTGCCGCCGCGTTCCACGGCCAGGTCGACGATCACCGAGCCCGGCTTCATCGACTTCACCATGTCGGCGGAGATCAGCCGCGGCGCCGGCCGGCCCGGAATGAGCGCCGTCGTGATGACGATGTCCTGCTTGGCGATGTGCTCGGCCACCAGCGCCGCCTGCTTGGCCTGGTATTCCTTGGACATTTCCTTGGCATAGCCGCCCGCCGTTTCGGCGGCCTTGAATTCCTCGTCCTCCACCGCGATGAACTTGCCGCCCAGCGAGGCGACCTGCTCCTTGGCGGCCGGGCGCACATCCGTCGCGGTCACGGCGGCACCAAGGCGCTTGGCCGTGGCGATGGCCTGGAGGCCGGCGACGCCGGCGCCCATCACGAAGACCTTGGCGGCCGGCACGGTGCCCGCGGCGGTCATCATCATCGGCATGGCGCGGTCGAATTCCGCCGCCGCGTCGATCACCGCCTGGTATCCGGCGAGGTTGGCCTGGGAGGACAGGATGTCCATCACCTGCGCACGCGTGATGCGCGGCATGAACTCCATGGCAAAGGCGGACAGGCCGGCTTGCGCCATGGCGTTCACCGAGTCCTCATGGCCGAACGGATCCATGGCGGCGATGACCAGCGCACCGGTCTTGTAGGCCTTGGTTTCCTTGGCGTCGGGTCGGCGGACCTTGAGCACGACGTCGGCCTTCGCGGCGGCCGAGGCCGTACCGAGCGTTGCGCCCGCCTTCTCGTATTCGGCGTCGGTGATGCGCGACTTCAGCCCCGCGCCCTTCTGCACGACCACGTCGAGGCCGAGGCCTTTCAGTCGTTTGACGGTCTCCGGCGACGCCGCCACGCGCGATTCGGCGCTGTCGGACTCAACCGGAATGAAAACAGTGTGAGCCACCCTCAGCTCCTCCCCGGGGGACGGTTCACATGACTGAGCCCGCCCCATGTCCCCCAAGGTCGCGGTGCAGGTCCTCCGGCCTCTCGGCCGCGGCGTGCCTTACTTCAGAAGGTAGACGCCGAGTGCGAAGACGATCACGTAGAGGATGACCGACGAGATGAAGCCGGCCGTCGTGAAGAAGCCGAAGGCCATGGCAGCCAGCAGGGCGACACAGGCGATCGTGCCGTATTTGGCCAGGCCGAGGAACAGGGAATATGTCTTCTCGTGCTCCGCGTAGTCCATCTCCGCGCCCATTTCCACCGGACCCGTCGGCGTATTGTCAGCCATCGTATCAACCCCTTCCGAAATCTGTTTTTATTGCCCTTAGCGAATCCTGCCTTCAAGGGCAATGGCATCAATGACGCTTGGGCGTTCCAGATTGCCGCACCGGAATTGGAAGAGGTTAAAATGCCGCACCTGGACACGATCGGCTTCGATGCCGATGACACCTTGTGGCACAACGAGCGCTTCTATCGGCTGACCCAGGAGCGCTTTGCCGCGATCCTTGCAGACCATGCCGCCCCCGATGACCTTTCAATGCGTCTGCTGGCCGCCGAGAAACGCAACCTTGCCCGTTACGGCTACGGCATCAAGGGGTTCACCCTCTCCATGATCGAGACCGCGCTGGAAGTGACGGACAATGCCGTTTCCGGCGCCGAGATCCGCCTGATTCTCGATGCGGCACAGGAGATGCTTGAACACCCCGTGGAGCCGCTGCCCCATGCCCGTGCGGCGCTGACGGAACTTGCGGGGAAGCATCGCCTCGTGCTCATCACCAAGGGCGACCTCTTCGACCAGGAGCGAAAGCTCGCCGCCTCCGGTCTCGGCGATTTCTTCCATGCCGTCGAGATCGTGTCGGAAAAGACAAGCCGGACCTATCGCGACGTGTTCCGCCGCCACGGGACCGGCGCCGGCAACGCGCTGATGGCGGGAAACTCGCTGAGATCGGACATTCTCCCGGCGCTCGAAGCCGGTAGCTGGGCCGTTCATGTTCCCCATGAACTGACCTGGGAACTGGAACATGCGCCCGCGCCGGTCGATCACCCCCGCTTTCGCGAGATCGCGCATCTGGGCGATCTCCCCGCGCTCATCGACGCGATCGGGAACGCTGCGGGGCACTGATCCGTCCACGGGCGCAATGCGAAAGGGGCCGCCCGATGGCAGCCCCTTGATGATTGCCTGACAAACGGACCCGACTCAGGCGAGCCAGCGCTTGCGCCGCTTGTAGTGCTTGACCTCGCGGAAGGAACGGCGCCCTTCGCCGCCAATGCCGAGATAGAATTCCTTGACGTCGTCGTTCTCGCGCAGGGCGGCGGCCTCGCCGTCGAGCACGATACGGCCGGATTCCAGGATGTAGCCGTATTTGGCATAGCGCAGCGCGACGTTCGTGTTCTGCTCGGCCAGCAGGAAGGACACGCCCTCCTCCTCGTTGAGCTTCTTCACGATCTCGAAGATTTCCTCGACAAGCTGCGGCGCCAGGCCCATCGACGGCTCGTCCAGCAGGATCATGCTCGGCCGGCTCATGAGCGCGCGCCCGATGGCGCACATCTGCTGCTCGCCGCCCGAGGTGTAGCCCGCCTGGCTGCCTCGCCGCTCGCGCAGACGCGGGAAATAGTCGTAGACCATCTCCAGGTCGCGCTTCACATTGGCGTTCCCGTCCTTGCGGGTGAAGGCGCCCGTCAGCAGGTTTTCCTCGATGGTCAGGTGCCCGAAACAATGGCGGCCCTCCATCACCTGGATGCAGCCGCGGCGCACAAGATCGTTCGGCGACAGGTTGTGCACCACCTCGTTGTTGAAGGAGATGGAGCCCTTGGTCACCTCGCCGCGCTCGCCGTGCAGCAGGTTGGAGATGGCTTTCAGCGTTGTCGTCTTGCCGGCGCCATTGGCGCCGAGCAGGGCCGTGATGCCGCCCTTGGGAACCGAGAGCGACACGCCCTTGAGGACGAGGATCACGTGATTGTAGATCACCTCGATATTGTTGACCTGCAAGAGCGTTTCGGCCGTGTTCGTGGCCCTTGCCGCTTCCGCCATGCGAAATCCTCCCGATCACCGGCTCCCGGCCGTCACTAGGGCAATTCCGGCGAAACCAGGAACCGGTTTCGCGTCCGGAATTGCAAGAAAACAATGGGACGGAGCACCCGAGAAAGTCAGGAGAGCCCCGGATCTCCGGCGCGGACACGGGTCCCGCGCCGGAGTGTTTGTCAAGTCCGCGTCACTCGCAGCTGCGCGGCTCGATGTTGTTCTCCTTGGCATAGGCCTCGGAGTCTTCCTTGATCAGCGCGTCGATGACTTCCCGGTCGGCCGGACCGAAATCGTTGATCAGCTTCCACGTCTTGGCCTCGGCGTCCCACTGGGCGATGGCGCCCAGACCCGGGCCGCCATGGTCGGCGCAGCTCACATTGATCTCGGGGCCGAAGCCCGGCAGGCCGAGTTCGGTCATGCGGGCCTGGTCGAGTTTCAGCGCTTCCATGCCGTCACGCATCATCTCGCCGGTGAGCTGCTTGGTGTTGTGGATGCCCATCGCCGTGCGGGCGGCCTCGACGGCCAGCATGGCAGCATAGAGGCCGCGGTTGTACAGCACGGTGCCCACATTGCTGCCGTCGCCGGCGGCCTTGCCGGCATCGGCGACATGCTTCTTGATGTCGGCGAAGACCGGGTAGTTGGCATCGACGCCGTGGAAGGTCACGTGCTTGTAGCCATTGGCGCCCGGACCGGCGGGCAGCACGTCATTTTCCGAACCCGACCACCAGATGCCGATGAAGCGGTCCATCGGGTAACGGATGTTGACGGCTTCCTGGATGGCCACCTGGTTCATCACGCCCCAGCCCCACATCAGCGTGTAGTCGGGACGGTCGCGGCGGATCTGCAGCCAGGTCGCCTTCTGTTCCTGGCCCGGATGGTCGACCGGGTAGAGCGACAGCGTATAGCCGTGCTTCTTGGCCAGTTCCTCCAGCGTGCGGATCGGCTCCTTGCCATAGGCCGAATTGTGATAGACGAGCGCGATCTTCTTGCCGTTGATGTCGCCGCCGTTCTCCGCGAGGATGTGGTTGACGATGATCGAGGCGCCATCCCAGTAGGTCGCCGGGTAGTTGAAGATGTACGGGAAGATGGCGCCATTGGCTGCCGAGGTGCGCCCGTAGCCCATGGAATGCACCGGGATCTTGTCGGCGGTTGCCTTGGGGATCAGCTGGTAGGTGATGCCGGTCGACAGCGGCTGATAGATGAGCGCGCCTTCGCCCTTGGTGGACTCGTAGCACTCAACACCCTTTTCCGTGTTGTAGCCGGTCTCGCACTCGATCATGCGGATCTTTTCACCCTCGACGCCACCGTCGCGCTCGTTGACGAGCGTCAGGTAGTCGGCATAGCCGTCGGCAAAGGGAATGCCGTTCGGCGCATAGGGTCCGGTCCGGTAGGACAGGGCCGGGAACACCAGTTCGGCCATGGCCGGAGCCGTTCCCATGACGGCCACCATCGCCGCCGTTGCAAGTATTGTCTTCAGTCTCATGAATGTTCCTCCCATTTGTGAGACGATCCGAAGGGATGCACCCGGCCGCTGCGCGGCCGGTTGCGTGCAGTCTATCCCCTAATAGGGGAATGGCCAGAGCCTGAGTTTCTCCTTGGTCAGGCGCCAGAGTTGCGCCAGGCCGTGCGGCTCGACGATCAGCAGGAAAATGATGAGCCCGCCGACGATCATGATCTGGAAATGCTCCACGGTGGCTGTCGGCCAGCCAAGGCCGTCGCGCATCACCACGGTCAGGAAGATCGGGAAGAGCACGATGAAGCCGGCGCCAAGGAAGGCGCCGAGAATGGAGCCCAGCCCGCCGATGATGACCATGAACAGCGCATCGAAGGACTTGTCGATGCCGAAGGCCTCCGTCACTTCCGCGGCACCCAGGTAGATGGCGAAGAACATCGCACCACCCATTCCGATGTAGAAGGACGAGACGGCGAAGGCCGAGAGCTTGGCGTTGAGCGGCGAGACACCCATGATCTCGGCGGCAATGTCCATGTCGCGCATGGCCATCCAGGAGCGCCCGATGCGCCCGCGCGTCAGGTTTCGCGCCACCCAGGCAAAGATGAACAGCAGCGTCAGCGCCAGCAGGTAGGTCGCCCAGGGCGCAGAGTTCGGCCCCGTCACCGCCACGCCCAGGATGGTGCGCTCCGGCGCCGTGATCTGGCCCGAGGCCGAATAGTTGTAGAACCAGGAGAACTTGTTGAACATCCACACCAGAAAGAACTGTGCCGCCAGCGTCGCAACCGCCAGGTAGAAGCCCTTGATGCGCAGCGACGGCAGGCCGAACAGGACGCCCACACCGGCCGTCACCGCGCCCGACAGCACGATGCAGATGATGATGTTGAGGTCCGGAAAGGCGGTCATGAGCTTGTAGCAGGCGAAGGCGCCCACCGCCATGAACCCGCCGGTTCCAAGCGACACCTGCCCGCAATAGCCCGTCAGGATGTTGAGCCCCAGCGCGATCATCGACCACACCAGGAACGGCAGCAGGATGGCCTTCACCCAGTAGGTGGAGCCCTCCGGATAGGCGCCCAGCAGCAGCGGCATGGCGATGAAGGCAAAGGCCATGGCCGCCCAGAAGAGCACGCGTTCCGACTTGATCGGGAAGGTCTGCTGGTCGGCGGCGTAGGTCGACTTGAAATCGCCGGCTTCACGGTAAAGCATTGTTCGTCACACCCTCTCGATGATCTTTTCGCCGAACAGCCCCTGCGGACGGAACAGCAGGAACACCAGCGCCACCACATAGGCGAACCAGTTCTCGATCGCCCCGCCGACGAGCGGTCCGATGTAGAGTTCGGCCAGCTTCTCGCCGACGCCGATGATCAGCCCGCCGACGATGGCGCCCGGGATGGAGGTAAACCCGCCCAGGATGAGCACCGGCAGCGCCTTGAGCGCGATGAGCGACAGCGAGAACTGCACGCCCGATTTCGAGCCCCACATGATGCCGGCGACCAGCGCCACAAAGCCCGCGATCGACCAGACGATGACCCAGATGCTGCGCAGCGAGATACCCACCGACTGCGCCGCCTGGTGGTCGTCGGCCACCGCGCGCAGCGCGCGGCCCGTTCGCGTGTATTGGGAGAACAGGGTCAGTGCGACCACCAGGATGACAGCGATGACCGCGGCATAGACGTCGAGCACGTCGATATACATGCCGAAATAGTCGGAGCCCTCGGTTGCCCATTCGCGCGTCACGTCCTCCCACCAGAAGGACCCGCCCGACGGGATGCCGACATCCAGCGTCTTGACGTCCGAGCCCCACATCAGGTCGCCGAAGCCTTCCAGGAAATAGGCGAGGCCGATCGTCGCCATGAACAGGATGATCGGCTCCTGGTTGACGAGATGCTTGAGCACAAGCTTCTCGAAGAGCCAGGCGAAGGCCACCATGACGACGAGCGTTCCGGCAATCGCGACGACGGCGGGCAGTTCCCAGCCGAAGTGGTGCACCTCGGTGCCGAAGATGGCGTTGATGAGGTGGGCGAACGGGACCTGTCCGGTCTGCAGGCCGACCAGCGTCAGCGCCGCGAACAGCGCCATCACGCCCTGGGCGAAGTTGAAGATGCCCGACGCCTTGAAGATCAGCACGAAGCCGAGCGCGACGAGCGAATACATCACGCCGGCCATCAGGCCGTTGAGGACCGTTTCGATGAAATAGAGAAATTCCGGTGCCATGTTTCCCTCCGCCTCAGTCGTGCGAAACGCCGAGATAGGCGTCGATGACATCCTGGTTCCTGGAAACCTCGTCGGGCGCCCCGTCACCGATCTTGCGCCCGTAATCGAGGACCACGACCCGGTCGGAGATGTCCATGACGACGCCCATGTCGTGCTCGATCAGCGCGATCGTGGTGCCGAACTGGTCGTTGACGTCGAGGATGAAGCGGCTCATGTCCTCCTTCTCCTCCAGGTTCATGCCCGCCATCGGCTCGTCAAGCAGCAGCAGCGCCGGCTCGGCCGCCAGGGCACGGCCCAGTTCCACCCGCTTCTGCAGGCCGTAGGGAAGACGGCCCACCGGCGTCTTGCGGATATGCTGGATCTCCAGGAAGTCGATGATGTGCTCCACCGCCTCGCGATGTTCCAGATCCTCCTTCATCGCCGGCCCGTGCCACAGCGCCTGCCAGAAGATGTTGCGCTTCTGCAGCGTGATTCGCCCGGTCATGATGTTGTCGAGCGTCGACATGCCCTTGAACAGCGCGATGTTCTGGAACGTGCGGGAGATGCCCTGGCGCGCCGCCTCGGTGGAACGCATCTGCGAGCGCTTCTCGCCGCGATAGGTGATCGTGCCTTCCTGCGGATGGTAGAAGCCGTTGATCACGTTGAGCATCGAGGTCTTGCCGGCGCCGTTCGGGCCGATGATCGCGCGGATCTCGCCCTTGCGGATGTCGAAGGAAATGTTGGTGATCGCCTTCACGCCGCCAAACGACAGCGACACGTTCTCCACTTCGAGCAGCACCTCGCCCTTGGCGATGCCGTCCTGGTGGGCGGTCATGCGGAACCGTTCCGAAGCCCTCAGGTCGGCGGTCTTCAGCGGTGCGTTCATTCCGCAGCCTCCTTGTGCGTCTGCGCCGCGTTCACGGGAAAGGTCTTCGCGTCACGGATCTGCACCGTCGCGCGGATCTTGCCCTTGCGTCCGTCCTCGTAGGTCACTTCCGTCTCGACATACTTCTCCGTCGAGCCGTCATAGAGCGCCTCGATGAGTTCTCCGTAGCGCTCGGCGATGAAGGAGCGGCGCACCTTCTGCGTGCGGGTCAGTTCGCCGTCGTCGGCGTCCAGTTCCTTGTGCAGCACGAGGAAGCGGCTGATCTGGGCCCCGGCCATCATTTCCACTTCCGAAAGCTTGCGGTTGGTCTCCGCCACGTTTTCGGCGATCATCTCGTAGACCTTCGGATGCCCGGCCAGTTCCTGGTAGGAGGCATAGGAGATGTTGTTGCGCTCCGCCCAGTTGCCCACCGCCGTCAGGTCGATGTTCAGGAAGACGCCCACCTTGTCGCGCCCGTGCCCGAAGGCGACAGCCTCCTTGATGTTGGGGAAGAACTTCAGCGAGTTCTCGATGAACTTCGGCGCGAACAGCGCGCCGGTCGTCAGCCGGCCCACATCCTTGGCGCGGTCGATGATCTTGAGCTGGCCGTCCCTGTCGAAGAACCCGGCATCGCCCGTCTTGACGTAACCGTCCTCCGTCAGCGTCTCCGCCGTCTTCTCGTCTTCCTTGAAATAGCCGGAGAACATGCCCGGCGAGCGGAACTGCACCTCGCCATCCTCGGCAATCCGGATATCGACATTCGGCGCAGCCGGCCCGACCGCGTCGGCGCGGACATCCGCGTCCTTCTGGCAGGTGACATAGAGGAAGGCCTCGGTCTGCCCGTAGAGCTGCTTCAGGTTGATCCCGAGCGAACGGAAGAAGGAGAACAGATCCGGACCGATCGCCTCGCCGGCGGTATAGGCGACACGGATGTTGGAAAAGCCGAGCGTGTTCTTGAGCGGCCCGTAGACCAGCAGGTTGCCCAGCCAGTACTTGAGCTTGCCGGAGAACGATACCGGCCGGCCTTCCAGCAGGTCCTCGCCATGCTCCTTGGCGACGTCGATGAAGTAATGGAACAGCCGCCGCTTGAGCGCCCCGGCGTCCTCCATGCGGATCATCACCGAGGTCAGCAGTCCCTCGAACACGCGCGGCGGAGCGAAGTAGAAGCTCGGTCCGATCTCCTTGAGGTCCTGCGGCACCGTTTCCGGGCTTTCCGGGCAGGCCATGCAGAAGCCGGAGACATAGCCCTGCGCATAATTGAGATAGTGGTCGCCGACCCAGGCCAGCGGCAGGTATGCAAGCACCTCGTCACGCTCGGAAAGCCCGTCGAAGGCCACCGTGTCCTGCGCCGCCCTGACCGCGGAGACGGCCTTGAGCATGACGCCCTTGGAGCGTCCGGTCGTGCCCGACGTATAAAGGATGATCGACAGGTCGTCTCCGGAGGCGCCGTTGATGCCCTCCTCCCACGCCTTGGCGAGCGAGGGATCATCCTTCAGCCGCCCCCGCCCGAGCACCTGCACGGCCTCGAAGGCATGCATGTGGTCGTGATCGTAGTCGCGCAGGCCCCGCGGCTCGTCATAGATGACCTGTTCGAGCATCGGGATCTTTTCCCGGAACGACAGGATCTTGTCGACCTGTTCCTGGTCCTGCACGACGGCGAAGCGAACGCCCGCATGGTCCAGCACATAGGCCATTTCCTCCGCCACGGCATCGGCATAGACGGGCACGGGCACGGCCTGCAGCGACTGGGCCGCGGCAAAGGACCAGTAGAGGCGCGGCCGGTTGGAGCCGACGATGGCGATCTTGTCACCTGCCGTCACGCCCATGGCCTGAAGGCCGAGCGCCAGCGCGCGCACCTCGTCGAGCTGCTCCGCCCAGGTCCAGCTCTGCCAGATGCCCAGATCCTTGTGCCGCATGGCCGGACGGTTTGCGAACCGCTTCGCGTTGAGAAGCAGGTATTTGGGAAACGTGTCCAAAGACGCGTGATGCTGCGTCAAAGCGGCCTCCTCCTTGCCGGTCTGCCCCTCTTGCAGGAAAGGCAGTGTTTCTCCCGTGGTCGCCCGTCTTTTCCGGACGGGACTTTTTATGATGCTGAAAATTTCACGAAAACAGCCCGCTGGCAACTTTCCGGTTGACAGACAAAGGTCGTAGTGGTGCTTTACAGGCCGCAAAGCGTGCGGCGCTGGCGATGGTCAGTCTTGCGCCCGCTGAAACTCAGTCGCCGTAGCGCATCAGCCCCTGGACATCGAGAACCGTGATCCTGCCGTGCTCGACGGTGAGCAGGCCCTCGTCCTGCAATTCGCCCAGGCTGCGATTCGTGACCGCGCGCGACACGCCGGTCAGCAAGGCAAGCTCATCCTGCGTGATCTCGACGGTCCTGACGACGCCGGGATAAAGCACGGGATTGAACAGCCATGACAGGTTTCGCGCCACGCGCGCCTTGGAATCGAGGATCCTGTCGTGCTCGACGGTGGCGATGAACTGGCTGAGCCGCTCGTTGATCTGGCGCAGCAGGTAGTGGTTGAAGCCGATGGAATTCTCGTAGAGCCACATGAAGGTCTGGCGGTTCATCAGTGCCAGGCGTGTTTCACGCAGGGTCACCAGGTCATATTTGCGCGGCTCGTTCTTGATCACCGAGCCTTCGCCAAACCACGCCCCGTTGCCGAGACCGGCGAATGTGACCGCCTTGCCCGACCGGCCGATCGTGCTCATCTTGATCAGCCCCTCGACAATACCGCCCCAATGGGAAAGCTGGTCGCCGCGGTGACAGACATAGGCACCCCTGGCGTAGGTGCGCTCGCTGATTCCCTGCGCCGCCCGCTCAAGTTCGCCATTGGTCAGTTCCGAGGCCCAGATGAACCCCCGGACCAGTGCCACCTTGTCGTTCATGCCTTGGCCGCCATGCCGTGATGCCCCCGAAAGCGCCGCACCGGTCCGGATTGGCGTGGGCGGGATCATATACGCCGCAAGGCGATGCCACGGCAAGTGCCGCGGCCGGCCGGTGTCAGGCTGGTTCGCCGATCAGGTATTTCGCGGACGGCAGGATCGAGAGCGGCGCGCCCGCCCCGACAACCGGGCGCTCGAACAGCATTCGCCCTTCCGCTTCGGTGAACTGGAAGAAGGGGAAACGCTCCACGGTCGTGGCGCCGAACCGGGCAATGTCGCCCTCGTAGAGCGGCACGCTGCAGTTGACCGCACCCTTGTAGTCGCGAGCCTCCGCAATCCGGTAGAAGCCGAACATCTTCTTGTAGAAGACCTCGTGGTCATCCCGCAGCATGGTGATGTAGTACGGCACCTGCAGGTAGCGGCAAGCGACATAGGCCAGTCGCATGGTCACGGTCGGGATCATGATGGATCCGGACACGATGTCTGGATCGACGGCCAGCTTGCTGGGGTCGATGTAGCTGTCGCCCGCTTCCAGTCGCGGCATCAGGATGTCGCTGTACATCTCCATCGCCGGCGAACGCGGGAAGGCCTTCGAGGCATGATGGAGGCGGATCGTCGCCACGAGTTCCTCGTCCAGGTAGACACCGAAGATGTAGGCGTTCGCGTCGCCGTCGTACTGGTCGATGATCTGCCGGGTTTCGTTCCGGGTCACGAGGCTGTTCTGGAGATAGGACTTGTAGCGGAGGCGGGCGACCTCTTCCAGCGCTTCGCCGCAGGTGACCCGCCGGTACTGGATCCGGTCCAGATAAGCGAGAAACCGCTTGAGCATCGCGCCCTGTGCAGACGCCGTTCGCGTCAACTGACCAACGACGGCGGGTTCGCTTGCCGCATTCATGGCCTTCCCCTCGCAAAAAGAACCAGAGAAGGCAGTGTAGGCAAACAACGGCTTCGGAAAAAGCCCACAAATGGGTGGGTTCCATTTACCTATCGTTAACCTTAACAATTGGTTAATTAGGAAAAAGCTGTTTGCCGGCGGTGTCCCTGCCGGCCGTTCAACGCGTTGTGGCGCTTGTCCTGCGGGTGGCGTCCTTCAGGGGCCGGATGGCCTGGATCATGGCCGCGATGCCGCGCTTGGAAAGCGGCGCCCCGAACAGGAAGCCCTGGATGTAATCGGGGTGCACGGTCTCGGCAAGAAGCCGGAACTGCTGTTCGGTCTCGACGCCTTCGATCGTCACGCCAAGCTGCAGCCGCCGCGACAATTCGACAACGCCCTTCAGGAGTTCCAGCGACTTCGGGTTGGTTTCCATCTCCGACAGGAACGACCGGTCCACCTTGATCTTGTCGAGCGGCAATGCGTTCAGGTAGCCGAGATTCGAGTATCCGGTTCCGAAATCGTCGAGCGCGATGGTGACGCCAAGAACCTTGAGTTCCTCCAGATAGGCCCAGGTCTTAGCCTTGTCGTCCACAAGTGCCGTTTCGGTGACCTCGATCTCCAGGCGTGATGGCTCCAGCCCCGAGAACTTCAGCACGCGCTCGACCGTCGCCACGATCTCGAGCGACCGGAAATCGTTTGCCGACAGGTTCACCGAAATGCGGATCTCGCCCGGAAGTTCGGCGCAGTCAAGCGTCGCGCGCTTCAGCACGAAGGCCGAGATCATCGAGATGATCCCCATTTCCTCGGCGAGCGGAATGAAGGTCGAGGGCGGGATGTTGCCAAGTTCGGGATGATGCCAGCGGCACAATGCCTCGCAACTGGCCACCTGCAGCGTCCTTGCATCGACAATCGGCTGGTAGAGGACCGTCAGTTCGTCGCGCTCAATGGCGCCGCGCAACTCGCCCTTCAGCCGTTGCCGCTCGCGGAAGGCCCGGTCGAGCGTTTCCTCGAAAAGCTCCCAGCTGTTCTTGCCCGTCCCCTTGGCCTTGTAGAGGGCAAGGTCGGCCTTGACGATGAGACTGTCCACGCTGGTGTCGCGCACCTTGGCCATCACCGCCCCGCCGCTCACCTGCAGGGACAGCAGGTTGCCCGCGACGTCGGCCGGCGCCTTGAGCCGCTGGTAGAGGGCGTTGATCTTCTCCCTCAGGTCGTCCTCGTCGGCAATCCCGTCGAAGAAGACCATGAATTCATCGCCGCCGAAACGCGATACCTTGAGGTGGTCCTCGTTATGGGCATTCAGCCGCTCCCCGAGCGCGAAGATCAGGGCATCGCCGACCGGGTGCCCCAGCGAATCGTTCACGCCCTTGAAGTCGTCGAGGTCCAGCACCAGCATGGCGCACATCCGCTCCGGGTCGCCCTCGGCCAGCGATTCCGCCACGATCTCCTGGAAATAGCCGCGATTGGCGAGGCCGGTCAGGGCATCGAAGCGAGCCATGTAGCGGATTTTCTCCTGCGACGCGATGCGCGAGGAAACGTCCTCGAACGTGATCACGGAAAGATCATCGTCGCCCTCGCGTGCCGACAGTTCGAAATAGCGCCCGTCGGTCAGCTTGATCAGCACTTTGCGGTTGCGCCCTTCGCGGATGGCCCGCGACAGCTCGACGGCGATGTAGCGGGCGTCCCGCCGGTCGAGCAAACCAGCGGCAACGCCGCGATTGAGCAGCGCGTGGAACGTGCGCCCCTGCATGTGCTGCGCACTGCGCAGGCCGAAGAAATCCGACGCCCGCGAGTTGGCCACGACGATCATCTCGCGCGCATCCAGCATGACAAGGCCGTGCGACATGGTGTTGAGTGCCTTGTCGAAGCGGACGGCCAGCGCACTGGCCTTTTTCTTTTCCCTGAGAAGCGAAAGGACCTTGTCGCGGATGTCGGTGGAAAAGGTCTGGATCGCGAACAGGAACGGCGCGAGCAGAAGACCCAGGACAACGTGATAGACGTCCATGCGGGCGATCAGCGTCGCGGAGATCGGCAGCGACAGGAAGGTGTTGAGCACGAACACCATGCGTGACGAGCCGTAGTTGCGGCCCGGAATTGAGACCGCCGTCGCCAGCGCGAGGCTGATCGAGGCGACCTCGGCGAATTCGTCGCGGACGAAATAGATGCTGTAGACGGTGAACACGCCAAGGGCTGCGCCATGCAGCGCGCCGACGGCGATATAGGCCCATTCGCGGCGCCTGGCCTCCGCCAGCGTCTGGGCGATGCCGGCTTTGCGGTAGCGGTTGACCGTGTAGGAGCGAAGCAGCCCGACGGGAAGGATGCCGATGGCGATATAGGCGAAGACGGGATCGCCTGTCTTCCAGTAGACAAGCATAAGCATCGCGATCTGGGTCACCACGCCCATCATCAGCGTGCGCCCATTCTCGAAGAGCGACTGCACGAACGCGATATAGAACTCGTCGTGCGTCTGGTCCTGGACTGTTTTTCTGTTCTTGTCCTGCATGCGCCAGATCCGGTACCCGGGACCCGGCTTTTCGCATTTCCGGCTTAAGAAACCCTTATTTCACGACGGTTTGCCGCCATTTTTTTGACTTTTTCATCTCTCTCCCGGCCTATTCGGCCGCCGCGAGCGCCAGGTCCGGTTCCGGGTTTTCGAAACGCTTGAGTGCCTGCTCGCGTGCCGCATCCGCCTTGGCGGCGTTGGCCGCCTTCACGTGGCCGAAGCCGCGGATCATGGAGGGAATGCCCGCCACTTCGACCGCTGCGGCGATCCGCGTCCGGTCAAGGCGCTTCGCGAGCATTTCCACGTCGCCGGCATAGCGTTCGCGCAGCGCCCGCTCCATCCGCCGTTCCCCGGTATGGCCAAAGATGTCAAAGACCGTGCCGCGCAGGCCCTTGAGCCGCGCCAGCACGCCGAACGCCTTCAGCATCCACGGCCCGTAACTGGATTTGCGGGCATGGCCCTTGTTGTCCTTTCGCGCCAGCATGGGCGGTGCCAGGTGGAATTCCAGCCGGTCATAGCCGGAAAACTCGCGGGCCATCTGCTGCCTGAACGCCCCGTCGGTGTAGAGGCGCGCGACCTCGTATTCGTCCTTGATCGCCATGGCCTTGAACAGGTTGCGCGCAACGGCTTCCGTGACCGCGTTGGATCCCGGCGCCGCCTTTTCCTCGGCCGCGCGGACCTTTTCGACCAGCGACCGGTAGCGTTTCGCATAGGCCGCATTCTGGTAGCCTGACAGGAAGGCCTCGCGCCGCGCGATGATCTCGTCGAGCGTTTCGGCCGAGAAGTCGGGCCGCGGCCGGCCGCGCAGCCGGTCGACGAGCGCCATCACCCCGTCGCGGTCATGGGCCGCGCGGCGGCCCCAGCGGAAGGCGGCGATGTTCATGTCCACCGCCTGGCCGTTGAGGCCGATCGCCTGCTCGATCGCTTCGGACGAAACGGGCAGGCCGCCGTGCTGGTAGGCAAAGCCCAGCATGAACATGTTGGCGCCGAGCGAATTGCCGAACAGTGTCGTCGCGGTGCGCGTGGCATCGAAGAAATGGGCCTTTTCCTCGCCTGCCGCCTTGCTGATTGCCTGCTTCAGGCGTTCGGTCGGCAGCGAGAAATCGGGCGACCGCGTGAAGTCGCCGGGCATGACTTCAGCCGTGTTGGTCACGAACAGCGTCTCGCCCTCGCGCGTCGCTGCCAGCACCTTGGCCGAACCGGAAACGACGAGGTCGCAGCCAAGGACCAGGTCCGCCTTGCCGGCCGAGACCCGGATCGCATGAATGTCGTCCGGCGTTCCGGCGATGCGGACATGGGAGTAGACGGCCCCGCCCTTCTGGGCAAGGCCGGCCATGTCGATCATGCCGCATCCCTTGCCTTCCAGGTGCGCCGCCATGCCGAGGATGGCGCCGATGGTCACGACGCCCGTTCCGCCGACCCCGTCGACCACGGAAGACCATCCGCCCTTGCCGAGATCGAACAGCGCGGGTTCGGGCACGCCCTCCAGCGGGTCCTGCTCCAGGCTCGCGCCTTCGGACTTGCGGATCCTGGCCCCATGCACTGTCACGAAGGAGGGGCAGAAGCCCTCCAGGCAGGAGAAATCCTTGTTGCAGCTTGACTGGTCGATGCGCCGCTTGCGGCCGAATTCCGTGTCGACCGGCTGGACCGAGACGCAATTGGACTTCACGCCGCAATCGCCGCAGCCCTCGCAGACCAGTTCGTTGATGATGACCCGCCTGTCGGGATCGGGGAATGTGCCGCGCTTGCGCCGCCGCCGCTTTTCCGCCGCGCAGGTCTGGTCGTAGATCAGCACCGAGACGCCCGGCACCTCGCGCAGTTCGCGCTGAACCGCATCCATCTCCTCGCGGTGATGGATGGTCGTGCGCTCCGGGAACGCCACCACGCCGGCATACTTGTCCGGTTCGTCGGTCACGACGGCGATCCGCTCGACACCCTCCGCGCGAACCTGCGCCGCGATGTGGTCGACCGAAAGCGTGCCCTCGTGCGGCTGCCCGCCGGTCATGGCCACGGCGTCGTTGTAGAGGATCTTGTAGGTGATGTTGACACCCGAGGCGATGGCGTAGCGGATCGCCAGCGAACCGGAATGGTTGTAGGTGCCGTCGCCCAGGTTCTGGAACATGTGATCGCGCTTCGAGAACGGCGCCTGGCCGACCCATTGCGCGCCCTCCCCGCCCATGGCGGTAAAGCCGACCGTGCTGCGGTCCATCCACAGGGCCATGAAGTGGCAGCCGATCCCGGCGCCCGCCAGCGAACCCTCCGGCACCCGGGTGGACGTGTTGTGCGGGCAGCCTGAACAGAAATAGGGGGTGCGCACCGCCACGTCCTTCGTGTCGGTCAGCATCGCCTGGAACTGGCGCATCTGCTTGACGCGCGCCTCGATCTCCTCCGACGGACCGATGACCTTCAGCACGCGCTCCCCGATCGCCACCGCGATGTCGTTGGGATCGAGCGCGCCCTTGACGGGGAACAGCCAGTCGCCGCGCTCGTCCTTCTTGCCGACCACCACCGGCTGGTTCGCCGTGCCGTAGAGGTCCTCGCGCACCTGAACCTCTATGAGCGAGCGCTTTTCCTCCACCACGATGATCGTGTCGAGGCCGAGGGCGAATTCCTTGATATGCTCGAGGTCGAGCGGCCACGGGCACGCCACCTTGAACAGGCGGATGCCCATCCGGTTCGCCCGTGCCTCGTCGATGCCCAGTTCGTCCAGCGCCTCGCGCACGTCGAGATAGCTCTTGCCCACCGTGATGATGCCGAGCTTGGCGTTGGCCCCGCCGGAATAGATGATGCGGTTGAGGCCGTTGGCACGGATGAAGGCGGCTGCCGCGGCGCGCTTGTAGTTGTGAAGCCGCTCCTCCTGGCCGATCTGGTTCAGTTCGTGGCGGATGTTCAGCCCGCCCTTCGGCATGTCGAATTCCGGCAGCACGATGTTCAGCCGGTCCAGCGAAACGTCGACGGAGGCGGTCGATTCGATGTTGTCCTTGACGCATTTGAGCGCTGACCACGTGCCCGCGAAACGCGACAGCGCATAGCCGTAGAGGCCGTAGTCGATCAGTTCCTGCACCCCGGCCGGGTTGAAGATCGGGATCATCGTGTCGACGAAGAGGAACTCCGTGGCATGCGCATTGGTCGAGCTTTCCGCCGTGTGGTCGTCGCCCATCAGCGCCAGCACGCCGCCATGCTTCGAACTGCCCGCCAGGTTGGCGTGGCGGAAAACGTCGCCGGACCGGTCGACGCCCGGGCCCTTGCCGTACCACAGCGCGAAAACGCCGTCCTTGGTGCCCTCGCCAAGCAGTTCTGTCTGCTGGCTGCCCCAGCAGGCCGTCGCGGCCAGTTCCTCGTTCAGGCCGGGCTTGAAGACGATGTCGTTGGCGGCGAATTCCTTGCGCGCCTTCCAGAATTGCTGGTCCAGCCCGCCGAGCGGCGAACCGCGATAGCCCGAAACGAAGCCCCCCGTATCGAGTCCGTTGCGCCGGTCCAGCTCGCGCTGCATCATCAGCATGCGCACGATCGCCTGCGCGCCGGACACGAAGATCCGGTTCTTCGACAGGTCGAACTTGTCAGCCAGGCTAACCGCGTGAAGCGTCATTGTGTCGTTCCTCCGGCGCGGGCCCTCTGCGGGACCCTTCCAATACATGGTCAGTTTTCTGCGCCGGGCAAATCCAGTCAATCGAATTCGCGGCCATTGCTCATATTGGCAAGCCCGTTGACGTCAACCGGCCGAAACCATTCGAAAAAATACCCGAACCGGCCCTGTGGCGTAACGGAATTGCCGGCCGGGGAAAGGGGTGGGAAGCGCCTTTTCCGCCACGCATCCGGAAATTGGTAAAAAAACTTATCCAGTTTCTTTCCGCCATGGCAGAAATCTGCTAACCGGGAGTGCCGGAAGGTCCGCCAGGCCGGCCGGACCGGTATTGCTGTCGACAAGCGACGCCTTGTGTTGCACTGTCGGCGCCGCCGGGATTACGGGAGAACACACCGGCAGGGCAGCCGGTGTCAGGGAGGGCATGCATGACGGTTCTACTGGCAGTCTCGCGACTGATCGACCGAATTAACGATTTCATCGGCAGGCAGGTATCCTGGCTGATCCTCGCTGCCGTCCTGGTATCGGCCTACAACGCGACCGTGCGCTATCTCGGCGAAGGCCTGCCGGACTTCCTGCCCATCCCCCGCGCATCGAATGCCCTGCTCGAACTGCAATGGTACCTCTACGGCACCGTCTTCATGCTGGCAGCCGCCTACACCCTGCTGAAGAACGAGCACATCCGCATCGACATCGTGTCCAACCGCTTGTCGAAGCGCACACGCGACTGGATCGACCTGTTCTGCCATACCTTTTTCCTGATGCCCTTCTGCCTGCTCATGGTCTGGCTTGCCTGGCCCTGGTTCTGGCGCTCCTACAACAGCGGCGAAGTCTCTGCGAATGCCGGCGGTCTGATCCTGTGGCCGGCCAAGATGATGGTCCTGATCGGCTTCCTGCTGCTGACCGCCCAGGGCATTTCCGAGATCATCAAGCGCATTGCCGTGCTTCGCGGCGATATCGACGACCCGATGCCCCAGCATGACCTGCCGCCCGAGGCGGAAGCCGCCCTCGACATCGAGGAGGCGCGCTGATGCTCGACCTGATCGCACACGAACTCGCGCCGATCATGTTCGTCTCCGTCATGGCGATGCTGCTGATCGGCTATCCGGTGGCCTTCACGCTTGCCGCCGGCGGCCTCCTCTTCTTCGCCATCGGCGTGGAAATGTCGCTTTTCTCCAGCGAGATCCGCCTGTTCTGGCCATTGCTGCAAAGCCATCCGGAGCGGATCTACGGCATCATGTACAATGATACGCTGCTGGCGATCCCCTTCTTCACCTTCATGGGGCTGATCCTGGAGCGTTCGGGCATGGCCGAGGACCTGCTCGACACCGTCGGCCAGCTTTTCGGCCCCGTTCGCGGCGGCCTTGCCTATGCGGTCGTCCTGGTCGGCGCGCTTCTCGCGGCCACCACCGGCGTCGTCGCGGCATCGGTCATCGCCATGGGCCTGATCTCGCTGCCGATCATGATGCGCTACGGCTACAACCGCTCCTTTGCGACAGGAACCATCGCCGGATCGGGAACGCTCGCGCAGATCGTGCCGCCCTCGCTCGTCCTCATCGTCATGGCCGACCAGCTGGGCCGTTCCGTCGGCGACATGTACGTCGGCGCGCTGCTGCCGGCCGCCATCATCGTCGGCGCCTACTGCCTCTATGTCTTCGCCGTCACGCTCGTGAAACCGGCCTGGGCCCCCGCCCTGCCGATGGAAGCCCGCACGCTCGGCGGCGGAGTCACCTCGCTGATCGTCATCATCGCGGTTGCCATCGGAATCTATTTCGCCACTTACCACACGATTTTCGCTGACATGCGCTACGAGGTCCGCCTCGTCTGGGCCGCGACGACCGCAGTCGGCGTGGCGCTCGCGGCCAGCCTCATCAACCGCCGTTTCAATCTGGGCATCCTGTCGCGCCTGGCCGAACAGGTCGTCATCGTGCTGATCCCGCCACTGGCGCTGATCTTCCTCGTGCTGGGCACGATCTTCCTCGGCATTGCCACGCCGACCGAAGGCGGCGCCATGGGCGCGACCGGGGCACTCGTCCTGGCGCTGATGAAGCGGCGGATCAACTTTTCCGTTCTCAAGCAGGCGCTTGACTCGACAACGAAGCTGACCGCCTTCGTCATGTTTATCCTGATCGGTGCGCGCGTCTTCGGCCTCACCTTCTACGGACTGAACGGCAATATCTGGATCGAGGAACTGCTCCTGGCGCTTCCCGGCGGCGAATACGGCTTCCTGATCGTCGTCACGATCATCGTGTTCATCCTCGGCTGCTTCCTCGACTTCTTCGAGATCGCCTTCATCCTCGTGCCGCTGCTGGCGCCTGTCGCCGAGAAGCTCGGCATCGACCTGATCTGGTTCGGCATCATCCTGGGCATCAACCTGCAGACATCGTTCCTGACGCCGCCCTTCGGCTTCGCGCTCTTCTACCTGCGCTCCATCGCGCCGCGCTCCGAATGGCTCGACAAGGCAACAAACCGCACCATGCCCGGCATCAAGACGACCGAGATCTACAAGGGCGCCATTCCCTACATCATCATCCAGTTCTGCGTGATCCTGCTGATCATCGCCTATCCGCGCCTGGTCACCCACTACAAGGACGACCAGAAGGTCTTCAATCCCGACGACATCAAGATCGAGGTGCCAAGTTTCGGCGGCGGCTTGCAGATGCCGGGAACGGCGCCCGGCGGCAATGGCGGCGGCAGCGGCCTGCAGCTTCCGGGCCTGCAATTGCAGGGTTCGCCGAACTTCGGCAACCAGCCGGCCAACGGAGGCAATGGCGGCAATTCGCTGCAACTGCCAGGCCTGCAGCTTCAGGGCGCCCCCAATTTCGGCAATCAGCAGCCTGCCCCGCAGGGTGACAATGCCGGCCAGCAGCAGGGTTCCGGCGGGCTGCAAATGCCCAGCGGCCCGCCCCGGATCGATCCCGCACCAGCCGAGTGACGGACGGTTCATCGCGAGACATCAAAAAGCCGGGCCTGCGCCCGGCTTTTTCATGGGAACCCGGACGGCGCCTGCCACGTTGACGCGTGTCCATCCGGATCGCCGCCATGCCTGATACACCGCCTGCCCTTTCCATTTCCCGCCGCAACGGCCCGCGCACGGTCCTGCTGCATGGCATGGTAATGGCGCCATCGTTCTGGCAGACCTATGCACCGCCGGTCTCCCGCACAGGCACCGCCATTGCCTACCCCCTGCCCGGCCATCACCCCTGGACACTTGGCGCCAGTGCCGGTGCACAATCCATGAATTCGATCCTCGATGCCTATGCGGACGCCATCACGCGCGACTTCAAGGGACACCCGGTAACACTGATCGGCCATTCGACCGGTGCTTTCATGGCGCTGGGTCTTGCCGCGCGCCATCCGGCACTCGTCAATGGCCTGGTCATCATGGGGGCGCTGTCCTGTGGCGGGCTGGATGGCTGCCAGCCCTTCGCCATGCGGCTTTTGCGATTGCGCGGCTTTGGCCAATGGGGATTCGAGCGCCTGCTGTCCCTCTGGATTTCAACGCCGGCGCGCTTCATCGAGGGCGCGCGCACCTGCGTGGCGCAAGCCGGAGCACCGCGCGAGCCAAGGGATGTCGAGGCGATCGAACGCGTCCGCCAGTCGCTTCTCAAAAGCGACCCGGCCGAAATCGCGGCGCTCGTGCGGCTTCTGTCCCAGGCATCGCTGTCGGACGCCCTTCCGGAAATCACCTGTCCGGCGCTCAATATCGTCGGCGGCATGGACCGGGTCATCCGCCCCCGTCACCAGTTCGGCATCCAGGCCGCACTGCCTGCGGTAACAACCCTGCTCCTGCCCACCGCCGGCCATCTCCCCATGGTTGAGAAGCCCGGCGCGGTTGCCGTCGCCGTGCACGCCTTCATGCGCCAGCACGGCTTGCTGCACAAACGCGGGATGGCGGGAACCAGGGCGCCGGCCGGAAGTCAGGAGCAATTGCATCCCGCATATGCAAAACCCCGGGACGTTGCCGCCCCGGGGTCCGGTGAATTCGCCATGACAGCGGGCTGAAGCTCAGAGCTTGCCGGCCTGCTGCTGGATCATCATGAACGTGTCGAACGTGTTCTCGGAGATCTGCATCCACAGATAGGCGTCCTTCTTGAACGCAAGCTGGTGGTCGTAGATCTTCTTGAACATCGCGTTCTCTGCCGAGATCTCGGCATAGGTGCCCTTGGCCGCCTCGTAGGAGGCTTCCAGGATTTCGCGCGAGAACGGACGCAGCTGGGCGCCCGCACCGACGAGACGCTTCAACGCAGCCGGGTTCTTGGCGTCGTAGCTGGCCATCATGTCGGTGTTGGCGGCACGGTTGGCGACTTCCAGCACAGCCTTGTAGTGCTCCGGAAGCTCGTTGTACTTCTCCAGGTTGGCCATGGTATGCAGCACCGGGCCGCCTTCCCACCAGCCGGGATAGTAGTAGTACTGGGCGACCTTGTTGAAGCCGAGCTTCTCGTCATCATAGGGGCCGACCCACTCGGTGGCGTCGATCGTGCCCTTCTCCAGTGCCGCGTAGATGTCACCGCCGGCGATCTGCTGCGGAACGACGCCAAGCTTCTCGATGATCTTGCCGCCCATGCCGCCGATACGCATCTTCAGGCCCTGCAGGTCGGCGACCGAATTGATCTCCTTGCGGAACCAGCCGCCCATCTGGGTGCCGGTATTGCCGCACATGAATCCGATGAGGCCCTGCGTGGCGTAGAACTCGTTCATCAGGTCGTTGCCCGAAACGCCTTCGGCATTCGGATAGTAGTACCAGGCGTTCTGCATGCGGGCGTTGAGGCCGAACGGAATGGCGGTGCCCAGCGCATAGACCGGATCCTTGCCCCAGTAGTAGTAGGAAGCGGTGTGGCAAAGCTCCACCGTGCCGGCAGAAGCAGCGTCGGCGGCCTGCAGGCCCGGAACGATCTCGCCCGCGGCGAAGACCTGGATCTGGAAATTTCCGCCCGTCGCGTCGCTGACGAACTTGGCCATCGTTTCGGCCGCACCGTAGATGGTGTCCAGCGCCTTCGGGAACGAAGAGGTCAGACGCCAGGTGATCTTCGGGTTCTCCTGCGCGATGGCCGGAGCGGCCAGGCTCGTGGCCGCAGCAGCGCCCGCGCCGGCGAGACCGGCCTTCTTGATGAATGAACGACGATCCATGGATATCCTCCCATTGGTGATCAGAACAGAGGAACAATGCGTCCGGCGCCCTCACGCCCCCGCCCTTTTCCGGAGGCTATCAATACACGTTGATCGCACGCTGTCCAGCACCGTGGAAATACGTGGCCAATTTTTTTTACCAGTTGCCATCCCTCGGGAGGACAAGGATTTTTGTGCCCCCGCCCCATGCTGACCTCTGGCGGACACCCGGCTTGCCGATTATGTAGGGGCCCTGTCGTCCAGGAGCCGTCCTTCATGACCCAACCACTCGTTGCCGTTTCGTCCGACATTCGCGAGTTCGACAACTATGTCTGGCACTGCGCGCCGCAAACCTATCTTGCCGCGGCGATGGACGTGGCTGGTGTTCTGCCGCTCGCCGTACCCGCCATGGGCGCGAACATCGATGCAGCGGCGCTGCTGGCGCGCATGGACGGCCTTCTCGTGACGGGCTCGCGCACGAATGTCCATCCGGGCCATTACGGCGTCGAGGCGAGCGAGCGCCATGAGCCGTTCGACCCTGCCCGCGACGAAACCTCGATTGCCCTGATCCGCGCCGCAATCGCGGGCGGCGTGCCACTTCTTGCCATCTGCCGGGGCATGCAGGAACTCAACGTCGCGCTTGGCGGCACGCTGGAAACCGAGATCCAGGAACTGGAAGGCGTCGACGATCACCGCGCGCCGCAAGGCGATCACAACGACGAGCGCTTCGCGATCCGCCATCCCGCCAGCGTCAAGCCGGGCTCCTGCCTTGCCGCGATCGTCGGCACCGGCGAAATCCAGGTCAATTCGCTTCACCGCCAGGCCATTGGCGATCTTGCGCCCGGCCTTGCCGTCGATGCCCTTGCGCCCGATGGCACGGTGGAAGCGGTGTCGGTGGAGGGTGCGCAGGCCTTCGCGCTCGGCGTCCAGTGGCATCCGGAATACTGGGCCAGGACGGATGCGCCATCGGCCGCGATCTTCCGCGCCTTCGGCGATGCGGCCCGCAAACGCGCGCTTGCCCGTCAATCCACGGCGGAAAGTGCCATCAACCGGCCGGCAGGCGCCACCGCCTCGTAGGCGAAACCTTCGCCGACCGCGAATTCAGCCACTGCAACGCCGCTCGAATCCGTCAGGATCAGCCCGCCCTTGTGCCGTGCCACGCTGCTGGCATGAACGAGCGGGTTGGCTGCCCCGTCTTCGCAGGCCTGCGGAGAGGCCATGCCCGTGTCCATGTCGAGGGACAGCAGGCAACCGGTCTTCCTGCCAGCCAGCCAGAGGCGGAACTGTTGGACCGGCGCGGCGGAAATTGCATTGATTGCCACCGGGGTCTCGGATCGGGCATCGTCCTGAACCAAACCGCCGGCCGTTGTAAGAAGTGCGGCGGCACAGCCCAGTCCTGCCGCCAGAACGACCAATCGCAACATGTCGCCCCTTTCCGCTGCTTGTCAGCGCGGAAGAATGGACCCGATACGGTAAACGGCTTGTTAAGAAGCGGCCGGGGCCGCTCCTGTGGACTGGCGCACGCGCAACTCCGGGCGGATGAGTTCCTGCCCGCCATGCACCTCGTGGCCCGCCAGCCGGTCGAGCAGCGCCTTGGCGGCGCGGCGGCCCACCTCGCGCTGGCCGTTCCAGACGGTCGTGAGCGCGGGCGTGGCGATGGCCGCTTCCTGCAGGTCGTCGTAGCCCGTCACCGAGACGTCGGTCCCCACGTTCAGCCCGGCGCGGGCAAGCCCGTTCATCAGGCCGATGGCCACAAGGTCGTTCCAGCACACGGCCGCCGTCGGGCGGGGACTGATGGAAAGGAATGTCTCGGTGGCATCGAACCCGGCAAGCTTGGTGCGTGGCCCGGCGATACGCCATTCCGGCCGCACCTCCAGGCCGGCTTCGCGCATCGCGTCCCTGTAGCCCTGGTAGCGGTCGCGGCCGGTCGAGGTCTGGTCGGTGCCACCCACCATGGCGATCCGGCGATGGCCGAGCCCGATGAGGTGGCGCGTCGAAAGGCCCGTGCCATAGGCGTCATCGCCCCGGAAGACCGGCACGTCGGCGCCCGGCACGTTGCGCGCGATCAGCACCGCCGGCAGGCCGTTCTTCTCCGCCAGTTCGATATCCGCCAGAGGCGTTCCGATGGCCGGCGACATGATGATGCCGTCCGCCCCGAGCTGCAGCAGCGTGTCGAGGAAGGCGCGCTGCTTTTCCACCTGGTCGTAATGGTTTGACAGGAGAAAGGTCTGGCCCGACCGGTCGAGTTCGTCCTCGATGGACCGCAGGATCTCGGCGAAGAACGGGTTCATGATGTCATGCACCACGACGCCGACGATGCCCGAACGCGAGGTGCGCAGGCTGGCGGCGCGCCTGTTGTAGATATAGCCGATTTCGCGCGCATGCGCCTTGATGCGTTCACGCGTCTGGTCGGCGACGAGCGGACTGTCGCGCAGGGCCAGCGAGACGGTTGCCGTCGAGACCCCGAGGGCCTCCGCAATGGTTGAAAGTTTTATCTTTTGCGCCAGGGCCGCAGCCTCCCCGCCTCGGACCGAACCGTCACATTAAACGTTTTAAAGTCCTAGCGGCGGCGTGCCTGCCTTTCAACGCTTTTTTGCCGGCAGGACGGATCGCACCGGCGGGGTGGCAAGCGCCGTGCGCCGCAGGATGCGCTCGCGATGCACGATATAGAGGCCCGAGGCAATGATGATCAGCGACCCGCCAAGCGTCCAGCGGTCCGGCAGGTCGCCGAAGACGAGCAAGCCGAAGAGGACCATCCAGACCATCTGGAGGTAGGGATAGGGCGCAAGCGCGAAGACGGTCGCCCGCTTGTAGGCATTGATGAGCAGCCAGTGCCCGATACCGCCGAAAAAGCCGAGCCCCATCAGGACCGCCCATTGCAACCCGGTGTCCGGGAGCGACCCGTAGAGCGGAACCGTCGGCGCCATCAGCACGGTCGGCGCGAGGGCGGAATAGAAGATCAGGCTTTCCGGCGTCTCCGACCCGCTCATCTTGCGGGTCATGATGACGTAGAAGCAATAGCTGAGCATGGCGAGCGTGACATAGAGATGGCCGATGCCCAGCACACCGGCACCGGGCCGCGTGATCACCAGGACGCCGATGAAGCCGACCGCGACAGCCATCCAGCGGCGCCATCCGGCCCATTCGCCGAGCAGCGGTCCGGCCAGCGCCGTGATCACCATCGGCGCGAAGAAGAAGATCGAGATGGTCTCGGCCAGTTGCAGCGTCTGAAGGGCCAGGAAATTGCAGAAGGTGGAGCCGAAAAGGAACATGCCCCTTATGGCCTGTGCCGGGATGTTGGCCACCCGGAAGACCTCCGGCCGCGACCAGCCGCGCAGCAGCACCAGTGCCAGCAGCGCGTGTTCGGCAAAACGCACCCAGGACACGAACCGCGCGTCCATGCCCGAAGTGACGAGGAATTTCGCGCTGGTATCGAGGCAGGCGAACAGGAAACAGGCGGCGACGATCAACAGGATCGCGGCGGTCGGCGTGGCGGTTTCGCCTGTGGCGGGTCGGGTCAAGCGGTCATCCTTCCAGGTGCCCTTCCGCTCTTCGACCGCTGCGCAAACGTGCACAAGTCAAATTTCCTTGTCTGACGGGAAAGGCGCCCTCACCCTGCCCGGTCAGGCCGCCTCATCCTCCTCTTCGCCGTCTTCCACCGGCTGGGTGCCAGGATGCGCCAGGTTGGCCTCCACCCGCGCCAGGAGCTTGAGCAGCGTCTTGCGCTCCTTCTTGTCGAGCCCCTTCACCAGGGCCTTCTCGGTGCGCTTGACCGATTTCTCGATCGCCCTGATCGCATCGCGGCCGGCCTCTGTCAGGGCGATATGCGCGATGCGCGCATCGGTCTCGGAACCGGTCTTGGTGAGGAAACCCTGCGCCTGCAAACGGTTGATCGTCTTGGTGATGGTCGGCGGCTTGACGCCGAGGCGGGCCGCCAGTTGCGTCGGCGTCAAGCCCTCCTCGACGCTCAGCGCCAGCATGATCTGGTCCTGCCCGGCATAGAAGCCGTGCGCGAGAAGCCGGGCTGCAAGATCCGTGCGCGCCAGACGCGCGACCGATTGCAGACGCGTCGATATGGCACCCTTGCCCGTCTTGGCCATGGATTGCTCCTGTCGTTGTTGCCTGTCCACCTTACGTTCCGGAAACCGATTCGCCAACGAACCGGTTGCGCTCTCCGGCGCGAAAACGATAGCGTGTCCCGCCGCCTTGCCCCGCAATGAGAGCGCCGAGATGCTTTTGCCCCGCCGCCATTACACCCGGATGACAGCCGGCGAAATGTCGCCTGCGCGCGCGCAGAGGTGGATCGCGGTCCTGCCGCTCGGCGCGACCGAACAGCATGGCCCGCATCTGCCCTTCGAAACCGACACGATCATTGCGCAAGGCCTGGCCGACAGGGTCGCCGCGCGGGCGCCCGAAAGCCTTCCCTTCACCATCCTGCCGGCCGAACCGGTCGGCTATTCCATCGAGCACATGGACGTGCCCGGCACCCGGACGCTCGCCTTCGACGACGCCGTCAACCGCTGGACCGGCATTGGCGAAGGGCTGTTCGCGCAAGGATTCCGGAAGTTCCTGATGCTCAATGCCCATGGCGGGAATTCTCCCCTTATGACCGTGGTGGCCACCGAACTGCGCGTGCGCCTGTCCATGCTCGCCGTGGCGACAAGCTGGACTCGCTTCATCGCGCCGGGCGGCGGCGTCAGCGCGGAGGAAAAGGCCTGTGGCATCCACGGCGGACAGATCGAGACTGCCGTCATGCTTGCCTTGCGCCCGGACCTGGTCGACATGGCCAGGGCACGCGACTTCCCGTCGGCGCAGGCCGCCCACGTCCGCGACTTCGCCCATCTGCGCGCCTATGGCCCGCACGCCTATGGCTGGAAGATGAGCGACCTGAATGCCGACGGCGTGACCGGAAACGCCGCCGCCGCGACACCGGAACTGGGCCAGGCCCTGCTCGATACCGCCGCCGATGGCATCGCGGCCCTGCTGGCTGACATGCACGCCTTCAATCCGCCATGGCTGGCGCCTTAGCAGCGTCTGGTCTTGTGCCGCGCGCTCGCCTATATGACGGCGACACAGTCCTCCCGGCCGCAAGGCCAAGACACGATCCGAGGCAGATCCCATGAGCGAAGCCGCCAATCCCGTTCCCGTCACCGTGCTGACCGGCTATCTCGGTTCGGGCAAGACGACCCTCCTGAACCGCATCCTGTCGGAGGATCACGGCAAGCGCTACGCCGTCATCGTCAACGAGTTCGGCGAGATCGGCATCGACAACGACCTGATCGTCGAATCCGACGAGGAAATCTACGAGATGAACAATGGCTGCGTGTGCTGCACCGTGCGCGGCGATCTCGTGCGCGTCGTGCAGGGCCTGATGCGCCGTCCCGGCCGTTTCGACGCAATCCTCGTGGAGACCACCGGCCTTGCCGATCCCGCCCCGGTTGCCCAGACCTTCTTCATGGATGACGACGTGCGGGCGAAGACCCGCCTTGATGCTGTCGTGGCCCTCGTCGATGCCAAGCACCTGCCGCTGCGCCTGAAGGACAGCCGCGAGGCGGAGGACCAGATCGCCTTTGCAGATGTCGTGCTCCTCAACAAGACCGACCTCGTTTCGCCCGAAGAACTGGCCGAGGTGGAGCACCTCGTTCGCGCCATCAACCCGTCGGCGCGCATCCACCGCACCCAGCGTTCGGCCATCGCGCTGGAACAGGTGCTCGACCGGGGCGCCTTCGACCTGCAGCGCGCCCTCGACAACGATCCGCATTTCCTGGAACACGATCACCCGGACCATGAATGCGGGCCGCATTGCGACCACGACCATGATCACCATCACCATGATCACGGCCATGAGCACCATGATCATGCGCACGACCACGATCATCATCACCATGACCATGGCGCGGTTTCCGCCATCCATGACCTGACGGTGAAATCGGTCTCCCTGCGTGCCGGCGAGATGAACCCGCAGCGCTTCTTTCCCTGGATCGAGAAGATCACCCAGACGCAAGGGCCGGACATCCTGCGTCTCAAGGGCATCGTCGCCTTTGCCGGCGACGAGGAGCGCTATGTCGTCCAGGGCGTGCACATGATCGTCGAGGGCGACCACCAGCGCCCGTGGAAGGACGGCGAGAAACGCGAGAGCCGCATGGTCTTCATCGGCCGCAATCTCGATCCGGAACTGCTGGAGCGCACCTTCAAGGCCTGCGAGGCCTGAGGACGCCATGCCGACCGTTGCCCCGCTCGATCTCGACGGCCATTGCGTCGCCGCCGCCTTCCTGTCCGGCGTCCCGCACTTCGCCATGGCCGACGGTCTCGTCCATCGCCTCGACAATGGCCACAAGACCGTGGAAGCCCATGACGGGTTGCTCTGCGCAACCCTCGACGGCGCGGCGAACCGCCTGCTGACCGGCGGCGAGGACGGCAAGGTCTGCGCCGTGACCGCCGACGGCGCGGCCGTGACGCTCGCCGAGGCGCCGCGCAAGTGGATCAACGCAATCGCGGCCGGCCCCAATGGCGCCGTCGCCTTCGCCGAGGGGCGCAACGCCCATGTGGTGCTTCCCGATGGCAAGGCGAAGGTACTGGCGCATCCGCGTTCGGTGGAAGGCCTGGCCTTCGCGCCGAAGGGCCTGCGCCTCGCGGCCGCCCGCTACAACGGCGCCACGCTGCATTTTCCGGCTACCGACGGCAAGCCGGTGGAACTGGAATGGGCCGGCGCGCATATCGATGTCAGCTTTTCGCCGGGCGGCGAGTTTCTCGTCACCACCATGCAGGAAAACGCCCTGCACGGCTGGAAGCTGGCCGACGGCAAGCACATGCGCATGACCGGCTATCCGGCCAAGGTGAAAAGCTGGTCCTGGAGCGCCAAGGGCAAGTGGCTGGCCACCTCCGGTGCGCCGGCTGCCATCGTCTGGCCGTTCCAGGGCAAGGACGGCCCGATGGGCAAGGCGCCGCTGGAACTGGGCACGCGTGGCGATTCCATGGTGACATGCATTGCCTGCCATCCCGCCGAGGACCTCGTCGCCATCGGTTACGCCGACGGCATGATCCTGGCCGTGCGCTTCGCAGACGGCCGCGAGGCGGTGCTGCGGCGCGGCGGCAAGGCTGCGATCACGTCGATGGGCTGGGACCGCGACGGCATCCGCGTGGCCTTCGGCTCGCAGGCGGGCGACTGCGGCGTCATCGACATTCGCGCCTGACGTCCCGGTGCAGCCGCGCTACAGCCACGGCGCAAGCCAGCCGAGCCCGTCTTCGGTTCGCCCGGCGGGGCGGTATTCGCAGCCGATCCAGCCTTTGTAGCCGGCCCGGTCCAGCGCCGCGAACACGAAGCCGTAATCAATCTCTCCGCTGTCCGGCTCGTGCCGGCCCGGATTGCCGGCCACCTGGACATGGCGGATCAGCCCCTGGTGCCGCAGGAAGGTGCCGGTCAGTTCGCCGCCGTGGCGGCTCTGGTGGTAGAGATCGTATTGCAGGAACAGGTTGTCCGATCCGGTGTCTGTGATCACCGAAACCGCCTGCTCGACGGTCGTGAGGAAATAGCCTGGCATGTCATGGGGATTGATCGGCTCGATCAGCACGGCGACCCCATGACGGCGTGCCTGCGCTGCCGCGTGGCGGAGATTGGCGACATAGGCCGCGCGCCATTCGAGCGGATCCGCCTCCCCCGGCATGATTCCGGCCATGACATGGATCTGCCTCACGCCAAGCACTGCCGCGTATTCAAGCGCCATGTCGATGGAGGTGCGAAAATCGGTCTCACACCCCGGCATCGCCGCCAGCCCGCGCGCTCCCGAAGCAAAATCCCCGCCCGGCGGGGCGTTGAACAGCACCTGTTGAAGTCCCGCGTCATCCAGCGCCCGCTTCAGGTCACCGGTCGGGTATTCATAGGGAAAGAGATACTCCACTCCGCGGAAACCGGCCGCGCGAGCGGCCGCGAAGCGCTGAAGGAACGGCACTTCGGCGAACATCATCGACAGGTTGGCGGCAAAGCGCGGCATGGCCATTGGCTATGACCAATCCGCATGCCGCGCAAGCCGTTTCATGTCCCGCAGGGTCCGGCCGCAGGATGAAACAGGATCAGCGCGGGAGCGCGGCCTTGGCCCGGCGCCCGGCCACCCACGTTTCCGCAATGGCCCGGTCATCGCCCATGGTCTGCAGAAGGAACAGTTCCTCGGCCAGCGTTGTCACCGTTTCCATGCGCAACGCCATGGCTGGTGTCGCGCGCGCATCGAGCACGACGAGGTCGGCGTCCGAGCCCTCGTCGAGCGTGCCGATATTCCGTTCCATCGAGAGTGCCTCGGCATTGCCCCGCGTGATCTGCCAGAAGGAGGCCAGCGGGTTGATCTTCTCGCCGTTGAGCGCGATCACCTTGTAGCCCTCGTCCATGGTGCGCAGCATGGAATAATTCGTGCCGCCGCCCACATCCGTTGCTGCCGCCACACGCACGGGCTTTGCCCGTCGCGCATAGCGCTGCCAGTCCATCAGCCCGGAGCCCAGGAACAGGTTCGAGGTCGGACAGAACACGGCCACCGACCCGCTGTCGGCCATGGCATCGAGCTCACGTTCCGACAGGTGGATCGAATGGCCGAAAAGGCTTTTCGGCCCGGCCATGCCATGGGCTTCGTAAACGCCGAAATAGTCCGGCGCATCCGGGTAAAGCTGGCGCGTCAGCGCGATCTCGGCGTGGTTCTCGGAAAGGTGGGTCTGCACGTGGCAATCGGGATGCTCCGCAATGAGCGTGCGCACCATGTCGAGCTGTTCCGGCGTCGAGGTGATCGCGAAGCGCGGCGTGATTGCATAGGAAAGCCGCCCGCGCCCGTGCCAGCGCGCGGCCAGCGCCTTCGTCTCGTCATAGGCGGTTTGCGGCGTATCGGTCAGCGCCTCGGGCGCGTTGCGGTCCATCATCACCTTGCCGGCGACCATCGCCATGCCGCGTGCTTCTGCCTCGGCAAACAGCGCATCGGCCGATTCGGGACGCATCGTGCAATAGACCGCCGCCGTGGTCGTGCCGTGACGGATCATCTCGTCGAGAAAGGCCACCGCGATGCGCTCGCAATGGGCCGGGTCGGAGAACTTCATCTCCTCGGGAAAGGTGTAGCGGTTCAGCCATTCCAGCAGTTCGGTGCCGAAGCTGGCAATCACCTGCATCTGCGGGAAATGGGCATGGGCATCGATGAAACCGGGCAGGACAAGGTGCGGCCGGTGGTCCACGACCTCCACATCCCCGCCGGCCTGCGCGCGCACCTGAGCGAACGGTCCGCGCCGGACGATCCGCCCGTCTCGGATCATGAGACCGCCATCGGCCTCGTAGGAAAAGGCATCCGTGTCGTCCAGGTTTTCCGGACGGCGCAGGAAGGTCAGCAGGCGCCCGCGAATGAGCGTCGTCGTCATGCAGGGGCCCTCATCGTCACTGTGCGTCCCGGAACCACGCCACGATCAGCGCGCGTTCTTCCGGCGTGATCTCGGTGACATTGCCCGGCGGCATGGCATGGCTGGCGCCCGATTGCAGGTAGATGTCGCGCGCATGCTGGACGATGGTCGCGTCCGTGTCGAGCATCACGTTCTTCGGCGCCACGGGAATGCCCTCCCAGACCGGTTCGGCCGCATGGCACATGGAACAGCGCCCCAGCACCGTGTCGCGGACGGTCTCGAAATGCGGCGAGTTCACATAGGCCATCTGGGCCGCCGGAATGGCAGCTTCCTCACGGTCTTCCGGCACGGCCGCGCCGAAGCCCGAAAGCCAGGCGATCAGTGCGAAGATCACGGCCGCCGCCACGAAGGTCCAGTAGGGCGTTCCCTTTCGCGCATGCATGGAATTGAAGAAATGGCGGATCAGCACGCCGATCAGGAACACCAGCGCCGCGATCACCCAGTTGTACTGGGTGGCGAAGGCCAGCGGGTAGTGGTTCGACAGCATGAAGAACAGCACGGGCAGCGTCAGGTAGTTGTTGTGCAGCGAACGCTGCTTGGCCTGCTTGCCCAGCGCCGGATCCGGCTTTTCGCCCGCCTTCAGCGCGGCGACCACCTTCTTCTGGTTCGGGATGATGATGAAGAAGACATTGGCCGACATGATCGTGGCAGTGAACGCGCCCAGGTGCAGGAACGCGGCGCGCCCGGTGAAGACCTGCGTATAGGCCCAGCCCATGGCAACGAGCGCCACATAGAGGAAGACCATCAGCCCCACATCGCTCTTGCCGAGCGGCGACTTGCACAGCGCGTCATAGATCAGCCAGCCCACCCCGAGCGATGCGAGCGAGATGATGATCGCCGTATTTGCCGAAATGTCGAGCACCGAGCGGTCGACCAGGTAAAGATCGGCACCCGCGTAGTAGACGATGGCCAGCATCAGGAAGCCGGACATCCAGGTCCAGTAGCTTTCCCACTTGAACCAGGTCAGGTGCTCCGGCATCGCCGCCGGCGCCACGAGATATTTCTGGATATGGTAAAAGCCGCCGCCATGCACCTGCCACTCCTCGCCATGGGCGCCTTCCGGCAGGCCCGGCCGCTGACGGAGCCCCAGGTCCAGCGCGATGAAGTAGAAGGACGAGCCGATCCAGGCGATGGCGGTGATGATGTGCAGCCAGCGGATGGCGAGCGCCAGCCAGTCCCAGGTGATTGCCCAAAGGTCCATGTCGATCCTCGTGCCGGTTTCCCCGCGATCATTGCCGCCCGCGGCAGCTTTGAAAAGCATGTCCTTTCACGATGACTTTCAAAAAAACCAGAACGGTAATAACGTGATTTCTTGAAGGGAGCGGCGCGGCGCGTTCCTTGGGTCGGAGGGGGCATGGCCTATCTGGACAATATCGCGGTCTTCGTGCGCGTAGTGGAACTGGGCAACCTGTCGGCTGCGGGCCGGGACATGCGCATTTCCCCGGCGGTTGCCTCGAACCGGATCAAGGAACTGGAGAAGCATCTCGGCGTGCGCCTTTTCAACCGCACCACCCGCCAGCTCATGCCCACCGAGCAGGGCCGCGTCTTCTACGATGGCGCGCGCAAGGTGCTGGAGGCCGTCGCCGATGCCGAGGCCGCCGTGTCGGAACTCTCCGGCCAGCCGCGCGGCTCCATCCGCGTCACCGCGCCGCTCGGCATCGGCCGGCGCTTCATTGCATCGGGCATTCCAGCCTTTCGCGATCTCTACCCGGATATCGAGGTGCGCCTGCGCCTGTCCGACCACAACATCGACATCATGAAGGAAGGCATCGACGTCGCCTTCAAGCTGGGTGTCCTGGAGGATTCCAGCTTCAAGCGCCGCAACATCGCCCATTGCGACCGCATCCTGGTGGCCTCGCCCACCTCCCTGGAACGGCGAGGCACGCCGATGACGCCGGAGGATCTGGCCGGTCACGATTGCCTGCTGCTGCGCTTTCCCGGCTCGCGCGATTTCCACTGGCTGCTCAGAAGCGCCGACGGACCGCAGAAATTCGAGGTTCGCGGACCCTTCGATTCCGACGATGGCGACGTGCTGACCTCCTGGGCGATCGACGGGCGCGGGATCGTCAACAAGCCGCGCTTCGAGGTGGAGCCGTTCATCCGCGACGGCCGGCTCGTGCCTGTCCTGCCGGAATTCGCGCCCGAACCGGTGCAGCTTGCCGCGCTCTATCCGCACCGCAAGCTGCAGGACCCGAAGATCAGGCTCTTCCTCGACTTCATGGCTGAGCGCTGCCAGCGCATGGTGCGCGGCCTGCTGGGCGAGCCCGGCCTTTGACAAATGCCGGGCGCATGCCTATATGCCGCCCGTCATGAGGGCAGAGGCCCCTGCCGCCCGCAGGCCGCAAGGCCACGGTGAAGCCTCCCTGAACGAACTCCATCTGTCCTGATCCCTTTTCGGATGCGGTCCGGTGGCAATGCGGGCACCCGCTCGAACAATCGCATCCCTCCCGGAAAGAGAGGTCTGTGATGAATGGAATTCGTGGGACAACCCCCACCATCGACGACATGAAGGCCCAGGCGAAACGCTTGCGCGCCGATCTTGAGACACGCGGCACGCCGCTCAGCCACGCCCAGGCCCTGGAACTGGTCGCCCGCCAGCAGGGGCACCGCGACTGGAACACCGCCCACGCGGCGGCAGGCAATCGCCCGCCGGCCAGCTTCCACGTCGGACAGGTGCTGACCGGCACCTATCTCGGCCAGAAATTCCTGGGCGAGGTCATCGCCGTGCAAAGGCTTGGCGAGGGCGGCCGCTGGCGCCTGACCTTCCGTTTCGACGAGCCGGTCGATGTCGTCACCTTCGACAGCTTCTCCGCCTACCGCCACCGCGTCACCGTGACGGTGAATGGCGAGGGCGTCACCGCGGAAAAGACGTCGAATGGCGAGCCGCACATGCGGATCGAGCTTTAGAGCGGCGCGACGGCCGGGCCATCGGACAATGGCCCGGCCTTTCCCGTCAGTCGCCGTCTTCGAGCGTGAAGGCGGCGTGCAGCTTGACCTGGTAATGCGCCACCTTGCCGTCCTCGATATGGCCGCGCGTCTCGGCCACCTCGAACCAGCGCAGATGGCGGACTGATTGCGCGGCCTTGGCGATCGCTGACTGGATGGCGTCCTCGATGCTCGTCGGCGACGATCCGACCAGATCGACCATCTTGTAAACGTGATTGCTCATGGCGCACCTCCTTCGGGAACGGCTTGATGGCAGGATGCGGCGGAACTGCCGCTTGCAAGCCAACGCATTCGCCTCGCGAATGATCCGTCACGATAGCACGGCGGGCACCAGTTGCGGTCAGTTGCCCCGCGCGGCCAGCGCCGTCATCACCTCCGCCGCCGTTAGCGCCGCGATCACGGCCGGCCGCTTGTCGCGCAGATGCGCGCCCCCGATCGGGCAGACCAGACCGGCAAACGCATCCTCGCCGCCGCCCGCTTCCAGCCATTGCCGGCGGAACACCGCCCGTTTCGTGGCCGAGCCGATGAGACCGGCATAGGCGGCGTCGTCACGCTTCAGCGCTTCCGAGACGATCAGGAAATCAAGTGCGTGGTCATGGGTCAGCACGATGAAGGCGGAACCGGACGGCGCCTCGCGCACCACGGCTTCGGGCATCGCGGCAAGGCGGGTTTCGACCGTGTCGCCGATGGCCCCCGAAAGCGCCTCCAGCGCATCGGCGCGCGTTTCCACCACCACCGTCCGGACAGGCAGAAGCGCCAGCGCGCCCGCCAGCGCGGTACCCACATGGCCCGCGCCGAACAGGTAGACATGCGGCATCCCGGCCCGTGCTGCATTCCACTGCGCAAGGAGGCGCTCGCGGCCCGTCTCATCCAGCAGGGTGAAATCCAGCGTCACATGGCCGCCGCAGCACTGCCCGATCTCCGGCCCGAGCGGCTGCGACCAGGCACCCTCCGCCTCACGTCCCGCAAGGATGGCGCGTGCCCGCCCGATCGCCAGGAATTCCAGTTGCCCGCCGCCGATGGTTCCGAACAGGGCGTCCGGCGCCACCGCCATCCATGCATCCATGTCGCGCGGCGTCGATCCCCTGGCCGCTGCGACACGCACCAGCACGGCCCGGTTCTCCCGTTCCAGAAAGGCGCGAAGGTCGGACGCCGCCAAGGCTCAGGCCCCGTGACGGCGCGCCCGCCCGCTCAGCCGTTCGATGGCCATCAGCACACGTTCCGGCGTCGCTGGCGCATCAAGCCGCGGACAGACCTCGTAATCGGCGACCGAGGCGACCGCGTCTGACAGCGCATGGAACACCGACATGCCGAGCATGAAGGGGGGCTCGCCCACCGCCTTGGACTTGTGGATGGTCTCCTCGCGGTTTTCGGACCAGTCGGCCAGGGCGACATTGAAGATGCGCGGCCGGTCGGAGGCCAGCGGGATCTTGTAGGTGGACGGCGCATGGGTGCGCAGCCGCCCCTTTCCGTCCCAGACCAGTTCCTCCGTCGTCAGCCAGCCCATGCCCTGAATGAACCCGCCCTCGACCTGGCCGAGATCAATCGCCGGGTTCAGCGAACGCCCCGTCTCGTGCAGGATGTCGCTGCGCTCGACCCGGTATTCGCCGGTCAGCGTGTCGACGGACACTTCCGACACCGAGGCGCCATAGGCGAAATAGTAGAAGGGCCGGCCCTTGCCGCTGTCGCGGTCCCAGTGGATTCCCGGCGTCTTGTAGAACCCGGTCGCCGAAAGCTGGACCCGGGCGACATAGGCCTGTTTCACCAGTTCGGCGAAGGGGATCTCCTGGTTGCCGATACGCACGCGGTTGGGCAGGAACGCGATCTGGTCGCGCGGCAATTCGTAGAACTCCGCGGCGAAATCGGCAAGCCGCTCACGGATGGTGCGCGCCGCCGCCTGCGCCGCCATGCCGTTGAGATCGGAGCCGGACGAGGCCGCCGTCGCCGACGTGTTCGGCACCTTGCCGGTGGTCGTCGCGGTGATCTTCACCTGGTCGATGTCGATCTGGAATTCTTCCGCAACGATCTGCGCGACCTTGACGTAGAGGCCCTGCCCCATCTCGGTGCCGCCATGGTTCAGATGCACCGAACCGTCGGTATAGACATGCACCAGCGCGCCGGCCTGGTTGAAATGCGTGGCGGTGAAGGAGATCCCGAACTTCACCGGCGTCAAAGCGATGCCGCGCCGGATCACGCCGCCCTTCGCATTCTCCGCCCGGATCGCCTTGCGGCGCGCCTGGTAGTCCGAAGACGCTTCCAGTTCGTCCACGATGCGGGCAATGACATTGTCCTCCACCGTCTGGTGATAGGGCGTCACGTCGCGGCCCGGCTCGCCGTAGAAGTTCTTCCGCCGCACCTCCAGCGGATCGAGACCCGTGGCAAAGGCCACCTCCTCGATCACGCGCTCCGCGCCCACCATGCCCTGCGGACCGCCGAAGCCGCGAAATGCAGTGGCCGAGACCGTGTTGGTGTAGAGCGGCGCAGAGACCGCCTTCACCGCCGGCCAGAAATAGGCGTTGTCGCAGTGAAACAGCGCCCGGTCGGTGACCGGTCCGGACAGGTCGGCGGAAAAACCGCATCGCGCCGCATAGGTGAAATCGACACCGAGGATGTTGCCGTCCTCGTCGAAACCCACGTCGTAGCCGACAAGGAAGTCGTGCCGCTTGCCCGTTGCCGTCATGTCGTCGTCGCGGTCGGGCCGGATCTTGACTGCCCGTCCCGTTCGCCGCGCGGCAATCGCGGCGACGGAGGCAAACAGGTTCGATTGCGTTTCCTTGCCGCCAAAGCCGCCGCCCATGCGGCGCACGTCCACCGTGACCGCGTGGTTCGGCACGCCGAGTGCGTGGGCCACCATGTGCTGCACCTCGGACGGGTGCTGCGTGGAGGAATGGACGAACATGTCGCCGTCCTCGCCGGGTATGGCCAGCGCGATATGGCCTTCAAGGTAGAAATGGTCCTGCCCGCCGATGCGCATCTCGCCGGACAGGCGCCGCGGCGCACCCTCCAGCGCCTTTGCCACGTCGCCGCGCTGCAGCGTCAGCGGATCGCAGACCAGCTTCGGCGTCTCGCCCGTGTCCGCATAGTCCACGATGGCCGGCAGTTCCTCGTAATGGACCTTCACCTTGGCGCAGGCGCGGCGCGCGATATCCCGGCTCTCGGCCACCACCGCGAAGACCGGCTGCCCGTAGAACTGCACGACGCGGTCGGCGAAGATCGGCTCGTCGTTGCGCCCGGTCGGCGAAATGTCGTTGACGCCCGGCACATCCGTGCCGGTCAGCACGGCCACCACGCCGGGCATTTTCAGGGCCGGTTCCGCGTCGATGCCGCGCACACGGCCATGCGTCACCGTGGACAGGCCGAGATAGGCGTGCAGACAGCCGCGCGGCTCGGTGATGTCGTCGATATAGACGGCCTCGCCGGTCACGTGCTTGTGGGCCGAATCGTGGCGTTGTTGCGTGGCAACCCCGCCCTTGATCGTGGCGGCAGTCAGGTCCGGTTGTTCGTGCTTGCCCATGCTGCCCTCACGCCGCCTTGCCGCCGGCCAGGCCGGACGTCGTTTCCATGAAAAACCGTTTCAGCAGGTTCCTCGCTACCAGCATCCGGTAGTCCGCGCTGGCCCGCATGTCGGAAATCGGCTGGAAGTCCGACGCATAGGCGTCGAGCGCTTCCTCCACCGTGTGCATCGTCCAGGACTGTCCGGCGAGGGCAGCCTCCACGGCCCGCGCCCGCTTCGGCGTTGCTGCCATGCCGCCATAGGCGATGTGAATCTGCTGCACCCGGTTGTCGCCATCGAGGCGGAGGAAAAAAGCGCCCAGGACCGCCGTGATGTCCTCGTCGCGCCGCTTGGAAATCTTGTAGACTGCGAATTGTGCATCGCGCGGCGGCAAGGGCACCGAGACGCTTTCGACGAATTCGCCCGGCGCGCGGTCCTGCCGGCCGTAGTCGATGAAGAAATCCTCCAGCGGAATGGAGCGCCGGTTGTGATGCTTGCGCAGGGTCACGGTCGCGCCCAGCGCGATCAACGGCGGCGGCATGTCGCCGATCGGCGAGCCGTTGGCGATGTTGCCGCCGATCGTGCCCATGTTGCGGATCTGCTCGCCGCCGATCCGCTCGATCAGGTCGCCAAGCTGCGGAATGTGCGCGGCGAACACGCCGCGTGCCCGCGTGTAGCTGACCCCGGCGCCGATCGACAGCATGTTGCCGTGGGTGTGGACCGTCTTGAGACCGTCCATGTGTCCGGTGAACACCACCGGCGAGACATCGCGCATGAATTTCGTCACCCACAGGCCGGCATCGGTAGCCCCCGACACGATGGTCGCCTCCGGCTCGGCCTCGAGCACGCGCGCCAGGTCGTCGGCATCGGCGGGAACCACGATCCGCCCGTCGGCGCTGTCGATCTCGACCCGGGCGCCGTCGCCCATCATGCGCAGCGCATGCGCGACCGTTGCCCTTTCGCCGGCCAGCGGATCGTCGTCCGGCGATCCGTAACATGAGATCGCCCGCGCTGCCCGCATGATCGATTCGTAGCCGGTGCAACGGCAGAGATTGCCTTGCAATGCTGTCTCGATGGCACGGTCATCGGCGTCGGGATCATTCATCCACAAGGCATAGAGGCTCATGACGAAACCCGGCGTGCAGAAGCCGCATTGCGAGCCATGGTGGTCGACAAGCGCCTGCTGCACCGGATGAAGGCTTCCGTCCGCCCGCTTCAGGTGCTCCACCGTCACCACGTGGCAGCCGTCCAGCGAACCGAGGAAGCGGATGCAGGCATTCACGCTCTCATAGGTGAGCGTGTCATCGGCACCCAGCCGGCCGACCAGCACCGTGCAGGCGCCGCAATCGCCCTCCGCGCAGCCTTCCTTGGTCCCCGTCAGGGAACGCCGGATGCGCAGGAAGTCGAGCAGCATGTCGCCGGGGCGCACATCGTCCAGCGCCACGCTCTCGCCATTGAGCAGGAAGCGGATTTCCTTGCGGATCGGGGGCTTTGTCATCAGCTTCCCCTGTAGGTGGAGTAGCCGAACGGCGAAAGCAGCAGCGGCACGTGGTAATGCGCCGCCGCGTCATCCATGCCGAAGCGGATCGGGATTTCCTCAAGGAACAGCGGCCCGCCCGCTACCGGCATGGCCAGCCCGTGCAGGCGGATATAGTCGCCGGCGTGGAACACCAGTTCGAATGTCCCGGTCCTGAAGTTGTCGGCGGGAAGGATCGGGCTGTCGGTCCGCCCGTCGTCATTGGTGACGGTTTCGGCCATTTTCTCGCGCCCGTCCCCGGAAAGGCGGAAAAGCTCGATCCGGATGCCCTCGGCCGGAACGCCGCGCGCCGTGTCCAGCACATGTGTCGTCAGATATCCGCCAGCCTTGCTCATTGCCTCACCTGTCGCCGCGCATCGCGCTTTCGTTTTGACCATACGGTTCACAGTGTGACTCATTCAAGCCAATGTCTTAAGGCCCTCGCATGGCGTCCGCGCTCAAAACAGTTTCAAATTTTTCCGCATGTTGGCCGCACCCCCGGTTGAAATAGGCTGTCGGGGAGGAATTTCTGTGTCCGGTGGCCGCCTGCGCCATCCCTGCCCGGGAGCATGAAGAAAACCATGAAACGTTACGAGCGCGACATGCGGGGCCATGGCGCCCGCCCGCCCCATCCGCAATGGCCGGGCGACGCGCGCATCGCCGTCCAGTTCGTGATCAATTACGAGGAAGGTGGCGAGAACTGCCTGTTGCATGGCGACCGCCAGTCCGAGGCTTTCCTTTCGGAAATCACTGGCGCCACGAACTGGCCGGACCAGCGCCACTGGAACATGGAATCGATCTACGAATACGGCGCGCGCGCCGGCTTCTGGCGCCTGCACCGCATGTTCACCGCCGCCGGCATTCCCGCCACCGTCTATGGCGTCGCCACCGCGCTGGCCCGTTCGCCCGACCAGGTCGCCGCCATGCAGGAAGCCGGCTGGGAGATCGCCTCGCACGGGCTGAAATGGATCGAGTACAAGGATTTCACGCAGGAGGACGAACGCGCCCACATGCTGGAGGCGATCCGTCTGCACACGGAAGTCACCGGCGAGCGGCCGCGCGGCTTCTACCTGGGCCGCGCCTCCATGCACACCGTGCCGCTGGCGGCACGCGAAGGCGGCTTCGACTACATTTCCGATACCTATGACGACGACCTGCCGCACTGGATCGTCGTCGACGGGCGCGAACAACTGGTCATCCCGTACACGCTGGACACCAACGACATGCGCTTCGCCGCCGTACAGGGCTTCAATTCCGGCGACCAGTTCTTCGCCTATCTGCGCGATGCCTTCGACACGCTCTATGCGGAGGGCATGGACGGTGCGCCGAAAATGCTCAATATCGGCCTGCATTGCCGCCTTGTCGGCCGGCCCGGCCGCGCCCTGGCGCTCAAGCGCTTCATCGACCACGTGCTCAACCACGACAAGGTCTGGGTGGCGCGGCGCATCGACATCGCCGAACACTGGAAGCGGGTACACCCCTACGTGGCCCCGCACCTGAAACCCTCGGCCATGGACGAGGCCGGTTTCGTCGCCCGCTTCGGTTCGGTCTTCGAGCATTCGCCCTGGATCGCCGAGCGTGCCTTCGGCCTGGAACTCGGGCCCGCCCATGACAGCGCCGGCGGCCTGCACAATGCGCTGGCCCGCGTCTTCCGCTCCGCTTCGGAAGAGGAACGCCTCCGCGTCCTGCGCGCCCATCCCGACCTCGCCGGCAAGCTCGCCCAGGCAAGGCGCCTAACCGCCGAATCGACCGCAGAGCAGGCGTCCGCCGGCCTCGACGCGCTCACCGACGCCGAACGGGCCCGCTTCACCGAACTCAACGAGGCCTACACCGCGAAGTTCGGTTTTCCCTTCATCATCGCGGTCAAGGGCCTGACGAAGTCCGACATCCTCGCCGCCTTCGAAACGCGCATCGGAAATGACCGGGAAACGGAATTCGCCACCGCCTGCAGGCAGGTCGAGCGGATCGCGCTGCTGCGCCTGAAAGACATGCTGCCGGAGTGAGAGCGATGAACGAACCTCTTTACCACGCCCCCCGTGGCGGCCTGCCCGGTCAGTCGCAACTGATGACCGGCCGCGCGGTCTTCACCGAGGCCTATGCCGTCCTGCCGGCCGGCGTGCTGCGCGACATCGTCACCAGTTGCCTGCCGCACTGGGAAAAGACCCGCCTCTGGGTCATCGCGCGTCCGCTGTCGGGCTTCGCAGAGACCTTTTCGCAATACATCATGGAAGTGGCGCCGGGCGGCGGCAGCACAAGGCCGGAAGAGGACGAACGGGCCGAGGCCGTGCTCTTCGTCATGGAGGGCGAGATCACCGTCACGCTCGATGGCGCCGCGCACCGCCTGACACCGGGCGGTTATGCCTACCTTCCGCCCGCCAGCGGCTGGACACTTGCCAATGACGGCGCCAGCCATGCCCGTTTCCACTGGATCCGCAAGGCCTGGCAGCCGGTCGAGGGGCTCGATGCACCCGATCCGCTCTTCCTTAACGAGCGCGACATTGCGCCCACACCGATGCCCGACACGCAAGGCCGCTGGGCGACGACGCGTTTCGTCGATCCGGCCGATCTGCGCCACGACATGCATGTCACCATCGTCACGCTGCAGCCCGGCGGCACCATTCCCTTCGAGGAAACCCATGTCATGGAGCACGGGCTCTACGTGCTGGAGGGCAAGGGCGTCTACAAGCTCAACCGCGACTGGGTCGAGGTCGAGGCCGGCGATTTCATGTGGCTGCGCGCCTTCTGCCCGCAGGCCTGCTATGCCGGCGGACCCGGCCCCTTCCGCTACCTGCTCTACAAGGACGTCAACCGGCACATGCCGCTGACGCGCTTCCCGTGACCCGCGTCATCACGGCCCGCCCGCTCACCCGCGAGGCTTTCGCGGGCTTCGGCGACGTCATCGAAACGGACGGCGCGGAACACTTCGCCATCAACAACGGCAAGTGCGAGCGCTATCACGACCTGGCAAGGGTCGAGGCGGCCGGTCCCGGCGCGCGCGTGCTCGTCAACATCTTTCGCGGCACACCCTATGCGATGCCGCTGAAACTGGTTCTGGTGGAGCGCCATCCCTTCGGCAGCCAGGCCTTCATGCCGCTCTCGCCACGCCCCTTTCTCGTCATCGTCTGCCCGGATACGGCAGATGGTCCAGGCCGCCCCCACGCCTTCCTCACCGCGCCCGGACAGGGCGTCAACTATGCCCGCAACACATGGCACGCGGTTCTGACGCCGATCGGCGAACCGCAGGATTTCCTTGTCGTCGACCGCGGCGGCGACGGCTCCAACCTGGAGGAGTTCACCTTCGCCGAGCCCTGGGAAATCCGTTTGCCGCAAGGAGAGTGAAACGTGACAGATGCCCGCCTGATCAACCGCATGCTCGATGTGATCGAGCACGACATCATCCCGCTCACCGAAGCCGGGGTCGCCAGAGGCAACAAGCTCTTCGGCGCCGCCATCCTGCGCAAGGACGACCTTTCGCTGGTCCTCGCCGAGACCAACAACGAACTGGAAAACCCGCTCTGGCATGGCGAAACCCACACGCTGAAGCGCTTCTACGAGACCCCCGCCGATCAGCGTCCCGACACGAAGGACTGCCTGTTCATCTCCACCCACGAGCCCTGCTCGCTGTGCCTGTCCGCCATCACCTGGACCGGCTTCGACAATTTCGCCTACCTGTTCAGCCATGAGGACAGCCGCGATTCCTTCGCCATCCCGCATGACCTGAAGATCCTCAAGGAGGTCTTCACGCTGGACCCCGGCGGCTACAACGCGGAGAACGCCTTCTGGAAAAGCTGGTCGATCCCGGCGCGCGCCAACGCCCTGCCCGAGCCGGAGCGCAGCCAGGCGCTGGAGCGCATCGCCCGCATCAAGGCCAAGTATGACGAACTGTCGGCCGCCTACCAGGAAACCAAGGAAGGTAACGCCATCCCGCTGAACTGAGGCGGGATTTCAGACGCCCAGATAGCGCGTGGCTATCGCGTCGGTCAGCTCGGCCGGCGCGCCCTGCCACACGCTCGCCCCCTTTTCCAGGATCACGCAGCGGTCGGCGAAGCCTTTCAGTTCCTTCAGCGACTTGTCGACCACGAGAATCGAAAGGCCGGTCCTGCGCAGCGCCGATATGGCTGACCAGATTTCCTGGCGCACCACGGGCGCAAGCCCTTCCGTGGCCTCGTCGAGGACGAGCAGGCGCGGATTGGTCATCAGTGCCCGCCCGATGGCCAGCATCTGCTGTTCGCCGCCCGACAGCGTGGCGGCCGGCTGCGCGTGCCGTTCCTGCAACCGCGGGAACAGGCCATGCACCTTGTCGAGCGTCCATTCGCCGGGCCGGGCCGCCGCGACAAGGTTTTCGCGCACCGACAGCGGTCCGAAGCAACGCCGCCCTTCCGGCACCAGCCCCACGCCGAGGCGCGCCACGCGGAACGGCGGCAGCGGGCCGAGATCCTGCCCGCTGAAGCGCAGCCTGCCGCCATGATGGCGCATCAGCCGGCAGATGGTGCGGATGGTCGTGGTCTTGCCCATGCCGTTGCGCCCCATCAGCGCCACGGCCTCGCCTTCGCCGACGGTCAGGCTCACCCCGAACAGCGCCTGCGCCGCGCCGTAGCTGGCCTCGACCGCATCGACTTCCAGCAGCGCGCTCATGCCGCATCCCCCAGATAGGCCTCGCGCACCAGCGCATTGGTCCGGATCTCGTCCGCCGTTCCCGTCGCGACGATCCTGCCATAGACCATGACGGAGATGCGGTCGGCCAGCGCGAACACGGCGTCCATGTCGTGCTCGACGAGCAGGATCGGCGCCTCCGCCTTCAGTTCCGAAAGCAGGCGGGTCAGGCGCTGCGAGCCGTCCGGCCCCATGCCCGCCATCGGCTCGTCCATGAGAAACACCTTCGGCTGCATCGCCAGCGCGATGGCGATTTCAAGCTGCCGCCTTTCCCCATGGGAGAGGCCGGTGACCGGCACATGCGCGCGGTTCTCCAGGCCGGCCCGGCGAAGCGCGGCCATGGCCGGCTGGACAAGCGCACTGTCGCGCTGGGCGGACCGGAAGAAGTGGAACACGCCGCCCGCGCGCGGGGCGACCGCGACCATGACATTCTCGAGCGCGGAAAACTCCGGCGCCAGTGCCGAAATCTGGAAGGTCCGGGCCAGCCCCGCAAGCGCGCGGCGCGCCGGTGGCGCCTGCGTGATGTCCTCGCCGTGGAACCGGATGGTTCCGGCATCGGGCAGGATTTCGCCGACGACCTGCTTGATCAGCGTGGTCTTGCCGGCACCGTTCGGCCCGATCAGCGCATGAATCTCGCCGGACACGAGATCGAGGTCGACCTTGTCGCTCGCCACCAGCGCGCCGAAGCTGCGCGTCACCCCGGACAATTGCAGCACCGGATCAGCCATGGCCGCGCCCCTTGAGCACGAAGCCGGCCAGGCCGCCACGCGCGAACAGCACCACCGCCAGCAGCGCAAGGCCGAGGAACAGGAGCCAGTGCTCGGTCAACCCGCCCAGGAAATGCTCCAGCAGCACGAACAAGGCCGCGCCGGCAACGGGTCCGCCGAGCCGTCCCACGCCGCCGAGGATGACGAAGATCATGATTTCGCCCGACGTGTGCCAGGACAGCATGGCGGGGCTCACGAAGCGGTTGAGGTCCGCATAGAGCGCGCCCGCAAGACCGGTGATCATGGCGGAGATGACGAAGGCCACGAGCCGTACCCGGTAGGGCGTGATGCCCGCCGAGGTGACGCGAAGCGCGTTCTGCCGCGCCGCTTCCAGGACCAGTCCGAAGCGTGAGGCCTTCAGCCGCCAGGCCAGCAGGATCACTGCGGCGAGAACCGCGAAAACCAGCAGGAAGAACGACAGCGGATCGAGCGTGTTGACCCCCGGAAACCCGTTGCGCACATAGATCGACAACCCGTCCTCGCCGCCATAGGCCGGCCAGGAGATGGCGAAGTAATAGATCATCTGCGCGAAGGCGAGCGTGATCATGATGAAATAGACCCCGGTCGTGCGCAGGCTGATGGCCCCGATGGCCAGAGCGGCAAGGCCCGCAACGATCACTGCCACCAGCCACAGCACCGGCATGAAGGTGGTGCCCTCGATGAGAAAGGGCCATTCCGTCAGCGGGTCGTAATTCTGCGCATGGCTCGAAAGGATGCCGACCGCATAGCCGCCGAGACCGAAGAAGGCGGCGTGGCCGAAGGAGACGAGCCCGCCCTGCCCGAGCGCCAGGTTCAGCCCGATGCCGGCCATGGCGAAGATTGCCACCTTGGTTGCCAGCGTGATGGTGAAGGTTTCCCCTGCCGCGAAAGCGATCAGCGCCACAGCAAGGAGACCGCCGGCCAGAGCGATGGTGAACAGGCCTTCCGCGCGCATCAGGCGGCACTCCCGAACAGCCCGCCGGGCTTGAGCGCCAGCACCACCGCCATGAGCATGTAGATGAGAATGGAGGCGATGGCCGAACCCACCGTTCCCGCGCTTGAGGCATCCATGAACAGGCCGAGCGCCTGCGGCATCAGGAAGCGGCCGAGCGTATCGGTCACGCCGACCAGCAGCGCGCCCACCAGCGCGCCCTTGATCGAACCGATGCCGCCGATCACGATGACCACGAAGGCGAGGATCAGCACGGGTTCGCCCATGCCCACCTGCACCGACTGGATGGCGCCCACCAGCGCCCCGGCCAGCCCGGCAAGCGCCGCCCCCAGCATGAAAACGATGGTGTAGAGCCGGTCGATGTCCACGCCCAGCGCCGCGATCATCTCGCGGTCGGCGTCACCGGCACGGATGCGCATGCCAAGGCGCGTCTTCGCCACCAGCAGGAACAGGCCGGCGGCGATCGCCAGCCCCGCCACGATGATGGCCAGCCGGTAGACCGGATAGGTGATGCCGCCCGGCAGCGCGACCGAGCCCGACAGCACCCGCGGAATGTCGAGATAGAGCGGAAACGAGCCGAACAGCCAGCGCGTGCCTTCCGAAAAGACGAGGATGAGGGCGAAGGTCGCCAGCACCTGGTCGAGGTGATCGCGGTCATAGAGGCGGCGCAGCACGGTTATTTCCATCAGCGCCCCCGCGGCCGCCGCTGCCGCCAGGCTGGCGGCAAGGCCTAGCCAGAACGAGCCCGTGGCCGCCGCGACGCCCGCGCAGGCAAACGCGCCCACCATGTAGAGCGAGCCATGCGCCAGGTTGATCAGCCCCATGACGCCGAACACCAGCGTCAGCCCGGCGGCCATCAGGAACAGCATCACGCCGAGTTGCAGGCCGTTGAGAACCTGTTCGAGAAACAGCGGAAGGGTCAGCGGTCCGGCTCCCGGAGAGCCTTGGCGGGCGGCCGATCAGCCGCCCGCCACAGGCAGGTCACATCTGGCACTCGGCCCCGTGCGGGTCCTGGTGGTTCTCGATGGCGGGACCGACGATGCGGTTCGTGACCACGTCGCCTTCCTTGACCACCTCGCGCATGTAGATGGTCTGGATCGGATGGTGGTTGTCGGCGAACTTGAAGTCACCCCGCGTCGAGGCGAAATCCGCCGCCTTCAAGGCCGCGCGGAAGGCGTCCTGGTCGCTGACCGCAGCCTTGCCCTTGGCCGACAGCAGAAGCTGCGCGGTATCATAGCCCTGGCTGGCATAGAGCGAGGGCAGGCGGCCGTATTCCTTCTGGAAGGACTCCACGAAGGCCTTGTTGGCCGCGTTGTCGAGGTCCTTGGACCAGTGCGAGGTGTTCTTGACGCCCAGCGCCGCGTCGCCGACCGCGCCCAGGATGCCCTGGTCGAAGCTGAAGGCCGGTCCCATCAGCGGCTTGTCGGCGCCCGAACCGGCATATTGCTTGATGAAGGAAATGCCCATGCCGCCCGGCAGGAAGATGAAGACCACATCGGCATCGGTCGCCTTCATCTGCGCGATCTCGGCGGCATAGTCGGTCTGCCCGAGCTTGGTGAAGACCTCGGCGCTGACCTGGCCCTTGAACGTGCGCTTGAAGCCGTTCACGGCATCCTGGCCCGCCGGGTAGTTCGGCGCCATCAGGAAGACGGAATTGACGCCGTTCTCGCTGGCCCAGGCGCCCGCTGCCTCGTAGAAGGCGTCATTCTGCCAGGCAACGTTGAAATAGTTCTTGTGGCAGCCCTTGCCGGCAAGCTGCGACGGGCCGGCATTCGGCGACAGGTAGAACTTGCCCTGCGCGGTCACCGAAGGCACCACGGCCATGGCCAGATTGGACCAGATGATGCCGGTCAGCACATCCACCTTGTCGGACTGGACCAGCTTGTCGGCCAGTTGGACGGCCACGTCCGGCTTGCGCTGGTCGTCCTCGATGACGACCTCGACCTCCGTGTCGCCGGCCTGCTTGATCGCCAGCATGAAGCCGTCGCGCACATCGATCCCGAGACCGGCGCCGCCGCCCGAAAGCGTGGTGATCATGCCCACTTTCAGCGGTTCGGCCTGCACGGCCGTCGCCATGAGGACCCCGGCCAGCGCGGCCAGCACCTTTTTGGTCTTTGTCATTCCGTTTCCTCCCGTTTTCCGGTTCTTGAATCTGTCAGAACGCCTTGAAGGTCAGCGTCGTCAGCGAGCGCGAAATGCCCGCGATATCCAGGATGTTGTCGTTGACGAACTTGCCGATGTCGACACCGTCATCGACATAGAGCTTCATCAGCAGGTCGAAGTCGCCCGAGGTGGAGAACAGTTCCGAGGCGATTTCGCGCCTGTAGAGCTCTTCGGCGACCTCGTAGGTCTTGCCCGGCACGCATCTGAGCTGCACGAACACGCATTTCATGTCGTCTGTGACCTCCCCTCGGCATGGTCATCCGGCATTTCCACCGTCTGTTTGTCCGCCACGTAAGAGCATCGGCGCCGGTTTGGCAAGTCCGCCGGGCCGGTCGCGCAAGGGAAGGTTTCGGCCAGCGGTTCCCGCTTCCCGTTCCGTCCCATCCCGCATAGTCTGTGCGCCGGCAAGGGGAGGAACGCCATGCACGTCACCGACTGGGACGACGCCTACGATAATTTCGGCCATATTCCGGAAGCGGCCGCCTATCCGCCGCGCTGGGGCGAACGGGCTTCCGCCTTCCGCGAAACGCTTCTGGCGGAGAACCGCGCGCGCCTCGATATCGCCTATGGCGGGGAGGAGCGCGAACGGCTCGACCTGTTCCTGCCCGAAGTTGAGCCGAAAGGCTTGTCCGTCTTCATCCATGGCGGCTACTGGCGCGCCTTCGACAAGTCGATGTGGTCGCATCTGGCCGCCGGCGCGCTTGCCCGTGGCTGGGCCGTGGCCATGCCGAGCTACACCCTGGCGCCGCAGGCGCGCATCAGCCGGATCACCCGCCAGGCCGGCGCGGCAGTGACACGGGCTGCCGCCGAAATCGAAGGGCCTGTCCGCCTGTCCGGCCATTCCGCCGGCGGCCATCTCGCCGCGCGGATGGTTTGCGCCGACAGCCCGCTTGACGCGGATGTCCGCGCCCGCATCGAACACGTCGTTTCGATTTCGGGCGTCCACGACCTGCGTCCGCTGATGCGCACGAAACTGAACGACCTGCTCCGGCTCGACCTCGCCGAGTCGCGCGCCGAGAGCCCGGCCCTTCTGGAACCGCTCGACGGCGTTTCGCTCACCTGCTGGGCGGGCGCTGCCGAAAGGCCGGAATTCGTCCGCCAGAACGCGCTTCTGGCCAATGTCTGGGCAGGCCTCGGCGCCGATACGGAATGCATCGCCATAGAGGGCGAGCACCATTTCAACGTCATCGACGCCTTGGCCGATCCCGACAGTGAACTGACCGGACGGCTGGCGCCCTGAGCCTCAGGCCGCGCCGCGCGCTTCTCCGGTCAGCGCAGCGATATGGCGGCGGATGCGCACCGCCGCTTCCGTGAGCACGGCGTCCGGCTGGCAAAGCGAGATGCGCACGTGTCCGGCCGTCGACGGGCCGAAGGTCTCGCCGGGCATCAGCGCCAGTTTCTCCGCCTCCAGCAGGCCCCAGGCGAAGGCTTCGCCGTCCGCGCTGATCTCGCGGATGTCGGCCATCAGGTATATGCCGCCCTCGGAGCCGCGGATCGTGAACCCCGCGCATCCCTCCATCGCGGCGCGGAAGGCGGCCCGGCGGCGCGCGTAGATCGCGGTGATCTCGTCGACGCCATAGGCCCTGTCCAGTGCTTCCACCGCGGCATGGGAGACGAAATCGTTGAGCCCGTAGGTGGAAACGAGGTTGAGCGCGACCAGCGGCCCGGTCACGCTTTCCGGCCCGGTCAGCCAGCCGACACGCCAGCCTGTCATGCCATGGCTCTTGGACATGGAATTGATGACGAGCGTGCGCTCCGCCATGCCATCGAGCGCGCGCGGCGAGAGGTGGGGCTTGCCGCCGGTGTGGCTCCAGTAGACCTCGTCGGACAGCAGCCAGAGATCATGCCGCCGGCAGACATCGGCAATGCCATCCAGCGTCGCGCGGGTATAGACGGCCCCGGCGGGATTGTTCGGCGTGTTGATCAGGATCGCACGGGTGCGTTCCGTGACCGCCGCCTCGATCTCGTCCGCGCGCGGCTGGAAACCGTCCTCCGGACGGGCATGGACCAAGGTGAAGTCCGCACCGGCGGCGCGGAACGTGCCGGGATAGGTCGCGTAATAGGGGGCGCAGACGATGGCATGGCTTCCCGGATCGCACACGGCCTGCACCGCCGCGTAGAGCGCGCCCTGCCCGCCGCCTGTGGCAAGCACCTGAGCGGGACCGGTTGTCACGCCCGTGACCTGTTCCGACACACGCGCCATGGCGGCGCGCAAGGACGGAATGCCCTCCAGTTGCGTGTAGTGATGGTGGCCTTCATTGAGCGCCCTCGCACAAGCCGCCACGGTTTGCGCCGGCGTGTCGAAGTCGTGGTCGCCTGCCGTCACCATCAGCAGGTCCTCGCCCGCCTGCCGGCGTGCCAGTGCATGGAAGTGGATTTCCCAGCCGGTTTTCCCGCCCTGCAGGATGGAGGCGATACGGTCGGATAGTTGCGGCATGCAATTCCCCTCTTCTCTGCCGTCATCCATATCATGCCATTTCATCCGGACCGATCAAAAGACGTGAACCATGCGTCATTTGCGCTTATTGATCGCAGGCTGCGATGCTCCATCTTTCGAGGCTGACGACAAAGGGAAGCCCTGCATGATCCGATCCGCCATCCTCGCCATCGCCGCCGGCCTTGCCCTTGCATCCCCGGCGGGCGCGCTCGACCTGTCCGCCTGGCAATCGGCGCATTTCCGCGACAACCCGCTCAACGGCACGATCGTTGCGCGCGACGGCAAGGCGACTACCGTCCAGGCGATGCTTGACGCCGTAGGCGATGCGGAATTCGTCGCTGTCGGCGAAATCCATGACAACCCGGACCATCACCGGATCCAGGCGGAAATCCTCCAGGCCATGGTCGACGCGGGAAAACGCCCCGCCGTGGTCTTCGAGATGGTTCCCGCCTCGCTTCAGCCGGTTCTCGACAGGGCCGGCGAAACCGGGGCGGAAAAGCTCGGCCAAGCCCTTGAATGGGAAAAACGCGGCTGGCCTTCATGGTCCATGTACAGGCCGGTTGCCGAAGTGGCGCTGACCGCCGGTCTGCCGCTGGTCGCAGGCGACCTCGACCGCGACGTGATCCGCGCCATCGGCAGGCAGGGCAGCGAAGCCTTGCAGCCCGGCGAGGCCGCGCGCATCGGTCTCGATCTTCCCTTTGCCGCCGCCGCGTCGGAGAGCCTGAAGCAGGAACTCGTCGACAGCCATTGCGGCATGATGCCGGAGGTCATGATCGCACCGATGATCACCGTCCAGCGCGCCCGCGACGGCGCGCTCGCCGCCGCCATGGCCGCCCATGCCGGCCGCGGTGCCTTCGTCGTCGCAGGCGCGGGCCATGTGCGCGAAGATCGCGGCGCACCCGCCGTGCTGGCGCAATTGCTGCCCGGCAAGGATGTGCTGACCGTCGGGCTGAGCGAAAGCGGGGAATCGCGGGTACTGGACGACTACACGGCGGACGGAACCTTCGATTTCGTCATCCTGACGCCACGTGCCAATGTGGAGGACCATTGCGCCGGATTGAAGGAGCGGTTTGCCACGAAGGAAGACAAGGGCGACTGAGCGCGGGCCGGACGGTACCGCGACGGCTCCATCAGTACGGAACCGTGAACTCCTGGCTCTCGCGGAAAAGCTCGGTCCCGTCGAGTTTCGACACCTCGATGACCGCCTGCGTCCGGCTGTAGACCGACAATTTGCGCAGGATTTCCGAGACATGCGCCTTGACGGTGGTCTCCCCCACCTGGAGTTCATAGGCGATCTGCTTGTTGAGCAGGCCCTGCCGGAGCATCTGCAAAACCCGCAACTGCTGCGGCGTCAGCGTTGCAAGGCGCTTGACCAGTTCGGCGCGATCCTGGCTTTCCTCGTTGGCCGGGCCCGCCTCGTAGGAAGCCGGGACATAGACCGCGCCATCCATCACCTCGCTGATGGCGGCGGCGAGATCGGCCTTGCGCACCGACTTGGGAATGAAGCCGGCAACGCCATAGGACAGCGCCTCGCGGATGATCCGGTTGTCTTCATGGCCGGACACCACGACCACGGGCAGGCGCGGCCAGGCCGTGCGCAATTGCAACAGCCCCTCGAAGCCCTGCACGCCCGGAATGTTCAGGTCGAGCAGGGCGAGATCGAAGGACGGCGAAGAGCCCGACAGGATCTCCTGCGCCTCCGCAATGGTGCGCGCTTCCAGGGCTTCCGCCTCCGGATAGACGCTCTTCAGGGCGCTGTGCAGCGCCTCACGGAAAAGCGGATGGTCGTCGATGATCAGAAACCGTGCCATGACTCAAGAGACCACAATTGCCCGCCCCCTGTCATTTGTACTTTCGATCACGCAGGGCGTTGCCGTCCTCACCCGTCTTTCCCGAGGCCCGCAAGCCGCGCCACTTCCGCGATCCGCCCGGCATTGTCGCGCGCCAGCGAACCGTCGCGGTTCCACAGGCTGTTCTCGAAACCGCAGCGCGCCTTGCCGCCGGCCTTGATCGCGGCCAGCAGGCAGTCCGTTTCCGCCTGGCCGAAGGCGCACAGGGCCCAGTCGGCGGATAGCCCCGTTGCCGAGAGCGCGGCCAGAAAGCCCGTCAGGTCTTCCGGGTCGCCCTGCTGCCCCTCGGTATACCGCCCCAGCACGAACAGCACCTGCAATTCCTCATCCGGAATGACGCCCGCCGCGACGTGGCGGCCAAGGGCCGCAACCTGTTCGGGCGCATAGAGGATGTGCTGCACGGCTATGCCGGCCTCATGCGCCCAGTGATAGAAGCGCCGTGCCTCCACCACGTCGGCCGGGTCCGGGATCATCTCGCCAAGCCCCACCGACACCATGTCCGGCATGGTGGCGCGCACCACCGCACGCTGTTGGGCGGGCGTGTACTGGCCAACGGCTTCCGTGGTGATCTGCACGGCCATGCCGGGCGCCCGGACATCCATTTCCCCGATCAGTTCGCGATACAGTCCCGCGTCGAGCACATGCGCACCGCGCCCATCGCGCACATGCGCGTGCAACCCGCCGGCACCCGCCGCCCGGCAGGCGATCGCCGTCTCGACGGTCTCGGCGACCGTCATCGGCAGGGCGGGATGGTCGGCCTTCGTCCGCCGCGCGCCATTGGGCGCGACCATCAGGACAGGCAGCGGCGTGACGTTCATCCCAGCACCCTTGCCACCGCCGCTGAAAGCTTGCCCACCACCTCGTCAACCTGGGCGTCATCCATGATGAAGGGCGGGGCCAGCAGAACGTGGTCGCCGTTCACGCCATCGATGGTGCCACTCATCGGATAACAGATCAGGCCTTCCCCGAAGGCTTCCTTCTTGAGCGCCTTGGCAATCCCGCGCTTCGGATCGAAAGGCACCTTCGTCTCCCGGTCCTCGACGAATTCCAGCCCGATGAACAAACCGCGCCCGCGAATGTCACCCACATGGGCATGCTGGCCGAAGGCCTCGTGCAAACGGGCGCGCAGCTTGTCGCCCTTGTCGCGCACATTGTCCAGGAGCCCGTCCTGCGTGATGCGCCGGAGCACGGCTGAGGACGCTGCCGCTGCCAGCGGATGGCCCATATAGGTATGGCCGTGCTGGAAGAAACCGGAACCGGCCGCGATGGCATCATAAATGGCGGCCGAGCAAAGCATGGCGCCGATCGGCTGGTAGCCGGCCCCAAGCCCCTTGGCGATGGTCACGATATCCGGGCGCACCCCTTCCTGCTCGCAGGCGAACAGCGTTCCGGTGCGGCCCATGCCGCACATCACCTCGTCGAGGATCAGCAGCACGCCATGGGCATCGCAGATCTCGCGGATGCGCTTGAAATACCCCTCCACGGGCGGCACCGCGCCTGCCGTCGCACCCACCACCGGCTCGGCGATGAAGGCCATGACGTTTTCCGGGCCGAGACGCCGGATTTCCGTTTCCAGTTCATTGGCCACGCGCTGGCCGTAATCGAAGGCGCTCTCGCCGGCATGGCGCCCCCGGTATTCATAGACCGGGCTGACATGGGATGTCTCGGCCAGCAGCGGCGCGAATTGCGCGCGCCGCCACTCATTGCCACCCGCGGCCAGCGCGCCCAGCGTGTTGCCATGATAGCTCTGGCGCCGGGCGATGATGCGGCTGCGCTTGCTCTCGCCCTTCTCCAGGAAATATTGCCGCGCCAGCTTGATCGCCGCTTCGACCGCTTCCGAGCCGCCGGACACCAGATAGACCCGGTCGATACCTTCAGGCGCATGGGCGATCAGCAGATCGGCCAGTTCGCCCGCCGGCTCGGAGGAAAAGAAACCGGTATGGGCAAAGGCGATCCGGTCGAGTTGCCCCCGGATGGCATCGGCCACGGCCTTGTCGGAATGGCCCAGGCAGGACACCGCCGCCCCGCCCGATCCGTCGAAATAGCGCTTGCCGGAAGCGTCGATGATGTAGCAGCCGTCACCGCCCACGGCGACCGGGATGTCCGCTCCGGTGGATCGTCCGAAAAGATGGGCCTGGCCCATGGCATGTCACCCGGCGTCACGTACCACGAAAACCGACTGGCGGGCGTGACGCACCCCCCGCGCGGCATTGGGGCCCAGCAGGTAGTCCTTCAGTTCCGGACGGTGCGAGGCCATGACGATGAGATCGCACTTGAGCGCATTGGCCGCTTTCATGATCTCGTCATAGATCGTGCCATGCGCGACATGCCCCTGCACTGAAATTCCGTCGAGCGGGCATTCCGCGAGGAAGTCCTTGAGCGCGGTGCGCGCATTGGTCAGCATCTTCTGCTCGTAGTTCGCGGGAAAGCCCGCACCCACGATGGCGAAGCCGTAGGCCGGCACGACGGTCAGAACATGCAACTGCGCGCCGTAGCGTCTGGCCATGTCGGCGGCCACGTCGATGCTGCGCCCTGCCACCGTCTTGTCGCCCAGGTCGACGGGAACGAGAATGGTCTTGTACATCGCGTGTCTCCCCTCAGAACGCCGGCACGGTCTGGCGGCGGCGCTGGAACGCCACCACCACGCCGAGCAGCACGAGCGCCGGAATGTAGAAGATTTCCTTCGGCATCCGCTCCGCCTCCGTCTGCACCAGCGCGATCTCCACCGGCTCGTCGCCGTAGAAGTCGAAGCCCTGGAACTCGGTGAAGAACTGCGTTCCGGCCAGCGGTTCCTCCAGCACGGCCTTGCCGTCGTCCACACTCACCATCAGGCCCGCCTGGTCCAGCCGGTCCGCCCCGTCGCCGGCCGCGCCAAGCTCGGCAATGATCGTCCGTTCGGAAATCACGTCCGGCTTGTCGAAGTCCGGCCCGCGAACGACCATCCGCAATGTGCCATCTTCGGGCTGGGCGGCCGCGAGTTCGATCACCTCGGCGCCCGGACGGTTGTCATAGGGCGGTTGCACGTAGTCGAGCCAGAAGCCCGGCCGGAACAGGGTAAAGGCCACGAGCAGCAGCGCCAGCGTTTCCCAGATGCGCGAACGGGTGAGGAAATAGCCTTGCGTCGCCGCAGCGAACAGCATCATCGCGACCACCGCGACAATGAAGATGAAGACCGCCTTGACCGCCGTGACGTCGATCAGCAGCAGTTCCGTGTTGAAGATGAACAGGAAGGGCAGCAACGCGGTGCGGATGTCATAGGTGAAGCCCTGGATGCCGGTGCGGATCGGGTCGCCGCCCGAGATGGCCGCAGCCGCGAAGGCCGCGAGGCCCACCGGTGGCGTGTCGTCGGCGAGAATGCCGAAATAGAACACGAACAGGTGCACCGCGACCAGCGGCACGATCAACCCCTGCGCCGCGCCGACGGACACGATCACCGGCGCCATCAGCGAGGACACGACGATGTAGTTGGCCGTTGTCGGCAGGCCCATGCCGAGAATGAGGCTCATCACCGCCACCAGCAGCAGCATGGCGATCAGCGATCCGCCCGAAAGGAACTCCACGAACTCGCCCACCACCTGGTGGGCGCCGGTCAGCGAAACCGTGCCGACGATCACGCCGGCCGCGCCCGTGGCGACGCCGATGCCGATCATGTTGCGCGCGCCGGCAATCATGCCGTCGACAAAGTCGCGCCAGCCGTCCGAGAAGCCCTGGCCGAAACCGCCCTCGCCGCGCATGGCGCGCTTGAGCGGCTTCTGCGTGAGCACGATGAAGATCATGGAGACCGTCGCCCAATAGGCCGACAGCGTCGGCGACAGGCGCTCGACGAGAATGCACCAGATCAGGATGACGATGGGCAGGATATAGTGGAAGCCGGTGATCGCCACGTCCCAGGGCCGCGGCAGAACCTCCATTGGCGCGTTCGGATCGTCCATTTCGAGGTCGGGCTGCTGCGCCGCCTTGTAGACCAGGCCGACATAGGCAATCAGGAATAGCAGGAGCGCTGTATAGAAGGTCATGCCGGGGAAGGCCACCTTGATCCAGCCAAGCCCGTAATAGACCGCTGCCGCCAGCACCGCCATGGCGATGAAGCCGAACAGCACGCCGGAAAGGCGCTGCGCCAGCGTGCCGACGACGGTCGGCCGTTCCAGCCCCTTCAGGCCGATCTTCAGCGCTTCCAGGTGAACGATGTAGACCAGCGCGATGTAGGAGATCACCGCCGGCAGGAAGGCATGCTTGATGAGTTCGGGATAGGCCACGCCCGTGAACTCCGAGATCAGGAAGGCCGCGGCGCCCATGACCGGCGGTGTCAGCTGGCCGTTCGTGGAGGAAGCCACTTCCACCGCGCCCGCCTTTTCCGGCTTGAAGCCGGTGCGCTTCATCAGCGGAATGGTGAAGGTGCCGGTCGTCACCACATTGGCGATGGAGGAACCCGAATAGAGGCCCGACAGCGCCGAGGCCATGACCGCCGCCTTGGCCGGCCCGCCGCGCAGGTGTCCCAGCAGCGCGAAGGCGAGCTTGATGAAGTAGTTTCCGGCCCCCGCCTTCTCCAGCAGCGACCCGAACAGCACGAACAGGAAGATCATGGAGGCCGAGACGCCGAGCGCGACGCCGAACACGCCCTCCGTCTGCATCCAGTAATGCCACATCGCCTTGCCGAAGGACGCGCCCTTCCACTGGATTGCGTCCGGCATGGCATCGAGATGGCCGAAGAAGACATAGAAGACGAAGACCGATGCGACGATCACCAGCGGCAGGCCCAGTGCGCGGTAAACAGCAATGGCGAGCGCGACCATGCCGATCGTGGACATGACGAGGTCCGCCGTGGTCGGCAGGCCGGCCCGGTCGGCGATGTCCTGCTTGAACCACAGGAGATAGAGGCAGGCCCCGGCACCCAGGATGGCCAGCGCCCAGTCATAGAGCGGCACCCGGTCGCGCGGGCTCGACTTGAACAGCGGATAGGCCAGCATGGAAAGCGCCAGCGCGAAGGCCAGATGTACCTGGCGGGCTTCCTGGTTGTTGAAGACGAGGTTTGCCCCGGTCAGCGTGGTCAGGATGAAGGGGATGTCGGAGGCGATGTAAAGCTGGAACAGCGACCAGATGAAACACAGCGCCAGGATGAACCGCCCGGCCATGCCGGCAGCGTTGCGCGCCCCGCTTTCCACCTCCGCGACCATCATGTCGACATCGACATCCGGCCGTTTCCTGTCCGCAGCCTCGCTCATGGCCTCATCCCTCTCCTGTCCCCTCGTCCTGCCGCCATGTCAGGCGGCCCCCGCCTGTCTCGCGGGCCTTCGGGCCACGCCCCGCAGGACGGCCCCGAAAACAGTTCGGGCCGGGCGGCAGCGCCACCCGGCCCGAGAAGGTCTTGCCCCGCCCGTCATGCCGGACGCGGGCGTTCAACCCGGTCGCGCCGGATGGATCACATCCAGCCGCGCTCCTTGTAGTACTTGGCGGCGCCGTCATGCAGCGGCGCGGAGAGGCCGTCCTTGATCATCTCCTCTTCCTTCAGGTTGGAGAAGGCCGGATGCAGCTTCTTGAAGTCGTCGAAATTGTCGAACACGGCCTTGACCACCGTGTAGACGACCTCTTCCGACACGTCCGCCGAGGTGATGAAGGTCGCGCCGACGCCGAATGTCGTCACGTCCTCATCCGTGCCCTTGTAGGTGCCGCCCGGAATGGTTGCGGTCCGGTAGTAGGGGTTCTCCTCGACCAGCTTGGTGATCGGATCGCCTTCAACCGACACGAGGTTGACGTCGCAGGTCGTGGCAGCCTCGGTGATGGCAGCGGCCGGATGTCCGATCGTGTAGATCATCGCGTCGATCTTGCCGTCGCAAAGCGCCTGGGCCATTTCCGAGCCCTTCAGTTCCGCGGCAAGCGCGAAGTCGTCCATCGTGATGCCAAAGGCGTCCATGACGACTTCCATGGTCGCGCGCTGCCCGGATCCGGGATTGCCGACATTGACCTTCTTGCCCTTCAGGTCCTCGAACTTGGCAATGCCCGAGCCTTCGCGGACGATCAGCGTGAACGGCTCCGGATGGACCGAGAACACCGCGCGCTCGCCTTCCCATTTACCCTGGTCCTCGAACTTCGAGGTGCCGTTGTAGGCATGATACTGCCAGTCGGACTGGGCCACGCCGAATTCCAGTTCGCCTGCGCGCACGGTGTTGATGTTGTAGACGGAGCCGCCGGTCGATTCCACCGAGCAGCGGATGCCGTGTTCCTTGCGGTTCTTGTTGACGAGACGGCAGATCGCGCCGCCGGTGGGATAATAGACGCCCGTGACGCCACCCGTGCCGATGGAAATGAACTGCTGTTCGGCGGCGAATGCCGATGCCGACAGGGTCATGCCGCTTGCCACGATCACGGCGCCAGCTACGGTTTTCATCATGCTGCTTCTCCCATTCTTGAACGTTGGATGTAATACCGGTGTTCAATTGGGCATGGGGGAGGCGCAAAGGTCAACCCTCTGGTCAAATTTCCAGACCGGACGCAACGGCAACTCCCGGGCGAATTCAAGCCGTTCTGCTTGACGGCCAGCCTATTCCGGCTGGCCGATCGCCAGTTCCACCGGCGCCAGCCCGTCAATCGTCCCGAGGATGTCCTGGCCGGGCTTGACCGGTCCGACGCCTGCCGGCGTGCCCGTGTAGATCAGGTCGCCCGGGCGCAGGTGATAATAGTGCGAGAGGTGCGAGACCAGTTCCTCGACGCTCCAGATCAGGTCGTTGAGCGTGGCATCCTGTTTCACATCCCCGTCCTCCGAGAGCCGGATGGCCTGGGCGCCCACGGCACCGAAATCGTCCGCCCTGGTGATCTCGGCTATGACGGCGGATTGTTCCACGTCCTTGCCCAGGTCCCAGGGCCGCTGCTTGGCCCGCGCGGCCAGTTGCAGGTCGCGCCGCGTCATGTCCAGCCCGCAGGCATAGCCGTAGACGGCCTTCGCCGCAGCCTCGCGCGAGACCCTGAAAACCGGCGCGCCCAGCGCCACCACGAATTCCATTTCGTAGTGGAAATTCTCCGTTCCCGGAGGATAGGGGATCGTGGCCCCGCTGAGCACGAGCGCACTGGGCGACTTGGTGAAATAGAACGGCGCCTCGCGGTCCACTTCCACCCCCATTTCCGCGGCATGGGCGGCATAGTTGCGCCCCACGCAGAAGATGCGGTGGACCGGATAGCCGGCGCTCTCGCCCTTGACCGGCACGACAGGAGCGGAAGGAACCTCGAAGAGAAGGGATGTGTCTGCGTTCACCGTGCACGTTCCTCGTAATAACCCAGCTTTTCCTGCAGCGGACGGTCGTGGACCCGGATGAGGAAGGACTCCTCCGCCGCTTCATGGGTGATCTCGGCAAAGACCGGTGCCGTGAAGGTGTCCTTCGGGCCCCAGTCCAGCGTTTCACCGTTGATGACGGTCCGGCCGCGTCCCTTGACCACGTGAAAGGCACAGGAGGCCGAGCGCAGCGGCGGCGCGGCGCGCCCGCCCGCCGGGATCATCATGGCGGTGAAGCCCATGGTCGGCAGCACGTCGGCGCCGGTCTCCGGGTTCACGAAATCCAGTTCGGCAATCGCGTCGCCGCCATGGGCGGCCATCTGCCGGAGCGCCGCCTCCGTTCGCGTCCAGGGATAGCGCATCATGGGATAGCGTCGCGTGCCGGCGCCCGGCCTGCGCGATGGCGCAAGCCCCGACGCCAGATACTCCACCTGGCTTGCGTCTGGCCGGTTGCGCTGCGCCTGCAACGGCCCTTCCGTGGCGTAGGAGCCTTCCAGGTAATGGAACAGCGGCAGGTCCAGCGCATCCAGCCAGACCACCGGCTCGCTGCCCTCGTGGCCATGATCGTGCCACTCGCCGCCCGGCGTCAGCACCAGATCGCCCTCCTCCATCGGCAGCTTTTCGCCGTCGACGACCGTGTAGCCGCCCTTGCCTTCCACCACCACGCGCACGGCGCTCGGCGTATGCACGTGCGCCGGCGCCGTTTCGCCCGGCAGCAGAAGCTGCATGCCGAGATAGATCGAGGCCGTGGCCTGCATCGCGCCACCCCCGCGGCCGGGATCGGAGAGGACCAGCCCCCGCCGTTCCGCCTTTTCCACCGGCGTCAGTTCGCCGGCCCGCAGCAGCAGCGGCCGCAACTTGCCATAGTTCCAGTAGCCCGGGCGCGTAACGGCATTCGGCTGGCCGTGCGGCAGCACGTTGCGCATCATCGGCCAGAGCGGCGCGACACCTGCCGCCGCCATGTCGTCGCGATAATCCTGAGGCAGTTCCTCCAGCGTGCCGAGTTGCTGGCTCATGACGCTTCCTCCCCTGGTTCAGGCGCCGCGAGGACGGCCGCCGTGGAATTAGGACGCATACTTACTGTTTTTCGAAATGCGTCAAGCCCGCAACGGCGCTCATCGGGTCACGTGGATGGCGCTTTCCACCTCGAAGGCATGCGGATTGGCCGCATAGGCGGAAATCCCGTCCAGCGCGGGCGTGCCGCCGGGCATCAGATACATCGGGATCTCCGCCATGATAGAGGAGAAAGGCGGCTTGTCCTCGAAGGCCGCGCGGAAGGCCGGCCCGCGCACCAGGTCGATCAGGTGGGCAGTCATGCCGCCGGCGAGGTAGACGCCGCCGCGCGCCAGCGTCAGCAGCGCCAGGTCGCCGGAAAAACGCGCCAGGATGGTCGTGAACAGCGTCACAGCCTCCACGGCCAGCGCGTCGCCGTCATGGGCCAGCGCCGTGATCGCGGCGGCACAAACGGCTTCTTCGCTGTCGGCCCGGCCTTCCAGCCGCCGCAATCCGCGATGCAGGTTTTCCAGTCCCTGGCCCGATACCGCCATTTCCACTTCCAGCCGGCAGCCGCGCATGTCCAGATGCGGCCAGAGCGAAAATTCCCGCGCCGTGCGCGGGCCGAGATCGAGGTGCCCACCCTCACCCGGTATCACCACCCACTTGCCGCAGGCGCGAACCACCTGCGCCACGCCGAGGCCGGTGCCCGGACCGATGACCACGCGCGGCGCCTCCTCCTCGCGGGCATGCCCGCCGATCTGTTGCATCACGCCGAGCGGCAGGCTGGCGCAGGCCAGTCCCTGGGCCAGGAAATCGTTCATCACGCGCACTTGCTCAAGGCCAAGCGCCTTGCGGATGGCGGCCGGATCGATGATCCAGGGCGAATTCGTCAGGTGAAAGGGCGGATCGTCCACCGGGCAGGCCACGGCGACCACCAGCGTCTGCGCTGCCCGGATGATGTCGTCGGGATAACCTGCCTTCAGCGCCTCGATGACGGATGGATATTCGGCGTTCTTGAGTTCCACGGTCTCGCCCATGGCCGCGCCGTCCGGCCCGATCACGCGAAAGCGCGAATTCGTGCCACCGATATCGCCCGCGATCACGGGAAAGGGCATTGTCACGTCCGGTCCTCCCGCCTTCCAAACGGCCATGCATGGCATGAGCAGAGATATGACTTCCGCTGTTTTCCGGCGCTCAACGTATCAGGGAAAGACTTGTCCGTGCCAGCCTTCCGGCCATGGGTACAACGCTCTCAGGCAGCCGGTTCCAGCCCAAGCAAAGCATTGACATGCGGCTTGTTGCGCACGAGATCGGCAATCGTGTGCGCGGCCAGCACCTCGAAGAAGGCATTCAGCGCCTTGCGCAGCGCCGCGTTCAGGGCGCAGGCGTCGATCAGCGGGCAGTCTGCCGCCTCGTTCTCGAAGCATTCGGCCATCACGAAATTCTCCTCCGTGACACGCACGACATCGAACAGCGTGACCTCTTCCGCAGGCCGGGCCAGCTTCACCCCGCCATTGCGCCCGCGCACCGTGGTCATCAGGCCGGCATCCACCAGCGGATGCAGGATCTTGAACAGGAAAAGCTCCGAAACGCCGTAAGCCCTGGCGATCTCGGGAACCCGGCTCAGTTCCGCCGGATTGGCCGCGCAATACATCATCATGCGGATCGCGTAATTGGTCTGGCGGGTCAGGCGCATGGCAAACTCCGGCTCGCGCCCTGCAGGCGCTCGGATTGGAACGTTGCCAAACTAGATGATTTGACTCGGGTTTCAAGCCTTCTTCTCGAAGACGGCACCCCGTCCCAATCCGCCGTCAAGCACGCGCGCCCCCGGCTTGCAAGCCGGTTCTCAGACGGCCACCTGCCAGGCATCGTAGCCATAGACCCAGTCCGCATTCCCGCCCTTCTTGAGCCATTCATTGCCGCGCGAGGCGATCTGGATCTTCGCCGTGCGCTCCTTGCGCGCCGCCTCGTAGCGTTGCAGCGCGTCCGGCACATGACCGGCATCGGCGGCATCGAGCGCGCGCGCCAGAACGATGGCATCCTCGATGGCCTGGCAGGCGCCCTGCGCCATGAACGGCGTCATGGGGTGTGCGGCATCGCCCAGCAATGTCACCCGGCCCGTAGACCATCGCGGCAGCGGATCGCGGACATGCAGGGCGGATTTCGTCACGCTGTCACAGGCATCGAGCAGCCGCCGGGCCTCCGGATTGAAGTCGGCATAGGCGGCGCGCAATTCGGCGATGTCGCCCGGTGTCGTCCAGCTTTCCTCGCGCCAGTCGTCCTGCGGCGTGGTGGCGAAGACGAAGATCTCCTGGCCCGCCGTCAGCGGGAAGGTGACGATCTGGCGGCTCGGCTCCGGTCCCCACCACTTGGTGAAGGCGTCGAGATTGGGCAGGTCGGCGGCTTTCTCGCGCGGGAAGGTCGCCCGCCAGGAGACAAGCCCGGTGAATTGCGGATTTTCCGGCCCGAACACGGCACCGCGCACGGCCGAATGGATGCCGTCCGCCCCGATCACGACGTCGAAGGCCGCCGTCTCGCCATTGGCGAAGGACACGGAGACGGTGTCATCGGTCTCCTCCACCGCCGTGGCCTTCCAGCCCATGCGGAAGCGTGCCGGATCGATCTTCTCTTCCAGCGCGCTGAGAAGGTCGGCGCGATGGATTGTAAGCTGCGGCGCGCCGTATTTCTCTTCCGCGGTGTCGCTCATTTCCAGGCGGGATGTTTCCTCGCCCGTGTCCCACATCCGGCTGATGCGGTGCGTGGGCCGCGCCGCCGTGGCACGCAACCGCTCGCCGATGCCGATGCGGTCCAGAACATGGACCGCATTGGGCGTCAGGTTGATGTCCGCGCCGACACGGCCGAATTCGCGCGCCTGCTCGAAAATCGTCACGTCATGGCCCATGTCGATGAGCGCGATGGCGGCGGTGAGCCCGCCCATGCCCGCGCCGACAATGCCGATGGATAGCTTCTTGTCCATGCCTTCTCCTCCTCACGCACCGGGCCAGCGGGCCCATGGATGCGGTTGTCCTGTCAAATCCTGGTAGAGTGATTTCTGCCGCATGTAGGCGAGCATGCCGGCACGGCCCTTTTCACGCCCCACGCCGCTTTCCTTGTCGCCGCCGAACGGAGTCGAGATCGAGAATTGCTTGTAGGTATTGATCCACACTGTCCCGGCCTGGATGGCGCGCGCCACCCGCCAGCCCTTCGGAAAGTCGCGGGTCCAGATGCCGCAGGCCAGTCCGTACTGATTGTCGTTACCCTGCGCGATGACGTCGGCCTCACCGTCGAACGGAAGCACGGCCAGCACCGGACCGAACACTTCCTCCCGGCAAAGCTCGGCATCATTGGCGAGCCCTGAAATGATCGTCGGCAGGTAATAGGCGCCCTCGGCCAGCGCCGGATCGTCGGGCCGACGGCCGCCGGTCAGGATGGTCCCGCCATCGGCGATCGCGCGCTTGACGAAACCCTCGACGCTTGCCCGGTGATCGGGGTGGACCAGCGGCGCGACCTGCGTTGCCTCGTCATGGGGATGACCGGTGACGAGCCGCTCCGTCGCCTCGACGAGGCGCGCGACGAAGGGTTCGTATATCGACCTCTGCACGAACAGCCGCGACCCGGCGATGCAGGACTGGCCGGAGGAGGAGAAGATGCCGAACAGGATGCCGGCGATGGCAAGGTCCGTGTCGCAGTCATCGAAGACGATGGTCGGCGACTTGCCACCCAGTTCCAGCGAGACGGGCATCAGCTTTTCCGCTGCCTTCATGGCGATCCGCCGGCCTGTCGCCGTTCCCCCGGTAAACGACACCTTCGCGATGGATGGATGCTCCACCAGGAGATTGCCGATCTCCGCGCCGGAACCGGGCAGAACAGAGAACAGGCCCTTGGGCAGGCCGCTTTCCTCCACGATGCGCGCCAGTTCCAGCGCCACCAGCGGACTCCACGATGCAGGCTTCAGGATCACCGCATTGCCTGCGGCCAGCGCCGGCGCCACCTTCTGCGCATCCGAGGCGATGGGGGAATTCCATGGCGTGATGGCAGCCACGACGCCCAGCGGCTCGTGCAGCGACAGCGTCAGCGCATCGCCGCGCTGTGCGGTCATATCGCTGTCCGTGGTTTCACAGACAGCACCGAAATAGCGGAACGTTCCGGCGGCCGAAGCGGCAAGTGCCGCCGTCTCGCGCAGCGTCTTGCCCGTGTCGCGGCTCTGGATCCAGGCAATGCGCCCGGCATTGGCCTCGATGCCGTCGGCGATGCGATAGAGGAAGCGCGCCCGCTCATGTGACTTCAGCGCCCGCCAGGCAGGGTCGGCCTGCGCCTTGACGGCTGCCTCGATGGCCGCGATGCCGTCCTCGCGCGACGCCCCGTCGATCACCCGGTTCAGGCTGCCGTCGGCGGAAAAGCGCGATTCGATCGGCGCGCCGCGGCCCTTGCGCCACTCGCCGGCGATGAAGAGCAGGTTTTCGGGCAGGGCGCAGGGCTGGATGCTCATGGAAGGGCCTTCAGGAAACGATGGGGCTGATGCGGTTCATCACCGCGCGCACGAGGCTGTAGACGGTCGGAAGCGACGTCTTCGGATTGACGCTCGACGGCTTGCCGACGATGCGCACGGACACCTCCGCCGCATCCGAAACCACGTCGAAGACATGCACATTGGCGCTGACGGCGGGATCGGCGATCATGCGCACCGTTGTGCGCTCGAAGCCCGCTCCGGCCAGCGCGATGGTCGCCGCCACATTGGCGTTTTTCGGATAGTCTGCCGCCGCCTGGCGCGCCGTGCCCTCGAAGAACACGGCTTCGCGTGTCAGGCCACCAAGGTCGATTGCGTCCTCCGCCCTGGTGCCTTTCCATGCATTGGGCGGCTTGCGCGACGTGTAGGTGACGGACCGGATATCCGAGCGGGCGAGCGCGGCGAGAATGTCCATGCCGCCCACCGCGCCGGACGACAGTTCAAGCCGCGTGCCGCCCGCCCTCGCAGCCGATACCAGACGCGCCGCCAGTTCGGGATCGCTCAGCGCGCCGGTGGAAGCGATGACGGTTTCGATGCCGGCTTCCAGCAGTCCCGGTACATGCTCGGCCACGGCGCCATGGCCCGCCGCTTCGATGGCAAGGTCCGGACGTACCGCGATCAGCGCCGTCACGCATTCCACCACGCGGAAATCCTCCGCCACACTGTCCGCCGAGGGTGCGAGCGCCTGTTCAACCGCGGCACCCTTGCCGGGACGGGCAAGCACGGTCAGGCTTTCCAGCCTGTGCGGCAGGCGGCGCCCGAGCACGGCGAGCATTTCGCCGGTGATGGCGCCCGCCCCGATGATGGCCAGCCGCCTCAACATCAGGCCTCCTTGCCAGCAGCGCCCGCAGGCGGCCCGGCGAAGGGCTGCGCGAAAGGACCGATGGCGCACATGTCCACCTCGACCAGCATGGGGCCGTCGGCGGCAAGCGCGCGGTCCAGCGCATCGCCAAAGGCCGACTCGTGCGTGACCTTTGCATGCGGCATCCCCACCGCCTGGCACAGCAGGGAGAAATCCGGTGTGCGCAAGGCCGAATAGTGGTGCCGGCTGCCATATTGGGCATCCTGGATGTTCTTGATCACACCATAGGCCTGGTCGTTCATCAGCACGTAGACGAGGTTGGCCTTCTCCTCCACGGCGGTAATCAGTTCGGCAATGCCAAGCTGCGCGCCGCCGTCGCCGACGAGAACGACCGATTTTGCCTCGCCCTCGACCAGGCCCGCGCCTATACCCATGGCCAGTCCCTGCCCGATGCCGCCACCCAGCGAATGGACGCCGTGATGGGGCCTGGCAAACTGCACATAGCGGTTGCCGAAGGTGGAATTGGAAATGGTGACGTCGCGCACGAAGGGGTGACCGCCTTCGGCGACCCGCTCTTGCAAGGCGTCCGCAATCACCCGGTAGACGCCAAGCTGGTCGCGCAACCGGCCCTCCGCCTTGACCCGCGCAATGGCGATGGAGTGGCGGAACTCGGCATCCGTCTCAAGCGTCGCAGGCAGCCGGTCGAGAAGCCGGGCCAGCGTATCCCTGGCATCGCCATGGATGAACAGGTCCACCGGATAGTTGCGCGCGCCCTGCGTCGCCTCCGCGTCGATCTGGACGAGCGGCGCGGGAAGCGGCAGCGTGTTGTTGCGTGTCTCGTTGCCCCGCAGGCGCGACCCGGCGACGATCATCAGGTCGCATTGGCCGTAGATCGCCTCCGCCTCGGGCGTCATGTTGAAGGCGCCGAGCGTATGGGGGCTCGCCTCGTCGACCACGGCCCGGCCATTGGTGCTCGTCACCGCGCAGAAGCCGCGCTCGACCAGCGCATTGGCTTCATCCGCGGCATGGCGCGCCCCACCGCCAAGCCACAGCATCGGCCGGCGGGCCTTTTTCACCATTTCGGCCAGGGCCGCAATGGTCTCATCGCCGGCCAGCGGGCGAACGATGACCGGGCGGGCGATGGCGTCCTGCACCGGCACGGCTTCGCGCTGCACGTCGACCGGGATTTCAAGGCTGACCGGCCCGGATGGCGGGCTGAGCGCGGCGGACGCAGCCGCCGACAAGACCGTATGGACCGAACGCGCCTCCCACATGCGCAGGCAGGTCTTGGAAATGCCCTTCAGCATCTCGGTCTGGCGCGGAACATCATGGATTGCGGCCCGGTCCCGGTCCATGAACTGGCGATCCACCTGCGTGGTGATGTGCAGCACGGGAGAGCCCGCCGTCAGCGCCTCCACCTGCGCGCCCGCCGTGTTGCCGGCTCCCGTTCCCGTCGACGTGATGACGACGCCCAGCGAACGCGACACGCGGGCATGGGCGTCGGCCATGTTCATGGCGCCGGCCTCCCCGCGCGCCGGCACGAAGCGGATGCGCCCCTGCCGGGCGATGGCGTCGAGGATCGGCATGTTGTGGATCGAGATCACGCCGAAGACGCGCGTCACGCCGATCTCGGCAAGATGGCGGGCGATGGCCTCGCCCACGGTTTCGGTTCTGGTCGGCGCGTCGGTTTTCATGAGCATTGTGTCACACGAATCTTGAGGTCCCGCCGGAAACTTCCAGCCGGGCACCGGTGATGTAGCTGGCCGCGGGCGAGGCCAGGAAGACGATGGCATTGGCCGGCTCGTGCGGTTCGCCGAAGCGGCCGAGCGGAATATGCCGCTTTGCCGCTTCCGCCCTGAGCCAGTCCTCCAGTGAAACGGACTTGTCCTCGCGCGCCTCGAAGCGGCGGTGCCACTGGCCGGAAACGACGATGCCGAGCAGGATGGAATTGACACGCACATCCGGCGCCAGTTCATTGGCAAGCGATTTCAGGAGGTTCTGCACGCCCGCCCGCGCCGCCGAGGTGCACACCATGTGCGGCTCCGGCTGGTAGGCAAGCAGCGAATTGACGCCCACGACAGCGCCGCAACCGCTGGCTTTCAGCATGGCCTGGAAGGCACGCACCGGATGGATCTGGCTGAAGAATTTCAGCTCCAGTTCCTCGCGCCAGGCATCGTCATCGGTGCCCGCGAAGGTGGAGACGCGCCCCTGCCCGGCATTGTTGACCAGCATGTCCGCGCCGCCGAAATGGTCACGCACGCGGGCGGCGAAATCGCGCATGGCTTCCGCGTCCAGTACCGAAGCCGGGATGCCCAGCACGTTGTCGGCGCCGAACTCGCCCTTCAGGCCGTCCGCAACCGTCTCCAGCCGCTCCGCGTCGCGCGCGCAGAACGCCACCCTTGCCCCTTCGGCGAGAAACTGGCGCACGGCAGCCAGCCCGATGCCCGAGGAGCCGCCGGTGACGACCGCGACCTTGCCTTTCAGCCCGAGTTCCATTCAGCGCGCTCCCGCCTGCGGGAAGCCCCTGTCGGGACGGCCCAGCATGACCGCGCGCATCGCCGGCGTGGGCGGCCCGGCCGTCATCCAGCGGTCCGAAAGCTCCGGATCGCCCCAGGGCCATTCCTGCGCCACATGCGTTGCCTCGTCGATCTGCTGCAACTCCGTGGTGAACTCGATCACGAAACCGGACGGCGAAACGAAATAGGCGAACGGGTTGTTGCCCGGCCCGTGGCGCCCCGGTCCCCAGCTGGGCACATGACCCTTCTGCTTCATCCGCCCGATGCCGCGCATGAAGGAATCCATGTCGCGCATCTCGAAGGCCACGTGGTTGGCGCTGGCATGGGCGTTCTGGAAAAGGCCTATGGAATGGTGGTCGCTGCTGCAGCGCAGGAAGGACATCCGGTCGACATAGAAATCGGACAGGCGGAAGCCGAGCATCTCGGTATAGAAGGCTTCCGTCGTCTTGAGGTCGGGCGTGTTCACGACCACATGCGACACCTTCACCGGCATGGCGAACTGGCTCTCCGCATCGCCATTGTCGGCCGTGTCCGCCACGATGCGCAGGATGCGGTTGTCCGGATCGCGCACGCAAAAGCCGATGCCGCCGCCCGGTGTCGTCAGGTCCGCGGGGTCACCCAGCACCGGTGCGCCTGCCTTCGACAGGTGATCGTGCAGCGCTTCGAGCCGCGCCCGGCTCGTCATGCCGAAATTGATGTATTCGATGCCGAAATCGGCGCCATCGGTCAGCGAATAGATGTAGGGTTCAGGTCCGGTGCCGCGCAGATAGACGGTACCGTCATTGGAGGGCACGCGCTTCAGCCCCCATGTGCCCTCGTAGAAGTCGGCGGTTTCGGTCATGGCGGGCGCGCGCATGGCAATGCCGCGCAGGAAATCGACGCGCATGGGTTCAGTCATGGTGGCCTCCTGACAAGTGCCGGATACGGGCGGAAGACGGGATATGCCCGAGTTGATGGGAGATGCGTTGCGCGGCGGCGGTGAGCGCCCTTGCGATTTCGTCGCGCCGCCCGGCGCTCTCGGCGAATTCGTGGTCCGGCCCGGTAACGTTGATCGCGCCCACCGCCTTGCCCTGCGAATCGAACACCGCGGCAGCCGCCGATCCGATCCCGGCCTCGAAATTGGAGACGCTCCAGGCGATGCCGATCCGCCGGTCGGTGTTCAATTGCTCGGCGAGCGCGGCAAGTGTGGTGGCCGTCTTCTCCGTCGCCGCAGTCATTTCGGACGCGGCGAACAAGGCCTCGACCTCTGCGAAATCGCGATGCGCGAGGATGATGCGGCCGATGGTCGTCGCATGGGCAGGCAGGCGGCTGCCGACACGGACATTGGAGACCAGATGCAGGTTCGGCGTCTCGCGCAGCAGATAGGTGATCTCGCGCCGGTCCATGATGCCCAGATGCGCCGAAAGCCCGAGTTCGCGCACGAGACGGCGCAGTTCCGGATGCGCCACCTGGACGATGTCGCGGGAATAGAGCGCGCTGGCGGCGAGATTGATGAGACCTGTGCCGAGGATGTAACCCTGCCCGGTCTCCGCCTTCTCGATCATCGCCTCCTGCTCCAGCGTATGCAGCAGGCGCAAAAGCGTGGTGCGGTTGACACCGGTCTCCTTGGCCGCGCGTGACAGGTTGGCGCAGGGATTGCCGTCGGCGATGTAGCGCAGCACGCGGAAGGCCCGCTCGACCGGGGGCACGCTGTAGGCGTTGTGCTCGTCGCTCATCGCGCCATCTCCCCGATCCCTGCAAGCGAGGCCTCGAAACGGACGATTTCCACGCCAACCGCTTCCGGAAATTCCTGGTGCAGGATGTGCCCGGCGTCCGGAACGCTGCGGAACACGTGCGGCAGGTCCGGCGCCGCCCTGGCAAGGGCGTCATGAACGCCCCGGCTCTGTTCCGGCGCCGTCACGGCATCCTTTTCACCCACCATGACCAGCGAGGGCACACGCACCGATTGGGCATCGCCCTTCTGATCGCCCGTCGCCAGCATCCGCACCGCCTGGCCGTAGCCCGCCGGATGGATCGCCGCCATGGCGGCGATAGCCCGGTCCCGCACATCGGGCATGCCGTCCGGGTCGGCCAGCAGCCGCGGCGCGCGGGTGCGGGCGAATTCGGCAGCGCCCAGCTTCTCGAGATCATCGAGACGCGCCTTCGCCTTTTCGCCGAGCCTGCCTGGCACGGCGCCATGGCCCTGTGCGCAGGCCAGCAGGATCAGCCCGGCAACGCGGTCCGGGTGGAGACGCGCGAACGCCACCGCCATCAGCGTGCCAAGCGAATGGCCGGCCAGCAGGAAAGGCGGCAGGTCCAGCGCATCCGCGATTGCCGCCAGCCGTCCGGCATAATCGCCGGCGGTTGGCCAGTCCTTGGCCAGGGTGCGCGACGCACGATAGCCCGGCGCGTTCCAGGCAATGAGGGTCCAGTCCTCCGGCAGGTGGGCCGTCAGGCCGTCGAAGGAGGACATGTCGGAACCGATGCCGTGCAGCATGACCAGCACCGGCCCGCCGCCCCCCTGCGACAGCCGCAATTCGGTTCCCTCGACCAGAATGTCTTTCCAGGCGCGGCTCATAGGAACACGAACCCCCTGTTGACCGGCAGGATCTGTCCGGTCAGCGTCAGCGCGTCGGGTCCGAGCAGGAAGACAATGGTGCCGGTCACGTCCTGCGGTCCCTGCGGTCCGGGCACCGCCCGCCCGTCCTGGTAGAGCTTGTGGCGCTCCGCCGGCACGTATTCGGTCGATTCCGTCGTCAGGATGCCCGGCGCCACGGCCGTCACGCCGATGCCTTTCGGGCCCAGTTCGCGGGCCAGCGAATGCGTCATCGACATGACCGCGCCCTTGCTGGCGACATAGGAAAGCAGGCGCGGCGCCCCCCAGATCGCGGTATCGGAGGCAATGTTGACGATCCGCCCGCCGCCCGCCGCTTCCATCAGCGGCACGGCGGCCCGCGTCATCAGCCACAGCCCGCGCACATTGACCGCCATCACCCGGTCCCAGGTCTCGATGTCAATCTCGTCCAGCGTCTTGCCGCCGATCCCGGTGGCGATGGCGCCATTGTTGACCAGCCCGTCGAGCCGGCCTTCCTGCGCCGCGATGCCTGCGGCCAGTTCCGCGATGCTGTCCGGCGAGGCCAGATCCACATGCTCGGCGCGTGCCGTTCCGCCGTCCTGTGCGACGAGGCGCGCGGATTCGCCCGCCCCCGCCTCGTCGATATCGGCCAGAACCAGACGCGCACCGGCACGCCCGCACGCCAGCGCGATCTCGCGCCCCAGCCCGCGTGCCGCACCCGTGATCAGGATCGTCCGGTTCTCAAGCATGGTCACATCCGGCCCTTCTCAATTGCGCTTGATCTTGGCCAGCGGGTGCTCCGGCGGATAGGTCGGCGTCACCGGCTTGGGATTGCCGATGATGACGCACATCAGCGCTTCCTCGATGCCTTCGTTCACCAGCCCGCGATAGACGCCGGGCGGAACCGAGATGATGTCGCGCTCGGTGAGAACGGTTTCCACCATCTCGCCCTTGTGTTCGATCATGAGGCGGATCTTGTGGCCGCGCAGGATGAAGAACACCTCCTCGGCATCGGTATGGATGTGCAGCGGCCCTTCACAACCGGCCGGCAGAACCATCGTGGAAAAGGTGAAGTGCTCGGCGGGAATGACATTGCTGTCGCTTTTCACGCCCGTGGCGCCGGTGCCGATATAGCGCATTTGCGCACGGCGGTATTTCGGATCGTAGTCGGCCTGGAACTTCAGCGCGTTCCAGTCGAGCTTGCGGGTCTCGTAGCGCGCGACGCGGCTCTCGATCCAGTCGGCAAGGCTCATGCCTTCCGGGATCTGCACATCGTCGGGGTTGATGGTCGGCATGGTCGGGGCAGCAGTCATGATACACCTCCTGGGGTTTCATAAACGGGAATGGTTCCGGTCGGCGCGCCCTTGTCCTGAAGGGCGCGAATGGCGGTGTCCGTCTCGCGCCGGAAGGCTGCGAGCCGGGCATAGAAATCGTTCACGGCGGCTTGCGCCTCGCGCCGCATCCGCGCGTCGCGTCCGGCAAGCGCTGCCGCGTCCTCGCGCGCGCCGGCCTCGCCGACGGCCCGGGAGACGCCCTGCACGAAGCGGCAGACGGGCGCCCTGAGTTCGCCGAACCGGTCGAGCGCGGCACCGACGTCGTCCGTGGCGGCCAGCAGGCGGGCGAGCACCACCCCGTCCTCCATGGCCATCGCGCCGCCCTGCCCCATGAAGGGCGTGGAGGCATGGGCCGCATCGCCGATCAGCAGGACCCGGCCGCGATGCCAGGGCAGCGGCAGTGCCACTTCCTCGACAGCGGTATAGAAGACCTCGCTGTGCGGCCCCGTGTCGTCGAGAAAGGAACGCGCCGGGCCATCGAACTCGGCGAAGCGGGCACGCATCGTTTCCGGCCAGGCCGCCGGATCGAAACGGCTTTCCTTCGGCTCGGCCACGGTGCCGAAGGTGTAGAGCCGGTCGTCGCGGATCGGCATGATGCCGAACCGCTTGCCCGGCCCCATCAGCATGATCTTGTCGGTCAGGTCTGCCGGGCGCTCATGAACGGCACGCCACACCCCGAAACCGGTATGGCGCGGCTCCACATTGATGCCGATCATGGTGCGCATGGCGCTGCGGATACCGTCGGCGCCGATCAGCAGGTCGGCGGTCAGCGCGCGTCCGTCGCTGAGCCGCGCGGTCACGCCGTCGGCGCCGTTGTCGATGGCGCTGACCGTGACGCCGAGATCCACCTGAACGCCGAGCGCCTGCATCCGGGCGGCCAGGATCCGGTGCAGTTCCGCCCGCTTGATGCCGAGGATGGCCGGCACGCCCGGCCGCTCGCCCGGCGGATAGGTGACATCGACAATCGGGTTTCCGCGATGATCGAAATAGGCGTTGCGTCCGCCCGGTATGGCGAAGCCCGCCTCCAGGATGGCATCGAGCACACCGAGATCGGCCAGGCTTTCAAGCCCGTTGGAATAGACGAAGATGCCGGAACTGAGGAAGCGCCACTCCGCCTGCCTTTCGAGCACGCGCACCCGGTGCCCGTCCCGCGCAAGCGCGATGGCTGCGGCGCAACCGGCGATGCCGGCGCCGGCGACCAGCACGTCAAGACGGTTTGCGGAAAGGGCGGAGCGCGCCATGGCTCAGTGCTCCGCCTTCGGGATGTAGTGAAGCAGGCGTCGTTCCGCCCAGGTCACGGCGGAATAGAGCACGATGCCGATCAGGGTGAGCAGCAGGATGGCATTGAACACCATGGCCGCGTTCGCCTGCCCTTCGCCGTAGGAGATGAGGAAGCCCAGGCCCGTATTGCCGCCCACCAGTTCGCCGACCGTCACGCCGATCACCGCCAGCGTGGAGCCGATGCGCAGGCCCGCCAGCAGCGAGGGCAGCGTGGACGGGAACTCGATCTTGCGGAAGATCTGCCAGCGCGTGAGGTTGTAGGCGCGCGCCAGGTTGATGATGTCGCGATCCACCGTCTTCATCGCCTGCAGCACGTTGACGAGGATGGGGAAGAAGACGATCAGGATCGTCACCAGCAGCTTCGGCCAGAACGTGAAGCCGAACCACATGATGAACAGCGGCGCGAAGGCCACTTTCGGCGCGATCTGCAGCGCCAGGATATAGGGCGAGAGCACGCGCTCCCAGAAGGTCGACATGCCGAGCAGGTAGCCGATCACCGCGCCGAGAACACTGCCGACGGCAAAGCCGATCAGCGTCATGACGAAGGTCGAGAGCGTATGGCCGACCAGGTTGTCCAGCCGGATGTTGCGGATCAGTTCCTCCAGGCACTGGCTGGGCGTGGGAATGATATAGCGCGGCACGCCCAGCGCCGGCGGGATGAACTCCCATGCCAGCAGGAAAATGAGGGCAACCACGAGTGTCGTCATGAGAACGGTGTTTTTCATCGGTCCCGGTCCAGCAGGCGGAAGAGGTTTCGCGGCAGACAGGCCGCAGGAAGGGCATGGGACACGGCAGCCTGGCCGCGTCCCGTGCCGGTCAGTCCGTCACTTGGCGACGAACTGGTTGGTGTAGGTGTCGGCGATCGGCACCGCCTCGCGCACGATGTCGTTCTTCAGGTAGAAGTCCTGCACCGCCTTCATGCGCGCCTCGTCGAACATGCCGAAGGTCTCGGTATCGGTGCCGTAGACGAGGTCGATATAGCCGCGCATGATGCCTTCCATCACCTTTTCCTTGCCCGCATGCTGCGGCACGGCGGCGACATAGTCCTTGGCCGCCTGCTCGGGATCGTTGATGACGTCGACATAGCCCTTGATGGTGGCCTGCACGAAGGCCTTCACCAGTTCGGGCTTCTCCGCGATCATCTTGTCCGACGCGATGATCGCCTGCGCCATGGCCGGGAAGATGTCGTTGATCGGCACCATGCCGACATCGATGCCGGCCGCGCGCACGGCGCCCGCCCATTCGACGGTGCCGGACATGGCCTGCGTGTCATTGGAGATCATCAGCTGGATGATGCCGGCCGGGCCGACGGCCTGGATGTCCACATCGTTCTTTGTCAGCCCCACGCTCGCCAGCGCGGCGAGCAGGTTGTAATAGGTCGTGTCCTGGAAGGAGAGCACGCCCACCGACTTGCCCTTCAGGTCCGCCAGCGAATTCACGCCGGCATCCTTGCGCCAGTAGATCTGCGTCAGCGCCTTCGCGCCGAGAACTGCGACGCCGCGGATCGGCAGGCCGTTGGCCCGCACGATGATCGCCGTGTCGCCGATGCCGCCGCCCAGTTCGGCGTTTCCGACGCCGACCTGCTTGGCCACGTCGGCGCCGCCCTTGGCAACCTGGAAGGTCACGTCCAGCCCGGCATCGGTGTAATAGCCCTTCGCCATGGCGATCTTGAACGGCGCGAAGGCCGGCAGGAAGTCAGGCGCCGGGAAGAGATAGGTCATTTTCTCCGCGGCCGTGGCGGCCCCGGCCATGGCCGCGAGCGAGACGGCCGTCACGATGGTTCTCAAAAGCTTCTTCATGTTCACCCTCTTTGTTTTTCCGATGGTTCTGTTCACGCGAGTTCTTCCTGGTCCTTCAGCTTCAGGATCTCGAACATCCGGTTGATGTAGACCTGTGCCTTGGGATTCTGCCGCCGCGCCGTCGGGTTGCCCCGGTCCGGCAGGTCGACCCTGATTTCCTCCACGATCGTGCCCGGACGCTGCGACAGCACCAGGATGCGGTCTGCCATGAAGGCGGCTTCCGCCAGGTCGTGGGTGATGAGCAGCGTGGTGATGTTCTCCTGCTCGATGGTGGCTGCGAAATTGCGCTGGATAATGATCTTCGTCTGCGCGTCGAGTGCCGAGAACGGCTCGTCCAGAAGGATCACGTCCGGGTCGATGACCAGCGTGCGGGCCAGCGCCGCGCGCTGGCGCATGCCGCCGGAAAGCTGGTGCGGATAATAGTCGCCGAACCCGTGCAGGTGGCAGCGGTCCAGCATGGCCGCGGCCCGCTCACGGCATTCCGCCCGCCCCACGCCGCGCGCCTCCAGACCGAAGCAGACATTCTGCTCGATGGTCCGCCAGGGCAGCAGCAGGTCCTTCTGCAACATGAAGCCGACATGCGAATTCGGCCGCGTGACCAGTTCGCCCGAGACATGGACCTCGCCGCTCGTCGGCTGGTAGAGGCCGGCCGTCATGTTCAGCATCGTGCTCTTGCCGCAGCCCGACGGACCGACAATGGCGACGAACTCGCCCTCGTCGGCGGTGAAGGAAACATCCTTCAGCGCGGTCAGCAGCGTACCGTCTTCCTTCGACCCGAATGCCTTGGTGACGTTGCGGTATTCAAGCGCCATGGCCGTTGCCTCCGGCGGCGGTCAACGCCCCTGCCCGTGCCGCCGCCGTATTCCTCATCGGATCAGACACGTTGTTTCCCTCACACTTTATGTTCATAATTGAACACCTTGTTCTTGATTGAAATGCTATGACGAGATTTCCGATCTGGCAAGACTTAAATGAAAAATCTGTTTTCTGCTGCAAAAGAGGCGATATTCAGCCTTTGGCGTGAATTTGTCCTTCCAATTGCCTCTTTACAGACAGAGGCTTTCCTCGTAGCATTGTTTCAATAATGATAAGTTGTTTCATATTTGGAACAACACCGCATCAGGAGGGGCTGGTGACCGCATCCGGCGAGACCATGTTGATGACCGTGTTCCTGAAACACGACCAGTCGAACAATCTCGATGCCATCCAGACGAAGCTGAAGCAGGCCGACTGGTGGGAACGGTTTCCGCCCGAAGGCGTGGAGATCGTCTCCTGGGTGGTTGCCATGGGCTTCGGCCAGATCGTCACGCTGCGCCTGCCGCCCTCGAAGCTCAATGTCGTCAATGTCGAACTGGAGCGTTCCGCCTGGGGCGTCTTCGAAACAGAGTGCTTCCCGGCCTACGATTTCGTGCCGGTCCGGGAGATGATCCGCGAACGCGTGCGCAACGGAGGAAAGTGACGATGGCCGAACAATATATCGTGGTCCACCAGTCGAGGGACCGGGACCCGACCGAGTACGAGGACCTGCTTGCCGACGCCCTGGAAAAGGCCTTTGCCGGCGGCGTCACCGATGTCGACGGCATCGTCGCCGGCCTGATCGCCGACGCGGTGCCCTCGCCCGGCGGCCGCCCCTGGACCAGCGAACTGGTCCTGTCCGAACTCAAGCGCCTTGGCGCGTGATCCCGAGGAGCCAGACCATGCTCGACACCCCCCGGAACGATGCCCCCGTCACCGACGAGATGATCGAACAGCGCCTCAAGGTGGGCCTGCGCAACCAGTGGTGGGCCATCTGCCCGTCGCATTTCGTCAAGGACCGGCCCGTCTCGCTGTTCCGTCTCGGCTACCGGATGGTGCTTTGGCGCAAGTATGACGGTTCGGTTGCCTGCCTCGAGGACTTCTGCCCGCATCGCGGCGCGCCCCTGTCGCGCGGCATTGCCGTGGATGACCGCATCGCCTGCGGCTATCATGGCGTGCAGGTGGACGAGAACGGCGTCGCCGTATCCGTGCCGGGAAGCCCCGGCTGCAAGCTGGAAGGCATGCGCTGCGTGCGCACCTTTCCGATCATAGAGCGCTTCGGAGTCATCTTCGCCTATGTATCCGACGACGCGAACCCGAACCCGGACCCGGCACCCTTCGTCGCGCCCGAGCAGCTTTCCGATCCTGAATACAGCCATTTCCTGAACTATGCCGAATGGAAGGGCGACTACCGTTTCGTCATCGACAACGTCATGGACCCGATGCACGGGACCTTCCTGCACAAGCAGTCCCATTCCATGAATTTCGGCGACACCACCGCGAAATTCGTCATCACCGACACTGAAAACGGCTTCATCTTCGAGAAGGAAGGCCAGCGCAGCGTCAACTTCGACTTCTCCGAATGGGGCGAGACCGGGATTCACTGGCTGCGGCTTGAAATTCCCTATCCCAAGACGGGCGGTCCCGGCGGCAATTTCCACATCGTCGGCATGTACACGCCGATCAACGAGCGCATGGCGGCGATCTTCCACTGGCGCTGCCGCAAGGTGGACGGCTGGCAGCGCGATGCCTGGCGTTTCCTCTACAAGAACCGTCTGGAGGAGCGCCACCACCACGTGCTCGAACAGGACCGCGTGATGCTGGAGGACATCCTGACCGACCCGCGCGGCCGCGAGATCCTCTACCAGCACGACCTCGGCCTTGTGCGCGTTCGCCGGCGCATGGCGGCACTGGCCCGCGAACAGCTCGAAGCCGAACGGCAGGCCCGCGCCTGATGGCAGGCTTCGTGAAGATCGACTGCCCGGAGGTGCCGGAACCGCCCGGCGCCTCCTGGTCGAACGGCCTCGTGATCGGCCGCGAGATCGTCCTGTCGGGCGTCACTGCGCGCGGGCCCGACGGCAAGGCCATCGGCGGTGCCAGCATGGAGGCCCAGACGCGTGCCTGCTTCGACAAGGTCTTCGCCCAGGTGAAGGCCGCAGGCGGCCACCCCGGCAACATCTACCGCCTTGTCATCTACGTCACCGACATCGCCCGCAAGGACGAGGTGAACGCGGCCCGCAAGGCTGCATTTGCCGCCACCTACCCGGTCTCGACACTGGTCGAGGTTTCCGGACTCGTCTTTCCCGACCTGCTCGTCGAGGTGGATGCCTTCGCCAATCTCGACGTCTCGCTGCAACAGGACTGAACCGCCATGACCGACCACACCGCGCGAAACATGCGCGTCCACCGGATGGAATGGGCCGCCCGCGACGTGCTCGAAATCGAGTTGCGCCTGCCCGATGGCGGCGATGTCCCTGTCTATGAACCCGGCGCCCATGTCGACCTGACATTGCCCAACGGCATCACGCGGTCCTATTCGATCAAGGGCGATCCGGGCCTGCGCGACCGCATCACGGTGGGCGTCGGCCTGGATGCGGCCAGCCGCGGCGGGTCGTCCTTCATCCACCGCACGCTCCGCGTCGGCGACGTGATCGCTGTCGCCGGTCCGCGCAACCATTTCCCGCTTGTCGAGGACGCGCCGAAGGTCGTTCTGATCGCCGGCGGGATCGGCGTCACGCCCATGGTCTGCATGGCGCGGCGGCTCGCAGCGCTTGGCCGCGATTTCGATTTCCACTACGCGGTGCGCTCGGCCGACCGCGCCGCTTTCCTGGGCGAATTGCAGGCACTGGACATTGCCCCGTTGCTGCATGTCGACGAGACCTCTGGCGGCCCCATGGATGTTGGCGCAGCGATTGCCGGCCAGCCGGAAGGCACACATTTCTACTGCTGCGGCCCCGCCGGCATGCTCGCCGCCTTCGAGGCTGCGACGGCGCACCTGCCGGAGACCCATGTTCACGTCGAGTATTTCTCTCCCAAGGCAATCGAGGTCGAAGGCGAGGACAGGCCCATCACTGTGGTGCTCAACCGGGCCGGCAAGACCATCGAGGTGGCCGCTGACGAGAGCATCGCCGCGGCCATCCAGCGCGCCGGCGTTTCCGTAGACACCTCCTGCGAGGACGGGATTTGCGGCACCTGCGAAACGCGCGTACTCGACGGCGTTCCCGATCACCGTGATTCGGTGCTGACGAAATCGGAACAGGAAGCGGGAAGGACGATGATGATCTGCGTTTCCCGCTGCAAGGGCGAACGGCTGGTCCTGGACATCTGACGCACGGACGACGGCATGAGCGACACGGCGGCAATCGGCAAGGTGCAGCAGGAGGACAAGGACCCATATCTGGTCCCCGCACTCCAGCACGGGCTGCGCATCCTGATGCTGTTCTCGCGGGAACAGCCGGTGCTCGGCGCGCCGGATATCGTGCGGCAACTGGCGCTGCCGCGCGCCTCTGCCTTCCGTCTCCTTCACACGCTGGAGCAGATGAACTTCCTCGTTGCCGATGGCGACCGCAAGTTCCGTCTCGGCCCCGCAGTGCTCGGTCTAGGATTCGGCTACCTCGTCTCCGACGACCTGGTGGACATCGCCCAGCCGATCCTGCGCCGCCTGCGGGACCAGACCGGCCTGTCCAGCCACATGGCGGTGCTGGACGGCAGGGAGGTCGTCTATGTCATCCGCCACGCCGCCCGCTCGACCATCGCCAGCAGCGTGCAGGTTGGCACACGCTTTCCGGTCCACGCCACGGTCATGGGGCGGATGCTGATCTGCGACCTGACACAGGCGGACCTGCGCGCCATGTTTCCCGAGGACCGCCTGCCGCCATTTTCGCCGCAGACGCCGAAGACGGTCGGCGAACTGGCCTTCATGCTGCGCGGCGACCGCGAACGCGGCTATGCCGTCAGTCAATCCTTCTTCGAGAAGGGCGTCTGCACCGTGGCGGCACCCGTGCGCGACGGCTTCGGCCAGACGGTTGCCTCGATCAATGTCACCGCTGTCGATTCCTATGTCGACGAGGCCCGCCTGCACGGCGAACTGAAGGACGCGGTGCTGGAAGCCGCCCGCATGATCGGCCTCTGGCTCAGTCCCGGCGGCCCGGGCGTGCAGGTCGACTGAATCCGGTCATCTCCGGCCGCCGGTATCACAGGGATACCGGCGGCCCGGTCAGGTCCCGGGAGGGAACCGGAAAACGCCTCAGCGGGCGTTGTATTTTGCGTCCACCTCGTTGATCGCCTGGACATTGCCCGCCGAACGGCCCTCCGGATCGAAGGTTTCCTTCAGGAAGGCATCGGCAATCGCCTTGGCCAGTTCCGGTCCGATCACGCGCGCGCCCATGGTGATGATCTGCGCATTGTTGGACAGCGCTGCGCGTTCGGCCGAATAGGTATCGTGGCATTGCGCGGCGCGAATGCCCGGCACCTTGTTGGCCGACATCGCCACGCCGATGCCCGTGCCGCAGATCAGAATGGCCCGCTCATAGGTGCCGTCGAGCACCGCATTGGCGACCCGGTCCGACAGGTTGGCATAGAAGGCATCCGGCCCGGCCTCGGTGCGCGAGATCTCGTCCACCTCGTGCGTGTTCTTGAGGTAGTCGGCCAGCACCCTGGCCAGTCCCTCGCCCGCGCTGTCTCCGGCTACGGCAATCTTCATGATCCTGTCTCCTTGTCAGATCGATGTGGCGCAACGCGCCAGGATGTCGAGATAGCCCTCGGCATTCCAGGCCGAGCGCCCGATGAAAAGCCCGTCCACGTGCGGGCACGAAATCAGCTCCGCGCAATTGCCCGGATTGACCGAGCCGCCATAGAGGCAGGGTACGCGCCGCCCGAGCACATCCTGCGCAACGGCGATGATCTCGCCTTGGCGGGCGTCGGCATAATCGCTTGTTGCGGGTATGCCGTTGACGCCGATCGCCCAGACCGGCTCGTAGGCCAGCAGCACCGGCGACTGTTTCTGAGCATCCGAAAGCCGGCCCAGCGCGCCGCGCACCTGTGCTTCCAGAATTTCCTTGGCGCGGCCCGCCTCGCGCTCGGCCAGCGTCTCGCCGATGCAGACGAGCGGGATCAGCCCGTGGCGCACTGCCGCCTCCACCTTCAGCCCCACCGTCTCGTCGGTCTCGCCGAAATGCTCGCGCCGCTCCGAATGGCCAAGCTCGACCATGTCGAGCCCGCAATCGGTCAGCATGACCGGGGAAATCTCGCCCGTCCACGCGCCTTCATCGGCCCAGTGCATGTTCTGCGCCCCGACCTTCAGCGAGGTCTGGGCCAGGGCCCGCTTGACCTCGCGCACCGCAGTGAACGGCGGAATGACGAAACGCTGGATGCGTGGATCGCGCGCCCCGTCCGCCGCTACCAGCGCTTCGGCGAAGGTCATGGCTTCGGCCAGCGTCTTGTTCATCTTCCAGCTTGTGCCGATCCACAGCGGCGATGGTCCGTTCATGCGTCTTCGTCCTTGGCGATTGTGAGGGTAAGCCCGGCGCGTTCCAGCGCTTCGCGCGCGGCCACGTCGGGGATGTCGTCGGTAATGATCGCGTCGAAGGCCGAAAGCTCGGCCAGCACATGCAGTGCCGTGCGCCCGAAGCGGGCATGGTTGACGAGGAGGCAGCACCGCTGGGCCGCCCCCATCATCGCGCGCTTGGCCCGCACCACCGCCTCGTCCATGTGGAAGGCCTGGAGCCCGGTCACCGCCGGCGACGAGATGAAGGCGATATCGGCCCGCATCCGCGCCAGGGCCTCTTCCGTCACGATGCCGAGGAAGGCGTTGAACTTGGGCGAATAGACCCCGCCGGCCGCGATCAGCGTGATGCCCGCCTCGCCGCGCAACCGGTCGATCACCGCGCCGTTGTTGGAGATCACCGTCAGCGGCCGCTTTTCCGGCAGGAGACTGCCGAGCAGCCCCGCCATCGACCCGTCATTGACCATGACCGTCATGCCCGGCTCGACCAGTTCCAGCGCCGCGCGGGCCATGCGTGCCTTCGCCACGGCGTCCTGACGCTCGCGCACGCGGAAATCGCTCTCGAACTGCGTGCCTGCCTCGATGGTCGCGCCGCCGCGCACCTTGCGCAGCAGGCCTGCCTGCTCCAGGTCATCGAGGTCGCGATGGATCGTCATGCGCGAGACGGCGAAGCGCTCGGCAAGCGCATCAAGTTCGACCGCCCGGTCCTCGACCAGCAGATCCATGATCGCCTGCCTGCGTTCCTCGCGCTTCACGGCCTGCCTCCTCGCCCCTGACCATACCCGTCCTCTTAACGCATGCTACAACATTATCAAAACAATTTTTGTGATTTTGTGATTTCTATTTGCGAAATATCACATTCTGTCCTATCCGTCCGCCACGCGCCGCCGTCTCCGTTTCGCGGCCGCCCAATGCAAGAGGAACGCCATGAAATTCTTCGCCGACACCGCCATCGTGGACGAAATCCGCGAACTCAACGATTACGGCCTGCTGGACGGCGTGACGACCAATCCGTCGCTGATCGCCAGGTCGGGCCGCGACTTCAAGGACGTGATCGCCGAGATCGCGGCGCTGGTGGAAGGGCCGGTCTCGGCGGAAGTCGCCGCCATGGATTTCGACGGCATGGTGGCCGAGGGCGAGCATCTTGCCGCCATTGCCGGTAACGTCGTCATCAAGCTGCCGCTGACGCTGGACGGCCTGAAGGCCTGCCGCCATTTCTCGCAGAAGGGCATCCGCACCAATGTCACGCTGTGCTTCTCGGCCAACCAGGCGCTGCTCGCCGCCAAGGCAGGCGCGACCTACATCTCGCCCTTTGTCGGACGCCTCGATGACATCCACATCGACGGCATGGACCTGATCCGCGACATCCGCGTCATCTATGACAATTACGGCTTCCAGACGGAGATTCTCGCCGCTTCGGTGCGCTCGGCCAACCATGTCAGGGAAGCCGCGCTCGCCGGTGCCGATGTCGCCACCATTCCCGCCGCCGTCATCAAGGGCCTTGCCCGCCATGTCCTGACCGACAAGGGGCTGGACCAGTTCGCGAAGGACTGGGCCGCCACCGGCCAGTCGATCCTCTGACGGAAAAGGTGCGGCGCGCCCGTCAGCCGGCGGCCAGCATCACCGCGTCCAGATCGGCGGCCGACAGGGCCGCCGGATTGGCCTTCATGGAAGACGACGTCGCCGCCGCCTCCGCGGCGCTCGCCCGGATGGCGGCATCCACGCCCATGGCCGACAGGACCGGCAGTCCATTGTCACGCGACCATTGCGCCAGCACCGACGCCGCCGTTTCCAGCGACATGCCCTCGGGCAGGCCGAAGGCATTTCCGATCCATCCGGCCACTTCGTCGAAACGCGCGATGACCGCCGGATCGCCGACGGCGCGGCGATTGGCGACCAGCACCGGTGGCAGCAGAACGCCGCAGATCGCGCCATGCGGCGCACCCGCAAGCCCGCCCAGCGGACCCGCCAGGCCATGCACGGCGCCAAGGCCCGCATTGGCCAGCGCCATTCCGCCGCACAGGCTTACCCAGGCCATCTCGTCGCGGGCGCCCGCATCCTCGCCCTCCATCAGGCGCTTGAGTGCCTGAAGGCCGCGCGGGATGGCGTCGCGGCACAGCGCATCGGTCATCGCGTTGGCGCGCGTGCAGAGATAAGGCTCGATCACCTGCGTGATAGCGTCCAAACCGGATGCCAGCGTCACGTCGCGCGGACAATCATCGGTCAGCGCCGGGTCCACGATGGCAATGTCGGGCAGCATGCGCGGGTCGCGCAGCGAGACCTTGCGCCGGTGTTCCGGCACACCGATCACCGCGTTGCGCGTCACTTCCGCCCCCGTCCCGGCGGTCGTCGGCATGGCGATGAAGGGCAGCGGCGGCGTCTCCAGCGCCATGCCCTTGCCCACCACTTCGAGGTGATCCATCATCGGCCGTGATGCCGGCGCCAGCGCCGCGATCGCCTTGCCGGCATCGACCACCGCGCCGCCACCAAAGGATACGACGACTTCAGCGCCGCTCTCGCGCGCCAGCGCCACGCCCGCCTCGATCACGTCCGTATCCGGTTCCCCCGCCACGGAAAAGCCGGTGACCCGGCACCCCTCGGCCACGAGACCGTTCGCCAGCGCAGCGCTGCGCCGCGGGTTCGATCCATGCACCAGCAGGACGGAGGTACCGAAGGCGGCGATGCGCTTGGGCGCCGCCTGCGCCTGCCCCCGCCCGAACAGGATTTCCGTGGCGGTGCGAAAGGAAAAGCTCTGAGTCATGGCCGGCCCGGCGGGCACCCCTCCCTTGTTGGCGAATCGGCCGTCAGAGTTTCAGGCTTTCCGCGCCCGTGTCGATATGCGGCGCCCAGAAAGCGACGCTCTCGGCAATCTGCGGAATGACCTCGCGGTCATTCGGTTCGCGCTCCTTGAAGCTGAGTTCCAGGCAGATCTCGTTGTCGACGGCCCCGCCTTCGGCCAGCGCGGCGAGCAGCGGTCCGGGCTGGATGCGTCCGCGCGCATTGAATTCGGCGGTGAAAGGGCGGTGCCCGCCCTTGTCCATCAGGCTCTGCTTGATGTGAATGATCGGCGAGACCTTAGGCACGGCCCGCGCCCAGGCATAGGGGTCGTAGTCGTCCGGATTGGCAGAGGTCACGTCGCCATGGTCGATATCGGCCATCATCCACATGGGCACCGCCATGTCGGCCGCCGTCAGCCGGTCCTGCAGCGCGAGACAGGCTTCAATCGTCTCGCCGAATTCCCTGCCCACGCTCATCGGCTCCCAGAACACGTAGGACAGACCGGCAGCCCTTGCGTGCTCGGCCACTTCCGCCCAGCAGTCGATGGCAATGCGGATGAGATCCTCGCGCCGCTGCGGGTCGTCATAGTCCCGGTAGGTGAAGATGGCGAACTGCGTGCCCACCGTCACGCCGCCAAGATCGCCGATGATGTCGGCAAAGGTCTTGAACCAGTCGATATAGTAGCGCCGCACCTCGGCATCGGGATGGCCGAAATGGTTGAGCCGCCCATAGGGCCCGGTCATGCCGCTGGTGATCCGCACGCCCGTTCGCTGGCAGGCCAGGTCCATCTGCCGTGTCAGCCGGCGGATGACCGGCGCCGGCCATGACGGGTTGATGAATTCGTGCGTCAGTTGCAGGTCGCGCAGGCGGATGACGCGGGCCACGGTTTCGATCAGGTCATCAGGCTCGGCAAAGCGGTTGACCAGCGGATTGGTGTTCAGCGACAGCGTCAGGCCCATGATTCGGCGGTCCCCTCAGGCGGCGTCGGAAAAGCGCTGGCTCTCGAACCAAGTCGCGAAGGCTGCCTTTTCCGCCTCGCTCATATGCAGGTAGTGCTTGGTGCGCCGCTCCAGGATGTCGTCCGGCGTCTGCGCCCATTCCTTCGCCACGAGGTAGCGCACCTCCGCCTCGTAGAGCAGGCCGCCGAAATGCCGGCCGAGACCGGAAAGCGCGCGCGCATCCTTGACGATAGCCTTCGTCCGCGTGCCATAGACGCGCGCATAGTGCTCACGAAGGGGGCGCGGCAACCATGGATGGCTCTCGCGCAGAGCGTTGAGAAAGTTTTCGAAATCCGCGCCGGCCATGTCTCCGCCGGGCAGCGGCGCGTGCTCGGTCCAGTCGCCGCGCATTTGCGGAAACACGTGTTTCAGCTTGCCCATGCCGCGCTCGGCCAGTTCGCGGAACGTGGTGATCTTGCCGCCGAAGATGTTGAGCAGCGGCGCCCCGCCGGCCTCGTCAAGATCGAAGACATAGTCACGCGTGACAGCGGACGGATTGCCCTGTCCGTCATCGAACAGCGGACGTACGCCGGAGAAGGAATGGATCACGTCGGCGCGGGTCAGCTTTTCCTTGAAATAGCGGTTCACCGCCGCGATCAGGTAGTCGATCTCGTTCTCGTCGGCGGTGACATCCTCCGGGCGCCCCTCATAGGCGATGTCCGTGGTGCCGATCAGCGCCTTGTCGCCCTCATAGGGGTTGATGAAGATCACCCGCTTGTCGGTGTTCTGGACGAGATAGGCATTCGCACCCTTCCAGAATTTCGGCACGATGATGTGGCTGCCCTTCACGAGCCGCACATTGCGGCTGGAATTGGCTCCGGCCACCCGGCCGATCACGTCCATCACCCACGGCCCGGCAGCGTTCACGATGCAGCGCGCGCGGAACTGCCGGCTCTCGCCGGTCGCCTCGCTGCGCGTCGTCACGCTCCATGCGCCATCCTCGCGGCGAACGGTCACGGCGGCCGTCCGGGTCAGCACGGTTGCGCCGCGTTCCGCCGCGTCTACCGCATTGAGCACGACGAGCCGGGCGTCATCCACCCAGCAATCGGAATATTCGAACCCCTTTGTGTACTGGTCCAGCAGCGGCGCACCTTCCGGGTCGCGGCGAAGGTCGAGCGTGCGCGTGCCGGGCAGTTTCTTTCGCCCGCCAAGATGATCGTAGAGGAACAGGCCGAGACGGACCAGCCAGGCCGGGCGGTCTGCCGGGCTGTGCGGCAGCACGAAGCGCATTGGCCAGATGATGTGCGGCGCGGCGTTGAGAAGCACCTCGCGCTCGATCAGGGCCTCGCGCACCAGGCGGAATTCGTAATATTCGAGATAGCGCAAACCGCCATGGACAAGCTTGCCCGAACGCGATGACGTGCCCTGCGCCAGGTCGTCCTTTTCACACAGCACGACGGAAAGACCGCGGCCGGCGGCATCGCGCGCGATCCCGGCGCCGTTGATCCCGCCGCCAATCACGAACAGATCAACCGTCTCGGCCTGCGTCGTCATGGCTGCCTCCTCCTGACCGTCCTGTGCGGACAATTTCCCTTATACACCAGCACGCTTTCGTACAGATGATTTTTTTTGCGCATATTGAAATTTTTTTCAATCCTGCCGGCGACAAATCAGCCTGCAGCCCCCTCGGGCGGAGCTGCAGGCCAAGCGGGACGAAGTGATCCGGGACGCGTTCAGGCGCTTTTCTGCAGGGCTTCACCGGCCATGCGCGCATCCAGGTCGAGCACCTGGCGAACGGCCTCGGCGGCCTCCTCGCCCTTGGTGACGAAATGATCGCCGAAGAAGGCGGTCATCGTTTCCACCGGCTGGTAATTGTGCGGCGTCAGCGAGACGGAGAAGACGGGCACATCCGTGTCCATCTGCGCACGCATCAGGCCGTCGATCACCGCGCCGGCGACGAAGTCGTGCCGGTAGATGCCGCCATCCACCACGAAGGCGGCGGCGACGACCGCGTCGTAGCGGCCGGTCCCGGCAAGCTTGCGCGCCAGCAGCGGCATCTCGAAGGCGCCCGGCACGTCGAACGTGTCGATGGCAGCACCCGGCAGCAGCCGGGCAGCGGCCTGCGTGAAGCCCTCATGGGCACGATCGACGATGTCGGCGTGCCAGCGGGCCTTGATGAAGGCGATACGGTGGGAAGCGGTGGAATGTGACATTGCGGAACCCTTGCATTTGTCGTTGCATCAGGTCCCAGAGCATGACCAGGGAGAGGCCGGCCGGGTAAGGGCCTGCCTGTCCGCGGTTCTCTTCCATCCGGACTGTTACCGTCGGCTCCGGAGTTTCACCGGATCTGCTGACCTTCCGTCGCCGGAAGCGCTCGCGGGCTGTCACCGCCGGTGGGGAATTGCACCCCGCCCTGAGAACGGAAGGATAGGTATCCGAGCGCGCGCGCCCGGTCAATCACCGCTGCGATTCACCCGTTTCAGCCGAAGACCACCGTGCGGTGCCCGTTGAGCATGACGCGGTGTTCCAGGTGCAGCTTGACGGCGCGCGCCAGCACCCGGCTTTCGATGTCGCGGCCCACCGCCACGAAATCCTCCGCGCTCATGGCGTGGTTCACCCGTTCCGTCTCCTGCTCGATGATCGGTCCCTCGTCGAGATCGGGCGTCACGAAATGCGCCGTCGCGCCGATCAGCTTCACGCCGCGCAGATGCGCCTGGTGGTAGGGCCGCGCACCCTTGAAGGACGGCAGGAAGGAATGGTGGATGTTGATGACCCGCCCGTACAGGCGCTTGGCCAGCGTGTCGGAGAGCACCTGCATGTAGCGCGCCAGCACGACGAGGTCGGCGCCCGTCTCGTGTACCAGCTTGAGCAGCTTGCCCTCCTGCTCCGCCTTGTTGTCCTTCGTCACCGGCCAGCAGTGATAGGCAATCCCGGCCGCTTCCGCCGTCGCCCGGCTCGCCTCATGATTGGAGACGATGGCCACGACCTCGGCGTCCAGCCAGCCGACGCGGATCTGGTAGAGAAGATGCAGCATCGCATGGTCGAACTTCGATACCATGATGATGATGCGGGGCTTGCGCGTGGCATCGGCGACCGACAGCCGCATGTCGAACCGGTCCGAGACCGGCCGCAGCACCCGTTCGATGGCTTCGCGGTCGTGGCTCTTGGGCGCATCCATGGCAATGCGCAGGAAAAACCGGTTGGAAGCGCGGTCCCAGAACTGGTTGCTCTCCGCGATGTTCGCGCCGATGGCAGCAAGTTCCGTCGTCACCGCGGCCACGATGCCCGGCTTGTCATCGCAGCTCAGCGTCAGGATATGGGTCTGCATCGGCATGTCTCGCTTGGTCCAGGCGTGTCGGGAATTGGCGGTCCGCCGCGACAGGAACGGCAGCGCCCGGCGTCCAGCTAGCATACCGCCGCACATGCCGCCACTGGCAAACGCCACGCCACCGTGGCCAGGTCCCATGCCGTCTTTGGCCTTGATTTCCATCGCCACGGACGTGCACACAACGTTCTGGACCGGCACGGGGCAAAGGCGAAGCGCATGGGCAAGGCGAAGAACATCCTTTTCATCATGTTCGACCAGCTGCGCTGGGACTACCTCTCCTGTTACGGCCATCCCCACCTGCACACGCCGAACATCGACCGGCTTGCCGCGCGGGGCGTGCGCTTCAACCGCGCCATGATCCAGTCACCCTTGTGCGGGCCTTCTCGCATGTCCACCTATACCGGCCGCTATGTCCACAGCCATGGCGCGGCCTGGAACAATGCGCCGCTGAAGGTGGGCGAGCGCACCATGGGCGACTATCTGCGCGATGCCGGCATGGACTGCTGGCTGGTCGGCAAGACCCACATGGCCGCCGACGCCGAAGGCATGCGTCGTCTGGGCCTTGCGCCGGACAGCGTGATCGGCGCGCGCGTGGCTGAATGCGGCTTCGACATCTTCGAACGCGACGACGGCATGCGTCCGCAAGGGCCCGACGGCTTCTACGACGAGGGCGGCGCGCTGAAGTACAACGAATACCTGCGCGCGCACGGCTATGACAGCGACAACCCCTGGCACGATTTCGCCAATTCCGGCATCGACGGGGAAGGCAACGTGCTGTCGGGCTGGTTCCTGGGGAATTCCGCCGAAGCAGCCAACATCGCCGAAGAGGACAGCGAGACGCCCTATCTCACGCGGCGCGGCATGGCGTTCATCGAAGCACAAGGCGACAAGCCCTGGTGCTGCCACCTCTCCTACATCAAGCCGCACTGGCCCTATATCGTGCCCGCGCCCTACCATGCCATGTATGGACCGGAGCATTTCCTCCCGCCCGTGCGCAGCCAGGACGAGTCCGACAAGGCCCATCCCGTCTTCAAGGGGTTCATGAATGCCCCCGTCGGCCGCGCCTTCTCCCGCGACGACGTGCGCGAGAAGGTGCTGCGCGCCTACATGGGACTCGTCAAACAGTGCGACGACCAGATGGGCGTCCTGTTCGGCTGGCTGGAAAAGACCGGGCGCATGGACGACACGATGATCGTCGTGACCTCCGATCATGGCGATTTCCTGGGCGATCACTGGCTGGGCGAAAAGACGTTCTTTCACGATGCCTCCGTCCGTGTGCCGCTGATCGTCTTCGATCCTTCGCCCGAGGCCGATGCCACGCGCGGAACCGTCTGCGACGAACTCGTCGAATGCATCGACCTTGTGCCGACCTTCCTGGAAGTGGCCGGCGGCGATCCCTCCGCGGCCGGCCACATCCTTGAAGGCCGCTCGCTGGTCCCGCTCATCCATGGCCGGCAGGAAGGGCCGTTGCGCGACCACGTGATCTGCGAGTTCGACTATTCGACGACGCCGCTGGCCGACCGGCTGAACCTCGGTCCGGCGGAGGCACGCATGTTCATGATCGCCGACACCCGGTGGAAGATGATCCATTTCGAGGGCGGTTTCCGGCCCATGCTGTTCGATCTGGAAAACGACCCGGACGAACTTGTCGATCTTGGCGCCAGCGAGGCCCATCGCCCCATCATCGACCGGTTGTACGCGGCGCTCTTCGCATGGGCACGCCGGCCTTCCCAGCGCACCACGGTTCCCAATGCGAAAGTGCTTGCCACCCGCCGCAAACCCGGAGGCAAGGGCGTCATGATCGGCGTGGTGGACGAGGCGGACGCGGACCCCGCACAGATCGTTCACTATGTCGGCCGCAAGGTCCCCGACAAGCGCCGGATGGACGACTAGTCCGGCAAGGGGGCCGCTGCCGCCGATGCACCGGCCAGCCAGCCGAAACCGATGGCGGTGAGCAGTCCGTTGCCCGACAGGTAGCCCGAGACATCCGGCCCGGAAACGCCGCAGGCCGCGCCGCCCCCGGCAAACAGGTTGGCAAATGCGGTCCCGTCCGGCCGCAGCACCTGCGCTTTTTTGTTGATCACCAGACCGCCCTGGGTGTGGAACAGCGCGCCGGTCACCTTCACTGCGAAGTAGGGGGGCTTGAGCGCCGGCCTGCCGGTGAAGTCGCGGCCGAAGGCATCCGCCCCTTCGCCAGCCTGCAGCGCTGTGACCCGTTGCAAGGTCTCATCCAGCGCATCGGCCGGCAATCCCGTCGCCCTGGCAAGACCGGCCACGCTCCCGCCCTGACGGATCGCACCCGCCTCCATCGCGTCGCGGTAATCCGGAAAGGACAGCGCGAAATCGTGGATGCGCTGGTCAAAGATGTTCCAGGCGATGCCGTCCGGCTGGCCCAGCACATGGACAGCCTGCTCCGAATAGCCGCCATGCTCGTTGGAAAAGCGGTGCCCCTCACGGTTCACCTGGATACCGCCCTCCATCATCAGCGCCCAGGTGATGAGAATACCGTGCGGATGGGCCAGCGACCCGTGCCCCTGATAGCCGGACAGATGATCCAGCGCGGCGCCGAGGTCTCCGCCCCACAACACAGCGTCACCGGTATTGCCCGCATGGCCGTAATAGAGGCCGGAAGCGATCTCCGGGATATGGCGGGCAACGAGGTCGCGATTGCCGCCATAGCCGTTGCAGGCCAGAACGAGTGCATCGCAGCGGATCGTCTCGCGCGCGCCGCCGGGGCGTTCGATCTCGACCGCGGCGATCCGGTCGCCGTCGAGAAACAGCCGGTCCGCACGCGCATCCGTCACCACGGGAATCTCCGCCGCTTCCGCCGCCGCCAGAAGGCGCGCTTCCAGGGCGGCACCGGTCTTTTCCGGCACGGCATGCATGCGGTGGCGCGCATGGCCGGGATAAAGGAAACCGTCGAGCACGATCCATTCGATCCCGGCATGGTCGCCAAGCCATTCCACCGCCGGGCCGATGCTCGCCGCCGCCAGCCGCGCCAGGTCCTCGCGTGAACTGCCCTTCGACTTGGCCATGATGTCGGCCAGGAACAGCTCTGCCGTGTCGTCCGCGATTCCGGCGGCACGCTGGAACCGGGTCGCCGGCGCCGGCACGAAGCCCGACGACATCGACGTGGAGCCGCTGGGCGAGCCGTCGCGTTCCAGCACCAGTACGTCGGCCCCGGCGGCGCGCGCGCGCAATGCCGCCGTCAGGCCGCATGCGCCGCCGCCGATGACGACCACCTGTGCCTCGGCATCCACCCGGTCCGGCCTGCCGGAAACCACGCGGCCCGCCATCTCAGCCACCCCGCAGCTTGGCTTCCGCCCCGGCGCAGGTCATCGCCGTGGCGATGGTCGAGAGATCGGCAATCGCCGTGTCATGCACCGCCTGCCGGAAGGCTGCGCAGCCGTCGGTCAGCAGGATGGTGCGGAAATCGCGCACATGCGCATCGCGCAGGGTCGAGGCCACGCCGCCATTGGTGACGATCCCGCAGATCATCAGCGTTTCGATGCCCGCCTTGCGCAGCACGAACTCCATGCGCGTCATGTAGAAGGCGGAATAGGCCACCTTTTCCACCGTCAGGTCGGCCGGTTGCAGCGTGTCGACCAGTTGGTGCCCCCAGGCGCCGGGTTGGAAATCGCCCTTGCGCAGGAAGGGCCGCAGGGCCTTCAGGTGCGGCGAGATGAACGGCTCGCCGCCCTTGCCCGGCACCAGCGTGAACTGCGTCGAGATCACCCAGCCGCCGGCCGCCCGCAGCGCATCAGCAACCGGCTTCACGCGGGCAGGCAGGGCCGCGATGGCTTCGCTTGTCTGGCCGCCCCGTGCGTAAGCCCCGTCGGGATGCAGGAAATCGTTCTGCAGGTCGACGATCAGAAGCCCTGTGCGGGCCGGATCGATTGCCATGTCAGCCATCGCGCCCCTCCATGCGGCGGATCACCAGGTTGCCGAAGCTGTCCACCTGCGCCTCCAGCCCAGGGTCCACGAAGATCGTGGTGTCCGCCTGTTCCAGAAGCGCCGGACCGGCGATGCGCTCGCCCACCGTCAGGTCGAGCCGCTCGTAGACGCCCGCCTCATGCGCCGCACCATCGCACCAGACCGTCCGCGTGCCCGTGCGGCAGGCCGCTGCGGGTTTGCCTTCGGCCGGCGCGAAAACGGCCATGTCGAGATCCGGCCTGCGCCCGATCACAGCGACCCGGTAGTTCATCACCCGCATCGGGATGCCGTCGAGCAGGCGGCCATAGGCCGCCCGGTAGGCCCGCTCGAAGGCCGCCCGGATGGCATCGGCCGTCAGGTCTGCGCCTGCCCCGTCCAGCGTCACTGAAACCGTGTGCGTCTGGCCGAGATAGAGCATGTCGAGTTCATGCACGGTGTCGATGGCGGCAAAGGCGATGCCCGATGCCTCCAGCAGGCCGCGGATCGCCTCGGCTTCCGTCTCCATCTCGCGGCCCAGCGCGCCCGTATCGATCTGGTCGAGCAGGCGGTTGACGGTCTGCACCCGGTCATGGCGCATGTCGGCCACCACGCAGCCCAGCGCCGAGGTGACGCCCGGAAAACGCGGCACCAGCGCCGAGCCGAGCCCCACTTCCTTGATCAGCGCGCCGGTATGCAGCGCGCCGCCGCCGCCGAACGGCATGGCCGCGAAGCGGGCCGGATCGTGCCCCTTCTCGATGGAGACGAGGCGGATGGCGCCGGCCATCTTCGCGTTGGCGAGTTTCAGGATCGCTTCCGCCGCATCCTCCACGGACAGGCCGAGCGGCTCCGCCACGACGCGGGCAATCGCCGCGCGCGCAGCCTCCACGTCGAGCCGCGCCAGTTTGCCGCCGATGGGCCGCGCGGCATTGATGCGGCCCAGGACCAGGTTGGCGTCCGTCACCGTCGGCCGGTCATTGCCGAGGCCGTAGCAGACCGGACCCGGATCGGAGCCGGCCGATTCCGGCCCCACCTGCAAAAGCCCGCTCTTGTCCACCGAGGCAATGGAACCGCCGCCGGCGCCGATGGTCGTGATCTCGATCATCGGCGTGCGCACCACCATGCCGAAGTCGATGGCCGTCTCCGCCGCCAGCGCCGCCTCGCCGCCCGCCACCAGCGACACGTCGAAGGACGTGCCGCCCATGTCGCAGGTGATGATGTTGTCGAAGCCCGCCGCACTGGCAATCGCCGTCGCCGCGATCACCCCGGCCGCCGGGCCGGACAGCGCGGTTCGCACCGGATAGCGCTTGGCCGTCTCCACGGACATCACGCCGCCATTGGACTGCACGATCAGCACGTCGCCGCTGAAGCCCCGGTCCTTGAGCCCGGTTTCCAGCCGGTCGAGATAGGACGAGACGACCGGTTGCAGATAGGCGTTCAGCGTGGCCGTGGAGAGCCGCTCGAACTCGCGGATTTCCGGCAGGATTTCGGTCGCCGCGGTCACATGCGCGTTCGGCCAGACCGAGCGGACGGCTTCCACCGCGATCCGTTCATTCGCATCATTGGCATAGCCGTTGATGAAAAAGACGCAGGCCGCCTCGCATCCGGCATCGCGCAGGGCGATTGCCTGCGCCTTCACCGCTTCCGGATCCACCGCCAGGCGCACCGTGCCATCGGCCAGCACGCGCTCTTCCACCTCCACCCGGTCCGGCCGCTCCACCACCGGTTCGAACGATCCCTTCAGGCCCCATGTGGTCGGCCGGTCGCGGCGGCGCATTTCGAGCACGTCGCGAAAGCCCGTGGTGGTGATGATGCCGGTGCGCGCGCCCTTGCGTTCGAGCAGCGCATTCGTGCCCACGGTCGTCCCGTGCACCACGGTGCCGATGCTTCCGAAATCCGGCACCAGCCCGCCAATGCCCTCGACGAAGCCTTTCGACTGGTCGCCGCGCGTCGAAGGCACCTTGCCTGTCTTTACGGTGCCGGACGCCTCGTCGAGAACGAAAATGTCGGTGAAGGTGCCGCCCACATCCACACCGATCACGATACGCCCGCTCATTGCCCGGCCTCCCCTTTGCCGGCCTTGAAGCCGTAGTCCCGTTCGGCGGCCTGCGCGCTGACATAGCCAAGCCGGATGTCGCGCGCGATGGCTTCAACCAGCCGCTTGCCCGGATCGCCATGCCCGCCGCCGCCCGGCGTCTCGAGGCGCACCGTCTGGCCCTGCTTCAGCTTGATGCCGATCATCTTGGACACCATGGGCGGCGCGTGGCGGCCGTCATCCTGCTCGTATGTGAAGCGGTTGGCCGCCGCGTCGCCGCCGCCAGCCACGCCGCGCGGGGCGAACCTGCCGCGCTCGCCGAACAGGAAGACGTCGGCGCCCTTTTCCAGCAGTTCGATCTCGTAGATCGCGCCAAGGCCCCCGCGATGCTCGCCCGCCCCGCCCGAATCGGGCCTGAGCGCCCATTGCCTGAAACAGACCGGATAGGCCGCCTCCAGGATTTCCAGCGGCGGGATCGTCGCCGTGGAAATCGGCGCATTGCCATGATTGAGACCGTCGCCGCGCCCATGCGCGCCGTGCCCGCCACCGAAGAAGGAGAACATGACCCAGCGCTGGCCGTTGGCCCGGTGGCCGGCCAGCGACAGGGCGTTGATGGTGCCATAGGCGCAGGCCATGGCCTCGTCCGGCGCGATCTGTGCCACGGCCTCGAATACAACGTCGATCAGCCGCAGGATCGTTTCGGTATAACCGCCGACCGGCTTGGGCGCCTTCACCGAGAGCAGCGAATCCTCCGGGATCAGGAAGTCGACCGGCTCCAGCACGCCGGCATTGGCCGGCACGTCGCCGAACACATGCTTGAGCGCCACGTAACAGGCGGCAATCGTCGTCGAGCGCGAGATGTTGACCGGTCCGGCGCATGCCGGCGAGGAACGCGAGAAGTCCAGCACCATGCGCTCGCCCTCGATGCGCATGTCGAGTACGATCTTCAGCGGTTCGTCCACGATCCCGTCATTGTCGAGGAAGTCCTCCGCCGAGACCGTGCCGTCGGGCAGAGCCGCGATCTGCGCCCGCATCATCTGCGCCGCGCGCGCCTTCAACTCGCCAAGACAGGTGGCGACGGTGGCATCGCCATAGTCGTCGATCAGTGCATGGAGGCGCTTCTCCCCCAGGTCGAGCGCGTTGATCTGGCCGTTGAGATCACCGTAAAGCGAGAGCGGAAGGCGGGAATTGGCCGACAGGATGTCGACGATGTCCTGGCGCCATTCGCCCCGGTCGTAGAGCTTGACGGGCGGGATCAGCATACCCTCCTGGAAGCTCTCGGTCGCCACCGGGTTGTAATTGCCCGGCACATTGCCGCCGACATCGTGCCAGTGGCCGACCGAGGCCAGGAAGCAGAACACCTCGCCATTGCGGAAGACGGGCTTGACCAGCCGGAAGTCGGACAGATGCGTGCCGCCGTCATACGGGTCGTTGAAGATCCAGACGTCGCCCTCGTGGATGCCGCCGGTCTTCGCCGCCTTGTCGATCACCGCCTTGACCGCGAAGGCCATGACGCCGACGAAGATCGGCAGGCCGGACTTGCCCTGCACCAGCGTCTCGCCGGTCGCCGCGTCATAGATGCCGTGCGAGGCATCGTGCGCTTCCGCGATGATCGGGTTGAAGGCGGAGCGGAACAGGGTGGCGTCCATCTCGTCGGCGATCTGTTCCAGCCTGCCCTTCAGGATCGCCAGCGTTACCGCGTCGATGCTCATTGCCCCTTGTCTCCGTCATAGCGTTTGCCGTTTTCCAGCATCGAAGGCGTCCCGATCAGGTCGTTCAGTCCGGCAAAGTCGAACATGCGGTTGCGGAAACCCGCATTCGAGCCCGAAGCCAGCAGGTTGGCGTAATAGTCGCGCGCCGTCGCAGCGATGGCGCGCACGACGCCGCCGGGAAAGATGACGAAGGAAAAGCCCGCCTCTTCCAGTTCGCCCGCGTCCAGCGCCGGGGTCTTGCCGCCTTCCACCATGTTGGCCATCAGCGGCGCCCGGCCCGAGAAGCGCTGGACGATGCGGCCGATCTGGTCGAGCGACTGCGGTGCTTCGACGAACAGCATGTCGGCGCCGACCTCCAGATAGGCCTCCGCCCGGTCCAGCGCCGCCTCGAAACCCTCCACGGCAATGGCGTCGGTGCGCCCGATGATCAGCGTCCCGTCATCGGCCCGCGCATCGCAGGCCGCGCGGATCTTTCCCGCCATTTCCGATGCGCTCACCAGCGTCTTGCCGTCCAGATGGCCGCAACGCTTGGGCAGCGTCTGGTCCTCGAGCTGGATCGCGTTTGCGCCCATGCGCTCGAAGACCCGCACCGTGCGTTGGACGTTGAGTGCATTGCCGAAGCCGTTGTCGCCGTCCACCACGATGGGCAATGCAATGCGGTCGCGCAGCACGGCGATCGTGTCGGCCACCTCGCTCATGGAAACGAGACCGATATCGGGCCGGCCGAACCGCGTATAGGCGATGGACGCACCCGACAGGTAGACCGCTTCCGCGCCCGCCTGTTCGGCGATCAGCCCGGACAGCGCGTCATAGACGCCCGGCGCCACCAGGATGCGGGGCTCGGCAAGCCGTTGCCTGAGGCTCATGGTCATGACCGGCGGTCCTCCTCTTCGGCCGCGAAACGCTTCTTCAGGTGCGGCACCAGACCGCCATCGGCGAGCAGGGCCTTCAGGTTGTCCGGCAACGGGTCGAGGCGCACCGTCTGCTCCTGATCCGGCAGATGCAGGACGCCTGCATCGACATCCAGTTGGCACGCCTCGCCATCGGTGACGCCCGGGAGATCCGCCGCAGTCAGCACGGGCAGCCCGAGGTTGATGGCGTTGCGGTAGAAGATGCCGGCAAACGAGCGCGCCACCACGCCGGCGACGCCAAGATGGCGCAAGGCTTCCGCCGCCTGCTCGCGCGAGGACCCCATGCCGAAGTTGCGGCCCGCCACCACCACGTCGCCCGGCTTGACCGCCGCGGCGAAATCCGGACGAACCCCTTCCAGGCAATGCGCGGCCAGGTCGGCGATCCCGCCGCGCATGTATTGCCCCGGAGCAAGCTGGTCGGTGTCGATATCGTCGCCGAACAGAAAGATGCGCCCCGTCATGCGCTTGCCTCCCCCAGCATGGCGCGCGGATCGGTGATGCGGCCCGCCCCCGCGGACGCTGCCACCGTATAGGGAGAGGCAAGCCACACCTTCGACGAGGCCGCACCCATGCGCCCCTTGAAATTCCGCGCCGTGGAGGAAATGCAGGTGACGTTCTCGCCGAGACGGTGTGTACCATAGCCCGCACAGATGCCGCAGGCATTGGGCAGGATACGCGCGCCCGCTTCTTCCAGGATGGCCATGATGCCCTCGTCCTGTGCCCGGTCCTGATCCGCTTTCGAGGCCGGCGCGACGAGCAGTTCCACCCCCGCAGCCGCCTTGCGGCCCTTGAGAATTGCGGCCGCGGCCTTCAGGTCTTCCAGTTTCGCGCCCGTGCAGGCGCCGATATAGGCCACGTCCACCGCCACGTTCCCGGCCTCGTCCACCGGCGCGGAATTGGCAGGCGAATGCGGCGCGGCGGCCTGCGGCTGAAGGGCTGTCGCATCGAACACGTGATGCGCCATCAGCGGCGCATCCGCGTCGGTGAAGAGCCGGCGCCAGTCGCCGGCGTTGCCGCCCATGTCTGCCAGCCACGCCGCCGTCGTCTCGTCAGGCGCGATGAGTCCGGCCTGCGCACCGAGTTCCGCCGCCATGTTGGACAGTGTCATGCGCTCCTGCATCGAGAGCGCCCGGACCGCTTCGCCGGCGTATTCGATGGCCTGGTACTGCCCGCCATCCATGCCGAGACGCGCGCAGGCGGCGAGCATCATGTCCTTTGCCGTCACGCCCGGACCCAGCCGGCCCTGCCACTCGATCAGGATCGTTTCCGGTACCTTGATCCAGATTTCGCCGGTGGCCAGCACGCCCGCCATTTCGGTGGCGCCGATGCCGAACATGTAGGCGCCGAAGGCCCCGCCCGTGGGCGAATGACTGTCGCCGCCGACCACGAACATGCCGGGCTTGAGGTGGCCCTTTTCCGGCAGCACCACATGGCAGATGCCCTCGCCGTCATGGAAGGCGACGCCCCGCTCCTTCGCCCACTGCCGCGTCAGCGCCAGGATGCGCGCGCCCTCGTCGGTCTCGCCGGGCACGAAATGATCCGAGATCAGCACGACCTTGTCCTTGTCGAACAGGCCCGCGCCAAGCTCCTTCAGGATCGGTTCGACGCGCCGCGGCCCGCCGGAATCGTGGATCATGGCGAGATCGACCCTCGCCGTCACCACCTCGCCCGGCGTGACGTTGTCGCGCCCGGCGGCACGCGCGATGATCTTCTGTGCAAGCGTCATTCCCATCATGCCAGCCCCAGATAGGCGCGTTGCAGGTCAGGGTCGTCCATCAGGTCGGCCGGCTTGCCCGAGAGCCTGATCTGGCCGTTTTCCATCACGAAGGCGCGGTCGGCGATCTCCATGGATTGCAGCACGTTCTGCTCCACCAGCAGGATGGTGAGGCCCTCGCGCTTCAGATTGCCGATGAGGTCGAACATTTCCTCCACAAGGAGCGGCGACAGCCCGATGGAGGGCTCGTCGAGAATGAGCAGTTCCGGCTCCGCCATCATGCCGCGCCCGATGGCCAGCATCTGCTGTTCGCCGCCCGAAAGCGTGCCCGCCTTCTGCGAAAAGCGCTCCTTCAGGCGCGGAAACACGGAAACGACATGGTCGATGTTGCGCGCGCGGTTGGCCCTGGCGCGGCGGTAAGCGCCCAGTTCCAGGTTTTCGCGCACCGTCAGGTTGGGAAAGACATGGCGGCCTTCCGGCACGTGGATCAGGCCGAGATCGACGATGCGCCCCGCGCCCAGTCCCGCGATCGCCGATCCGTTGAACATCACCGTCCCCGACCATGCCGGCACCAGCCCGGACAGCACGCCGGCGAAGGTCGTCTTGCCCACGCCATTGGAGCCAAGCAGCGCCACGATCTCGCCGCGTGCAATGTCGAGATCGACTCCGCGCAGCACTTCCACCGCGCCATAGCCCGCCCTGAGCGCCCTCACCTCAAGCATGGACCACCTGCCTTTGCGCGATCCGCTGCGCCATGCCCTTTCCGAGATAGGCCTCGATCACCCGCTCGTCCTTCACCACGCTGGCCGGTTCGCCCTCGGCGATCACCTCGCCCTGGTTGAGGACCCATGTGTATTCGGACAGGCTCATCACCGCCTGCATCACATGCTCGATCATGAAGATCGTGATGCCGGAATCGCAGATGTCGCGAATGACCGGGATCACGTCGCGGATTTCCGAAGGGTTGAGCCCTGCAAGCACCTCGTCGAACAGGATGAGCTTGGGATCGGTCGCCAGCGCCCGGGCCACCTCCAGCCGCTTGCGCCCGGCCACCGTCAGCGATGCGGCATCGAGATCGAGCCGGTCGCCAAGCCCCACCCGGCTTGCAACGGCTTCGGCATGCGCCAGCGCGTCGCGCCGCGAGGCCCGGTGCAGATGCGCGCCGACGGCGATGTTCTCGCGCACGGTCTGGCCGGCAAAGGGTTGCACGATCTGGAAGGTGCGCACCATGCCGAGCCGCGCGATCGTCTCCGGCGCCTCCCCCGTGATGTCCTTACCCTCAAAGGAAACCTGGCCGGAATCCGGCGTCTGAAACCCGGTGATCTGCGCGAACAGCGTCGTCTTGCCCGACCCGTTCGGTCCGATGAGCGAGGTGATCCTTCCCTCCGGCACGGTCAGCGAGACATTGCGCGATGCCTGGACGCCGCCGAAGGCCTTGCAGATGCCCTTGACCTCAAGCATGGCCCGTCTCCCCGGCCTTCGGCCTGCGCCGCGCGAACAGGCGTTCGCCGAGACCCGCCAGGCCGCGCGGCAGGAACATGACCATGACCACCAGCAGCGCGCCATAGAGCACGAGGCTGATGCCCGGCACCTCGCCGATGATCTCGCGCGTCAGTTCCGAGACCGCATGCAGCGCCGCCGCACCGAGCAGCGGGCCGAACAGCGTGCCCATGCCGCCGATGATCGGCACCAGCAGGCTTTCCACGGAAATGGCCGGGCCATAGGCGATATAGGGATCGAGATAGAGGAAATACTGCGCGTAGAACACGCCCGCCAGCCCGCTGAACAGGCCCGACAGCATGATCGCGCCCATCTTCACGCGGAACGCATTGACGCCGAGCGCACGCGCCGCCTCCTCGTTGTCGCGCACGGCCGCCAGCGATGCGCCGAACCGGGAATGACCGATCCACCAGACCGCAAGGAAAGCCGCCAGCGTGAAGGTCCAGACAAGGAAGAAATAGCCGGTCTTCGTTTCGAACTGCAGGTTGGCAACGCCCGGCGCCAAGGGAATGAGAATGCCGACACCGGCGCCGGTGAAATCCACCGAGTTGGACAGGATGCGCAGGACCTCGGCAAAGGCCAGCGTCACAAGCGCGAAATAGGAGCCGCGCAGGCCGTAGCGGAATGTCGCCAGGCCGATGAACGCGGCGACGCCGATGGCCAGCAGGCCTCCCGCCACCAGGCCGATCCACGGATTGATGCCAAGCTGCACCTGCAGCACCGCCACCGTGTAGGCGCCCGTGCCGAAATAGGCCGCATGGCCGAAGGAGAACTGGCCGCCATAGCCGCCAAGAATGTTCCATGCCTGGCCGAGCAGCGCGGCATAGAGCACCATGATCACCAGGTTCAGGCTGAATTCCGATGCGATCACGAAGGGCGCCAGGGCGATCACGGCGAAGACGGCGAGAAGGAGGACAAGCTGGCGCATGGCTTACACCTTGTGGCCCAGAAGGCCCTGCGGCCGGAACATCAGGACCAGGATGAAGATGATGAAGATCCCGATCTGGCCGAGGCTCTCGCCGAGAAACAGGCCGCCCAGCGCCTCCACCACGCCGATGATGAGACCGCCGAGGAAGGCGCCGACGAAGGAGCCCATGCCGCCCAGCACCACGATGGTGAAGGCGATCAGCACGAAGCCGTGCCCCACCTGCGGCGTCACGTAATAGCTCGGCAGCAGCAGGCAGGCGGCGACGCCGAGGCAGGCGATGCCAAGCCCGAAGCTCATGGCGAAGACATGGTCGGCGTCGATGCCGACGAGTTGCGCGCCCTTGCGTTCCTTTGCCAGCGCCCGGATGGCGCGGCCGAGATCGGTGCGTGCCATGAGGAGCCACAATGCGGCCGCCGTGACGACCGCGCCGAAGAAGGCGATCACCTTGGGCAGCGGCAGGAAGGCGCCCAGGAACTCGACCGTCTCGAAGGAATAGGGGGTGTCGATGATGCGCGTGTCGGAGCGGAAGACGAACAGGGCAAGGTTCTCGATGACGATGGACAGGCCGAGCGTGACCAGAAGGATGTTCTCGTCGCGTCCGTGGCTCGACCGGCCGATGATGCCGCGCTGCAGGCCGTAGCCGAGCGCGAACATGGCCGGCGGCACGATCAGCAGTGCCAAATACGGGTCGATGCCGAGCCGGGTATTGAGGAACCAGACGGCATAGAGCCCGACCATGAGAAGGGCCCCATGGGCGAAGTTGATGATGTGCAGCACGCCGTAGATCAGCGTCAGCCCGAGCGCGATCAGGGCGTAAAGCGCACCGGTTGTCAGCCCGTTGAGAACCGACGGTATGATGATGGCGAGATCCGGCATGGGTCCGTCCGGTTGGGGGAAACGAAACCGGCCGGGCGCCCTCCGCGGGACCCGGCCGGACCAGGGCCCTGTTCAGAGCGTCATCGGGAAGACCGGCTTGGCGGAAGCAAATTCCTCCGGATAGATCACCTCGATGGCGCCGTTCTGCACCTGCGTGTTGACGGGCTGCGCGCCCTCGTTCTGGCCGTTGACCATCTTTGTCGGGCCGTAGGGCATGCCATGGTCGGCAAAGGTGGACGACGCCATGGCCGCGTTCACCGCGTCCTTGTCGGTGGAACCCGCCCGCTCGATCGCATCGGCCAGGAAGGCCACCGCGTTGTAGGCCAGGAACACCTCGTAGGTGTAGATGAGCCCCTTGTCCTCGGCTGCCTTCTTGCGGGCCAGCGCCAGGTCGGAGGTCGGATCGTACCAGTGATTGCAGTCCATGATCTGCTCGGCGGCTTCCGGGAACTCGGCCACGAATTTCGGGCTGGACGCCGCGCCCCCCAGAACCGAGTAGATGCCCTTGGCCTCGACCTTCTGCTGGCGCATCGTGCGGGCGAGCAGGACGTATTCATTGTAGTAGTTGGCCGGGATGATCAGGTCCGGCTTCTTCGACTTGATCTGCAGCACGATGTTGGTGAAGTCGCGCGTCGGGTTGGCGTGCTTGATGACATCGATCACCTCGATGCCCTTTTCCGGCAGCGCCTTGGACAGGAGGTCCGCCGTTCCCGTTCCGAACAGGGATTCCTCGTGGATGATCATTGCCGACTTGGCCGGCGATGACGACGCCTGGTTGATCTTGTCGAGATTGTCGACGGCGAACTGCGCGATCTTGCCGTAGCCCGGCGCGAAGCGGAATGTGTTGGCCAGGCCGCGGCTGACGATCTGGTCGGATACGCCCACGTCGACCACGTGCGGCGTGTTTGTCTTGGCCGCTTCCTGCGAGGTGGCCAGCGAGATGGCCGAGGAATAGCCCGCCACGATGCCGTTCACGCCGCCTTCCACCATCTTGGTGACTTCGGCCGCGCCAAGCTCCGGCTTGCCCTGGCTGTCGCCGAGAACCGCTTCCAGCTTGGCCCCGCCCAGCGACTTGATGCCGCCGGCCGCGTTGATGTCGGCAATCGCCATCATCGCGCCCTCGCGGCACTGGGTGCCCGAGAATGCGATGAAGCCGGTGACCGGGTGGATCAGCCCGATCTTCACCGTCTGTGCCTGCGCCCTGAGCACGGCCGGAAAGCCCGTGATGCCGACGCCAAGCGCGGCGGCACCCGTTGCAAGAAACTGGCGGCGGTCGACGCCACGCCTGAATGTATGCCCGGTCATGAAAACCTCCTGTCTAACCGTTGTTCTGCCGTTTCCCCGAATGTTCCCTTGGTTCTTTCGCTCCGTGGGGGGCCGGAGACGATGATGCCGTGGTCCAGCGCGCGCCATCCTTCTCGCGGATGCGGCGCATGGACATTTCGTATCGGTAAAGGTCGGGCCGGTAGAGCACCCGGATGTACTCCACCGCGCGCTCGCGGGCGTCGCGCACCACCCGGCGCACCTCGATCAGCGGCGCTCCGGGATGGATGTTCAGCGAACTGGCGACATAGTCGTCGGCCAAGGCTGCCGAGATCGTCTGGCGCGCCGAGGCGACATTCACGCCGGCCCGTTCCAGCAATTGCAGCAGCGGCGTCGTTTCCAGGTCCGCGCGCTCGTATTGCCGGCCGATGGCTGCGGGCACATAGGTGACAAGAAAGGACATCGGCTCACCGTCGAGCAGGCGCACCCGCTCTGCCCGCTGCACGTCGGATCCGGCATTGAGGTCCAGCGCCGCGGCGATCTCGTCGTTGGCCGGAACATAGGCGAAATCCAGCACGCGGGCTTCGGTGGCCGCGCCCATCAGAGAGATGTTTTCGAGCCAGCCCTCGATGGAGGAGGTGACGGCGGGCGCCGGCGGGCGCATGACCACCCGTGTGCCACGTCCCCGTTCGCGCACCACCAGCCCGGCATCGGCCAGTTCGTTCAGCGCCCGCTTGGCGGTGATGCGCGAGACGCCGAACTCGCCGCATAGTTCCTGCTCACCGGGCACGAGATTGCCCGGTCCGAGAGCGCCGCTGTAGATCCGGTTGCGAAGGATGAGGAATATCTGGTGATAGAGCGGCACGCGCCCATGAACATCCAGCTTGGCAGCCGTGTTGCGCGGCCGAACCCGTTCCCCGCTGTCCTCGATGCCCGGATAGTCCATGCTGCCTCCAGAAGGATTGCGGTTAATGGTATGTCATTATACCATTATGTCAATCGACAAACCGGAGGAGATTGCATGCCTGTCATTCGCACCACGCTGATCGAGGGTTATGACGACGCGACGAAGCGCCGTCTTTGCGAACGCCTGACCGACGCCGTGCGCGCCACGATCGATGCTCCACTCGAGGGCATTACCGTGATCCTGGAAGAGGTGACGCCATCCGGCTATATGCGCGGGCGCCGGTCGCGCGTGCCCGGCGCGCCGAAACCGGGCGGCGCCGACATTGTTCGCGATTTCCTGGCCGCCATGGAAGCCCGCGACCTCGACCGGGCGCAGGCTCTCCTGGGAGATGGCTTCACCATGACTTTTCCCGGCCCGGCCCGCTTTTCGAGCCTCACCGAACTGGTGGAATGGGGCCGCGCGCGCTACCGCTCCGTGCGCAAGACCTACGAGGCCTTCGACGAGGCCGCCGGACCCGATGGCATGATCGTCTACTGTTTCGGGACGCTGGCCGGCGAATGGCCCGACGGAACACCCTTCGAGGGTGTCCGTTTCATCGACCGCTTCACCGTGGTTGAGGGCAGGCTCATGGACCAGAAGGTCTGGAATGACCTCGCCGAAGCCCGTACGGTACGCTAGGCCTTCCCGGGTAAAACCTTAGTCGTCTCTGCGCGCGCAGTGCCACGGACCATGATGCCCTTTGCTCTTCGCAAGAAGACATGAGCGACGAGGGAGCCGTAGAGAGCGGCATTCATCGCAGCATCTGCATCGCGGCCTTTGATCTTTGATTGCTTGCCCTCCTTGGCGAACACTGCCCGGATTACAACTGCTCAAAAACGTAGATTCTCTGCTTCGTGAAGTCCGCTCTGCTGCCAGCGTGCTTCAAAGCGCATGACATTGCCCCCGCGATTTTTCCAGTTCCGATTCAGTTTCCGGAGGTGGTATTGCCCAGCTTTGTTGAGCACCGATTTGCCCCTGGTGACGACAGGGTGACGACACGGAGGTTAAAATGCAAAAAGCCCGCCGATGCCGCGGGCTTTTCTATCGTTGTGTTTCAGATGGTTGTTTGGTTGCGGG
>PAPF01000017.1 GCA_002708825.1 Phyllobacteriaceae bacterium | reverse complement strand
TGTCGTAACCGTCGCCGCCGTCGAGCGTGTCGGCCCCTGCCCCGCCGCCGATCAGGTCGCCGCGCGCGCCGCCGTCAATCGTGTCGTCGCCCGCACCGCCATAAAGCGCGTCGAAGCCCTCGCCGCCGGAGAGGGTGTCATTTCCGCCACCGCCAAAGATGCGATCATTGCCACCTCCGCCGGAAAGCAGGTTCGCGGCAGTGTCGCCGGTCAGCGTATCGGCGTGAACCGAGCCGATCACGTTTTCGAAGCCCGTGGCGGAATCGCCGCTGGCGTGGCCACCCGAAACACTTGCGGCGGCACCATGATTCAGCGTGACCGTGACGCCTTCGTTCGAGGCCGCGTACAGCAGCGTGTCGAAGCCCGCGCCGCCGTCCAGCGTATCGCCGCCTGCGCCACCCTCGATGACATCATTGCCGGCGCCGCCGGAAATCGTGTCGTTGCCGGCATTGCCGGACAGCCGGTTGTGCGCGGCATTGCCGGTGATGGTGTCATTGCCGCTGCCCCCGGACGCGTTCTCGATGACGACGCCATTGGCGATTGAATACCCGCCCTGGATTTCCCCGGCATGGGACATGTAACCGCCGCCGCCGGTGGCGTTCTGCAATGTCGCCGCGTTCAGGTTGATCACCGCGTCATCGCTGCCGCCATAGGTGATCTCGTCCACGCCGCCGGTGTCCCAGATCGTGCTGTAGTAGGTGCCGATCTGGTTGGCTTCCGGCAGGGCATAGGTGTCGTTGCCGCTGTTGGTGGTGGTATTGGCCCCGTAGATCAATTGCAGCATGGCGATGTCGAGCGCCATGAGCGAGCCGGAGGTGCCGAATTCATGGCTGATCGGCTCGTCCCTCTCATGCCAGCCGGAATTGTAGGTCATCACGGTATAGATGCCCTGGTTCAGGCCATGGGTTCCATAATCGAAGAAGTCGCTTTCCACCCCCGCCATGACCGTGGAAATGCCACCCCGGTCATGGGGGTGGGCCAGGCCCATGCCATGGCCGATCTCGTGCAGCAGGAGTTCATACCCGCTTCCGCCGACGGTCGTGCCGAGCGAATCAAGGACCAGGGATGAAAAATTGCCGACGCCGTCGACAGTCTGCGTCACGCCATCAATGGTGATCTCCCGCTCGCCGGCCAGAAAGATCCCCGCATAGTCGTTGACGGCCGACTTCGTCATGACGAAATCGGCTTGCGAAAGATCCGTGACGAGATTGAACGAGACATTGGTGACAGCGGCGAAATTGGCGAAGACGCTCATCGCGGCCGACTGTTCGGCGGCAGTCCAGCCGATGGCCTGCGCATTGAAGAGCCCTGAAACCGCAGCCCCGTCCGGGACAAAGAAGACATTGATGACGGTTGGCGCCCTGTAGCCCCAATAGAGCGGCGTGAGCGGCTCGCTTGTTTCCAGTTCCGTGAAATTGAGGCTCGGATCGGGCGTGTTGTTCTCCGCCGTCGTCGAGAGCAGGTAGCTTCCTGTGGAGGCGGGGTCCGCGCCGCTTACCGACACGTAAACCGGCGCATTCGACGTCGCCTCGTAGCGGATCGTGTTCGTGCCGGTTATGCCGAGGGAATTGCCGTCGCCATCGAACAGTTCGATCGTGATGTCCTGGTTCGCTCCACCGCTCAGCCCGTAGCCGGTGACGGTGAAGGTGTAGGCGAAATCCTGCTGCGCGAAGGTGAGATACCAGTCGTCGTCACCGCCGGTCACACCGGCATCGAGCGTGCCGCCCATGGTGATCCCGTCATAGAGCAGCGCCGGATCGGCTGCCGAATCGCCGATTTCCGTTTCGCGCACTTCAAAGTAGTAGTTTCCGCCAATCATCTGCTGATCGGCGCTGCCAAGCTCGAAGTAGTAGGTGCCGGACGTCTGCGCCGTGAACGTCGTGAAGGCCGTATTGCTGATCGTCTCGCCGTTCGAGACGACATTGTCCACCGTGACAATGGGACTCCGGTCCGGACCGTGGATCACGAGACTCGGATCGCCGTGAGCAAGATCCGGGCTTCCGAGGCCTGCATAATTGATCGTGTATGTCTCACCTGCCGTGAGGACGACCGCATACATGTCGGTATCGCCGCGACCGGCCTCTCCGATCGCGTGATCGTCCAGGGTCAGCGTTGTCGCGGTGGCGAAGGTGGCACCCGTATCGCCATTCTCCGTCTCCAAGATCACGGCCCGTGTCGGGTCAACGAAGCCAACGCAGGTCGGTGCTGCCGGAATTCCGGCGCATACAGAACACATGGATACCCCCGGTTAGATGATCGAGCACACCGGACCAACCTGCCGAACCCGGCTTAAGGACCGGTGAAACTCCATCCGTTATTACTTTAATACCAATGACTTGGCCTTACAGCACGAAGTCGGATGCGTCGATGCCAAGGCCCGTGCCGGCCAGTTCGATGCGGAAATCGGCCATCCTGTCGCCATCCACGTCGCCCTCGATGAAGGTCAGGCCGCCCCACTCATAGGCGCGCACCTGACCGGCCTCGCCCGTGAAGAAACGCCCGGAGAAGGCAAAGGCCTGGTCGCCCGCCATGCCGGTATCGGCATCCAGGGCCGACAGGTCGATCCTGTCCCCGCCATGGACAAAATCCTGGATGCGGTCGCGGTCGGCGAACAGCAGGCCGTTGTCGGACAATTCCATATAGGCAAAGACATCGTTTCCGTCGCCGCCGAACAGAACGTCACGGCCGGCGCCACCGGTCAGGCGGTCGTCATCATTGTTGCCGTAGATGGTATCGTTCCCGTCGCCGCCGATGAGCGTGTCGTTGCCATTGTAGCCGGCGATCACGTCGTCGCCCGCCCCGCCCTCGATGCGGTTGACCTGGTAGGAGCCGATCAGCCGGTCGTCATGGTTTGAGCCCATGACGTTCTCGAAACTGGCGATCGTGTCTCCCTCAGCGAAACCGCCGGAGACCTCGTTGCCGCCGAGCCAGACGCGCACGCCGGCATCGGAATCCATGTAGAACAGCGTGTCGTAACCGTCGCCGCCGTCGAGCGTATCCGCGCCTGCCCCGCCGCCGATCAGGTCGCCGCGCGCGCCGCCATAAATCGTGTCGTCGCCCGCCCCGCCATAAAGCCCGTCGAAGCCCTCGCCGCCGGACAGGATGTTGGCGCCTGCGTCACCGATCAGCAGGTCATTGCCATCTCCGCCATAGGCATTCTCGATGCCGGAAACCGTGCCCTCGCCACCACCGCCATAGCGGTTCTGCATCGTGCCGCCGGCCATGGAGAATACAACGGCCGTCGCGCCGGTGAAGAAGGCGCTGTCGTTGCCGGCGCCGCCATACCAGGTGTCGTCTGCATCCACGCCATGGGCGGAATTGAAGCGGTCGTCGCCCGCTCCGCCGTCCAGCACATTGGCATGTCTATTGCCGGTGAGCGTGTCATCGAAGGCCGAGCCGGTCAGGTTCTCGAAGCCGAACACGCTATCGCCTTCGGCATCGCCGCCTGAAAAGCCGCTCCCACCGCCAGCGTCTGACAGATGAATGGTGACGCCGGCCGCCGAGGATGCATAGGAGAGCGTGTCCACGCCATCGCCGCCGTCCAGCAGGTCCGCGCCCGCTCCGCCCTCGATCACGTCATCGCCGGCATCCCCGAACACAAAGTTATTGTCTGCATTGCCGGTCAGCCTGTCCGCATGGGCCGAACCGTCGAGCCTTTCGAAGCCGACGATCATGTCACCTTCGGCGTCGCCGCCCGTGGCGGCGCTGCCACCGTTAAGGTCGACCTGCACACCTGCGGCGGAAACCCTGTAGGACAGCCGATCATAACCCGCCCCACCGTAAAGCCTGTCAGCACCCGCGCCGCCAATGATGTGGTCGTCACCTTCAGCGCCGTAGATCAGGTCGTTGCCCTCCCCGCCGTCGAGGACGTCGTTGTCTTCGCCGCCATACAGTTCGTCATCGCCACCCATTCCCCAGAACAGGTCATTACCGGCGCCACCGGTGAACACATTGCCAACTTCAGAGCCCTGGAACTGATCGCGATATGCAGAGCCAATCGCATTCTCGATCGAATTGTGCTGATCGCCCGCGGCGGCGCCGAATCCGCTGGTGGTCCACTGGGTGGTAAGACTAATCGTGGCACCTTCAGCCGCTGTCTCATAGCTCACGGTGTCAATGCCATCGCCGCCGAAGAGCTTATTGGCGCCTTGGCCGCCGATCAGGAAATCATCGCCCGCTCCGCCTTCGAGATAGTCGTCGCCATCACCGCCTTCGAGCCGGTCATTGCCATCGCGCCCGAGCAGCACGTCATTGCCCGCGCCACCAGACATCCGGTCGGACAGGGCCGATCCGGTGATCGTCTCGCTCCCATCCGTGCCCTCGATCACGACAGACGAACCCTCACCGCCGAAGCCGAAAAAGCCGATGGCCGACAGGTCGAGTTCGCTGGCACCGTCCATGGAGACGGTGAGCGTGGCCGCATCGCCCTCGCGGGTGCTGGCGCCGATCTGTGTCACGCCGTCCAGTTGCGCGGCGTTGACACGCAGGTTGAAATCGCCCGCCACGTCGAGGTCGATCCGCTCGATACCGGAGACGGAGCGCGTGCGCAGGTCATAGTCCGCGCCGAAGCCGGACAGGTTGAGCGTGTCGGTTCCATCGCCGCCGTCAAATGTGCTGCCCGCACCGTCAATGCCACCAAAGAGGCGGTCGTCGCCCGCACCGCCATAAAGCGCATTGACGCCCGCCTGGCCGATCAGGCGGTCGTTGCCATCGCCGCCGGACAGCGTGTCGTCGCCCAGTCCGCCATCGATCACGTCATCGCCAAGGCCACCCGACAGGGTATCGCCGCCATCGCCACCATAGATCGAATCCGCCACGGCGGAGCCGGTGATGGTCTCGGCGTCGGCGTCGCCGGTGATCGTGATGGCGGAGCCCTGGATATGGAAGCCGTCGATCGTCAGGCCGGAGAGATCCGCCTGTGTCGCATCGTCCATGATGACTGAGAGGCGGACTGCACGCCCTGCGGTGTTCACCGTCGTAATGGACGTAAAGCCGTCGGCAAGTTGATCCGCACCGATTGTGAACGGATCCGCATTCGTCAGCCACAGTTGCAGCGTCTCGAAATTGGTGAGTGTGTTTTGACGCAGATCCGCACCAGGAACGATGCCAAGGGTATCCAAGCCCGCGCCCCCGTCAGCGACGCTCTGCTCACCCCCGGCATATCCGAGGTAGATTGTATCGTTTCCGGCCCCTCCGTAAAGTTCATTCGCTCCGCTAAAGGCTTGGAGCCTGTCATTCCCGTCCCCGCCTTCGAGAACATTTGCAACACCGAATACCCCTACCAGATAATCGTCGAAAGCTGATCCGATGAGGTTTTCTATATTGACCAGACTGTCGCGATCGGAGTTCTGTCCTTGTTCGATACTTGCAACGACTGCCTCGCCCCTGCTGGCATAGCTCACCGTATCCACGCCATCGCCGCCGTCGATGACGTCGGCGCCCGCGCCTCCATCGATCCAGTCGTCGCCCGCACCGCCGTTGATCGTGTCGGCCCCGTCGCCGCCGTAAATCGTGTCTTTGCCACTGTTGCCGGTGATGGTGTCATTGCCGTCGCCGCCATGGGTCGTGGTGTCGCCATCACTGTAGAGGGTGATCGTGTCGTTGCCGGTGCCACCATCGACGGTCAGGGCATCGACGAAGGAAAAGCCGACAAACTGGCCATTCACGTCCCAATTGCCAAAACCCTCATCATTATTGACTTCGATAACATCATCGGAACCGGTCCCGTTGACCGTCGCGCTGCCGGAGTCCGTTTCCACGACGAGTGCCCAGCTATCCAGCGTGCCGGTGTTTCCGGCCGTGTCGTCGTGGATGGAAAGCGTCCATTCGCCACCCGCCGCCGCGCCTGTGAAGGCGGTCCGGAAGGGCGTTGAACCAGACGGCGTGGTGATGCCGCCGGTCGTCCCGTAATCGCCTGCCGTTTCCGTTTCCCCGTAATTGGCCGCGCCATATTGGCCAAAACTGCCCAAAGTGCCTTGCGGCAGCAGGGAGCCGCCAAAATTCGTGTAGTCGTCACGAACGAAGGCGGTGATACCGTTGACCGCACCGTCACCGGCATCGGACCAGAATTGCAGGTTATGGCTCCCGTCCGGCGCGGTCAGCAGCATGTCCAGGTCCTGGACATTGTTGTGGCTCAGGCCATACATTTGGACGCGCACGCCGGTCACGTTTCCGGCGATCCCCGTCGTGTCGATCGTCTGCGTGGTGACGCCGTCATCGGCCAGCGTCATGCCATTGCGGTTTTCTAGAAAGAAGATTGCCATCGGATCCCGCCCCCTGTTGAATTGTTGAACAACGGCATCGCACGCCCCGCACAAGGCGCGTCCACCGCTCCGCCAGCGCCCCGCACAAGGCGCTGTCGGAAAGTCTCGATCATGAACCTACAGACGCCGGGTTAAGACCGGGTGTTTCACGATTGTAAAAGTGTTTTAAAGCTACTTCTGATCTTCATGCCGCTCCTCCGCGCATTAAAAAACCCGCCGGCTTGCTGGAAGCCGGCGGGCGGATGACGGGACTTCGAGACCGTTCAGGTCACAGGATGAAGTCGGCGGCGTTGATGCCGAGATTCGTTCCGAGCAGTTCGATGCGGAAATCGGCAACGCCGTCGCCGTTCACGTCGCCTTCGATGAAGGTCAGGCCGGCATTCTCGAAGGAGCGCAACTGGCCTGCGGTACCGGAGAAGAAGGAGCCGACATAGGTGAAGGCCTGGTTGCCGGCGAGCGTCGTGTTGGCATCGATGGCCGACAGGTCGAACCGGTCGAGACCGTTCTGGAAGTCCTGGATACGGTCACGGTCGCCGAACAGCATGCCGCTGTCGCTCAAGGCGAAATAGACGAACGTATCGCTGTGATTGCCGTCATAGATGATGTCGCGGCCCTCGCGGCCACGCAGCGTGTCGTTGCCGTTGTTGCCGAGGATGATGTCGTCGCCATTGCCGCCGTCGATCAGGTTGACCTGGGCGGAACCGAAAAGCCGGTCGTTGAAATTGGAACCGACAAGGTTCTCGAAGCCGGAAATCGTGTCGCCGGTGGCATGACCGCCGGTCGCCGTATTGCCACCAAGGAACACCTGAACCGCGGCATTGGACGATGCATAGCTGAGCGTGTCGAAACCGGCCCCGCCGTTCAGGGTATCGTTGCCCAGGCTGCCGAAAATGGTGTCGTTGCCGGCATTGCCGTTCTGAATGTTGTTGACCGAGTTGCCGAAAATCCGGTCATTGCCGGAACCACCGAAGGCGTTCTCGATCACCGTGCCGCGCGAGATCGACATGTTGAAGATGCCGCCAAGCACGCTGGAGAGCGAATCGGCCTCAAGCGAAATCGACTGGTTGGCCGAGGATTGCGAGAAGTTCAGCGTGTCGATGCCGCCATCGTCATGAACCATGAAGTTGACGTCCGAACCGTAGTTGACGGCATTGTCGAGCTGCGCATTCCCGGTGTTCGAGCCATAGCCATAGGTCGTGTTGCCGGTGCGGGTATTGGTGCTGCGCCCGTAGAGCATCTCGATGGCGATGTAGTCGGAAAGGACCGGCGTCAGCATGTAGCGGAAATCGGCGCCCACATAGGTGTTCCAGCCGAAGGATGTCGAGCTGAACTCGTCCCCGTTGGCCTGCATGTAGGACATGATCGTGTAGGCGACCGAATCGTTGATGTAGTAGTTGTCGGTGCCGTAGCTCGCCGAGCCGTTGTAGTTGCCGCCATGGAACAGGCCGAGTGCGTGGCCGATCTCGTGGACGTAGGTCTCGTAGGAATAGCTGTTGAAGCCGGTGCCGAACTGGTTCAGCCAGCCGGTCGTGACCATGACCGTGGCAGACGTGATCGTGGTGCCCGACACCACGGTGTTGGCGTAGGCATTGGTTCCGGAATCGCTGTCGTCAAAGGTGATCTCGGCGGTGCCCGTCGTTTCGACGAACTGGATGCCGGTGAGATCGGACCACTGCCGCAGCGCGGCGCGCGCAAGCGCCTGGCCGTCGGCGGTCAGCGCGGTGATGTTGACGGTCAACTGGCCGTCCGGACCGACATCGAATGCCTGTACGTCGTCGCCGAAAAGGAAGCCGCCATTGTTGGTCAGCTGCCAGGCGATCTCGTCAACCGTGAAGTCCATGCCGCTGGAATTGTAGGTAACCGCGGTCAGCATGTAGTCGCCGAAATAGTTCTGGTATGAATCGGCGGAAACGTAATAGGTGCCCGATGTCGTGGGCGTGAAGACCACGCGCGAATCGCGCGCGTCGCCATTGCCCCAGACGGAGGAGCCGGCATCGTCGTTGAACGCTACGGTATTGCCGTTTCCGTCGCGGACATAGAGATAGGGGTCGGGGTTCTGGTTCAGGCCTACGCCGTGAAGGCGGAATTCATAGGTCTGCCCCGCGACCAGGTCGATGGCATACCAGTCCTCGTCGCCGCTGGCCGAGATCGTTCCGTAGTGGGTGACGCCCAGTTCAAGCGTGCCGGTCGTTGCCGTGGAACCGGCGAAATCGGTGGTCTCGACCTCATAGGTGGGTTGAAAAACGGGGGGAACGGCGAAGGCCCCGGTATCGCCCGTTCCCTGGGTTACGGATGTCTGCCCCTCTCCCGCGCCCACTTCAATACAAGTCGGCGCGCTGAAGATGTTCGAGCACAAAGCGCACATGCTGGATACTCCCTGTTTTGGATGTACCGAGCCACTAACGCCCCAAGGCCCGTTCTACTAAATTAGCAGAATCTTAACCTTGGGGCAATGTGCGCCGCCCTGCCATGGCTAATCCGCTTCCAGCATCTGGACCACGGGAAAAGCAAGGGACTTGGCCATGGACGGCCGCAATTCGGAGTCGCGGATGGAAAGGGTGAGCACCCGGCTTTTCCGGCCGGCGCCCGGGCGTTCAGTGGTGATTGCCGCGGAAATCGCGTAGCGGGATGTTCTCGTCAGCGCGACGTTCACGCTGCCGCCACCGGGGCCGGCGCCCTGCAACGCGTTGCGCAATTGCAGGCAGAAATCCTCCAGGAATCCGGGCGGCAGCGTCTGGCCAGTCCCTTCCTCACTGCAGGCGACCGCGATTTCCCCGGCGCTCGAGCGCGTCATGTCCGTCATGATGAAACCTCCTGCCAACACCATTGCGGCGCACAGGACACCTGTCATGCGCCAGTTCCACCTTTCCGGCCGCATCCCTGTCCACGCCATGCCGATTCTCCTTCAAGCATTTGCTGATAAAGATACTGTCCGACCTGCTTCAGGCAAAACAAGGGCAGCGCACCGCCTGTCGGACGGCAAGGTCACTTGCCATGCGACATCGCGAAGAATCAGCCGCCGCCACCGCACCGGGGGCGTTGCAACCGCTGCGCCTTTGGGGTACACCGCCTGCCGTCGACGCGATGGGGCGTAGCCAAGCGGTAAGGCAGCGGTTTTTGGTACCGCCATGCGCTGGTTCGAATCCAGCCGCCCCAGCCATGTCCTCGTCCGGCAAACCGGCTTTCGAGCGCGTCCTTACTTCTTCCTTTCCACCGGGACGACGAGCTTGGCTGGCCTGCGTTCCTCGGCAGCCTTGAACAGGCTGAATGTCTGGTTCACGTAGTTCACCGCGCCGCCGATCATGTCGGTATATTCCTTCAGTTCCGGCGTCATCTGGCACTCGACCACCTGCACCGCGCGTTCCGGCGGGGTCGTCTCGAACAGGGCATAGAAAAGCGGTTCGCCACGCCGCAGGATGAGCGGCTTCTTGATGTCATGCCATTCGAAGGCCCACATCAGCGGGCGCGGCCAGACATTGATGGGGAAGCGTCCGCCGAAAATCGTGCCGGGAATCGGATCGCGGCTGTAGTGCATGAAGGGCGCGACCTGGGAAATGTAGACTGGTTCGTCGGAGATGAAGACATAGGGAAGCGCAAGCTGGATCGTCGGGCGGTCCTTGTAACGCCATTCCTGTTCGGGCACGACGAGGAGATGCTGGCGCAGCTTCTTGGAACGCACCGGGCTGGCCTCGCCGAGCATGTCCTTGAGGCCCGGCTGGCCCTGCTGGTTGCGCACGAACTCCATGTGAATGTCGAACGGGCACTTGATCTCCCAGTACCGGCTTTCCAGGTTGATCACCGCCGGGCAGCGCGAGGCGGACTTGGCGTGCTTGCGGTTGACCTCGACGGAACGGACGCGGGTCGGCGGGTCGAAGACGATCGAACTCTTGTAGTCCGTCATGAACCAGCCGATCGTCACCGGTCCGCTCGAAGCTTCAGTGTCACGCGTATTCTCGAATGTAACCGACAATTGCATTGCCATATCCTTGCCTGACCGGGCCCCGTTTACCGGCGGAAAGCGCGGACAACGCGATTCGAGCGGCAGATCACCATCCTGCCGGGAAGCGTTGCGCCCTCCGCGAAGCAGCGCCCCTGACGCCCCGAACAGGCATGTCCTTGCCGCTTCGTTCCGAGGAAAACAGTTTCAAGGGCTTTCCGCAAGATTCAACCGTCACAAACGGTTATCTGCCCTGGAGCCGCAGGTCCGCGCCAAAAGGCTTGCCGGGACTACATTTCCGCCGAACGGTGCATTGCAGGCAGCAACCATGTCACAGTATGTCACTTGCCGCTGTAATATCCCGGTGCGATAAGGGATACTTGGCCGTTGACCGGAGTCCGTGGGGACCATGAAGATCCATCCGCGCATATTGCGATCCGGAGTCGTTGTGCACGACGCGCTTGCGCTCGCCATCGCGTTTGCGTCCGCGCATCTGGTGGTCTTCGGCGCGGACCGCATCATGTGGGTGCCCGGCATCCAGGAAAAGACGCTGGCCTACGTGCTGATCGGCGGCGCCTGTCTCTACGCCATGAAGCTGAACCGGGGCCTGTGGCGCTATGCGTCCATCCCTGACCTCGTCGCGATCGTCAAGGCGGTCACGCTGGCAGTGACCATCTTCACCATCGGCAACTTCATGCTCTCGCGCGCGGAAAACATCTCCCGCATCGCGGTCGTGCTCATATGGCTGTTCTCCGTCTTCGGACTGGGCGCCGGGCGCATGCTCTACCGTTTCATCAAGGAAACGCGCTTCTTTCCCCAGTTGCGCGACACCGGCGACCTGACCGAGCACTACCTGCTCTACCCGTTCTCCGACACCAGCGAGAACTACATCCGCGCCATCCGCCGTCTCAATCCGGCAGGGTTCCGTCTCGCCGGCATCATCGACCCGCGCATGTCCTTCGTTCGCAACGGCATGCACTCGCTGCAGGTGCTCGGCACGCCCGAGCACATCGCCACGATCGTGGCCCAGAAACATGCCCGCGGCATCGCGATCAACGGGCTGATCGTCACCGACCCGACGATCTCGGGAACGGAGATGACCAACCTTCTGGAGGCCTGCAATGCCGCCGGCATCGGCATTTCCCGGCTGCCGGACATGATGGACTTCCCCAAGGCCGGCGATTCGAACCTGCTGTCGCCCAAGCCGGTGCGCCTGCAGGACCTGCTCGGCCGGCCGCAGGTGACCGTCGAAAACCTCGAAATCTCCGCCTTCCTGAAGGGCAACACGGTGCTTGTCACCGGCGCGGGCGGCTCGATCGGCTCGGAACTTTGCCGCCAGATCGCCGCCTTCCAGCCGGACAAGCTGATCTTCCTCGATTCCTGCGAACGCAACCTCTACGACATCACGCAGGAGTTCTCGTCACGCTTCCCGGACATCTCGGTGGCGTCCGTCATCGCGGATATCCGCGACCGCACACGCGTCGACGAGGTGGTGAACTTCTTCGCGCCGCATGTCGTGTTCCATGCCGCGGCGCTGAAGCATGTCCCTCTGGTCGAGGCCAACCCGATCGAAGCGATCAAGACCAATGTGCTGGGTACCGCCAATGTCGCAGAAAGCGCGGTGGCGGCAGGTGCGAAGGCCTTCGTGCTCATATCCACCGACAAGGCGGTGAACCCCTCCAGCGTGATGGGCGCTTCCAAGCGGGCGGCGGAACTCTATTGCCAGGCGCTCGATCTCGACGACGCGCCGACCAGTTTCCGCATCGTGCGGTTCGGCAATGTGCTCGGTTCGGCGGGCTCCGTCGTACCGCTGTTCCAGAAGCAGATCGCCCAGGGCGGTCCGGTCACGGTGACCGATCCGGACATGACGCGCTATTTCATGACCATTCCGGAGGCGGTACACCTCATCCTGCAGGCGACATCGCACGGCATGAACGGCGTGATGCAGCCGCCCGAGACGCGCGGCGCCATTCTCGTGCTCAACATGGGCCAGCCGATCAAGATCGCCGACCTGGCGCGACGCCTCATCCAGCTTGCCGGCTTCCGGCCCGACAAGGACATCCGCATCGAGTATACGGGACGGCGGCCGGGCGAGAAGCTGGAAGAGGAACTGCTGAGCCGCCTGGAAGACAAGATCGTGCAGAAGCATGAGAGCTTCATCGTGGCGCGCACGCGCACGGTGGAACGCGAAGCCATGGTCGACTGGCTCCAGGACATGAAGCAGATCAGCCGCCGCGAGGACCAGGAGGCGGCCATCGTCCTGCTCAAGGACATCGTGCAGAGCTACACGCCGTGGTCGGCTGCCGATGCCGAGAACGAGGCGATCTCCGAATAATTCCGACGATCACCTGCTGCCTCAGCGGATGCTGACCGCTTCCGGGCCTGCGAAGCTGGCGGCAAGTCCGTCGGCCAGCGCGACAGGCGGGGTCCAGCCCGTTGCCGCCGCGAACCGCGTGGTATCGGCCACGCAGGGCCGGCGCGCATGGGCGAGAGCGGCGCCGGCGAACGGCAAGGCATCGAGAAGCGCACCGGGCAGGCCCGGCAGGACGTGCATGCGAACATGGCCTGCGGCCTTGCCGACAAGACGGCCGATATCTTCCAGCGACGTGACGCCATCGTCGGCCAGGTTGAATATTCCGTTCACAGCCGGCGCATCGTCGCGCATCAGCACGGCAAGGCCAGCGGCCAGGTTGTCCCGGTTGAGAACCGATTTGGGCGCCTGGCCCAGCACCGGGGGAAACAGCCAGCCGTGCCGTCCCAGACGCGCGGCAAGGCCGAGCCAGCCGCCGCGCCCCGGTCCGTGGATGACCGGCAGGCGCAGGATCGCCAGCGCGCAGCTATCGCCATCATGGATTTCCCGGAGGGAAGCCTCGGCAGCGGCCTTGGACCGCGCATAGGGATCGTCCGGCGAGAGCGGATCGTCCTCGCGAAAGGGCGCCGTGCTGCCAAATCCATAAACGCGGACCGAACTGGCGAAGACGAAGCGCGACACACCCGCCGTGACAGCCGCGCGGGCGAGCGCCACGGAGGCTTCCACATTGACCGCCGTCATGGCCGCTTCGTCGCGGGCGGCACGCGACAGGCGCGGCGGGTTGAACGCGGCCAGGTGGATGACGGCATCCTGGCCGTCGAGGGCGGCGCGCCATTCGTCAGGCCGGGTCAGGTCGCCCAAGACCGTGCGCGCTGCCATGCCTGGGCGCGGCGCCCGCAGGAGCGCAGTGACTTCATGGCCGGCGCGTGCGAGTGCCGTGGCCACCGCGCCGCCTGAAAAGCCCGCCATCCCTGTCAGGAAAACCCGCATGGCCCGTCCGTTCCGTCAGAGCGCCGGTCAGGCGGCGCAATCCCGGATACCACATCGCGCCGCTGCCGTGGTAAGGGAATGACGACAGGAACCGAGGATCGGACCACCGGAAGCCGCATGCCAGAGATCACCACCGCGCTTTCCGCCGCAAGCCTCGCCGCCCTTGCCTGCTTCGCCATGCTGGCGGGCCTGCGCCGCGTCCTGCCCGCCGGTTTCCTCGCCGCCGGGCACTCGGAGCGGTCGAACCATGCCGGAGCGCCGCGCCAGATCGGCGGGCTGGCCGCCGTGCCCGCCGCGCTGTTCGCCGTGGCCGTCATCCAGGGCGCGGATGCCTGGATCGTCCTGCCCTTCCTGGCGCTGTGGCTGGCGGGCCTGGCCGACGATCATCGCCCGCTCGGCGTCGCCCTGCGTCTCGGCGTGCAGGTCGCCGCTGCGGCGGCGCTTGTCGCGCTGGTGCGCCCCGCCCTGCCCCTGCCGGACATCGTGCCGCCATTGGCGGGCGAAGCCGCTGCCGTGCTGTTCCTCGTCTGGACGATCAACATGGTCAACTTCATGGACGGGCTGGACCTGATGACGGCTGCGGGCGCCGGCATCCCGCTCGCCTTTTGCGGGTGTCTGCTGCTGGTCGCGGGCGGCCCGGACGATGCGGCGGTCGCGGCGCTGGCGGGCGCGGGTGCATTGGCCGGATTCGCGCTGCACAACCGTCCGCCGGCGAAGGTGTTCCTCGGCGACAGCGGCAGCCTGCCGCTCGGCCTGCTCGCGGGATGGGCACTGCTGGCGCTGGCCGAACAGGCACCGGCGGCGGCGCTGGCCCCGTTCGGCTATTACTTCGCCGATTCCGTCTGGACGCTTTTGCAGCGGCTGGCGGGGGGCAAGAACATCCTGAAATCCCATTCCGAACATGCCTATCAGCGCGCCTTCCGGGCGGGGATGCCAGTGACGGCCATCGTGGGTCGCGTGGCGCTGTGCGCGCTCGCCTGCGGCCTTTCAGGATATGCGGCGACCGCGACGGGCGGGCTTGCCGCCGCAGTCATCGGCCTTGCCGGGCTTGGCGCGGGCGTGGCGCTGGCCGCGCATCTGCGCAAGCGGGCAAACTCCTGAGACCGAAAAAAGGCCGCGCTCCTTGCCGGAACGCGGCCCTTGTCTGTTTGCCGGTCAGGCCGGCGCGCGGTCAGCGAAGGCGGGCGAGGAGCGCGCCAAGCGCCGGCACGAGGGCGGCGGCGAGCGCGGCCTTGACCACGTCGGCGGCGATGAAGGGGCCGACGCCGAAGGCCAGCGCCTTTTCCGCACCGAACAGCACGGCGAGCCAGGCGGCGCCCAGCGCCAGGATCACCACCTCGCCAGCCAGCATGGCGCCGAAAAGCGCCACCGGGCGGGCCGTCCAGCCACGGTCGGCAGCAGCGCCGATCATCGCGGCGGCGACGAGGAAGCCGGCCAGGTAGCCGCCGGTCGGACCGGCCATGTAGGCGAGGCCCGCGCCGCCGGTGAAGACGGGCATGCCGACGGCGCCCTGCGCCAGGTAAGCGAGCAGCGTGGCAACGGCCAGGTTGCGGCCATAGGCGGCGGCGATGGCGAAGATGGCCAGCGTCTGCAGCGTCATCGGCACGGGCCAGAAGGGAACCTTGACATGGGCGGCGGCCGCGATGAGCAGCGAACCGGCGACAACGAGCCCGGCCTGGGCGGCGAGACGGGACGCGCCGGCGCCGGGAAGCGCGGCTGCGGCCAGGGAGCGGTCGGACAGGGATGCGGACATCGATTTTCCTTTTCGGCATTGCGGGGACAGCGAAGCGATGAACCTCGCATGTTTGCGTATAGAATCCTACGTGCTATGCGGCAATGCACAAGGGGGTTTCTCCCCCGCGCCATTTCCGGAGGACGCGCACGCATGGAACTGGACCTGAACCGGGAGTTCGAACCGGCCCATGGCGCGGCCGTGCCCGTGGCGGAACACGTGCTGCGCGTGACCGTCAACAATCCCGGCCCGTTCACCTTCCACGGCACCAACAGCTATGTCGTGGGCCGTGACACGCTCGCCGTCATCGATCCCGGCCCGGAGGACGAAGCGCATTTCCATGCGCTCATGGAGGCCATCGGTGGGCGGCCGGTCAGCCACATCCTCGTCAGCCATACCCACAAGGACCACTCGCCGCTGGCCCGCCGCCTGGCCGCGGCGACCGGAGCCACGATTGCTGCGGAAGGGCCGCACCGCCCTGCCCGCCCGCTCAACATCGGCGAGGTCAACCCGCTGGACGCCAGCGCCGACACGGATTTCGATCCTGACGTCCGCATGGCCGACGGCGCTGTGATCGAGGGCGACGGCTGGGCCATCCGCGCCATTCACACGCCCGGCCACACGGCCAACCACGTGGCCTTCGGTCTGGAGGGGACGGGCATCCTGTTTTCAGCCGATCACGTCATGGCCTGGGCGACGACCATCGTCGCGCCGCCCGATGGCGCGATGGCGGATTTCATGACGTCCCTCGACGCGCTGATGCAGCGCGACGACACGCTCTACCTACCCGGTCATGGCGGTCCGGTCACGCGGCCCGCGCAATTCCTGCGCGGCTTGCGCACCCACCGGCGCATGCGCGAGCGCGCGATCCTGGAACGGCTGAAGGCCGGAGACCGCACCATTGCGGAGATGGTCTCCAAGATCTACCGCGACACCGATCCGCGCCTGCACGGGGCGGCCGGCCTGTCGGTGCTGGCCCATCTGGAAGACCTGGTGGCGCGCGGCGCAGTGGAGACGGACGGTCCGGCGGCGATCAACGGAGTCTTCGTGCCCGCCTGAGCGGGTCAGGTTCCCGCCAGCGCCAGCATCTCCGCATCGAGCGCTTCCATGAAGGCCTCGATACGGCGGGCATTGTCGCCCAGGTCGTGGCGGGCGAAGACCGAGGCCGAGCGCATGTCCACATAGGTGGATTCGTTTTCGTCGGAAATACGCACCACCACGTCGATCGGGAAGGCAAAGACGAAGGTCCAGGCCCGCGCTTCGACGATGATCTCGGACGTCTCCTGCGGCGCGCCCGTGCGCGAGACGACGGGCCAGCCATAGGCTTCGACAACGTTGTTCACCGCGCGCAGGACCCGGTCCGGTGCCGCATCGTAGCGCCGGCCGGTGGCTGACGGATAGGCTTGCGCGGCGGTTTCCAGATCGGTCCCGGATGGCATGGACAACGCGTTCTCGCCGGGCCGGCGAAGGCCGGGCGCGAGGAAGAAGGCCGGCGGATCGCGACGGTCGGTGGAAATGTCGTTGAGCGCCGGCAGGGCCATGGCGCGCCATGCGGAGACGGCAAAGGGCGCCAGCACGGCAAGCGAGAGCACAAGACCGGCCGCTGCCGCGCGCCCGCCACGCGCGCCGGCACGCCAGAGCCGGCGGAAACCCAGCAGCGACAACACCAGCGCTGCAATCGCCAGCAGGCAGATGAAACCAAGTACCCAGAAGAATCCGGTCGTCTCCATCAGGCCATAGCGATGGGACAGTCCGGCGATGAGGAACATCATCACGGCAAGCCGGGCAAGGAAGCGGGACCATTCGCCAAGGGGCGACGCCGGCCGGTCATAATAGCCTGTCATGTCCGCTGCCTCGTGCCGCCTTGCGTCCCACACCTTCGCTACCGCCCGGCGGCGCGGCTTTCAAGAGCCGCACTGCCGGGGGGTCTCCCGGTCAGGCGGGAAGCTTGTACGCGGCGAACTGGTCGCGCAGGGTGGTCTTCTGGATCTTGCCCGTCGCCGTATGCGGGATCTCGTCGACGAATGCCACGTCGTCCGGCATCCACCACTTGGCGATCTTGCCGTCCATGAAGCCCAGGATGTCCTCCTTCGTCGGCGAACGGCCGGCCTTCGGCACGATCACGAGCAGCGGGCGCTCGTCCCACTTGGGATGCGCGATGCCGATGACGGCGGCCTCGGCGACATCCGGATGGCCGACAGCCAGGTTCTCCAGGTCGATGGAGGAAATCCACTCGCCGCCCGACTTGATGACATCCTTGGAGCGGTCGGTGATCTGCATGTAGCCGTCGGCATCGATATGGGCGACGTCGCCCGTGTCGAACCAGCCGTCCGCGTCGAACTGGTCGGCACCGGCGCCACCGTAATAGCCCTTGGCAACCGCCGGTCCGCGCACCTTCAGGCGGCCGAAGGTCTTGCCGTCCCACGGCAGTTCCTTGTTGTCGTCGTCGGTGATCTTCATCTCGACGCCAAAGGGCGCGTAGCCCTGCTTGGCCTTGAGATCGAGCAGGGCCTCGCCCTTCAGGCCCGCGAATTGCGGCTTGAGCGTGCCCAGCGAGCCGAGCGGGCTCATTTCGGTCATGCCCCAGGCGTGAATGACATCGACGCCGTAATTGTCCTGGAACTTCTGCGTCATGGCGCGCGGGCAGGCAGAGCCGCCGATCACGACACGGTTGAGGTGGGGCAGTTCCTTGCCCGTTTCCTCCAGGTATTGCAGGAGCATGAGCCAGACCGTGGGCACGGCGGCCGACATGGTGACCTTGTGGGTGTCGAGCAGTTCGTAGATCGATTCGCCATCCATCTTGCCGCCGGGCATGACCAGCTTTGCACCGACCATGGGCGCGGCATGGGCAATGCCCCAGGCATTGGCATGGAACATGGGCACGACGGGCAGCACCACCTCGCGCGCGCCAAGGTCGAGCGCGTCCCGCTGGCAGGCGATCAGGGCGTGAATCACGTTTGAGCGGTGGGAATAGAGCACACCCTTGGGGTCGCCCGTGGTGCCGGAGGTATAGCACATTCCGGAAGCGTCGGCCTCGGCATTGGGATACCATTCGACCTCACCGTCATGGCCGGCGATCCAGTCCTCGTAGGCGACCGCGTTCTTCAGCGAGGTGTCGGGCATGTGCGCGGCATCGGTCATCACGATGACCTTGCGCAAGCTCGGCACCTCGCCGGCGATCTTCTCGACAATGGGCAGGAAGGTGAGGTCCGTGAACAGCATGCGGTCTTCGGCATGGTTCATGATCCAGGCGATCTGTTCGGGAAACAGGCGCGGATTGAGCGTGTGATAAACACCGCCGGCGCCCATGATGCCGTACCAGGCCTCAAGGTGGCGGGCGGTGTTCCATGCCAGGGTTCCCACCCTGTCGCCGGGCCTGATCCCCTCGGCCGTCAGTGCCTGTGCCACCTTCCTGGCGCGCGCATGGATATCGGCATAGGTCGTCGTGACGATGGGTCCCTCGATCGAGCGCGTCACGACTTCCTGCCTGCCATGCTGGCGCGCGGCCTGGTCCAGAATGCGGCTGCAGGTCAGCGGCCAATCCTGCATCAGTCCCAACATACGGTTACCTCCCTGATCGGTATGAGCGTGTTTTCAACATCTTGTCCGTCTGATCCGGTTTGTCCAGAGCGCGCGACGGGCCATGGCGGCATTTCTGCCGGCAATGGACACAAACCGGCCACGATCTGCCGCCACGTTCATTTCAACGGGCGGGGCCGTGTCGTATTGGAGTAGCAGGATGACGATGCTTCCCGTAGCCGTGACCAACCCGTCCGCGCCGCCACTCGCCGAAGTCGAACTCGAAATGGCGCTGCAGGTCCATGACATCCGCGCCCAGGGTTTTGCCGCAGCCGTCGCGGAAGCGGCGGCGAACATTGACGGCCATGTCCTCTTCGACCTGCCATGCCCGGCAGGTGAAGGCTGCCAGCGTGTCGCCGCTGTCGTCGCCGTACAGGACAACGAAGCCCAGGTGCTGCTTGTCATCCTGGCGGCAGACGGGCTGTCGGTCAGGACCGAGAACGCCGCCGGTTCGGACCATGCCTTTGCCGGCTTCGCGCTGAGTCACGCCGCGCTCAGCGACCAGTTGGCGGGGCTGTTGACCGGCACCGCGCAGGACGCTTAAGCTCCCCGCATTGCCACAGGCGCGCCTCCCCGGCCACCCGGCCGCTCGCTGCTACCCTTTGTTCCCGGCTATCGCCGCCTGCGCGGCGGCAAGGCGGGCGATGGGCACACGGAAGGGCGAGCAGGAGACGTAATCCAGCCCGGTTTCCTCGCAGAATCGGATCGAGGCAGGATCGCCGCCGTGCTCGCCGCAGATGCCGAGCTTTATGCCCTTGCGCGTCGCCCTGCCCTTTTCGGCGGCAATGCGCACCAGTTCGCCCACGCCTTCAACGTCCAGCGAGACGAAGGGGTCCTGCTCGATGATGCCCTTCTGGCGGTAGGTTTCCAGGAAGCCGGCGGAATCGTCGCGGCTGATGCCGAAGGTCGTCTGCGTCAGGTCGTTGGTGCCGAAGGAGAAGAACTCGGCCACCTCGGCGATGACATGGGCGCGGATGGCGGCGCGCGGCAGTTCGATCATGGTGCCGACGAGATAGTCGAAGCGCGTGCCGGATTCGGCCATCACGTCCTTCGCCACGGCGTCGATGCGCTCCTTGACGAATTCCAGTTCCTTCATCAGGCCGACAAGCGGCACCATGACCTCCGGCACGACCTGCGCGCCGGTCGCCTTGCCGGCCTCGATGGCGGCCTCGAAAATGGCGCGGGCCTGCATTTCGGCGATTTCCGGATAGGAGACGGCGAGACGGCAGCCGCGGTGGCCGAGCATGGGGTTGAACTCGTGCAACGCCTCGGTGCGCCGGCGCAGCAGATCGGGATTGACGTCCAGCGAAGCGGCAACCTCGGCGATTTCCTCCTCGGTCTTGGGCAGGAACTCGTGCAGCGGCGGATCAAGCAGGCGGATCGTCACCGGCAGGCCGGCCATGATCTCGAAAAGCTCGACGAAATCGGCCTTCTGCATGGGCAGCAGCTTGGCCAGCGCCGCCCGGCGGCCGCTCTCGGTGTCGGCCAGGATCATCTCGCGCATGGCGACGATGCGGTCGCCCTCGAAGAACATGTGCTCGGTGCGGCAAAGCCCGATGCCCTCGGCGCCGAAGGAGCGGGCCATGCGCGCATCGGCCGGCGTCTCGGCATTGGTGCGCACCTTCATGCGCCGCCCGGCATCCGCCCATTCCATGATGGCAGCGAAATCGCCCGACAGTTCCGGCTGCAGCATGGGCACCGCGCCCTTCAGCACCTGGCCGGACGAGCCGTCGATAGTGATGACGTCGCCCTTGCGGAAGGTCTGGCCCATGGCCATCATCACCTCGTTGCGGTAGTCGATGCGCACGGAACCAGCGCCGGACACGCAGGGCTTGCCCATGCCGCGCGCCACCACGGCGGCGTGGCTCGTCATGCCGCCACGCGAGGTGAGGATGCCCTGGGCGGCATGCATGCCGTGAATGTCCTCCGGGCTGGTCTCGACGCGCACGAGGATGACGCGGCGGCCGGCCGAACTCATCTCCTCGGCCTCTTCGGAGTTGAACACGACCTCGCCCGTGGCCGCGCCCGGCGACGCCGGCAGGCCCATGGCGATCACGTCGCGTTTCGCCGACGGGTCGATGGTCGGGTGCAGAAGCTGGTCGAGCGAGGCAGGCTCGATGCGCTGCACCGCTTCCTCCTTCGAGATCAGCCCCTCGCCGGCCATGTCCACGGCGATCTTCATGGCTGCCTTGGCGGTGCGCTTGCCGTTGCGCGTCTGCAGCATCCACAGCTTGCCGCGCTCGATGGTGAATTCCATGTCCTGCATGTCGCGGTAGTGGGCTTCGAGCCTGCGGGCGAAGCCCGCGAACTCGGCGAACAGTTCCGGCATCAGCTTTTCAAGCGACGGCTTGTCGGAGCCGCCGGCAATGCGTCCCTCCTCGGTGATTGCCTGGGGCGTGCGGATGCCCGCGACGACGTCCTCGCCCTGCGCGTTGACAAGGAATTCGCCGTAGAGCTTGTTCTCGCCCGTCGACGGGTTGCGCGAGAAGGCAACGCCGGTGGCCGACGTCTCGCCCATGTTGCCGAAGACCATGGCCTGTACGTTGACCGCCGTTCCCCAGGCTTCCGGGATGTCATGCAGGCGGCGGTAGGTGATGGCGCGGTGGTTCATCCAGCTTGAGAAGACCGCGCCGATGGCGCCCCAGAGCTGTTCGGACGGGTCCTGCGGGAAGGGTTGCTCCAGCTCCTCCATCACGCGAGCCTTGTACAACTCGACGATATGCTTCCACTGGTCGGCGGTGATCTCGGTGTCCAGGTCGGCGCCGAGACGGCCCTTCTCCTGGTCGAGGATTTCCTCGAACACCTCGTGATCCAGGCCCATCACCACGTCGGAGTACATGGTGATGAAGCGCCGGTAGCTGTCCCACGCAAAGCGTTCGTCGCCGGATTCGGCGGCCAGCGTTTCCACCGTCTCGTCGTTCAGGCCGAGATTGAGGACCGTGTCCATCATGCCGGGCATGGAGGCGCGGGCGCCGGAACGCACCGACAGGAGAAGCGCGTTGGACTTGTCGCCGAAGGCGCGGCCGGTGATCCGGCCGACATGGTCGAGCGCGGCGCGCACCTGGGCGTCGAGTTCGGCCGGATACTTGCGCCCATGGGCATAGAAGTGGTTGCAGGCTTCGGTGGTGATGGTGAAGCCGGGCGGCACCGGCAGGCCGAGCGCGCACATTTCAGCCAGGTTCGCACCCTTGCCGCCGAGCAGCGCCTTGTCGTCCGCCCTGCCTTCGGCGGCTCCGTCACCGAAGGTATAGACCCACTTCGCCATCGCCTCGTCCCTTGCCGGCTTGTTGCAGTCGCGAAGGTGATAGCGATTCTGCCAGTCCATTGCCATGGCCAATTTGGCGCATGACAAGCATTTGTCTTTTCAAACGTTTCAGGTGGAACGCGAGGACTTGAAAACGAGGCAGGCGGGACTTTGGGCAGCCGCCTTTTCTACATGCCGGCGGTCAGGCGGGCGACGACCATGTCGCGAAAGGGTGGCAGCGCATGGGCCAGGCGCAGGCCTGCGGAGCGCAGCAGGCGGGCCGGCGCGGTCTCGTTGGCATAGAGGCTGGCAATGCCGTTGGTGGCATGGAAGAGCGCGAAGGTCTCGCGGCGATGGGCGCGGGCATAGCGGGCCAGACCCTCAGGCGCGGCGATGTCGCGGTCCTCGCGCAGTGCGGACAGGATCTCGCTTGCCAGCAGGTGCTGGCTCAACAGGCCGAAATTGAAGCCGTGGGCGGTGACCGGATGCATGCCGACGGCCGCATCCCCGATCAGTGCGAAACGGTCGGCATGGAAGGCGTGGGCATAGACGGCGACGAGCGGATAGAGATGGGCCGCGGCCAGCGGCGTGAGGCGGCCGAGCCTGCCCTTCATCTCGCGCTCGGCCATGGCGGCGATCGCATCGGTTCCATCGGCCATGAGCGGCTCTGCCTCATGCGAGGGCAGGGTCACGACGATGGAGGAACGCCGGCCGGTCAGCGGAAGCGTCGCGATGGTGACGCCATGGAAGAAGCCTTCCAGCGCGGTGTCGCCATGATCGGCCTCGTGGGCCATGTCGCAGACGATCATTGAGCGGCCGAAGTCGTGCATGAAGGCGGAGATGCCCATCTGGCGGCGCAGGGCGGAGAAGCGCGTGTCGGCGGCTACCAGCAGCCGCGTCTCGACCACCGTTCCGTCCGACAGGGAAACGGCAACGCCATCCTCCACCCGGCGCACCGCGCCAGCCTTCACACCCGCCATGAGGCGCGCGCCGCCATGATGGGAGAAGGATTCGAAGACCGCCTTGCGGATGGCGTGGTTGGGCACAAGCCAGCCCAGCGTCGCGGCATTGCGGGCGGCGGCGTCGAAGACAAGGGCGAAGGGCGATGCGCCGTCCAGCACCTCGGCGCGGCGAAGCAAGGAGCGATGTTCGGGCGCGAAACGGCCGGCGACATCGAGCCGTTCCAGGATGCCCATCGAGCGGTGGTTGAGCGCGATGGCGCGCCCGTCGGGCGGCGGCGCCTTCAGCGTGGCAAGCTCCGCCTGCTCCACGATCAGGATTTCCAGGCCGCTCTCGGCGAGCGAGCGGGCGAAGGCCAGCCCCACAGGGCCGGCCCCAACGATCATGACATCACAGGACATCGTCATTGCCGCGTCTCCTCACGTCTGTCGGCGGCAATGACCATAGCGCGGCCGGAGCGGCGGGATGTTGACGAAGGTCAAGCGCGGTGAGGATGACGGACGGACCGACCAATGGATATGTCCGCGCCGTCTTTCCTTCCGGAATTCCGCCGAAGGAAAGGTATTGCCGTTGTTCCGGATCGCTACCGCGCGGCGCTCTTCATGAGCCCAATCCTGCGGCGCCGCAGATCCCCGGGACAAGCCTGAGGATGACGAAGCGCGGGAACACCGGGCGGGGCAAAATGCCGGGCGGGGATCCGCCGGTCGATTTTCAGGGGGAAGACTTGCCGCGTGAGCGGTTCACCGAAAGCTGAAAAGAGCGGCCTACACCGCCTCGCGCAACTGTTCGGCGGTTTCCAGGTCGACACTGACCAGTGTCGAGACGCCCTGCTCGGCCATGGTGACGCCGAACAGCCGGTTCATGCGCGCCATGGTGATGGGATTGTGGGTGATGATGACGAAGCGCGTGGCGGTGGACTTCGCCATTTCCTCCATCAGGTTGCAGAAGCGCTCGACGTTGTGGTCGTCGAGCGGCGCGTCCACCTCGTCCAGCACGCAGATCGGCGCGGGATTGGTCAGGAAGACGGCGAAGATGAGTGCCATGGCGGTCAGCGCCTGTTCGCCGCCCGACAGCAGCGTCATGGTCTGCGGTTTCTTGCCGGGCGGGCGGGCGAGGATTTCCAGTCCCGCGTCCAGCGGGTCCTCGCTCTCGACCAACTGCAACTCGGCCGTGCCGCCGCCGAAAAGGTGGGTGAAGAGCCGCTGGAACTGGTCGTTGACCTTGCCGAAGGCATCCAGCAGGCGCTCGCGCCCTTCCCTGTTGAGGCTCTGGATGGCGGCCCGCAATTTCTTGATGGCCTCGATCACGTCCTCGCGCTCGGTGACGATGGTTTCCAGCCTTTCGGCCAGTTCGCGGCTTTCCTCCTCGGCACGCAGGTTGACCGCGCCAAGGCGCTCGCGCTCGATCTTCAGGCGTTCGAGCCGGCGCTCGGTCTCGCCCATGTCCGGCATCGGCGCATCGGCGGCCAGGCCGGTATGGCGGATGACCAGATGCGGGGGGCAGTTCAGCGCCTCACGGATGCGCACCTCGGCTTCCTCGCGCCGCTCCTGCGCGGCGGTCATGCGTTCCTCGGCACGGGCGCGCGCCTCGCGTCCCTGGGCCAGCGCGGTGATGGCATCGGTCGCAGCCTTGTCGAGGTCGCGCTGGCGATTTTCCGATGCCTGCAGCCGGTCGGCGGCCTGCCTGCGCAAGGCCTCGGCCTCCTCGATCTGGCGGACAAGCTGGCGGCGGCGGACCTCCATCTCTTCCGGCCCGCCCTCGATCGTCTCGCGCTCGGCACGCGCCTCGGCCTCGCGTTCGGCGAGCGCGGCAATCTGCCGTTCGGCATTGCCGGCGCGTTCGATCCAGCCCTTGCGTTCCACCGCGATGGCCTGCAAGCGGCGGGCGCGGGCCTCGGCCTCGCGCTTCAGCCCGTCATGGGCGGCGCGGGTTTCGGCCAGCCGGGTCCGGCCGGCAGCCACATCGCGGGAAAGGCTGTCGAGGCGGGCCTGAAGCTCGGAAAGATCGGGCGCCTCGCCCATTTGCGTTTCCGCTTCGGCGATCATCGCCTCGGCTTCGGCCAGGGCCTCGGCCAGGCGGGCACGCGCCTCCTCCTGCGCGGCCTTGCGCGTGGCGACCTCGCCGGCGGCCTTGCGGGCCTTGTCGAGCGCGGCGCGCGCCTCGCCGACCGCCTGAACCCTCAAGCGCACGGCTTCACGGGCGGACTTCGCGGCGTCGATGGCCTCCCGCAGCCGGGTCTCGGTGGCCTTGAACGCGTCCTCGGCGGCACGCACCGCCTTCGTGGCCTCCAGCGCCTCCGCGTCCAGTTCGGCCAGCCGGTTCTTCTGTTCCAGCCGGATGGCGGCAGCGGTGGGCGCATCGGCGGAAGCCACGAAACCGTCCCAGCGCCACAGCGCGCCGGCCTTCGAGACGAGCCGCTGGCCGGGCTTCAAGAGGGCTTGCAACCGCGGACCGACCGCCTGCTCCACGATGCCGGTCTGGGCAAGCCTGCGGGCCAGTTGGGGCGGGGCATCCACCACGTCCACCAGCGCTCGGGCGCCTTCCGGCAGGGCGGGATCGCCGGTCCCGTCGATCGCCGCGCCCCAATGGGCGGGCGCTGCCGCATCCAGCGGCGCATCGAGATCCTCGCCGAGGGCCGCGCCAAGCGCGGTTTCGAAGCCGCGCTCGACCTTCATCTTCTCCACGACGGCGGGAAACAGGCCGGACCCGCCCGCATTGATGATCTTGCGCAGCGTCCGGGCCTCGGTGTCGATCCGGTTCAATTCCGACCGTGCGGCATTCAGCGGCGTGCGGGCCGCGGCCTCGGCCTCGCGGGCCGTCTCGACAGCCTCCTCGGCCGCCTGGCTTGCCGTTTCCGCCTCGGCGCGTGCCGCTTCGGCCGCATCGAGCGCAACCTGGCAGGCGGCCGGATCGGGCAGCGCGGCCAGCTTGCTGGCGATCCCGGCCAGTTCCTGGTCCACGCCGGCGATCTGGCGGGCGATCCTCTCGCGCCGCTCGCGGCCCTCGCGCAGGCGCCGTTCGATTGCCTGGCGGGCAGCGGAGGCATCGGCCTTTTCGGTGGTCAGCGCGGTCAGCGCCGTCTCGCTTTCCTTCAGCCGGGCTGCCGCTTCCTCATGGGCGGCGCGGGCTTCGATCTCGCGTTCATGGGCACTTGCCGTCTCGGCATTGAGGCGCCGCTCCTCCTCGTCAAGACGGGCAAGAACCTCGGCATTGTCGGAAACCATGCGCCGTTCGCGCTCGATATCGGCGGCAAGCTGCGCCAGCCGCTTGTCCAGTTCCGCCTGACGGTTCTTCAGCCGTCCGGCTTCCTCGTCCAGTTGCGTGCGGGCAATGGTCAGGCGTTGCAGCGCGGCAGCGGCGGCCGCCTCGGCCTCACGCAGCGCCGGAAGGGCGGACGCGCCGACGGCCTGGTCCTTGGCGGCGTTCATCTGGCGGGCGGCCAGTTCGCCGACGGCGGCCGTGGCGTTTGAAAGCTGGCTCTGGGCTTCGGCTTCCTGGGCCTTGGCCTGGCTCCAGCGCAAGTGCAGGAGAATGGCCTCGGCGGCCCGGATGTCTGCCGACAGCGACTTGAAGCGGTTGGCCTGGCGAGCCTGGCGTTTCAGGCTCTCGATCTGGCTTTCCAGTTCGCCGACCACATCGTCAAGACGTTCCAGATTGCCCTCGGCGGCGCGCAGGCGCAGTTCGGCCTCGTGGCGGCGGGTATGCAGGCCGGAAATGCCGGCGGCCTCTTCCAGCAATTGCCGGCGGGCCTGCGGCTTGGCCTGGATCAGTTCGCCGATGCGGCCCTGCCCGACCATGGATGGCGAACGCGCGCCGGTGGACTGGTCGGCAAAAAGAAGCTGCACGTCGCGGGCGCGGGCTTCCTTGCCATTGATGCGATAGACGGAACCGGCTTCGCGCTCGATGCGGCGCGACACCTGGATTTCCTCCTGGTCGTTCCACTGCGGCGGCGCGGTGCGGTCGCGATTGTCGAGGAAAAGCGTGACCTCGGCGGTGTTGCGCGAGGGGCGGGTGGACGAACCGGAGAAGATGACATCGTCCATGCCGGACGCGCGCATGTTCTTGTAGGAGTTCTCGCCCATGACCCAGCGAAGGGCCTCGACGAGATTGGACTTGCCGCAGCCATTGGGGCCGACCACGCCGGTCAGTCCGCCCTCGATGAGGAACTCGGCCGGTTCCACGAAGGACTTGAAGCCCAGGACACGCAAACGGGAGAAGCGCATCAGGACGCCTCCCCCGCCAAACGTATTGCCGAGCAGTATCGGGCGCGCAGCGGAATGACCGGTGCGCGCAGGCCCGGCTTACTCCATGCTGTCGATGATCGCCGCGAATTGCTCAATCGGCATGGCTCCAGCGTATTTCTTTCCGTTGATGAGGAACGTGGGGGTCGCCTCGATCCCGAACTCGTCCGCCGCCCGGTTTCTCACCGCATTCACCTTGTCGAGAAGTTCCTGATCCCGCAAGCAAGCGTTAAAGTCTTCCTGTGAAAAACCGGCAATCTTGACGGTATTGTACAGCGTCGAAAGGAACTGGTCGCCCGGCGCACCGGCCCAGTTGCGCTGCGTCTTGAACAGGACGTCGACCAGCGGATGGTAATTGTCGCCGGAACAGCGGGCCAGCATGAAGGCCGCCGTCGCGCGCGGATCGAAGGGGAATTCGCGCAGCACGAAACGCACCTTGCCGGTCTCGACATAGCGCTTCTTCAGTTCCGGCCAGGTGTCGTTGTGAAAGGTCGCGCAATGGCCGCAAGTCGCTGATGCATATTCGACAATCGTCACCGGCGCGTTTTCGTCGCCAAGCCAAAGGTCCGGCAGGGCGCCCTCTTCGGCCACCTTGGCGGCGTCATAGGAACCGTCCGGTTCGGGCGCCTTCACTTCCGCCGCGGATGTGGTGGTCATGTCGATGGCCGGCGGCGCCTTCCCGGCCGCGACAGTCTGCAAGCCGGCATCGGCAGCCGAGGTCCGGGTACCGTCACCGCTATCCGAACAGGCCGAAAGCGTGAGGGCCAGGGCCGGGACGGCCACGAGGCCTGCGAGGGTGCGGATGGAGATGGATTTCATGCGAATCACCTGTCGGGCGGTCGTTGCGGATAAAGATGTGAACCTGTCATGCCACTAAACGCGGCGAAGGGGCAAATTATGGCAAGGCCCGGACAAGTGCACCCGGAAAGCCGCGACAGCATGTTCACAATCGCGTTTACGGTGTGCCCCACCGGCGCGCTTTCACCGCCGGTCGCCGATGACGCCCCGGCCGAGGCGCTCCAGCGCGGCGCGCAGTCCCTCGTCCTCGATGCGGGCGGTCGTGCCTTTCAGCCGCGCCTCTTCCTCGCCGGTCAGCTTGCGCGGCCCGCGCGGGCGCTCCGGCTCCATGCGCAGCACCGGCTTCTGGACGATCCTGATCCGGCCGATGGCGGCAAAGCCCAGAAAGGCGTTGATGCGGGCGAGGACTTCGGAAGTTTCATGCCGAAGCGCCAGGGCGGCGAAGCCTTCACAGGCGACGACCAGCGTTGCGGGCTCGAAGGGATCATCCTCGCTCATGCGGCGCGGCCACACGATCTTCTCGGGCCGGGACCCGGCGGCAAGACGTGCACCAACGATTTCTTCCCAGCTCTGGATCAGGCCGAGCGAAATGCCTGCGCGGCGGCGCAGCACGGGATCGACGATGGCCGAAACGAGATCGGCCACCGGTTCGGCATTGCGCTGGCGCGGTCTGGCTGGCATGGCTTGGCGCCCTTCCGGCAGGTGACTTGACTCGACAGGAGCCGGCTGGCCACTGAACGATCCATGACCCATATCACCGACATGAATGTCTTGCCATCCATTGCTGCCGATACATCCTTCGCGCAGCGCCTGCTTGCCTGGTACGACCGGCATCACCGCGACCTGCCCTGGCGCGTTCCGCCAGGCCGGGCCGCGCAGGGCGAAAGGCCCGATCCCTACAGGGTATGGCTGTCGGAAATCATGCTGCAGCAGACGACCGTGCAGGCCGTCAGACCCTATTTCATGGCCTTCACCGCGCGCTGGCCCACGGTCACCGCGCTGGCCGCCGCGCAAACCGACGACATCATGAAGGCCTGGGCCGGGCTCGGCTATTATTCGCGGGCGCGCAACCTCAAGGCCTGCGCCGACCTCGTGGCGGAGCGCCATGGCGGGGTTTTCCCCGACACCGCAGCCGCGCTGCGGGCCCTGCCCGGCATCGGCGACTACACCGCGGCGGCCATCGCGGCCATCGCCTTCAACCGCGCCGAACCGGTGGTCGACGGCAATGTGGAGCGGGTGATGACGCGCCACCGCGCCATCGCGACAGCCATGCCCGCGGCCAAGGCCGCGGTGAAGGCAGGCCTGGCATGTGATGTGCCGGAGGGCAGGCCTGGCGATTTCGCCCAGGCGATGATGGATCTGGGCGCCACCGTGTGTACGCCAAGGCGGCCGGCCTGCGTGCTGTGTCCGGTCCGGGACGACTGCATGGCGCTCATCCGGGGCGATGATCCAGAGTTCTACCCGGTCAATGCGGCGAAGAAGGAACGGCCCGTGCGCCAGGGCGCCGCCTTCGTGGCGATGCGGGCTGATGGCGCGGTGCTGCTGGAACGGCGGCCCGACAGCGGGCTGCTCGGTGGCATGACCGGCCTGCCCACGACGGGCTGGACGGCGCGCATGGACGGGGAGACCGGCGCGCAGGCAGCCCCGTTCAAGGCGGACTGGAAGCCCGCCGGAACCATCGCGCATGTGTTCACGCATTTCGAATTGCGCCTCAGCGTATGGCGCGCCGAAGGCGTGAAACGAACCGCTGGTGACGGACAATGGTGGTCGTCACCGGATGCGATCGCCGGCGAGGCCTTGCCGACCGTCATGAAAAAGGCACTGGAATCGGCGATACCCGGCGCCACGAAACGCAAGCAGTGAGTCCTCCCATGCCCGGCATCCGGCATATCGTCTTCGACATCGGCCGCGTGCTGATCCACTACGACCCCGAACTGCCCTACCGCACCATCATCCCGGACGCCGACAGGCGCGCATGGTTCCTCGGCAATGTCTGCACCGGCGACTGGAACGTGGAACAGGACCGGGGCCGCGGCTGGCGCGAGGCGGAAGACGAGCTCATCGCCCATCATCCGGAATGGGAAGCGGAAATCCGTGCTTTCCGGGAAAACTGGAACGCCATGGTTCCCCATGCGTATGGCGACAGTGTCGAAATCCTGCGTGCCCTGCTTGCCGACGGGCATGACGTGACCATGCTGACGAATTTCGCCGCCGACACCTTCGCAGAGGCAAGCCGCCGCTTCGATTTCCTGACCGAGACGCGGGGCGTCACCGTGTCGGGGCTCATCGGCCTCATCAAGCCCGACCGCGAGATCTACGACCATCACGCCAACACGTTCGGCCTCGATCCCGCTGCCAGCCTGTTCATCGACGACAGCGCGAAGAACGTGGAGGGCGCCGAGGCCGCCGGATGGCAGGCCCTGCATTTCACCGGCGCAGACCGATTGCGCGCAGACCTCCAGGCGCTTGGCATCGCCGTCTAGAAAGAATCGCCCGGAGCAGGACGCTCCGGGCGAAGACGGACCGCGCGTGACTGGAGGGTAACGCCGGTCGTGTTCCGTTTTGCGCGTGGCGGGCGTGTCAGGCGCCGGCAGCAGCCATCGCGGCGCGCACGTGCTCGCGCAGCGCGTCGATGGGCTGCAACTTTCCGTCCCTCTCGAAGTGCCAGAAGGTCCAGCCATTGCAGGCTTCGAAGCCCTGGACCAGCGCGCCGGTCCGGTGGATCGAGCCCTCATGGGTGCCGCAGGAAAGCGTTCCGTCGGCGCGCACCGTCGCCGTCCAGCGCCGCTTCTGGTCGGTCAAGGTCTGGCCGGGCGCAACGAGGCCGGATTCCAGCAGCGACAGGAAGGCGACGCGCGGGGCGGCGCGCTTTGGCTGAAGCTGCTTCAGTTCGGCTCCATCGAGGCGGCGCACACCGGCGATGCGCGCGGAAGCGGCGTCGATATAGTCCTGTTCGCGTTCGATGCCGACGAAATGGCGGCCGAGCATGCGGGCCACGGCGCCGGTGGTCCCCGTGCCGAAGAAGGGATCCAGCACCACGTCGCCGGGCTTCGTGGTGGCGCTGAGGATGCGCGCCAGCAAGGCCTCGGGCTTCTGCGTGGGATGGACCTTGTTGCCGTCGCCGTCCTTCAGCCGTTCGCCGCCATTGCAGATGGGAAACAGCCAGTCGGAGCGCATCTGCACGTCGTCATTGGCCGCCTTCATGGCTTCGTAGTTGAAGGTATAGCCTTTTGCGTTCTGGTCGCGGGTCGCCCAGATCAGCGTCTCATGGGCATTCTGGAACCGCTTGCCGCGGAAGTTCGGCATCGGGTTTGCCTTGCGCCAGATCACGTCGTTGAGGATCCAGAAGCCCAGATCCTGCAGGGTCGCGCCGACGCGGAAAATGTTGTGATAGGAGCCGATCACCCACAGGGTGCCGTTTGGCTTGAGCACGCGGCGCGCGGCCAGCAGCCAGGCGCGGGTGAAGGCGTCATAGGCCTGGAAGCTGTCGAACCGGTCCCAATGGTCGTCCACGGCATCGACGCGGGACTGGTCGGGGCGGTGAAGCGCGCCTTCAAGCTGGAGGTTGTAGGGCGGGTCGGCGAAGATCATGTCGACCGATTTTTCCGGCAGGCGGTCGAGCGCGGCCACGCAGTCGCCCTTCAGGATCGTGTCGATCCAGTCGGCTTTCTTGGAAGAGGAAGACAAGTCGTCGACAAGGCGAATAGCGGTCATGAACGCACCCGGTTACGCATTACGCAAGAACTGACGTCATGGTTACCTGTCGTGGTGAACATCCGGTTAAGGCGAACGCTCAAAACGCGACGATCGCGGCAGCGGGCAGGCCGCCCGCCTTCAGGCGGTTCCGCTTGAACAAGGAGATCTGGAACCCTATAACCCGCTCCATGTCCGGGCTGCGTCAGCGCCCGGACAACTGCTTTGCGGAACCAGGAACGGACCTGCCATGCCTGCCCCCGATCTTGTGATCTTCGACTGCGACGGCGTGCTCGTCGATTCCGAAATCATCGCCGCGCGCGTCGATGCGCAATTGCTGAGCGAGGCCGGCTATCCGATCGAGGCGGAGGCGATGGCCGAACGCTTCGCCGGACTGACCTTCACCCAGACGCTGCAGGAGATCGAGCGCGAAACCGGCATCCCGTTCCAGCTTTCCATCATTGCGCGCGCCGACAAGCTGATCGACGAGCGCCTGGCGCGCGAACTGAAGGCCGTGGAAGGCGCCCGCGAGGCCCTGCTGGCGGCCGGGCCGAAACGCTGCCTGTGCTCCAATTCCAGCGACGAGCGGCTGGCTTTGGCCCTGAAGAAGACCGGTCTCGCCCCCTTCGTCGGCGGACCTGTCTTCTCGGCCAAGAGCCTTGACGGCGTGCGCGAGAAGCCCGCGCCGGATGTTTATCTCCATGCCGCGCGGCAGGCCGGGGCCGACCCGGCGAAGTGTTTCGTGCTGGAGGACAGCGTCCACGGCGTTTCCGGCGCGCGGACCGCGGGCATGCGGGTGATCGGCTTCACCGGTGCGTCACACAGCTATCCCGGCCATGGCGACAGGCTGATCGAGGCAGGCGCCGAGACGGTGATCAACCGCCTGGCCGATTTCGCCGGCATCGTGGCCGCGCTCGGCGAATTCGGCATGCTGGAGTAAGCCGCGGGACAGCCGTACCAGCCCTCCCGGCGCCGCGATCCGGCATCATTGCGTGTTGTAGGGTCCCTCGTCATAGCCCACGAAGACGATGTAGTTCGGACCGGAAGGCTTTGGCAGGTTGACACCGGGATCGGTGAAGATGAACTGCGTGGCGCCGGTCTGGCCGACCTGGACCGTGTGCTGGTGCAATTGCGAATAGAGCACCGTGTCGCCCTCGACGACGGCAACCCGGATCGGCATGGTGATCGTGCCGGCAGACCCCCTTGGCCCCAGCACCACGCGCCCGGCGGCACCGACCGTCATGACGAGGCCCTGGTCGGCATAGTTGCACGAACGCGTGACGTCGTTGATGGACGCCTGGTAGCGCACCCTGTCCTGCTGGCCCTCGCCACCCTTCTCATAGGTCGAGAAATAGGCCGTGCCCTCGCGCAGGGAGACCCGCGGGCAGTAGGCTTCCAGTTCCGCCTGTGTGACGGCCTCGGCGGGCGGCTGACCTTGAGTGCCCGCTACGTCCATCGTGCCGGCCGTGTCGGAAGACTGGCAGGCCGAAAGGATCACGGCAGTCGCGAAAATGGCGGCCTGAGGGAGAAAACGCTTCAACATCACCGGCAAAAACCCTTCAATCACACTTCCATGTCGTGAACGACATGCTCTATACCAGCGCCGCAGCGAAAATGCGACAGGGCGCGGCGTCAAGTCCCTCGCCCCGTGGCAAGGCGCCCACAGGAAAGGACGACGGCGGTGACGATGCAATATGTCAGCACGCGGGGCAATGCGCCCGTTCTCGGTTTCAGCGACGCGCTGCTGGCGGGCCTCGCCCGTGACGGCGGACTTTACGTGCCGCAAGAGTGGCCGCAGTTTTCCGCCGACGACATCCGCGCCATGCGCGGCCTCTCCTATGCAGACCTCGCCATCAGGGTGCTGTGGCCGTTCACGGGCGGCGAAATCGACCGCGATGACTTCGAGGCCATCGTGCGCGAAGCCTATGCGACCTTCCGCCACGATGCCGTCTGCCCCATCGTGCAGACCGGCGGCAACGAGTTCGTGCTGGAACTGTTCCACGGGCCGACGCTGGCGTTCAAGGACGTGGCGATGCAATTGCTGGCACGGCTGATGGACCATGTGCTGGCGGCACGCGGCGAACGGGCGACCATCGTCGGCGCGACGTCGGGCGACACCGGCGGCGCGGCCATCGACGCGTTCGCCGGGCGGGAGCGCACCGACATCTTCATCCTCTTTCCCGAGGGCCGGGTCTCGCCGGTGCAGCAGCGGCAGATGACGACGTCGGCGGCGGCCAATGTCCATGCGCTGGCCATCCAGGGCAATTTCGACGATTGCCAGAACCAGGTGAAGGCGATGTTCAACCATCATGCCTTCCGCGACGCCATGCAGCTTTCGGGCGTCAACTCGATCAACTGGGCGCGCATCATGGCCCAGATCGTCTATTATTTCTCGTCGGCCATTTCGCTGGGCGCGCCCGACAGGCCAGTCAGCTTCACCGTTCCGACCGGCAATTTCGGCGACATCTTCGCCGGCTACGGCGCCAGGCGGATGGGCCTGCCGGTGGAACGCCTGGTCATCGCCACCAACGACAACGACATCCTGGCGCGGGCGCTTGCCACCGGGCGCTACGAGATGCGCGGCGTCCACGCGACCACCTCGCCCTCCATGGACATCCAGATCTCGTCGAATTTCGAGCGTCTGCTGTTCGAGGCCGGCGGCCGCGACGCGGGCGCCGTGCGGGCGGCCATGGACAGCCTCAAGCAGTCCGGCGCCTTCGACATCGCGCCCGCCACGCTGGCAGCGATCCGGCAGGACTTCTCGGCCGGGCGGTCCGGGGAGGCGGAGACGGCGGCCACGATCGCCGCCGTGCTGGAACGGTCCGGCTACCTGCTCGATCCGCATTCGGCGGCCGGCATGAAGGTGGCGCGCGAACATGGCGACCCGGCCGTGCCGATGGTGGTGCTCGCGACCGCCCATCCGGCCAAGTTTCCGGCCGCGGTGGAGGCCGCCTGCGGCGTGACACCCGCCCTGCCCGCCTGGCTTGCGGACCTGATGGACAGAAAAGAGACGTTCACCGTCCTTCCATCGGACCAGAAAATGTTGGAAGATCATGTCAGCCGCCACACCAGAGCGGCACATTAGCCGGTCCCGGCGCAGGGAGAACGGGTTTCGCGTCCGGGATTGCGCGACAACAAACTGACGGAGCATTTGCGCGATACATCTTTCGCGAATGTCCCTGGGAGAAAGGTTTTTCATGGGTGTGGAAGTCAGCCGTCTGTCGAACGGCCTCGTCGTTGCCACCGAAACCATGCCGCATCTGGAAAGCGTCACGCTGGGTGTGTGGATCAAGTCGGGCTCGCGCAACGAGCGCGACGACGAGCACGGCATCGCGCACCTCCTGGAGCACATGGCCTTCAAGGGAACGGGCAGCCGGACCGCCCGGCAGATCGCCACCGACATCGAGGATGTGGGCGGCGAGATCAACGCGGCGACCAGCGTTGAAACCACGTCCTTCTACGCCCGGGTGCTCAAGGACGACGTGCCGCTGGCCATCGACATCCTTGCCGACATCCTGACGGATTCGCGGTTCGACCCGCAGGAACTGGAACGCGAGCAGCATGTCATCCTGCAGGAGATCGGCGCGGCGCACGACACGCCAGACGACATCGTGTTCGACCGGTTCACCGAGACGGCCTTCCGGCACCAGACCATCGGCCGCTCCATCCTGGGCACGCCGGAAACGGTGGAAAGCTTCACCTCGCAGAACCTGCGCGACTACATGGAGCGCCAGTATGGCGCCGACCGCATGATCCTGGTGGCGGCGGGCGGCCTCGACCATGAGAAATTCGTGCGCGAGGCGGAAAGCAAGTTCGGCCACTTCCGCGCCAAGGCCGCCGCACCCTTCCCGCCCTATGCCCATTACGTGGGCGGCGACTATCGCGAAAGCCGCCAGCTCATGGATGCGCAGATCCTGCTTGGCTTCGAGGGACGCGCCTACCACGTGCGCGATTTCTACGCCTCGCAGATCCTGTCCTCAATCCTGGGCGGAGGCATGTCGTCACGCCTGTTCCAGGAAGTGCGCGAGAATCGCGGCCTGTGCTATTCGGTCTATGCCTTTCACTGGGGCTTCTCCGACACCGGCGTCTTCGGCGTCCATGCCGCGACCGGGGCGGACGACATCGCCGAACTCGTACCGGTGCTGCTGTCTGAACTGCGCAAGACGGGCGAGCATATCGGCCAGGACGAACTGGACCGGGCGCGGGCGCAGTACCGCGCGGCGTTGGCAATGAGCCGGGAAAGCGCGACCAGCCGGGCCAGCCAGATCGCCCGGCAGATGCTGCTTTTCGGGCGCCCCATCGACAGCGAGGAACTGATGGACCGGCTGTCCAAGATCACCGTCGACCGGCTGACCGATCTCGCCCAGCGCCTGTTCGGCGGCATCCAGCCCACCGTCGCGGCCATCGGCCCGATCGACACATTGCCGCATTACGAGGCGGTCGCCAGCGCGCTCGGTTCGGGGACCGGCGAATTGCGGCGGCTTGCCGTCTGATCCCGGGGACCATGCTGACGCTGCCCGGATTGCGGCTCCATGGTCCGGTTCTGGTTCACGGGCGCGTGCTGCTGCGCCGGCCCGCATTTTCCGATCATGCCGCCTGGGCGGCACTGAGAGCCGAAAGCCGCGACTTCCTGGAGCCCTGGGAGCCCGAATGGCCGCCCGATGACCTGACCCGGCTGGCCTGGAAGGAACGCATGCGGCGCTATCGCGCCGATGTGTCACAGGGAACCGGAATGCCGTTTTTCATCTTCATCGACGGCGGGGCGGTTCTGGCCGGTGGTATCAACATCGGCCACATCAGGCGCGGCGTCGCGCAATCGGGCCAGATCGGTTACTGGATGGGCGCGCGCCATGCCGGGCAAGGCCTCATGGCCGAAGCGCTGGGCGCCCTCATTCCCCATGCTTTCGGCGAACTCGGCTTGCACCGGCTCGAGGCCGCCTGTATCCCGGACAACAGACGGTCGGTCGGCGTGCTTGAAAAAGCCGGATTTCAGCGCGAAGGACTGCTTCGGTCCTATCTCAGGATTGCCGGCGAGTGGCGGGACCATCTTCTCTACGCGCGCATCAACGATGGCGCAAAAACCAGCGGGGCTTGGGACGGG
>PAPF01000016.1 GCA_002708825.1 Phyllobacteriaceae bacterium | reverse complement strand
TGTTAAATGCTTGAAATCATTGTTGATTTTTGGAGCGGGCGAAGGGATTCGAACCCTCGACCCCAACCTTGGCAAGGTTGTGCTCTACCCCTGAGCTACACCCGCTCGATCACGGAACAATGCCCGCGAGCGGCGCCTATATCGCCGAAGCCGCTGCGGATTGCAAGAGGCAAAAACAGGAAAACAGCGCGCCGCGGCATTTTTTCGGACCCGTCCCCCCATGGCCGTAGCGGGCGCGCAAGAACAGGACATGGCTTGTTTCGGGATGCCCGTTCAGGCAAAACCACGTCACGAAGACAGCAGAAGGGGACAGACATGGCAAAGGGAGAAGCCGATCTCCTGGCCTTTCTGGCAGAGCTTGGAATTCCGGTCAAAACGGTGACACACGAGCCGCTCTTTACCGTGGCACAGTCGCAGGCCCTGCGGGGCCAGATCCCGGGCGGACACACCAAGAACCTGTTTCTCAAGGACAAGAAGGACAATTATTTCCTTCTCACGGTGGACGAAGAGGCCGACGTCGATCTCAAGCAGATCCACAAGGTCATCGGTGCGGCCAGCCGTGTCTCATTCGGCAAGGCCGAAGCCATGGAAGCGCTGCTCGGCGTATCGCCCGGTGCCGTGACTGCATTCGGTGTCATCAATGACGACAAGGGCGTGGTCCGGATCTACATCGATGAATCGCTGCTCGATCACCCGGTCGTCAACTGCCATCCCCTCGTGAACACGGCCACGACCTCCATCGCGCCGGCCGACCTGCTGCGATTCATAGAGGCGACCGGGCACAGGCCGCACATCTTGAATCTCGCCGAACAAATCGCAAAGTAAACGGCAACGCGCCGGATGACCGGCCTCTTGCGGAGCATTTCCATGACGAACGGCAACAATCCCTACCAGACAGGCCAGACCGGCTACGACACGACCATGACCTTCGGCGATGCCCCGGCGACGCAAGCCGGCAGCGGCGACCTGATCAAGGACACGACAACGGCCGGTTTCCGTGCCGACGTGATCGAGGAATCCAGGAAACAGCCGGTCCTGGTGGATTTCTGGGCGCCCTGGTGCGGGCCCTGCCGCCAGCTCGGCCCGGCCATCGAGAAGGTGGTCCGCGAGGCGCGCGGCAAGGTCAAGCTCGTCAAGATGAACATCGACGAACATCCGCAGATCGCCGGCCAGCTCGGGGTCCAGTCCATACCGGCCGTATTCGCCTTCGTGAACGGCCAGCCTGTGGACGGCTTCATGGGCGCGCTGCCCGAAACGCATATCAGACAGTTCATCGAAAAACTCGCCGGTCCCGCCGATGACGGCCTCACCGAGGCGCTGGAAGCGGCGCAGAAGGCGCGTGACGAGGGTGACAACCCGTCAGCGCTGCAGATTTACGGCGCCATTCTTCAGCAGGACCCGGAGAATGCCGACGTGCTCGGTCATGCCGCGACCGTGCTTTACGAGATGGGGGACAAGGACCAGGCCAACCAGATCCTGGATCGCGTGCCGGCCGGCAAGCAGGAGGCTGAAACGGTCAAGGCGCTGAAGGCCCGCATGGCACTTGACGCGGAAGTCGGATCGCTCGGCGATCCGATGGAACTGGCGCGCCGCCTTGCCGACAATCCCGACGACCATGAGGCACGGATGGACCTGGCGAAGATCGAGAATGCCCGCGGCGACCGTCAGAAGGCGGCCGAGCACCTGCTTGCCATCATCAAGGCGGACCGGAACTGGAACGAGGACGCGGCGCGCAACCAGTTGCTCACCTTCTTCGAGGCCTGGGGCATGAGCGATCCTGCCACGCTGTCGGCGAGGCGCCGGCTGTCGTCGCTGCTCTTCTCCTGACGTCCGGGCCAAGTTTTCCTCCAAACCTTGAGATTCGGTCGGGCCGGCCCATCTTTCCGGAAAGGTGCAGAGAGGAGAGGTTTACCCATGCAGGTTGGCAATGCCCGCTACCGGGACGAGAGCGACCTCGCGGCCGTGATCCCCGTCTTTCCGCTCTCCGGCGCGCTCCTGTTGCCGGGCGGGCGGATGCCGCTCAACATCTTCGAACCGCGTTATCTGCAAATGGTGGATGACGCCCTTGCCGGGAACCGCCATATCGGGATGATCCAGCCCGCGCTCGATGGCTGCCGGCGCGATGACGGTGAACCGGCCTTGTGCCGCATGGGCTGCATGGGGCGGATCACGTCGTTCGCCGAAACGGGCGATGGCCGCTACATCATTTCGCTTGACGGTGTCACGCGGTTTCGCGTGATCGAGGAACTCAATGTTCGCACGCCTTACCGACAGGCGCGCGTCTCCCATTTCATCGCCGATCTCAAGCAGGACGAACAGGAAAGCTCGATCGACCGGGAGGCGCTTCTGGCCGCGTTCCGGGCCTATCTCGATGCCAACGACATGGAAGCCGACTGGGAAAGCGTGATGCGTGCGGGCAATGTGACGCTCGTCAACGCGCTGTCCATGATGGCGCCCTACGGCTCGGCGGAAAAGCAGGCCTTGCTCGAAGCCGCCGACCTGAAGGCGCGCGCCGATACGCTGGTGGCGATGACGGAGATGGCCCTGCGCGACCAGGACGAATCACCGGTCAACCTGCAATAGGGGCACGGGATGGCGACGGATACCGAACGGCGGATGCAGATCGACCCGCGCATGCTGGAATTGCTCGTCTGCCCGCTGACCAAGTCCACGCTGGTTTACGACCGGGATCGCAACGAACTGGTTTCCAAGGCCGCGCGGCTGGCCTATCCGGTCCATGGCGGCATTCCGATCCTGCTTCCTTCCGAAGCCCGGCCGATCGAGGACTGAGCGGGAAATACCGCTTTTCGCAGGGACCGGCGGCAGCGCTCCCGGCCATTGCAAGTCATCAGTCAGTCAGGCAACTTGGGTGCATGCGGAGGCACCCTTGAGCAAGAGCGGCAACAGCAAGAGGCAGGCGCTCGCGGCTTCGGCCGCGGAACTGTTCTGGACGCGGGGTTATGCCGCCACGTCCATTGCAGACATCGCGACGCAGGCGCGTGTGCCGCTTGGCAATGTCTATTACTACTACAAGACAAAAGGCGATCTGGCGCAGGCCGTTGCCGATATCTTTGTCGGCGAGACCCAGGGAATGATCGACACGATCAGCGCGGAGAATCTCGAGCCGCGCGCCCGTCTTGCCGGTCTTGTCGACCGCCTGTCCCGGTCCTTGCGTTCACGCGTCGATCATGGCTGTCCCATTTCCCTGTGCGTGCGCGATTTCAGGCGGGACCATCCGCCGGCATCGGCCCGCGCGGCGGAAAGTTTCGCGCTGCTGATCGGTTTCGCGGCCAGGGAACTGGGGCGGCTGGGGATCCGGCCGTCCATCGCGCTCAACATCGCCCGCTCCGCCATTGCCGAATGGCAGGGCGGCATCGCGCTTGCCCATGCGCTTGGCGACGCGGCGATCCTGTCGGAGAGTTTCCGCCGCATGGAACATCTGCTGCTCTCCCCGGCGCGGGGCTGAGCGCGTCACGGCGGTTTTCCGGGCAGTGGCTCCGGACAACATCGGCCTTCGACCGGCTGGAAAATAGGTTTTCCTTCCGCATTTGTCCGACGCCAGACTTCGTCCGGCTGGAAAATGCTTTGCCAGTGCGCATTTGTCCCACGCCGGCTTTCGCCGGCTGGAAAATGCTTTGCCAGTGCGCATTTGTCCCACGCCGGCTTTCGCCAGCTGGAAAATGGTTTGCCAGTGCGCATTTGTCCCACGCCGGCTTTCGCCAGCTGGAAAATGCTAGTGAAAATTCCGGCCCTTCGGCATGACCGCGCCGGCCTTGCGGGACAAGGTGGCAAGGTCGGTAGCCAGGTCCGGTTCCTCCTTCAACAGTCTGCCCAGCCTCGAAGCCGGTTTCACCCTGGCCCGCATGTCCTCGACCGGACGGCGCACCTCGTCGGCATTGGCGAGGCTGTCGATCAGAAGCGATTCCTCCGACAAACCCGCCAGCATCGGCGTTGCGTCCTCAAGGCGGCTGGCCACCACGTGGATGACGCCCGATTCGCTTTGCAGCCGACCGGCCACGCGAACAAGCCGGGCGCCGAGCACGATGGCGCGGAATCGTTCCAGCACCTTGGGCCAGACAATGATGTTGGCGACGCCGGTCTCGTCTTCCAGCGTCATGAACACCACGCCCTTGGCAGACCCCGGACGCTGGCGCACCAGCACAAGGCCGCAGACCTCGACGAAACGCCCGGATGGCGCCTGCTCCAGGCCTTCGCTGGCAAGAACGCCCGCCCGGCCGAGACGCGCGCGCAGGAAGGAGAGCGGATGGGCCTTCAGCGACAGGGACAGGCTGCGGTAATCGTGGATCACCTGTTCGCCGGCTGGCATGGGCGGCAGGTGTGCGTCGGGTTCATGGTCGCGCAACACCGTTCCCGGCCGGTCGAACAGGGGCAGGTGTTCGGCCGCCTGCCCGCCATCAAGCGCCTGTGCCGCCCAAAGCGCGGCCCTCCGGTCCAGACCCAGCGAGCCGAAGGCATCGGCCTCGGCCAGCTTCGCAATGACGGCAGGGCCAAGGCCCGAGCGCAGCCACAGGTCGCGCACCGAATCGTAACCGCGCCCGCGCGCGGCAACGAGGCGTGCCATGTCGGCCTCGGCCAGTCCCTTGATCTGGCGAAAGCCCAGCCGCACCGCCTTGCATGTCCGGATGACGCCGTTCATTTCGCGATGGCGCGGGGCAATGCGGGCGGCGTCGAAGGTGCTGTCTTCCAGCGTCGAATCCCAGCCGGAATGGTTGATATCGGGCGGGCGCACCTCCACGCCATGCTCGCGGGCATCGCGCACAAGCTGGGCCGGCGCGTAGAAGCCCATGGGCTGGGCATTGAGAATGGCGGCGCAGAAGACATCGGGATAACGCGCCTTCAGCCAGCAGGAGGCATAGACCAGCAGGGCAAACGAGGCGGCATGGCTTTCGGGAAAACCGTATTCGCCGAAGCCCTCGATCTGGCGGAAGCAGCGCTCGGCGAAATCGCGGTCATAGCCATTGGCCGCCATGCCCTCGATCATCTTCTTCTGGAAGGTGTGAATCGTGCCGACGCGGCGAAAGGTGGCCATGGCGCGGCGCAGCCTGTCAGCCTCGGCGGGCGAGAAGCCGGCGGCGACGATGGCGATCTTCATGGCCTGTTCCTGGAACAGCGGCACGCCCAGCGTCTTGCCGAGCACCTGTTCGAGTTCCCTGCTGGGATAGGTGACCGCCTCCTTGCCCTGGCGGCGGCGCAGATAGGGGTGCACCATGTCGCCCTGGATGGGGCCGGGGCGCACGATGGCGACCTCGATGACGAGATCGTAGAATTCCTTCGGCTTCAGCCGCGGCAGCATGGTCATCTGTGCCCGGCTCTCGATCTGGAAGACGCCCACGGTGTCGGCGCGGCAGATCATGGCATAGACTTCTCCTTCCTCCTTCGGAATGGTGGCCAGCGTCAGGGCTTCGCCGTAATGGCCCTCCAACAGGGCAAAGGCGCGCGACAGGCAGGTGAGCATGCCCAGCGCCAGCACGTCGATCTTGAGGATGCCGAGCGCGTCGAGATCGTCCTTGTCCCATTCCACCATGGTGCGCCCGTCCATGGCCGAACGCGTGACCGGCACCACCTCGTCGAGCCGGTCCTTCGTGATGACGAAGCCGCCGACATGCTGCGACAGGTGGCGGGGAAAGCCGATGATGTCGGAGGCAAGCCGCAGGACATGGGCGGTCCCGGCGCTTTTCGTGTCGAGGCCGCCTGCCCTCGCCTCGCGCTCGCTGGGTCCCGACGACGACCAGCCCCAGACAGAACCGGACATGGCGGAGACAGCATCGGCCGAAAGTCCCATGACCTTGCCCACCTCGCGCAGGGCGGAGCGGGCGCGATAGGTGATGACGGTCGCGGCCAGGCCGGCGCGGTCGCGGCCATATTTGGCGTAGATATACTGGATCACCTCCTCGCGCCGCTCATGCTCGAAATCGACGTCGATGTCGGGCGGTTCGCGCCGTTCCGGCGAGATGAAGCGCTCGAACAGGAGATCGGTGAGCGCCGGGTCCACCTCCGTGATGCCGATGCAGTAGCAGACGGTCGAATTGGCGGCCGAGCCCCTGCCCTGGCACAGAATGCCCTTCGAACGGGCGAAGCGGACGATGTCATGAACGGTCAGGAAATAGCGGGCATAGTCCAGTTCGGCGATGAGCCGGAGTTCGTGGCGGATCTGTGCCTTCACCCTGTCCGGCACGCCTGCGGGATAGCGTTTCGCCGCGCCCTGCCAGGAAAGGCGCTCCAGTTCCTCCTGCGGGGTGGCGCTCCGGCCGCAGGGTTCATCGGGATATTCATGGCGCAGTTCATCCAGCGAGAATGACAGTTCGCCGGCAAAATTCATGGTTTCCCCGATGGCTTCCTGACAAGAGCGAAACAGGCGGGCCATGGCATCGGGGGAGCGCAAGCAGGCCTCGCCATTGGCCGGAAGTCCGTAGCCCGCCTTTTCCACCGGCTTTCCAAGACGGATGGCGGCAAGCACGTCGGCGAGATCGCGCCGGGCGGGAGCGTGAAAGCGCGCATCGGCGATTGCCATTGGCGCCACCCCGGTCTTCCGGGCGAGGATCGCGGCGGCTGCGAGACGACGCTCGTTCATGCCATCGAATGTCGGCGGAATACCCAGCCGCAGGCTGGCGCCGAAACGGCTTTTCAAGGCTGTCAGCCGGGCGAGGCGATCGGCTTCCGGCCTGTGCGGCTCGTCAAGGCAGACAAGCCCCATGCCATCGCCCCATTCCACCAGGTCATGTGTCAGCAGGACCGGAGCGCCCTTTTCGCCGCGCATGTTGGCTGCCGTCAGCATGCGGCAGAGATTGGCCCAGCCGCGGCGGTGCCTCGGATAGGCAAGAACCGGCCCTGCATCATCTGCAAAGACCAGCCGCGCGCCGGGATGGAAGGCAAGACCGGCCTCGCGCGCGGCCTGGTGCAGGCGCACCACCCCGGCCACGGAATTGCGGTCGGCAAGGCCGAGAGCCGACAGGCCGAGACGCTTGCCCGTCACCGCCAGTTCTTCCGGATGGGATGCGCCTTCCAGGAAGGAGAAGTTCGACCGGCAACCGAATTCGGCATAGGCGGGCATGGCGACTGCGCCCCTCAGGCAAAGAAACCGTGCAGGAACCAGCGCACCGGCGCGGCGCCGTCATAGAAACCGGCCCGGTAGAGCCAGAAGCGGCGGCCCGTTTCGTCTTCCACCTGCCAGTAATCGCGCACCGGCGTGCCTTCCGGTTCCCGCCACCATTCCGGGCCGATCCGTTCCGGCCCCTCGGCCCGGGCGACGCGGTAATGTACGCGTCGCCAGCGGAAGGAGGCCGGCGGGCCGTCGGGAATACCGGCAATGGCGTCGACGGGTTCGGGAGTGGCAAGCAGGCGGACGGGCCGTGGCGCGCATGGCACATGGGCGGGCGCATGGGTGGCGATATCGTGCTTGAGCGCCAGGCTGCCCGCCATGTCCGGAACGGGGGTGGGCAGGGCGGCGCGTTCGGGGCAATGGCTTTCCCTGAGGCCGGGCGCCATCAGCACCTGCGGGCCGAAGCGGGCAGCGGCGCGTTCGGCGAAAGCGGCGACGGCCTCGGCGCTGTCCGCGGGATCGCCGGCAAGATCGCGCTGGCTTTCCCCGAAGGGCGCGGATGCGAGGACCGACAGGCGCAGGATCTCGAAGCCGCAGCCGGCATCGAGCGTTCCGTCGAGAGCGGCAAGGCGCTCGCGAAACAGGTCGCGAATGGCGCGCGGCTCGCGCAATGGCCGTGCCGTGCCGACGGTCAGGCGCTTCACCGCGCCGTCGGTGCGCCAGAGCGCCAGTTCCAGCCGCCGGGCGCCCTGGCCGCGTTCTTCAAGCGCCGGTTTGAGCGCACGGGCAAGGCCCTGCGCGATTTCCTCGACATGCTCGGCCAGCATGACCGGTTCGGCCAGCCGGCGTTCGGCGGAAAGGTCGGCCACGGGCATGAGGGGTGAGACGGTTTCGCCGGTCCTGCCCAGCGCCGCATCGAGGCGGGCGATGACCGCCGGGCCGAAACGGCGGGCGATGGCGGCGCGCGGCTGGGCGGCCAGGCGGCCGACGGTGGAAAGGCCGACGGCGCGCAGGCCGGTCTCGGCCCTCGGTTCAAGGCGCAGGGCCGAAAGGGGCAGGGGCGACAGGAAGGCTTCTTCCGCGCCGGGCGCGATCATGGCGCCGGGCCGCAGCCGGGCAGCGGCAAATGCACAGCCGGGCGTTGCCGCAAGACCGGCCTGAACCGCAAGGCCCAGCGCGCGGGCGCGCTCAACCGCATCCAGCATGAGGGCTTCTTCCCCGCCGAACAGATGGGCGCAGCCGGCAATGTCCAGGAACAGGCCATCGCTGCCGTCCAGCCCGGCCAGCGGCGTGTAGCGTGTCGCCCATTGTGCCAGGTGCTTCAGGAAACGGGTGTCGGCTGCCGGATCGGCCTGCAGGACCTCGATTTCCGGATGCATGGCACGTGCGGCTGCCAGCCCGAGGCCGGGGACAAGTCCCAGCGCGGTGGCCTTCCCGCAACAGGCCGACAGACGCCGCGCGCCGGCCACGGTTTCGGCCAGGACCAGCGGCGGGCGTTCAGCCGCGCCGGCGGGCGGGCGGGTCCGCCAGGTCCGGCCGTGGCGCATGGCCAGAACCCGGTCGGTGGGCAGACAGGGAAACCACAGCGCCAGGATGCGCCGTGCGGCGGACGGGCTCCCGTTCCGCCGATCCGTCGGGCCGCAGGACAAATCGCTGTTCATCACGGTTCCACTCCAGTGTCAGGTCAGGGGTATCGCTGGCGCCCTTGTCGACGGTCAGGCGAAAGGCGGGATTGCCGATCGTGCCATCGAGCGTGACGCCAAAGGCGCTTGCCGGGGCAGAGGGCGCGGCGCGCACCAGAAGCCGCAGCAGGGCCGCGCCGGCTTCCGGACGGGCCGCCTGGCGCAGCAGGATGACCGGCCGGCCTGCATGGCGTGCGCGCATGTGCAGGCGGCGCGTGGCGCTCAGGTCGCAGGCGGCAGGGTTGCCGCGCATTTCAAGGATCACGGCGCAAAGTCCGGGCAGGGGCGCCGCCTCGCCGGCGATCCACAAAAGATCGGCAAGGCGGGGGACTTCGGCCAGGAGAAGACGGTGCGGCTCCAGCCCGACCAGACCGGCCAGCCCCGGCGACCAGGGCATGCCGGCCTCGGCCATCGCCTGGCGTGTGGTCGCCCAGAGCAGCGGTGCCTGGGGCGGAGCAGCCTTGCGCTCACGATGGGCCCGCAGGGCAAGGCCCAGCGCCAGCGCGCCTGCCGCGCCCGCGTCACGCGTTTCCGGCGCGATCACCTCGCTGAGGGCGGCCAGCGGCAGGCCTCCGCCGAGCAGCCGGTCAACGCGTTCATCGCCCGTTGAAACCCGCAGGGCGCGGGCATGGCGCAAGCCTTCCACCGGGCGGCCATGGGCGCGCAGGAATGTGCCGGCCGCTTCATCCCGCCCGCCATGGTCCGGTGAAACGCGGCTTTCGCCTGCCGCCGGACCCGGCTGGAGACGGGGCGTGGCGTCCTCGATGGCCGCGATCCGCTGGCGCAGATCGTGCAATAGCTCCTCCGTCACGGCACGGGTGGCCATGGCGCTTGTCCTTTCATGGGGCCCTGCTGCGAACCCGGGCAATGGGCGAGCGCTCCCCCGGCCCGCATAGGCAGTGCCAGGTGATCGCCGCTGTTAATGTTCCTGTTATGTTCTTATGGATTCCAGAGCCGGCAGGACGAGTCAAGCGGGCAGGAAAAGATTCTTGTTTCCGTTCCGGCAGGACTGTCAGCCGGAATCGGGCCCATGTTCTTCAAACCTGAGGCAAAAACGCCTATATGGGCCCGACAGGAAAAAGTGATGGCCCGTATTTACGCAACCCGCAACTGGCAGACAGCCGCCGCGCCGACGCTCGCCGAGATCGAGCTGATGGCAATGGAGGCCTATGCCCATCTTCCCGGCCAATTCCGGGCGCTGACCGGCGAGATCGTCATCCAGGTGGCCGATTTTCCCGAGGAGGAAATCCTCGATGCGCTGGCGCTGGAAACGCCGTTCGACCTGCTCGGACTGTTCGAGGGCCGCGGCATTGCCGACCGCTGGAATCCGCAGACCGGCGAGGGCCCCAACCGAATCACGCTCTACCGGCGCGCCATTCTCGATTACTGGGCGGAAAGCGACGAGATGCTGGGAGACATCGTCACCCATGTCCTGGTCCACGAGATCGGCCATCATTTCGGCCTGTCGGACGACGACATGGCGCGAATCGAGGAACAGGCCGGCTGACCGCCCAGACCCATGGCGTCTGCCTTTCGCAGGTGAACCCTTCATTAACCATGTTGCCGGAGCATCGGCAGGCAGGGGGAAACCTCTTTCCCTTCCCGGCGTTGAGCGGCCGGGACATGAAGGGATCAAGGGACGAAAGGGAGTGCCATGCACAAGCCGACCCTGCTTATCGTGGAAGACGACGCGTGGCTGGCCATGGACGCCGCCACGCAGGCCGAGGCGGCCGGCTATGCCGTCATCCTGGCGCAGAGCGTCGCCGAGGCACAACGCATCCTCCTGCTTGAGGACGTGGACGGGGCGATTCTCGATTTCAACCTGCCCGATGGCGTCGTGACACCGGTCGCCCATGCGCTGCGCGCAGCCGGCCTGCCCTTCTTCGTCGTGTCGGGCGCGAGCCTCGACGCCATCGAAGAGAGCGGGCTTACCAATCCGCCGCTGCTGGCCAAGCCGGTCGACTACCTCAAGGCCATGGCCCTCCTGATGCGCTCCGACGAGGCGCCCATCCGCAAGCCGCGACTGGCCGGCTGAGCCGCCTCCGCCTTACGGGCAGACGCCGCGGGCGTCGATATAGCGCGCCGAAACCCAGCCGCGCGGGCTTGGCCGGCCCCAATAGGGATTGGTGCAATCACCGGACATGCAGGCCACCTGATACCAGTTGCCGCTGCGGTCCCACACGGACACTTCATCGCCGGCATAAAGCTCACCGATCTGGCGGTAGCGCGATCCCGGACCGGTGCGCACGGCGAGGAAGCCGTTGCCGCGGGCATGATTGTATTGCGAGATCGGACGCACGCCGACCACGTAGCCGGTACAATCGCCCGCCGCAGCCGGAACGGCCGGCAAGGCCACCGCCGCCGCGACGGCACATGCACCCAGAAAATTCCGCACCATGTCTCGTCTCCTTTTCTGCATCCTGCGATCCTTGATTGACGATGCCAGTGGATGCGGCCGTGCGCGTTGACCGGCGTCAAGCGGCGCCGCAGAGATCGCGAATCACCCGCTCGAACACGGACATGCCCGTTTCGATGATGTCGTCGGGAAAATCATAGTCGGGTGCATGCAGCGGCGGATGGGCTTCGCCCGCGCCCAGGACGAACATGGCGGTGGGGCATGCCTGGCCGAAGCGGCCGAAATCCTCCGACCACCGGAACGGACCCTCCAGCGGCATGACGGTCAGGCCGAGCGATGCAAAGGCGCTCTCGACACGGGCCACGGCAGCGGCGTCATTGACATTGGCCGCGAAACCGTCCGCCGTTTCCATCGCGATCTCCAGCCCGTGACGGGCGGCGGCGGCGCGCGCCAGGTCGCGCGCTGTCCGCATCAGCGCATCCTGCCTGACGTCGTCAATGGCGCGCAGGGTGGCCATGACATGGGCCTCGCCCGGCGCGATGCCGAAGGCCTCCTCGCCGAGGCGGGCGTGGACCAGCGTGACAACTGAATGGCCTTCCGGATGCCCAAGCGTCGCGGGCAGGCGCGGCAGGGCCTCGACCAGTTCGCACATGGCGGCGGCCGGGCTCAGCCCGGCTTCGGGCTGGCTGGCATGGGATGTGCGCCCGGTCAGGCGGATTGACAGGCCCTCGGAGGCGTAGCACATGGGGCCGGGCCGGATCGCCACAGTCCCTTTTGCCATCCCCGGCAGATTGTGCAGGGCAAAGGCCATGTCCGGCCGGATTTCGGCAAAACGCGGATCGGCCAGCATGGCGGCCGCGCCGGCGCCGTTTTCCTCGGCGGGCTGGAACAGGAGGATGGCGCGGCCCTTTCCGACCGGGCGCTCGTGCAGGTGCCGGGCAAGGCCGGCGAGAATCGCCATGTGACCGTCATGGCCGCACAGATGCCCCCGCCCCTCGATCGCCGAGCGCCATTCGACCGGCGCCTTGTCGATGATCGGCAGGCCGTCCAGTTCGCTGCGGATCAACACCGAGGGACCGGAATTGCCGGACTCCCAGACCGCCACCACACCATGGCCACCAATGCCGGTGATCAGGTGATCGGGGTGACAATGAGCGAGTTCGTCTGCAATGCGCGCGGCCGTCCAGGCTTCATCGCCAGAAACTTCCGGATGGCGGTGCAATGTGCGGCGCAGCGCCGTGAGGTCTTCAAGGAGCGCGCCGTCTACCATTCGCCGAGCTTCATGTCCGGTTCATAGTCCACGCCGTCGACTTCCTTGATGACCGCCTGGCCGCACTGCATCGTGCCGGTCTGGGCGTTGAAGGCATAGGTGGGCGAACCATGCAGCATCCAGCCCCTGTTGAGCGCCGCCGTCACCTTGTGACAGAAGGCGGCGTCATCGGGGCCGGTCAGGAAGCGGTAGAGTTTCATGCCGGTTCTCCGTTCAGCGGCCGGCCCGCGCCAGCAGGCGCTCGGCCTGTTCGAGATGCAGCCGCTCGACCATGCGCCCATCCATCGAGATCACGCCCTTGCCGGCGTTGGCCGGTTCGGCAAAGGCGGTGCGGATGGCGAGCGCTTCTTCCACAGCCGCTGCGGAGGGTGAAAAAGCGGCTTTCGCCGGTTCGATCTGTGCCGGGTGAATAAGCGTCTTGCCATCGAAGCCCAGCGCCGCGCCCTGTGCGCATTCCGCGGCAAAGGCATCGAGGTCGCGGAACTGGTTGGAGACGCCATCCAGGACGGCGATGCCGCCAGCGCGCGCGGCCAGCACCATCTGTTGCAGCCAGGGGCGGAGATATTCCCGGTCCGGGGTCACTGCCACGCCCGTGTCCTTCACCAGGTCGTTCGTTCCGGCAATGAAGCAGCCGAGCCGGGCGCCGGGCTGCAGGGCAAGGTCCGCCAGGGCCGGCAGGTTCAGCACGGCGCGCGGCGTCTCGACCATGGCCCAGAGGCCCAGGCTTGCGGGTGCATCCGTCTCGGCAAGCGCATCGGCGGCATCGAGCACGTCGCCGGGACCGTCGACCTTGGGCAGGAGGATGGCGTCGGGACGGCAGCCGCGCGCGGCCAGGAGATCCTCCGCGCCCCATTCGCTGGACAGCGCGTTGATGCGGATGATCCGCTCGAAAGGCGCGGTGCGATGCTCGCGGAAATGCCGGCGCAAGGCTTCGCGCGCGGCCTCCTTGCCGTCCGGCGTGACTGCATCCTCCAAATCGAAGATCACGGCATCGGCGGCCAGGCCGGGTACCTTGGCCAGCGCCTTTTCGTTGGAGGCCGGCACGTAAAGCACGGCGCGGCGGGGACGGTGGGTGATTGTCGTCATGAGCCGATCCAGACCAGTTCCACGAAAGCGGTTCGCCAAAGCTTGATGGGACGGAATTTCCGGTTTGGCAAGGCCAGGACGGCACGGGGTGGTGCCGAGGACACCATCATGGCCGATGATGCCTGCCGTCTGCCCGCGGCATCGCGGCGGGCAGACGGGAATCAATGACCGCAAGGCAAGAGGCAGGTGCCGGTCAGACCCGGCGCTCCACCATCATCTTCTTGATCTCGGCGATCGCCTTGGCCGGGTTCAGCCCCTTGGGGCAGGCCTGGGCGCAGTTCATGATCGTGTGGCAGCGATAGAGCCGGAACGGGTCTTCCAGATCGTCGAGGCGCTCGCCGGTGGCCTCGTCGCGGCTGTCGATCAGCCAGCGATAGGCCTGCAACAGGGCGGCGGGACCGAGATAGCGGTCGCCGTTCCACCAGTAGCTCGGGCAGGAGGTGGAGCAGCAGGCGCACAGGATGCACTCGTAAAGGCCGTCCAGCTTCTGCCGGTCCTCGTGGCTCTGCAGCCATTCGGTCTCGGGCGCCGGCGTCGTGGTCTGCAGCCATGGCTCGATGGAGCGGTGCTGTGCGTAGAACTGGGTGAGGTCGGGAACCAGGTCCTTGACCACCGGCATGTGCGGCAGCGGGTATATCTTCACCGCACCGTCGATCTCGTCCATGCCCTTGGTGCAGGCCAGCGTGTTGGTTCCGTCGATGTTCATCGCGCAGGAGCCGCAAATGCCCTCGCGGCAGGACCGGCGGAAGGTCAGCGTCGGGTCGATCTTGTTCTTGATGTAGATGATCGCGTCGAGCACCATCGGGCCGCAATCGTCCATGTCGACGTAATAGGTGTCGACCCGGGGATTGGCGTCGTCGTCCGGGCTCCAGCGGTAGACGCGGAATTCACGCAGGTTCTTCGCCCCGGCCGGTTTCGGCCAGGTCTTGCCCTCGGTGATCTGCGAATTCTTCGGAAGTGCGAGTTCAACCATGTCCCGGCTCCTCAGTACACACGCGCCTTGGGCGCGATCTTGGCGAGATCGATACCGTCGGCGATGAGATCGACGTGAACCGGCCGGTAGGAGAGATCGACCTTGCCCTTTTCGTCCACCGTCGCCAGGGTGTGCACCCGCCAGTTGGCGTCGTCACGCTCGGAGAAGTCCTCGCGCGCATGGGCGCCGCGGCTCTCCTTGCGGGCCTCGGCCGAATAGACCGTGGTGATGGCGTTGGCCATCAGGTTTTCCAGTTCCAGCGTTTCCACCAGGTCGGAATTCCAGATGAGCGAGCGGTCGGTGACCTTCACGTCCGGCAGTTCGTCCCAGATGGCGGAAATGCGCTTGCAGCCCTGCTCCAGCGTTTCCTGGGTGCGGAACACGGCCGCCTCTTCCTGCATCGCGCGCTGCATCTTCTCGCGCAGGTCGGCCGTCGGCGTGGAGCCGCTGGCATGGCGCAGGCGGTCGAAGCGGGTGAGGATCTTCTCGCTCTGTGCCTCGTCGATGGCGGGGATGGCGCTGTCGCGGTCGATGACCTCGCCGGCGCGGATGGCAGCGGCGCGGCCGAAGACAACCAGGTCGATCAGCGAGTTCGAGCCCAGGCGGTTGGCCCCGTGCACGGAAGCGCAGCCCGCCTCGCCCACGGCCATGAGGCCCGGAACCACAGCATCGGGGCTGTCCTTTGTCGGGTTCAGCACCTCGCCCCAGTAATTTGTGGGAATGCCGCCCATGTTGTAATGGACCGTCGGCAGGACCGGGATCGGCTCCTTCGTCACGTCCACGCCGGCGAAGATCTTGGCCGATTCGGAAATGCCGGGCAGGCGTTCCGCCAGCACGGCGGGATCGAGGTGATCCAGGTGCAGGAAGATGTGGTCCTTGTTCTTGCCGACGCCGCGGCCTTCGCGGATTTCCATCGTCATGCAGCGCGAGACCACGTCACGGGAGGCAAGGTCCTTGGCCGACGGCGCGTAGCGCTCCATGAAGCGCTCGCCCTCGGAATTGACGAGGTAGCCGCCTTCGCCGCGCGCGCCCTCGGTGATCAGGCAACCCGCGCCATAGATCCCGGTGGGATGGAACTGCACGAATTCCATGTCCTGCAGGGGCAGGCCGGCGCGTGCCACCATGCCGCCGCCGTCACCGGTGCAGGTATGGGCCGACGTGGCGGAGAAATAGGCGCGGCCATAGCCGCCGGTGGCCAGCACCACCATCTTGGCGGCGAAGCGGTGGATCGTGCCGTTGTCGAGGTTCCAGGCGACCACGCCGGTGCAACGGCCATCCTCGCTCATCAGCAGGTCGAGGGCGAAATACTCGATGTAGAATTCGGCATTGTTGCGCAGCGACTGGCCGTAGAGCGTGTGCAGGATGGCGTGCCCCGTGCGGTCTGCCGCCGCGCAGGTGCGCTGCACGGGCGGTCCGTCGCCATAGTTCTGCATGTGCCCGCCAAAGGGCCGCTGGTAGATCTTCCCGTCTTCGGTGCGGCTGAAGGGAACGCCGTAATGCTCCAGCTCGTAAACCGCCTTGGGCGCTTCCATGGCGAGATATTGCATGGCGTCGACGTCGCCCAGCCAGTCGGATCCCTTGACGGTGTCGTAGAGATGCCACTGCCAGCAGTCCGGCGTCATGTTGGTCAGCGAGGCAGCGATGCCGCCCTGCGCCGCGACGGTGTGCGAGCGCGTGGGGAAGACCTTGGAAATGCAGGCCGTCTTGAGACCCTGCTCGGCCATGCCGAGCGTTGCCCGCAGGCCGGCGCCGCCAGCGCCGACCACGACGACGTCGAAACGGTGGTCGACGATCTCGTAGGCGCGTCCGTTGACGGAAAAGCTCTTGTCTGTATTGGCCATCGTGACTGCGTCCTTACCCGGCGAATGCTAGCTTGAGCAGCGCGAACACCGAAATCAGGCCCACGCTCGCGATGAAGAAGGTGTTGAGCATGACAAGCAGGAACTTCCAGCCATCGGCGTGAACGTAATCCTCGATGACGACCTGCATGCCGAGTTTCATGTGATAGAGCGCGCTGAGCAGCGCGCCCATGGTCAGAAGCGCAACGAAGGGATTGGAAAGCGCGGCCCTCACATCCTCGTAGCCCGCGCCATTGAGCGCGATGATCAGCCCGATGAAGAAGATCATCAGCGGGACGTTGGCCACGGCGGTGACGCGCTGGCGCCAGAAGTGTTCGGTTCCGTCCTTGGCGGACCCCAGTCCGCGGACCTTGCCAAGCGGTGTGCGCATGTCGCTCATGTCGTCTCCTCCTCAGCGCGCCAGATAGCCGACGATCCAGACGAGGACCGTCAGGACGGCCGCGGCGAGCGGCTGCATCTTCGCGACGCGGGTGGCGAATGTCTTTTCGAAGCCGAGACCCATGTCCCAGAACAGGTGCTTGATGCCGCCGAGCATGTGGTGGACCAGCGCGAAGGTGAAGCCGAACAGGACCAGCCGGCCGAGGAAGGATCCGTAGATTCCGTTCACCCAGTCGAAGTAAGCCGGACCGGAGGCGGCCGCGATCAGCCACCAGGCGACCAGGATCGTGCCGGCATAAAGCGCGACGCCGGTGATGCGATGGCTGATCGACATCATCATGGTCGGAATCGGCTTGTAGATTTGCAGATGCGGCGACAACGGCCGCGCGCGCTTCAAGGCGTCCTTGCTCACTTCTTCCCCCATCGGGCTGGCCGGTCGGGCGCGGCGGGTTCAGGCACCCGTCGGCGGCCGGCAAGGTTCTGCGATCCCGCGCTTTCTAGTCCTGTTTTTGCACCGCGTCAAAGGCCGCAACCCAATCGGGCGATGATTCATTGGTCTGATATGCAAAATCCGGGCGCCAAGCCAAGAGCTTCAACCGATTGAAGTTTTTACCGTAGCGAAAAGACGGCGGGAAACCCTTCACACGGGTTCAGCGCCTGCAGTTCAAGGGCGGTTTTCCCGTCACGAACCATAGTGCCTCGCGTCCGTTGAAGACGACGGCGTACAGGCCTTCGCCATAGCGTTCGCGGGAACCGGGCGGCGAGGCGGGCAGCGTCACGTCCACGCCGCGCGGCGAGCGGACCTCGATGCTGTCGCCGGTCCGGCGCACGGTCATCGTGCCGCCGCCATCGCATCGCCATGTCGACAGGGCCGGCTGCGCATTGGGCGCGGCCGATCCGAGGCCTGGCCCGTCGGCCATGCAGGCGGCAAGAACGGGAACAAGACAGGCAATCGGAATCAGGCGAATCGGTTTCATCGTCGCGTTATCGGCCATCTGCACGTCGAGGAAAAGCCGCGCCGATCACTTGTCGTCGAAACGTATGATGAAGCTTGACCAGTCCGCCGGGGCGGCAATGCGTTCATAGAGCTTGCGTCCGTCCTCGGGCTGGCGCGGCGCGTGGAGATGCAACTTCGACCAGCCACGCTCCTCCGCCTGGTCGGCGAGGACATCGACAAGCGCCTTGGCGATTCCCTTGTTGCGATGTTCATGGTGCACGTAGATGTGATCGCACACGCCCATTCGAAGCCCGGAAACCGGTTCGGGCACGTCATAGAACATCAGGAAACCGACAAGTTCCCCATCGATGCGGGCACCGAGCACCTCGGCGGTGCGGTCCTGCAGGATCTGCTCGGCGTAGAATTCGTCGGGCCTGCGCGGCGCCCCCCGCTTCAGCGCCTGCGAATAGGCTGCCAGAAGCGGTGCGAAGGCGTGGGCGTCCTTCAGGCGCAGGATCTGGATGTCGATGGTGTGCTGCTCGCTCATGGCCGTTCGGTTGCCTCTGCTGGAAAACATCGCCCTGCGGGATGCCGCAGTTAACCATGACTGTCAATTGCGCGAAACGCCCTGAACTTTCGCGCGTGACAAAGGTTAACGATGCGTTAATGTCCGATACATGGGGAGGCTGCGGCAACCCGCGTGAAAAAGGAGGACGCGCCATGCGTTCCGTCAAGCGTATCATGAGTTCCGGCCTGGCAGGCGTCATTGCCCTGTCCGGCCTTCTTCTGGTTTCCACCGGCGCCGAAGCCGGCCGGATCGGCGAGGTGTCCTATTCGGATTCCTTCGGCAATCTCGTCATCATCAGCCCGTCAGGCTACAAGCGGATCGTGGTGGGCCAGGGCGATCTCGCCGATGCCGGGTCCGGCAACCTGCCCGACGTCGTCTATTTCGACGAACCCGTTCATGCCACCAGCCAGCACCGATTTCCGGAAGCCGCCTATCGCTGCTCTGGCGGCGCGGCTGTCTATCGCGGCCGCAGCTTCATGTACGGGCTGTCGCGCGACGAGGTCGCGGTCCTGCGGAACGGCTGCCGCTGACGCCTAGGCGAAAACACCGGTCTCGGGCGGCGGCGGGACGTAGCGGTTCATGGCGCGAAGGCAGACCGGCGGCGCGCCGGGTTTGCGCGCATGGTAAAGCGATTCCGCCGCGCGTTCGTGAAGTGCGCCGAAGGTTTCGTCGCCCGCGCGGATTGCCGCGCCGGCGATGATCCTGCTTCCGCTTGACCGTGCGGCAGCCTCGGCCAGCGCGGCGCACCAGCCGCGGACAGCCGCGGCATCGGCAGCCGGGATGAGTACCCCGATGCGGGCATCCGAAGACCGGAAGGCAGTCATCGTATCCGACAGGCGTTCCGGCAGAAGGCGCACCAGGGCTTCCAGTTCGGCCCGGAGCCGCTGTTCGCTCTCGAATCCGGGACAGGCGTTCTTCACGACCGGCTCGATCAGCGCAAGGGCGACCGGCCGGCCCTGGACGGCGATTTCCCGGAACCGGTCTTCCACGCCCGCAAGCGTCATGAGGCCTGTCTGCGGGTCAAGGGCATAACGCTGCCGTACATCCTGCATGAGCCGGGCGCCGATGAGCCAGATCATCGTTCCCGCCAGCATCAGGCCCGTCGTGGCCTGGATGAACAGGATAAGCGCTCCGTATGACGTCCCGAGAAAATGCGACGGGGATTCGCCCACACCGCCGGTGAACATGGCCAGGGCGGGCCGGATGCCGAATTGCAGCGCGAACAGCGTCAGCGCCGTGGCGAAGGCGCGGTCCATCGCGGTCCGGCCCTTGAGCCAGGCGATCACCGCACCGATGGCCGCCATCAGCAGGTAGGGCGCCTGGTAGACGGTCTGGCGGAACAGCGAATCGCGGTCCATGTCGATGATGAACAGGTTCACCATCAGCGCGGCGACATAGAAGACGACGATGGCGCGCCAGTTGAAAGGACTTGCGTAATAGGCCGCGACGCCAGCCGAGAGGAACATCAACCCGCCCAGATGCGCGGCGAACAGGAGGAATCGGGGCAGGTGCGCATTGTCGAACCAGACCAGCGATGCCTCGAAGCCGCCCGAGATGACGGCCAGCGCGCTGGCGATGATCAGCAACAGGGCCTCCGGCCGCCGCCCTTGCCACCACGAGGCCACCAGGACCGCGAAGACCATGAAGGCAATGGCGCTGTTGAGAAACAGCAGATAACCGGCCATCAACCTACCTCCGCCAGTCTTGATGCCTGCCGTGGTCCGACAGCCGCCCTGACCGGCTTCGCAGCCTGTTTGTCACCACTCGCCACGTGTTTCTCCCCGGATTTTTTCCGCGACCCTAACCGGGGCAGGTTAGGGATTGGTTAGAGGCGGCAGGCACAGGACAAGAAAAAGGCCCGCGCAGTTCGCGCAGGCCTTTCCGGAAAGCTGGGTAATGACCGTATGCGTCGGTCACTTCCATTCGCGGATGTCCACGAAGTGGCCGGCAATCGCCGCGGCCGCCGCCATGGCCGGGGAGACAAGATGGGTGCGGCCCTTGAATCCCTGCCGGCCCTCGAAATTGCGGTTCGAGGTGGAGGCGCAACGCTCGCCCGGCTTCAGGCGGTCGTCGTTCATGGCCAGGCACATGGAGCAGCCCGGCTCGCGCCATTCGAAGCCTGCATCCTTGAAGATACGGTCCAGACCCTCGGCCTCGGCCTGTTCCTTCACAAGGCCGGAACCCGGCACGACCATGGCGTTGACGCTGCCGGCCACCTTGCGGCCCTCGATGACCTTGGCGGCGGCGCGCAGATCCTCGATGCGGCCATTCGTGCAGGACCCGATGAAAACCCGGTCGATGGCGATATCGGTGATCTTCGTGCCGGGCGTCAGGCCCATGTATTCCAGCGCGCGCTTCTTGGAGGCCCGCTTGGTTTCATCGGCGATGTCGTCCGGATTCGGCACGACGCCGGTCACCGAAACCACGTCCTCGGGCGAGGAACCCCATGAAACGATGGGCGGCAGGTTGGCGGCGTCGAGGACGACGACCTTGTCGAAATGCGCGCCCTCGTCGGTATGCAGCGTCTTCCAGTAGTCGAGCGCCATGTCCCAGGCCTTGCCCTTGGGCGCGCGGGGCTTGTCCTTGATATAGGCGAATGTGGTCTCGTCGGGCGCGATCAGGCCGGCGCGCGCGCCGCCCTCGATGGTCATGTTGCAGACCGTCATGCGCCCTTCCATGGACAGCGAGCGGATCGCCTCACCGGCAAACTCGATGACGTGCCCCGTGCCGCCGGCGGTGCCGATCTCGCCGATGATGGCGAGGATGATGTCCTTGGCGGTCACGCCTTCGGGCAATTGCCCGTCGACGCGCACCAGCATGTTCTTCGCCTTGGACTGGATGAGCGTCTGCGTGGCCAGGACATGCTCCACTTCCGATGTGCCGATGCCGTGGGCGAGCGCGCCGAAGGCACCATGCGTGGAGGTGTGGCTGTCGCCGCACACGATGGTCATGCCAGGCAGGGTGAAGCCCTGTTCCGGACCGACGATGTGGACGATGCCCTGCCGCTTGTCGGCCTCGTTGTAATATTCGATCTCGAAGTCGCCCGCATTCTTCGCCAGGGCTTCCACCTGGATGCGGCTTTCCTCGTTCTTGATGCCGGTCTTGCGGTCCGGCGTGGTCGGGACGTTGTGATCCACAACCGCGAGCGTCTTTTCCGGATGGCGCACCTTGCGGCCGGCCATGCGCAGGCCCTCGAAGGCCTGCGGGCTCGTCACCTCGTGAACAAGATGCCTGTCGATGTAGAGCAGGCAGGTGCCATCGGCCTGGCGGTCGACGACGTGATCGTCGAAGATCTTGTCATAGAGGGTGCGCGGTGCGGTCATGGCGAAAGTCCTCATTGGTCATGGATCGGGGAGGCCCCGTCTTTATCTCGCGTCATATGGACTCGCAGCATGTGCAGCGTCAAGGATCAAGCAGGCTTGCGGGTGTGGCCAAGAAATACCGATTGCATTGCCGGCAGGCCGGGAGTAACGGCGCGGCTGATGCGACAGGCCGCGCAGCGCCTTATCCGGCCTTCGGACGAAACCCCATGATTCCCACCCCCGTCGCCCAAGGCCGCCATGCCCTCATGGATGCGGCCCGTGGTTTTGCCATTCTCGGCATCCTCTGGCTCAACATCTTCATCTTCGCCCTGCCGCTGGATGCCATGGGGGCGCCCGGCATGTGGGGCGAGACCATGTGGGGATCGGTCGACCCCAATGTCGAGGTCTGGCGGTTCGTCGGGATCGCCGTCGATGGCGTCATGCGCGGCATGATCTCGGTGCTGTTCGGCGCGACCGCGCTGATCCTGCTCGCCCGCGCCGACAGCGCAGGGGGCGGCCTCGCGGCACTCGACCCCTGGTACCGGCGGCAGGTCGCGCTGATCGGCTTCGGCGTGGTCCATGCCTATCTGCTGCTCTGGCCCTACGACATCCTCTACCTCTACGGCCTGTTCGGACTGTTCCTGTTCCCGGTGCGCAACTGGCCGGTGCGAAGGCTCTGGATCGTGGCATCGGTCATGATGGTCATGTCGGCCATCCAGGGCGGAGCGGAAATCTCGCCGCTGATGGAACAGCGCCTGGAAATGCGCAACACGTTCAGCAAGGACGAGGTCATGGAAAACCGGGCCGGCGAACCGCTGCGCCAGCAGGTGGATCCGTCGCCCGTCGACGAGGGGACCACGCGCGGCATCGCCGGTTCCGGCACCCAGGGCGATGGGCAGGCGTTGCCCGACGATGAAGGCGACGCCGAACTCGCCCAGATGCTGGAAAACATCGAAAGCGAGATCATCGAGCGCCAGCAGGGCTATGTCGACAATGTCATCTCGCTGGCGCCGCTTTCCTTCCAGGAACAGACGAGCGAGGTGATCGTCCATCACATCCTCGATGTCTACACCTTCATGCTGATCGGCCTGGCGCTGCTGAAGAGCGGCTTCCTGACCGGTGGCTGGAGCCTGAAGGCCTACCGGCGTCTCGCGGCAGGCGGGATAGCCGCCGGCACCGCGATCGGATGGTTCACGGGCAGCCGTTTCGCCGACGGTTCGACAGCCGCCATGCTTTCGGACGGCCTGTTGCCCTATGTTTACGACATCCGGCGGCTGTGCTTCGTTTTCGGCTTCTTTTCGGTCCTGGCGCTGCTGCTTGCCTCCGGGCGGGCGCGCTGGTTCACAAGCCGCCTGGAGGCCTGCGGGCGGCTCGCCCTGACGCTCTATGTCGGCCAGACCGTGGTCAACATGGTCCTGTTCCTCGGCTTCGGCTTCGGCCTGTTCGGCCGCCTGGAGCATATCGACATCGCGGCCATCGCGCTGGTCATGACGCTGGTGCAATTTTTCGCAGCGCCGGTCTGGATCAGGCTGTTCGGGCAGGGGCCGCTGGAACGCCTGTTGCGGCGCATGACGCACGGGCGGGGAACGGCGGCGCCCGGACCCGCGGCAGGCAGCCGGACATGAAAAAGGCGCGGCCCGAACGAACGGACCGCGCCTTTCAAAAGATGCGTGGAAAAGGTGCGGGGTGATTACTCGCCCTTGGCCTCGGCGTTCTGCTCGGCGGCAGCGGCCTCGGCAGCCTCGGCGGCGGCCTTCTCGGCCGCCAGCGCCTCGGCGGCGGCGACCTTCTCGGCCTCAAGGCGGGCGCGCTCGTCGGCCTGGGCCTTGCGCTCGGCCTCGTTCAGCTTGCGCGAGCGGGCATTGGTGTTCTCGGTGATGCGGGCCGACTTGCCGCGGCGGTCACGCATGTAATAGAGCTTGGCACGGCGCACCTTGCCGCGGCGGACCACTTCCACGGCCTCGACCATCGGCGAGAAGACCGGGAACACGCGCTCCACGCCTTCGCCGTAGGAAATCTTGCGAACCGTGAAGTTCTCGTTCAGGCCGGAGCCGGAACGGGCGATGCAGACGCCTTCATAGGCCTGCAGACGGGTGCGCTTGCCTTCGGTCACGCGGACCTGAACGCGAAGGGTGTCGCCGGGCGAAAACTCCGGCAGCTTGCGCTGGGCTTCGATCTTGGCGGCCTGTTCGGCCTCGAGCTGACGAATGATATCCATCGTCCTGTCCTCTTGTTCTTGGGCACGTCAGAGCGCCGCCTTCCGAAGTCCCGATGACCGCGATGAAGGGCCGGACATATGCCGGCATGGCGAATTCACATGGTCTGTTGCTTGCGAGGAAGCCCGATCATGCCCGGACTTCGGGCGCGTCCATACACGCTTGCGGGCGTCTTGTCACGGCCCGCGCCGAAAAAACTGCCTCAACGGCGATTTTCCGTGCCAAGGGGAAGGGTTCCGGCTAGGGAAACGCCATGACGATCACGACAGCCATCCTCCTTTTCCTCGCCGGCCTGTTTTCAGGCATCATCAATGCCATTGCGGGCGGCGGCACGTTCCTGACCTTCGGCGCGATGACGCTGGCCGGCGTTCCGCCGATCTCGGCGAACGCCACGTCTTCCATCATCCAGTTTCCCGGCTACATCACTTCGGCGCTGGCTTACCGGAGCGAGATCCGGCGCGAGTGGAAGGCAGTCGCCATTCTTTCCGCCATCTCGCTCGTCGGCTCCCTTGGCGGAGCACTGTGGCTGCTCTCGCTGTCCAATCCGGCCTTTTCCAGCCTGGTGCCCTGGCTGCTGATCGCCGCCACGGCGCTGTTCGCCGCCGGGCCCTACCTGAAGCCGAAGGCATCGGGCGAACATCCGCCGCATTCACTGAGGGGCAACGCGCTGCAATTCGTCACCTCCATCTATGGCGGCTTCTTCGGCGCGGGCATGGGCGTTATGATGCTCGCCTCGCTCAGCCTTGCGACCGGGGGCGCCTATCACCGGCTGAACGCCATCAAGAACGCGCTGTCCATCGTCATCGCCGCCGTCGCCATCATCGTGTTCACGGCCGGCGGCGCGATTTCCTGGGTGCACGGCCTGATCATGCTGCCCGGCGCCGGGCTGGGCGGGTGGATGGGTGTCTGGTTCGCCCGGCGCGTGCCGCAGGGCGTGCTGCGCTGGCTGGTGATCGCCATCGGCCTGTTCCTGGCCGGCTATTACTTCGTGCGCGGCTGAAGCAGGTCCGGGCGGCGGGCGGCGGTAAGTTTTTCCGCCTGTTCGCGCCGCCACGTCTCGATCCTGGCATGGTTGCCCGACGTCAGCACCTCGGGGATGGCGCGGCCCTCGAAGGTGGCCGGCCGCGTGTAGTGGGGATGTTCCAGCAAACCGGTCTCGAAGCTTTCCGTCTCGCCCGACTGCGCATTGCCCATGACGCCGGGAAGCAGGCGGATCACCGCGTCGAGCAGCACCTGCGCGGCCACTTCGCCGCCGGACAGGATGTAGTCGCCGATGGAGACTTCCTCCAGGCCGCGCGCCTCGATCACGCGCTCGTCCACGCCCTCGAACCGTCCGCAGACGATCACCGCGCCCTCGCCCTGCGCCAGGTCGCGCACGCGGGCCTGTGTCAGCGGGCGACCACGCGGGCTCATCAGAAGACGCGGCCGTGTATCGCCACCCGGCGAGGCCGCGTCGATGGCGCGCGCCAGCACGTCGGGTTTCAGCACCATGCCTGCCCCGCCACCGGCCGGCGTGTCGTCCACCGAGCGGTGGCGGTCGAGCGCGAAATCGCGGATCTGCACCGTCTCCAGCGTCCAGGCGCCTGTCTCCAGCGCCTTGCCGGCGAGCGCCAGGCCCAGTGTTCCCGGGAACATGTCGGGATAAAGGGTGAGGACGGTCGCCCGGAAGGTCATGCCTCCGGCTCCGCACCGTCATCCTCGTCGCCGGTGTCGACCAGTCCGGCGGCAACGGGCTCGATGGTAACGAAGCCGCCCTCCACATCGACCACGGGCACGGCGGCCATGGTGAAGGGGATGAGCACGCCCTTGCGCCCGCCAAGCGTGATTTCCAGCAGGTCGCCGCCGCCAAAGTCCTGCAGCGCGGTGACCTTGCCCAGCCGCTTGCCGTCGCCGTCGCGCACGTCAAGGCCCACAAGGTCGGCATGGAAGAACTCGTCCTCCTCCAGGTCCTCGTCGGGCAGGGCGTCGCGGGCGACAAGCAGTTCCACGCCGTTCAGCGCCTCAGCCTGTTCGCGCGTGGTCACCCCCTTGAACCGCACGACGACAACGGTCTTGGCAGGGCGTACGTCCAGCACCTCGTAGAGGCGGCCTTCGGCGTCATGCAGCGGGCCGTAATCGCCGATCGCCAGCGGATCGGCGGTGAAGCTTTTCACGCGCAATTCGCCACGCACGCCGTGGGGCGCGCCGATCACGGCCATGCGCACGTCTTTTCCGTTTTTCTTCATGCCGCCTGATTACGCGCTTCGGCGGCCGAATCAAGCATTCGCTAACCGTCGCCGTGCAAACTTCGCTCATGACCCAACCCGGATTGCCTCTCTTCGCGACGCAGGACCTTCTTGATCACCGCCGGCAATGGCTGACGGAACTGGCTGGAACGCGTCGCCTTTCCCACCTGACCGTCGAGGCCTATGAGCGCGACACGCGCCAGTTCCTGTCCTTCCTGACGGGGCATTTCGGACGTCCGGCAGGCCTTGCGGACATTGCCGCGCTGAAACCGCTCGACCTGCGCGCCTTCCTGGCATCCCGCCGCGCGAGCGGCACCGGAGCGCGATCCACCGGGCGCAACCTCGCCGGCCTGCGTTCCTTCCTGCGCTTCCTTGAAAAGAAGGGCCTTGCCAATGCCGCCGGTGCGCGTGCGGTTCGCGCGCCGCGCCAGCCGAAATCCCTGCCGCGCCCGATCAGCGCCAGCGATGCGCTGCGTGTCGTCGATGCCGGTGAGCAACTGAACGCGGAACCCTGGATTGCCGCGCGCAACGCCGCTGTCCTGTCGCTGCTCTATGGCTGCGGCCTGCGCATTTCCGAAGCACTGGGCCTCGACGGAGAGGATCTGCGCGATCCGTCGCAGACCAGTCTTCGCGTCACCGGCAAGGGCGGCAAGACGCGTATCGTTCCGCTTCTGCCTGCCGTTCTCGATGCGGTCGCCGCCTATCGCAGGCTCTGCCCATGGGATCTGGCTCCCGGAACGCCGCTGTTTCGCGGGGCCCGCGGCGGTCCGCTCAACCCTGCGGTCCTGCAGCGCGACATGGCACGGCTCCGTGCCGCCCTCGACCTGCCCGACAGCGCGACGCCGCACGCGCTGCGCCATTCCTTCGCCACGCATCTGCTCGGCCGGGGCGGTGACCTGCGCGCCATCCAGGAACTGCTCGGCCATGCCAGCCTCTCCACGACACAGGTCTATACGGGCGTGGATGCCGCGCGCCTGCTCGACATTTACGACACCTATCATCCGCGCGCCTGATCGCGCGGATTCAGCGGCCCGGATTAACCGCATCTTTGCGCTTGACCGGCCAGAATGGCCACCATGAGACACGCTGAACACATCGCCGACATGCTCTGCCTGGGCGGCCTGCGCCTGCTGGGCGCCCTGAACATGCTGCTGCTTGCCGTCTTCCTCGCGACGCTGGTGCTGCTGGCGCCGAAGGCGCGGGCCGGGGATCTTCCCGAATGCCGGGGCCGCAATCTCGTGGCCGAAATGGGTGAACAGGATCCGGAGCGCCTTGCCACCATCCGCCAGAAGGCTGCCGGAACAGCGAACGGGACGGGCCTTCTGTGGCGCGTGGAAAAGGCAGGAACCCGGCCCTCCTGGCTGTTCGGCACAATGCACCTGACCGATCCGCGCGTCATCGACCTGACGCCCCATGCCCGCGATGCCTTCGAGCAGGCGGGAACGGTCGTGGTCGAGGCGGTCGACGCGCTCGATCCCAAGGCGGCGGCCGCAGCGTTGCTGCAGCGCCCGGACCTGATGATGTTCACCGACGGGCGCAAGCTGAGCGATCTGCTCGAACCCGATGATCGCGACCGCGTGGCCAGCCAGCTGGAAAAGCGCGGCATGCCGCTCATGGCGGTCGAGCACATGAAGCCCTGGGTGGTCTCGTCAGCCCTGGCGCTTCCGGCCTGCGAAATGGCACGCAAGCAGGCGGGCGCGCCCTTCCTCGATGCCCTGCTGGCACAGGATGCGAAGGCGGCGGGCAAGGAGTTGCTCGGGCTCGAGACCATTGTCTCGCAACTGGAGGCAATGAACTCCCTGCCGCTTGAGGCCCATGTCGACGGGCTTGTCTCGACGCTCGCGCTTGGCGACCGGCTGGACGATGCGATCGAAACGATGATCGTTCTCTACGAGGATGAAGACCTGGGCATGATCTGGCCCGTGCTCGAGGCGATCACGCCCGACCAGCCCGGCGCGGAGGAAAGCTACGCAGCGTTCGAAAAGATCATGGTCACCACCCGCAATCACGGCATGGTTGCCAATGCGGGCCCGATCCTCGACCGTGGTAATGCCTTCATCGCCGTGGGCGCCCTGCACCTTCCGGGCGAGGAAGGCGTTGTCGAACTGCTGCGCAAGGCGGGCTACACGGTCACGCGCGCGGAATAAGTGGCGGCGGGCTTTATGCGGGGGTCCCGCCAACGGGCGGATTGCCGTAGCCCATGAACCGGGCTAGGCTGACCTTGCGTAATGACAATGCAAGGGAGTATGCCATGAAGACCCTTCTTGCCACGATTGCCGTCCTGGGCTTCGGCCTGTCGGCGGCCCATGCCTGCCCGATGCACAGCGCCGAAGCGCATGACACGATGACCACGGCCAGCATTTCAAGCGATACTGCGCCGATGTCGACCCGTTCCGACAGCCTTCAAGGCACGGGCGACGAAGCCGCCATCCTCGGCGACAAGGCGTCCGATCCCGTGATCGAGGAAGACAAGGCCGACTGAGCCTTGTAGTCCGGGTCACCGGTACGACGGAGACCGGCCGCATCGGGGATGCGGCCGCCGATCATGTGTGACCGTCAGGAATGAATCGGCTTGGCGAAGGTTGCCATCGCCGCTTCCTTGACGGCTTCCGACATGGTCGGATGGGCGTGGCAGGTCCGGCCGAGGTCCTCCGACGAGCCGCCGAATTCCATCAGCACCGCCGCCTCGTGGATCATCTCGCCGGCGCCGAAACCCATGATGTGGACGCCCAGGACCCGGTCGGTCTTCGCATCGGCCAGCACCTTCACGAAACCGTCCGTCTGCTGCATGGCGCGCGCGCGGCCATTGGCGGAAAAGTTGAACTTGCCGGCCTTGTAGTCGACGCCGGCCTTCTTCAATTCGTCCTCGGTGCGGCCGACCGAGGCCACTTCCGGCTGGGTGTAGACCACCGAGGGAATGACGTCGTAGTTCACATGGCCATGCTGGCCCGCGATGATCTCGGCGACGGCCACGCCCTCGTCCTCGGCCTTGTGTGCCAGCATCGGGCCGCGAATGACGTCGCCGATGGCATAGACGCCGTGAACGGAAGTCTGGAAACGGGAATTCACGTCCACGCGGCCGCGTTCGTCCAGCACGACGCCGGCCTCTTCGAGTCCCAGGCCTTCGGTAAAGGGTTTGCGGCCGGTCGAGACCAGCACGATATCGGAGGCAATCGTCTCGGCATCGCCGCCCTTGACCGGCTCGAAGGGGATGTCGGCGCCTTTTGCGGACTTCTCCACCTTCGTGACCTTCGCGCCGAGCTTGAAGGTCATGCCCTGCTTGGCGAGCACGCGCTGGAACTGTTTCGAGATCTCGCTGTCCATGCCGCCGAGAATGGAATCGAGATACTCGACAACCGTGACCTTCGCACCGAGGCGCGCCCAGACCGAACCCAGTTCGAGGCCGATCACGCCTCCGCCGACAACGGTGAGGCTCTCGGGAACCTTCGCCAGCGCAATGGCGCCGGTCGAGGAGACGATCGTCTCCTCGTCGATCTCGACATTGACGCCCGGAATGCCGGCCACGTCGGAACCGGTCGCGATGACGATGTTCTTCGTCTCGATCTCCTGCACCTTGCCATCGTCGCCGGTGACGGAGAGCTTGCCCTCGCCCAGCACCTTGCCGGTGCCGCGGAAGGCATCGATCTTGTTCTTCTTGAGCAGGAAGGCGACGCCGTCGACATTGGCCTTCACCACGGCGTCCTTGTGGCCCATCATCTTTTCAAGGTTCAGCTTCGGCGCCGGCACCTCGATGCCGAGCGTATCGAAGGCGTGGCCCGCCTCGGCGAACATTTCCGAGGCATACAGCAGCGCCTTGGACGGAATGCAGCCAACGTTCAGGCATGTGCCGCCATGGGTGGCGCGCTTTTCGACCACGGCCACCTTGAGGCCCAGTTGCGCGGCCTTGATCGCGCAGACATAGCCTCCCGGGCCGGTTCCGATAATGACGACATCATAAGCCATGGGTCATGTCCTTCCTGTTTGGTGGCGCGCTGTCTCAGCGACCGCCCGCAATGTCGAGAATGGCGCCCGTCACGTAGGACGCCTTGTCTGAAAGAAGATAGAGGACGCCGTCGGCGATCTCGTGCGCCTGGCCCTCGCGCTTCATGGGCAGCCCGGCGCGGACCTGCGCGACGCGGTCGGGTTCGCCGCCCGAGGCGTGAATGTCGGTGGCGATGATGCCGGGGCGCACCGCGTTGACGCGGATTCCCTCGCCGGCCACTTCCAGCGCAAGCCCCCTGGTGAAGGTGTCGATGGCCCCCTTGGAGGCGGCGTAATCGACATACCAGCCCGGACTGCCGAGCCTTGCGGCGGCAGACGACAGGTTGACGATCACACCGCCATGGCCGCCATGGGCGGTCGACATGCGCTTCACGGCCTCGCGGGCGCAGAGCATGGAGCCGATCACATTGATGCGGAACATGCGCTCCAGCCGCGCCGCACTCATCGTCTCGACGCGCGCCATGCGGTCCACGACGCCGGCATTGTTGACCAGCCCGTCGAGCCGGCCCCAGCGGCGGTCGACGGCCTCGAACATGGAAAGGATATCGGCTTCCCGTCCGACATCGCCTGGAACGGCGATGGCCTCGCCGCCGGCTTGCGCGATCTGTTCGGCCACGAGATCGGCCGCGCGCGCATTGGACACGTAGTTGACGGCCACGCGCCAGCCCTCGCGCGCCGCGCCGAGCGCCACCGCGGCGCCGATGCCGCGGGATCCGCCTGTCACCAGAAGCACCTTGCCGTCACTCATTCCTGGCACCCCGCGAGCCTGAATATTTCCGCCGGCGGCTGTTCCGGCCCGTCATCGCCAAAGGCGGGATGCCGCCAGGCCGAGGCCGCGAAATTGGGCAGCAGGACCGCCTGCGCCGCAGTTTCGCCTGCCGCAGGCAGTTCGCGCAAGCCGCCTTGCGCATCCGTTGCATAGACCACCGAGCGGTAGACGATGCAGGCGGCAAGTTCCTCGCCGGTCACGTCGCCTTCCGGGCAATTGACCGGCAGTACCATCTCCGGCTGGCCAAGCGCTGCCCCCGGCTGGACATAGGCCGCCACCGGCGCTCCATCGCGGATCAGGATACGGATTTCGTGGCTCATCGCCATGGCCTGGCCGCCGGCCACGAATTCCAGCGCGGTCCGGCCGTCCGCGCTTTCATAGACGGCCAGTTCCTGCGGACAGGCGGCGAGGGCAGGCACCGCGAGCGATGCCAGACCGAGCGCCCATGCAATCCGCAGGACCATGGTCCGTCTCCCGCCGTCCGGGATCAAAGATCGAGAACCAGGCGTTCCGGATCCTCGAGGCTTTCCTTGACGCGCACCAGGAAGGTCACGGCCTCCTTGCCGTCGACGATGCGGTGATCGTAGCTCAGCGCCAGGTACATCATCGGGCGGATGACGATCTGGCCGTTCACGACCATGGGCCTGTCCTGGATCTTGTGCATGCCGAGAATGCCGGACTGCGGCGCATTGAGGATCGGCGTCGACATCAGCGAGCCGTAGACGCCACCATTGGAGATGGTGAAGGTGCCGCCCTGCATGTCGGCCATGGTCAGCGTGCCGTCGCGGCCCGCCTTGCCCAGGCGCCCGATTTCCTTCTCGATCGCGGCGATTGACATCTGGTCGGCATCGCGCACCACCGGCACGACAAGACCCTTGTCGGTGCCGACGGCCACGCCGATGTGGCAGTAGTTCTTGTAGATGATGTCGGTACCGTCGATCTCGGCGTTGACGGCGGGGATTTCCTTCAGCGCATGGGTCACCGCCTTGGCGAAGAAGCCCATGAAGCCCAGCTTCACGCCGTGCTTCTTCTCGAAGATGTCCTTGTACTTCTTGCGCAGTTCCATCGTTGCCGTCATGTCCACCTCGTTGAAGGTGGTCAGCATGGCGGCCGTGTTCTGCGCGTCCTTCAGGCGGCGCGCGATGGTCTGGCGCAGGCGGGTCATCTTCACGCGCTCCTCGCGTGCCTCGTCATCGCCTGACGAGGGGGCGCGGGCAGCGGCCGGAGCCGCGGCGGGCGCAGAGCCGGTGCCCTTGTTGATGGCGTCGAGCACATCGCCCTTGAGCACCTGGCCGCGCTTGCCTGAACCGGACACCTGGGAGGCGTCGAGACCCTTTTCCGCCATCAGCTTGGCAGCGGACGGGGCGGCGGGCATCTCGCCGCTGCGGGCGTCTTCCATGCCCTTCGACACGGTCTCGGAGCCCGACGGGGCCGGCTCCGGCATGTCTTCGGCCTTCGGCTCGGCCTTCTTTTCCGCAGGCGCCGCAGCGGCGCCCTCACCCTCTGCGATCATGCCGAGCAAGGCGTTGAGTTCGACGGTCTCGCCTTCCTTGGCGGTGATCTCGGTCAGCTTGCCGGCGGCGGGCGCGGGCACTTCCACGGTCACCTTGTCGGTTTCCAGTTCCACCAGCGGCTCGTCTGCGGCGACGGCATCGCCAACCTTCTTGAACCACTGGCCGATGGTGGCCTCGGTCACGGATTCGCCCAGTGTCGGGACGCGGATTTCTGTAGCCATGGATTTTGTCCTGTTCCTGAACGGTTTTCTTATTCGCCGAGCGCGTCTTCGAGGAAGGCGGCAAGCTGTTCGAGATGTTTCGACATCAGGCCGGTGGCCGGCGATGCTGCGGCCGGGCGGCCCGTGTAGCGCACCCGCTGATGCTTGGCGTCGATATGGGCCAGAACCCATTCAAGGTAGGGATCGATGAACGACCAGGCACCCATGTTCTTGGGCTCTTCCTGGCACCACACCATTTCCGCGTTGCGGAAACGGGTGAGTTCGTTGATCAGCGCCTTGGCCGGGAAGGGGTAGAGCTGTTCTACGCGCAGCAGGTAGATGTCGTCGATGCCGCGCTTCTCGCGCTCTTCCAGCAGGTCGAAATAGACCTTGCCGGTGCACAGCACGACGCGGCGGATCTTGGAATCCTTGACCAGCTTGACCGGACCGTCCTTGTGAAGCTGGGCATCGTCCCAGAGCAGGCGGTGGAAGGCGCTCTCGCCGCTCATTTCCGGCAGCGTCGAAACCGCGCGCTTGTGGCGCAGCAGCGATTTCGGCGTCATCAGGATCAGCGGCTTCCGGAAATCGCGCTTCAACTGCCGGCGCAGGATGTGGAAGTAGTTGGCCGGCGTCGTGCAGTTGGCGACCTGCATGTTGTCTTCCGCGCAAAGCTGCAGCCAGCGTTCAAGGCGCGCGGAGGAGTGCTCCGGCCCCTGGCCCTCGTAGCCGTGCGGCAGCAGGCAGACGAGGCCGGACATGCGCAGCCACTTGCGTTCGCCCGACGAGATGAACTGGTCGAACACGACCTGCGCGCCGTTGGCGAAATCGCCGAACTGGGCTTCCCAGAGCGTCAGCGCGTTCGGCTCGGCCAGCGAATAGCCGTATTCGAACCCGAGCACCGCCTCTTCGGAGAGCATCGAGTTGATGACCTCGTAATTGGCCTGGCTGGAGCCCAGATTGTTGAGCGGGATGTAGCGGGTCTCGTCGCGCTGGTCATAGAGCACCGAATGGCGCTGGCTGAACGTGCCGCGCTCGCAATCCTGGCCCGACAGGCGAACCGGGTTGCCTTCCAGCAGGATGGAGCCGAAGGCGAGCGCTTCCGCCGTCGCCCAGTCGATGCCCTCGCCGGACTCGATCATCGCGGCGCGGTTGTCCATAAAGCGCTTCACGGTGCGATGCACCTCGAAGCCTTCGGGGACCTCGGCCAGCTTGCGGCCGATCTCCTTGAGCGTCCTGGCCGGCACGGCGGTCTTGCCGCGGCGCTGTTCGTCGGCCGAATCGGCGGTCCTCATGCCGGACCACACGCCGTCGAGCCAGTCGGCCTTGTTCGGCTTGAAGGAGTTGCCCGCATCGAACTCGGCTTCGAGATGGGCGCGCCAGTCGGCCTTCATCTTCTCCACTTCGCCCTCGGTGATCAGCCCCTCGGCGATCAGCTTCTCCGAATAGAGCTGGACCGTGGTCTTGTGGGCGCGGATCTTCTTGTACATCAAGGGCTGCGTGAACGCCGGCTCGTCGCCCTCGTTGTGGCCGAAGCGGCGGTAGCAGAACATGTCGATGACGACCGGCTTGTGGAATATCATCCGGAATTCGGTGGCCACCTTGGCGGCATAGGTCACCGCCTCCGGGTCGTCGCCGTTCACGTGGAAGATCGGCGCCTCGATCATCTTCGCCACATCGGAGGGATAGGGCGAGGAGCGCGAGAAACGCGGATTGGTGGTGAAGCCGATCTGGTTGTTGATGATGACATGGATCGTGCCGGCGACGCGGTGGCCGCGCAGCGCGGAAAGGCCGAGGCATTCCGGCACCACGCCCTGACCGGCAAAGGCCGCATCACCGTGCAGGAGCAGCGGCAGCACGGCCGCGCGGGCTTCCAGCGGCAGCACTTCCTCGCGCTTGCGGCCGAAATGCTGGTCCTGCTTGGCGCGGGCCTTGCCCATGACCACCGGATTGACGATTTCCAGGTGCGACGGGTTTGCCGTCAGCGACAGGTGCACCTTGTTGCCGTCAAACTCGCGGTCGGAGGACGCGCCGAGGTGATATTTCACGTCACCGGAGCCCTCGACATCGTCGGGAGCGAAGGAACCGCCCTTGAATTCGTGGAACACGGCGCGGTGCGGCTTGCCCATCACCTGGGTGAGAACGTTGAGACGGCCGCGATGGGCCATGCCGAGCACGATTTCCTTCATGCCCATGTTGCCGCCGCGCTTGATGATCTGTTCGAGGGCGGGGATCAGCGCCTCGCCGCCATCCAGACCGAAGCGCTTGGTGCCCTTGTATTTCACGTCGATGAACTGCTCGAAACCTTCTGCCTCGATCAGCTTCTGGAGGATCGCCTTCTTGCCGTTTTCCGTGAAGGCAACGCCCTTGTCCGGCCCCTCGATGCGCTCCTGGATCCAGGCCTTCTCCTCAGGGTTGGAGATATGCATGAACTCCACGCCCATCGTCGAGCAATAGGTGCGCTTGAGGATGTCGAGCATCTCGTTGATGGTGGCGAACTCGAGACCCAGAACGTGGTCGATGAAGATCGGCCGGTCGAAGTCGTCCGGGGAAAAGCCGTAGGCCTCCGGAGACAGTTCGTTGTAATCCTCCTTCAGGCCGGCAATGCCGAGGGGATCGAGATTGGCGTGCAGGTGGCCGCGCATGCGGTAGGCGCGGATCATCATGATGGCGCGCACGGAATCGCGCGCCGCCTTGGCCACTTCCTCCGCGCTCATGCCCTTGGCACCGGTCGCCGCCGCGGCCTTTTCCTTCAGCTTCGCGGTCATGTGGCCCTCGACCTGGCCCCAGTCGCCATCGAGCGCCGAAACCAGTTCGCCATTGGCGGCGATCGGCCAGTTGTCGCGCTTCCAGGAAGCGCCGCGGGCGTTCTTGCGAACGTCTTCCGCGTCGTCCTGGAGCTGCGAGAAGAATTCGCGCCATTGCGCGTCGACCGAGGACGGGTCGTCCTGGTAGCGGGCATAGAGCTCGTCGATATAGGCGGCATTGCCGCCATAGAGGAACGAGGTCTGCTCGAAAATGTCGTTGGCCTGGTCGTTTCGTGCCATGAGCGTTTCCGGACGTCGTGTCCGGCTCCTTGATGATCGCGGGCGGCGCCTGACCGGCGCATGTCTGCTCCGCTCGTTTCCCTCCGGGGATGGCCCCGGGCCGATCGCCCGGCCCGGGCCTTTTCTTGGTCAGGGCGTCATTCGCCCTTGAGCACCTTCACCAGCGTGCTGCCAAGCTGGGCCGGCGACGGCGAGACGCGGATGCCGGCGGCTTCCATGGCCGCGATCTTGTCTTCCGCGCCGCCCTTGCCGCCGGAAATGACCGCGCCGGCATGGCCCATGGTGCGTCCGGGAGGCGCCGTGCGGCCCGCGATGAAACCGGCCATCGGCTTCTTGCGGCCCTTCTTCGCCTGCTCGGTCAGCCATTCGGAGGCTTCCTCCTCGGCCGAACCGCCGATCTCGCCGATCATGATGATCGATTCGGTTTCCGGATCGTCGAGGAAGAGGTCGAGCACGTCGATGAACTCGGTGCCCTTGACCGGGTCGCCGCCGATGCCGACAGCCGTCGACTGGCCAAGGCCGGCATTCGTGGTCTGGAACACGGCCTCGTAGGTCAGCGTGCCGGAGCGCGACAGGATGCCCACCGAGCCCTTCTTGAAGATGTTGCCCGGCATGATGCCGATCTTGCATTCATCGGGCGTCAGGACGCCGGGGCAGTTCGGGCCGATCAGGCGCGAGGACGACTTGTCGAGCACGGCCTTCACCTTGACCATGTCCTGCACCGGGATGCCCTCCGTGATGCAGACGATGAGCGGGATCTCCGCCTCGATGGCCTCGATGATGGCGGCCGCGGCACCGGCCGGCGGCACGTAGACGACCGATGCGTCGGCGCCGGTGGCCGCCTTGCCCTCGGCGACGGACGCGAAGATCGGCAGTTTCTCGCCGCCCTTGCCTTCCCAGGTCTCGCCACCCTTCTTGGGATGGATGCCGCCGACCATCTGCGTGCCGTGATAGGCCAGCGCCTGTTCTGTGTGGAAGGTGCCGGTCTTGCCGGTCAGGCCCTGGACCAGGACCTTGGTGTCCTTGTTGATGAGGATGGACATGGGTGTCAGGCTCCCTTCACGGCGGCGACGATCTTCTGCGCCGCGTCGTCGAGATCGTCGGCCGCGATGACGTTGAGACCGGATTCGTTGATGATCTTCTTGCCCAGGTCGACATTGGTGCCTTCCAGGCGCACGACCAGCGGCACCTGCAGGCCCACTTCCTTCACGGCCGCGACAACGCCCTCGGCGATGACGTCACACTTCATGATGCCGCCGAAGATGTTGACGAGGATGCCCTTCACGTTCGGGTCCGCGGTGATGATCTTGAAGGCCGCGGTGACCTTTTCCTTGGACGCGCCGCCGCCGACATCGAGGAAGTTCGCCGGCTCGGCGCCGTAGAGCTTGATGATGTCCATGGTGGCCATGGCAAGACCGGCGCCGTTGACCATGCAGCCGATATTCCCGTCCAGCGCCACATAGGCGAGGTCGTACTTGGAGGCCTCGATTTCCTTCTCGTCCTCTTCCGTCTTGTCGCGCAGGGCGACGATGTCGTCGTGGCGGAAGAGCGCGTTGTTGTCGAAGGAGACCTTGGCGTCGAGCACGCGCAGGTGGCCGTCGGTCATGACGATCAGCGGGTTGACCTCGAGCAGGCTCATGTCCTTCTCGGTATAGGCCTTGTAGAGGATCGGGAACAGCTTCATGCCGTCCTCGCGGGCCGCGCCGTCAAGCTTCAGCGCGTCGCACAGCCTGCCCGCGTCGGCTTCCGTCACGCCGGTGTCCGGATCGATCGCAACGGTGACGATCTTCTCCGGCGTTTCCTCGGCCACGGCCTCGATGTCCATGCCGCCCTCGGTGGAGACCACGAAGGCATTGCGGCCGACGGTGCGGTCGACGAGGATGGAGAGGTAAAGCTCGCGGTCGATATCGGCGCCGTCCTCGATGTAGAGGCGGTTGACCTGCTTGCCAGCAGCGCCGGTCTGCTTGGTCACCAGCGTGTTGCCCAGCATCTCGTTGGCGTTGGCGACAACCTCTTCCACCGAACGGGCCAGGCGCACGCCGCCCTTGGCGTCGGACGGCAGTTCACGGAACTTGCCCTTGCCGCGGCCGCCGGCATGGATCTGCGACTTGACCACATAGAGCGGGCCGGGCAGCGATTTCGCCGCGGCTTCGGCCTCGGAGGCCTCGAAAATGGCGACGCCGTCAGCGACGGGCGCGCCATAGCCTTTCAGGACCTGCTTGGCCTGATACTCATGGATATTCATGGAATCCCTCTCCTCAGTCCTTCAGCTGCGGCGCGATGTTCTGGCAGGCCTCGCAGAGGCCGGCGACCGCGCTGACAGACGTCTCGAACATCTTCTCTTCGCTCTTGGTGAATTCGAGTTCGACGACGCGCTCGACACCATCGGCGCCGATGACCACCGGAACGCCGACATACATGTCCTTCACGCCGTATTCGCCATTGAGATAGGCGGCGCAGGGCAGGACGCGCTTCTTGTCCTTCAGGTAGGATTCGGCCATGGCGACGGCAGAGGCGGCCGGCGCATAATAAGCCGAGCCCGTCTTGAGCAGCGCCACGATCTCGCCGCCGCCCTTGCGGGTGCGCTCGACGATTGCGTCCAGCTTGTCCTTTGAGGTCCAGCCCATCTTGACCAGGTCCGGCAGCGGGATGCCCGCGACGGTGGAGTAACGCGTCATCGGCACCATGTCGTCGCCGTGGCCGCCCAGCGTCATGGCGGAGACATCCTCAACCGAAACGCCGAATTCCTCGGCAAGGAAGTAGCGGAAGCGGGCGGAGTCAAGCACGCCTGCCATGCCGACGACCTTGTTCTTCGGCATGCCGGAGAACTTCTGCAGGGCCCAGACCATGGCATCGAGCGGATTGGTGATGCAGATGACGAAGGCGTCAGGGGCATATTTCCTGATGCCGGCGCCGACCTGTTCCATGACCTTCAGGTTGATGCCCAGCAGGTCGTCGCGGCTCATGCCGGGCTTGCGCGGCACGCCGGCGGTGACGATGCACACGTCCGCACCCTCGATGGCGGCATAGTCGTTCGCGCCGGTGAAGCGGGCGTCGAAACCGTCGACGGGAGAGGATTCCGCGATGTCGAGGCCCTTGCCCTGCGGAATGCCCTCGGCGATGTCGAACAGGACGACGTCGCCCAGTTCCTTCAGGCCGATCAGGTGGGCGAGCGTGCCGCCGATCATGCCCGAGCCGATCAGCGCGATCTTGTTGCGTGCCATGTGCTAGTTTTCCCTTTGCTGCGCCCGCGGGAAAGGCCCGCCTTGAGCCTGAGAACGGGCAGGAATGGTTCAGCCGCCGGACTTGCCAGGGGCATCCGGAATGCCGGGCTTCGCATAGACTCGCACCGTCATTTTTTCAACCGATTCTTTGGTTGCCAGCAATATCAATCGTTTGAATTGATCTGTTCTTACGTAAAAGTAAGAAATATTGCTGGAATACGGGCTGTTATCCGCGCCGCCGGCCAGGTCGCAGCCCGTTTCCCGCCTGTGCGGCAACCATGCCATGGCCAGCCTTTCGCGTCCATCCGTGCCTCAATCCATCCATGCCGGCCGTCCTTCTGCCGCTCCATGCGATGCGTCAGCCGCGGTCGTGATCGCGGGTATGCGCGACCCAGTCCGCACTCTGCATCTCGATCAGGCGCGAGGCGGTGCGGTCGAACTCGAACAGTTCGGTTCCGTGCGTGCCCGTGAACAGCTTTTCCGGCGGCGCTTGCGCGGAGAGGATCAGGCGGACCCGGCGGTCATAAAGCGTGTCGACCAGCAGGATGAAACGCTTGGCCTCGTTGCGCGTCTCGTTGCCCATGACGGGCACACGGTCGATCACGATGGCGTCGAACCGGTCCGCGATGGCCAGGAAGTCGCGCGCGCCCATCGGCCTGACGCACAGATCGTCAAAGGCGAAACGCGCAGCCCGGCCGGCGGCCCGTTCCACGTGAATGGTGCGCCCCTTGAGTTCCAGCGTCACCGGCTGTTCAGGCACGCCGCCGGTCAGCCGGTCCCAGGCGCGGTCCATGGCTGCATCAGCCTCCGGTCCCAACGGCGTAACGTAAACGGGCAGGCGGTCCAGTTCGCGCAGCCGGTAGTCGGTCTCGATGTCGACATTGGTCACGTCCGTATGGCGCTCGAGGGTGGCGATGAACGGGGTGAACAGCGACCGGTTGAGGCCGTCCCTGTAAAGGTCCTGCGGGGCAACGTTCGAGGTCGCGACAAGAACCACCCCCTCGGCGAACAGCGCGGAGAACAGGCGGCTGAGGATCATCGCGTCGGCAATGTCGGTCACCGTGAACTCGTCGAAGCAGATCAGCCAGCTTTCCCCGGCGATGGAGGCGGCGACGGGCGGGATCGGGTCGTCGCCCCTGGCCGTCCCGGCCTTGACCGCGGCGCGGTGGCGGCCGATGCGGTCATGCACATCGGCCATGAAGTCGTTGAAATGGGCGCGCCGCTTGCGCCGTGCAGGCGCCAGTTCGAAGAACATGTCCATGAGCATGGTCTTGCCGCGGCCGACCCCGCCATGCAGGTAGAGCCCGCGCACGGGCTCCTGTTTCGGCTTGCGCCGGGCGAACATCCAGCCGAGCGCCGAGGACTTGCGCTGGAGGCGCTTTTCCGCGATCTCGTCAATCAGCCGGTCGAAGCGCATGGCGATGCGCCGCTGCTCGGGGTCGCCCACGAGCCTGCCGGTCCGCGCCAGATGATCGTAGCGCTCCAGGACGGTCTGGCGGTCAGACGGCAATTGCGATGAAGCCATGCGAAGGCGGGCCCGGGGCGTCTATCCTGGCGATTGTGCCGGTCCCGTCAGCGGAAAACGGAAACAGCCTGGCCGGAACTCGTCGTTCCGTCGAATTTCTGGTTGCCGGACTTGTAGAGCCGCGCCACCGTGTCGCCACTCTCATTGTAAAGGACGACCTGGGCGCCCTGCACGTCCCAGCCGCGCACGTTCGCCATGTCGCCGGAGCAGCCGCGCGTGCCGCCGCGCGACCCGCTGCCATACTTGGTCAGCGTGAGGAACATCTGGCAACTTGAACCGGCACTGTTCGCGGACCAGCTTCCGACCATCGCGTTCTTGGTCAGCGGCTCGGCACCCGCAGGCGGTGCGGCAGGCTGGGCGGGATCCACGGCGGCGATCTCGGTTCCGTCCGCTTCGGTGCCTGGCGCGTCGGGGAAACCCGAGGGGTTCAGCGTTTCGGGCTGGGAGGGCGGCGGCAACTGCTCCTGGGTGACCGGTGACACGGGTGCCGGCGTCAGGGGCGCGGGTTGCGTGTTCAGGCGCCCCAGGCGCTCGCTCTGGCAGGCTGTCAGACCAAGCGCCGAAACGCATGCGGCCGCCAATGCCCAGTGCTTCATCCCCATCATTCAAACCCTCTCTGAATGTCGCGTGATCCGGATCACGCCCTGAATGCGCTTGGAAAACGGCGCTTTGGGGGCATTTTCAACCGGACAGGGTTAATATTGCGTTCCGGAAACGGATTCAATACCGGGTTGTTCCCGGTCTGCGCCGCGTCCGTGCCGGGAACCTCCGTGCCCGTTCTGCATTGATCCATGCGATGGCCGGCCATGCCGGCACAAATCAACCGGAGTCTCTTCCATGATCAAGTGGATCATCATCCTGCTCATCGTGGCCGCGGTCGCTTCGCTGCTGGGTTTCAACACGCTGTCCGGCGCCGCGCTGACCGGTGCGAAGCTGCTCATAGGTGTCCTGCTCGTCCTCTTCCTGCTGGTCATTCTCGGCATCGTCGCCATCGCCTGAGGCAGGCGCAGCCATGCGCCTCGTGTGCCCGGCCTTCTGGAAACGCTGGACGTCAGACCGGCGAAGGCCTATCTGCGGTCCATGAACCGCAGACATTTCCTGACCCTGCTTGCAACCGGAGGGATGGCGACCTTGGCCGGCACGTTTACCTGGATGCGCGGCGCGCGGGCCAATCCCTATTACGATGGTCCGGTCAGCGATCACTTCGATGGCCGGACCTTCTTCAATCCGGACGGGGTCGAGCCGCGCGGCCTCAAGGATCTCCTGCGCTGGCGGTTCGGCGGCAGCCGCGCCGAATGGCCGGTCCGGTTCGACCCGCCGCATCCGGCCGCCCGGCCCGACAAACGCGTGTCGGGTGATGCCATCCGGGTGACAATGGTCGGCCATGCCACGCTGCTGATCCAGGTGGCCGGTCTCAACATCCTCACCGATCCGGTCTGGTCGGAGCGGGCATCGCCTCTCTCCTTCGCCGGGCCGAAGCGGGTCAATGCGCCGGGCATTGCCTTCGAAGACCTGCCGCCGGTCGATCTCGTCCTGCTGACGCACAATCACTACGATCATCTCGATGTCGACACGCTGACCCGCCTGCACCGGGTGCATGCGCCGAAGCTCATCACGCCGCTCGGCAACGATGCCATTGTCGGCGCGGCCGTGCCGGGAATGGCGATCACCACCGGCGACTGGGGTGACAGCCTCGAGGCAGGGCCGGTCCGCATCCATTTCGAACCCTGCCACCACTGGTCGGCGCGCGGCATGACGGACCGGCGCATGGCGCTGTGGGCCGCCTTCGTGATCGAGACGCCGGCCGGACGCATCTACCATGTCGGCGACACCGGTTTCCATGAAGGGCGCAACTATCGCGCGGCGGCCGCCAAGCACGGGGGCTTCCGCCTTGCGATCCTGCCCTTCGGCGCCTATGAGCCGCGCTGGTTCATGAAGGGGCAGCACCAGAACCCGGAAGAGGCAGTCGAGGGTTTCCGGCTGGCCGGTGCCGAATGGGCTGCCGGCCACCACTGGGGCACGTTCCAGTTGACCGACGAAAGCATCGAGGAACCGAAGGCGCGTTTGCATTCGGCGCTCGACGCCGCCGGAATTGCGCGGGAGCGCTTCCGGCCCATGCTGCCCGGCGAGGTCTTCGACGTTCCGCCGGCAGGCGGGGCCTGAACCGCACCTGCCTCGTCCATGACTGGAATTGTGCCTCTTCTTCGGCCATATAGGGCGCGAAGAACGGAGCCAGAGAGCCATGGCGGCGCCAGCGCCCTTTGCAAAGATGAACGGACTGGGCAACCAGATCATCGTGGCCGACATGCGCGGCCGCGCCGACCGGATCGCGCCCGCCGCCGCGCGTGCGCTGGCCGGCGGTCCGGCGACAGCGTTCGACCAGATCATGGCCATCCACGATCCGCGCGTGGAGGGCACGGACAATTACATCGAGATCATCAACAGCGACGGCAGCCAGGCACAGGCCTGCGGCAACGGCACACGCTGCGTCGTCCAGGCGCTGGCCGCGGAAACCGGCCGCACCGCCTTCACCTTCCAGACGCTGGCCGGCATCCTGACGGCGCAGGAACATGCCGACGGGCTGGTCTCCGTGGACATGGGCGCGCCGCGTTTCGGCTGGAAGGACATTCCGCTCGCCGAGGAGTTTCACGACACCCGCATGATCGAATTGCAGATCGGTCCCATCGACGCACCGGTGCTGCATTCGCCATCGGTGGTATCGATGGGCAATCCGCACGCCATCTTCTGGGTCGAGGACGACGTCTGGGCCTATGACATGGAACGCTTCGGGCCGATGCTGGAAAATCACCCGATCTTTCCCGAACGCGCCAACATCACGATCGCGCGGATCCTTTCGCGCAGCGAGATGGTGATCCGCACATGGGAACGCGGGGCCGGACTGACGCGCGCCTGCGGGTCCGCGGCCTGCGCGGCGGCCGTTGCCGCCATCCGCTTGCGCCGCATGGACCGGACCGTCACGGTCCATGTGCCGGGCGGGCCGCTGGGCATCGAATGGAACGAGGACAACCACGTGATCATGACCGGACCGGCGGAATGGGAGTTTTCCGGCATGCTGGATCCGGAGACCGGTACCTGGACGCGTGACAGGGAAGGCGCGGCCTGATGGGCGTGGAGATCGTCACCTTCGGTTGCCGGCTCAATGCCTACGAGTCGGAAGTCATGAAACGCGAGGCGGAGGCTGCCGGCCTCGGCGCACTGGAGGGCGGCGCGATCGTCATCAACACCTGCGCCGTGACTGCGGAAGCTGTCCGGCAGGCACGGCAATCGATCCGCAAGGCACGGCGCGACAATCCGGAGGCGCGCATCATCGTCACCGGCTGTGCCGCCCAGACCGAGGCGGACACCTTCGGCGGGATGGACGAAGTGGATCTCGTCATCGGCAATGACGACAAGCTGAAGGCGCAGAGCTATCGCGCGCTGCCGGAATTCGGGGTCAACGCCTTCGAGAAGGTGCGCGTCAACGACATCTTCGAGGTGCGTGAAACGGCTTCCCACATGGTCGACGCCATCGAGGGGCGCGCACGCGCCTTCGTGCAGGTCCAGAACGGCTGCGACCACCGGTGCACCTTCTGCATCATTCCCTATGGACGGGGGCATTCGCGCTCGGTTCCGGCTGGCGGCGTGGTGGACCAGGTCGCGCGCCTTGTCGGCAACGGCTATCGCGAGGTCGTGCTGACCGGCGTCGATCTCACCTCCTGGGGCGCGGACCTGCCGGGCAGTCCGAAACTCGGCCGCCTGGTCAAGGCGATCCTTTCAAAGGTTCCCGGCCTCGACCGGCTGCGTCTTTCCTCCATCGATTCCATCGAGGCGGATGACGCCCTGCTCGATGCCATCGCCACCGAACCGCGGCTGATGCCGCACCTGCATCTCTCGCTGCAAGCCGGTGACGACATGATCCTGAAGCGCATGAAGCGGCGCCACCTGCGCGACGATTCCATCCGCTTCTGCGAGGAGGTGCGCCGCCTGCGCCCGGACATCGTCTTCGGCGCCGACCTGATCGCCGGGTTTCCCACCGAAACCGATGAAATGTTCGAGAACACGCTGAAACTCGTTGCCGATTGCGGGCTGACGCATCTTCACGTGTTTCCGTTTTCGGCCCGCAAGGGCACGCCTGCGGCACGCATGCCACAGGTGGACAAGGCGGTTCGCAAGGCGCGCGCCGCCCGCCTGCGCGAAGCCGGTGACGTGGCCTATGCCGCCCATCTGGCGGCGCGCACCGGCAGCACCGCGCGCGTGCTGATCGAAAAGCCCGGCATCGGCCGCACGGAGGATTTCACACTCGCCAGCGCGGAAGGCGTGCCCGGTGACATCGTGAGCGTTGCGATCGCCGGCCATGACGGAGAAAAGCTGCTCACCCGCCCGGCGCTGGCCGGGGCGGCGTAACCGGCAGAGGCAAGGAACGGAACAGCGCAATGGCCCTGGGTTTCATCAAGAAGGTCTTTTCGTTCGGCCGGAAAGAGGTCGAGGACCGACCCGCCGGGGAGGATGCCCCTGCAACGGTTACCGCCGCCGAACCCCCGGCCGAAACGGCTTCCGACGCCTTGCCGGAGACGGCTCCGCCATTCGCGGCACCCGGTCCGGATGCGGCGCCTGAAGAGACAGTGCCGGATGACGACGTTGCGAAAGACGAGACCGAAGGTGTACCCCCGCCCGCCGAAACGCCTCCCGCTGCCGCGGCCGAACCCGTTTCAGCGTCCGTGCCCGCGCCGGAGCCTGAAGCCGAACCGGAAGAACCGGTTGCGCCACCCGCGCCTGCTGCTCCGGCTGCCACGCCGTCAACGGGCAAGGTCACGGTTTCCAGGTCCGTCGAGCGCAAGGCCGATGCCGCGCCGGCACCGGAGCCGGAAGCGGAACGGCCCGGCTGGTTCCAGCGGCTCCGTTCCGGCCTTTCGCGCTCCTCGCAGAACCTGACGTCGGGCATTGCCGGTGTCTTCACCAAGCGCAAGCTGGACGAGGACACGCTGCAGGATCTCGAGGACGTGCTGATCCAGGCCGATCTCGGCATCGAGACGGCCATGCGCATCACCGACACGCTGGCGTCGGGCCGCTATGGCCGCGAGGTCAGCGGCGAGGAAGTGCGCACGGTCATGGCCGGCGAGGTGGAAAAGGTGCTGGAGCCGGTGGCGGTTCCGCTGGAACTGGACCTGTCGCACAAGCCGCATGTCATCCTCGTGGTCGGCGTCAACGGCACGGGCAAGACCACCACCATCGGCAAGCTGGCCGCAAAGCTGACGCGCGGCGGGCTGAATGTCATGCTGGCGGCCGGCGACACGTTCCGCGCGGCCGCCATCGAGCAGCTTCACATCTGGGGCGAGCGCACCGGCGCGCCGGTCGTCTCATCCAGACTGGGCGCCGATGCCGCCGGTCTCGCCTATGACGCCTTCGTCAAGGCCAGGGACGCCGGCTCGGACGTGCTGATCATCGATACGGCCGGGCGGCTGCAGAACAAGGCCGAACTGATGGACGAACTGGCCAAGGTGGTGCGCGTCCTTCAGAAGCACGATCCGGAGGCGCCGCACACCGTGCTGCAGACACTGGACGCGACCACCGGACAGAACGCGATGAACCAGGTGGAGATCTTCCGCAATGTCGCCGGCGTCAACGGTCTCGTCATGACGAAGCTGGACGGCACGGCGCGCGGCGGCATCCTCGTCGCCATTGCCGCGAAATACAAGCTGCCGGTCTATTTCATCGGCGTCGGCGAGGGGATCGACGATCTCGAACCCTTCGCGGCTGCCGATTTCGCCCGGGCCATCGCCGGGACGGGCTGACGAAGCGGACTGGTTGTCAGTCGACGGAATCGGTCGTTTCAGCGGGAGCCAGGATCCCGGACAATGCGTTCAGCATGCCGATCCAGCGGCCGATATCGGCTTCCGGGCGTTCGGCATAGGGCGCATCGAAGATAAGGACGCTCAAACGCGCCGCGCCATCGTAGTGGCTGATCTCGTGCCTTGCGCCATCGGGGATGCCGTCGCGATCCCTGTGGACCGGCGTGACACGGGCCTTGAGACGCGCACCGGCCAGCGAACAGTCAAGCGGATCGCCTTCATGGCCTGCGTCGCAGAACGTGACGAAACGGCGATTTGACCGGCTTGCGGGAGCGGTGCCGGGCGGACCGGACACATTCCGCCTTTCCATGACATGGACGCGCGCATGGTTTTCGATCCGTGCCGAGACAAGCGGGCGCATCGGTCCGTCAACAGCTTCGTCGAAAAGCCGGTTGTCGCGCACCCCGACATGCGGCTGGCGATGATCGATCGCGAGTGTCCAGATCACGACAGGCATCGCCTGCTGGCCGTTGCAACCGAACCGGGCAGCGGTGATGCCTTCGGCAAGGCCAGCGAATGTCACCGGCGTGGCCTCCGCGTCGCCTGCCAGGGCAATGCGGCATGCCTGCGCCGCGCCGCAAGGGGCCAGCAGGGCAAGGCACAAGGAGAACACTTTCAGCAAGGGGTTCATGGCGCGCTCCGTTCCATGGGTGGCCGGCGCGCGCGGATGGATGCGCGCGGTCCCGGCGACCGGACATCCTCCCGGTCAGGCTGGTGCGCCTGACCCTCCACCAGAAAGCCTGCGCCGGCATGGTAAAGGAAAGGTTAGCGCGCGGCGGGCGAAGGGAAAGCCTGCCTCGCCACACGGGCATTGACGGATCGTGACGGCCTTTCCGGCCCGGCCGCACTGGCAAAGGCGGCTGCAATCCACTAGGTGAAGGAAACGGACGGGCGGACGGCTCGCCGCATGCTTGTTTCAGATGAACCGGAAGGCAACCATGTCCGAGCCAGTTTTCGAGCGCGATCCCTCCGATCCGAAGCGAAAGGAAATGAACCCGCTCTTGAAGCTGGCACTGGAACTGGGCCCGCTGGTGGTGTTCTTCTTCGCCAATTCGCGTGGTGAGTGGCTGGCGGCGCGCTATCCGGTTCTCGCCGAACTCGGCGGGCCGCTGTTCATCGCGACGGGCCTGTTCATGGCCGCCACAGCCATCGCGCTGGCGGTGTCATGGGCGCTGGTGAGAACCCTGCCGATCATGCCGCTGATTTCCGGCGTCATCGTCTTCGTCTTCGGCGGCCTGACGCTCTGGCTGCATGACGAGACCTTCATCAAGATGAAGCCGACCATCGTGAACACGCTGTTCGGGGCCGTGCTCCTGGGTGGTCTCGTTTTCGGCAAGGCTCTGCTGGGCTATGTCTTCGACAGCGCGTTCCGGCTTGATGCGGAAGGCTGGCGCAAGCTGACGCTCCGCTGGGGCCTGTTCTTCCTGCTTCTCGCCGTGGCGAACGAAGTGGTCTGGCGCCTCTTCTCAACCGATACCTGGGTCGCCTTCAAGGTCTGGGGCATCATGCCGATCACGCTCGTCTTCACCATGAGCCAGATGCCGCTCATCATGAAACACTCGCTGGAAGAGATCGACGGCAAGAGCCGCTGACCGGCCAAGCCCCTTACGGGACGCGCCGGGCGGCGTGGGCCTGGCAGACCCGGCCAAGCGGCGCGCCGGAAAGCGCGTAGCTCTCCACGCAGACACGATAGCGATGTGCCGTGGCCTTTCCGAAGGGGACGAACACGCTGACCCGGCGCATCGCGCCCGGCCGCATCACGGCTTCGGAAGGCAAGGTTTCGGCCGGCATGGCCTGCCCGTCCATGGAGAGTACCGAGAAAACACGGCGTACGGACTGCCTGGCCGCGTTACGTGTGATGAATTGAAGGCCTGATTCGGTGGAAAGGCTGACAGGGCTGGCAGCGACGACAGCCAGCGCTTCGCGGCCCCGTTCCGGGACCGTGCCGTGAAAGCCGATATTGCCGGATGCAGCCAGCGACGGCGCGGCAACAAGCCCGCCTGCCAGGATTGCCGCAAACCACGTCACTGCCTGTAGTGCCGATACCATGCCCGCTTCCCGGAATTATGGTTAACGTCCCGTCAACCTGACCTCTCCGGAGACGCGATGCAAGCGCCATGCCGCGATGAAAACCCGCATACGGGCCGGAAAATGTGCGAAATGCAAACGCTGTTCGCAAAACGGGAATCACGGCAAGCCGGATTGTCCCGCGATCGGACGCCTGTCAGCGTTTCAGGTTACCGCTGTCGCCGGGCGGATTCGTGAAGGGCGCGCCGCCCTTGCCTTCCTGTATGGCCTTCTCCGCTGCCAGCATCCAGTGCACGGTCGGAAAGGCGATCTCGTCATGGGGAATGTCGTTCCAGCCATAAAGGGCAACGTCGAGGCATTCCGGTCCCGGCGCAATGGCCGGCTCCGCAAGCGTCGCCCGGTAGATCAGCTGCACCTGGCTGATCCGCGGCACGGAATAGATGGCCAGCAGGCCCTCGATGCGGATTTTCGCGCAGGCCTCCTCCATTGCCTCGCGCGCCGCGCCGGCCTCGGGCGTCTCGTTGAGTTCCAGGTATCCGGCCGGAACGGTCCAGAAGCCGGAACGCGGCTCGATGGCCCGGCGGCACATCAGGATCTTGCCTTCGTGACGCACGACAGCGCCCACCACGATCTTCGGATTCTGGTAATCGACGAAGCCGCAATGGCCGCAGATGCTGCGCTCCATGCTGTCGCCGTCGGGCACCTGCCTGCGGAAGGTAATGGGTAAATCGCCTGTCATCGCGCCAATCTAGGCAAGTGCGGCGGATTTGGAAGCCACGCAGGCGAAAATCAGTTGGCCGCGAGCGCCTTTTCGATCTCCGGGAGGAGGCCGTTTCGCACGCTTTCAGGCGTGAACGGTCCGGTCTGCTTCCACAGGATCGTGCCGTCCTTGCCGATCAGATAGCTTTCCGGCACACCGTAGACGCCCCAGTTGATGGCCGCGCGGCCGGTCTGGTCGACGCCCAGCATGGTGAAGGGATTGCCGAGGTCGGCGAGAAAGGCGCGCGCCTGACCCGGCTTGTCCTTGTAGTTCAGCCCGACGATCCCGAAGCGGCCGTCCCTGGCCAGTTCCATCAGCAGCGGGTGTTCCTGCCGGCAGGGTACGCACCAGGACGCCCAGACATTGACGAGCGAGACCTTGCCTTTCAGCGCTTCGGTGGAGAAGCCGGGCAGGTCGACGCCTTCCAGCGGCGGCAGGTCGGTGGCAGGCGCCTGGGTGCCGATCAGCACGGAGGGAACAATGGAGGCGTCCTTGCCGGAAAGAAGCTGCATCAGGAACACGCCTGACAAGGCGACGAACAGGACCAGCGGCAGGATCACCAGCCAGCGGCGCGGCCTTCCGCCCGTCTCGCGTACCTCTGTTTCCTCGCTCATGTTCCGTTCAACCATTCTCCGAGCGCCTGCGGATGCCGCGCGCTTCCAGTTCGGCCAGTTCGCGCCGGCGCGCGCGCATGTCGGTCAGGATCCAGAGGCCCAGTCCGCCCAGCACAAGGGCCGACATGGCGTAGGCGGCGAAGACATAGGCTGCATGGCTCATGACGGACCGCTCCTCAGGCGTCGGCGCGGCGCGCGGCCATGCGGCGCATGGCGATCACACGGCGGCGCCAGATCTCGGTGCGCATCGCCATCAGGTGCAGGCCGAAGAACAGCACCGTGAACGCAACCGCCATGACCAGCAGCGGCCAGAGCATGGAGGGATCGATCGTCGGACCGTCCATGCGGAAGACGGCCGCCGGCTGGTGCAGCGTGTTCCACCAGTCGACCGAGAACTTGATGATCGGGATGTTGATGAAGCCGACCAGCGTGACGATGGCCGCCGCGCGCGCCGCCTTCGCCGGATCGTCCATGGCTCGCGTCAGCGCGATGATGCCGAGATACATGAGGAAGAGGATGAACACCGATGTCAGCCGCGCATCCCAGACCCACCATGTCCCCCACATGGGCTTGCCCCAGACCGAACCGGTAAACAGGGCCAGGAAGGTGAAGGCCGCGCCGATGGGCGCCGCCGCCTTGGCCGAGACATCGGCCAGCGGATGACGCCAGACCAGCGTTCCGACCGAGGAGATCGCCATCACCGTGTAGCACATCATGGCCAGCCAGGCGAAAGGCACATGCACATACATGATCTGCACGGTGATGCCCTGCTGGTAATCCTCCGGCGCAGTGAAAGACATCCACAGGCCCACGGCCAGCAGGAGGCCGGCGAGGCCCAGCAGCCATGGAATCAGCTTGTCTGCCAGCCCGATGAAGCGCGTCGGATTGGCAAGCCGTGTAAACCAACCGGCCTTGGCGTCCGGCAATGTCTGTGTCTCGCTCATGCCGTCTACATATAGGCTTTGGCGCATGCGGGCAATTGATTGCCGTCAAGCGCGCCGTTCAAATTTCCGCGTCATTCGGTCCCGCCCTTCAGCGCCGCGCCGGCGGCCACCGGCCCCAGCACGGCGAAGAAAAGCGTCAGCGCCGAGAGGATGAGGAAGGGCGGCCAGAAGGGATCCGGGTCGTTGACCGCGCCATAGGCTGCCGTGACGCCGAAGATGAGCACGGGTATCACGAAGGGCAGGATGAGCACGGAGACCAGCAGGCCGCCACGCGGCAGCGCCACGGCCACCGCCGCGCCGACGGCGCCGATGAAGGTGATGGCCGGCGTTCCCGCCGCCAGCGTCAGCGTCGCGGCACCGATGCCGACCGGTGTCATGTTCATGAACAGGCCGAGCAGGGGTGCGGCCACGACAAGCGGCAGGACGCTCGCCGTCCAGTGCGCGAGGCACTTCACGAACACGGTCAGTGCCAGCATGTGCCGGTCACGGGCGATGATCACCAGGTCCAGCGCGCCATCCTCGCGATCGGCCTGGAACAGCCGGTCGAGGCCGAGCAGCGCGGCCAGCAGGGCCCCGATCCACAGGATGGCCGGGCCGATCCGCGCCAGCAGGTTGAGATCCGGCCCGACGCCGAAGGGGATGACGGCGACGACGGCGAGGTAGAACAGCAGGCCGACCAGCGCGCCGCCGCCGGCGCGTATCCCCAGCCTGAGATCGCGGACGAAAAGGGCTAGCATCGGGTCGTGTGCTCCCCCATGTCGAGGGAGCGGACGTTTTCCAGTCCCAGCGGGATATGGGTCGCCGCGATGATCATGCCCCCGTCCTCCATGTGCGCTTCCATCAGCGCGGCGAATTGCCGTTCGGATGCCTTGTCGAGCCCTGCGGTCGGTTCGTCAAGCAGCCAGACCGGACGGTAGGAGACGAGCAGCTTGGCAATGGCGATGCGGCGGCGCTGGCCGGTCGACAGGTAGCCGAAGGGCAGGTGGCCGATCGTCTCCAGCCCGACCATTTCCAATGCTTCCAGAACCGGGAGATGCGCATGGCCATGGAAGGATTGCCAGAATTCGAGGTTCTCGCGCACCGTCAGCGCCGGTTTCATCGCGTTCTGGTGACCGAGGTAGTGCAGCGCCGATTCCAGTGTCGGGAAGTCCTCGACCGGATCTTCGATCCGCACCGTGCCTTCCGCCGGTTCCAGCAGGCCGGCGATGACGCGCAGCATGGTGGATTTGCCCGATCCGTTGGGCCCGGTGACGACGATTCCCTCGCCCGCGCCCAGCGAAAAGCCGACGCCGGAGAAGATGATCTCGCCGCCGCGTTCGCCGGCAAGGCCGCTTGCAACAAGCCGCATGACAGTCCCTTTTCCCGTTCAAGGCAGCGCGGATGTCCGATGGCGGATTGCTGCGGCGCCAAAATATGCCTTTGGTTGATCTGGAATCCTTCTACAAAATTCCCTATAAGCCCGGCAACCATGCCAGCGGCCGGCGTGGCAACCCTTTTTGCGCCGTACCCGGAAGCCTTGCAAAGCAAGAGGTTTTCGCGGGGCCGGACAGCGGAAATGGCCGCACCCGCACCTTCCCCACCCGCGTCCGCGCGGCCAAGAAGCGTCCGCCCCGTTCGGCAGAATGAATGAGAACGAGGTCGCACGTGTCCAAGTCACTCGACAGCTTCAATTGCCGCCGCACCCTGACGGCCGCCGGCAAGGAATACGTCTATTACGATCTGAAGGAGGCCGAGAAGAACGGCCTTGAAGGCGTTTCCCGCCTGCCCTTCTCCATGAAGGTGCTGCTGGAAAACCTGCTGCGCAACGAGGACGGACGCTCCGTCACCAAGGCCGACATCGAGGCCGTTGCCGCCTGGCTTGACGACAAGGGCACGGCCGGGCACGAGATCGCCTACCGGCCTGCCCGCGTGCTGATGCAGGACTTCACCGGCGTCCCTGCCGTGGTTGACCTGGCAGCCATGCGCGACGGCATCAAGGCGCTTGGCGGCGATCCGCAGAAGATCAACCCGCTCGTTCCCGTCGATCTCGTCATCGACCACTCGGTCATCGTCGACGAATTCGGCAATCCCAATGCCTTCGCCCGCAACGTGGAGCTGGAATACCAGCGCAACGGCGAGCGCTACCGCTTCCTCAAGTGGGGCCAGCAGGCATTCAAGAACTTCCGCGTCGTGCCCCCCGGCACCGGCATCTGCCACCAGGTCAACCTCGAATATCTCGGCCAGACGGTCTGGACGAAGGACGAGGACGGCGCCACCGTCGCCTATCCCGATACCTGTGTCGGCACCGATTCGCACACCACCATGATCAACGGCCTTGGCGTTCTCGGCTGGGGCGTGGGTGGCATCGAGGCGGAAGCGGCCATGCTGGGCCAGCCGGTCTCCATGCTCCTGCCCGAGGTCATCGGCTTCAAGCTGACCGGCCGGCTGAAAGAAGGCGTCACCGCCACCGACCTGGTGCTGACCGTCGTGCAGATGCTGCGCAAGAAGGGCGTGGTCGGCAAGTTCGTCGAATTCTTCGGCGACGGCCTCGATCACCTGACGCTGGCTGATGCCGCGACCATCGCCAACATGGGCCCGGAATACGGCGCTACCTGCGGATTCTTCCCGGTCGATTCGGAAACGCTGAACTACCTGACCATGACGGGCCGCACACAGGACCGCATCGCGCTGGTCGAGGCCTATTCGAAGGCCCAGGGCATGTTCCGCGAGACAGGTTCCTCCGACCCCGTCTTCACCGACACGCTGGAACTGGATCTGGGCGACGTCGTGCCGTCCATGGCCGGCCCGAAGCGCCCGGAAGGCCGCATCGCCCTGGAAAAGATCGGCGAGGGCTTCCGCCAGGCCTTCACCGCCGAGTACAAGAAGGATGCCGGCGAGATCGACCGCCGCTACGATGTCGAGGGCGAGGACTATGATCTCGGCCATGGCGACGTGGCCATCGCCGCCATCACGTCCTGCACCAACACGTCCAACCCCTCGGTGCTGATCGGCGCCGGCCTTCTGGCGCGCAATGCCAACCGGCTCGGCCTCAAGCAGAAGCCCTGGGTCAAGACCTCGCTGGCGCCGGGCTCGCAGGTCGTCGGCGAGTATCTGGAAAAGTCCGGCCTGCAGGCCGAACTCGACAAGATCGGCTTCAACCTGGTCGGTTTCGGCTGCACCACCTGCATCGGCAATTCCGGTCCGCTGCCGGCGCCGATCTCCAAGACGATCAACGACAAGGGCCTGATCGCCGCAGGCGTGCTGTCGGGCAACCGCAACTTCGAGGGCCGCATCTCGCCCGACGTGCAGGCCAACTACCTGGCCTCGCCGCCGCTGGTCGTCGCCTATGCGCTGGCCGGCACGGTGAACATCGACCTGACGAGCGAGCCGATCGGCCAGGACAAGGACGGCAAGGACGTCTTCCTCAAGGACATCTGGCCGACCAACCAGGAGATCCAGGAGTTCATCCACAAGCACGTCACGCGCGAACTGTTCGAATCCAAGTATGCGGACGTGTTCAAGGGCGACGAGAACTGGCAGGCCGTGCAGGCGCCTGCCGGCGAGACCTATGCCTGGGACGACGCCTCCACCTATGTGCAGAACCCGCCCTATTTCGCCGGCATGGCGAAGGCGGCCGGGCAGGTGTCCGACATCAAGGGCGCGCGCATCCTCGGCCTGTTTGGCGACAAGATCACCACCGACCACATTTCCCCGGCCGGATCGATCAAGGCGCAGTCGCCGGCCGGACAGTACCTGCTGGACAATGGCGTCAATGTCGCCGATTTCAACCAGTACGGCACGCGCCGCGGCAACCATGAAGTGATGATGCGCGGCACCTTCGCCAATATCCGCATCCGCAACTTCATGCTGGGCGAGAACGGCCGCGAGGGCGGCTACACCATCCACTATCCGTCCAAGGAAGAACTGTCGATCTATGACGCCGCCATGCGCTACCGCACGGAGGGCGTGCCGCTGGTCGTCTTCGCCGGAGGCGAATACGGCAACGGTTCGTCGCGCGATTGGGCTGCCAAGGGCACCAACCTGCTGGGCGTGCGCGCCGTCATTGCCGAGAGCTACGAGCGTATCCACCGCTCCAACCTCGTCGGCATGGGCGTCATTCCCTTCGTCTTCACCGGTGGCGACACCTGGAAGTCGCTGGGCCTGAAGGGCGACGAGACCGTGTCCATCGAGGGCCTCGAGGGGATCAAGCCGCGCCAGACCGTGCCGGCCACGATCACCTTCGCCGACGGTTCGACGAAGACGATCGAACTGCTCTGCCGCATCGATACGCTCGACGAACTCGATTACTACAAGAACGGCGGCATCCTGCAGTATGTGCTGCGGGATCTGGCGGCCTGAGGGCCGGAAGCGCCATCCAAAGCCCGTGAAATGAAAGCCGCCGGGGATCTCATCCCCGGCGGTTTTTTCATGCCGGTGGTGTGGTCCGGCACGAAAACTCGCGCGAAAGTGAGTTTTCATTGATCAATGCGGGGACTATGTCCGGTACAAGCCATTTTGCCGCAACCACGTTTCACAGGGGAGGCCCGGGGCACCGTGAGAAGGTTCTTTCTGTCACTGCTGTTCGCTGCCGCCTCGGCCGTGCCTGCCGGGGCGGGGGAAAAGCCCGTGGCCGTGGTCGAACTCTTCACCAGCCAGGGATGCTCGTCCTGCCCGGCGGCCGACGCGTTCCTGGGTGAACTGGCCCGGCGCGAGGGCGTCATCGCGCTCGCATGGCACGTGGACTACTGGGATTATCTCGGCTGGAAGGACACGCTGGGCGATCCTGCCAACACGGCACGACAGGAAGCCTATCGCCGAGCGCTTGGCAACATGTCGAAATACACGCCGCAAATGGTGATCAACGGTCATCATGACGTTGTCGGGTCGCATCGCGGCGAGGTCGAGGAAAAGATCGCGCAATCGACCGGTGGCCTGAGGGTTCCGGTTGCGCTTTCGCGTGCCGACGGAACGATCCTCATCCGGGTCGGCGAAAGCGCCGCCGGCGGCAAGGCGAATGTGCTGCTGGTCTGCTACGGGCCGCCGCGTACCGTTTCCGTGCGCAAGGGCGAGAACAGCGGGCGCGACATCACCTACTGGAACGCGGTAACCGGATGGCAGACGGCCGGCATGTGGTATGGCGAGGCCATGCGGGTCGAACTGCCCATGTCGTCGCTGTCCATCGAGGCGGGCGGTGGATGTGCCGCGCTGGTGCAGGAAATGGCGGGCGGGACCGGTCCCGGCCCCATTCTCGGCGCGGCATCGATCGGCTTCGGCTCGACGGCGGCATTACGCGCGGAAAAATAGGCTCCGGCAAACGGCGAACGACCTGCCCGGAGGCGGGGTGTTGCCGAGGGTGGTCCGGCCAGATCACGACCGTGGGCGGGGGGCTTGGGGGTTACAGCCGCGATCGGACCGGACCGTCTCAGGCAACGGATACAGCGTCGGTCCAGTTTGCGGCCTCAGCTTGGCGGGAACGCGGCGAAAACATGGCTGGCTTTTCACGTTTGTCGATCGGATTGTTTCAGTAGTTCATAATATGGCCTGATCAAACACGCTGTGGCCGTGATCGCCGCGGCTTGCAATTGCGCATGCGAAACGGCAGGCTGTCATCAAAGTGACAAGAAGGAGCCGTCATGGACAATCAGGGCTCAGGGGGAGGCTCCCCGGAGGCATCCAATCTGGTGGCGCTGCATGACATCCGGCGGCAGCGCCACCCGCAAACGGTGACCTTTCATCGCACCGAACTGTCCCGGATCCTGAATATCTACAGTTTCATGGTGGCGGCCAACGAGTGGCGGGATTACGCCATCGATCACCTTTCCGACCGCGCCGTCTTCTCCGTCTTCAAGCGTTCCAGCGAAGCGCCGCTTTTCCAGATCATCAAGGAGCCGAAACGCGCCGCCCGCCAGGGCGCCTGGTCGGTGGTCAATGCCGCCGGTGTCACGCTCAAGCGCGGCCACGAACTCGACAGGGTGCTGGCGGTCTTCGACAAGCCGCTGAAACTGGTCAAGGGCTGAGAGCCTGCGTTGATGCGCGTGGTCAGCCCGGCGGGGTGGAACGCCCGCCATTGAGGGCAAGCTGCATGAGCGCGGTATCCAGCCAACGCCCGTGCTTGTAGCCTGATCCGGCAATGAGGCCGCACGGCGAGAAGCCGAGTGATTCATGCAGCGCGATGGATGCGCGGTTGCGTTCTGCATCGCCGATGACCGCGAGGATCTGGCGGTAGCCGCCTGTGCGGCATGCCTCGACCAATCCGCGGAGCAATGCCTTGCCCACGCCCCTGCCCTTGGCTTCCGGCGCGACATAGATGGAATCCTCGACCATGAAGCGGTAGGCCGGGCGTGGCCGGAAGGCGCCGGCATAGGCATAGCCAAGCACGGTTCCGTTCCCGTCCTCGGCCGTCAGCCAGGGATAGCCGCCGTCCCGGACCGTTTCGTAGCGCCTCGTCATCTCGGCGAGATCGGGCGGGTCGATCTCGTAGGATGCCGTGCCATGCAGGACGGCGTCGGCATAGATCGCCTGGAAAGCGGGAAGGTCGGCGGCAATGGCGGGTCTGAGGCTCGGCATGGTTCAGGGTTCGCGTGAATGACAGCTGGATGGTCTGCCAGCAGCGGCCCAAAAAGAAAAGGGCGGCCTGAAAGCCGCCCTCCGTTTTCCGGATCATGCCCAGTCCGGGTTCACTCGCGGTTGCCGAGGAACTGCAGCAGGAACATGAACAGGTTGAGGAAGTCGAGATAGAGGCGCAGCGCGCCCATGATCGCCTTGCGTCCGGCCACCAGGGCACCGTCGCCCTCGTAGTACATTTCCTTGATCTGCTGCGTGTCATAGGCCGTCAGGCCGGCGAACACGAGCACGCCGATCACCGAAATGGCGAATTGCAGCGCGGACGAGCCAAGGAAGATGTTCACCACCGAGGCGATGATGATGCCGAACAGGCCCATGATCAGGAAGGAGCCCATGCCCGACAGGTCGCGCTTCGTCGTGTAGCCATAGAGCGACAGGGCGCCGAAGGCCGAGGCCGTGATGAAGAAGGTGCGAACGATCGAGGTCTGCGTATAGACGAGGAAGATCGTCGACAGCGACAGCCCGACAAGCGCCGCATAGACCCAGAAGGTGGTCTGCGCCGCCGCCACGCTCATCTTGTGAATGCGGAACGACAGGAAGAACACCATGCCGAGCGGCGCCAGGATGAGTACCCACTTCAGCGGGCTGGCGAACATGAGCTGGCCGAACTGGGTCAGCTGACCGTCCTGCACCGCGAAATTGAAGCCGCCCCACGCCGCCAGGCCGGTGATCGCCAGTCCGAGCGCCATGAGGTTGTATACCTTGAGCATGTAGGAGCGGAGCCCCTCGTCGATGGAGGCGTCGGCATGGGTCTGCACGCCGGATCGCATCTGGTAATTGCGAAGATCAGCCATGAAAGTCCTCTTTGCTACTGTTCCGTCGGGTGTCGGGAGGGGTGCAACGCGCCCACACTCCCAGGCGCCGCTGGCGGAACTCCAGCATGCCTGCGTTCAATATGTGACGTCCCGCGCGCCTAAACAAGGCCTGCCCGGCCGCCGGCGGGAACAAACACGCGTGAATTGCTTCCCGCCGGTTGCAAACCGGGCATTAACCTTGATTTTCCGTGACCTACAGGGTCCGGAGCACCGGTGCGGCCTTGTGACCCAGAACCCGCCACGTCCCGATCAATCCGAATCCGACTGTGAGAACCAGCGCCACCACCAGGGTGGTCACCGCGACATCGGGCAGGAAGGACGATTGCAGGTTCATGACCTGCGAGATGACCGCCCAGGATGCGATACCGCCCGCGGCGAGCGCGAAAGCGGCGGTGGCAAGGCCGATCATGGCGTATTCCAGGCTGAAGGCGCCGATCAGGTCGCGCCGCGTGGCACCGAGCATCTTCAGCACCACGGCGTCATGCACACGCGCCCGGTTCGATGCGGCCAGCGCACCGGAAAGGACGAGGACCGAGGCGATGAGGGCAACCGATGCCGCGGCGCGGATGGCGAGCGCCAGCTGGCCGACGACCCGGTCGACCACGTCCAGCGCGTCCTTTACCCGAACCGTCGTGACGGACGGGAAGGCGCGCGTCACCGCGTTGAGGAGGCGCGCCTCCTCCGCCGGGCCGGCATCCGTGTCGGTCAGCGTTGCCAGCCACGCATGGGGGGCGCCGGCCAGCGTGTTGGGCGAGAAGACCATGACGAAATTGATGCCGAGCGATTCCCAGGCCACCTCGCGAAGGTTGGCGATGCGCGCGGTCACGTTGCGCCCCAGCACGTTGACGGTGACCGTGTCGCCGGTTTTCAGCCCGATCTCTCCTGCCTCCTCGGCGGAAAACGAAACCAGCGGTTCGCCGGAATAATCCTCGGGCCACCATTCGCCCTCGACCAGCCGCGAGTTTTCGGGCACGCGCTGCGAATAGGTCAGGCCCCGGTCGCCGCGCAGCACCCATGCACCCTCCGGCGGGACATCGATCTTCGTGACGTCCTCGCCGTTGAGGGCGATGATGCGGCCGCGCAGCATGGGTACCCGCACCAGCTTGCCCTCCGATTCGCTGTCGATGAGTTCGGCGAAACGCTCGACCTCGCCGCTCTGGATGTCGACGAAGAAGAAGTTCGGCGCACGCTCGGGCAGCGAGCCGGTGATCTGGTTGCGCAGGTTGCCGTCGATTAGGGCAAGCGACACGAGAAGGGTCAGGCCGAGCCCGAGCGACAGCACGACCGAAGGCGTCAGCGCGCCCGGCCGGTGGATATTCCCGATCGCGAGCCGGAGCGGGGTGGACCTGACAACCGGCGCCTTGCGCGCGAGCGCCTGGACCCCGGTCGCCACCATGCGCAGCACGATGAAGGCGGCGGCGACGGAGGCCAGGAAGGATGCGGCCAGCAAGCGGCTTTCCGCTGTCCAGACGGCAAGGCCGGCCAGCATCGCCAAGGCCAGTGCGGCCGCGCCCAGATAGGCCGGGCGCGGCCAGCCATGGGGATCGAACCCCATTTCGCGAAACAGCGCGGTGGCGGGCACGTCGCGGGCGCGCCCGAGCGGGATGAGCGCGAAGGCCACCGTCACCAGGAAGCCGAACAGGGCCGCCATGGCGAGGGCGCCGGGATAAAAGCCGCCCGTGACCGGAACGGGGATGATTGCGCCCAGCGCATGGCCTGCCGCCAGCGGCATGGCAGCGGCAATCACCAGGCCGAGGGCGATGCCCGCCGCGGCGATCAGCAGGATCTGAACCAGGTAGACGGCGAAGACAAACGCTCCGGATGCGCCGAGGCACTTGAATGTGGCGATGACGGCGCGCTTGGAATCGAGATAGGAGCGGACCGCGTTGCCCACGCCCACGCCACCGACGACCAGCGCCGTCAGGCCGACAAGCGTGAGGAACTGCGAAAACCGCTCGATATTGGAAGCGAGCGCCGGTGCGGCATTGGCGCTGTCACGGATCGACCAGCCGGCCTGCGGGAAGCGGCTGGCGGACTCGTCACGGATGGCGGCGATGCCGGCCGGCGTGCCACGCGCGCCCAGGTCGATCTTGTAATCGTGCTCCACGAGGCTGCCCGGCTGGATCAGGCCGGATGCGCGCAAGGCATCGAGCGAAACCATGAATCGCGGCGCAAAGCCGAAACCGCCGGAAATCATGTCCGGTTCGGTCACGATGCGCGTGCGCAACTCGAAGGTTGCATTGCCGAGTTCGACCCTGTCGCCAATCGAAAGGCCGAGCCGTTCCATCAGCAGGTCGGCAACGGCGGCACCATAGGCGCCATCCGAAAGGGCGAACACGGCATCGCCTGCCAGCGGCGGGTCGGTGACGAGGGTTCCGGCCAGCGGGTATGCGCCGTCAACCGCCTTCACTTCCGCCAGCGTCTGGTCGCTGCCGTCGGGCAGTCGGACCATGGAACGCATTTCGGCGCTGTGCGAAAGCCGGCCCAGGCTCTCCAGGTAGGCGCGTTCTTCCGCCGATGTCTCGCGCTGGTTCAGCTGGAAGCGCATGTCGCCGCCAAGCAGCGTACGTCCTTCGGCCGTGACACCGGAGGTGATGGACCGGGCGACGGAGTTGACGCCGCCGATGGCGCCCGCGCCGAGCGCTATGCAGGCAAGGAAGATGGCGAAACCGGACAGTCCGCCGCGCATTTCGCGCAGCGAGAAGCGCCAGGCAAGCGAGAGGGTGCGCAGGAATGTCATGGTGCGCGCCTCACGCCGTGCGCCGCGGAAGGGCTTCGCCTGTCGCCGTTTCGATGCGGCCTGAATGCATGGCGACCTGACGCGAACAGCGCGCGGCCAGGGATGGGTCATGCGTGACCAGCGCCAGCGTCATGCCGCGCTTGCGTGCGGTTTCGAACAGGAGGTCGGCCACCGCGCCGCCGGTGCGCTCGTCGAGATTGCCTGTCGGTTCGTCGGCGATGACGATGGCGGGTTCGGGCGCGAGCGCGCGGGCAATGGCCACGCGCTGCTGTTCACCGCCGGACAGTTCACCCGGGTAGTGGGTCAGGCGCTCGCCGAGACCGACCGCGGCCAGTTCCTTGCGCGCCACATCGAAGGCGTCGCGCCGGCCGGCCAGTTCCAGCGGAACGGCCACGTTTTCCAGCGCCGTCATGTTGGGGATGAGATGGAAGGACTGGAAAACGATGCCGATGTTGCGGCCCCTGAATTCGGCGACCGCGTCCTCGCTCTTGTCGTGGATGGACGTTCCGGCGATTTGGACCGCGCCCGCGTCGATACGCTCCAGACCGCCGATCACCATCAGCAGCGTGGACTTGCCCGAACCTGACGGGCCGACAATGCCGACGGTCTCGCCGGATCCGATGGTAAGGTCGATGCCCTTGAGGACATGCACGCGGGATGCGCCGTTTCCGAGCGTCAGCGAAACACCGGAAAGCGAGATGGCGGGTTGGGTCACGGCGAAACGGTCCTATATTGCGTGGGCGACATCGAATGTTCTTCGTCATATGGGATTGAACGCATGCTGTTCAAAGGCTGGTTACGCATTGTTGCGCTTCTCGGTTCTGTCCTGCTGTCTGGCATCGGGCATGCCCAGGCCGAACCGTTCAGGATCATCGGCTTCGGCGACAGCCTGATGGCCGGCTACCAGCTTGGGCCGGGCGAAGGGTTCACAGGCCAGCTCGAGGCGGCGCTGAGGAAGGCCGGCCACGATGTCACCGTGGCCAATGCCGGCGTTTCCGGAGACACCACGAGTGGCGGGCTGTCGCGCCTCGACTGGTCGGTTCCCGACGATGCGGATCTCGTGATCCTGGAACTGGGCGCCAATGACGCGCTGCGCGGCATCGACCCGGCGCTGACGCGAAGCAATCTCGACGCCATGATCTCGCGTCTGAAGGAGCGCGGCATCGCGGTGCTGCTGGCCGGCATGCTGGCGCCGCCCAACATGGGTGACGCCTACGCCGGGCAGTTCAACGCCATCTACCCGGATCTGGCGAAGGAACATGGCATCATCCTCCATCCCTTCTTCCTCGACGGCGTGGCTGCCCGGCAGGACCTGCTGCTGGAAGACGGGATGCATCCGAACCCGCAAGGCGTGGCGGTGATGGTCGGGAACATCATGCCGGCCGTGGAAGCCGCGATGGCCGATCATCCAAGAAATAAAGAGAGCAGTTCCAATTAGTTATACTTTTTCTTGCCTTTTTTCCGCTTGCACGTGAACCTTTTGTGGGTCCCGCGACACCCAAGGACAGTGGCAATCATGCCACCCGAGGAAGAAAGGGACCAAGCCATGTTCAGGAAAACAGCATTGACCGCCTTCGCCGCCATCATTTCAGCCACGGCCGCCGTTTCCGGCGCGTCCGCCATGGGTGGCGGTGGTGGCGGAACCCCGCGTGAAGCCTTCGTCACGGTCCACGAACGCGACGGTTCGACCCGGACCATCCGCAGATGTGCCGATTGCGGCTACACCCGCATCATCCACCGCGACCGCGACGGCAAGATCACCAAGGTGCGCCCGGTCAAGAAGGCGAAGCCCGTGCGCAAGGTGCGGCGCGGCCGTTCCGTTCCCTATGCGATCAACCACACGGACGGAATCATGTCGATCGGCATCCTACCCGGCTTCCACATCGTCATCGGCGGCCGTTGAACCGGCGATGGACCTTGCCCCGGACGGCGGCTACACTTTGAGCCGCCGTCCCGTTTGCGGCAAGAAGGGGAGAGGGCCATGGCCGTCGCGTCCGTAATGGAAGCAGGCGACGAAGACCTGGTCCGGCAGATCGCCAAAGGCGAACGCCGGGCGCTGGAAACCCTCTATGCCCGCCATCACCGGCGTGTCTTCCATTTCATCCGCCGCTTCGAGGACAATACCGCCATGGCCGAAGACCTCGCCAACGATGTCTTCCTGGACGTCTGGTCGCTGGCCGGGCGCTTCGAGTTCCGGTCCCGGGTGACAAGCTGGCTGCTCGGCATCGCGCGCTACAAGGCACTCAACGCGCGGCGCGCCCGCAAGAAGACAGTGGATCCGGAAGAGGCGCTGGGTGGCCTCGCCGACGGGGCGGACACGCCGGAGATCACCGCGCAGAAGGTCTCCAAGGCCGAAGCGCTGAGAAACTGCATCGCCGCGCTGCCGGAGGAGCATCGCATCGTCATCGACCTCGTCTACTATCATGAGACCTCCGTCAGGGACGTTGCGGAAATCCTCCAGGTGCCGGAAAACACGGTCAAGACGCGCATGTTCAATGCCCGCAGGAAACTGTCGGCACTGATGCAGGCGGCCGGACTGGATCGGGGATGGCCATGACAAGGATCACGGACGAGGAACGGGCGGAACTGTCGCTGCTCCTGCCCTGGCATGCAGCCGGAACGCTCGAACCGGCAGAGGCGCGGAGGGTCGAAGCCGCGCTGAAGGCGGATTCCGGACTGGCGGCCGAATATGCCCTGGTCCTCGAGGATCGCGAGGCAACCCGCGAACTGGCTGCTGCCGAAGCGGTTCCGTCCTCCATGCAGGCGCGGTTCGATGCGGCGCTTTCGGCCAGGGTCGCCGGCGATTCACGCCGTGCGGCCCGGCAGGCCGTGATGGACGCCAAGGGTCCAGGCATCTTCGCGCGGCTGTTCGGCGGCCTGTTCGACAGTCCGCGCATGGCTTTCGCCGCGACCGCTGCCGTCCTGGTGATCCTCGTGCAGGGCGGAGCGATCCTTGCGCTGCTGGGCGACCGGGCGGGGCCGGAATACCGGACGGCGTCCGGCGAGACGGTTCCGGCGGACGGGCTCCAGGTCCTGTTGCGCTTTGCTCCCGGCCTCAGCATGGACGACGCCGCCGCGTGGCTGGAGGAGCGCGGCGCGCGGATTGTCGAAGGGCCGCTGCCGGGTGGGTTGTTCCGTGTGGCATTTCCCGGCAGCGCCGCCGGAGATGCTTCGGAACTGGCCGAGCGCCTGACAACCGATGGCGCGGCCGTGGTCCTGGCCCTGCCGTCGGGCTGATCCAGGCCGGCGCTGCACGACTTTTTGCCCCGGATGGTTTAAGCTGCCTTCAAACAGGGAAAGGGGGTGTGCCATGCTGCGTGGTCACCGTTCGATGGCGCTGTTTCTGGTCGCGTTTCTCGCTGCCGCCGCCGCGCCACTTCCTTCAATGGCCAATGAGGGCGGGCGCCCGCGCTTCGTCGAACCGGCGCCGACCCGAGCTGACAGGCAGAGCGGACCAGGATTTCTTGACCGTCTGCTGTCGCGGGGGAGCCGCGAGGAAGCGGCCCGCCCGGCACGCGACAGGCCTGCCGTCCGGCCCGCGCGCAAAAGCCCTGCCCCGCAGCGGGTGCGCCGTGCGCCACGGCCTGTCTTCGTTCCCCGCGAAAGCGCACCTGGCGGCGCGCCACCTGACGGAGAGACCCGTTTCGCGCCCGACCAGGTGATCGTGCGCTACCAGCTGAACGCGCCGCAGGCCCGGATGAATGCGCTGGTGGCGCGGCTTAACCTGCGCCACGAGGCTGCACGCACATTCCGCCTCGCCGGCATCACGGCGCATCGCTACACCATCGTGTCCGGTCAAACGGTCCGCGCGGTGATCGCCGCGCTGGAAGCCGACCCCGTCGTGGTTTATGCCCAGCCAAACTACCTTTATCGCCTGCAGCAGGCCCAGGCCCGGGCTGCCGCGCCGCAATATGCGCTGGCGCGCCTCGCTCTCGAACCGGTGCGCCGCGATCACGACGGCCGGGGGGTCCGCATCGCCGTTCTCGATTCCCTGGTCGACCGCGACCATCCGGAACTGGCCGGGGCGGCACTGAACGTCGTCGACCTGACCGGTACGGGTGAGGCCGATGCCCACGGCACGTCAATCGCCGGGGTCCTGGCTGCGCGCGGAACGCTGGCGGGGGTCGCGCCGGCGTCCGACATCCTTGCCATCGGCGTGTTTGGCAAGGACCGCGAAGGGCGCCCTGTCTCCGACAGCTGGACGATTGGCCGGGGGCTCGACGAGGCAGAGGCGCGCGACGCGTCGGTTCTCAACCTTTCCTTTGCCGGTCCGCGCGATCCGCTGCTCGAAAGCGCTCTCAAGGGTGCTGAAAGACGCGGCATGGTGGTGCTGGCGGCTGCCGGAAACGACGGACCGGACGCCGGGCCGCTCTTTCCCGCTGCCTATGAATCCGCCATCGCCGTGACCGCCATCGACGAGGCCGACCGTGTCTATGAGCGCGCCAATCGCGGGGACCATCTCGAACTTGCCGCACCGGGCGTCGATATCCTGGCGCTGGCACCGGGAAGAGGCTTCGGCGTCGTTTCCGGAACGTCGCTTGCCACCGCGCATGTGACAGGCCTTGCCGCACTGCTGCTACAGGCGCGGCCGGGTCTTTCCGCCACGCATCTGCGCTCTATCCTCAGGGACACGGCCAGCGATCTGGGCGCGCCCGGGCCGGATGCGGTTTTCGGGGCAGGCCGCCCCGATGCGGGCAAGGCGCTTGCGGCATTGTCACCGCGGTAGCCGTTGGATGGTGGTGATTGCCCGTCACTGCCGTCTCCTTGCGCCGGGTTTACCGTCATGGCGCTCCGGCCCTTCATGCATCTGCGATGGAATCAGCCGGGCAGAGGGAGCATATATCCATATTGCGGTGCAGCATAACGATTTTTGCACTGCAAAATCAGCGATGCGGAACAAACGCCTTGCCCTCGGCGCCTTTCGATGATTCGCTGGACACAGACGACCGATTCGGGGAGGGAGCCATGCCGCGACTTTTCACCGCCCTCGAAATACCGCGCGATGCGGCCATGTCCGTGTCGCTCCTGCGCGGGGGATTGCCGGGCGCCCGCTGGATCGACGTGGAAAACTACCACATCACGCTGCGGTTCTTCGGCGATGTCGAGCACCATGTCGCCGACATGATCGTCAACGAACTCGACCGCATCCACCGGCCGGCCTTCCAGCTTCAACTGGCCGGCGTGGGCGCCTTCGGTTCGAAGAAACCCCATTCCATTCACGTGAATGTCGCCGCGTCACCGGATCTGTCGGCCCTGCAGGCGGAGATCGAGCGGCGCTGCCAGCGCCTCGGCCTGCCGCCGGATGCGCGCAAGTTCGTGCCCCATGTCACGGTCGCCCGGCTGAAGAACGCCAAGCCCGGCGACGTGGCCGCATGGCTGTCGGCGCGGGGCAATTTCGCAGCCACGCCCTTCAAGGCCAGCCGTTTCGTGCTGATGTCGTCCCGCGATTCGGTGGGTGGCGGGCCCTATGTCGTCGAGGAGGCCTGGCCGCTGTCCGGTGCGGCCACGCATCCGCTGCGCCATTCCAACCTGTCGATGAGCATGGCCGCCTGGACGGGCCGCTGAAGCCGGCCGTTCCAGTCCGCAGGCATCACAGGTCATGCTGTGGCTGGGGCGGACCGAGCCGGGATTGCGGCAAGAAATACACGTGACGAATGAGGAGGTGAGCGCCATGGCAAGACCGCTTCTCGCGGACAGCGAGATCGACCTGGCCCTGATCGACCTGGAGGGCTGGCACCGCGAGGACGACGGCAAGGCGATATCGAGGACTTTCCGTTTCGACGATTTCTCCGCCGCGTTCGGTTTCATGGCGCGTGCGGCACTGGAAGCCGAGAAACTCGATCACCATCCGGAATGGACGAATGTCTACAACCGCGTCTCGGTGCGGCTGACCACGCATGATTCCGGCGGAATCACCGAACTCGACATCATGCTGGCAACCCGGATGAACGCGTTCTGACGTACCCGTCCGGCGGGCCGCGGGTTGCGCTGCATGGCCACGGTCCCCACATGAAGGTCTGTCAGTCACGGGAGTGAGACCGATGGACGAAGCAAAGATCGGCGAGATCCTGGAGCCCGGCAGCGAAGACCAGCAGAACCGCCGGGCCGAGCGCGTGCGCGCCCGTTTCTGGTCCACTGCACGGCGCGCGGCGCGCCAGATTCCCTTCATGGACGAGGTCGTTGCCGCCTATTTCTGCGCCATGGATCCGAAGACGCCGATGAAGGTGCGCGGCATCCTGCTTGGCGCGCTGGCCTATTTCGTCTTTCCGCTCGACACCGTGCCGGACCTGCTCGCCCTGATCGGGTTTTCCGATGATGTGGCGGTTCTGACCGCGGCCTTTGCCATGGTTCGCTCGCATATCACGCCGGCCCATCGCGAAGCCGCGAAGCGGGCATTGCGGGAGCATCCCGACATCGAAGATGAAGTGAGGCAAGGAAGCGGCAAGGCCGGAATCGAGATCGACGCCTGATCGCCGGCGTGGCGCTCAGCCGGACGCCTCTTCCTCATCGAGTGCCTTGCGCAGCCGGTTGAAGGCCAGCCTGATCCGCGATTTCACCGTTCCCATCGGCAAGCCTTCGGCATCGGCGATCTGCGTATGCGTCATGCCGAGGAAAAAGGCCATCTGGATCAGCTTGCGCTGTTCCGGCGGCAGCACGGTCAGGACCGCGCGCACGCGGCCGTCGCGTTCGGCGGCATCGAGTTGCTCATTGGCCTGTTCGGGGGCTTCCGGGTGCAGGAGCGGGTCGTCGGGATCGATGAGGTGTGACCGGTCACGGCGAATCGCGTCGATGCGGCGGTTGCGCGCGATCCGGAAAAGCCAGGTCGACAGCGATGACTTGGAGGGGTCGAACAGGCCTGCCTTGTGCCAGAGCACGGCCATGACATCCTGGGCCATCTCTTCGGCCTGGGCGGCATCAAGCCCCAGTTTCTGCAGGTAGGCGTTGATCCGCGGCGCGAAATGCCGGAACAGGCGCGCGAACGCATCCTTGTCCCGGTTTTCCGCGACCAGTCCGGCAAGCCGGGCAAATTCTTCTGCATCACTCACGGTTGCGCGACCGGTTCTTCCGCTTCTCTTGCAGACGGTTTCGCCACGCGTCCGCCCTGCGTCCAAACTAACCGCTTGGACCGCCACGGCAAGACGCAATTTTGGTGAACAGGCCTTTCAACGCCCCAGACCCTGCCGCAAACGGGCGCGGCCGTCCAAGCCTAACTCTTGCCGTTTTCTCGGGTTTGTTATGCTCGTGGCTGGACGCGGGAAGCGTGGGGGCCTGGCAGGACAGGCGGTGTTGCCGCTTTTCGGTGACGATCGCGATGTTCTTTACATTTTGGTAACCCCGTTTCCTTCAAATTGCAGGCAAACAGAGCAGACATGCGTCCGCAGGTCAGCAACTGGGAAGAATGGAAATGGCGGCAATGCACGGATTGAAGACAACCCTGGCGACACTGACCCTCCTTGCAGCTGTGCTGCCGGCACAAGCGCAAAGCCCGGTCAAGCTGTCGCAGCATACCGCGTGGGGCACCTACGCCTATGACAGCAACCAGGGCAAGGTGTGCTATGTCCTGTCGGTACCGGAATCGAAGGAGCCGTCCAGCCTGGATCATGGCGACATCTATTTCTTCGTTTCCATGAAGCCTGGCGAGAACGTGGCCTACGAACCGCAGTTCATCACCTCCTACGCAATGAAGGAGGGATCGAAGGTGCAGGTGACGATTGACGGCAAGGCCTTCACCATGTTCGTGCGCGGCAAATCGGGCTGGCTGGAGAACGCCGCGGAGGAACCGCAGCTTGTCGCCGCCATGAAGGCCGGCGCAAAGATGAAGGTGGACGCGGTGTCCGGGCGCGGCAACGATACCCATTACATGTTCTCGCTGTCCGGCATCACGGCGGCGCTGGAATCGATTTCGAGCTGCAAGTAACCACGCAATGGGGCGCCATGCGCAGGGTCGGGCATCAGCCCGGCCTTTCTGCGTCGCGGCATTGCTATTCTGGCCATGCGGCGGCGCCTGTGCTATGGCGCTCGCCAGAAAAGACTGGCGCGCACGACCTGACGCGACACGCCTGCGCAGCAGGCACTACAACGGATCCGGACCACAATGACGCTGTCCATCGACCTGACCAGCCATGAATCGCGCGCCGCCCTGTCCGGGCGTGTGCGGGAAAACGCCAAGCCGTCGCTTGTCGGCATGAGCCGCGATGCCATGGCCGAGGCGCTCAACTCCATCGGCATTCCCGAGCGGCAGGTGCGCATGCGCGTCAGCCAGCTCTGGCACTGGCTCTATGTGCGCGGCGTGTCGGATTTCGCGCACATGTTCAACATATCCAAGGACCTGCGTGCGAAGCTGGCGGACCATTTCGAAATCGGCCGGCCGGAGATCGTCGAGGAACAGATTTCGGCCGATGGTACGCGCAAATGGCTGCTGCGCTTCCCGCCGCGCGGTGCCGGCAGGCCGGTCGAGGTGGAAACCGTCTACATTCCGGAGGAAGGGCGCGGCACGCTGTGCATTTCCAGCCAGGTCGGCTGCACGCTGACCTGTTCGTTCTGCCATACCGGAACGCAGAAGCTGGTGCGCAACCTGACAGCCGGCGAGATCCTGTCGCAATTGCTGGTCGCGCGCGACCGGCTCGGCGATTTCCCCGGCCATGACACGCCGGAAGGGGCCATCGTGCCGGTCACCGAACGCAAGGTGACCAATATCGTCATGATGGGCATGGGCGAACCGCTGTACAATTTCGAGGAAGTGAAGACCGCGCTGCTGATCGCCTCGGACGGCGACGGGCTGTCACTGTCGAAGCGGCGCATCACGCTGTCCACTTCGGGTGTTGTGCCGGAAATCTACCGCACCGGCGAGGAGATCGGCGTCATGCTCGCCATCTCGCTGCATGCCACGACCGACGAATTGCGTGACGTGCTTGTGCCGATCAACAAGAAGTATCCGCTCGAAAAGCTCATGCAGGCCTGCCGCGACTACCCCGGCCTGTCGAACGCGCGGCGCATCACCTTCGAATACGTCATGCTCAAGGGCGTCAATGACAGTTTCGAGGATGCCAAGCGCCTCGTGCAACTGCTCAAGGGCATTCCCGCGAAGATCAACCTGATCCCGTTCAATCCCTGGCCCGGTTCCAGCTACGCGTGCTCGGACTGGGAGCAGATCGAAAAGTTTGCCGACTTCATCAACGCAAACGGTTATGCCTCACCGATCCGTACTCCGCGCGGGCGCGACATCCTGGCGGCCTGCGGGCAGCTGAAAAGCGAATCGGAGCGGTTGCGCAAGTCCGAGCGCCTGGCGCTGGAAGCCATGATGATCGCCGGTCACGGCGAATAGGCCGGCGCGGGAATGTCCGACGTCGCCGCCTTCCTCCTGCGCCTTGCGGGCATGACGCTGTCTTTCATTGTGGCGCTGGCGGCGGCAGGCCTGTTCTTCACGCTGGCGCTTTCCGGAATCCTCGATCCGGGCAGCAGCGAGAGCTTTTCCGAGCACTGGTTCACCATCCTGCCGCTGGCGGTCATCGTCACGGCGACCGCAGGGTCGCTGGCGCTCGTTCCATTCTTCGCCATCGCCCTGGTCAGCGAGTATTTCTCTTTGCGCGGCCTGGTCTTTCACCTGGTTGCGGGAACCGTCACCGGCGGTATCGCTGTCTGGATGTACACATTGCAGGCAGCCGATCCGACGACGAAGGCTTTTGCCGTCGGAGCGGCCTCCGGCACGGTCGGCGGCTTCGTCTACTGGCTGCTCGCCGGGCGCAGCGCGGGTCGCACGCTCCGGCGCATCATCAACGGCCCGGCGTCATCAGGATCCTGAAGGCGAAGGCGGAAAAGACGCCGGCGAAAATCCAGTCGATCACCCGCGTGACGAGCGGCTTGCGCTTCAGGAAATCGGCCATGGAATGGGCTGCGAGGATCATCGGCACGATGATCGGCAGCGAGATCACGTTGAACATCAGGCCAAGGAAGAAGAACTTGCCGATGGCGTGCGGATCGCTGGCGGAAACGAATTGCGGCAGGAAGGTCATGAAGAACAGTATGATCTTCGGGTTCAGCAGGTTGACGCCCAGGCCGGTCAGGAAGTTCGCCTTCACGGACCTGACGCGCGTGGGTCCGGCCTTCAGGTTGAGGGAGGAACCGTTGCGGATCGCATCGAAGGCCAGCCAGGCGAGATAGCCCGCGCCGACGAGTTTCAGGGCGTTGAAGGCAACCGGCGCGGCGACGATGAGCGCCGACAGGCCGAGCGCCACCATGGCGGTATGGACCACGATGCCGGTGAGCGCCCCGGCCATGCATGCCAATCCAGCGCCGCGCCCTTGCGAAATGGCGCGCGACAGGAAAAGCGACATGTCGGGGCCCGGCGTGATGGCCAGGACGATGCAGGCCACGGAGAAGGTGGCGAGAACTGGGAACTCCGGAACGAAATCCATGCAACACCTGAACGTGCGGAACCGGCGGCCCGGGTTTCATGTCCGGCAACCGCCACGCACGGAGTGATGGGACAAGTCCGGAGGTCTTGGCAAGCCCCCGGGCCTGCTTTTCGCAGCAGGATCAGGCCGCCAGCGAATTCCCGCAGGCCGTTCCACCCGCCATGTCGAAACGGCGAAGCACAATTGCCAGCAGATCAAGATCGACAGGAGCCAACGCGATGAGCGTTGTCTCCAGGTCGTCCCGGTGAACCCCTTCCCGCTGCAGCGCCGCTAACGCCTTGGTGATCGATGCTTCGCAATCATACCGCAATGGTAACGGTTTCGTGCCCATGCCGCCCCCCTTAGACATCAATGTGCGGACCGGTTTGCAGACGGCCGCTCCGCACGAGCGCCCTCTGCTCCGATTCGGGCGGAAGCATGACATGAATGACGCCCGGCGGCCATTCTCCCCAGGTTCAATCCCGGCTGGCGCCATCGCTGTCGCGCCATTTTGTCCGGCACCGGGCGGGCATTGTCCGCGGGGTCTTACCAGCCGCTGTTTTCTCGTCTAAAAGGCGCGCGAACGGTCCGGCAGGTCCGGGCAGGAAGCCAGGCAACACAACAGATCGAAGAAACCGGCGACATGGAAAAGTGGAAAGACGTCAAGAAAGTGGTTCTGGCCTATTCCGGCGGGCTGGATACCTCCATCATCCTGAAATGGCTGCAAACCGAAATCGGCGCTGAGGTTGTCACCTTCACCGCGGATCTGGGCCAGGGCGAGGAACTTGAGCCGGCACGCCGCAAGGCCGAAATGCTGGGCATCAAGGACATCTACATCGAGGACCTGCGCGAGGAATTCGTGCGCGACTTCGTCTTCCCGATGTTCCGCGCCAATGCGCAATATGAGGGCATCTACCTGCTGGGTACCTCCATCGCGCGCCCGCTGATCTCCAAGCGCCTCGTCGAGATCGCCGAGGAGACCGGCGCCGACGCCATCGCGCATGGCGCGACGGGCAAGGGCAATGACCAGGTCCGCTTCGAACTGTCCGCCTACGCGCTTAACCCCGACATCAAGGTGATCGCGCCGTGGCGCGACTGGTCGTTCAAGTCGCGCACCGACCTCATCAATTTCGCGCAGATGCACCAGATCCCGGTGCCCAAGGACAAGCATGGCGAGGCCCCGTTCTCGGTGGACGCCAACCTGCTGCACTCGTCTTCGGAGGGCAAGGTTCTGGAAGACCCGTGGGTCGAGGCGCCGGAATATGTGCACATGCGCACCATCTCGCCGATGGACGCGCCCGACACGCCGACCGAGATCACCATCGACTTCAAGCGCGGCGATGCCGTTGCCCTGAACGGCGAGGCGATGAGCCCGGCCACGCTTCTGGCCGCGCTCAACGATCTGGCCCGCGACAACGGCATCGGCCGTATCGACCTGGTCGAGAACCGCTTCGTCGGCATGAAGTCGCGCGGTGTCTACGAGACGCCGGGCGGCACCATCCTGCTGGCCGCGCACCGGGCCATCGAATCGATCACGCTCGACCGTGGCGCCGCCCATCTCAAGGATGAACTGATGCCGCGCTATGCGGAGCTGATCTATAACGGGTTCTGGTTCTCGCCGGAGCGCGAGATGCTTCAGGCGCTGATCGACAAGAGCCAGGAGGATGTGGAAGGCCAGGTCCGGCTCAAGCTCTACAAGGGCAATGTCATGGTCACCGGCCGCCGGTCGCCGAAGTCGCTCTACTCCGATGAACTGGTGACCTTCGAGGACGATCACGGCGCCTATGACCAGAAGGACGCCGCGGGCTTCATCCGGCTCAACGCGCTGCGCCTGCGCACGCTGGCCAAGCGCCGCCGCCAGGGCTGAAACCGCGAAAGAGGAACCGGATCAGGAGACCTGCCATGTCGGAGCCGGTGAAAACCCGCCTCGTGCTGAGCTTTCCCGGCTTCGAGCCTGTTCCGGTCGAGGCGCATCGCCGCCGCTTCGAGCGCGAAGGGCAGAAGGCCGCCCCGCTATATGGCGCCAAGCTGCATGTCGGCGAGGCGCGGGTCGAGCGGGGCCCGGTCGATACCGGCGTGTTCGACGTGGTGGCCGAGGGCGAGGGCTGGCGCACCGAGACGGCGATGGTCGTCTACGGACTGGCGGCGCTGAATTCCATGTATGACGAGCGACCGTTCCTCGCGCGCATCCTCACCGGCCTTCAGGGCTATGGCGACTACATCCTGTCAGGTGCCTTCTTCCGCTATGGCCGGGTCGCCTGGCGCTATCTCGTCTTCGTGCTTTATCCGCTCATCCTTCTGGCCGTGGCCCTGCTGGCGGGAGCGGCCCTGGCCGGCCTTGCCGGTCTCGTCTGGCCCGGCATGCCTTCGATTGCCGGCTGGCTCATCGTTCTGGCGCTGGTTGCCGTGGTGTTCTGGCGCGCGGGCAAGCGCCTGCACCTGATGCTGTTCATCGATGACTGGACGTTTTCGCGCGATTTCGTGCGCCAGCGGAATCCCGACGTGGAAGCCAAGCTCGCCCATGTCATGGCCGATGCGCGCAAGCGTGTCGCCGAGAGCCAGGCCGACGAGATCCTTGTCGCGGCGCACAGCTTCGGCGCGCCCAGCGCGGTCCTGACGCTGGCGGACCTGCTTGAGACCGTGCCGGAGGCGAAACGGGCCGGGCTGCTCACCTGCGGCTCCAGTCTCCTGAAGTTCGCCCTGCATCCGGCCGGCCGGCATTTCCGTGACGCGGTCGGTGTCATTGTCGGCAACGATACGCGCTGGCTCGACGTCCAGTCGCTGACCGATCCGCTGCATTGTTACGGATCCGATCCGGCCCGGATGTTTTCCGACAAGGCAACGGAAAGGCAGCGTACGTCCAGGGTCCGGTTCCGCAGCCAGTTATCGCCGGAGACCTACAAGGCGATCCGCCGCGACATCTACCGGGTCCATCGCCAGTTCGTCTATGGCGTCGAGCGGCGCTCACCCTATTCGTTTCACATGATCACGGCGGGGCCCGTTCCCTTCGCCGATGTCGTGGCGCGCGGCGGGCTGCCGGAAAGCCTGGCCGGCGCCGGGGAGGGCAGCGCATGAGCTACTACATCCTGGGCCGCATCGTCTGGGGCATCCTGGGCGTTGGCTGGTATATCCTGCGCTATCCCCATGAGCGCCGCGTCAAGAAGATGAAGCTCTCGGTGGATCGCAAGCCCGGCGCCGAGCGGATGCGGCTCGCGCTCTCGATCACCGGGATCGGCGTCATTCCCGCCATCTACGCGCTGACCGGTTTTCCTTCCTTTGCCGACCGGCCCGCATGGGCCCTTGCCTTCTGGCCCGGCGTATTCGTCGCGACGGCCGCACTGGTGATGTTCCGGCTCACCCACAAGGCGCTCGGCCGCATGTGGAGCGTGTCCCTGCAACTGAAGGAGGGGCACAAGCTGGTGACCAGCGGCGTCTATGCCCGGGTGCGTCATCCCATGTACACGGCGTTCTGGCTGATGGCGATTGCCCAGGCGCTGCTGCTGGCCAACTGGATAGCCGGGCTGTCCGGCATCGTCTGCTTCGGCTTTCTGTTCTTCACCCGCATCGGACCGGAAGAGCGCATGATGGAGGAAGCCTTCGGCGAGGAATGGCGCGCCTATGCCGCGCGGACGAAGAGGCTCGTTCCCGGCGTCTGGTAGGCCGCGCCCGCTTTTTTGACGCGATCGCGCCCGGACGCGGCTTTCCGCTCCTCGTTCTCCAATATATCATGCTATTCTAAATTGAATGGCCGGGGGAGAGCGGGCACTGAATGCGCCGACACGCAATCGCGAAGCAGCCGGCCGCCGGCCGCTTGAGGCCAACCGGACCTCGGCGCGCACCCGCGCCGTCTCCCTCGGGCTGGTCCTGCTGGCCCTGGCCATCGCGGCGGCCGGGATTACCGGATGGTGGTGGATCAACCGTGACCGGCAGCCTGTTGTCCTGACAGTGGGTTCGGGTCCTTTCGGGTCGGATTCCGATGTCCTGATGCGTCATGTCGCCGATGTCGTCGCACGCCACAGCCAGACGCTGCGGCTGGCCGTGCGTGCAACGCGCGATCCGTCGGAAAACATTGCACGGCTCAACAGCCGCCAGATCGATCTTGCGGTTATCCGTGCCGATACGCCGGTGGTCTCGGATGTCCGCATGATCGCCGGTCTCTTCCCCGACTATTTCCAGATCGTGGTGCGGGCCGATGCGCCGGCGCGTTCGGTCGCCGATCTGCCGCGGCTGCGGATCGCAATCCCGCAATTCGGTACCGATGCGTTCCGTTCCTTCTGGGTGCTGGCCGATCACTACGACCTGCCGGTCACCAACTACAACTGGCGCGCCGTCCCGTTCGAGGAAGCAAGCGCAGGCCTGCTGTCAGGGCGCTTCGACGCGCTCTTCACCGTTCGATCGTTGCGCGACGAGACGCTGCTGCGCATGTTCGAGGATGCACAGCTGAAATCGCTGAAACTGCGCTACATTCCCATAGAGCAGGCCGCGGCCATCGCCTTGAAGCGGCCCTTCCTCAGGCCGGAGACGATGCCTGTGGGCGCCTTCACCGGCGCCCTGCCCGTGCCCGGCGGTCAGACACCGACGGCGGCCGTCGAGCGCATCCTGGTCAGCCGCGCCGACATTCCCGCTTCCGCGATCAGGGAACTGACATCCATCCTGTTCGAGCACCGCCTCGACCTGACGATCCGTTTCTCGCTGGCCTCGGCGATCAGCGAGCCGGATCTCTCGCGCGGTCTCAACGTTCCGCTGCACGACGGCGCCGCGGCATTCTTCGACCGCGACAAGCCGAGCTTCATCCAGGAAAACGCCGAACCCATCGCGCTTGGCGTGACGTTGCTGGCCATGGCGGTTTCGGGCCTGCTTGCGCTGCGCAGGCGGCTGGTCAGCCGCCAGAAGAACCGCGCCGACGTCTACAATTACCGTTTGCTGGACCTGCATAACCGGGCCCGCCAGGCGCAAACCACGGCCGAGATCGACCTGCTGCGCGGCGAACTCGACGCAATCCTGGAAACGGTGGTCGTGGCGCTGGACACCGACGAGGTGACCGACGAGGGCTTCCAGTCGTTCTTCCTGCTGTGGGAAGGCGTTCGGGCCACGCTGCGCGAACGCCGTTCGGAAACCGCCCCGCTCACGGGTTCGGCCGAACCGCGATCTTCAGCCTGAACACCGCATAGAGTGCGCAGGCCGACAGTCCCATCAGGGGAATGAGTGTTGCCATGGCAATGACAGGGTCGCCCATCAGCGCGCCAATGGAGCCCATCGCAAGGCCCATGCCCATCTGGAGGAAGCCCATCATGGCCGAGGCCGCGCCCGCCATGTGGTGGAACGGCTGCAGGCAGATCGTGGTCACGGCCGGCATGACGAAGGCGATGCCGACGGCATAGAGGGAGACCGGGGCCATGACCTGCCAGAGGCCGGGCTCGACGACATGCATGGCAAGCTGGCCCAGTCCGCCCAGGCCGACAAGAACCAGACCCGGAACGACGAGGCGCTCGGCGGAAATCCTTTCCAGCAGGGCGCGCACGACCAGTGCGCCGGCAAAGAAACTTCCCGATTGGAGGATCATGGAGAGGCCAAACCCTGCCGGGGTCAGGCCGACGCGTTCCATCAGGATGAATGGCAGGAAGGTGGCCTGCGCATAGAGCGCGCCGGTGGTGAAGGCCAGGACCAGTGCCGTGGTCATGAAATGGGCGTTTGTCACAAGGTGAAGATAGGCGGTGGCCAGGGCGCGCGGGCGTAGCCGGCTCATGTCCGGGACCACGGTCTCGCGCATGGAAAAGACGGCCGCGCAGAACACGATCACGCCCAGAAGGGCCATGAGCAGGAAGATCGCGTGCCAGCCTGCCACCTGCATGGTGAAACCGCCAATGGTCGGCGCAATGGCGGGGCCGAGCGCCAGCATGATGCCGATCAGGTTCATGATCCGCGACGACTGCTCATGGTCGAACAGGTCCCGCACCATGGCGCGGGCGATGGCGACGCCCGCCGATGCGCCCACACCCTGCAGGAAGCGCGCGGCCAGCAGCGTCTCGATGCCGGGCGCCGACAGTGCCAGAAGGCTGGCGGCAACATAGATGCCCATGAAGATCATCAAGACGGGCCGCCGCCCGAGCGCATCCGACAGGGGACCGCCGGCAAGCTGGGCAAAGGCGAAGCCGGCGAAATAGAGCGCCAGCGTCATTTTCACCGCCGATTCCGTGGTGCCGAAGGCCTGCACGATCTCGGTCATGGCCGGCGTGTATAGGGCCATGGAAACAGGTCCGACGACGACGAACAGGGCGCCGAGAAGCGAGACCCTGCGTTCGCTCATGACAGGGCGGAAACCCGCACCCGCCGGTGAAGCGTCATGCCGCATCGCTGGCCTCCGCCGGACGTTCGCTCAGATTGGACCGGATCCGTTTCAACGCCGCCTTGAGCTGCTCCCATTCGGCGTCATCAAACCCGGCGCTGGCCTGCACCCGGATGGCACGGCCCGTCGCGCCGATCGCTTCCAGAACGGCATCGGCGGCCGGCAGAAGCGTGACGATCTTGGCGCGTCTGTCCGACGGATCGGCCTGGCGCGCGATCAGGCCCTTGTTTTCCAGACCGTCAAGATGACCGGACAGGGTCATGGCCTCCACGCCGATCTGTTCGGCAAGCCGCGTCTGGCGCACAGGGCCGGTCCGCGCCGCGAAGGCCAGCACCCGCGCCTCGCCGGGTGTCACGCCGATGCCCGATTGGGCATGGGCCCGGTCCATGGAGGCACGGATCAGCCGCGAAATGTCATTGAGCAGGAAGCCCAGCGCGTCCGGATCGATCGCCGCCATCAAACATCCCAATAGTAAGGAGACCTTATAATAAGGATGTTTTAGTTTGCCCGGATCGAAAGTCAAGCATTGCCACCGGCGCCCGTGCCACCTACATCCGCAGCGATTTCCCGAATGGAGAAAAGCCCGTGACGATCGATCTCGCTTCGCATCCGCTGACCGCCTGGACCGGCCCTCTCGGCCTGCCGGACTATGGCGCCATCCAAACGGAGGATTTCGCGCCGGTCTTCGACGCGGCGCTGGCTGCCCATAGCGCAGAGATCGCCACCATTGCCGCCAATCCGGCAACGCCGACCATCGCCAATACGCTTGCTGCGCTGGAACTGGCCGGAGAAGCGCTCAGCCGCGCCGCCGCCATCTTCTGGGGCCTCGCAGGCGCGCATACCAATCCGCAAATCCAGAAGCTGGAACGTGAACTGGCACCGAAGATGTCGCGCCATTTCTCCGCGATCTCGATGAACCCGGATCTTTTCGCCCGCATCGACGATCTTTGGAACCGCCGCGACGGGCTCGAACTGGACGGAGAAACCGCGCGCGTGCTCGAACTCACATGGAAGGGCTTCGTCCGTTCCGGCGCGAAGCTCGACGAGGCCGGAAAGGTCCGGCTGGCGGAAATCAACGAGAAGCTCGCCGGTCTCGGTGCGGCCTTCGGCCAGAACGTGCTGGCCGACGAGGCCGGATGGGCGCTGTTCCTCGATGAGGCCGATGTCGACGGCCTGCCGGATTTCCTGACCGCCGCCATGGCCGAGGCTGCCGAGAGCCGGGGCGAAAAGGGCCGGTATGCCATCACCCTGTCGCGCTCGATCTACGAGCCCTTCATGACGCTGTCACCGCGCCGCGACTTGCGCGAGAAGGCATTCCAAGCCTTCACCATGCGCGGCCAGAATGGCGGCGAGCACGACAATTCGGCCATCGTCGCGGAAACGCTGGCCCTGCGTGCCGAAAAGGCGCGGCTTCTTGGCTATGAGACCTATGCGGCGCTGAAACTCGACAACACCATGGCCAAGACGCCCGGCGCGGTCATGGACCTGCTGGAACCGGTCTGGGAGATGGCGAAGGGAAAGGCCGCCGCGGACGAAGCGGACCTGCGCCGGATCGCCGCCGCCTCCGGGCACAATCACGAGATCGCCGGCTGGGACTGGCGCTTCTTTGCCGACCGGCTGCGCTCGGAGAAATATGCCTTCGATGAAACGGAACTGAAGCCCTATCTCCAGCTCGACAACATCATTGCCGCCTGTTTCGACGTGGCGAACCGCCTGTTCGGCCTCACCTTCGAGGAAAAGCCGGAGCTGAAGGTCTGGCACGAGGATGCCCGCGTCTTCGAGATCCTCAATGGCGACGGCTCATCGCGCGGTGTCTTCATCGCCGATTATTTCAACCGCCCGACCAAGCGCTCGGGCGCCTGGATGAGCGCCCTGCAATCGGCCCACAAGCTGGAAGGCGGGCAGCGTCCGATCATCTACAACGTGATGAATTTCGCCAGGCCGGCCCCGGGCAAGCCGGCGCTGCTTTCCATGGACGAGGCGCGCACCCTGTTCCACGAGTTCGGACACGCCCTGCACGGCATGCTGACCGAGGTGACATGGCCTTCGGTCTCGGGAACATCCGTGCCGCGCGACTTCGTCGAACTGCCCTCGCAGCTTTACGAACACTGGCTGACGGTGCCGGAAGTGCTGGAAAGGCATGCCCGCCATGTGAAGACCGGCGAACCCATGCCGCGCGCGCTGATCGACAAGCTGACCGCCGCGCAGGCCTTCGACCAGGGTTTCGCCACCGTGGAATTCACCGCTTCCGCGCTGATGGACATGGCCTTCCACCAGCAGACCGAGATGCCCGCCGATGCCATCGCCTTCGAGGCCGATACCATGGCGAAACTGGGCAAGCCGGAAGCCATCGCCATGCGCCACCGGACACCGCATTTCGCCCATGTCTTTTCCGGTGACGGATATTCAGCCGGCTATTACTCCTATCTCTGGTCGGAGGTTCTCGACGCCGATGCCTTCGAGGCCTTCGAGGAGACGGGCGACCCGTTCAACCCGGAACTGGCCGAAAAGCTGAAGACGCATATCTACGCGGCGGGCGGATCGGCCGATCCGGAGACGCTCTACAAGGCATTCCGGGGCAAGATGCCCTCGGTCGACGCGATGCTGAAGGGCCGGGGACTGGCCGTTCATCCGGAACGCGAGATGTAAGACCGGCAAGGACAACTGGCCGACGCGCCTTCGCTGCGGCAAAGCGCGCGGCCTGTCCGTCATGTCCGCCTTCTTCGCGCGTCATCCTCGCCCTCGTGGCGAGGATCTGCCTCCAGACGCCATCTGACCCTGCACCGGCCATTGGCTTCAGCCCCGGTGGCGTTCCCGTGAACGGACGTTCCGGACCTTGCGTTGATCCCTGCCTCTTCCAAGTCGCGGATCCCCCGGACAAGCCCGGGGATGACGGCGGGAGGCCTCGTGCCCGGCTTCCGGCCCCGATCAGGCGCCGCTTGCAACGCCGACGAGAATCGTAAGGCCCGCCGCAGCAATGACCGGGAGAAGCGAAAGCAGGCTCTTGGCACTGACATCGAGGTTCAGCGTAAAGATGATCCGGATCACGACCGCGGACAATATACCGCCAGCAAACAACGCCCAGCCCGCATTGGCATTCACCGAATACCAAAGGGCTTCATTGCCCAACGTCCGCCCAGTGCGGTAACCGAACCACGGATTGGGACCGACGAGACCGAGCCCCATGACAACGCCCATTCCGGCAAACAGCGCTGCCGGAAACAGCATCATGTATTTGAAAGAAGTGGACTCCATGCCCGTTGGCTCCCCGGTCACGATACAGCGACAACAACCTTAACGGGATTTCCTTCCTGCCTCAATGCAAGACGTTGAACGCGGAAACGCAAAAGGCCCGGACGGCAACGTCCGGGCCTTTTGTCTTCGATACGAAAGCGGTGCGTCTCAGGCCGCCTGCTTCTTCGGCTGGATGAGGCCGCGGGCGACGAGCAGTTCGGCGATCTGCACCGTGTTGAGCGCCGCACCCTTGCGCAGGTTGTCGGAAACCACCCACATGGCAAGGCCGTTTTCCACCGTCGCGTCCTCGCGGATGCGCGAGATATAGGTGGCGTCCTCGCCGGCCGATTCGTGCGGGGTGATGTAGCCGCCGTCCTCGTGCTTGTCGATCACCTGGCAGCCGGGCGCCTCGCGCAGGATGTCGCGCGCCTCATCCGCCGTGATCGGCTTCTCGAATTCCAGGTTGACGCTTTCGGAGTGGCCGATGAAGACCGGAACGCGCACCGCCGTGCAGGTGACCTTGATCTTCGGGTCCAGCATCTTCTTGGTCTCGGCCAGCACCTTCCATTCCTCCTTGGTGTAGCCGTCTTCCATGAAGAGATCGATATGGGGAATGACGTTGAAGGCGATGCGCTTGGTGAACTTCCTGGCTTCCACCGGGTCGGAGACGAAGACCGCGCGCGTCTGGTTGAACAGTTCGTCCATGCCTTCCTTGCCGGCGCCGGACACCGACTGGTAGGTGGACACGACCACGCGCTTGATGGTCGCGGCGTCATGCAGCGGCTTCAGTGCCACGACAAGCTGGGCGGTCGAGCAATTGGGGTTCGCGATGATGTTCTTCTTGCGGAAGCTTTCCACCGCGTCCGGGTTTACCTCCGGCACGATCAGCGGCACATCGGCGTCGTAGCGCCAGGCCGAGGAATTGTCGATGACGACGCAGCCCTGCGCGCCGATCTTCGGCGACCATTCCTTGGAGATCGAGCCGCCGGCCGACATGAGGCAGATGTCGGTATCCGAGAAGTCGTAGGAGTCGAGCGCCTTCACCTTCAGCGTCCTGTCGCCGTAGGAGACTTCCTGGCCGACCGAACGGCGCGATGCCAGCGGCACCACCTCGTCGGCGGGAAAGCCGCGTTCTTCCAGGATGTTGAGCATTTCACGGCCCACATTGCCCGTGGCGCCGACGACTGCAATCTTGAAACCCATGTTCGTGTCCGTCCTTGGATCGGTGTCGCTTCCCTTTTCGCGTCCGGCCCGGCACTTGTCGCTCGGGCCTTTCGCCTTCCCGGTCTGTCCCGGGAAGCATCAGGGGATCAGGCCAAGAAGGATCAGACCGTGGTGACGGTCGTTTTTTTGGCCGTGGTCTTGGTGAAACGGGCGGCACGCATGAACCCGCCCGGTGCCGCCACCGTCCCGCTGGTCATGAATGCAATGAGGAATCCGCGCATCGGTTCCGTTCCCGTTTTCTGATGGAGCGCTTTTACGATGTTTGGCTGAAGAGTCAATTGCGGCTTTGGAAGCAGCACGAAAGAGAACCCGGCGGGAATCTCCCGCCGGGCCGGTGTCCAACGGAAGGGCAGTATCAGGCGGCCAGCGCCCTGAACTGCGCCAGGATGGCGTCGCCCATTTCAGCGGTGGAGATCTGCGTGCAGCCCTCCGACATGATGTCGCCGGTGCGCAGACCCTGGTCAAGCACGTCTGCAATGGCCTTCTCCAGCCGGTCGGCATGGTCGATCATGTTGAACGAATAGCGCAGGCACATGGCGAAGGATGCGATCATGGCGATCGGGTTGGCAATGCCCTTGCCGGCGATGTCGGGCGCGGAACCGTGGACCGGCTCGTAGAGCGCCTTGCGGCTGCCGGTCTTCGGGTCGGGCGCGCCGAGCGAGGCGGAGGGGAGCATGCCCAGCGAACCGGTCAGCATGGCCGCCACGTCCGACAGCATGTCGCCGAACAGGTTGTCGGTGACGATGACGTCGAACTGCTTGGGCCAGCGGACAAGCTGCATGCCGCCGGCATCGGCCAGCATGTGGGTCAGCTCGACGTCGGAGTATTTCGCCTTGTGCGTCTGGGCGACCACTTCCTTCCACAGCACGCCGGACTTCATCACGTTGTGCTTTTCCATCGAGCAGACCTTGTTGGAGCGCGTGCGCGCAAGCTCGAAGGCCACGCCGGAAATGCGCTCGATCTCGTAGGTATCGTAGACCTGCGTGTCGATGCCGCGCTTCTGGCCGTTGCCGAGATCGATGATCTCCTTGGGCTCGCCGAAATAGACGCCGCCGGTCAGTTCGCGCACGATCAGGATGTCGAGACCCTCGACCACCTCCGGCTTGAGCGAGGAGGACGCCGCCAGCGCCGGATAGCAGATCGCCGGCCGCAGGTTGGCGAAGAGTTCCATGTCCTTGCGCAGGCGCAGCAACCCGGCCTCCGGGCGCACTTCATAGGGAACGCCGTCCCACTTCGGTCCGCCCACCGCGCCGAACAGAACCGCGTCGGCGGCCATGGCCTTCGCCATGTCCTCTTCGGAGATCGCCTGGCCGCAGGCGTCATAGGCCGAGCCGCCGACAAGGCCTTCCTCGGTCTCGAAGCCCGCACCGAGTTCGTCGTTCATGTAGGTGATGAGCTTGCGAACCTCGGCCATGGCCTCGGGGCCGATACCGTCGCCGGTAAGAAGAAGGAGCTTGCGCGATGCCATGGGCGTGAAAACCTCCGAAAATGGTCAAATTCCGGGTCTTGCTATCCCTCCGGCCTTCACAAGGCAAGTCGCATTCACGCCTTCATTCATGCAATACTGTCCGGGCGACGCATCCAGAACCAGGGAGTCCAGGCATGTCCGCAGCCCAACTGCGTATCCTCGGCCTAGTACTGGCCGCCGGCCTGCCCGTTGCGCCCGCCTGGGCCGGCGATTACGGACCGCCTGTCGATTGCGACCTCGGCAGGACCTGTTTTCTTCAGCAGATGCCGGACATGGAGCCCGGTCCCGGTGCTGCGGACCCCTATTGCGGGCCGGCGACCTATGACGGGCATACGGGAATCGACGTCCGGGTACGCTCGATGGCCGACGTGGCAGGAGGCGTGCCCGTCCTTGCCATGCGCGATGGCATCGTGCGCGGCATCCGCGACGGGGAGGACGACCGCCTCGTGCGGACCGAGGACGACCGCAAGGCCATCGCCGACCGCGAATGCGGCAATGGCGTGCTCATCGATCACGGTGACGGCGCGGTCACGCAGTATTGCCACTTGCGCCGTGGATCGGTCCGGGTCCGCAACGGGGACACGGTGGCCCGGGGACAGCCGATCGGCCAGATCGGCGCTTCGGGAATGGCGCAGTTTCCCCATGTGCATGCCGAATTGCGGATCGACGGCAAGCCGGTCGACCTTCTGACCGGACGACCGCTGGATGCGGGTTGCGATGGCGGGCTTGGCGAGGTCCGCTCCCTGTTCGACGGCGATTTCGCCGGACGGCTCGGCGATGGCGACGGCACCCTGCTGGATGCCGGTTTTGCATCCGGCGCGGTGGATCATGATACCCTGGGCGAGACCGGTGCACCAAGGCTGCCGGACGTCCGCGCCGGCGCCCTGACCGGCTGGGCATGGTTCGCCAACCTGCGCAAGGGCGACCGCATCCGCCTTCGCCTCAACGGCCCGGCCGGAGGCGTCATCGCCGACGTCACGTCCAAGCCCATGGACCGCTCCAAGGCCACCTATTCGGTCTTCGCCGGCAAGCGGGGCGCGCCCGCAGCGGGCGAGCATGGCCTGCTGATCGAATTGCTGCGCGGGGGCGAGGTCATCCGCAGCGCGCGCCGGACGCTCACGATCGGCGGCTGACGAGGCGTGCGCGCGCCGCTTCCAGCCGGTGATGCCGGCTCAGATCAACCGTCCTTTCATGCCGGTGCGCCGCCGGAGCATCCTGCAGCGGTTCCGCGACAACACCGCCGAAGCGCGCCTCGTGCACCAGAACCGGGCGGCCGGCAATGAGGCAGACCACCTCCAGTGCGTTGCTGTCAGTCCTGTCCGGCTCGTTCCTGTAGGCCCAGGTGAGTCCGCCGGAGAGGCTGGCGTTGCCGAAGACCAGTGACCGGCCTTCCGCATCGGTGGCCCGGTCGAGGCAGGCCTGGCAGAAATGCCAGGGATAGCGCGGAAAGAAGCGCTGGCGCGCGCCGCAGCCCGGACAGAAATGGGGATTGGCGTCCGGGTCCCGGGTCATCGCGACCTCCTCAGCTTCGCTTGCGGGCCGTCACCTCGATCTCGACCTTCATTTCGGGGCGGATCAGGCCGGCAACGACCATGGTCGCGGCTGGGCGGATGTCGCCGAAGTGCTCGCCCGTCACCTTGAAGACGGCATCCGCATACGCGGCGTCGGTGACATAATAGACGGCGCTCACCACGTCGGCGAGTGAAAACCCGGCATCGGCCAGCGCCGCGGCAATGGTGGCGAAGGCATTGCGCGCCTGAACTTCCACGCTGTCCGGCATGGTCATGGTGGCATAGTCGTAACCGGTCGTGCCGGAAACGAAACAGAAACCGCCATCGACAACCGCCCGGCTGTAGCCGGCCTGCTTCTCGAAGGGCGATCCGGTGGAAATCAGCTTGCGCATGGGCGGGCTTTCTTTCTGTCGAGATTCACTGCGGCTTCACGATGGTTCCCACGATCCGGCGGACCAGCGGATTGACGAACAGGACAACGGGAAAGGCCAGCGCCCAGGACGGCAGCCATGCGGCCAACCAGAGCCCGGCGAAGCCCGGCGCGGCGCCACGCGCCAGGAAAACAGACAGGCCGGAGACAAGGCACGACATCATCCCGGTCAGAAGCAGACCGAAGACGAGTCCCTCGAAGCGCCGGGGGAGGAATGGCTTCATTGGCGCTGAACCCTAGGCTGTCAGGCCCAGGGACGCGTCTCGGCGGCCTTCTTCTCGAAGGTTTCGATGGATGACGCCTTTTCCAGCGTGAGCCCGATATCGTCAAGGCCATTGAGCAAGCAGTGGCGCTTGAATTCGTCCAGTTCGAACGTGATGACACCGCCGTCGGGGCCACGGATCTCCATGGCTTCCAGATCGACGGTCAGCGTGGCATTGGCACCGCGCTCGGCATCGTCCATCAGCTTGTCGAGTTCTTCCTGGCTGACCCGGATCGGCAGGATGCCGTTCTTGAAGCAGTTGTTGTAGAAGATGTCGGCAAACGAGGTGGAGATCACGCAGCGGATGCCGAAATCGAGCAGCGCCCAGGGCGCATGTTCGCGCGAGGAACCGCAGCCGAAATTGTCGCCGGCGACAAGGATCTGCGCATTGCGATAGGCCGGCTTGTTGAGCACGAAATCGGGGTTCTCGGTGCCGTCCTCGTTGTAGCGCATCTCTGAGAAAAGGCCGGTTCCCAGCCCTGTCCGCTTGATCGTCTTCAGGTAATCCTTCGGAATGATCATGTCCGTGTCGATGTTGACGATCGGCATCGGTGCGGCAACGCCTGTGAGCTTGGTGAACTTGTCCATGGCCATTTCCCTGAGAACTGTCTGGCACGGGCTTTAGCAAAGGCGCGGCAAATTTCAAAGGGGCTGCGTGTCATGGCCGTCGGTTCACCTCGATGCACCCCGCCGGCCGGTCACGTCAGATCACGTTGAGTTCGCGCATCGGGCGTCCGGCGGCAATCCGCTCATGGGAAAAGCGCGACAGGTCGATGGTGCGATAGGCGCCATGGACGATGCGTTCCGCGATGGCATTCCCGGCGGCCGGAGCCTGTTGCAGGCCATGACCCGAGAAACCGTTGCAGAACCAGAAATTGGACAGGTCCGCATGCGGGCCGATCACCGCGTTCTGGTCGAGCGTGTTGTAATCGTAATGCCCGGCCCAGGCCCGGCCCGGCTTGATGGCCTCGAAGGCGGGCACGCGGGTCGCGAGCACCGGCCAGATGACGGATTCGAACAGGTCCCAGTCCGGCTCGAAATCGTCTTCACCGGCGCGCCGGTCCGTTGCCGCGTCCTCCGCGCCACCGGTGATGTAGACAGACCCTTCCGGGCGCACATAGACGCCGGACGGGTCCACCATCAACGGCATGTCGTCGAGGCGTTCGCGGCATTCGAAGACGAAGACGGACCGCTTGCGCGGCTCCACCGGCAGGTCAAGACCGGCCAAGGCGGCGACGGCGCCGGCCTGCGGGCCGGCCGCATTGATGAAGGTGCCGCAGCCCAGCCGCTGGCCGTCGTCCAGCAGGACGGCGCGCACCAGGCCCGAGGAGACCTCCAGACCGGCAACCGTTCCGGTCACGAGTTCCATGTCGCGGGACTTCAGCGCCCGGCGGAACAGGGCCAGCAGGTGATGGGCATCGAACCAGCCTTCCCCGGAGACGCCATAGGTGCCGGCGGCGATGCCCTCCGGGTTGAACCACGAGAAACGCCTGGCGAGTGCGGCGCCGTCTTCCAGGACGACATCGGCGCCGGCCTGTTTCTGCACCGCATGATTGGCTTGGAGCACGGGCAGGCCCTGCTCGCTGGCCAGGATGAGATATCCCTTTTCCCGGAAGGCGATGTCGGCGTCGCTGCCGAAATGGTCCGCGAGATCGCGGAAGAAATCCAGCGTGAAGCGCGACAGGGCGATATTCTCGGCGATGGAGAATTGCTGCCGGATGGAGGCGCAGGAGAGCGTCGTGGCCGCGCGGGCAAAGCCCGGATCGCGCTCCACAACTGCGATGGAACCGCTGAAGCCGTGTTCGCGCAGAAACCAGGCAATGGAAGAGCCCATGATGGCTCCTCCCGCGATCACGATGTCACAGGTCTTCATTCTTGCCGCTCCGTGCGTTCGAGGCGCCGGCCGGCGGGCCGGGCGCACTGGGCCAGTGTCAGCAGAAAACCGGCGTCAAGGAAAGGGGGATCGAGGCGTGGTCAGCAGGGCCGGGCCGTTCGCCAGCCAGCGAAAGGTCCGTGCCGGATTTTTCCCGCCCGTGGTCTTGCCGCGCGGCCGTCAACCCGGATAACTGGTTCCTGTCATGAGTGATTCCGATCTGCCCCATCTCAATCCGTTCGAAGTCCGCGTTCTTGGCTGCCTCATGGAGAAGCAGTTGCTGACGCCGGATGTCTATCCGCTCACGCTGAACGCGCTCCAGTCGGCCGCCAACCAGAAGAGTTCGCGCGAGCCGGTCATGGCCATGGAGCCTGTCGAGATCAACCGGGCGCTCAAGTCGCTTGAGGACAAGGGTCTGGCGCGGCGGGTCTTCGGATCCCGGGCCGAGCGTTTCGAACATCTCGCGGCCAGGACGTTCCGGCTCACGGCGCCGCAATCGGCTCTCCTCGCGCTGCTTCTGCTGCGCGGGCCGCAGACGCTCAACGAGTTGCTGACACGCACAGAGCGCATGGCGCATTTCGCTTCGGCGGAGGCCGTGCGCGAGGAACTGGACATGCTGATCGGCCAGCGCCCGCCGCTGGTCAAGGAGATCGGCCGGGCGCCGGGGCAGCGCGAAGACCGCTTCGCGCATCTGCTGGCCGGCGACATCGACATATCCGACCTGCCCGCAAGGCCCGCGCCACGCCCTGCGGCGTCGACCGCCATATCGGAACTGGAAGAGCGGGTGCGCCAGCTTGAGGAAGAGGTGGCGGCGCTGAAGGCCCGGCTGGAGGCCGCAGGGGCGTAAACGGACCCGTGCCTAATTGATTCCCGTCAAGGCCGTGAAAGGCCGGTCATGGCAAGACCCGCGGCAACAGCAACTCTTCCGCAGGGGATCACCATTCATGGCCACAACCGATTGGGGCGCCTTCATCGACCAGACCAATGCGCGCATGGCTGCGCTGCGCAAGGAAATGCCGGATGCGGCCAAGGGTTTCGGTGACCTTGCCAAGGCGGCCATCACGCCGGGGGCGCTCGACTCCAAGACCAAGGAACTGATCGCGCTCGGAATCGGAATCACCGCGCGATGCGACGGTTGCCTGGCCTTCCACGCCAAGGCGGCGAAGAAGTACGGCGCCACCCGCGAGGAAATCGTCGAGACCATCGCCGTCGCGGTCTACATGGGCGGCGGACCTTCGATGATCTATGGTGCTGAAGCCCTTTCCGTCTTCGATTCGCTCGGCGACTGACCTCAGACGAGCCTGGCGTCCAGCGTCACGGTGATGGCGCCAAGCGCGCGCGAAACCGGGCAGCCGTTCTTCGCCTTGCCGGCAAGTTCCTGGAAGTCCGCCTGCGCAATGCCGGGCACCCGGGCTTCCAGTTCCAGGGCGCTTGAGCGGACGGAAAAGCCGCCATCCTCGCGCGCGAGGCTGACGACAGCGGTCGCTTCCAGCCTCTCGGCGGGCGTGCCGTTCTCGGCCAGGAGATGGGAAAGCTGCATGACGAAACAGGCCGAGTGGGCCGCGGCGAGCAGTTCCTCCGGATTGGTTCCGCTGCGGCCCTCCTCATCCTCGAAGCGGGTGCGGAACGAGTAGGGCACGGAAGAAAACGCACCGGATTGGGTGTCGATCGTGCCCTTTCCATTGGCGAGGGCGCCTTTCCAGACTGCGGTCGCGTGACGTTCCATGGTTCTCTCCCCGTTTGATATCTCGCGCCCTTGTCCGGGCACGCAACCGTCAACGGCGGTCATGGCGAAAGGTTGCAGGCGGGCGGTTCGCCGCCGGCGCGCCGTTCACGCCGATTTGTCAAGCTGTGACTTGAATGCGTCCGGGGCCTGTTCCAGTTTCCGCCCGAACATGGAGGAAAAGCTCATGACCCGCTTCAGGACCCTGGTCTGCGCCGCCGGTGCGGCGCTTGTCATGATGACCGGCATGGCGCGTGCCGAAACCGCGCTTTTCGCCGGCGGCTGCTTCTGGTGCGTCGAGGCCGACATGGACAAGGTGCCCGGCGTCACCGAAACCGTGTCAGGCTATGCCGGCGGCAAGACGAAGAACCCGACCTATGAAAACCACGAGCGCGGCGGCCACCGCGAGGTGGTCAGGATCGAGTTCGATCCCGATGTCATTTCCTACAGGGAACTGGTGGCGACGTTCCTGCGCACCATTGACGTGACCGATGCCGGCGGGCAGTTCTATGACCGGGGTCATTCCTATACCACCGCCATCCACGCGCTGAACGAGGCGCAGGCGAAGGCCGCGCGCGAGGCCGTGGCGGAGGCGGAAAAAAGCCTTGGCAGGAAGATCGTGACGCCTGTGGAGGGCCCGGTCCGCTTCTGGCCCGCGGAAGAGTATCACCAGGATTACTACAAGAGCGAGAAACGTACCTTGAGCCGGTTCGGCTACGTCACGCGGGCCAGCGCCTACAAGCGCTATCGCGAAGGCAGCCGGCGCACCGATTCGGTGCGCGAACTCTGGGGAGACGAGGCCTATCGCGGCGTGCGCATGAAATAGGGCCCGCCTGGAGAAACGCGCGGCGGAGGATGGCCGGGACCTTGCCGGCCATCCATGCAGTCAGAGGCGTTGACGTCCCAGTCGCTCTGCCGCCATTCTTTCGGCAATCGTGTTGGCGGGTTCGCCGGTCTCCTCGCTACGGCGGAAAATCCGCGTCAGCACATCCGGAATATGGTCCACGCGGGCCAGTGCGTCCGCGCGGTCGTAACCACCAGGCGCGAGTTCCGCGGCAACATTGATGAGGCCGCCCGCATTGATGACGTAATCCGGCGCATAGAGAATGCCCCGCGCCTTCAGCCGCGCGGCATCGGCCTCGTCGGCAAGCTGGTTGTTCGCCGAACCGGCCACGATGCCGGCCTTCAGGCTGTCGATGGTATCCGGGGTGAGCACGCCGCCCAGTGCGCAAGGCGCAAAGATATCCGCATCGGCTTCCAGGATAGCGCCGGCGGGCGTCACGATCGCGCCGAATGCCTGCTCCGCCTGACGGCAACGCGCCGCGTCAATGTCGGTGACGACCAGCCGGGCGCCGGTCTCGTGCAGCATCTCGCAGAGCGACCAGCCCACCGAGCCAAGACCTTGCACGGCGACCGTCAGTTCGCCGGTCACGTCGGCGCCGTAGCGGTGGCGAACCGCGGCCTTGAGGCCGAGGAAGACGCCGAGCGCCGTCACGGGAGACGGATTGCCGGACCCGCCAAGGGTGGTGCCGGTCACGTTCGGCGTGCGTTCGCGCAGGTAGTCGGCATCCGCGACGGTCAGGCCGACATCCTCGCCGGTGAAGAAGCGGTCCTCCAGGGCGGCGAGCATTTCGGCATAGGCGTCCAGCAATTGCGGCGTCTTCTGCGTGCGCGCATCGGCCTTGATGACCGCCTTGCCGCCGCCGAAGGGTACATTGGCGATTGCCGACTTGCAGGTCATGCCACGCGACAGGCGCAGGGCATCGGTGATCGCGGCATCGAGCGTTTCGTGGGCCCAGACGCGCGTTCCTCCCAGCGCCGGCCCGAGCGTCGTGTCGTGAATCGCAACGATGGCGGTGAGACCGCGGTCGCGGTCACGACCGAGCCAGACCTGTTCATGGCCGTCGAAGCCCGGCAGCCGGGCGGCATCGGCGGTGATGTCGGTCAATTGAAGGGTTCCGGCGCCGGCCGGGGCCGTGCGGGCGGGTTGTTCCACATGCAGCATTGCGTTTCCTCCCTCAAGGATTTCATTGCCTCAAGGATAACGCCCATGCGCGTATTTTGGTTGCCATTTCAGGGGTTTCCGCGCAGCGAACCGAATGCCGGCAGCGTGTTGCGGGCATGATCGTTTCATCGCGCGGTTTGTCTCGGCGACGCAGCATTTCCTGTTGCGTTGCAGCGGAAACGGTCAGCTTGAGCGGCGCGGGGTGAGGCGTGCGAGGACGGCCTCGTCGACCGTGACGACCGCTTCGAGCGGGGCCTGCGGCTGGCGGGCAAGGAAATCCGGCTTCGACATGCCGATGCGGCGTGCGCCGGCCAGAAGGGCGGCCTTGCCCTCGAAAACCGACTTGCCGTCCCGGTAGGTGAGGCGGCCCGCCTCGCCCTGTGTCGATTCGTCGCCGAAGAAGACGATTTCCAGCGGCATCGAGCGCTTGTGCGCCCCCATGGCAAGAAAGGGTGTCATCAGGGCCGCCCCATGCTCGGGGCCTTCCATCAGGCCGGGCAGGGTCCATTCGTCGAACCGGTCGACGATGAACATGCCGCCGATGAAGGGATCGGGAAAGCCGACCATGCCGTCGGCGTCGATCTGCGGGCCGGCTGCGTCGGCATTGAAGAGGGGCGCGTTTTCCAGCCAGCCGGCCAGAAGCGCGAGACCGGGAAGGCGATGGCGCTCCAGCCAGAGCACCATCTCGCCAATCATTCCGGCCAGGTCCGCCGGATAGCCGGCCAAGGCCTCCGCGGAACTGGCGGCAAGCTTCGCCACCTCGTCGAAATCGAGTTCGCGATCCATGTCCGGTCCTTTCACGGTGATGTCAGAGCGCTTCGCCCTTCAGCAGGCGCGGCGTGGCGCCGGTGAGACCGGCCGCCTGACGGATGAAATATGTCTTCAGTGCCGGCATGCGGTCGACCACGCCGAGGCCGAAATCGCGCAGCGCGCGCAGCGGACCGAAATCGTTGGAAAACATGCGGTTCAGCACGTCGGTCGTGATGCCCATCTGGACGGTCTCGAAACGTCGCCACTGCTGGTAGCGTTCGAGTACATCGAGGGCGCCGATGTCCTGGCCGAGGCGCGAGGCCTCCACGACGACTTCCGCCAGCGCGGCGACATCGCGATAACCGAGATTGAGACCCTGCCCGGCAATGGGATGAATGCCGTGCGCGGCATCGCCGGCAAGGGCGAAACGCGGAGCAACGAAGTCGCGCGCCAGGGTCAGGCCGAGCGGCCAGGCGCGGGGCGTGTCCTCCAGCTGGATATGGCCGAGCTTGTGGCCGAAACGGGTTTCCAGTTCGACCTCGAAGACGAAGGGATCCTCGTTGACGAGACGCTCGGCATCGGCCGTGCGCTCGGTCCAGACGATGGAGGAGCGGTTGCCTTTCAGCGGCAGTGTCGCGAAGGGACCGGCAGGCAGGAAATGCTCCTCGGCGCGGCCTTCATGCGGGCGTTCGTGCGCCACGGTGCAGACGATGCCGGACTGGCCATAATCCCAGGAGACGGTACGGATGCCAGCCTGATCGCGCAGGCGCGAGCGGACGCCGTCGGCAGCGACCAGCAGGCGCGCGGTGAAGACGCGGCCGCCGGCGGCGCGGATTTCGACATGGCCGGGCAGCGTGTCGAAGCCCTCGATCGGCGTGGACTGCAGGATGGTGACGCCCAGTTCAGCGGCCTTGTCGCGCAAGGCGCCGTTCATCACCTTGTTGGGCACCATCCAGGCGAAGGGTTCGCCGGGCGCGACATCGCCGTCGAATGTCAGGAACACCGGCCGGACCGGATCGGCGGTGCGCGAATCGGTCACCACCATTTCGGTGATCGGCTGGGCTTCATCGATCATGGCCTGCCAGACACCAAGGCGGTCCAGCATGCGAACGGCCGCGGCAGCGATGGCGGAGCAGCGCGTATCCTTTTTCCAGACCCCTTCCGGTGCTGCGTCGACGACCCCGATCCTCAGGTCCGGTGCCGATCCGGCGATGGACACGGCTGCGGCCACGCCCACATAGCCCGCTCCCGCGATGAGAATGTCGAATTCGTTTTCAGTCCCGGCCATCGTTCAAGCCTGTCATCCGTTATGGTCCAGTTTCCGTAGATAAGGCATCGAAGGAGAAAATGCCATGATGCACCGCCGCGCGTTCATGTCGCTTGCCGCCGCCGCCCTCCTTGCGCCTGCTCGCGCCGCGGCGCAGGCCGGTCCGGTCATATCGGGTTTCACGCTCGACGGCCTCGATGGCAATCCGCTGGCGCTGTCACGGTTTTCGGGCAAGGTGCTGCTCGTCGTCAATACCGCGTCGAAATGCGCGTTCACGCCGCAGTATGAGGGGCTGGAGGCGCTCTGGCGGCGCTACGCGCCGCGCGGACTGGTGGTGATCGGCGTGCCGTCGAACGATTTCGGCCGGCAGGAACCTGGCACGGCCAGCGACATCAAGGAATTCTGCACACAGACCTATGATGTCACCTTTCCCATGGCGGGCAAGACGGTGGTGCGCGGCGCCAACGCCCATCCACTCTACAAGGCGTTCGAGAGGGCGCTGGGCCGCAACGGCGTGCCCGGCTGGAACTTCCACAAGGTGCTGGTCGGCCGCGACGGCATACCGTCTGCCGGCTTTGCGAGCCGTGTCCGTCCCGGGGATCCGCGTGTCACGCTGGCCATCGAGGCAGAACTGGCGCGGCCCCTGCCGCGCTCCTGAACCTTCCGTATGCGTCAACGGGCTTGACGCGCCGTGCGCTTGCTGGTCGAACCGTCATGTCGAACACATCGTGACGGAGCACCGATGGTCAGCGCCATGGACATGCTGTTCGAGATCCTCGATCTCGAATATCTCGAACACAACCTGTTTCGCGGCCGCAGCCCGCAGGTCGGCTGGCAGCGCGTCTTCGGCGGCCAGGTGATCGGCCAGTCGCTGGTCGCCGCGCAGCGAACGGTGACGGACCGCTTCCACGTCCATTCCCTGCATTGCTATTTCATGCTGCCCGGCGATCCGTCTGTTCCCATCATCTACCAGGTGGACCGCATCCGCGACGGCTCTTCCTTCCTGACCCGCCGGGTCAACGCCATCCAGCACGGCCACGCCATTTTCACCCTGATCGCCTCGTTCCAGCGCGCGGAAGACGGGCTCGAACACCAGTTCGACATTCCGCTGGACGTTCCCCCGCCGGAAAACCTGCTGTCGGAGAAACAGCTTATCGAGCGCTTCATCGACCAGTTGCCGCAAAACATCCGCAACTATTTCGAACGGCCACGGCCCATCGAGATGAAACCGGTGGAAGTGGCGCATTATACCAGCCGCGAGAAGCTGCCGCCCCGTCAGAATACCTGGATCCGCACCACCGGCCCGGTTCCGGACGAACCGGCGCTGCAGGCCGCCGTGCTGGCCTACCTGTCGGACATGACGCTGCTGGACACCTCGCTCTTCGTGCACGGCCGGGCGGTCTTCGACCGCGACCTGCAGGTGGCGAGCCTCGATCATTCGATGTGGTTTCACCGGCCGGCAAAATTCGACGACTGGATGCTCTATACCCAGGACAGCCCCTCCACGCAGGGCTCGCGCGGGTTTACCCGTGGGTTCCTCTACGGGCGCGACGGTTCGCTGATCGCATCCATGGCGCAGGAGGGGTTGATACGCCAAAGAACAAAGCCTAAAAATTAGGCAAATATCCTTTATTGCATATTATTTAATCATTTAGCGAATGCGAAAAGACGCATTGCGTCGCAGCATCATCTATTTTCCCTTTTGTTTTCAAAGGCCTGAACCCGTACCCGGCGAACTGGCACGGCGTTTGAATTGGTTTCGGCAATCGCAGGCATTTCAAGCCGCGGTTTTCGAAACGCGGGCGACCGCATTCAAGCGAGGGTGAAACCTTATGAAAATCGTGATGGCAATCATCAAGCCGTTCAAGCTCGACGAGGTGCGCGAAGCGCTCACCTCGGTCGGGATCCAGGGCCTGACCGTCACCGAAGTCAAAGGCTACGGACGTCAGAAGGGGCACACGGAAATCTATCGCGGCGCGGAATACGCCGTCAGCTTCCTGCCCAAACTCAAGATCGAGGTCGCCGTTGCCACCGACATGGTCGACAAGGCCATCGAGGCGATCTCGGGTGCCGCCAAGACCGGCCAGATCGGCGACGGCAAGATCTTCGTCTACGCGATCGAACAGGCCGTGCGCATCCGCACGGGCGAGTCCGACGCGGAAGCATTGTAAGGGACAGGAGTAGTTTTGATGACCTTTAAGACCCTTTCCACCGCGGCCCTGTCGGGCGTGATGCTCGCCGGCATGGCGGGCGTGGCCCTGGCCCAGGATGCCGCGCCGGCCGTCAGTCCGGAAACCGCCTACATCTTCAACACGCTGCTGTTCCTGGTCGGCGGCTTCCTCGTCATGTGGATGGCGGCCGGTTTCGCCATGCTCGAAGCCGGGCTGGTGCGTTCCAAGAACGTTTCCATGCAATGCCTGAAGAATATCGGCCTCTATTCGGTCGCCGGCATCATGTACTGGATCGTCGGCTACAACCTGATGTACACGGGCGTCGACGGCGGCTATTTCGGCTCGTTCGGACCGTATTCCTTCGATCCGGTGGGCGGCAACGCGCTCGACACGGGCTACTCGACGGCATCGGACTGGTTCTTCCAGATGGTCTTCGTGGCGACTGCGGCCTCGATCGTCTCGGGCACGCTGGCCGAACGCATCAAGCTGCTCCCGTTCATGATCTTCACCGTCATCCTGACCGGCTTCATCTATCCCATCGCCGGTTCTTGGAAGTGGGGCGCGGGCTGGCTCGACGCCATGGGCTTCCAGGATTTCGCGGGTTCGACGCTGGTCCACTCGGTCGGCGGCTGGTGCGCGCTGACCGGCGCGCTGATCCTCGGCGCGCGCAAGGGCAAGTATGTCGACGGCAAGGTCCAGCCGATGCCGGGTTCGTCGATCCCGCTGGCCACGCTCGGAACCTTCATCCTGTGGCTCGGCTGGTTCGGCTTCAACGGCGCCTCGCAGCTTGCCATGGGCACGATCAATGACGTCTCCGACGTGTCGCGCATCTTCGCCAACACCAACCTGGCGGCAGCCGGCGGCGTGGTTGCCGTCATGATCCTGATGCCGCTGATCTACGGCAAGGTCGACGTGACCATGGTGCTCAACGGCGCGCTGGCCGGCCTCGTGTCGATCACCGCCGAGCCGCTCAACCCGTCGCCCTTCCTGTCCATCGTCATCGGCGCCGTCGGCGGCATCATCGTGGTCTTCGCGGTGCCGGCCATCGACAAGCTCAAGATCGACGACGTGGTCGGCGCCATTCCGGTGCACCTGCTGGCCGGCATCTGGGGTACGTTCATCGTGCCGCTGTCAAATGCCGATGCCTCCTACGGCGTGCAGATCATCGGCATCCTGGCCTATGGCGTCTTGACGGTCGTCGTCAGCGCCGTCATCTGGCTGATCCTCAAGGCTGTCATGGGCATCCGGGTTTCGGCCGAGGAAGAGGCCATCGGCCTGGACAAGGCGGAAGTGGGCGTGGAAGCCTATCCGGAGTTCACGGCCGCGGGCACCCGCTTCTGACGGCCGTCCCCATCCCGTCGTGGCGTCGCTCTTGTGACGCCACTCCCTTGACCCGGCTCCGGCCGGGTTCTTTTTTGCCTGTCGATTGGGCAATAATGCAGAATCTGCTGAAGATTTAATCACAAGAAGCTGGCGCTGGATCCGCATATTTTCCGCATTCATCAATTCTCCAAGCAAATTCAAGGAATTGCCTGTGCCGCAAAAACTGGCACGATCCTTGAGAGGTGGTCATCGATCCGGTTCGCCGGTTGCGACACCTCTTCTCGGAGTTCACATGATGGCTATGCGATTTCTGCGGGCGGCACCTTTCGCCGCCCTTCTGCTTGCAGCCGGCCTGCTGCCCGCGGCGGCCCAGGAAGCGGCCCAGCCGATCATGGACAAGGGCGACACGGCGTGGATGATGGTCTCCACGCTGCTCGTCCTGTTCATGATCCTGCCCGGCCTTGCACTCTTCTATGGCGGCCTGGTGCGGGCCAAGAACATGCTGTCGGTTCTCATGCAGTGCACGCTGATCACCGCGCTGGTGATGGTGGTCTGGGTGGTCTACGGCTATTCCTTCGCATTCGGCGGCAGCACCAGCCCGTTCTGGGGCGGTTTCGGCAAGCTGTTCCTGGCCGGTGTGACGCCGGAATCGACAGCGTCCACCTTCACCGACGGCGTCGTCATCCCCGAATATGTCTTCATTGCCTTCCAGATGACCTTCGCGGCCATCACGCCGGCGCTGATCGTGGGCGCGTTCGCCGAGCGCATCAAGTTCTCGGCAGTGCTGCTGTTCTCTCTGCTCTGGGTCACTTTCGTCTATTTCCCCGTCGCCCACATGGTGTGGGATGCATCGGGCCTGATCTTCAACATGGGCGCACTCGATTTCGCCGGCGGCACCGTGGTGCACATCAATGCGGGCATCGCCGCGCTGATCGGTTCGATCCTCGTCGGCAAGCGCATCGGGCTCGGCAAGGACATGATGGCACCCCATTCCATGACGCTGACCATGGTCGGAGCGTCCATCCTGTGGGTCGGCTGGTTCGGCTTCAATGCCGGTTCCAACCTTGAAGCCAATGGCGGCGCTGCGCTGGCCATGATCAACACCTTCACCGCCACGGCCGGGGCGATCCTTGCGTGGGCGGGGCTGGAAGCCGTGCTGCGCGGCAAGGCATCCATGCTGGGCGCCGCGTCCGGCCTGGTGGCCGGCCTTGTCGCGGTCACGCCCGCGGCGGGTACGGTCGGGCCGATCGGTGCCATCGTGCTCGGCGCGCTCGCCTCGGCAGGGTGCTACTTCTTCGTCGCGGTGGTCAAGAACAGGTTCGGCTATGACGACAGCCTCGACGTGTTCGGCGTTCACGGCATCGGCGGCATCATCGGCGCGGTCGGCACGGGCATCTTCACCGCGCCCGGCCTCGGCGGCACCGGCGGCGAGGACTATTCCATCGCCGGCCAGACGCTGATCCAGATCCAGGCGGTCGCCATCACCATCGTGTGGTGCGGCGTCATCTCCTTCATTCTCTACAAGGTCGTCGACATGGCGGTCGGCCTGCGGGTCGAGGCGGACAAGGAACGCCAGGGCCTGGACCTTACCTCGCATGGCGAGGCGGCCTATCACGCCTGACCGTTCCGCCTGCGGCCAACGCCCCCGGCGCAGGCGAAAAGCCCATTTCCCGAGCATGCGTTCTCCGCTCTGCCCGGGAAATGGGCGCTTCTTTCCGGCGTTCACGACTTCCTGCTCCGACTGCGTCCGATCCGCGCATGGTTAATGCCGCCTTAACCATCTGGCGGCTAGGTTCGGTCCCGGAAAACCCGGATTGCGCGCTGCTGGTGCCGCTGCCGGGAACTTGCGAGAGGACCGGCCGGCCGCACAGGACCGGCCCGCATGAACGAGGATCGGAACGGATGCGTGCAGGCGGTTCGGGAACCATGACGGCAGGCATGGCGCGCCAGGGCTTGAGAGGCTTTGCGCGCCGCCAGTTGCAGCGGCTGGGTGGCGCCGGCGTGCTGGCTTTCGCCGGTTTCGCGGTGGCATCGCTTGCAAGCTGGAACGTGGCCGATCCTTCCTGGAGCCATGCGACGGGCAATCTGGTCACCAATGCCATGGGCTATCCGGGCGCGGTGTTCTCCGACCTTGCCATGCAGTTTTTCGGGCTGGCCAGCGTGGCCGCCCTCGTGCCGGGGGTCTTGTGGGCCCTGTTCCTGCTCCAGGCACGCGCGCCGGGTCATCGCCTGCGCCGGACGGCGGCCTGGGCGGGGTTCACGGTCTGCGCCGCCGGCTTCATCGCGCTTTTCGACGCGCCCGCCACATGGCCGCTTCCCATGGGGCTGGGCGGCGTCGCAGGCGATCTGCTGCTCAGGATTCCCGGCGTGCTTTCGGGCGGTTATCCGGCGGGTGCCATGGCGTTCCTGACGGGCGTGCTCCTGCTTCCCGCCATGGCCTGGTTCTTCTGGGATGCCTCCGGCGTCAAGGGCCGCGCGGCGGAATTCGCTTCCGCGGATCACAATGCCGGTGAGGCGGGGCAGGATTTCGACGAGGATGACGAGGAAGACGACGGCTTCCAGGCGCTTGGCCTCGTCACGCATTGGTGGCTTTCGGCGCAGGCCCATGTGCGGCGCCTGACGCGCCGCCGCGCTTCCGCAACAGTTGGAAGCGGCCGGCGCAAGCTGGTGCTTCCCGACCTCGAGGATGACGAGGACGACGACGCCATTCTCGCCGTGCCGGATGGCCCCGCCTCCGCCGCCACAGGCGGAATGCAGCGGATCGAACCGGACTTCGACACGCTGGCACCACGCCGCGTGGCAAGCTCCGCACCGCCGATCGATCCCGGACTCGATGACGACGAGGATGATTTCGGCCCGCCCTGGGACGAGGACGTCATTGCGCCGGTGGACGATTCGCGCGGTGCACCGGGCCGGATCGTGCAGCCTGAAGCGCGCACCGGTTCCGGATCCGCCGGAAGGGTTGTTGCTCCGGAGCAGGCGCGTCCGCGCGGCGTGTCACCGGACAACCGGCTGATGGAGCCGATCGATCCGGCTTCCGGCGCCCGCGTGGCGCAGCCCGCCGGTGCCCCGAAGCCCGGCGCGCGTGTCATGCGGGAGGCGCAGGGTTCGCTCATTTCCGACGGCAGTTTCGAACTGCCCTCGCTGCACTTCCTCTCGGAAGCCCGGACCACCGGGCGCGATCCGACGCTGTCGGACGAGGCGCTGGAACAGAATGCGCGCCTTCTTGAAGGCGTGCTGGACGATTTCGGTGTCAAGGGCGAGATCATCCAGGTGCGTCCGGGCCCTGTCGTCACGCTTTACGAACTGGAACCGGCGCCGGGCATCAAGTCGTCGCGTGTCATCGGCCTGGCCGACGACATTGCCCGCTCGATGAGCGCCATCGCGGCGCGTGTGGCCGTCGTGCCGGGGCGCAATGCCATCGGCATCGAACTGCCGAACGCCAAGCGCGAGACGGTCTATCTGCGGGAATTGCTGGCAAGCCGCGACTTCGAGGGCTCGAAAGCCAAGCTGGCGCTGACGCTCGGCAAGACCATCAACGGCGAGGCGGTGATCGCCGACCTCGCCAAGATGCCGCACCTGCTGGTGGCCGGCACCACCGGTTCGGGCAAGTCGGTGGCCATCAACACGATGATCCTGTCGCTTCTCTACCGCATGACGCCGGAGCAATGCCGGCTGATCATGATCGACCCGAAGATGCTGGAACTGTCGATCTATGACGGCATCCCGCATCTGCTGACCCCGGTCGTCACCGATCCCAAGAAGGCCGTGGTGGCGCTCAAGTGGACCGTTCGTGAGATGGAGGACCGCTACCGCAAGATGTCCAAGGTGGGCGTGCGCAACATCGACGGCTTCAACCAGCGTGTCGCGCAGGCGGAACGCAAGGGCGAGAAGATCACGCGCACGGTGCAGACCGGCTTCGACCGTGAGACCGGCGAAGCGATTTACGAGACCGAGGAACTCGACCTGTCCGCCATGCCCTACATCGTCGTCATCATCGACGAGATGGCCGACCTGATGATGGTGGCGGGCAAGGAAATCGAGGGCGCGGTACAGCGGCTGGCGCAGATGGCGCGCGCGGCGGGAATCCATGTCGTGATGGCCACGCAGCGGCCATCGGTGGACGTGATCACCGGCACGATCAAGGCGAACTTCCCGACCCGGATTTCCTTCCAGGTGACGTCGAAGATCGACAGCCGCACCATCCTGGGCGAACAGGGCGCCGAGCAGCTTCTGGGCATGGGCGACATGCTCTACATGGCCGGTGGCGGACGCATCCAGCGCGTGCACGGGCCGTTCGTCTCCGACGAGGAAGTGGAGCACGTGGTTTCGCACCTCAAGACGCAGGGCGTTCCGGAATATCTCGATTCGATCACCGAAGAGGATGACGAGGAAGGCGGTGCAGGCGGCGATTCGGGCGGCGGGGCAGGCAATGGCGGCGGCATGGCCGGGTCCGACGATCCCTATGACCAGGCCGTGGCCGTGGTGCTGCGCGATGGCAAGGCATCGACATCCTATATCCAGCGGCGGCTGGGAATCGGCTACAATCGCGCCGCCTCGATCATCGAGCGGATGGAGGATGAAGGCATCGTCGGTCCGGCCAATCACGCCGGCAAGCGTGAGATCCTCGTTCCGCGCGGCCCCGACGCCGAGGAATTCTGAAGCTGTCCGGTGGGGGAACCGCCGGCACGAGTCCCGCGTTTTTTCGAGTTTCCAGGGTTCCCTGCCGCAATGCAGCCGTTGTTGCGGGCGATCAGGGGGCAACGAATGACGACGGAAAGAGACGGAGCGTCGACATGAACAATTCCATCTTCTCCCGGTCCTTGCGCGCCGCTGCATTGGCCTCGGTTCTGGCGCTGGGCGCTGCAACGGCCATGCCTGCCGTCCAGGGCATTGCCGCCCCGCCGGCCATCGCACAGAAGATCGCCGACCATTTCTCCTCGGTGAAGAGCATGACCGGCGAGTTCGTGCAATTCGGCCCGCGCGGCGAGCAGACGGGCGGCACCTTCGCGCTCATGCGGCCGGGCAAGATCCGCTTCGATTACGAGGATGCCGCGGCCTACCGCGTGGTTTCCGACGGCAGCCACGTGCTGCTCAACAACCGGAAACTGCGCACCTACGAGACCTATCCGCTGTCCAAGACCCCGCTGAAGCTGCTGCTCGACGAGCGCATCGACCTGTCCAAGGCATCCATCGAAGACGTCAAGGCGGACGAGGACATCGTCACGGTCAGGATGAGCGACAAGTCGGTCTTCGGAAATGCGCGGATCACGATGGTGTTCGACACGGTGACATCGGAACTGCGGCAATGGACGATCACGGACCAGCAGGGCAAGGAGACCACAGTGATGATCTTCAACGTCAAGCAGGGTGTGCCGCTGCAGGAGGCCTCCTTCGCGATCGATTACGACAAGGTGGCCGAAACCAATGCGCGCCGCGGCGCGGGCGGGCGCGGCCGCTGAGCGCCGAAAACCTGTGGAACACCTGACGGTCTGCCGCCTGGCGGGCCGGAATGCTTGAAAGCGCAGGGCCGGATGGGCAAAGTCCGGCCTTGTCAATTCCTGTCCACGGATCCCTTTCATGCCGTTCTCCATTGCCACGTGGAACATCAATTCGGTACGCCTGCGCATGCCGCTGGTGGAGCAATTCCTGGCCGCGCACCGGCCGGACGTGCTGTGCCTGCAGGAGATCAAGTGTGAAAACGGGCAGTTTCCCGAAAAGGCATTCCGGGCGCTGGGCTACGAGCACATCGAGGTGAACGGCCAGAAGGGCTATCACGGTGTCGCCACGGTGGCGCGGCGCGAGATCGCTGCCGTCGAGCGGCGCGGCTTCTGCGACATGGGCGATTGCCGTCATCTCTCCGTGAACGTCTCGGCCGGTGGACGCGATATCCTTGTTCACAATTTCTACGTTCCGGCCGGGGGCGACGAACCGGATCCCGCCATCAATCCGAAATTCCGCCACAAGCTGGATTTCCTGCAGGAGATGCGCGCCATCACCGCCGAACACGGCGAGCGCCGCTCCTCCGTCCTTGTCGGCGATCTCAACATCGCGCCGCTTGAGAACGATGTCTGGTCGCACAAGCAGCTTCTCAAGATCGTCAGCCATACGCCGGTGGAGACGGAGACGCTGGAAGACCTGCGGACGAGGGGCGGGTGGAGCGACCTGATGCGAAAGCACATTCCCGCGGAAGAGAAGCTCTACACCTGGTGGAGTTACAGGGCAAAGGACTGGGCGGCGGCCGACCGGGGCCGCCGGCTCGACCATGTCTGGTCATCGCCGGACCTGGAAGACCGGCTGGCCGGGGTTTCCGTCCTGCGCGACGCGCGCGGCTGGGAAAAGCCCTCCGACCATGTGCCGGTCATCGCGAGCTTCGATCTCGATTGAGGCCGGTGCGGCGGCGTCCGCCGCGTCAGTCGCGGAAGCGGTCTTCCAGTTTCGCCACCTCGCCCGCGAGGTCCTGCAATTCGCGGGCGAAACGCTCCTGCAGGAGAACGGCGGTTTCCGGATATTCGGTCAGGATGCGGCGGAACAGGGTCCTGCCGATGCGCAGCAACTCGCAATCGGTGCGCGCCATGGCGCCGGTGGCGCGCCGCGCCGGGGCGATGAGGGCGACATCGCCGAGAATCGTGGACGGTCCGACGGTCTTGAGCGTGACGAGCCGGTTTCCCTTCAGCGTGGTAAGGTCGACCTCGCCGGACGCGACGATGAAGGCTCCGTCGGCAGCCGCGCCCTCGCGGTAGAGTTCGCGGCCGGCGGACAGGCGCATGCTCTCGGCGCCGAAGGCGAGCAGGCGCAATTGTTCTGTCGTCAACCCTTCAAGGAAGCCGACGGAACCGAGCAGCCGGATATCGTCATCGAGCGCCATGGATGGCGGCGTCCCCTCCAGGGTTCCCCGCGAATCACCTCATGGCCTCATCGTTCAGGGAACCAGCTTGTATCCGCCGCTTTCTGTCACAAGAATCTGCGCATTGGAAGGATCACGTTCGATCTTCTGGCGCAGCCGGTAGACGTGGGTCTCCAGCGTGTGGGTCGTCACGCCGGAATTGTAGCCCCAGACTTCTTCCAGAAGGACGTCGCGCGTGACGACTTTCTGGTCGGCCCGGTAGAGATACTTGATGATGGCCGATTCCTTTTCCGTCAGGCGCACCTTTCCGCCCCGCTGGTCGATCAGCAACTTCTGGCTCGGCTTGAACGTATAGGGCCCGACGACGAAGGTGGCGTCCTCGCTTTGCTCGTGCTGGCGCAACTGCGCGCGGATGCGGGCCAGCAGGACAGCGAAACGGAACGGCTTGGTGACGTAGTCGTTGGCGCCTGCTTCCAGGCCCAGGATGGTGTCGGAATCGGTGTCCTGCCCCGTCAGCATGATGACAGGGGCCTTGAAGCCGCCCTTGCGCAGCAGCTTCACCGCCTCGCGGCCATCCATGTCGGGCAGGTTCACGTCCATGATGAGCAGGTCGATGATGCCGCCGCGGGCGGCCTGCACCCCCTTGGTGGCGGTCTCGGCCTCGATGACCTGGAATTCCTCGTAGAGGGAAAGCTGCTCGACCAGGGTCTGGCGCAGGTCCTCGTCATCATCGACAATCAGGATCGTGCGTGCCGTCATGCTTTCCCTTCCCTTCACCTTCAGTTGCGCGGCATCTTTACGCCTTCGCCTTCGCGGCGCAAAGATCATCACGCTGATTTGTCCGTGACGCCAGTCTTTCTCGAAAAAAGGTGAAATGAAGGTCAACACAACCAAAAAGCACAGCGGGCTTCGTTTCCTGACCGTGCGCGCAGCACCGGGAAACCCGTGCCGTGGGCTGATCCGGGCCGGAAACCGGACGATTCCCTGCGCACTCGGGCGATCCGGCATCTCGGCCTTCAAGCGCGAGGGCGACGGCGCGACGCCGCTCGCCGCGATGAAGCTGCTGTCCGGTTACGTGCGGGCAGACCGCAGCATGCAGCGCCATGCCGGCGTGGCGCTGCGGGTCATCCGGGCCGATGACGGCTGGTGCGACGCGCCGGCCCATGGCGCCTACAACCGGCCGGTCCGGCTGCCGTTTCCTGCCAGCCACGAGACGATGATGCGCGCCGACCGGCTCTATGACCATTGCCTGGTACTCGACTGGAACATCGCCGCGCGGCGCCGCTTTCGCGGTTCGGCAATCTTCCTTCATGTCGCGAAGCCGGGCTTTGCGCCGACCGAAGGCTGCATCGCGGTCGCGCCGGGGGTGATGCGCCTGCTGCTGCCGCACCTGCGGCGCGGCACGGTGGTCCGGGTCGTGCGCTAGGGTCTCAGGCAAGCCGCCAAACGGTGGTCTTCTTGACCTCGGCATCCTCGAGGATGCGGGTGACCGGCACCTCGTGCACCGAACAGGCGACAAGCCTTTCTCGCGGCAGGTAGGAGCGGCCCGGATCGCCGATGAGGACGGTGCAGCCACGCGCCGCCAACGCCTCGAACCAGGGCATGAGCCGGGCGGCGAAATCGCGGTCGTAGAAAACGTCGCCGGCGAGCACCACGTCCCAGCCGCCGTCAGTTCCGGTCACATCCGCGGATGTGGGGTCGACCGGAACGCCGTTCAGGGCCGCGTTGAGCATGATGGCCGGTGCGCAGAAGGGGTCGATGTCCGCGCACACCACATGGCTCGCGCCGGCAAGCGCGGCGGCGATGCCGACAAGGCCGGAACCTGACGCGAAATCGAGCACCGAACGGCTGCGCACGATGCCCGGATTGTCGAGGACATGGCGGGCAAGGCCCTGCCCGCCAGCCCAGGCAAAGGCCCAGAAGGGCGGCGGCAGGCCGATTTCCGCCAGTTCCTCCTCGGTGCGGCGCCACAGGTCATAGGCCTCGTCGGCCAGGTGCAGGGCGACCTCGGGAACATGCGGCGGGCAATGCACCGCGGTGTTGGCGAGGATGAAGCTCCGCGCCGTATCCGGGGTCAGGCGGCCGGTCGATGGCGCAGCGGTCAAAGCGGCTCCAGCGTCTCGCCGTCCAGTCCGCCCATGCGGCAGACCTCCATCCATTCGTCGTCCTTCACCGGCTGGACGGACAGGCGCATGGAGGTGACGAGCGACATTTCGGCGAGTGCCGGATTGGCCTTCACGTCCTTGAGCGTGACCGGTTTGGGCATGTCGCGGACGGCGCGGATGTCGACGCATTCCCAGCGCGGATCGTCCGTCGTGGTGTCCGGGTGGATTTCGGCGCAGACCTCGACGATGCCGACCACTTCCAGTCCCTCGTTGGAATGGTAGAAGAAGCCGCGGTCGCCGATCTTCATGGCGCGCATGTTGTTGCGGGCCTGGTAATTGCGGATGCCGTCCCATTGTTCGCCGGCATCGCCCTTCGCCTTCTGGTTCTCCCAGGACCACTTGAAGGGTTCGGACTTGAACAGCCAGTATTGCATGCGTGCGATCCTCAGGCTTCCGGATTGTTGATGACCCAGGTCCACGGCCGGACCGCGACGGCGGCGAACAGGCCCGCCCTGGCATAGGGGTCCTGCGCCGCGACAGCCTCGGCGGCAGACTGGTTTTCGGCCTCGATGACGACCATGCTGCCATCGGGCTTGCCTTCGGCGTTCATGAAGGGCCCGCCGAGTTTCACGATGCCCTTGTCCTTCAGGCCGTTCAGCCATTCCAGGTGCGCCGGGCGGGTGTCCAGGCGCAGTTGCAGCGCGTCCGGCTTGTCGTTGCAGATCAGGGCAAATAGCATGATGTCCAGTCCTCCGCAGGCCAGTGGCCCGTTCGTTGATGTGTGTCAGATGTCTTCGGTCTTCAGCGGCCGGGCAAGCAGGGCCTCCATCGCCGCGCGTACGGTCAGGCGCCCGTCCAGTACGGCGGCGACGGCGTCGCAGATCGGTGCCTCGATATTGCGTTCGCTGGCAATGCGCGCGGCAATGCCGGCGGTGGCCGCGCCTTCGGCCAGCGGGCGGTTGTCCAGGCTTTCGCCACGTCCCAAGGCCACGCCATAGGCGAAATTTCGCGATTGCTCGGATCCGCATGTGAGGATCAGGTCGCCAAGACCGGACAGGCCCATCATGGTTTCAGGACGGCCGCCGAGCGCCGCGCCGATGCGGCGCAACTCGACGAAGCCGCGCGTTATGGCGGCGGCCTGCGCGCTGGCGCCAAGGCCCGCGCCATGGATGGAGCCTGCCGCGATGGCGAGCACGTTCTTCAACGCGCCGCCCACCTCCACGCCCTTAAGGTCGTCGCTCGCATAGCAACGGAAGGCGGGTGCGGAAAGACGCGCGGCAAGATCGCGCGCCAGTGTCTCGTTTCCGGCCGCGACCGTGACGGCGGTCGGCAGGCCGCGCGCCACGTCGCTGGCGAAACTCGGACCCGACAAGGCCGCGACCGGGTTTGCGGGCAGGACGTCCGCGGCAATATCGGACATCAGCAGTCCCGTGGTGCGTTCGATGCCCTTGGCGCAGAGGACGATCGGAATGCCGGGCGGGATGGTTTCCTTCAGCCCGGAAAGCGCGTCGCGCAGGGTCTGGGCCGGCACGACAGCCAGCACGATCTGAGCGTCCCGGAGCGCTTCGGCGGCATCGGCGGTCGCGGCAATGCCCGGTTGCAGCGTGATGCCCGGAAGGTAACGCGAATTGGTTCGCCGGTTGTTGATTTCCGCCACCGTGGCCGCGTCGCGGGCCCAGAGTGCGGGCTCCAGTCCAGCCCGGGCCATGGTGACGGCCAGCGCCGTGCCCCAGGCACCGCCGCCCAGGACCGCGATTTTCAGCGCAGCACCGCTCATGCCTTGGCCCCCCGCTTGCCGGCGCCGAAAACGGGCGCGGACCCCTCGTCCAGCGGCCAGCGCGCACGCGGTGCGGTCTGAAGCGCGTCATCGGGCACAAGACCGGCGCGAAGGCGCTCCAGCCCGGCCCAGGCGATCATGGCGGCATTGTCGGTGCACAGGTCCAAAGGCGGTGCGGCAAGGCGGAAGCCGTGCTCAGCGCAAAGGGTTTCCAGCGCCGCCCGTACCGCCTTGTTGGCCGCCACGCCGCCTGCGACCACCAGGACCGGATCGGCGATGGCCGGGTATTGGAGCCGGAACCGTTCCAGGCTGCGGGCGACGCGCTCGGCCAGCGTTTCGCAGATCGCCTGCTGGAACGAGGCGCAGATGTCGGCGACATCCTGACCGGAAAGCGGCGCGACCGCCGTTGCGGCCTGGCGCACTGCCGTTTTCAGCCCGGAGAAGGAAAAATCCGGCCGTTGTTCGCCACGGAGCGGCCGGGGCAGGGCAAAGCGCCGGGGGTCGCCCTTCAAGGCTTCCCTCTCCACCGCCGGTCCACCGGGATAGGGCAGGCCGAGCAGCTTGGCGGTCTTGTCGAAGGCCTCGCCGAGCGCGTCGTCGATCGTCGTGCCCCAGCGCTGGTAGTCGCCGACGCCGCCGACGCGCAGGATCTGGGTATGCCCGCCCGAGACGAGCAGGAGCAGGAAAGGGAAGTCCGCCTGTCCCGTCAGCCGCGCGGTCAGCGCATGGCCTTCCAGGTGGTTGACCGGAACGAGCGGCTTGCCCCATGCGGCAGCCATGGCCTTGGCGGTCATCAGCCCGGCGATCAGCCCGCCGATCAGGCCCGGACCGGCGGTCACCGCGATGGCGTCGATGGCGTCGCGCGAGACGCCGGCTTCGGCCATGGCGGCGGCAATCACGCCGTCGAGCGCCTCGACATGGGCACGGGCGGCGATTTCCGGCACGACCCCGCCAAATGCGGCATGTTCCTCGATCTGGCTGAGCACCACGTTCGACCGGATGAGGGGCGCGCCGGCACGGTCCAGCGAGACCACGGATGCGGCGGTTTCGTCGCAGCTGGCCTCGATGCCGAGAACGGTCTGTGTCAGGGTCGCGTGTTCGATCATTGCGAGGGCAGGCTTATCCCGGTAGACAGGGCGGCGAAATCTGGCGACGGTTACCACGGACGGGCGGACATGCAAACACGGCGGATCAGAATCGGCACACGCGGCAGCGAACTGGCGCTCGCGCAGGCGCGGGAGACGCGTGCACGGCTGATGGCCGCGCATGGCATGGAGGAGGAGGCCTTCGAGATCGTGGTCATTTCCACCTCCGGCGACCGCATCCAGGACCGGCCATTGTCGGAAGCCGGCGGCAAGGGCCTGTTCACCAAGGAAATCGAGGAAGCCCTGTATGACGGGCGGATCGACCTTGCCGTTCATTCCTCAAAGGACATGCCGACCGTGCTGCCCGACGGGCTGGAGCTTTCGGCTTTCCTGGAGCGGGAAGACCCGCGCGATGCCTTCATCGGCAAGGCGGCCGCCAGGATCGCCGACCTGCCCGAAGGCGCAACCGTCGGTTCGTCCTCCCTGCGCCGGCAGGCGCTGATCCGGCGCATGCGTCCCGATCTTTCGGTGGTCATGTATCGCGGCAATGTGCAGACGCGGCTTCGGAAGCTGGAAGAGGGCGTGGTGGCCGGAACGATGCTGGCCAATGCCGGCCTGCGCCGGCTGGGACTGGCCGGTGTCATCACCGACCTGATGGATGTTGAGAGCTTTCCCCCGGCGCCCGGACAGGGCGCCATCTGCATCGAATCGCGCATCGGCGACACGGAAACAAGGCGATTGCTCGATGCCCTCAATCACGACGATACACGCGTTGCGCTGACCTGCGAACGAGCCTTCCTGGCCGCGCTTGACGGATCCTGCCGCACACCCTTGGCCGGCCATGCCCGCATCGACGGAACGCAGGTCTTTTTCTCCGGCATGATCCTGACCCCGGACGGGACACAGGCGCACGAGATCGCCGGGGACGGCCTGATCACCGATGCCGAGATCATCGGGCGCAAGGCTGGCGAGACAGTGCGCGCCAAGGCCGGCCCCGGCTTCTTCGACAGCTGGACCTGACATTGGACAGGCGGCGGCGCGTTCTCGTCACCCGGCCGCAGGAGGGGGCGGAGAAGACCGCGCGCCGGATCGCGGATCTCGGCCACGAGCCGGTGATCCTGCCGCTCAGCCGCATCGTCCCCCTTGCCTGTGCGGCGCCCGGCAAGTCCACCCGCTTCGACGCCGTGGCGGTGACGAGCGCCAATGCGATCCGTCACGCCGGCCGCGCCCTGATCGACCGCCTCGCCGAACTTCCCTGCATCGCGGTGGGTGAATCGACCGCGCGCGGGGCCCGTGGTGCCGGTTTCCTGGATGTGACGAGCGTTGATGGCGGCGTGTCGGACGTAATCGCCCAATTGGCCCGGACACTGCCGCGCGGCGCCCGGATCGCCTATCCGTGCGGGCGGGTCCGCCGGCCGGATCTCGAAGCCGGAGCGCGCCGTGACGGTTTCGAAATCGTGGCGATGGAAACCTATGACACGGAAAAAGTCAGTTACTCAACTCATGAACTGGCGGGGATCCTGGGCATGGAACCAATTGACGATGTCCTCGTCTTTTCCGCCAATGGCGCTGCCGCGCTGCAAGGCTTGCCTTCCATCGCGTACATGAACCAAATATTTGAAAATACGCGATTTATTTGCATTTCGGAACGGGTTGCCGAGTCAATCGCGCCACGCGGCGGACAGAGCGTGGCCGTGGCGGCGCACCCGGACGAGGATGCCTTGCTGGCACTCCTCTAGGCGGGGGCGGGCCTTTGTCGCGCCTGCAACCCTTTCTCTTGCCGGTCATTGTGCTAATCGGAGGCGGGAAGCCACTGAAGGCGCATGACATTCGATGCGGAGACAAGCCATGGCGAAGAAACCAGACCAGCGCCATTCGAAGGACAAGCGGGATCCGGTGACGATCGACCTCGATTCAAGTGAGGTGACGCGAATCGAGGACGAGAAGACGCAGGCTGCCGAAACCAGCGAGGCGGAGGCCGTGGCCGAGGCGAATGCCGCGCTGGATGACGAACAGGGCCGGCAGGACAACGGCGAAACCACGGCTGAACCCGACGGCCAGTCCGCGGAAGCCGGAACGCCGGCCGACGAAGACAAGGCAGTGGCCGACGACGCGGCGCAATCGGCTGTCGAGGAACGGTCGGCCGGCACGGATGACTCCCGACTCGCATCGGGAACGTCCACGGATGAAGGGGATCAGCGGGGCGAACAGGAACCGGCCCCGTCTGCCGCGCGGCCGGAACCGCAGCGCAGGTCTGGCGGTGCGGGTGCGATCGCCGGCGGTGTCATCGGCGCGGCGTTGACGCTCGCCGTGGCTGGCGGCGCCTGGTATGCGGGCTTCGTTCCGGCCATGGACCGGGACGGTTCAGCCGTCGAACAGCAATCGGGTGCCATCGAGGCGTTGCGCTCCGAAATCGAAACGCTCAAGGCGCAGGTCAGCGATGCAACTGCCGGCAGCACGGCCCAGCCGGATGTTTCCGGCGACCTTGAAGCCCTGCGCGGCGAACTGGCGACCCTGTCGCAGTCGCTGCAAGGCGTGCGCGACGACGTTGCCGTGCTCGGATCGGCGTCCGGCGGGGACGGCAATGGCGAGGCCGCAGCAGCACTCGGCGAACGGCTGAGCGGTATCGAGCAGCGTCTGCAGGCCCTCTCGGAGTCCACGCCGGCCGACAGCGGCGGTCTTGACGCGGAGACCGTGCGTCCGCTGATCGACGAGGCGACCGCACCTCTGGCCGAACGGATCGGCCAGGCAAGCGAAGCGGCATCGGCCGCGCAGGCCGCCGTCGAAGGGCTTCAGTCAACGGTGGCCGAACTCCAGCAGAGCGTCGCCGCCATCGATGAAAAACTTGCACAGGACGGCGGGCAGGCGGACGTGGCACGCGCCATTGCGGCAACCGCGCTGAAATCGGCCATCGATCGCGGCCAACCCTTCATGACGGAGCTGGAGACCTTCGCCTCGGTTACGGGCGGCGGTGAAGCGGTGGATGCCCTTCGCTCGATGGCCGCCACGGGCGTTCCGACGCGCGCAGACATCGCCGATGACGCCAATGACGCGGCTTATGCCATGATCGATGCCACGCAGACCCTGCCCGAGGATGCCGGTTTCATGGACCGGCTCACGGCGAGCGCCCGCTCGCTGGTCAAGTCGCGGCCGGTGGGAACGCCGGAGGGCGACAAGCCCGCCGACATCGCCGCTCGCATGGTCAGTGCCGTGGAACGCGGCGACTACGCGGCGGCGCTGGCGGAATACGAAACCATGCCCGAAGCCGCGAAAGCCGCCGGCGCGGATTTCGCCGGACGGCTGAAAGCGCGTCTTGAAGCCGACCGACTGGTTGATGACGTCCTATCCTCGGCGCTGAAGGCCGCCGGGCAGAACGGCTGAGGAGAACGAACATCATGATCAGGCTTCTCGTCTTTCTCGCCATCGTTTTCGTGCTCGGCGCCGGCTTTGCCTGGCTGGCCGACCGGCCCGGAACCATGGTCGTCACCTTCGACGCCATGCAATACGAGGTCTCGCTGCTGGTTGCTGCGGTGGCCGTGGTCGCCGCTGTCGCCGCCATCCTGCTGGCCTGGTGGGTGCTCAAGGCCATCTGGACAAGTCCGCACCGGGTCAGCCGTTTCTTCCGGGCGCGCAAGCGCGACCGCGGCTACCAGTCGCTGTCGACAGGCCTGATCGCCGCGGGAGCGGGAGACGCCGTTTCGGCGCGCCGGATGAGCAAGCAGGCGCTGAGCAATCTCTCGGCGGACCAGGAGCCGCTGATCCATCTGCTTGATGCGCAGACGCTGCTTCTGGAAGGCGATACGGAGGGGGCGCGCAAGAAGTTCGAGGCGATGGTGGAAGACCCGGAAACGCGGCTGCTCGGGCTTCGCGGACTCTATCTGGAAGCGCAGCGCATGCATGAGCCGGAAGCTGCCCGCCACTATGCCGAGAAGGCCGCGGAACTGGCGCCCCAGCTTGGCTGGGCCTCCGGCGCCACGCTGGAAGCGCGGTCACGCGAGGGTGACTGGAGCGCCGCGCTGGCGTTGCTGGAGCAGCAGGCCTCGACGAAACAGATCGGCAAGGAGGTGGCCGCGCGCCGCCGCGCCGTGCTGCTGACGGCGAAGGCCATTGCCGAGGCGGAAGCCGATCCGGCCAGCGCGCGCAACGACGGACAGGCCGCGCTTCGCCTGGCGCCAGACCTTGTTCCCGCGGCCATCGTGACGGCGCGCTCGCTGGTGCGCCTCAACGACCTCAAGAAAGCGGCCAAGGTGCTGGAGGCGATGTGGAAGAAGGAGGCCCATCCGGAAGTGGCGCAGGCCTATGTCCACCTGCGGCCGGGCGATTCGGTGGCCGACCGGCTCAAGCGGGCGGAGCGCCTGCAGGCCTTGCGCACCTATCACCGCGAATCGGCCTATGCGGTGGCCCGCGCGGCATTCGATGCCGGGGAGTACCGCCTGGCCCGCGAAAAGCTGGAGGCGGTGCTCAAGCAGGACCCGCGCGAAGGCGCCTATCTCCTGCTCGCCGACATCGAGGAAGCCGAGACCGGCGACCAGGGCCGTGTCCGGCACTGGCTTTCCATGGCCGTGCGCGCGCCGCGCGATCCAGCCTGGACGGCGGATGGTTACGTTTCGGAGCACTGGGCACCCTTCTCGCCGGTCACGGGCCGCATCGATGCCTTCGAATGGCGGGTGCCGGTGGAACGGCTCGGCCCCGTGCTGGACGACCGTCCGGCCGACGGGGGCATGCCGGTGATGCCGCCTGTGATTGCCTCGAAGGGTACTTCGGAGCGCGATGAAGCGATCACGGGGAGCGTGGCCGCCACAGCAGCGGCCGGGGCATCCGTGACGCGGCATGAGGCGGAGGCGGCTGACGAGAACGGCGGGAGCACGTCGGATCCGGGCGCCGGCATGGAAATCATCCCGCCTGCGCCCTCCGGTGCGGCGCGGGATGCTGCGCGCAGCGACGCCGAGGACAGCGATGCCGGAGAGAGCGAACCGCCTGCCGAGGCCAAGCCTGACGCGGCCGATGAACCGGACGGCGGGACAACGCTGGACACGGCGAAAACCGTGACAGGCGAACCGCAAAAGGACAAGGAGCCCGATGCGCTGTCCTCCAACACGGCAGCGGCGGCACGCGCGGCGGAACAGCCCGCACCGCTGGCCGAGGGCGTCAACGTGCCGGATTCGGTCGATCCGCAGCGCAAGCCGCTGACGCGTGAACGTCCGCCGGTTCCCGACGATCCCGGCGTCGATCCCGATGCGCCGAAGGAAGAGAGCGTGCCGCGCTTCCGGTTGTTCTGATGCGCGGGCGTTCTATAAATGAAGGGCAGGAGGCCTGACACCGGCCGCAAACGCGAATCGAGGCAGGACCCAATATGCTCGAACGGCTCTTCAGCCTTTTCACCGACTCCGGAAGCAAGCGGAGTGCAGAGGACGGGGACGATCCGAAGGTGGCGGCGGCCGCCCTGTTGTTCCATGTGATGGATGCGGACGGGGAGCGGCGGGAGGAGGAACGGACCCGGCTGACCCAGTCGCTGGCCGCGACCTATGGCTTGTCGGATGATGAACTCCACCGGGTGATGAAGGCCGGCGAGGCGGCAGACCGCGAAGCGGTCGACCTCTATGCCTTCACCTCGGTGATCAAGCGGGAGCTTGACGAATCGGGCCGGCTCGATTTCATCCGTCTCATGTGGGAAGTGGTCTTCGCCGACGGGGTGATGCACGAACTGGAAGACAACACGGTCTGGCGGGTGGCCGAACTGATCGGCATTTCCAACAGGGACCGTATCCTCCTGCGGCAGGAAGTGGCCTCGGCACGCGGCGTGGACATCAAGGGGTAGGCTTTCAGGCATGGGCGCGGGCAGCAGGGGACGTATCCTCACGGTTCTCCACCAGGAGCATTCCAGCGCGGGCCGGGTCGGGCAGATCCTCCAGGCCCGGGGATTCGAACTCGACATACGGCGGCCGCCGCTCGGTGACCCGCTTCCGGAGACACTTTCCGGCCATGCCGGCGCGGTCATTTTCGGCGGGCCGATGAGCGCCAACGATCCGGAAGACTACGTCAAGCGCGAGACCGAATGGATCGGCGTGGCGCTGGAGGAGAACAAGCCGTTCCTCGGCATCTGCCTCGGCGCGCAGATGCTGGTCAATCATCTGGGCGGACGGGTCGAGGGCCGGGCCGACGGGCAGGTCGAGATCGGCTGGTACCCGTTGCAGGCCACGCAAGAGGGCAGGGCGCTGATGGAATGGCCCGACATGGTGTACCAGTTCCATCGCGAGGGTTTCTCCCTGCCGCACGGCGCCACGCTTCTGGCCAGTGCCGAAGCCTATCCCAACCAAGCGTTCCGCTATGGCGACAACGCCTGGGGCATCCAGTTCCACGGCGAGTTGACGCGGGCGATGATGCAGCGCTGGATCGTGCGGGGGGCGCACCGTTTCGTGCTTCCGGGTGCCCAGCAGGGGCGCGAGCATATCGAGGGCCGCTATGTCTGGGACCCGAAGCTGCGCCGCTGGCTGGACGAATTCCTGCATCTCATCTTTGAAAGCGGGCCGTCCGGGGACTGACCCGGAAAGCGCATCCGGGCGGTCAGGTTCGTCCGTCCAGGTGGCGGGCCCGGCGCATGGCCGGAAAGAGGAAACCCCACAGCGCTGCCACGCCGATGGCGCCCGCGCCACCGATCACCACCGCCGGCACGGCGCCAAACCCGGCCGCCATGGTCCCGGCGCGGAATTCGCCGAGTTCGTTGGATGCGCCCACGAAGACCATGTTGACCGCCGAGACGCGGCCGCGCAGGCGGTCCGGCGTCCACAACTGGATCAGCGTCTCGCGGATATAGACGCTGATCATGTCGGCCGCACCCATCAGCGCGAGCGCGGCGATGGACAACCAAGGCATGGTTGATATGCCGAACAGGGCGGTGAAAAGGCCGAACAGGGCGACTGCGGCGAGCATGATGATGCCGGCATGGTCGCGCACCGGGTTCATGGCCAGGTAGAGGCCCATGGCCACCGCGCCGACACCGGGAGCGGCGCGCAACAGGCCGAGCCCCCACGGTCCCAGATCGAGGATGTCGCGCGCATAGACAGGCATCAGCGCCACCGCGCCGCCGAGGAGGACCGCGAACAGGTCGAGCGAAATGGCGCCGAAGACCACCTTCTCCTCGCGGATGTAGCGGAAGCCGCCGAATATGGCTGCCAGCGTGACCTGCTCACGCTCCGTGTGCTGGGCCGGCTTGGGGATGGAAAGCACCAGCGCGGCCGCGCCCAGCATGAACGCACATGCCAGGCCATAGGCCACGCCGGCGCCGGCGCCATAGAGCAGGCCGCCGGCGACAGGGCCGACGATGGTGGCCGTCTGCCAGGCGGACGAGTTCCACGCCACGGCATTGGCGAAGTCGCGCGCCGGCACGAGATTGGCCACCAGCGCGGCGGAGGCGGGACCGAAGAAGGCGCGGGCAATGCCGAACACGGCGAGCACGACGAAAACAGGCAGCGGCGATGTCAGGCCGCGCAGGGTGAGCAGGAGGATGGCGGCCGCGCAGGCGGCCTCGAGGGCCACCGCCAGTCCCATGACAAGCCGGCGCCCATAGCGGTCTGCCGCCGCGCCGGTGACGAGGACGAGAAGAAGCGCGGGGGCGAACTGGATCAGTCCGACCAGACCGAGATCGAAGGGATCGCGTGTCAGGTCATAGATCTGCCAGCCGACGGCCACCGAGACGACCTGGGTGGCGAAGGTGACCATGAAGCGGGCCGCCCAGAAGCGGACATAGGCCGGATGGGAAAAGGCGGCGAACCGGCTGTCGGCTCCGGCGGCGGTGTCTGTCACGGCGATATGTCCGGCAAGGTGGCGAAGGCACTCTCCTGCCACGGGACGCGTAACATGAAAAGATAAAACAGCTTTTCGGCTTCATGCCGCACCAGGCATGATGCGGATGGACCGGCGGCCCGGCCTGCCCCCTTTTCAGAGACGAAATTCCGCTATAGTTATACTTCATAAGAACCCCGGCCGGATGCCGGGTGCCGGACTGCAAACGGGAGGAGCAGGCAGCCATGGTGAAGGTCACCTATGTGTCGACCACGGGAGAGCGCACGACGGTCGACGGCCGGGCCGGCGACAGCGTCATGCAGACGGCGGTGGATCACGGGATCGAGGGCATTGTCGGCGAGTGCGGCGGATCCATGGCCTGCGCCACCTGCCATGTCTTCGTCGACGAGGCATTCCTGGCGGCGACGGGCGAGCGGTCCGCAGGCGAGGAAGCAATGCTGGACGGCGCGGCTTCCGAGGTGAGGCCCAACAGCCGCCTGTCCTGCCAGATCCGGTTGACGGACGACCTCGACGGGCTTGTGGTGCAGGTCGCCGACGAGCAGATGTAAACTGGCGAGGGCCGGGTGCCGCATGGCGCGCCGGTCCGCCGACGGGAGGAAAAGGCCATGACCACGACGATTGCAGGTCCGGCGCCGCTGGACGAGACGATCACCATCGACCAGCTGACCCGCGACCCCTATCCGCTTTACCGGCAGATGCGCGCGGAGCGGCCCGTCCTGCGGGTTATATCGGTCGGACGGACGCTGCTGACCAAGGCGGCTGACTGCAAGATGGTCAAGGACAATCCCGGCCTGTTCTCCTCCGATGATCCGAACACGCCGATGAAGCGGGCCTTCCTCGCCCATACGCTGATGCGCAAGGACGGCGAGGAGCACATGCGCGAACGCATGGCGATGATGCCGGCCTTCCTGCCCAAGACGATCCAGAACCACTGGGCGCCGATGTACACGAAATATGCCGAGGACTATGTCGGGCGGTTGCCGCGCGGCGAGGTCGTCGACCTTTTCCCGGCCCTGGCCGGACCGCTGGCGGCGCGCATCCTGGCCGAGATCATGGGCGTGCCGGACGCCAGCGACGAGGAAATGCAGCGCTGGAGCCAGGCGCTGATCGACGGGGCGGGCAATTTCGGCTGGCGCGACGAGCCCTTCGCCGTTTCCGACCAGGCGAACCGCGAGATGGATGCCTGCCTTGAGCGCAATGCGGAACGGCTTCGGGCGGAACCGGACGCTTCGGCGCTGTCGATCATGGTCAATGCCGAGAACCCGATTGCGTGGAGCCAGATCGTGGCAAACGTGAAGATCGCCATCGGCGGCGGCATTAACGAGCCGCGCGATTCCGCGCTCACCGAAATCTTCGGCCTGCTGACCAACCCCGATCAGCTTGAAGAGGTGAAGCGGCAGGAGGCATGGAGCAAGGCCTTCGAGGAAGCGGTGCGCTGGTGCGCCCCCATCCAGGCCAGTTCGCGCCTTGTGCTGGAAGACACCGAGATCCGCGGTTGCCATATCCCGAAGGGCGACACCGTGATGACCATCCAGGCCTCGGCCTGTCACGACGAGGAGATTTACGAGGCGCCCGAGCGCTATATCGTGTTTCGCGACAAGAACCCGCACCAGGCCTTCGGCTCCGGTCCGCACCATTGCGCGGGCGCGCATGTGGCGCGGCGCACGGTGGGCGCCATCCTCATGCCGGTCCTGTTCGACCGCTTCCCGAACATCGAACTGGTCGATCCGGCGATCGTCACCTGGCAGGGTTTCGGCTTTCGGGGTCCGATCAACCTGCCTGTACGCCTGAACTGAGCGCGGGCATGCCGGCCGCGCCAAACAGCAGTAATTGAAACATTAGTGATATACGTGATTTCATGCCGGCATGGCATGGATTTCACGAATCAGGCGTCCGCGTGCGGCATGTGCCGCCGTCGGCATCACCGCTTTCCTCGGGCTGGCGGTTTCCACAACAGGTCCGGCATGGGCGGATCGCGCATCCTTCGACATCTGTGGCAGCGGCAAGCGCCATACCTGCGTGGTCGATGGTGACACTGTCTGGCTGCGGGGGGAGAAGATCCGTCTCGAAGGGATCGATGCGCCGGAACTGGCCGATCCGGGCTGCCGTCACGAGGCGGCGCTGGCGCAGGAGGCGCGGCTGCGCCTGGCCGCGATCCTCAACTCACACGACTGGGTGCTGACTAGGCACGGGCAGGACCGCTACGGCCGGACGCTCGGACGCTTCAACATCGCGGGGCGGACAGCCGGCGCCATGCTCGTCGACGCGGGGCTGGCACGGGTGTGGACCGGCCGGCGCGAACCCTGGTGCTGATGCCGGAGCCTGCGGCGGTCATTCGTTTCTGGCGGAAAACTGGTGGAGCCGAGGGGGATCGAACCCCTGACCTCGTCATTGCGAACGACGCGCTCTCCCAGCTGAGCTACGGCCCCGTTCCAGTGAGGCGCATTTATGTGAGCGCCATGCGTGCTGTCAAGCAAAAGCATCGGCGCGGGATGCGCTTCGCGGGTCCCATCCAGGGCCGTGGGCTTGCCGCCTGCCCGTCCAGTGGCTAAATGCAGGAAACGACCAACGGACCGTGACCATGCTAGCCCTCTTACGCACCATCGACCTGGCGCTGGACATCTATTCCTGGATCCTGATCGCCATGGTGATCTATTCCTGGCTGTTCGCCTTCAACGTGATCAATTCGCGCAACCAGTTCGTCGCGCTGATCGGCGATTTCCTCTACAAGGCGACCGAACCGCTGCTGCGGCCGATCCGGCGGATCCTGCCCGATCTTGGCGGCATTGACCTGTCGCCGATCATCCTGTTCCTGGCCATCTTCTTCCTGCAGCAATTCATCTGGACGACCATCGCCCCTGCCGTGCTGTGAGCTGCTGCCACCGTCAGACCGGCGCGGGCGTCGATATCTTCGTGCGCCTGACGCCGAGGGCGGCGCACGACGCGGTCGACGGGCTGGGCGCGGCATCGGACGGATCGGTGCACCTGAAGGCGCGGGTGCGCGCGGTGCCTGAAAAGGGCAAGGCCAATGCGGCACTGGAAAAGCTCGTCGCGAAGTGGCTGGGCGTGCCCGTCTCGACAGTTTCGGTGACGGGTGGCGCGACCGCACGGCTGAAGACCGTTTCTGTTGCGGGTGACAGCGCTGCATTGACGCGCAAGGTTGTGGACCTCACCGGCGAAAACTGACTGTCCCTTGGCCGCCGTGTCTGGCAATCTGGGTCCGGTCCAGTCTTTCGGAGATGCCGCCGATGCGCCAAGTCCTGTGTTCCGCCGTTTGCCTGCTGCTCGCCATGAACGCGCCGTCGGCAGCCGCGCCCGAAAGCGCCTATACGAAGATCGATACGCAGAACGGCTGCACGGTGACGGCGCAAGCCTCCGAGGATGAAGGCGGCGACTGGGCCGAACTGCTTTGCCCCGGCCTTGGCGATTACCCGGTCCACCTCTCCTATGGCGACGCCCGGGAGAGCCTTTTCTACGGCTTCCCGCCCGAAGGCCAGCCGGACGGCTGGGAGAGTTTCGGCGGTTTCAATTCCGTGTCAGACACGATCGAGTGGCGCATGGAGGGCGGCATTCCCTTCGCCACGATCCACCGCTGGACGGTTTCCTCCGGCGATCCGGACAAGTCGGTCCAGGTGCTGGTGGTCGAGAAGGTCGGCCAACCCGGAATCCATGAGGGCTGTGTCGTCGGTTACGTGGTTGCCACGGGCAATCCGGACCACAACCAGCAGGCCCGCGACCTTGCCGATGCCCATGCCCGCGACTTTGCCTGCTGGCGCGACGAACCCCTCGTGCGCGCCGGCAGCGTGGCCCTTCCTGGCGTCTCGCGGCACCGGCGGGAACCGGAGTGAAGTCGAGGCCATGAAAAAGGCCGGACCCGCAGGGCCCGGCCTTTCCGATGTCAGGTCCTGCGCGGCGCGGCGTCAGGCCTTGGCGCGCTCGATGGCCTCGACGATCATGTTGCGGGCCGCCTCGGCGTCCTGCCAGCCGCCGATCTTGACCCACTTGCCGGGTTCGAGATCCTTGTAGTGCTCGAAGAAATGCTCGATCTGCTTGAGCGTGATCTCCGGCAGGTCGTCGTAATTGGCAACGCCGTCATAGCGCTTTGTCAGCTTGTGGGTCGGCACGGCGAGGATCTTCTCGTCCTTGCCGCCGTCATCCTCCATCACCAGAACGCCGATGGGGCGCACATTGATGACGCAACCGGGAACCAGCGGGCGCGTGTTGCAGACGAGCACGTCGATCGGGTCGCCGTCCTCCGACAGGGTATGCGGCACGAAGCCGTAATTGCCGGGATAGGTCATCGGCGTGTAGAGGAAGCGGTCGACGACGAGGGTGCCGGCTTCCTTGTCCATCTCGTACTTGATCGGATGGCCGCCGACCTGAACCTCGATGATGACGTTGATGTCTTCCGGCGGGTTCTTGCCGATGGAAATGGCGTCTATGCGCATGGATCTCTCCGGGGTTTGTCGTTGCATCCCCGATAGACGAGCACAGGCGATTGTGCAATGCCGCATAAGTCCAAGACGGATTGCGGCGTTGCCGCGAAAACCGCAGTCAGTTCCAGACGAAGGCGACCTTGCGCAGGGCCTTGGAATCGAAAACCTCGACGCCTTCGGCAACATCCTCGCCACCATGGGCGAAGTAGAAGCGCTGGGCGATCTCGTTGTCCTCCAGTGCCCAGACAACCAGCCCCTTGAGACCGTGATCGGCCAGCGTCGAACGTGCGGCGTCGAACAGGCGCGAGCCGAGGCCGATGCCCTGGTATTCGGGAAGGACGTAAAGCTCGTAGATCTCGCCCTGCTGGGCCAGTTCCTTCGCCCGGTTCCGCCCGAGCGTCGCGTAGCCGGCGACCACGCCGCCGATTTCCACGACCAGCACCGAGGCGGCGCGGCGGATGGCATGGTCCCACCACCGCACACCGCGCCGGGCAATCATGCGCGACAGCGCGCCGTGCGGGATGATCCCCGCATAGGCGCCGGTCCAAGCGTGATGATGCACATCGGAGATGGCGCTTGCGTCTTCGGGTTCCGCCCGGCGGATGTCGATGCTCAGCGTGTTCATGGTTTCTTAACCTTAATGGAGAGTTTGAGCCTCGCCAAGATGCACCTTCGCAGTCCCCACAGTCTTGTCCTGTTCGCAGGCGTCCTTGCGTGCCATAACGGGCCGGACCTGATGAAGTCGAAGGGAAGGCGGGCATGGCTGAACGCAGGGCGGTTCTGGTGATCTCCAGCCATGTCGCGCGCGGCTCGGTGGGTAACCGCGCCGCCGTCTTCGCGCTGGAGACGCTGGGCTTTCCGGTCTGGGCGGCACCGACCGTGATCCTGCCCTGGCATCCGGGCCACGGACCGGCGACGCGCATCGTGCCTCCGCCGGACCAGTTCCGGGGCTTCATGCAGGACCTGGCGCGCGCGCCATGGCGGGGCGAACTCGGCGCCGTCCTGACAGGCTATCTCGGCGATGCGTCGCAGGCCGGTGCCGTCGCGGACCTGGTCGTGGCGCTGCGAAAAGACAATCCGGGGCTCATCCATGTCTGCGACCCGGTGATCGGTGACCGGACGGGCCTCTATGTGCCGGAAGCGACGGCGATGGCGATCCGCGACCGGCTCCTGCCGCTGGCGGACATCGCCACGCCGAACCGGTTCGAGCTGGAATGGCTGGCCGGAAGGCCGCTCGAGACCAATGCCGACATCCTGCGCGCGGCAGCGCAAGCCGGGCCGGCGCGGATGCTCGTCACATCGGCCCATGCGATGATGGCGGACGCGACGGCCAACCTGCTGGTGACGGGCAAGCGCGCCCTGCTGGCAGAGCACCGGCTTGTGGAGAATGCGCCCAACGGGCCCGGCGACCTGACGGCCGCGCTGTTCCTGGCCAGGCTGCTCATCGGCGAAGACGAGAGCAGGGCGCTGGAAAAGGCAACCGCCGCCGTCTTCGAGGTTCTCGGCCGGTCGGTCAGGGCCGGATCGGACGAATTGCTGCTCGAGCAGGAGGCCGACAGCCTGAAACATCCGATGGCCATGGTCACGCTGCGCCAGCTTGCCCGTCCGGCGCCCGGGCGGGTGAAGCCGTGACATGCGTGCTGGCCGGAGCCGACGGTTGCAAGGCCGGCTGGGTGGCGGCCATCGAGCAGCCGGGCGCGCCGCCAGTGCTGTCCGTCTTCGCCGCGTTTGCCGACCTGGTCCGCGCCGTCGGGGCGAATGCCATCATCGCCGTGGACATGCCGGTCGGCCTCCCCGACCGCATCGGGCGCGGCGGCCGTGGTCCGGAACAGGCCATCCGCCCGCTGCTGGGGGCACGCCAGTCGAGCGTCTTTTCCATTCCCTCGCGCGCCGCCGTCTATGCCGAGCCGGGGCCGTTTGCCGACTGGGAGGCGATGCGCGCGGCGCGCGGCCGCGCCGACAGGGTGGCGCGCGAGACCTCCGACCCGCCGCGCGGCCTCGCTTTTCAGGCCTTCACGCTGTTTCCCAGGATACGTGAAATCGACGCGCTGCTTCTCGCCGACACCGGTCTGCGGGAGCGGGTGATCGAATGTCATCCGGAACTGGCGTTCTGGCGGCTGAACGGCGAAAGCGCCATGACAGAGCCGAAGAAGGTGAAGGGACGGCTGCATCCACCGGGCATGGCGGAGCGCCGCGCCCTGCTGCTGTCTTGCGGTCTCGACGCTGCCCTCGTGGAGGTGCCCCCGCCGCCTGGTGCCGCCGCGGACGATTGCCTGGATGCGCTTGCCTGCCTGATGATCGCCAGGCGCCACGAAAAGGGGCTGACAACGCCGTTTCCCGATCCGCCGCTTGCCGACACGCACGGCATCCCGATCTGCATTCGCGCTTGACATGCGTGCCCCGGACGGATTGATCGGGGCACAGCAACGGACCAGAGGCGCAGACCATGCACGCTTTTCCCACTTCCCTTGCCCAGGGCTACCGCGATTTCATGCAGGGGCGGTTCGCGGTGGAATCCGAGCGCTACCAGACGCTTGCGCGGGAAGGCCAGAAGCCGGAAACCATGGTGATCGCCTGTTGCGATTCACGCGCGGCGCCGGAGATCATCTTCAACGCGCTGCCGGGCGAACTGTTCGTCGTGCGCAATGTCGCCAACCTCGTGCCGCCCTACAAGCCTGACGGCGAGTATCATTCCACCTCCGCGGCACTGGAATTCGCCGTGCAGAGCCTGAAGGTGAAGAACATCCTCGTGCTCGGCCACGGACGCTGCGGGGGCATCTCGGCGGCGCTGACGAGCGGCGCGGAGCCCCTGTCGCCGGGCGATTTCATCGGCAAGTGGATGGGCCTGCTCGGTCCGGCCTCCGAGGCGGTCGGATCCTATACCTTCATGACCGGCACGGAAAAAAAGACCGCGCTGGAACGCATCTCGATCCGCTACTCGCTCCAGAACCTGCGCAGTTTTCCCTGCGTCGACATCCTTGAGAAAAAGGGCCGGCTGGCGCTGCACGGCGCCTGGTTCGACATTTCCACCGGTGAATTGTGGGTGATGAACGCACAAAGCGGCGATTTCGAACGGCTTGCGCCCGAAGCGCTGCCCGAAGGGATGGACAGGCCCGGAGAGGAGAAGTCCTGAGCGGCCATGATCCACGAAGGAAAACGGAAATGATGCAACTGCTTCGGCTGGCAAGCCTGACGTTCATGCTCCTGGCGGCGGTATTGCCCGTGAGCGCGGACCCGCGCGCGATCCTGGAGAACTGGTACGCCGCGCTGCAGGCTGGCGACGAGACCGCGGTCAGCGCGCTCCTTGCCGAAGATGCCGTCTTCGTGCTGGAGGATATCGGCATCGAGCAGACCCGGAAGGAATTCCTGGAGAGCCTGCCGGAATGGCGCGAGGCCATCCGCGGCGGCTCGCTCCAGTGGAAGCTCCTTGAGCCGGGAAACCCGGCCACCGCGCTGGTCTGCTACCGCTTCGCCGACAGCGAGGCGGAGGTGCGCGAGGTGTTCACCTTCTCGGGCGAGCGCATCGCGCGCAGCCTGCAAACGGAAAACGGCGAGCGCTGCGAAGGATTCTGAGCCGGCTTGCCGGGATGGCATGGAAAAAGGCCGGGTTCACCACCCGGCCTTTTTGACGATCCGCCGGCAGTTTCCCTAGCCGTCGATCTCGGCTGCCATGATCGCGATGGCCTGCTGGTAGACGCCGGCGGCGTTCCAGCCCTGGATGGCCCTGAAATTCGCCTGGCCCGGCTGGTATCCGGCGCCCCGGCGCCAGCCATGGGCGCGCAGGAAATTGGCCGTGGAGGCCAGCGCGTCGGCCGACGAGCGCGACAGGTCCAAGCCGCCACCGTCAAAGTCGACGCCGTAGCGGGCGACCGAGCCCGGCAGGAACTGGGTCTGGCCCCATTCGCCGTGCTTGGCGCCGACCGTCGAACTGGACAGCACGCCGCTATCGACCAGCTTGAGGGCGGACATCAGGTGGCCGGTGAAGAAATCGGAGCGGCGGCAATCATAGGCGAGCGTTGCCGTGGCCGAAATCAGGTTGGAATTGCCCTGGAAGCCGCCGAATGCGGTCTCCATGCCCCAGATGGCGATCAACGGACCGGGCGGCACGCCGTATTGGGCCTCGAGCTGCCTGAACAGCGAAGCCTTCGACTTCTTCAGACGCTTGCCCTTGGCGACAATGGTCGGTGCGCCGCGCACCTGCATGAACTTCTTGAGCGTATACTTGAAGCTCTTCTGGCCCCGGTCGGCGCGGATGGTATCGTTGGCGTACCGCGTTGCCATCAGGGCGGCGATGCCCCGCTGTCCCACGCCACCGGCCTGCGCCTCGGCCGCCATCTGCTGTTTCCATGCATCGAAACCGGCCGATGAATTTCCGCACCGGGCTGCAAGGGCGGCGCCGGGTGCCAGAAATACGGCACATGCTACGGCCGTGGCCATGGCTTGGCGTCGGATGGTCATCAATTCGTCCTCCGGGAAAGAGTGATTCTTCAGCCCCGGCATGAATTTGCCAGCGTTTGCCGGTTTTGTCATCCGGCCGGCGCGCGAAACGCCGGACAAGGCCGGTGGGGATTTCTGCAACCGATCATGTCAATCCCAAGGCAGAGGGTCCGCAAATGCCCGGTTGACTCGGCAGTCATGCGCGTTTATGCACCGCTTTCGACTTTCCGCGACGAGTGAGAACTCCGACGCGCCGACCAGGAGGCGGGGACGCCCCGCAAACCTGGAGGTCAACATCCGGCAGCGCGATGCGCCCCCGGGTGTCGTTCCGCTTTGGCGATTGGAATCCTGCCTCGCGATGGTTATCTCCGTGGTGAAAAACCCCGGAACCCAAGGACTGGACGATGTTTGAAAGCTTATCCGACCGGCTCGGATCAATCCTCAACGGCCTGACAGGCCGCGGCGCGCTCTCGGAGGCCGATGTCTCCGCTGCGCTGCGCGAGGTGCGCCGCGCGCTGATCGAGGCGGACGTGGCGCTCGACGTTGTCCGCTCGTTCACTGACCGGGTGCGCTCCAAGGCCGTCGGCCAGGACGTTCTCAAGTCGATCAAGCCGGGCCAGCAGGTCGTCAAGATCGTCCATGACGAACTGGTCGAGATGCTGGGCTCCGAAGGCGAGGCCATCGACCTGAACGCCCCGGCGCCCGTCGTCGTCATGATGGTCGGTCTCCAGGGCTCGGGCAAGACGACGACGACCGGCAAGATCGCCAAGCGGCTGACCGAGCGCCAGGGCAAGAAGGTGCTCATGGCCTCGCTCGACACGCGCCGCCCGGCCGCGCAGGAGCAGCTCAAGCAGCTTGGCGAGCAGACGGGCGTGGCGACACTGCCCATCGTGGCTGGGCAGGATCCGGTCGCCATCGCGAAGCGCGCGGTGCAGGCGGCGAAGCTGGGCGGCCATGACGTCGTCATCCTCGACACGGCCGGGCGCACCCATATCGACGAGCCGCTGATGGTGGAAATGGCCGATATCCGCAAGGTGTCGGCGCCGCACGAGATCCTGCTGGTCGCGGATTCGCTGACCGGCCAGGACGCGGTCAACCTGGCGCGCAGCTTCGACGAGCGCGTCGGCATCACCGGCATCGTGCTCACCCGCATGGACGGCGACGGGCGCGGCGGCGCGGCGCTCTCCATGCGCGCGGTCACCGGCAAGCCGATCAAGCTGATCGGCACGGGCGAGAAGATGGACGGGCTGGAGGAATTCCATCCCAAGCGCATCGCCGACCGCATTCTCGGGATGGGCGATATCGTCAGCCTTGTCGAAAAGGCTGCCGAGACCATCGACCAGGAAAAAGCCGCCGCCATGGCGAAGAAGATGCAGGAGGGGAAGTTCGACCTGAACGACCTCGCCGACCAGCTTCGCCAGATGCAGAAGATGGGCGGCCTTGGCGGCATCATGGGGATGATGCCCGGCATGGGCAAGATGAAGGACCAGATGGCCGCGGCCGGAATGGACGACAGGATGTTCGGCCGCCAGATCGCCATCATCCAGTCGATGACGCCGGCCGAGCGGGCCAATCCGGACCTGCTCAAGCACAGCCGCAAGAAGCGCATTGCCGCGGGCTCGGGCACGGATGCCGCGCAGATCAACAAGCTCCTGAAGATGCATCGCCAGATGGCCGACATGATGAAGGCCATGGGCGGCAAGGGCCGCAAGGGCGGCATGATGCGCGGCCTGATGGGCGGCATGGCCGGCAAGATGGGGCTCGGTGGCATGGGCGGGATGGGCGGCATGCCGGACCTGTCGAAGATGAGCCCGAAGGAACTGGAGGCGCTGCAGAAGCAGGCCGAGGCCATGGGCATGGGTGGCGGCGGCGCGCCGAAACTGCCGGGTCTCGGCGGACCGGGCCTGCCGGGCGGGCTGCCCGGGCTGGGCGGGCCGAAGCTGCCGGGTCTTCCGGGCCGGAAGAAGTGAGGGCACGATGAACGAAGACCAGGACGTGCTGCGCGCCCGCGAGGTGCTCAAGGACATGCGCCGGTCCATCGACAATTTCGATGCGGTGCTGATCCATACGCTGGCCGAACGCTTCCGCTGCACGCAGAAGGTCGGCGAACTGAAGGCCCAGCACGACCTGCCGCCGTCCGATCCCGACCGCGAGGCGAAGCAGATCGAGCGACTGCGCCGGCTTGCCGACGAGGCGGGGATGGACCCCGACTTCGCCGAGAAATTCCTCGCCTTCATCATCAGGGAAGTGATCCGCCATCACGAGGCCATCGCGGCCAGGGCGGCGGAGGACGAACACACCGCCTGAGGGTTTGCCCGACGGCACGACACGAACAGACGACATCAACAGACACGACCATACAGGAGTTGAACCATGGCACTGAAAATCCGTCTGGCCCGCGCTGGCTCCAAGAAGCGCCCCTACTACCATATCGTGATCGCCGACGTGCGCGCGCCGCGCGACGGCCGCTTCATCGAGCGCGTCGGCGCCTGGAACCCGATGCTGCCCAAGGACGGCGAGCGCGTGACGCTCGACGAGGAGCGCATCCGCCACTGGCTCGCCAATGGCGCGCTGCCGACCGACCGCGTGCTGCGTTTCCTGGACCAGGCCGGCATCTCCAAGCGTCCCGAGCGCAGCAACCCGAAGAAGGGTGAGCCGGGCAAGAAGGCGCAGGAGCGCATCGCCGAGCAGAAGCAGCGCGAGGAAGAAGCCGCCGCCGCAGCCGCCGAGGCCGCTGCCGCCCCGGCTGAGGAAACCGCTTCCGAGTAAGTGCATACGGATCGCGATCCGGGCAAGGCCGTCCTTCGGGGCGGCCTTTTCCTTTTCCAGAGGCTCAGGCGGTGGCCGCGATCCGGTTCTCCGACGGCTTCGGCGCGCCATAGAGAATGATGAAGCCGATGATGAAGAACACGGTGATGACCGCCATGCCGGCGCGCGGCGATGCGGCAGCGGCGGTGACGGTGGCCACAAGGAAGGGCGCCAGGAAACTCGTCGCGCGCCCGGCCAGCGCATAGATGCCGAAATAGCGGCCCGTTTCCTCGGGCGTCACCGACCGGGCCATGTAGGAACGCGATGACGCCTGCACCGGGCCGAAGGCAGCGCCGATGAGCAGGCCGAAGCCGATATAGGCGAGTTCGGCGGGCGTCCCGAACAGGCCTCCGGTATCGGCATCGCCGAAGCGGATCAGGCCGAAGGCGGTGAAGCCGGGTCCGGTGGAGACGATGCCGATGGTGGCAACGAGCAGCATGGCGACGCAGATCAGCACGATGCGCCGTGAGCCGAAGGCCTCGTCGAAGCGGCCGGCGATCAGGCATCCGGGAATGGCCACGAGATTGAGGATGATGCCGAACAGGCCGATCTCGGTGATCGACCAGGCGAACATGCTGGCCGCGAAGCCGCCGCCGAGCGCGAGCAGCGCGTTGACCCCGTCCTGGTAGATCATGCGGGCGATGAGGAAGCGGGCGATGCCCGAGCGCCGCCGCAATTCCCGGAAGGTCAGCTTCAGGTCGGCAAGCCCGGCGGCCACGGCATTGGTCGCGCTGGTGGTGTAGCGGGCATCCGGCGTGAACAGGAACATCGGCAGGATGAAGACCAGATACCAGAGCGCGGCGATCGGGCCGGTCGCGCGGGCATCCTCGCCCTGGACCGGATCGAGCCCGAAGAGGGCCGGCAGGCCGATCAGCGTGCGGCCGGTTTCCGGAGACCCGGCGAGGAAGAGGATGACGAAGATCAGCACGATCATGCCGCCGAGATAGCCCAGGCCCCAGGCCGTGTTGGATATTCGCCCGATCTCCTTTTCCGGCACCAGCCGGTTCATCATGGAATCATTGAAGACGATGGAGAACTCCGCCGCGACGGTGGCCAGCGTGAAGGCGGCGGCCACCCAGAACAGGCTGGCACCGGGTTCGGCCCACCACAGCGTTAACAGGGCTGCGATCTTGACGACCGCGAAGACGCCGATCCACGGTTTTCGCGGTCCCGTATGGTCGGCAATCGACCCCAGCACCGGCGACAGGATGGCAATGAAAAACCCGCCGGCGGCGACGGCATAGCCCCAGGCCGCCTGCCCGGCCACGGGATCGGATGCCATCCGGGAAATGAAATAGGGGCCGAAGACGAAGGTGGTGACCACCGTGAAGAACGGTTGCGCCGCCCAGTCGAACAGCATCCAGCCCCAGACGCCCTTGCGGCTGGCGCGCGGCAGCGCGAAATCGCTCATCGTTCCTCGTCCCCCCGTTGCCCCTCGCGGCGCGGATCAGGCGCCCGCCAGGTCCCCCATGAGCCCGGCGGCCACCGTCATGCGCGAGACGGTCAGATCGCCGGATTCCAGAAGTGCCTGGATCCGCTCGCGGGTGCGCCGGATCCGCCCTTCATTGGCGGCCTGCCATGCGCCCACCGGATCGTCAGCGCCGCCATGGTCGGTCAGGACCGAGACGGAGATGCCGCGCCGCGCCGCGTCGATCATGGCACCAGCGCGCGAAAGCGCAAGCCCGTCGTAGTAGTCGCCGGTCGAAATGGCACGGGCGGCGTCCTCGATGCGGCCAAGCCGGAACAGGTCCGTGACGCCGAAGAAGGCGCGGGCGGCCTTTTTCAGTTCAATTCCGGAAGAACGGGAAACCAGCATGATGTCGGGAATGAGTTCCTCGGCCCCCAGAAGCGCGATCGCCTTGGCGAGGTCGGCTGGCGCGCCGTTGTGCTTCATGCGGGCCGACCGGTCGGCAAGGCGCTCCTTCATGTAGTCGGGAAGCAGGCTGGCAAGCTCGGATTCCAGTGCCTTGCGCCCGGCGCGCAGGCCCTCGACCACGGCGCCCACCGGCTCGGATGCGTCGCCATTGCGCAATTGCCAGGCTGTCGCATTCATCGCCGTGCGCGCGATCCGGCCATAGAGGGCAAGCTGGGCGCGGCCGGGCATCTCGTTGTCCAGCGCATCCACCCGCGCGTAGAGCGCGTCCAGTTCATAGCCGTCGCGGGCCACGGCAAAGGCGCGCGCGGCCTCCACCGCCGAGCGGCCTGTCATGTCCTGCTGGCGCACCACGAAGGCCGGTCCGCCGCGATTGATGACGTCGTTGGCGAGTTCGGTGGCGATGATCTCGGCGCGCAGGCGGTGATCGCAGATCTCGGACCGGTATTTCTTCTGCATCTCGGCCGGGAAATAGTCGATCAGCGTCTGCTCGAAATGCGGGTCGGCGGGCAGGTCGGAGGCCATGATGTCGCCGAAAAGGACCAGCTTTGCATAGGAGACGAGAACGCCGATCTCGGGACGGGTCAGCGGCTCGCCGCGCGCCTGGCGCTCCGACAGGGCCTTGGTGTCGGGGAGAAGTTCGACCTTGCGGTCGAGAAGGCCCCGGTTCTCCAGGTGCTCCATCAGGCGGGCCTGGTAGGCGAGATCCGCCATGCCACGCGCCTCGGTCTGCGAGATGCAGAGCGTCTGGTCGTAATTGGTCTCCAGGACCAGTTCGGCCACCTCGCCGGTCATCTTTTCCAGCAGGGTATTGCGCGCCTTGCGGGTCAGCTTGCCGTCGCGCATGGCAGCGGCGAGCGCGATCTTGATGTTGACCTCGACGTCGGAGGAGTTGACGCCGGCGGAATTGTCGATGGCGTCGGAGTTCAAGCGCCCGCCATGCAGTCCGAACTCGATGCGGGCACGCTGGGTGAGACCAAGATTGGCGCCCTCGCCGATCACCTTGCAATGCAGGTCGGCGGCGGTCACGCGGATGGCGTCATTGGCGCGGTCGCCGGCATCGGCGTTGGATTCGGTCGAGGCGCGGACATAGGTGCCGATGCCGCCGAACCAGAGCAGGTCGACACGCATGGTCAGGATGGCCGAGAGGATCTCGTTGGGCGAGGCTTCCGTCTTGTCCAGCCCGATGGCCTCGGCGGCCTCTGGCGGCAGCTTGATGAGCTTCTGGTTGCGCGAGAACACGCCGCCGCCCTTTGACAGGTAGGAGAGATTGTAGTCCTGCCAGCTTGACCGGCCCATGTCGAAGAGGCGCTTGCGCTCCTCGAAACTGGTCGCCGGATTGGGGTCCGGGTCGATGAAGATGTCGCGATGGTCGAAGGCGGCGACCAGGCGGATGCAGGGCGAAAGCAGCATGCCGTTGCCGAAGACATCACCGGACATGTCGCCGACACCGGCCACGGTGAAGGGCTGGGTCTGGATGTCGCGGTCCATTTCGCGGAAGTGGCGCTTCACCGCCTCCCAGGCACCACGGGCGGTGATGCCCATCTTCTTGTGGTCGTAGCCGGCCGAACCGCCCGACGCGAAGGCATCGTCAAGCCAGAAACCGTAGGACTGGCTGATCTCGTTTGCCGTGTCGGAGAAAGTCGCCGTACCCTTGTCGGCAGCGACGACGAAATAGGGATCGTCACCGTCAAGCCGCTCCACGCCCTTGGGCGGAACGACGTCGTTGCCGTGCAGGTTGTCCGTCACGGAAAGGAGCGAGGAGATGAACGACTTGTAGGCGGCGCGCCCGGCCTGGAAGATCTCGTCGCGGCTGCCGCCGGCCGGCAGCATCTTGGGCACAAAGCCGCCCTTGGCGCCGACCGGAACGATGACGGCGTTCTTGACCTGCTGCGCCTTGACGAGGCCGAGCACCTCGGTGCGGTAATCCTGCAGCCGGTCGGACCAGCGCAGGCCGCCGCGCGCGACCGGCCCGAAGCGCAGATGCACGCCCTCGACCTCCAGGCCATAGACGAAGATCTCGTGGGCAGGCCGTGGTGCCGGCAGGAAGGGGATGGCGCGCGGGTCCAGCTTGACGGCAAGCTGGCGCGGCGGCACGCCTTCCACGGGCGCGGCATAACGGTTGGTCCGCATGGTGGCGTCGATCAGCGTCAGGTAGCGGCGCAGGATCGTGTCCTCGTCGATGCCGGGCACGTTGTCGAGCTTGGCCATGATCGATTTGCGCAGCCGGTCGCATTCCTGCGAGCGCCCATCGGCGCGGGCCGGGTGGAAGCGCGCGTCGAACAGGTCGTAAAGGTCGCGGGCGATCAGCGGATAGCGGTTCAGCGCACTGGCAATGACGGGCTGGCCGAAGGTGCTGCCGGCCTGCTGCTGGTAACGGCCATAGGTGCGCAGGACCGTGATCTCGTCGTGCGTCAGTCCGGCGGAATGCGACAGGCCGTTGTAGGGGTCGTCATCCACTGCCCCGCGCGAGGCCGCGGCAAAGGTATCCTGCAGCAATTGGCCTTCGTCGGAAAGGTCGACCAGATGCCCGGCTGCGCTCTCAACTTCCATGTCGTGGATGAAGACCGGCACGCCGTCCGGGGCGCCGGTCTGGAAGGTCCGTTCGGCAATGACCTTCAGCCCCATGTTCTCCAATGCCGGAACACGGCCGGAAAGCGAGACCGGCTCTCCCCGGTGGAAGATTTTCAGGGCTGCGTGCGACTCATCGTGCCCGGTGTCGCGATAGAAATCGACGACGAAGGGATTGTCGGCGGAAATTCCGGCGAGAAGCGTGGCATCGTGCAGGGCGCGCGCGGCCGGCGTGATGGCGCGATAGTCGGCGGGAAACCCGGATGCCAGGGCGCGGATGCGTGAATCGTAGCCGTTCTCGCGTGCAGCTTCGGCAAGATCGTCTTCCCAGGTGCGCACGAGGGCCCGGATGTCGGTCTCCAGCTTGCCAACGTCCACTTTTGGCGCCTCGGTTCCATCGCGGCCGATGATGAAGTGGACGCGGGCCAGGGGGCCTTCGGGAAAGTCCGGATAATAGGCGGAGAGTCGTCCGTCATAGGCCCTGGCCAGATAGTCGCCCAGCTTCTGGCGGACCTGGCTGTCATAGCGGTCGCGCGGGACATAGACGATGACCGACACGTAGCGGCCGAATTTCTCCGGCCGCGGCAGCACGCGCAGGCGCGGCCGTTCGCCAAGGGCGAGGATGGCGCTGGCGTGGCTCTTCAGTGTCGGCAGATCGATCTGGAACAGTTCGTCGCGCGGAAAGGTCTCCAGAATGTTGATCAGTGCCTTGCCGGAATGGCCGGAGCGGTCGAATCCCAGGTCGGTGATCACCTGCTCGGCCTTGGAACGGATGAACGGGATGCGCATGACCGAATGGGTGTAGGCGGAGCCGGTGAACAGGCCGACGATGCGCAATTCGCCGGTCAGCGCGCCCTTGCGGTCAAATGTCTTGACGCCGACATAGTCGAGATAGACGCGCCGGTGGACCACCGACTTGATATTGGCCTTGGTGACGATGAGCGGGTCGGGCCCGGCCATGAATTCACGGATCTGCGGCGTCGTGGTCACGGCCTCGCCGCCGCGGCGCAGGACGCGCAGGTCCGGATCGTGCAGGATGCCGAGACCACGTTCGCTCTTGCGCTTCAGCGTGCCGTTGCGGCCGTCGCCCGTCCAGGCATATTCGCGCATGCCGAGAAAGGTGAAGTTCTCGTCCCGCAGCCATTCGAGGAATTCCGCGGCCTCCTCGGTCGCCTGCCGGTCGAGCGTGTCCTGGGCGTGGCGGTAGACACTGATGGCGTGATCGAGACGGATGAGCATGTCGCGCCAGTCATGAACCGAATGGCGCACCTGCTTGAGAATGCCCTCGAGCCGTGACTTCAGCGCCTGGGCATCCTCCCTGTCCAGCGCGGCGACGTGGATCTGGATCATGGAGACGAGATCGCGGTCGCCCTCGGGATTGCGGCGCTTGGCGACGCCGTGGATCTCGCAGATATCCTTTGCCTTGAAGCTGACCTCGAGCACCGGATGCACCACGAACAGCAGTTCGCCGCAGGTGTCGTTGATCTCGCCCATGACGGAATCGAACAGGAAGGGCATGTTGTCGTTGATCACCGTGATCGCGGTGACCGGCCGGCCCGCCTGGACGAGGCTGTCGCTCCTGTCGAGAGAGACGACCGCATGGCCCTTGCGATGCCGGCACAGCGCGTCGTGGGCCAATGCCGCGCTTGCCGCGATCGCCTCCGGCTCGTAGGACGGCTGCCCGTCCGCCGCGGCCAGGCGCTGAAACAGGTCGTGGACGATCCGTTCCGATTCCTGGCCGGCCTTCCTGCTGCGGCTTGCCGATCTGGTTCCCGCCATGGCATGTCCCCTCTCGTTTACGCGCATGTTCTTCGTGCGGCACCACCTGCCGGCACTTCCGCGCTTTTTTCGCCTTCCCGCATACGAAACCGGTATCCAGTCCCGCGGGATTTGCCTTATCGTAACAGATGGAGCCCGTTTGGCGACCCGCGGGCAGGATGAAACGGTAAAATCTCAAGGAGATGACGGCATGAGCGATGGGAGGATCATCGCGCTCGACATTCCCGGGTTCGGGACGGTGAGCGAGGCGACGCAGGGATATTTCGACAAGTGCCAGGAGAAACTCGGTCTCGTGCCGAACGTGCTCCGGGCCTACTCCTTCGACGACAAGAAGCTGCGCGCCTTCACCGACATGTACAACGACCTGATGCTTGGCGCGTCGGGCCTGACGAAGCTGGAGCGCGAGATGATCGCGGTTGCCGTTTCGTCGGTGAACCATTGCTATTATTGCCTGACCGCCCACGGCGCGGCGGTGCGCGAGCTGTCGGGCGATCCCAAGCTCGGCGAACAGATGGTGATGAACTATCGCGTGGCCGACCTGACGGACAAGCAGAAGGCGATGCTCGATTTCGCCGTCAAGCTGACGGAAGCGCCGGCCAAGATCGAGGAAAGCGACCGGCAGGACCTGCGCGATGCCGGCTGGAGCGACCGCGATATCTGGGACATCGCCTCCACGGCGGCCTTCTTCAACATGTCAAACCGGGTGGCGGCGGCCACCGACATGCGGCCGAACGACGACTATCACGGGATGGCGCGCTAAGGGCGCCGCATCACGGTTCAGACAATGATGCCGGGGCGGATGGCATCAAGCGCGGCCTGCGCGTTGGCGAAGAAGGCTGCGACATGCTCGCCGTCGACCAGCGCGTGGTGCACCTGCACCGATACGGGGACGACGAGGCGTCCGTCCAGATCTTCCTGGTAGCGGCCCCAGGCGATACGGGGGACGCAGTCCTGCGGGCCGCGGACCGCGTGGGTCATGGCCGAGAAGGATAGCCAGGGCAGGCACGACATGAACAGCCAGCCGTCCTGGCTCTTCGTGGTATCGGTCAAACCGGTTTGCATGCGCGCGGCGTCAATCGCCTGCGAACAGGCGCGGTCGAACCGGTCAAAATCGCCATCGCGCGCCACTTCGCAGAAGGCGAAACCGCCCGTCTGGAGGGGAACGGTGAAGGACGCTCCGACCGTGGCGTGCTCATAGGCACGGTCTCCATCGAAGCGGGTGCGGAATTCAGGCACCGCATTGCCGCCTTCGGTCAGGGCGAAGACGCAGGCATTGAAAACGGAAACGCCGTCCGGCTTCAGGCGCCGGACCAGACGCGTCACGTCAAGCGGCGCGGTGATGGAGAAATGGGGCTGGGCATAGGCCCGGAAGTGGGCGAACTGGCCGGCGCGCGGCCAGGTCGCGATGTCGATGTCGCGGATGCGGCTCATGCCGCGCCGAGATTGCGGCTCTTCTCGAAGCGCTTGCGCTCGTGGGTGTCGAGATAGAGCTTGCGCAGGCGGATGGACTTCGGCGTGACCTCGACCAGTTCGTCGTCCTGGATCCATGACAGGGCGCGTTCCAGCGTCATGCGGATCGGCGGGGTCAGCTTGACGGCCTCGTCCTTGCCGGCGGCGCGGATGTTGGTCAGCTTCTTGCCCTTGAGCACGTTGACCTCGAGGTCGTTATCGCGCGAGTGGATGCCGATGATCATGCCGGCATAGACCTTGGCGCCCGGATCGATGACCATCGGGCCGCGATCCTCCAGGTTGAACAGGGCATAGGCGACCGCCTCGCCGGCCTCGTTGGCGATCAGCACGCCGTTGATGCGGCCGCCGATCTCGCCCTTGTAGGGCTGGTAGTCGTGGAACAGGCGGTTCATGATCGCCGTGCCGCGCGTGTCGGTCAGCAGTTCCGACTGGTAGCCGATCAGGCCGCGCGTCGGGCAGAAGAAGACAAGGCGCTGGCGGTTGCCGCCCGACGGGCGCAGTTCCACCATCTCGGCCTTCCGCTCGCTCATCTTCTGGACGACGATGCCCGCGTGCTCCTCGTCGACGTCGATGACGACTTCCTCGACGGGTTCGAGCAACTGGCCGTGCTCGTCCTTCTTCATCACCACGCGCGGGCGCGAGACGGCCAGTTCGAAGCCCTCGCGGCGCATGGTCTCGATGAGGACGGCAAGCTGCAATTCGCCTCGGCCGGAGACGTAGAAGGAATCCTTGTCCTCGGCTTCCTCGATCTTCAGCGCGACATTGCCCTCGGCCTCCTTGAGCAGGCGGTCGCGGATGACGCGGCTCGTCACCTTGTCGCCCTCGGTGCCGGCCAGCGGGCTGTCATTGACGATGAAGCTCATGGTGACGGTCGGCGGGTCGATCGGCTGGGCTTCCATCGGCGCGGTGACGGACGGGTCGCAGAACGTGTCGGCGACGGTGCCCTTCTGCAGGCCGGCAATGGCGACGATGTCGCCGGCGCGGCCTTCCTCGATGGGCTGGCGCTCGAGGCCGCGGAAGGCAAGGATCTTGGAGATGCGGCCGGTTTCAAGCAGCTTGCCCTCGCGGTCCAGCACCTTGACCGCCTGGTTCGGCTTGACCGAGCCGGATGCGATGCGTCCGGTGATGATGCGGCCGAGGAAGGGGTTGGCTTCCAGGATCGTGCCGATCATGCGGAAGGGGCCTTCCTCCACGGCGGGCTGCGGCACGTGGCGCACGATCAGGTCGAAGAGGGGGCCAAGGCCCTCGTCCTTCGGCCCTTCCGGCGCGGCATTCATCCAGCCGTCGCGGCCCGACCCGTAGAGGACGGGGAAATCAAGCTGCTCGTCGGTGGCGTCGAGATTGGCGAAGAGGTCGAAGACCTCGTTGAGCACCTCGTCGGGGCGGGCGTCCGGCCGGTCGATCTTGTTGACGGCGACGATGGGTTTCAGTCCCACCTTCAGGGCCTTGCCGACGACGAATTTTGTCTGCGGCATCGGGCCTTCGGCGGCATCGACGAGCAGGACCGCGCCATCCACCATGGAGAGGATGCGCTCCACCTCGCCGCCGAAATCGGCGTGGCCGGGCGTGTCGACGATGTTGATGCGCGTGCCCTTCCATTCCACCGAGGTGGCCTTGGCCAGGATGGTGATGCCGCGCTCCTTTTCCAGATCGTTGGAGTCCATGGCGCGCTCGGCCACGCGCTGGTTTTCGCGAAACGCGCCGGATTGCTTGAGAAGTTCGTCAACCAGTGTCGTCTTGCCATGGTCAACGTGCGCGATGATCGCGATGTTGCGGAGGGTCATGCTGTATCCCGGAAACTGGGGCGGGGCCTGTTGTCAACGGCCGCCCGCCAATGGTCTTGGCGCGCCTCATACAGGATTTTGTGCAATTGCGAAAGGGGGGCAGGCTCAGAGCAGCGCGCGGGCCCGTTCGCGCGCCTCGGCGTCGGCGGCCAGCACATCGGCAAGGGTCGCCGCATCCGGCCGTCCGGCCATGGCGTCCATCACCTTTTCCACGGTCCCGGCCATCTGCAGGAAGCCGGTGCGGCCCTCGATGAAGGCGTCCAGCGCGACCTCCTTGGCGCCGTTCAGCACCGCGCCGGCCACGCCGCCGGCCTGCAGCGCCTGGCGGGCCAGGCGCAGGGCGGGAAAACGGGTCTCGTCGGGCGCCTCGAAATCAAGACGGGCCAGCTTCGCGAAGTCGAGCCGTTCGACCGGCATGTGGGCGCGGAAGGGCCAGGCGAGGCAATAGCCGATCGCGGTGCGCATGTCGGAGGGCCCAAGCTGGGCCAGCACCGAGCCGTCTGCATAGGCGACCATGGAATGGACGATGGACTGGGGATGGACCACCACCTCGACCTGGGCGGGCGAAAGATCGAAGAGGTGGCGCGCCTCGACCATTTCCAGTGCCTTGTTGAACATGGAAGCGCTGTCGATGGAAATCTTCAGTCCCATGGACCAGTTGGGGTGCCGGCGTGCCGTCTCGGCGGTCACGCCTTCCATCTGCTCGCGGGTGAATGTGCGGAAGGGCCCGCCCGAGGCGGTCAGGATGATGCGCTCGATGGCGCGTTTCTGGGCCGGGTCGAGGACCTGGAAGATGGCGTTGTGCTCGCTGTCGACCGGCAGGAGGGTGCCGCCGGCCTCGCGCACGGCGGAAATGAAGAGATTTCCCGCGGATACGAGGCATTCCTTGTTGGCCAGCGCCATGACGCCGCCATTGGCGGCTGCGGCCAGCGTCGGTTCGAGGCCCGCCATGCCGACAATGGCGGCCATGGTGATATCGGCCGGCCGTCCGGCGGCCTCGATCAGGGCGCTCCGGCCGGCGGCGGCCTCGATGCCGGTGCCGGCAAGGGCGGCCTTGAGGTCGTGAAAACGGGTTTCGTCGGCGGTGACGGCGATCTCCGCATTCACTGCCCTTGCCTGCTGCGCCAGCAGGGCGATGTTCGAAGCGCCAGTCAGGGCCACGACCTCGAAGGCATCCGCGCCGCCCATGTGGGCGATGACATCCAGCGTGTTGACGCCGATGGAGCCGGTGCTGCCCAACACGGAGATGCGCCGGTGCGAAATCGCGCTTGGTTCAGGCGTCATTCCGGTTCCTTGCGGCTCCCCGTTTGCCCGGCGGGCTTAGCCTGCCGTTGTTGGCAGGACAAGCCCGTTCCCGGCGCCGTTCAGCAGTAAAGCTCGGTGCCGATGAGCTGTGCGGGGGTATAGCGTTCGCCATGGGCAAAGCCGACCGGCAGGATGTTCTCGATCTCGGCCAGTTCCTTCGCGCCGAGCCTGATCTCCAGTCCCTGGGCCAGCTGGTCGAGATGAGCCGGGGACCGGGTGCCCGGAATGGGGATGACGTGGTCGCCCTGGGCCAGCGTCCAGGCGATAGCGAGCGCCGCCGTGCTCCAGCCGTGGTCGCGGGCATAGCTGCGCAGTGCTTCGACGCGGGCATTGTTGGCCGACCAGTTCGGCGCGACGAAGCGCGGGTTGGTGCGGCGGAAATCGTTCTCGCCGAAGGCCGCCGGATCCGGCGCGGTGTCGGCGAAGATGCCGCGTCCGACCGGCGAGAAGGCGACGAAGGCGACGCCAAGGCGCTTGCAGGCCTGGATGAGGCCCAGTTCCGGCAGGCGCGTCCACAGCGAATACTCGTTCTGCACGGCCATGACCGGGTGCACGGCGCAGGCGCGCTCCAGCGTGGATGGCGCGACTTCCGACAGGCCGATGCCGCCGATCTTGCCCTCGCGCACGAGCGCCGCCATGGTCTCGATCGCTTCCTCTATGGGGATCTCGTGTTCGCGGCGATGGAGGTAATAGAGCGGGATGTGATCGACGCCGAGACGCTTCAGCGAGCCTTCGACCGCCTCGCGCACGTATTCCGGCCTGTTGTTGAAGTGGCGCTGGGGCTTCGGCACGATGCCGCACTTGGAAGCGATGACGAATTCGTTGGGATTGTCGCGGATGAATTCGCCGATCACTGTTTCCGACAGGCCCATGCCGTAGAGAATGGCAGTATCGAGATGGGTGACGCCGAGATCCAGCGCCCTTTTGAGCGTGGCGAAGCTTTCGGCCTTGTCGGTCGGTCCATAGAAGCCGGCAAAGCTCATGCAGCCGAGGCCGAGCGCCCCCACTTCCGGTCCGTTGGCTCCAAGCCTGCGCTGTTGCATGGTGATGTCCCTCCTTGCTACCGGTCAGAAGGAATAGCCACCGGAGCGCCAAGGGCAAGCCCTTGTTCCAACAAAAACGGCGGGCATTCAGCCCGCCGTCCCTTGTTTGTGCAATCCGGATCAGGCGCTGCGCACCGGATCGAGCGTGATCTTCCACAATTCGGCATCGTCACGGTCCATCAGGCGCACCGTCATCTGTTCGGTCGCGCCGTCGATGTCGACCAGGCCGAAGAACTGAAGCCCCATGGACGGCGGCAGGTTCGCGCCCTGTTCAGGCGCCGGGGCCTTCACGAACTTCACTTCCGGGCCGAAGGTCATGTCCAGGTCGTTCGGTCCGAAGGTGCCTGCATGGAGCGGGCCGGAGACGAATTCCCAGAACGGGTTGAAGTCCTGGAACTGTGCCTTGGAGGGGTCATAGTAATGGGCGGCGGTGTAGTGCACGTCGGCCGTCAGCCAGACCGTGTTCTCTATCCCGGCTGTCTTGATGAAGCGCAGCAGGTCGGCGATTTCCAGTTCGCGGCCCTTCGCCGGGCCGTGGTCGCCATTGGCGATGGCTTCCGCGCCCGCCTTTTCCTTCCAGTTGTCCCAGACGATCAGGCCGATCGGCATGTCGGAGGCGATCACTTTCCAGGTCGCCCGCGAGTTGGCCAGTTCGCGCTTGAGCCACCGGACCTGCTCCTCGCCCAGGATGCGGCTTTCCGGCGTCATTTCCGTTTCCACCGACGCGCCGTTGGCGCCGCGATAGGAGCGCAGGTCGAGGAAGAAGATGTCGAGCAGCGGACCGTAGGCCACCTTGCGGTAGACGCGGCCGGGTTCGGCGGGCGTGTAGCGGATCGGCGTCATCTCGTGGAAGGCGCGGCCGGCGCGGGCGGCCAGCACATGGACCGACTTTTCCGAATAGCGGTCGTCGGCCATCAGGTCCTTGGAATCCGACCAGTTGTTGACGACCTCGTGGTCATCCCACTGGAAGAAGGTGGGGCAGATGGCATTGAGCGCGCGCACATGCTCATCCATCATGTTGTATTTCCACTGGCCGCGATATTCGTCCAGCGTCTCGGCAACCTTGCGCTTCTCGTCGATCAGCACCCTGTTGACCCATTTCGTGCCGTCCTTCAGTTCCACCTCGTCCTTCATCGGTCCGTCGGCATAGATGGTGTCGCCGGAATGGATGAAGAAGTCGGGCGTGTGGCGGGCCATGGTGGCATAGGTCTTCATGCCGTCGTCATCGATGCCCCAGCCCTGGCCGGCGGTGTCGCCCGACCAGGCGAAGCGGATGTCGCGGCGGCCGGCAGGCGCGGTGCGGAAGCGGCCCGTGACAGGCTCGGACACGGCGTCGAGATCGGACAGGTCGGCGGCGGTCATGCGGAAGAAGACGTCCTGACCGGAAGCGAGATCAGAGACCAGGCGCTTGACCGCGAAATCGCTTTCGGGCAGCGCGTTGAGCGGTGCCAGGCGCGTGGCATTGGCGAAGTCCTCGCGGGTGGCCACTTCCATCATCACGCGGGCGGGGCGGTCGGTGCGGCCCCAGATCATGCCCGATGTCATGTCCACGTCGCCGGACTGGACGCCATGGGTGAACAAGGGGCGCTGGCTGGCGCGCGAATAGAACGGCATGGCAAGGCCGGAAGCGGCCACGAGACCGGTGGCGCCGGCCGAGGCCATGAAGCCCCGGCGGCTCATCTTCATCATTTTCGACATGACGGGTTCCCTCACGATTGGATCAGGCGCCTTCTCGCGGCGCGGGGGAAACCTCGTGTGTTTCAGTGACAGCTTGTTGTCCGATTTGTAATCGTTCCAAGACGCTTGTGTGACTTCGGGCCATCGACGAAAAAGCCCGGGCATTGAGCCCGGGCCGTTTCGCAGTTTCCGTCGCACTGTCCCGACGAAAAAGTCTGCAACTTTTTCTGGAAGTGCTCTTAGTGCCTGAAATGCCTCATGCCCGTCGTCACCATGGCGATGCCGTGTTCGTCGGCCGCGGCGATCACCTCGTCGTCACGCATCGAGCCGCCGGGCTGGATGACCGCGGTTGCGCCGGCCTCGACGGCAGACAAAAGGCCATCGGCGAAGGGGAAAAAAGCGTCCGAGGCGACCACGCACCCCCTGGTCAGCGGTTCGGACAGGCCCGCTGCTCCGGTTGCGTCGAGCGCCTTGCGGGCGGCGATGCGGGCGGAATCGACGCGGCTCATCTGGCCCGCGCCGATGCCGACGGTCGCCAGGTCACGGGCATAGACGATGGCGTTGGATTTCACATGCTTGGCGACCCGGAAGGCGAATTTCAGATCGGCCATTTCCCTGTCGCTTGGCGCGCGCTTCGTCACCACCTTCAGTTCGAGATCGTCGACGACGCCGTTGTCGCGGTCCTGCACGAGCAGGCCGCTGGCTACGGATTTCGCCATGATGCCGGCTGCGCGCGGGTCGGGCAGGCCGCCGGCAACCAGCAGGCGCAGGTTCTTCTTCGCCGCGACGATGGCGCGCGCCTCTTCGGTGGCGTCGGGCGCGATGATGACCTCGGTGAAGATACGAACGATCTCCTCGGCGGCGGCCGCGTCCAGCGTGCGGTTCAGCGCCACGATGCCGCCGAAGGCCGAGACCGGATCGCAGCGCAGCGCGTTCAGATAAGCTTCGCGAAGATCGGCGCCCTCGGCCACGCCGCACGGGTTGGCGTGCTTGATGATGGCGACGGCGGCGGTGCGCGCCGGGTCGAACTCGCCGACCAGTTCATAGGCCGCGTCGGTGTCGTTGATGTTGTTGTAGGAAAGCTGCTTGCCCTGGAGCTGGATGGCCGTGGCCACGCCCGGGCGGCGGTCACCCGTGAGGTAGAAACCGGCCTTCTGGTGCGGGTTCTCGCCGTAGCGCATCACCGAATGCAGCCGTCCGGCCACGGCACGGTGGCGCGGCGCTTCCTGCCCGAGGGTTTCGGCGAACCAGCCCGCTATGGCCGCGTCATAGGCGGCGGTGCGGGCGAAGGCCGTGGCGGCGAGCTGCTGACGAAACGCGTAGGTCAGTTGCCCTGCATGGGCCTTGAGTTCGGCCAGAACGGCGGCGTAGTCGTCCGGGTCGGTGACGATGCCGACATAGGCATGGTTCTTGGCGGAGGCGCGCACCATGGCCGGGCCGCCAATGTCGATGTTCTCCACGGTCGAGGGATAGTCGCCACCTGAAAAGCGGACCTCCTCGAAGGGATAGAGATTGACGACGGCAAGGTCGATCGGCCGGATGTCATGGGCCTGCATGGCCGCGGCATGAGCCGCATCGTCGCGGATGGCAAGCAGGCCGCCATGGACGGAAGGGTGCAGCGTCTTGACGCGCCCGTCCATGATCTCCGGAAAGCCGGTGATGTCGGAAACATCGTGGACCGGGATGCCGGCATCCTTGATGGCCTTTGCCGTTCCCCCGGTCGACACCAGTTCGATGGAAAGATCGTGCAGGGCGCGGGCAAAATCGACGAGGCCGGTCTTGTCGGAGACCGAGAGGAGAGCGCGGCGAACGCGGACGAGATCGGGGGCGGGGATCTTGCTGGATTGAACGGCCATGGGGGCGCGAGCCTTTCGCTTCTGACGCGTGCGGGGCGGGGTTGGCGCGCAGTTAGCACACGATCGCGCCGGTTCCAACGCGCTGACGATGGGAAATAGGGATGATGCGCGGGTCAGGCGCCGTCATTGCCGAGGGCGGAGATGCGGGTGAAACGCCAGCGGACCTCGGGCAATTCCGAGGCGTTGAATGACAGCACGATCTGGCGGGTTCTCTCCGGGCCCGCAATGCCTGCGAAGAAAATGGACTCCTCGACCGAGGGCCGGGCGCCGCCCGTTGTGAAGATCCAGTTGTCACCGGCAGGCGCCGACAGGATCACCTGGCCGTGTTCGTCCTGCCAGACGCCGATATCGGGATGGATGTGAAAGCGCAGCGCCACGGCGTCGTTCTTCGGCCGGGGCGGTTCGCCATTGGGGCGGTGGAAGCGGTCGGTGCCGTCGAGGATATGGCCGTTTTCGCGCAGCACGAGGTTGCGTTCGTGGATGATGCCGAAGCGCGCCGCATAGCCGTCATGGCTGGCGGTGAAGGCGCGGTGCCCCTCGCCGTCGCTGCGTTCGCAAGGGGTCTTGCGCGGGCCCTGGACAAGCGGCGCGCCGATGATGCCGCTGGTCCAGCCGCTGGTGGCGAAGCGCGCCGACGATGTGTCGTTGAGCGTGGCGGTCGAGTGGGCGGCGGTGGCGCGCGACAGCGCCAGGTATTCAGGGGGCCCATAGTTGTCGACGCCGCAATTGACGATGAAATGATGGCGGCCCGACGACATCTCGAAGGAAAGGCAGCCGGCATGGGCGCGGCCCGCCACGTCCGCCGGAGGCGCGGCGCCGGTATCGGCGATCACGGTTGTGTTGCCGAGCTGGAGGCGGTTGAAGCCGGAATGGGTGGCGTTTGTCAGTGGCGCGCCCTGCGATTCATCGTGCTGCAGGATGGCCATGATGCGGTCCGGGCTGGTGGCGCCGGCGCCGTTGAAACGGGCGAGGTTGCCGTCCTGGTGGCGGAAGAACCGCAGCATGGGGAGCATGCGCTCCACGGCCGGGATCAGTTCCGGCGGCGGCGTTTCGCCCTGGCTGGCATAGGTCTGGCGCAGCGGCAGCAGGTCGGCGAGCAACTCAAGCAGGGCCAGCGGACTGCGCGATACATGGCCGCCGTCGGGCAGGATCTGGTCCTTCAGTTCGGCGTCGAGGCGCCGGGCGGCCTGACGCACCGAGGCCGGGCTCTGGGGCAGGGACAGGCTGGCCAGCGCGATGGCGATGCGCGCGCGCAGCCGGTCCTCGCCGGCCGGCATGTCCGGCACCATGGCGCGCAGGTAGCGGATCTGGGCGCTCAGCGAGCGCAGATAGGTGCGGTAGAAGGGCAGTTCGCAACCCTGCAGGACAACGGTGGAATGCTGCAGCCAGGCGATGACGCGAATCGCGGTGGTCGAGGGGTTCCAGGCCGGTTCGCAAATGCGGCCGCCATGGATGGCAATCCAGTCGGTGACCAGTGCGCGGGCATTGGCATTGGCGAGATCGGTTCCCGCCTCGCGCATGTGCCGCAACCAGCGGAATCCGTGCAGAGCCTCCGTCCAGGCCCTGTTGGACACATCCAGACGGAAGGGCGATTCCCCTCCGGCCTCCACCACATGGCCGGCCAGCGCGAAGCGGCCGGCATAGATGTCGGCGGCGATATGTCCGTCGGCAAGCCTGAGATCGGGCGGGGCGACAAGCACGCGTTCCGGCGAACGGCCCGAGAAGCGCCAGCGGAAGAGCGGGCCGACACGCATGCGCAACCGCGCGCGGCGCCACAATTCGCGCAGCACGAGCGGCCAGAGCCTGGGCCTGTCAGCCGCGGTCGTCGCCAAACATGCACTCCTCCAGATTGAGACCCGCGCGGAAGAGTAGACGATTCAAGGCGTTATGCGAAGCGGAAAACAAAAAAGCGCTGTGGATGACCAGTTTCACGCAAGGCGTGTCAGGCGGACGGCAAAAAAGCCGTCGAGACCCGCAAGGCCGGGATCGCCGTTTGGCCAGTCGGCCGGCGTGGTGCGCAGCCAGCCTTGCGGCGCGATGAAGCCGTCGGCTCCGGGTATCTCGCCGGGCCGGACCGGGTCGATGGCAACGCCCTCGTGGCCGTCCAGAAATGCGGCGATCATGCGTTCGCCCTCCGCATGGTCGAGCGAGCAGTTGGAGAAGACGACCGTGCCGCCGGGCCTGACAAGGCGGACGGCATGGGCCAGCAGGCCGGCCTGAAGCGCGGCGAGCTTTTCGATGTCGGCCGGCGTCTTGGTCCAGGGCACATCCGGGTGGCGGCGTACCGTGCCGGTCGACGAACAGGGGGCGTCGAGCAGCACGGCATCGTAGGGCTCGGCGGGATCGTGCGCGCGCAGGTCCGTTGCGACGGTCTCCGCTTCCAGCCGGAGCCGGGAGAGATTTGCCGTGAGGCGGCGCAGCCGGTTTTCGGACAGGTCGAGCGCGGTGACCCGCGCGCCGGCGAGGGCAAGCTGGGCGGTCTTGCCTCCGGGCGCGGCACACAGGTCTGCCACGCGCATGCCAGAGATGGGGCCCATGAGGCGCGCGGGCAGGGCGGCGGCGGCATCCTGCACCCACCATTCACCCTCCGCATAGCCCGGCAGGTCCGGAACAGGCTTGTCGAGGCGGGCGACACGCACCGAACCGGTCGGCAGGACGATGCCGCCGAGTTCCTCCGCCCAACCCTGCGGGCCGGACTTCACGGTGAAATCGACGGGCGACTCGTGACGGTGCATGGCTGCGATGGCGGCGGCTTTTTCCGCGCCATAGTCATCGGTCAATCTTTCCATGAACCAGCCGGGGGCATCCACGGTCTGGTGCAGGGCGGCGGCGCGGGCGCGTTCGCCGCCGCGCTGGATGGAGCGCAGGATCGCATTGACCAGATTGGCGAAGCGGCGGCTGCGGGGATCGGCCTGGGCATGGCTGACGGCAAGGTCCACCGCAGCGCTGTCAGGCACCGACAGGAACAGCATCTGCGCCGCGCCGACATGGAGGATGTGTGAAAGGAGCGATGCGTTGGCGGGAAGCGGCCGGTCCAGGCGCTTGTCGATCATGGCCTGGATGGTGCGGCGGTGGCGCAACGCCGTCATCAGGATGGCGCGCACCAATGCGCGGTCGCGCGGCTCCAACTTCAGGTAATCGGGATGGCCATGCTCGTTGTCGGTCAGGCCATCCATGGAAGAACGGGCGTCGATGATGGCGCCAAGCAGGCGCGCCGCGGTGCGCCGGGCGGCAAGGCCCGGCCGGTCCGCGGCTTCGGACGAGGCTGCCGGTCTTGCCTGCGGCGCGGAACGTTGCCTGCGGTTCGCCGTCAAGACCAGGGCCCCCGGTTGTCGCTTCCACCGCCGTCACCGTCCCGCCTGATTGTCGGAACGCGGCCCGGGTTGCGGCGCGGGGCTGCCGGAGGCGTGTCGGGCGCGGTGCGCCTACCCCACGGCGCCGGTGGCGTGCGGGCATTTTGCGTTGCCGGGCCGGCGGCGGGCGCGAAGCCGGGATCGCCGGCGAGATCCATCAATGCGGCGATGCGGTTGCCGGTGTCCGGGTGCGTGGAGAACAGGTTGTCCATGTTCTGGCCGGACAGGGGATTGATGATGAACAGGTGCGCCGTGGCGGGATTGCGCTCGGCATCCTCGTTGGGGATGGCATGGGCGCCCATGGCGATCTTTTCCAGTGCGGAAGCAAGCCATTCGGGCCGGCCGCAGATTTCCGCGCCGCGCCGGTCGGCGGCATATTCGCGGGTCCGGCTGATGGCCATCTGAACCAGCATGGCGGCGAAGGGCGCGACGATCATCGCCGCGAGCACGCCGACAAAGCCGAGCGGGTTGTTGTTGTCGCGGTTGCCGCCGAAGAAGAAAGCGAAGTTGCCGAGCATGGAAATGGCGCCGGCAATGGTGGCCGTCACGGTCATGATCAGCGTGTCGCGATGCTCCACGTGGGCGAGTTCATGGGCCATGACAGCGGCGACCTCGTCGCGCGACAAGGCGTTCAGCAGGCCGGTGGTCGCGGCCACGGCGGCGTTTTCAGGGTTGCGGCCGGTGGCGAAGGCGTTGGGTTGCGGATTGTCGATGATATAGACCTTCGGCATCGGCAGGCCGGCATTGTCCGCCAGGTCGCGCACCAGGGCATGGAATTCCGGCGCGCTCGCCTCGTCCACCTCGCGGGCATGATGCATGGACAGCACCATCCGGTCGGCATTCCAGTAGGAAAACAGGTTCATGCCGGCGGCTATGACAAAGGCGATGACCATGCCGGTGGAACCGCCGATCAGGAAGCCCATGCCCATGAAGAGCGCGGTCATGGCGGCCAGCAGCATGGCAGTCTTCATCATGTTCATCGTGGCACTCCGAAGCAGGCGCGGGGGTCGATCCGCGCGGTGTTGTGGCTTATATGATGGGGAGGCAAAAGCACAACTTCAATCGCGCACGAGCCCCGGGTGGCGCGAAGACGGTGAAGATCATGACCGACCGCAGGACAGACATGGCACAAGCTGGCGGAACCATCGATGACGCGGACAACGGCGGCCCGAAGCGCCGCCGCTTCGAGGATCTGCCGCCAGCGGCGCAGCGGGCGCTGAAAGAAGCCGAGGAACGCCGCGAGGCCTACGAGGCGGCGGAGCGGGTCCGGCCGAAGGAGCTTGGCGGGCGCGGGGGCAAGGAGCCGGTGCGTTATGGCGACTGGGAGGTCAAGGGCCTCGCCATCGATTTCTGAGGCAGGCTGCGTCCGTATGGTGTAGGATAATATACCTATTCAGGGTTGCGGTGCGACATAAATAGGATTATTGTCCTCTGCATGTCGAAGCTCTTCTGTCCGCTGGCCTTTCTTGCAGTTCTTGCCGCCGTTCAGCCGGGCCTGGCCGGCGAGACGGTTGCCGGACCGGTGGAGGCGCGGATGCTGAAGGTGATCGACGGGGATTCCGTTCTGGCTGAAGCGCGGATATGGCCGGGCCATGCCGTGACCGTCTCCGTTCGCGTGCGTGGCGTGGACGCGCCGGAACTGCGCGGACGCTGCGTGCGGGAAAAGGCTGCGGCGCGGCGCGCGCGCGATTCCCTTGCCGGATTCCTGGAAGGCGGCCGGATCATGCTCACCAATATCAGCGGCGGAAAATATTATGGACGTGTGCTCGCCGACCTGGCCCGGCCCGACGGGAAGGCAGTCTCCGCCTTCCTGCTGGAAAACGGCCTTGCCCGTCCCTATGGCGGCGGACGCCGGCAGGACTGGTGCCGTTGACACGGATGGCCGGTTCGCAGGCAGACGGTGCAAATGCGAAGCGCCGCCCCCGTTTCTCCGGTCCATGTGACCGGCGGGGGCGGCGCCGCAATTCCGTGAACAGGCGCGAGGCATACGGAGGCGGGCCGGTCAGGTCCGACGCGGCCTCAGGGCGTCACGCAGGCTTCTTCAGAGGCTGCTCCGAAGGAGCTTCGATCCGCTTGCACTCACGACCTTCAGGAAATCACTCGACATCGGATCACCTCCTTTCATTGCGTTGAACATGACCGGAAGGTGTGGTTGGCGCCGCCGGATGTCAAGGGCAGCCCAGCCCGGGAGAGAAATGCAAACGCCCCGCGAGTGGTCTCGCGGGGCGTTCGTTTCATGGGCTCCGGAGGGGCGGCGAGGCCGCCCCTGACCGCTCAGTGGTGAGCGATGTGGGGAGCAGCGCTCGCACCGCGCGGGGTGCGGATGCTTTCGATCAGCTCCTGGATCTCCGCCGGGGGCTCCTCGGTGGCCGAGGCGACCGCGTAGGCGACCACGAAGTTGACCAGCGCACCGACAGCGCCGATGGACAGCGGCGAGATGCCGAAGACCCAGTTGGCGGCGTTGTCCGGCAGCTGGTTGGTGCCCGGGATGAAGAACCAGCCCTTGTAGACGAAGATGTAGATGACGGTGAACAGGAGGCCCGCCAGCATGCCGGCAATGGCGCCCTTGTTGTTGATCCTCTTGGAGAAGATACCCATCATCAGGGCCGGGAAGATGGACGCGGCGGCAAGACCGAAGGCGAGCGCCACGGTCTGGGCCGCGAAGCCGGGCGGGTTCAGGCCGAGCCATGTCGCCACCACGATCGCGACCGCCATTGAGATGCGGGCTGCGAGCAGCTCGCCCTTCTCCGAGATGTTCGGATTGATAGCACCCTTGATCAGGTCGTGGCTGATGGCCGACGAGATGGCCAGCAGCAGGCCGGCCGCCGTCGACAGCGCGGCGGCGAGGCCACCGGCGGCGACGAGCGCGATCACCCAGCCCGGAAGCTGCGCGATCTCCGGATTGGCCAGAACGAGGATGTCGTTGTTGACCGTCAGTTCGTTGCCCTGCGGGTTGGAGGCGACGAGGGCTTCCGGCGTGGCGGCGGCCTTGTCGTTGTAGAACTGGATGCGGCCGTCATTGTTCTTGTCCTCGAACTTCAGCAGGCCGGTGATTTCCCAGTTCTTCATCCACTGCGGACGGGCCTCGTATTCGAGAGCCTGCTCGCTGACGCCGTTCGGATAGACCGTCTGAAGGATGTTCAGGCGGGCCATGGCGCCGACGGCCGGAGCCACCAGGTAGAGCAGGGCGATGAAGACCAGCGCCCAGCCGGCGGACCAGCGGGCATCCGACACCTTCGGCACCGTGAAGAAGCGGATGATGACGTGCGGAAGGCCCGCCGTGCCGATCATCAGCGACAGGGTGAAGAGGAACATGTTGAAGGTGTTGGTGTGATGGCCGGTATAGCTGTTGAAGCCCAGGTCGGTGACGATCTGGTCGAGCTTGACCAGCAGCGGCGTGCCGTCGGACACGTCGCCGAACAGGCCGAGCGGCGGCAGCGGATTGCCGGTCAGTTGCAGCGAGATGAAGATCGCCGGCACCGTGTAGGCGAAGATCAGCACCACATACTGGGCGACCTGGGTGTAGGTGATGCCCTTCATGCCGCCGAACACCGCGTAGAAGAACACGACAGCGGCGCCGATCAGCAGACCGGTGGTGTTGTCGACCTCCAGGAAGCGCGAGAAGGCAACGCCGACGCCGGTCATCTGGCCGATGACGTAGGTCACGGAGGCCACGATGAGCGCCAGCACCGCGACCATGCGGGCGGTGTTGGAGTAGAACCGGTCGCCGATGAATTCGGGCACGGTGAACTTGCCGAACTTGCGCAGGTAGGGCGCGAGAAGCATGGCGAGCAGCACGTAGCCGCCGGTCCAGCCCATCAGGAAGGTGGAGTTGTCATAGCCGACGAAGGCGATCAGGCCGGCCATGGAAATGAAGGAGGCGGCCGACATCCAGTCGGCGCCCGTCGCCATGCCGTTGAGCACGGGATGGACGCCGCGGTTGGCGGCATAGAATTCGGAGGTCGATCCGGCACGCGCCCAGAAGGCGATGCCGATATAGACCAGGAACGATCCGCCGATGAAAACGAGGTTAAGTGCATACTGACTCATGATCGATCCCCTTATTCCTCGTCGAAGTCATACTGGCGATCGAGCGCGTTCATGCGGAACGCGTAGAAGAAGATCAGCACGATGAAGACGAGAATCGATCCCTGCTGGGCGAACCAGAAGCCGAGATCCGTTCCACCGACCGCAATGCCGGCGAGCATCGGGCGCAGCAGGATGCCGAACCCGAACGAGACGAGCGCCCAGATGATGAGCGAAATCACCATCAACCGGACGTTTGCGCGCCAGTAATCGGCTGCGCGCTGTTCCTTGTTGTCCATCAAACCCTCCCAGGTCCCTGGAACAGCCAGTCCCCCCATGAGACATGGCTCCGGCCATTTCATTAACCGCTTCCGTGCGCGGGAAAAGCCCGACATTGGGTTTATAGCCTAAGGACTCATGCCCGCTTGCGAGAGCTCAGGGCATGGACAGGAAGAACATCCATAATTCAATCATTTAAAAGAAAACGGCCGGGAACTTGCCCGGCCGTCGCAGTGTCATGAAACCGCAAGAGAGGGGTATCAGCCCTTCTTGTTCTGGCGGTTGTCGATCAGGTCGTCGACGACAGTCGGATCGGCCAGCGTCGAGGTGTCGCCGAGCGCACCGAAATCGTCCTCGGCGATCTTGCGCAGGATGCGGCGCATGATCTTGCCGGAGCGCGTCTTCGGCAGGCCGGGCGCGAACTGGATCTTGTCGGGCGAGGCGATCGGCCCGATCTCGGAACGGACGTGGGCAACGAGTTCCTTGCGCAATTCGTCCGAACCGGTCTCGCCTTCCATCAGGGTGACATAGCAGTAGATGCCCTGGCCCTTCAGGTCGTGCGGATAGCCGACGACGGCGGCTTCCGAAACCTTGGCGTGGGCGACGAGGGCGCTCTCCACTTCCGCCGTGCCCATGCGGTGGCCGGAGACGTTGATGACGTCGTCGACGCGGCCGGTGATCCAGTAATAGCCGTCCTCGTCGCGGCGGCAGCCGTCGCCGGTGAAATACTTGCCGTGATAGGTGGAGAAATAGGTCTGCTCGAAGCGTTCGTGGTCGCCGTAGACGGTGCGCATCTGGCCCGGCCAGCTGTCGGTGATGCACAGGTTGCCCTCGGCGGCGCCGTCAAGCACGTTGCCGTCATTGTCGACAAGCTGCGGCTGGACGCCGAAGAAGGGCCGCGTCGCCGAACCGGGCTTGAGATCGGTCGCGCCGGGCAGCGGGGTGATCAGGATGCCGCCGGTCTCGGTCTGCCACCAGGTGTCGACGATGGGGCAGCGCTGTTCGCCGACGACATTGTAATACCATTCCCAGGCTTCCGGATTGATCGGCTCGCCGACCGAACCCAGCACGCGCAGGCTCTTGCGCGAGGCCTTCGTCACATGCTCGTCGCCAGCACCCATGAGGGCGCGGATGGCGGTCGGCGCCGTGTAGAAGATGGAGACGTTGTGCTTGTCGACCACGTCCCAGAAGCGCGACGGCGAAGGATAGTTCGGCACGCCCTCGAACATCAGCGTCGTGGCGCCGTTGGCCAGCGGACCGTAGACGATGTAGGAGTGGCCCGTGACCCAGCCCACGTCGGCGGTGCACCAGTAGACCTCGCCCTCGTGATAATCGAAGACGTATTGATGGGTCATCGAGGCATAGACGAGATAGCCGCCGGTGGTGTGCATCACACCCTTCGGCTTGCCGGTGGAGCCGGAGGTGTAGAGGATGAACAGCGGGTCCTCGGCGTTCATCTCCTCGGGCGGGCAATCGGCGGAGGCGCCTGCCATGGCCTCGTCATACCAGATGTCGCGGCCGTCCTTCATGGCGACGGTGCCGCCGGTGCGCTTGACCACGAGAACGTTGCGCACCCTGGCGCCGGCCTTCTCCGCGATCTCGATGGCCTTGTCCGTGTTGGCCTTGAGCGGCACCTTCTTGCCGCCGCGCAGGCCCTCGTCGGACGTGATGACGAAATCGGAGCCGCAATCCTCGATGCGCCCGGCCAGGGCATCGGGCGAAAAGCCGCCGAAAACGATGGAATGGATGGCGCCGATGCGGGTGCAGGCCAGCATGGCATAGGCGGCTTCCGGGATCATCGGCATGTAGATGGTGACGCGGTCACCCTTCTTCACGCCGTGCGCCTTCATGACGTTGGCAAGCCTGTTCACCTCGCCTGACAGTTCGCGATAGGTGATCTTGCGGTCCTCGGACGGATCGTCGCCTTCCCACAGGATGGCCACCTGGTCGCCGCGCTTTTCCAGATGGCGGTCGATGCAGTTGGCAGAGACGTTGAGCGAGCCGTCCTCGAACCACTTGATGGACACGCCGGGCGTATTGAAATTGGTGTTCCTGACCGTCGAGAAGGGCTTGATCCAGTCGATGCGCTTGCCATGCTCGGCCCAGAAACCTTCCGGGTCCTCCACGGAGCGCTTGTACCAGGCCAGATAGGTGTCGTTGTCGATCAGCCCGTTGGCTTTCCAGTCCGGCTTGACCGGATGCACGTTCACACTCATGAGGTTTCCTCCATGTTCTGAGCCCGGACACCGCCTGTCCGTTCCCCTGGAAACAGGACCAGCGGTGAAATCGGGCCTCTCTTAGCACCAGCCTTGTTCGCCTGAAATTAGACGTTCGATCCGCCCTTGCCACCTGTGGCATACGTCTTTGGCATGAAAAGGCGGACCTTGAGGCGGTTCAGGCGGCGTAGTCCCGGGCGCCGAAAATGGCCGAACCGACGCGCACATGGGTGGCGCCGAAGGCAATGGCGGTCTCATAGTCGCCGGACATGCCCATGGAGAGTTGGCCGACGCCGGCCTCGCGGGCGAGCTTTTCCAGAAGCGCGAAATGGGGACCGGGGTTCTCGTCCACCGGCGGAATGCACATGAGCCCCTCGACTTCAAGGCCGTGAACCTCGCGGCAACGGGCGACGAAGGCGGCCGTCTCGCGCGGGTCGATGCCGGCCTTCTGCGGCTCCTGCCCGGTGTTGACCTGGACGAAGAGCGCCGGATGGCGGTCCTGGCGGCGCATTTCCTTCGCCAGTTCGGCGGCGATCTTCTCGCGGTCGACGGATTCGATGACATCGAACAGAGCGACCGCTTCCTTCGCCTTGTTGGATTGCAGCGGCCCGATCAGGTGGAGTTCGACATCCGGGAAACCGGCGCGCAGTTCCGGCCACTTGGCCTGCGCTTCCTGCACGCGGTTCTCGCCGAAGATGCGCTGGCCTGCTTCCAGTACCGGGCGGATGTCGTCCGCGCCGAAGGTCTTGGAGACGGCAACGAGGGCGACGCCGGACGGATCCCGCCCGGCTTGCCTGGCCGCCTTCGCGATATTGCCGCGCACTGCCTGCAACCGTGCCGCACTTGTGTTCATTGCGCCTCTCCTGCCCTCCATTCATGCGCCGCGGTGCGGCGTTGCGGGCCATCACAGGTTGACGGTTGCGCCAAAGCATGGTGAAGGTCCGCCCGCAATCCCTTCGAGCCACGTTATCAAGCGAAAACCCGGACATGGCAACCGAACGCTACAACCCGCGCGTCGCAGAACCCAAATGGCAGCAGGCCTGGGCGGAGAAGAAGCTCTTCGAGACGAAGAACGACGATCCCCGGCCGAAATACTTCGTGCTGGAGATGTTCCCCTATCCCTCGGGGCGCATCCACATGGGCCATGTGCGCAATTACACGATGGGCGACGTGGTGGCCCGCTACAAGCGCGCCAGGGGCTTCAACGTGCTGCATCCGATGGGGTGGGACGCTTTCGGCATGCCGGCGGAAAACGCGGCCATGGCCAACAAGACGCATCCGGCCAAATGGACCTACGCCAACATCGACACGATGCGCGGGCAGCTCAAATCCATGGGCCTGTCGCTGGACTGGGCGCGCGAGTTCGCCACCTGCGACGTGGACTACTACCATCGCCAGCAGATGCTGTTCCTCGACTTCCTGGAAAAGGGGCTGGTCGGGCGGCGCGTTTCCAAGGTCAACTGGGACCCGGTCGACATGACGGTGCTGGCCAACGAACAGGTGATCGACGGACGTGGCTGGCGCTCCGGCGCACCCGTGGAACAGCGCGAACTGGCGCAATGGGTGTTCAGGATCACCGACTATTCGCAGGACCTTCTGGATGCGCTGGACGACCTGGACCAGTGGCCGGAAAAGGTCCGGGTGATGCAGAAGAACTGGATCGGCCGGTCGGAAGGCCTGCAATTGCGCTGGGCCATGGTGCCCGAGACCGCGCCGGACGGCTTCGACGACCTGGAGGTCTACACGACGCGTCCCGACACGCTGTTCGGCGCCTCCTTCATGGCGATCTCGGCGGATCATCCGCTGGCCCGCAAGGCGGCCGAGGGCAATGAGGCGCTGGCTGCCTTCTGTGACGAATGCCGGCGCATGGGCACGTCGCTGGCGGCGCTCGAAACGGCGGAAAAGAAGGGCTTCGACACGGGCATCCGCGTGGTGCATCCCTTCGACGAAAGCTGGACGCTGCCGGTCTATGTCGCCAATTTCGTGCTCATGGACTATGGCACCGGTGCCATCTTCGGCTGTCCGTCCGGCGACCAGCGCGACCTGGATTTCGCCAACAAGTACGGCCTGCCGGTCATTCCCGTGGTGATGCCCAGGGACGCCGATGCCGGCTCGTTCCAGATCACCGAGGAAGCCTATGTGGGCGACGGGGTGATGATCAACTCGCGGTTCCTCGACGGCATGACGCCGGAAGAAGCCTTCGAGGCCGTGGCGTCGCGGCTGGAAAAAACAATGCTCGGCGGGCAGCCGCAAGCAACGCGAAAGGTACAGTTCCGCCTGCGCGACTGGGGCATTTCGCGGCAACGCTACTGGGGATGCCCCATTCCGGTGATCCATTGCGAGGCCTGCGGCATCGTGCCGGTGCCGAAGAAGGACCTGCCGGTCAAACTGCCCGACGACGTGGAGTTCGACCGGCCGGGCAATCCGCTGGACCGCCACGCCACCTGGCGGCACGTGACCTGTCCGAAATGCGGGGCGGACGCGCGGCGCGAAACCGACACGATGGACACCTTCGTCGATTCCTCCTGGTATTTTGTCCGCTTCACCGCGCCGTGGGAAAACGAGCCGACCGATCCTGCGGCCGCGAATGGCTGGCTGCCGGTGGACCAGTATATCGGGGGCATCGAGCACGCCATCCTGCACCTGCTTTATTCGCGCTTCTTCCCCCGCGCCATGCGCGCCACCGGCCACCTGGACATCGACGAGCCGTTCAAGGGCCTGTTCACCCAGGGCATGGTGGTGCACGAGACCTACAAGGGACCGGAAGGCTGGGTGGAACCGGCGCGTGTGCGCATCGAGGAGACTGACGGCCAGCGCAAGGCCTATCTGGCGGAAAGCGGCGCTGAGATCGCCATTGGCGCGATCGAGAAAATGTCGAAGTCGAAGAAGAACGTGGTCGATCCCGACGACATCATCGCCTCCTACGGGGCGGACACGGCACGCTTCTTCATGCTTTCGGATTCGCCGCCGGATCGCGACGTGATCTGGACCGAGGCCGGCGTGGAAGGGGCGCACCGCTTCGTGCAGCGCGTGTGGCGGCTGGTCTGCGAAACGGCCCCGGCACTCGATGGCATTGCACCTGCGGCAGGCGATGGCGCAGTCTCGAAGGCCGCGCACAAGACCGTCAAGGCCGTCAGCGAGGACATCGACAAGCTCAACTTCAACAAGGCCGTGGCGCGGCTCTACGAGATGGTCAACGCCATTTCGCAGCCCCTGTCGGACATTGCCGCGGGCAAGGGCGACCCGTCCGCCAAGGCTGCCGCGCGCGATGCGGTGGAAAAGCTGATCGTGATGCTGGCCCCGATGATGCCGCACCTGGCGGAGGAATGCTGGGCGGTCATCGGCGGGCAAGGCCTGGTGGCCGAGCAGGCCTGGCCGGCATATGATCCGGCTCTGGTGACGGAAAACGAGATCGCCTATCCGGTCCAGATCAACGGCAAGAAGCGCGGCGATTTGACAATCGCCCGCGACGCGGACAAAGCTGCCGTCGAGGAGGCGGCGCTGGCGCTGGACTTCGTCCGGAAGGCGCTGGATGGCAACCCGCCGCGCAAGGTGATCGTGGTGCCGCAAAGGATCGTCAATGTCGTCGTCTGATCGCAAGGGCCCGAAGGCCGCTTCCCTTCTTCTTGCCGTCACGGCGCTTGCCGGCCTTGCCGGCTGCACGGTGGAGCCGCTCTACGGGTCGGGCAACCGGCTGGAGACGGGCTCGGTGCAGCCGGGCACGGCGCGGCTGGCATCGATCGCGGTCGCTCCCGTTGACACGCGGGAAGCCCAGCAGGTGCGCAATCACCTGATCTTCATGTTCAATGGCGGCGCCGGCGAACCGGCCGATCCGCGTTACCGCCTTGGACTGGCCCTGAGCAAACGCGACCTGAAAGTGCTGGATTATCAGATCTCGGCGACGAGCAACGATCTCGACCCGACAGCCGGCACGGTCGAACTCAAGGCCGCTTACACCCTGACCGATACGGATACCGGGGAAACGGTGGCGTCGGGCACGCGCGTGGCGACAGCGTCCTACGACCGCTCGCGCCAGTATTACAGCGCCTGGCGGGCGGAACGCGACGCCGAAGACCGCGCGGCGCGCGAACTCGCGGAGTTCCTGCGCCTGGCCATCGCACAGGATTTGCGGACCGCGCGCCCGTAACCCCGCTCAGCCGGTTTTCCGGGCCGGCCCCTCGCCGCGCCGCAGCCAGTTGCCGGTCAGGCTCGACAGCTTTGCCGGGGATAGCGGTTTCTCGACCCGGCCGTCGAGCTGGGTGGGCAGGCCGCCATGGAGTGCGCCGGGCCCGTCGCGTGTGACAAGGGCGAAGACAAGTGGCGGGCTGCCATCCGGCAGCAGCCCCTCCCGGCGTATGGCACCGGCCACGTCGGGCCACTCGATGTCGGGCAGCACGGTGTCGACCAGGGTCAGCCTGGGAAGGTTTTCGCGAAGGATGGCAATGGCCTGTTCGCCGTTGGAGGCAATCCGGAAATCCAGGTTGAGCGTTTCGAGCGCCTGACGGCAGGCAGCCTGCTGGAATTCATTGTCCTGGACGACGAGCACGTCGATGGTCCCGCGCGTTCCGGCGACAGGCGCGACGGAACCAGCCTGTTGGCGCGGCCGGTCCGCTCCGGCGCGTCCCATGCCCCTCGGCCGTGCATTCTCCCGGCCGCGTGTGATCACGGATACGATCGCCTCGCGAAGGGCGGCAGATCGCGCCGGTTTTGCCAGGCGCTTCGTGATCGCCGGGTCGAAACTGCCCGCTTCGGTTTCCGAATCGTCAACGGACGAGAGGAACACGATGGGCAGGCTGGCGGTGGCAGGATCGGAGCGCAGCTTGCGCGCCACCTCCAGGCCGTTCCCGCCGGGCATCCGGTGATCCAGGATCACGCAGTCGACCGGCGCAGCCAGCGCCGTGGCCCGTTCGACGAAGGCCAGGCACATGGCTCCGCTCTCGACAGCGGCCGCCTCGAATTCCCATTGCTGCATCAATTCCGTCAGGATGGACCGGTTGACGGCGTTGTCGTCAACGATCAGAACCCGCGCGCCCTGGACGTCCGGCGGAAGGTGGACAGGGGCTTCCAGGATCTCGTGGACGTCCAGCGGGAGGTGGACCCAGAAGCCCGATCCCTCGCCGGGCTGGCTCTCGACCCCGATCTCGCCGCCCATGTGGTGGACGAGGCGCAGCGCGATGGCGAGGCCGAGACCCGGTCCCTCCTGACGCCCGCGCGAGGGGCCGTCCTGGCGGGCGAAGCGGTCGAATATCCGGGGAAGGCGCGCGGCCTCAATGCCGCATCCGGTGTCTTCCACCCGGATGCTGATCCGCGCAACACCGCGCTCGATCTTCCCCGAAACGTCGATCAGCACGTGGCCCCGTTCGGTGAATTTCACGGCATTGGAGACGAGGCACGTGAGCACCTGCCGGATGCGTGCCGCATCTCCGATGAAATAACGCGGCAGGGACGGATCGAGCCGGTCGATGATCTCGATGCCCTTCGACGCAGCATCCGGAGCGTGGAACTGGGCGACGTCCTCGACGGCTTCCGCCAGGCAGAAGGGCTGGGGGTCGAGGACAAGCTGTCCGGCTTCGATCCGTGCGAAGTCGAGAATGTCGTTCACCGTGGACAGCAGGGTGTTTCCGGACTTGATGATCACATTGGCATAGGTGGCCTGCCGGGGATCCAGGCCGGTGCGGGCCAGAAGCTCGGCCATGCCGAGCACTCCGTTGAGCGGCGTGCGGATTTCGTGGCTCATGTTGGCGATGAATTCACCCTTGGCCTTCTCGGCGCGCAGCGCCGCCTGGCGCCAGGCCTCCATGCGCGCCCGGCCCTCGATGCCGTCGACAAGGACCGAGAACGTCTTGAACTGGGCTTCGAGCGCCAATCCGGCAAAGGCGAGGCAACCGACGGCGAGCGCGATGTTGGCAGGGCTCGGAAAGAAGGCGGGAAACAGCAGGAGACCAGGCAGGGCACCCGCAAAGGCTGCCAGCGCAGCGGCGGGGAGCGCCTGCAGGCAATAGCCGCACAGGGCAATGGTGAGCAGGATGCAGAAGGCCGCCTGCATCGCCTCGGTCTCGCCTCCGGCCACGATGGCGGGGATCATCACGGCAAGGGGAAGGGCAAGGCCGCCGGCAAAGGCGTTCACGACAGCGAGCAGAAGCTGACGGCGGCATGCGCCGGGTTCCATCATGCGCCCGAGCGACCGCCACCAGACATATCCCCGCATGGCCGTGTAAAGCAGGAGCGACCCGAGCGGGGCGAGCGCGACCCATGCCGGTGCATAGGCAAGGGCCAGCAGGCCGTGAATGCCCGACATGACCAGCAAGCCGCAGAAAAGCGGAACGACAGCACTGCGCAGGAGCCGGAACTGCGCGTCCGTCAGCAGGTCGTTCCGGGGATGTCCGACCGTCAGGATACGGTCGCGCAACGCCTGTTTCTCCAAAGCCTACCCTCGCCCGTGGATCACGACCATGGCAGGCGAGGGTAAACAAAATTTTAGAAGACGTTTGCGAGATCCTGCTGACAGGATCTCGCAATCCGTTGTCAGCCGCCGATCTTCTGGCCCGTCTTGGCCCAATCGGCAAGGAACGCCTCCAGGCCCTTGTCGGTAAGCGGATGCCTGACCAGGGCCTTCAGCGTTGCCGGCGGGATGGTCGCCACGTCGGCGCCGATCAACGCGGCTTCCCGGACATGATTCACGGTGCGGATCGAGGCCGCGAGGATCTCGGTCTGGAAACCGTAATTGTCATAGATGGTGCGGATCTCGCCGATCAGGTCCATGCCATTGATGTGGATGTCGTCGAGCCGCCCGATGAAGGGGGAAATGAAGGTCGCGCCGGCCTTGGCCGCCAGCAGCGCCTGGTTGGCGGAGAAGCACAGCGTCACGTTTGTCTTCACGCCATCCGAGGACAAGGCCTTGCAGGCCTTGAGGCCGTCCAGCGTCAGCGGCACCTTCACGCAGATGTTGTCGGCGATCTTCGTGAGGACGGCCGCCTCCTTCATCATCTCGTCATAGTCCACCGCCGTGACCTCTGCGGACACCGGACCGTCGACGATGGAGCAGATTTCCTTCGTCACCTCCATGATGTCCCGGCCGGACTTCATCACGAGCGAGGGGTTGGTGGTCACGCCGTCCAGAAGACCCAGATCGTTGAGTTCGCGGATCTCGGCAACGTCGGCTGTATCGACAAAAAACTTCATGGGTCGCTCCGTCAAAGGCTGCACACGGCCGCCAGGGCCGTTTGAAAGTCGGCTTCCCCTTATCGCACAATCGGGGCAAGGTCACCCATCATGAAGGAAGATTCGGCCGAAAACGGGACGGTCGCGGTGCTTGTGCCGACGCCCGCCGAGACACCATACACCTACGCGCTGCCCGCCGGCATGGAGGCGCGGGCGGGTGCGATCGTACAGGTGCCGCTGGGGCCGCGCATGGTGGCCGGCGTGGTGTGGGACCGGGGCGCCGGTCCGGTCGATCCGCGCAAGCTGAGACCGGTGGCGCAGGTGTTCGATTGTCCGCCGCTTTCGGCGGAGATGCGCCGCTTCATCGAGTGGGTCGCGGCATGGACGCTGTCGCCGCCGGGGCTGGTGGCACGCATGGCGCTCAGGGCGCCGGCAGCCTTCGAGCCCGAGCCGCCGCTGGAAGCATTGCGGCTGACGGACATCCGTCCCGACCGGATGACGGCGGCACGCGAACGGGTGCTGGAACTGGCCGGCGACGGAATGGCATGGACGCGCTCAGGGCTCGCCCACGCCGCCGGCGTCTCGTCCGGCGTGGTGGACGGCCTGACAGCCCATGGCGTGTTCGAGACGGTGCACCTGCCCGCCCCGCCCATCGTGCCGCCGCCCGATCCCGCGCATGGCCGCCAGATCCTGACGCGGGAACAGGATGCCGCGGCGGCGGGTCTGCGCGATGCAGCAGGCGGCGGGGGCTATTCGGTCACGCTGCTCGACGGCGTGACGGGATCGGGCAAGACGGAGGTCTATTTCGAAGCGGTGGCGGCGGCGCTGGAACAGGGGCGGCAAGTGCTGATCCTGCTGCCGGAGATCGCGCTGACCCAGGCCTTCCTGGAACGCTTCCAGGACCGGTTCGGCGCGCGGCCTGCCGAATGGCATTCCGACATGGCACCGAGGGCGCGCGAGAAGGTCTGGCGGCAGGTGGCGGAAGGCCGCGTGCGCGTGGTCGCGGGCGCCCGCTCGGCGCTGTTCCTGCCTTTTGCAGAGTTGGGACTGATCGTCGTCGACGAGGAACACGATCCCGCCTACAAGCAGGAGGACCGCGTCTTCTACAACGCCCGCGACATGGTGGTGGTGCGCGGCCATATCGGCGGCTTTCCGGTGGTGCTCGCCTCGGCCACGCCCTCGGTGGAAAGCCGGGTGAATGCCGAACAGGGACGTTACCGGCACATCGCGCTGCCGGTGCGCTACGCCGACGCGGCGCTGCCGGACCTGAAGGCCATCGACATGCGCAGGCATCCGCCGGCGCGCGGCGGGTTTCTCTCGCCGGTCCTCCTGCAGGCCATGGAGCGCACGCTGAAGGCCGGCGAACAGTCGCTGCTGTTCCTCAACCGGCGCGGCTATGCACCGCTGACGCTCTGCCGGGTGTGCGGCCACCGTTTCCAGTGCCCGGACTGCTCAAGCTGGCTGGTGGAGCACCGGTTCCGGGGCCAGATCATGTGCCATCATTGCGGCTATCACGAGCCGAAGCCCGAAGCCTGCCCGGAATGCGGCACGCTGGACCATCTCGTCGCCTGCGGGCCGGGCATCGAACGCATCGCCGAGGAAGCTGCCACGCATTTTCCCGATGCCCGCATCATCGTCCTGTCCTCGGACCTGCTGGGCGGGGTCAAGCGGCTTCGGCTGGAACTGGAGGCCATCGCGCAGGGCGAGGCCGACATCGTCGTGGGCACACAGCTTGTCGCAAAGGGGCACAATTTCCCGGGCATGACGCTGGTCGGAGTGGTGGATGCCGATATCGGCCTGACCAATGGCGACCCGCGCGCCGCCGAGCGCACCTTCCAGCTTCTTTCGCAGGTGACCGGGCGGGCTGGCCGGACGGGCAAGAAGAGCCATGGCCTGATCCAGACCTACCAGCCGGACCATCCGGTCATGCGGGCCATTGTTTCCGGCGACCGCGAAGCCTTCTACGAACGCGAGATCGCCGAGCGCGAGAAATCCGGGCTGCCGCCCTTCGGAAGGCTGGCCGGCATCATCGTTTCCGCGCCGACAGCCGCGGAAGCCATGGGGCATGCGCGGGCGCTGCGCAACGCGGCGCCGCAGGCGCCGGGGATATTGCTGCTCGGTCCGGCCGAGGCGCCGCTGGCGCTTGTGCGCGGACGGCACCGGGTTCGCCTGCTCGTCCACGGCGAGCGCAAGGCCGACCTGCAGGGCTTCATCCGGGCGATGATGAAAGCCGGCCCCAGGGAGCGCGGGCAGATCCGGGTGCAGGTGGATATCGACCCGCAGAGCTTCCTGTGAGCGGCCGGCGGGAGGGCGGGGGCTGGAAAAAGCCGCCGGTTCCTGCATTGTGGGCCCGTGCCAGAGGAACGAGGGCGACGAAACACGGGAACGATGCTGGACGCGATCCGAAACCTTTATGAAGGCAGTTCCCCGGCGGCCTACCGGTTTCGCTATGCCTTGCTGGCGTTTGACAGCGTCACCATCCTGTTTGTCATCTCCACCTCCTTCATCGCCCGCAACCGGGCCATCGAGATCATCGACTTCGCCCTGGGCCTGGTGATCCTTACCGATTTCTGCCTGCGGGCCTGGATCCAGGCCGAGCGCGGGCGCTTCCTTGTCCGCCTGTCCACCTGGGCGGATGCCGCGGCCATCGTGTCCTTCCTGGCGCCCATCGCGGGCGAGGGATTCGGCTTCCTGCGCATCCTGCGAACGTTGCGCCTGCTGCACACCTACCAGTTGCTCAGCCGGCTCAGGCAGGATCTGTGGTTTTTCCGCAAGCATGAGGACGTGGTTCTGGCGGTCGCCAATCTCGCCGTCTTCCTGTTCGTCATGACCGGGCTGATCTATGTGCTGCAGCACAACGTCAACCCGCAGATCCGCAACTATGCGGATGCACTCTATTTCACGGTCACGGCGCTGACGACAACCGGATTTGGCGACATCACGCTTACCGGAACACCGGGCCGGATGCTCTCGGTGGCCGTCACGATCATCGGTGTCACGCTCTTCCTGCGCCTGCTGCAGGTATTGTTCAGGCCCTCCAAGGTGACCCATGAGTGCAAGACGTGCGGGCTGTTCCTGCACGATGCCGACGCGGTCCATTGCAAGCATTGCGGCGCGACCCTGCATATCCGGACGGAAGGGCGCGTCTGAGGCTTGCCGGCCGGCGGACCTGACCACCGGCCGTCCGGCGGAGGCCGGTCAGCTTCCGGCAGGCCGGATCAGCACATGGTCGATGCGTGACAGGAGATCCGGCATGTGCTTCCTGATCGCGGCAAGGTCCTCGTCCTCGGAGGCCAGATGAACGGCCTCGATGACATTGGCCAAAGCGAGGCCTTCCGTTGCGCCCAGGATGCCCGCCTCCCGCAGGAACGCGGTGGCATCTTCCAGGTAGTAGCTTTCCTCATGAATACCGTAGGGATCGCCCTTCGTCAGTGCGATCACCATTTCGGAGGAATGGTCGCGCAGCGCCTCCCGGGCCTCGGCTTCGGTCTTCGGCTTGGCGAAGTCGAAATGCTCTCCGGGTTTGGATTTCGCGCCCGGCCCGGAGGCAAGGGCGGGACATGCGATGAGGGCCGCGACAAGGGCGAGTGCCATGGAATGGCTGGACTTGGTCATCTTTCTCTCCAATCGATGGGGGTCAAGGCCCCAACATTGAACCCGCACGCGGCATGAGCGCCGCGGGCGGCACGACGCATGGCACCGGGTCCGGCCCGTTGCAAGCGGAGGCGTAGCAGATTGGAAGGTTTCCAGACTGGGATCAGGCTTGCGCGTCCGCCCTGCTCCCCTGGCACCCCCAGCGCACGAAGCCCCAGACGCGCTCGTGAATGAAGAACATCACGAAGCCGACCAGCGCCGCCGATGCGGCAAAGGTGAATGCGCCGGCGATCGAGCCGGTCTGGAACCAGGCCAGCAGGCTCATGGTCACCAGGCCCAGCATCTGCCATGTGGCGGCCTTGGCGACGGTTCTCAATCTCGATTCCATATCAACCCCGTTTGGTTCCGAACGCCTTCGGGAATAGGCGCTCCTTGCCTGCCACGGGAATTCTGATAATCTGCTGCAAAAAAACTGATTTGATCATTATTCTCCTGTATGATGAGAAAATACATGGACAAGGAAGAAAGAGCCCGCCTGTTCCGCCATCGCCTTTCCGCCCGCATGGCCGCGACCGGTATGAGCCGCTCGGCGCTTGCGCGGGCCTGCGGGGTGGACCGTTCGACCATAGCCCAGGTGCTGGGCGGCGCTGACGACCTCCGGCTGCCGAATGCCCATCTGGCAGCGCAATGCGCCTCGGCGCTCGGCGTTTCGGCCGACTGGCTGCTTGGCCTGTCGGAGCGCAGCGAAACGGCGGCGGACCTTCTCAAGGCCAGTTTCCGTGTCGCCGACGCCAAGCATACGCCGTCCGACGACCAGATCCGCGAGTGGCACCGCGAGGCGGCGGGCCACAAGATCCGCTATGTGCCGGCAACGCTGCCCGACATCCTCAAGACCGACGCCGTTCTCGACTTCGAATATTCGGCTTTCCTCGACAAGACGCCGGCGCAGGCGACGGCGGCGGTGGAGGATCAGGCGCAGTTCCTGCAGTCGCCGGGATCGGACTACGAGATCTGCGTGTCGCTGGAGATGATCCGCTCGCTGGCGCGCGGCGAAGGCTACTGGTCCGGACTGCCCGAACCGGCGCGGCGCCGGCAGATCGAGGTGATGGCGGAAAGCTGCGCGCGGCTCTATCCCTCGCTCCGGCTCTATCTCTACGACAACCGCAAGGTCTATTCCGCGCCTGTCACCGTGTTCGGACCGCTGATCGGCGTCGTCTATATCGGCAGCCAGTACCTGGTGTTCCGCGAAAGCCGGCAGGTACAGGCGCTGACGGCGCATTTCGACCAGCTTGTCCGCGACAGTGAAGTGGATGCGCGGTCCTCGGCAGCCATGATCGCGTCGATGCTGGACTGAGGGACCGGGCCTTGCTCCGGCGGCATGATCGGCTAGACTCCCCGCTACAGCCACGCAGGAAGCCTTTCCCATGACCGTAGCAAGACGGGCAAAATCCTTTCCCATCGCGGCGCTGCTCGCCTTGGCGCTGACCTGCGGGCCGGCGCTTGCCCAGGAAAACGGCGATCCGGAGCCCGGAACCGGGTTGCCGGCAGCCGCTCCCGTCGAGCCCGGTCCCGGTGCGGAAACGGCCGCCGGCGGCCCCGAGGACGCGGCTTCGGAAGACGGTGAGCCAACGGAACCTGTGGCCGTGCCGGATGGCGCGCCTGTCGCCGACGGGGCGCCCGACCTGCCCGATCCGGCCGGCGCACCGCCTTCGCTCACGGCCATCGGTTTCGATCATCCGGGCGCGCATTGCCGCTTCCTTGCCGCGGGCGGCCCGCCGGAGGGTGCGAGCGAGGGCGCGGCGGACAAGGAACTGACGAGCCAGAAGACCGTGCATGCCGATCCTGCGACGCTTTTCTTCACCGAGCGGCGTTTCGACGGGTTCGGAACGTTCGAGCGCGGTTATGCGCGCGTGAACGGCTTGCTGCGCGAACTTGCGCTGGTCAGCCGGGACAAGAGGCCCGATGGCGAAAGGCGCCGCTACCAGACACTCGAACCGGTGCCCGTGGCGCTCGAACTGGATTTCACCGTCAGCGGCCGCACGAAGATCCTGACGCTTCTCGACGGATCGATCACGGTGGCGCGCGGGGAAAACAGCGCGCCGGCCGTCACGGTCACGGGGCTGTGCGGCCCGGATGCCGCCAACCGCTCGGTGAAGTGAACGGGACCGCCGCTTGACAGGGATGGCAAGGCGGGATTCTTCTCGCGGCGCAAGCGGCCATTCCCGGCCGCCGCGATTCGGCCCGATCATCCCCCCTCTGCAAGGAGCCAGCCGATGGATTTCGCGTTTCCGTGGCCGATCACCCAGGGCGAGTGGCTGGCCTTCTGGGCGGCGGCAGCCACGAGCCTGGCCGGTCTGCTGCTTCTCACGGTTCCGCGAATCGCGCTGGCGGTGCTGGCGCCGGATGCGCGGCGCAATGGCGACGCGGTGGCGCTGGCGCGGTCATTGCCGGGCGGTTTCCTGCTCGGGCAGGGTGCCTTCTGCATCCTGCTCGGGTCGCAACAGATGCTTGTCATGTCGCTCTCGCTCGGCTGGGGACTGGCCGCGCTCGGCGCGCTCCTGGCGCTGTTCTCGCGCAGCGCATCGCGACTTGCGACCGTCTTCGTATTGCTGTCGAGCGCGGGACTTTGCGCGCTTAGCGGCGCCTATGCCTTCGGATATGTCGCCTGAACGCCGCAAGGCGCGCCGCCGGATACTGCTGCGCTGCGGCAAGTTGATCCAAAAGCATGACTGCGGCCATGTTGCGAGTCTCATGAGCTTGTGTTAGACGGCAAGCGCATTTTGGCGGAAACAAGGCGGAAACGCCGCGATCAACGCCAGAAAACGTCAATATGATCAAGGGCTTGAGCGGTCGACAGGCCGGCTCGCAGCCGCAACTTGATCCCGCCAGAAAGAGAAACGGTCACCCGTGGCACAGTCTTCCTCTCTCATTTCCGGTGTCGCAAGGCGCTATGCGGGCTCGCTCTACGAGCTTGCGGCCGAATCCGGTTCGGTCGAAGCGGTGGAAACCGGCCTTGGCCAGGTCGAGGCGCTGATCGGCGAATCGGCCGATTTCAAGCGCCTGATCGAAAGCCCGGTCTTCTCGGCCGACGAACAGTACAGGGCGATCGCGGCCATCGGCGAGAAGGCGGGCGTCGACGGCCTGCTGGCCAATTTCCTGAAGGTCGTTGCCCGCAACCGGCGCCTGTTCGCGCTGCCGGGCATCATCACCGCCTTCCGCGCCATCGCGGCCGAAGCGCGCGGCGAGATCGCCGCCGATGTCGTCAGCGCCCACGCGCTGAATGCGACGCAGCAGAAGGAGCTTGCCACGGCGCTCAAGGACGTCGCCGGCAAGGATGTCGCCATAAATCTGACGGTTGATCCCTCCATACTTGGCGGCCTGATCGTGAAGATCGGCTCCAGGCAGATCGATACGTCGCTCAAAACGAAACTCACTTCGATGAAGCTTGCACTGAAAGAGGTCGGCTGATGGATATCCGCGCCGCGGAAATTTCCGCAATCCTGAAAGATCAGATCAAGAATTTCGGCAAGGAGGCTGAGGTCTCCGAAGTCGGCCAGGTCCTGTCCGTCGGTGACGGCATTGCCCGTGTCTACGGTCTCGACAACGTCCAGGCGGGCGAGATGGTCGAGTTTCCGGGCGGCATCCAGGGCATGGCCCTGAACCTGGAAAGCGACAATGTCGGCGTCGTCATCTTCGGCTCCGACCGCGACATCAAGGAAGGCGACACGGTCAAGCGGACCGGCGCCATCGTGGACGTTCCGGTCGGTCCGGAACTGCTCGGCCGCGTGGTCGACGCGCTTGGCAACCCGATCGACGGCAAGGGCCCGATCAAGGCCAAGGAGCGCCGCCAGGTCGACGTCAAGGCACCGGGCATCATCCCGCGCAAGTCCGTTCATGAGCCGATGTCGACGGGCCTCAAGGCCATCGACGCCCTGATCCCGGTCGGCCGCGGCCAGCGCGAGCTGGTCATCGGCGACCGCCAGACCGGCAAGACCGCCATCCTGCTCGACACCTTCCTGAACCAGAAGCCGATCCATGACAACGGCCCGGAAAAGGACAAGCTGTTCTGCGTCTACGTCGCCGTCGGCCAGAAGCGTTCGACCGTCGCCCAGTTCGTGAAGGTCCTGGAAGACCGCGGCGCGCTGGAATATTCCGTCGTGATCGCGGCCACGGCCTCCGACCCGGCGCCGATGCAGTTCCTGGCGCCGTTCGCCGGCTGCGCCATCGGTGAATATTTCCGTGACAACGGCATGCACGCCCTGATCGGTTACGACGACCTGTCCAAGCAGGCCGTCGCCTACCGCCAGATGTCGCTGCTGCTGCGCCGCCCGCCCGGCCGCGAAGCCTATCCGGGCGACGTCTTCTACCTGCATTCGCGCCTGCTGGAGCGCGCGGCCAAGCTGAACGAGGACAACGGTTCCGGTTCGCTGACGGCGCTTCCGGTCATCGAGACGCAGGGCAACGACGTTTCGGCCTTCATCCCGACCAACGTGATCTCGATCACCGACGGCCAGATCTTCCTCGAGACCGACCTGTTCTTCCAGGGTATCCGCCCGGCGGTGAACGTCGGCCTGTCGGTGTCGCGCGTCGGTTCGTCGGCACAGATCAAGGCGATGAAGCAGGTTGCCGGCTCGATCAAGGGCGAACTGGCACAGTACCGCGAGATGGCGGCCTTCGCCCAGTTCGGCTCCGACCTCGACGCCGCGACGCAGCGCCTGCTGAACCGCGGCGCCCGCCTGACCGAACTGCTCAAGCAGCCGCAGTTCTCGCCGCTCAAGACCGAGGAACAGGTCGCGGTGATCTATGCGGGCGTGAAGGGCTATCTCGACAAGCTGGCCGTCAACCAGGTCGGCAAGTTCGAACAGGGCCTGCTCGCGCACATGCGCGGCGAAGGCAAGGACGTGCTGGAGGCCATCCGCACCGAGAAGGCCCTGACGCCCGAAATCGAGGAAAAGCTGAAGGCACAGATCGACGCCTACGCCAAGAGCTTCGCCTGACAGCTGAACGGGAACCGACATGGCCTCTTTGAAAGACCTCCGCGTCCGCATTGCATCGGTCAAGGCGACGCAGAAGATCACCAAGGCGATGCAGATGGTCGCCGCCGCGAAACTGCGCCGCGCGCAGGAATCGGCGGAGGCTGCCCGTCCCTATTCGCAACGGATGGGCGCCGTTCTGGCCAATATCGCGTCGGTCGTGGGCGACGGGGCCGATGCCCCGCGCCTGATGACCGGCACGGGCAAGGACGAAACGCATCTGCTCGTCGTCTGCACGGGTGAACGCGGGCTGTGCGGCGGCTTCAACACCCAGATCGTCCGTCTGGCGCGCGAGCGCATCCGCAAGCTTCTTTCCGACGGAAAGCAGGTCAAGATCCTGTGCGTCGGCAAGAAGGGCTACGACCAGTTGCGGCGCGATCACGCCAACCTGATCATCGACCGCGTCGATCTTCGCGAAGTGCGCAATATCGGCTTCGCCAACGCCGATGCGATCGGCAAGAAGATCATCGCGCTGTTCGATGACAACCAGTTCGACGTCTGCACGCTGTTCTACTCGGAATTCAAGTCCGTGATCAGCCAGGTGCCGACCGCCCAGCAGGTGATCCCGGCCAGCGCCGGCGATGACGAGGCAGTGGCGGACACGGCGGGCGCCACCTACGAGTACGAGCCGGATGCCGGCACGATCCTCGAGGCGCTGATCCCGCGCAACATTTCCGTGCAGATCTTCCGTGCGCTGCTGGAAAACCAGGCTTCCTTCTACGGCGCGCAGATGTCCGCGATGGACAATGCGACGCGCAATGCCGGTGAGATGATCGACAAGCTGACGCTTTCCTACAACCGTCAGCGCCAGGCGCAGATCACCAAGGAACTCATTGAAATCATTTCGGGCGCCGAAGCGCTCTGAGGTTAGAAAAGGTAAGGATCGATGGCTAAAGCAGCGACTCCCAAAACCGCAGCGGCCAAGAAGCCCGCAGCTACCAAGGCGGCCGGCGAAGCCGGCAAGATCACCCAGGTCATCGGCGCCGTCGTCGACGTGTCCTTCGCCGAACATCTCCCGCCTATCCTGAACGCGCTGGAGACGGACAACAACGGCAACCGGCTCGTCCTGGAAGTGGCCCAGCATCTGGGTGAAAACACCGTGCGCTGCATCGCCATGGACGCCACCGAGGGCCTCGTTCGCGGCCAGCCGGTGACCGACACCGGCGCGCCGATCTCCGTTCCGGTGGGTCCCGAAACGCTCGGGCGCATCATGAACGTCATCGGTGAGCCGGTTGATGAGGCCGGTCCGCTCAAGACCACGTCCATGCGCGCAATCCACCAGGAAGCGCCGGCCTATGTCGACCAGTCGACCGAGGCCGAGATCCTGGTGACGGGCATCAAGGTCGTCGACCTGCTCGCACCCTATGCCAAGGGCGGCAAGATCGGGCTGTTCGGCGGCGCCGGCGTGGGCAAGACGGTTCTGATCATGGAACTGATCAACAACGTCGCGAAGGCGCATGGCGGCTACTCGGTGTTCGCCGGTGTCGGCGAGCGTACCCGCGAAGGCAACGACCTCTATCACGAAATGATCGAATCGGGCGTGAACAAGCTCGGTGGCGGTGAAGGCTCGAAAGCCGCGCTCGTCTACGGCCAGATGAACGAGCCGCCCGGCGCCCGCGCCCGCGTCGCGCTCTCCGGCCTCACGGTCGCCGAGCATTTCCGTGACGAGGGCCAGGACGTGCTGTTCTTCGTGGACAACATCTTCCGCTTCACGCAGGCCGGTTCGGAAGTGTCCGCCCTGCTCGGCCGTATTCCTTCGGCCGTGGGATACCAGCCGACGCTGGCGACCGACATGGGCGCCATGCAGGAGCGCATCACCACCACGACCAAGGGCTCGATCACCTCGGTGCAGGCCATCTACGTGCCCGCCGATGACCTGACCGACCCGGCGCCGGCGACCTCGTTCGCCCACCTCGACGCCACGACCGTGCTGTCGCGTTCCATCGCGGAAAAGGGCATCTACCCGGCCGTCGACCCGCTGGACTCCACCTCGCGCATGCTCGATCCGATGATCGTCGGCGAAGAGCATTACGAAGTGGCCCGCCAGGTGCAGTCGATCCTGCAGCGTTACAAGTCGCTCCAGGACATCATCGCCATCCTCGGCATGGACGAACTGTCGGAAGAGGACAAGCTGACGGTCGCGCGCGCCCGAAAGATCGAGCGCTTCCTGTCGCAGCCGTTCTTCGTGGCCGAGGTGTTCACCGGTTCGCCCGGCAAGCTGGTCGATCTCGAAGACACGATCAAGGGCTTCAAGGGTCTGTGCGCCGGTGAGTACGATCACCTGCCGGAGCCGGCGTTCTACATGGTCGGTTCCATCGAGGAAGCGATCGAGAAGGCCCAGAAGATGGCCGCTGAAGCGGCCTGATAGAAGCGAATCGGGAACAGGGAGTAGCGAACAGGGATGGTTCCGGCGGTGCTTGTGCCGTCCGCTGTTCGCTAGATTGAAATGGCCCAATCCTTCAAGTTCGAACTGGTTTCTCCGGAACGGCTGCTGGTCTCAGAGGATGTCGAATCGGTCGTGGTGCCCGGCGTTGACGGTGACATGACCGTCATGGCCAACCATGCCCCGCTGATGACGTCCATCCGGCCCGGCGTGGTCACCGTGAACACGGCGGCCGGCAAGACAGACCGCTACGTGATCTTCGGCGGTTTCGCCGATGTCATGCCCGAGAGCTGCACGGTTCTTGCCGAGGCTTCGGTACATGTCGACAATATCGACAAGGCGGACATCGAGCGCCGCATCGCGGAAGCCCGCGAAGACCTGGCAGACGCCCAGGACGACGACGGCAAACAGCGTGCCCAGGAATTCCTGGACCAGTTGACGACGTTGCAGGGCGCCATCCTGCCGGCCTGACAAGGGCTTGCAATACCGGTCTCTTGTGAACGGGCCCGCTAGGGCCCGTTTTCATTGTGCCACGCAGCGCTGTTGGTCTGTCAGGCCGGTTTGCCTGCAAGATGAGCGAACATATCGATGACCTGTTCATAGACCTTTCGCTTGAAGGGCACGATCAGGTCAGGCAATAAAGCCATCGGCGTCCAGGCCCAGGCATCGAATTCCGGATGATGCCCGCCCGGCGGCGGATTGATCCGGATCTCGCTTTCTTCGCCTTCAAACCGGAAGGCAAACCAGCGCTGCTTCTGGCCGCGATATTTACCCTTGAGCGCCTTGCCGACAAGATCCGCGGGCAGGTCGTAGTAGACCCAGTCCGGCGCTTCCTCGATCAGCGAAGCGGTCCTGATGCCGGTTTCCCCGTAGAGTTCGCGCCAGGCGGCCTCCACCGGTGTTTCGCCGGCATCAATGCCGCCCTGCGGCATCTGCCACAAGCGGGCCGATCCGGCCATCTCGCTGTCAGTTGCGGCGATCCGGCGGCCGGTCCAGACGAGTCCCTCCCGGTTCAGGATCATCACGCCCGCGCAGGCCCTGTAAGGCAGGTCCTTGCCTTTTCCCTGCTTCTTGCCCATGTTCCGTCCCCCTTCGAATGCCGCTTTCCTATCGCCTGGGATCGGCGGCGAGGGCGGATACCGGAACGATCTCTACGCCCCGCCTGCGCGCCTCCACAATCCAGGCGGTGACCGTGTCAACTGTCACGTCGAATGCCGAGCCTATGCCGATGGCCGAGCCGCCCGCACGTGCCGCAGCCTCCAGTTCATCGAGCTTCTTCAGTACCCCGGCACGGTCCTGCACCTGGTCGATGATGGTATTTCCACTGGCAAAGGGCATCCGTTCACGCGCCGCCATTTGCGGGGCGAGCGAACGTGCATAGCTGCCATCGTCGAGAAACATCAGACCGCGGGCAGCGAGATCGGCCATGACCGGTTGCATGGCCTTTTCGTCACCCATGAATCGGGCACCCATGTAGTTCATCACGCCAACGTAATTGGTGGTGCGGCCAAGGGCCCAATAGAGGCCGGCCAGGTTCTCCCCGGCTTCGGCGTTCACGGTCAGCGTGTTGCGCCCGGGATTGACGCGCGGAAAATCGAAGGGTTCGAGCGGGACCTGCATCAGGATCTCGTGCCCCTCGCGGCGGGCCTCCTGCATCCACCGGTTCAGGCTGTTGCCGTGGGGAGAGAAGGCGAGCGTGACGCCCGAAGGCAGCTTGCCGATCGCGGCCTGGGTTCCGGTCTGCGACAGGCCGAGACCGCCGATGACGATGGCCACCTTGGCGCCGCGCGACCCGGACCACGCACCTGCATAGACATCGAAAGGCCGCCGGCCGTCGGGGCCGGTCACGGGCAAGGAACCATATTGGGACTGCTCGATCAGCGCGCGGTCAGGCAGATGGGCGGTGCGCGTGTTCTGCTTGAGCTCAGAGGGGTCGCGGATCACGATCACGCTGGGGGAATCGCCCGACTGCGCTTCTGCCGTATCCTGCTCCGCTCCGTCCGGCTGCACCTTGATGACTGCCGGACCGTCTTGGCGGTCGGCAGGCGTGCCTTGCGCGGGTTCCGGCCGGACCGCGGCGGTTTCAGAGGCTGGCGGGGCGGTGGGCGCCAGCATTTCAGGCCCCACTTCGCGAAACGGGTCGCTTGACAGGGCGATCCAAGCGGCAGGAAGCGCGACCACGGCAACGGCGAGGGCAGCGCCCAACAAGCCGCGTGGAAGTCCGTAACCACGGCTACGGCGACCGGCGTCCTGGCCAAGGGGCTTGTCGATTTCCCGCTCGCGCCTGTGGTCCCCGCTATCCGTCATCTGGTCCGGCCCGCATCGTCCGCCGGAAACCCCGGCCCCGCATCACTTGTCTGGGAAAAACCGCGGCCCGGAAAGGGGCCGCGGCGTCTTCTGTCATTGCGCCTGCTGCAGGACGACCGCCTTGTCGGGGCTCGGCGGGAAAGCGGGATTCGTCGTCTCGCCGCGCAGGAGTTGCAGGGCGGCCTGAAGCTGCAGGTCATCCTTGGCTTCGGGCGGGACATAGGCGATGGAACCCGAACCTTCCTCGTTCTCCTCGTCGCCCTTGATGTGGCCGCGCAGTTCCGATTCGCCGCGCGTCAGGTCACGGCCCTTGAGTTCGTCGGGCAGGGGCTGGGCAACCTCGATGTCGGGATTGATGCCCGCGCCCTGGATCGACTTGCCCGAAGGGGTGTAGTAGAGCGCCGTCGTCAGGCGCAGCGCACCGTTTTCCTGCAGCGGGATGATGGTCTGGACCGATCCCTTGCCGAAGGAGCGCGACCCCAGGACGGTGGCGCGGCGATGATCCTGCAACGCGCCCGCGACGATCTCCGAGGCGCTGGCCGAACCGCCATTGATCAGCACGATCACGGGCTTCCCGTCGGTCAGGTCGCCTGCACGGGCCGAATAGAGGTCGATGTTGCGGTCCTCGCGGCCCTTGGTGCGAACGATCTCGCCCTTGTCGAGGAAAGCGTCGGACACGGCGACCGCCTGGTCGAGCAGGCCGCCCGGATTGAGGCGCAGGTCGAGCACGTAGCCCTTGAGCGTGTCGGCGGGAACTTCCTTCTTGATCCGGGTCACCGCGTCCTGCAGGTCGCCGAACGTCTTTTCGGTGAAGGAGGTGATCTTGATGTAGCCGACATCCTCCTCGACGCGGTCCTTGACCGCTTTCACCTTGATGATGTCGCGCACGATCTTGATCTTGAGCGGCTTGTCCGCGCCCTCGCGAAGGACGGTCAGTTCGATCGGGGTGTTGACCTCGCCGCGCATCCGGTCGACCGCCTCGGCCAGCGACAGGCCGCGCACTTCCTCGCCGTCGATCTCGGCAATCAGGTCACCCGCCAGGACGCCAGCGCGCATGGCCGGCGTGTCGTCGATGGGTGTGATCACCTTGACCAGTTCATTCTCCATGGTGACCTCGATTCCGAGGCCGCCGAATTCGCCCTTGGTCTGGACGCGCATGTCCTTGGCATCATCCGGATTGAGGTACGAGGAATGCGGGTCGAGCGACGTCAGCATGCCGTTGATCGCAGATTCGATCAGCTTCTTCTCGTCCGGCGGCGTGACGTACTGGCCACGGACGCGCTCGAAAATGTCGCCGAAGATGGCGAGCTGGCGATAGGTCTCGGAGCCGGCGGCATTGGCCGGCGCCCACGGTCCGCCCTGGACCGCTGTCACCGCTACCGCGCCCATCAGAGCGCCAGCGCCAAGAAGTGCAACCTTACGAATCATTCCTTGTCCTTCCGGCTACCTTGTCCGACCACCATTGTGCCGGATCAACGGGTTTCCTGTCCTTCCGAATCTCAACATAGAGCTCCGGCTGTGCCATTTCATCACCCGCGGCGGCAACAGCCGCCACCCGTCTTTCCCCCATCGCGCCAACCGGCTCGCCTGCAGCCACCTTCTGACCCTGGACCACGTTGAGCCTGTCCATGCCGGCCATGACGACATGATATCCATCGCCGGCATCCAGGATCAAGAGTTGGCCATAGGAACGGAAGGCGCCGGCGAAGAGTACCGCGCCATCCGCAAGCGATGTGACGATAGAGCCGGATTGTGTTTGAATGGTGTCGCCGGTGTAGTGCAGTCCGTCAGGCGAACGCTGGCCGAACCGGTGCTGCAGGCGCCCGGATACGGGAAGAAGCAACCGCTTCTTCATGGCGTCGAAGGGAAGGCCGCTGACCAGCCGGTTCTGCTCCGGGACCGGCCGGTCCTGGGTGCGCAAACGGTCCAGCTTTTCCGCCCGGTCGCGTTCCTTCGCTTCTGCCCTTGCCGCCGCCTCCCTTGCGTCCCGGGCTGAGGCGATCTGCGCGTCGAGCGAGGCGATCAGGTCCTGCAGCGAGGTTGCCCGCTCCGCGAGTTCCTCGGCGCGGGCCTGTTCGGCGGCCATGCGCGCCTCGGTTTCATCGCGCAGGCGGGCCTTCTCCGCCAGCAGTGCATCGAGGCGCTGGCGTTCGGCGACCTGGTTGCGCACGGCGTCCTCAAGGCGCTCGCGTTCGCTCAGGATGGCCTTGGTGACCCGCTGCAATTCCTCCAGGTCGGCGACCAGGATCGCCGTCTGGGCCCGCAATTCGGGCACGACCGCACCGAGCAGGATGGCGCTACGCACCGAGCCGAGCGCATCCTCCGGCTTCACCAGAATGGCAGGCGGCGGATGCAGACCCATGCGTTGCAGCGCGGCAAGGACCTCGGCCAGGATGCCGCGACGGCCCTTGAGCGACCGGCGCACGGATTCCTTCTGGATATCGAGGTCGCCGATCCGCCCGGCAATCGCTTCGATGTCGTCGGCCAGCGCCTTCTCCGTCCGGGCGGATTCGATCAGGGCGGCGGTGATCGCCGTGGCATCCCTGTTCAGCGCTTCGACCTCGGCTGCCAGACCGGCGGTCCGGTCCTGCGATGCCGCCATCTCGGCCGCGATGCGCTCATAGGCGGCGCGCGTCTCGTCCTGGCGCGCCTCGATCTGCGCCGGGTCGGGGAGGGTGGCGTCTTGCGCGAGGGCGGGGCAAACCGTGGCAAGACCAAGCACCATCACGCCGGCGAACAGGGCCAGCCGTCCGGAAGGTGGGGCAGAAAGGGAAGACCGCCTTTTCATCCGTCCACCCTAGCGGAGGCAGGCAAAGGAATCATTAACCAAAAGAGATGCGGCGGAGATCACGCCCGGTGATAGGGATGACCGGAGAGGATGGTGCAGGCGCGGTAAAGTTGCTCGGCCAGCAGGATGCGTGCGACCTGGTGGGGCCAGGTCATGCGGCCGAAAGAGAGAAGCAGGCCTGATTCGCGGCGCAGTGCGGGATCGTGGCCGTCGGGACCGCCGATGGCGAGAACGAGATCGCGCCGGCCCTCGTCGCGGAAGCCGGCAAGCCTGCCGGCGAAGTCTTCCGATGACAGGGATTTCCCGGTCTCGTCGAGAAGGACGAGCAAGGCGCCGTCAGCGGCCATGCGCAGAAGCGGTTCGGCTTCCTCCGCCTTGCGCCTTTCGGCCCCCGAAGCCCGGCTTTCGGCAATCTCCCTGACACCGGCGAAGTCGAGGCCGAGCGGCGGGCCGGCCCTGGAAAAGCGCTCGAAATAGCGCGCCGACAATTCCCGTTCGGGGCCGGCTTTCATCCGGCCCACGGCATGAACGACGATCCGCATGCGCGCTCCCTTTGCGAAAACCCGGAAAGGGTCAGTGCAGGGTGCTGTCCTCCAGGTCCGGAGCCTGCCACATCTTCTCGATGTTGTAGAACTCGCGAACCTCGGGGCGGAAGACATGGACGATGATATCGCCCGAATCAATCAGCACCCAGTCAGCGCCGGACAGACCCTCGACCCGGGCATTGCCATGGCCGGCCTCCTTGAGAGCCTTGATCAGGTGGTCAGCCACGGCGGCGACATGGCGATGCGATCGCCCGGAGGCGACGACCATGTAGTCGGCAAGGCTGGACTTGCCCTGGATGTCAATGGAAACAATGTCTTCGGCCTTGGAGTTTTCAAGCGATTCAAGGGCCGTCTGAAGGGCTGCCTCGGCGCCGGATCTCCGGCCTGCCTCAGCCCGTGAAGACAATTCGCGTGCCTTCGTTTCAGTAGCTGTCCTCAGTGTCTTTCCTTTCATCATGAGAACGCGTCGCGCACCTTTGCCGGTGCGCCCCTAAAAAGTGGCAGCAAAGCACTGCATTTTCAAGACAGCGCCGGCAAACAGCGTTCACGTCCTGTTTCAGCGGGCGGAATTGCCGCCCGCCTCAGCGCGCAACTGCGTGGACGACATGGACGAGCGCGGGCCATGGATGAAGGTCCAGGCGGGCGGGTCGAGAAAGGCGAGGCGCGGGGCGTCCGCCTCGTCGATGCGGGCGCCGGCAAAGGTCTTGGCCATGCGCGATGACAGAAAGGACAGCGTGTCGCCAGGGCGGTCGATGACGGCGATGGGAAATGTGCGCGCGATCTCGCGCCAGCGCTGCCAGCGGTGGATGCTGCGCAGATTGTCGGCGCCCATGATCCAGACAAAGCGTACGCCGGGCTTGCGCGCCTTGACCAGCGCCAGCGTGTCCGCCGTGTAGCGCACGCTGTGGGCGGCCTCGAAGGCGGTGACCTTGACCTTCGGCCCCGGCTTGAGCGCTTCCGAGGCAGCCACGCGTTGCGCCAGCGGCGCCAGGTTCGCATTGTCCTTGAGCGGATTGCCCGGTGTGACCATCCACCACAACTGGTCGAGCGCCAGGCGGCGCAGCGCGATCTCGGCGACCAGCGCATGGCCGGCATGGGGCGGGTTGAAGGAACCGCCGAACAGGCCGACACGCAGGCCGGACGCGGTTGCCGGCATGCGCAGGTAATGCGCGTCCAGGTCCTCAGGGACGTCCATCAGGGGCGGATCTGGCCGGTGCCGCGCACCCGGTACTTGAACGATGTCAGCTGTTCCACGCCGACGGGACCGCGTGCATGCATCTTGCCCGTGGCGATGCCGATCTCGGCACCCATGCCGAACTCGCCGCCATCGGCGAACTGGGTGGAGGCATTGTGCAGCAGGATGGCGCTGTCGATCTCGTTGAAGAAGCGCTCCACGGCGCGGCTGTCCTCGGCGATGATGGCCTCGGTATGATGCGACGAGTAGCGGTTGACATGAGCGATCGCGCCCGATACGCCGTCGACCACGGCCACGGAAATGATGGCGTCGAGATACTCGGTCGACCAGTCCTGGGCCGCCGCTTCCTTCGCATTCTCCCATAGTGCCAAGACCGCGTCATCGCCCCGGATCTCGCAACCCTTTGCGGCCAGAGCCTCGAGGATCGGCGGCAGGTGGGTAGCGGCGCAGGCGCGGTCGACCAGCAGCGTCTCGGCGGCGCCGCAGATGCCGGTGCGGCGCATCTTGGCGTTCAGCACGATGGAGACCGCCATGGAAAGGTCGGCGGAGGCATCCACGTAGACGTGGCAGATACCTTCCAGATGGGCGAAGACCGGCACGCGGGCGTCGGCCTGTACGCGGGCGACCAGGCTCTTGCCGCCGCGCGGCACGATGACGTCGACATTGCCGTCAAGGCCGGTCAACAATTCGCCGACAGCGGCCCGGTCTGTCACCGGAACGCGCTGGATGGCATCGGCGGGCAGGCCCGCTGCCTCGAGGCCGCGCACGAGGCAGGCGTGGATGGCTGCCGAGGAGTTCACCGAATCCGAGCCGCCGCGCAGGATGACTGCGTTTCCAGCCTTCAGGCAGAGCGCACCGGCATCGGCGGTGACATTGGGCCTGCTCTCGTAGATGACGCCGATGACGCCGAGCGGGGTGCGCACGCGCTCTATGTGAAGGCCGTTCGGGCGGTCCCATTCGGCCATGATCTCGCCTACGGGATCCTTCAGCCCGGCGATGGCGCGTATGCCGCCGGCCATGGCGCCGATGCGGCCCTCGTCCAGCTTGAGGCGGTCGAGCATGGCCGGCGTCAGGCCGGCCTCCACGCCGTTCTCCATGTCGATGGCATTGGCGGCAAGGATTGCGCCCATGTCGGCCTCGATGGCGTCGGCCATGGCCATCAGCGCGGCATGCTTGGCCCGCGGGGCGGCAATGGCCAGGGGTGCTGCGGCCGCGCGGGCGCGCCTGCCCATTTCGGCCATGAGGGCGTGAATGTCTGTCTTGCTGGCGCTGTCGGTTGTCAGCATTTCCGGTCTCCCTGTCGCAGGGTCAATACATGGTCGTCGCTCGGCGGGCAATCGCGGGGTCCTTCACGGGACCGGCGCGGTGACCACGAGATCGTCGCGGTGGATCATGGCGGAACGGGCCTGGTAGCCGAGGACGGCCTCAATCTCGGCGCTCTTGCGCCCGGCGATCCGCATGGCGTCGGCGGCATCGTAGGCAACCAGGCCGCGGGCCACTTCCCGCCCGTCGGCGGTATGAACGGCGACGGTGTCGCCACGGGCAAAATTGCCCGAAACCGCGCGCACGCCGGCCGCCAGCAGCGAGCGGCCCTCGTGCAGCGCCTTCAGCGCGCCGTCGTCGATCACCAGCCGGCCGGCGGGTTCCAGTTGCCCGGCAATCCAGCCCTTGTAACCCGAGACGGGCGCCGCGGCGGGTTCGAAACGGGTGAAGCGCGCGCCTTGCTCGATGGCACGCAGCGGATGGTCGACCTCGCCGGAGGCGATGATCATGGCCGTGCCGGCCGTCGTGGCGATCTTGCCGGCATCAAGCTTCGTGCGCATGCCGCCGCGCGACAGTTCGGATGCCGCCGCGCCGGCCATGGCCTCGATATCGGGCGTGATGCGCGCAACCAGCGGGATGTGGCGGGCGGCCGGATCGAGCGCGGGCGGCGCGGTGTAGAGGCCGTCGATGTCGGAAAGCAGGACCAGCAGGTCGCTCGACATCATGGTGGCGACGCGGGCGGCAAGGCGGTCATTGTCGCCGTAGCGGATCTCTGTGGTGGCCACAGTGTCGTTCTCGTTGACGACCGGCACGGCTCCCATCTTCAGGAGTGTGCCGATGGTGGCGCGGGCATTGAGGTAGCGCCGCCGCTCCTCGGTGTCGCCCAGCGTGACGAGCACCTGTCCGGCAATGATGCCATGGCGGGCCAGTTCCTCAGACCAGGCTTGCGCCAGCGCGATCTGGCCAGCCGCCGCGGCCGCCTGGCTTTCCTCCAGCTTCAACTGCCGCCGGCCCAGACCCAGAATCGTGCGGCCGAGCGCGATGGCGCCGGAGGAGACGACGACCACATCCGCTCCGCCGGCCTTCAGCCGGGCGATGTCGGCCACCAGTGCGGCCAGCCAGCCGCGTTTCAGGCCCGTCCTGCGGTCGACCAGGAGGGCCGAGCCAATCTTGACCGTGATGCGTCGGTATCCGGAGAGCATGGCCATGGTTTCCGCGTCACTTCTGCCAGCGCTCGTCGGGCTCTTGGGGGGTGTCCGCGCCGCGTTCCTCTTCGATGATCTCCATGAGGGCACGCTGGGCTGCTTCCATGCCTTCGCCGGTTGCCGCTGAAATCAGCAGCGGCGCGCGTCCGCAGGCACCGGCCAGTGCCGACATCTTTTCCGAACGCGCCTCCGCGTCGAGCAGGTCCGCCTGCGACAGGGCGACGATCTCCGGCTTGCCGGCAAGCCCATGGCCGTAGGCATCCAGTTCGTTGCGGACGGTGCGGTAGGCGGCAGCGGCATCCTCCTCGCGCGCTGAAACGAGATGCAGCAGGACGCGGGTGCGCTCGACGTGGCCCAGGAAGCGGTCGCCGATACCGACGCCTTCATGGGCACCCTCGATGAGGCCCGGAATGTCGGCAATCACGAATTCGCGCGCATCGATGCGGGCCACGCCCAGATTGGGATGCAGCGTGGTGAAGGGATAATCGGCGATCTTCGGCTTCGCGCGGGTCACCGTGGCGAGGAATGTGGACTTGCCGGCATTGGGCAGGCCGACAAGGCCGGCATCGGCAATCAGCTTCAGGCGCAACCAGATGGTGCGCTCCTCGCCGGGCAGGCCGGGATTGGCACGGCGCGGGGCCTGGTTGGTGGAGGACTTGAAATGCATGTTTCCGAAGCCGCCATTGCCGCCCTTGGCGAGGCGAAAGCGCTGGCCGGTCCCGGTGAGGTCGCAGATCAGGGTTTCGTTGTCCTCCTCGAAGACCTGCGTTCCTGCCGGCACTTTCAGCACCACGTCGGCACCCTTGGCGCCGGTCTTGTGGCGGCCCATGCCATGCATGCCGGTCTTTGCCTTGAAATGCTGCTGGTAGCGGTAGTCGATCAGCGTGTTCAGCCCGTCGACGGCCTCGATCCACACATCGCCGCCGCGCCCGCCGTCGCCGCCGTCGGGTCCGCCGAATTCGATGAACTTCTCGCGCCGGAAGGAGACGGACCCTGCGCCGCCGTCTCCGGAGCGGATATAGACCTTTGCCTGGTCGAGAAATCTCATCGTTTTCGCCAATCTTCCCGGAGTGCGCCGGTCCGCCCCGAAGGCGGACGCGTTTCATTAGAGCATTTCAATGCCGGTTTGAAGCTTCGCACGGCACAAGCAGGCACGAAGATTTCATCCCGGTGGAAGGACGGCCCGGCGTCATTGCCGGGCCGTCCAGCTTTTCAGGCCGATCCAGGTGGCGCGGTCGAGGCGGTAACGCTCGACATTGATGCGCCCGGCGGCAAGCGACGACTTCATGCCATGGCCGGTGAACTGGAAGCCGCACTTGTGCAGGACCCGGCGCGAGGCGCTGTTTGTCACGCGGCAGGCCGCTTCCAGCCGGTCGACTGCGGTGCCGCGGAAGGCGGCGTCAACCAGGGCGTGGGCTGTCTCGGTGGCATAGCCCTTGCCCCAGTAGGGCTGGCCGAACCAGTAGCCGATCTCCAGTGCGCCGCCTTCGGCCGGTTCCAGTCCGGCGCAGCCGATGAAGCGGCCATTGGCGGCCAGCGTCACGGCATAGATGCAGCCATCGCTCCGGCGGGCGGTCTGATCGAGGAAACGCTGCGCATCGGTTTCGCCATAGGGGTGCGGCATGCGGGTCAGCATCAGGGCCACGCGCGGATTGTTGGCCAGGCGGGCCAGGTCGGGGGCGTCCGTCTCATGCGGCTTTCGCAGCACGAGGCGGTCGGTCACGAGCACGGGGCAATCGATCCGGAACGGACTTTCGTCTTCAGTCTCCTTGACATCCTCGACCATGGGTTCCTCCGTCAGGCCAAAAGAAAAAGGGGAGATGGCAGCCCATCTCCCCTGATCCTTCTGCTGGCCTTTCCAGACACCGGAACCCGAGAGGGGCCGCCGGTGTTTGGTGCGGAACCGGCTTACTCCGCTGCGTCGGCCATCGGCACGACGGACACATAGGTTCGGCCGTTGGCTTTCTTGGCGAAAGACACGGCGCCCTCGGCCACGGCAAAAATCGTGTGATCCTTGCCCATGCCGACATTGGTGCCCGGATGCCACTTGGTTCCGCGCTGGCGGATGATGATGTTGCCCGGCACGACCTGCTCGCCGCCGAACTTCTTGACGCCAAGACGGCGGCCGATGGAATCGCGACCGTTACGGGACGAACCGCCTGCTTTCTTGTGTGCCATTTCAAGTCTCCTTTGCGCCGTTCCGGCGCCTCTCATTCCTTATGGGCGTTCGCGCGCCCGGATTCAAGCGTCAGCCGGTTGCGGCTTACTTCGCCATTTCCCTGGCCTGCTCGCGCCAGTCGCTGATCTGGTCGGCGGAGAAGGGCATCGCCTCGTCGATCCTGGCGATGTCCTCGTCGGACAGCGCGGCGACCTGGGCGAACTGGGTGATGCCCTGCTCGGCAAGCTGGCGCCTGGCGACCGGACCGATGCCCTTGATCTTCGTCAGGTCATCGGCCTCGCCTTCCGGCGTGGTGAACAGCGGGGCGGCGGCAGCGGCTTCGGACTTGGCCGGGGCCTTTTCCTTCTTCGGGGCGGCAGCCTTGGAGGGCTTGGCACCACCGGTCAGGATCTCGGAAATGCGAACCGTGGTGAGCAGCTGGCGATGGCCGCGCTTGCGGCGCGAATTCTGGCGGCGGCGCTTCTTGAAGGAAATCACCTTCGGGCCGCGATTCTGCTCGACGATCTCGGCGGCAACCGAGGCGCCGTCCACGAAGGGCGCGCCAATGGTGGCGTCGGCGCCTTCGCCGACCATGAGAACGTCGCCGAGCGTGACGATATCACCGGCTTCTCCGGCAACGCGCTCGATCTCGATCACGTCTTCGGCGGCGACGCGATACTGCTTACCGCCTGTCTTGATGACTGCGAACATCTTTTTTCCTTTCAGTGTCCGTCCGGATCTGAACCGTCCGCAATGGCCGGTCCGTCCGTCTTTTTGTCAGTCTTGGAACGGGCTTGCGCCCGGTCTGGTGTTCCCGCCCGCCTCAGCCCCCGCGCCTGTCATTGACAGGCCCCGTTGCCTGGCGCCGGAAAAAACAATCAAGCGGCGTGGATGGGCCACACCGCCAGACGGGCGTGCGGATAGCCTTTTGCGGGCGTCAAGTCAATGCCTGTGCCCGCCAGGGCGGACGAAAAGCAGGCCTGCCATCAATTTAGCCCTTGTGTCAGCCCCTGCCTCCCGCTATTGAAGCGCCCGCGCCGGTATCGGCGTCAACCACAAGCGGAGAGGTGGCTGAGTGGTTGAAAGCACCGCACTCGAAATGCGGCATAGGGGCAACTCTATCGGGGGTTCGAATCCCCCCCTCTCCGCCAAATCAGGTCAGATCGTCGACATTGCGAGGCCGTTTTCAGCGGTCAATGCAAGGGTGCGACCCCGGTTTTCGGGTGCGCGTTGACCCGCGCGCCGGTTGCGGCCCGGGTACGCATCCTCAGCGCTTCAGTTCGTCGAGCATGACCCCGGCCGCCGAGACGCCGACCGGGACTCCGTCCGGCTCGTCGCGAAAGCCGGGTTCTGCGAAGAAGCGCCTGATTTCCCCGTCCACCACATGCATGGAATAGCGCCAGCTGCGGTAGCCCATCCCGGTCTTGCGCCGGCTCACAAGCATGCCCATCAGGCGGGTGAAGTCGCCATTGCCGTCGGGCAGCATGAAGACGCGCGAAATTTCATGGGCGCGCGCCCACTGGAACATGGTGAAGGCGTCGTTGACCGCAAGGCACACGACCTCGTCGACACCCAGGGCACGAAAGGCATCGTAACTTGCCTCGTAGCCGGGCAGGTGGGAATCCGAACAGGCCGGGGTGAACGCGCCGGGCAGCGCGAAAAGAACGACATTGCGCCCCCCGAACACGTCCCCGCTCGTCAGTTGCCGCCATTCATAAGGGTTCGGTCCTTCAAGCGCATCGTTGCGGACACGGGTGTGGAATACCGCTTCGGGAACCTGCCGTCCGATCATGGATACCTCCTCAACCTGCCGATCCGCGCCGCTTGCGTTCCGCCTCGTCCCAGGCTGTCAGCGGTTGGAAATCGGGTACGAAGCCCAGGCCTTTCATCGCGTCGGACGATACCGCGTCCTGCGACGTGACAATGTCGATCACCGCCGGCGCATTGGCAAGCGCCCGTTCGATGGCGCCCGTCAGGTCTGCCGGGTCTTCCACCCGTTCGCCATGGGCGCCCAATGCCCGGGCCATGGCCGCGTAGTCGGAATGACGCAGCGTCGTGCCGACAACGCGGCCACCGTAATTGGCCTCCTGGTCGTAGCGCTCGATGTTCCAGGCGGCATTGTTGGACACGATGAAGACGGCTTTGGTGCCGTGGCGCACGGCAGTGTCGATCTCCATGGCGTTGATACCGAAAGCGCCGTCGCCATTGACCGAAATGACCTGCCGGTCCGGAAAGGCGAGCTCAGCGGCCACGGCGAAGGGCACGCCGACGCCAAGGCAGCCGAAGGCGCCGGCGTCCATGTAGGTGCGTGCTTCCACCCCGACGCGGGCGAAGCTCAGCAGGTCGCCGCCATCGGCAATGGCGATATGGTCAGGCGCGGCTGTAGTGCGCAGCGCCTCGAAGATCGCCATGGGATGGATCTTGCCGTCCGCGCCCCTTCGTGGTGCAGGCGTTTCGCGGCCCTTCGCGATGCGCTCGCCGTGCCTGGCACGCAATCCGTCCACCCATGGGCCGTCACGCGATCCGCCATCATTGCCCAGCGCGTCGCTCAGTGCGTCGAGCGCGATGGGGACGCTGGCCAGGATTTCCGGCTGTCCGCGGCGGTTGTCGACCAGTTCGCCCGGCGTATCGGCGATGCGCAGGAAACGGGCCTCGGGAAAGACGGCGGGAGAGCCATAACCAAGCTGGTAGTCGAGCTTGCGGCCCAGGGTGATGACGAGATCGGCCTGCGCCATGGCTGCCGCCCGCACGGCACCCACAACGGCCGGATGATCCGCAGGCACCAGGCCGCGGCTTTCCTGCGTGTCGAGGTAGAGCGCCCCGGTCGCGTCAAGGAAACGCACGATTTCGTCCGATGCGCCGCGCGCACCGCGTCCGCTGACGACGAGGGGCCGTTTCGCGGCCCGGATGGCCTGCACGGCCTCGGCGATCCGGTCCGGCTCCGGGACGGCCCGGCGCAGCGGCTTGGGTGCCAGCCAGTCCGACGGGATCATGTGCGCGGGAACCCTTGTGCGCAACACGTCGGTCGGCACCTCGATGTAGGAGGGACCGGGCTCGCCCAAGTCGCCGAATGCCCGCGCGATGGCCTCGTCGAGTTCGCGGATCACCTGTTCGGCAACACGCGCGGTCCGGCAATAGCGGGTGACGGGCCTGAGGATGTCGACGTGGGGAATGTCCTGCAATGGCGCCATGTTGGCCTGCGGACGCGAGGTGCAGCCGCCGATCAGAAGCAGGGGGACCCGGGCGAGCGAGGCATTGGCAATACCGGTCACGCAATTGGTGACGCCGGGGCCGGCCGTCACCATGGCGACGCCAAGGCTGCCGGTCAGTTCGCCATGGGCATGGGCCATGTGCACGGCCGCGCCCTCGTCGCGCACATCGATGATGCGGATGCCGCGCCGCGCCAGATGATCCCAGACCGGCTGGATATGTCCGCCCTGAAGGCCGAAGACACGGTCGATGCCACGCCTTTCCAGGGCATGGGCGATCCAGGCGGCGACATTGTCCTCGTCACGGTTGAGATCCTGCATTCCGGTCATGGTCATTCCTCCCTGAATCTTGTTCCGCCGCCCGTCAGGCAGCCCGTCCGGCCAGCATGTCGCGCAGCACGCGGTGAAGGATCTTGCCGGTCGTGTTGCGCGGCATTTCCTCCGGTGAAAGGAACACGACGGCGCGCGGCCGCTTGTAGCCCGCCAGCCGGTCGCGCGACCACGCGATGAGGTCTTCGGCGGTCAAGGTGGAGCCGGTGCGCAACACGACAGCGGCGGCGACACGCTCGCCCCACTTGTCGTCCGGCTGGCCGACAACGGCGACATCCTTGACGTCGGGGTGCTGGCCGAGCACGGCTTCCACCTCGGTCGGGTATACGTTCTCGCCGCCGGTGATGATGAGGTTCTTCTTGCGGTCGATCAGCCGGATGTAGCCGTCGGCATCGCGGATCGCCATGTCGCCGACGGACAGATAGTCGCCGCGCATGGCCTCGGCCGTCTTTTCCGGCAGGTTCCAGTAGCCGTCGAAGGCATAGGGGCCGCAGGAGAAGAGTTCGCCGGGCTGGCCGTCGGCCACCTCGTTGCCGTCATCGTCCAGCAGGCGGATGGGCATGGACCCCACCACCTCGCGGCCGACCGTGCCGAGATGGTCGAACTGCTCCTCCGGATGCAGCATTGTCACCCAGCCGGCCTCGGTGGATCCGTACAGTTCGAACAGGCCGGAATTGGGAAACATTTCCATCACCGCACGCTTGGTCTCCGCGCGTGCCGGTGCCGACGAGATCATCAGCTTTTCGACGCGGCCGAAACCGGCGTCGCCGCGTTCGGCTTCGGGCACGTCGAGCAACATCATGAAATGCGTCGGCGTGAGCGAGGTGAAGGTCACGCCCAGTTCGCCGATGGTCCGCAGGCACAGCGCGAGGTCGAAATTGGCGCGGTTGAACACCGTCACCGTCCCGCCGATGGACAGGAATGACGTGAAGAAGTTCAGCGAATTGGCATGGCACATGGGCATGACAAGCAGCGCGTCATCGCCACGCTTGAGGCTCAACTCGACCTGCGTCATCAGCCCGACCATGGCCATGCCGCGGTGACTGCGGATCGCGCCCTTCGGGTTGCCGGTCGTGCCGGAGGTATACATCAGGCACCACGGATCGTCGGGTGAAACCGCGATACCGGGTTCCGACGGGCTGGCGCTGGCGATCAGGTCTTCATAACCGCGCCAACCTTCCCCCTCGCCGCCGATGCGCACGAAACGGCCGCCGGGTATTTCGAGGCTGGCGCGGATGCCGTCAACAAGGTCGCAAAGCGCAGCCTCCGCAATGATCGCCGACACGCCGCAGTCGCGGGCTATGTAGGCCGCTTCCGGAACCGTCAGCCGGAAGTTCACCGGCACGGCGATGAGCCCGGCCTTGGCCACGGCGCCATAGATCTCGGCCCATTCCACCCGGTTGTAGGCAAAGACGGCGACCCGGTCGCCCTTTGCCAGCCCGAGCGACAGCAGCCCGTTCGCCAAGCGGCAGGCGCGGAGGTTCCATTCCCGCCAGGTCATCTGGCGATCAAGATCGCGCGCGCCGAGTTTTTCGGGCTGCGTGCGGGCATGCGCGGCCAGCATCTGGCCGATGGTCAGCACTGTTGCCATGGAGCCGCCTCCTCTCAAGCGGATTGCGCCTGCCTGCGGGCGAGGGCGTCGTAAAGCGTTTCGGATGCATTCAGGTCGTGTTCCACAGCCAGGCGTTCCGCTTTGGCGGCTTCCCCGGACAGCACCGCATGGAGGATCTCGCCATGCTGGCGCCAGATGTCGGCAGGCAGTTTCGCGCTGCGCAAGACCTCGCCCATGGCCCGGCGCAGGAACCGCCAATGCGGCTCCGCGGTGCGGGCCACAAGCGCATTGCCCGAATGGTCATAGATCAGGTTGTGAAACGCCTCGTCATGGCGGACCTGATCGGCGACATCGCCATTGGCAACGGCTGCCTGCCCCTGCACGAGAATGGCCTGGCCGCGTTCGGCCATGGTCCGGGCCGTGTCGAGGGACCGGCGGACCTGTTCGGCCGCCATGCGGGTTGCCAGGCCGTCAAGCACGGCGCGGATCTCGTAGTGCTGGCGCATCAGGTCGATGTCGAGCGGCGTGACGTAGAGCCCGCGCCGGCCCACCTCCTCCACCAGTCCGTCGGCCTTGAGCAGGGCCATCGCCTGCTGCACCGGCTGGCGTGACACGCCAAGGCGGGCGGCAAGCTGTTCCTGGACGAGGTGGGCGCCCTCGGGCAGGGCGCCGCTGCAGATCTCGTCGACGATAACGGAATAGACCTGTTCGGTGAGGCTTGGCTGCGCGGGAAGGATTTTCATCGCTTTGTCCTGAATTCTGCATTCTGAATTCAGTATTCAATAGAATGCAGCGCCCGTCAATCCCACCCGCATGGGCGGGCCGTCATGCCGGGCGCCGCCGCCTGCTGCGTTCAGTGATTTCCGCTGATCTTGCGCCGCATGGCCCACTGGTAGAGCGATGGCGAAAGGCGCGTCAGCCAGGAGGCCATGACGGCGACGCGGCCGACGGGGATGAAATCGCGGCCCTTCGCGAGTCCGCGCAGGATCGTCCGGGCTGCATCGTCGGGTGTCATGTAGTCCACCCCGTCGGAAGCCGCGCCGGGCCGCATGATGCCGTCACCGGTGCGCTGCGCATTGCCGATATTCGTGGCCACGAAGCTTGGTGCGGCGATCAGCGTGCGTACGCCGAAGATCCTTTCCTCCGAGCGCAGCGAAGTGAAGAAGCCCTGCATGGCATGTTTCGAGGCGGCATAGGCCGTGCGGTTCACGAGCGGGGCGAAGCCGGCGACCGAGGAGATGGCCAGATGGATGCCCCGGCTTTCCCGGACCGGCCGGAGAAAAGCGCGCGCCATGGCGACGGCGGCGAAATAGTTGATCTCGAAAACCTGTCGGTGCGCGGCCTCGCCGGATTCGGCAAAGGGCCCGACCTGCGTGATACCGGCATTGTAGACCACGAGATCGACGGACGGACGGGCGGCGATCACCGCGTCTGCCGCCCGGCGCAGTGCCGCACTGTCTGTCAGATCGACCTGTACCGGCGTGCGGGTGGCGGTCGCCTCCAGGCCTGTGACATCGATGTCCATCAGCACGCAATGCCAGCCATCGGCTTCCAGCCGCGCCGCAAGTGCGCGGCCCAATCCGCCATTGCCGCCCGAGATGACCGCGGTTCTCACAGGTTCGCCTCCCGTTTCCAGAGATCGAAGACTTCGGCCGATGTGCGTTCCGGGCGATAGCCGAACACGTCCTTGAGCCGTTCGTTGGAAAGCACCGGCCGGTATTGGAGGAAGCGGACCTGTTCGGGCCCGTAGCGGGTCAGGCCGAGCGGATGGGCTATGGCAAGCGCGGCCTTGAGGAGCCCTGCCGGCAGGCGCAGCAGGGGCTTGCCGAGGGCGCTTGCCAGATCGTCCACGGTAAGCCAGCCGTCGCCGGCCACGTTGAAGATGCCCGGCGGGCCTTCCGTCGCGGCGCGCCTGATGATGCGGGCAAGGTCCCGCGTCCAGATGAAGACGAAGGGACTGTCGCTGCCACGGACGGCCAGGATACGGTCGCGCCGGAACAGCGCCGTGATCTGGTTTTCCACCCCGGCGCCAAGCACGGTGCCAACGCGCAGAACCACCTGCTCCAGACGGGGATGGGCCACGCGTGCGGCGGCAAGCATTTCCTCCACCTGCCGCTTGTGGTCGGCATAGGCGAATTCGGGATTGCCACGGCAGGGATCTGTCTCGACGAGGGGCAGCGGATTGTCGGCGTGATAGCCGTAGGCGGCGCCCGAACTCGTCACCACCAGCCGCTTCACCTTATGGCGGATGCAGGCATCCAGGACGTTGCGGGTGCCGGTGACATCGACCGCGTGGGCGGCGGCGCGCGCCATGCCGGGCGGCGGCGTGACGATGGAGGCGAGATGCACCACCACGTCCGGTGCTTCCTTGCCGATCACGCAGTCCGGGTCGTTTCCGGTGACATCCATGCGGCGGAAACGGACGCCGGCCGGCAGGCCGCCGTCGCCCAGGTCGGTGGCGAGGAGATCGCCGTCCGGCCACTCGGCGAGAAGCGCGCGGCCGACCGTGCCGGCCGCGCCCGTCACCAGCACCCGGCTCATCGTGCCGCCTCTTTCCGGGCCATCACGGCCGCCAGTGCCAGCCCCGATACGGCATGCCATATGCCCCAGAAGGCGGCGACCACAGCCATGCCGCCCAATCCGCCGAAGAAGGCGAAGATGAGAACAAGGCCGAGGCCGGAATTCTGGATGCCGGTCTCGATGGTCACGGCGCGCCGGTCGAAGGGCGAAAGCCCCGCAAGCGTCGCCGTGGCGAAGCCGCCGCCAAGCGCCAGCGCGTTGTGCAGGATGACGATCCCGGCAATGCCGCCCGCATAGGCCAGGAACTGGGCCCAGTTGGCGGCCAGCGCGATGACGATGAAGGCGATGAAGATGCCCATGGACAGCCATTGCAGCGGCCGGCGGATCCTGGCGGTGAGATCGGGGCGCCTGGTGTTGAGGGTAACGCCCAGGACGAGCGGGAGTATGAGCATCAGGCCGACTGTGATGGCGATCTGGACCGGGTCGATCCGGGTTGCGCGCAAGATGCCGGCCGACGGCTCGTAGAGGCTGCCCCAGAAGGCGATGTTGAACGGTGTCAGCAGGATGGCGGCCACCGTGGCCAGGGCCGTCATGGAGACCGAAAGGGCGGCGTTGCCCCCGGCGCGGTGGGTGATGAAATTGGAGATGTTGCCGCCCGGACAGGCGGCGACGAGGATCAGGCCGAGCGCGACGGAGGCCTGCGGCCGGATTGCCAGAACCATCAGGAAGGTCAGCAGCGGGAGAACGACGAACTGCGAGAGCAGTCCTGTCAGCAGCGGCCTGGGCGCTTCAAGAAGGGCCTTGAAGTCACGCATACGCAGGTCGATGGCGACGGAAAACATCACCACGGCAAGGATGGCGTTGAGCAGCATCAGCGACCCGGGCGCGAAGTCGAGGACGGCCTCGTCGATCATGTCCTGCCTCCCGCAAGCCGGGCGATCCAGCGCCCGACAGCCTTCCGGTAGGTCGCCTTGTCGACATAATAGGCCATGCGCGGCAGGTCGATATAGTTCATGCCGCCGGTCGCGCGGGAGAACCCTGCGGCCTTCCTCGCCTGCAATGCCTGCGCCGCCGCCGATCCCTCGCGAAGGCCCTTGATGTAACGGACCACCATCTCGGCCTGTTCGTGACGGCCCTGCCAGCCGAGGCCCGAGGCTTCCACCATGCCCAGGACGAAGAGGTCGTCGCGTCCGGGATGCATGCAGTTGAGGTAGAGATGCGGGGCATCGCCCTGCCAGTTCAACAGGGCATTGTCGATGAACGGATAATCCAGGCGATAGCCGGTCGCTGCAAGCACCATGTCGTAATCCGCGCTGGTGCCGTCCTTGAAATGAACGGTATGGCCGTCGAAACGGCCAATGTCGGGCCGGATGCGGATATCGCCATGGCCGGCGTGGTAGAGCACCAGCGAGTTCACCACCGGATGGCTCTCGTAGAGCCGGTAATCCGGCTTGGGAAAGCCGTATTTCTGCGGGTCGCCGACAAACCATTTCAGGATGGTCTGGTCGACGATCCGCTTGAGCGCCATGGGCAGGCGGATCGCGCCGCCCAGCGTGTCGGCCGGCTTGCCGAAGATGTATTTCGGGACGAAATAGTAGCCGCGCCGCATGGAAAGGTCGCAGCTTTCAGCGTGATGGATCGCGTCCACCGCGATATCGCAGCCGGAATTGCCGGCCCCGATGATCAGCACGCGCTTGCCGTCGAACTGGCCGGCGTGCCTGTAGGCGCTGGAGTGGATCAGTTCGCCGGCAAACGCTCCCTCGAACCGCGGCATGTTGGGCGTCGATAGCGTCCCGTTGGCGATCAGCAGGCCGGAGAAGATCTCCTCGTGCCGCGCGCCGCCGCTGTCGCGCCATGCGATCCGCCAGCCGTCGCCGGAACCGCCGAGCGGTTCGCAGTGCAGGACCTCGGCGTTGAAGCGGTAGTGCCGGTAGAGATCGAAATGCCGTGCAAAGTCGCGGAAATAGCCCTTCAGTTCACGATGCGAGGGATATTCCGCCACGTTCCCGGCCATGGGGAAGTCGGCAAACTCCGTCATCCGCTTCGATGATATCAGGTGCGCGGATTCGTACATGGTCGAGCGCGGGCCGTCGATGTCCCACAAACCGCCGACATCGCCATGCAGTTCGAAGCCCTGAAAGGCAAGACCGTGCTCGCTGAGCAGTTTGGCGGCGGCAAGGCCCATCGGCCCGGCCCCGATCAGGGCAAGCCGGTCATTCTTCGTGTTCAAGGATCCCTCCCGTTTTTCGCAATCTTGAACATTTGTTCGAAACAAGACAAGATCATTTCATGCAGACGCCGCAAGGTCCTGAAAGAACGCGCAAAAGAGCGCCATCGCGGCGTTCGCTGGCGACCCGGAAGCGCATCCTGGACGCGGCGGAAGCGGTATTCGCCGCGCGCGGCTATGACGGCGCAACCATTCGCGACATCGCTGCTGTGGCCGGCGAACCTGTCGGGTCCGTTCATCATCACGGTGGAGGCAAGGAGGCGCTTTTCCGCCAGACAGTTGCCCGGCGGGCCGAAACGCTGGCGGCCGCGCGCCTGGACGCGCTTGAACAGGCGCGCCGCCAGGGTCCGCTGACCCTGGTCACGCTGCTGGGGGCATTCCTGCGTCCGTTCTTCGCGCTGTCGCGGGAGGAGCCGCGCTGGCGCGACTATGCCCGTCTCGTCGCGCATGTTTCGACGGACGACCGCTGGCGGACGATTTCACAGGCGCATTTCGATCCGGTGGCGGGACGGTTTCTCGCCGAGATCGCTGCCCTTTGCCCGGGCCTTTCAAGACGCCGGGCGGCCGAGGGTTTCGTCTTCAGCGTGTCGGCCATGCTCGCGCTTCTGACATCGCAGAACAGGATCGGCGCGCTCGGCGGCGGGGCGGCGCCGGAAGAGGACCAGATTGCGCATCTGGTCGCCTTCTGCGCCGCCGGCCTTGCTGCCATTAGCGGGCAGGCAGAGGGTCAGGCGCCGCCGGCCGGCAGAAGAAAGCCGGCAAAGAAGCCCGCCAGTTCCTGACGGGCATCCAGCGGGAGGATATGTGCGACATACTGGTCCGGCCGGACAACGATCATGCAGCCGTTGTCCCGGTCAATGCCACGCATGGCGTAGACATCCTGTCCGGACTTCCGGTCGACGCAGAACACCTTCTCGAAGTCGCGCAGGCCAAGCCTGCCCTTGGCGGGCTTCAGCAGGGACGGCATGTCCTCATAGGCCAGTTCGTCGAAGCCCTGCTGGAAGATGGCGCGCAGGTCGATGACAGCGTCGATGTCCTCGTCCGGGCGGGTATGCCGGCGCACCGGGGAGGCGGGATCGTTCTCCAGCCAGTCGCACAGGCGGTGAATGGCTGATCCGGGTGCGGAGGAATCGGCCTTGCCGGCGAATGCGTAGATGCGCCAGCGCGCATCGGCCTCGGCCACATGGCCCAGTTGCATGGGCATGGCGTCGGCGAGGCGGACGACCGGGGCGGAGTGGAAACGCCTGCCCACTTCCTGGCCGGTGGCCAGGTCCTGGCGGGCATCAGCGGCGACAAGGGCGGAGGGCTCATAACGGACTTCCAGGCCGGCGGTGAACACGCCGTTGCGGATGAAGTGCTCCTGGAAGCGGGGTATGCCGGTTCCGTCGAGTTCGGACTGGCCGGGCGGGGCACTCATGATGCGCGCCCAGGCATGGTCGGTTTCCACCAGGCGCTTGGCCTCCGCGCGGCGCTCGGCGGTGTAGCTGTGCAACAGGCCCGGGTCCGACCGGCCCTTCAAGACCTGGACCAGCTTCCAGCCGAGATTGAACGTGTCGCCCATGGACACGTTCATGCCCTGGCCGGCCTTCGGGCTGTGGGTGTGGCAGGCATCGCCCGCGGTGAAGACGCGCGGATTGCGGGTCGCGGTCTCGCCTTCGGGCACGTCGTCGAACTTGTCTGTCAGGCGATGGCCGATCTCGTAGATGGACCACCAGACGACTTCCTTCACATCGATGGAATAGGGGGCCATGATGCGGTTGGCGGCCGCGATCATGTGGTCGATGGTCAGGTTGCGGTTGGCGACGCGCTCGTCGGGGTTCAGCTTGTCGAGTTCCACATACATGCGGAAAAGATAGCCGCCCTCACGCGGCAGGATGAGGACATTGCCTTCCTTCTGCGAGGCGATCAGGCACTTCATGCGCACATCCGGGAAATCCGTGTTGGCCAGGATGTCCATGACGCCCCAGGCCTGGTGGGCGGCATCGCCGTGCAGTTCGCCGCCGATGGCCTTGCGCACGTTGGAGCGGGCGCCGTCGCAGCCGACCACGTAGTTGGCGCGCACGGTGACGGTCTCGCCCGCCTTGTCGCCGCCGGTACGTTCCAGTGTCACGGTCACCGGATGGTCGTCCGTGGCGGTGTCTATGGCGAGGTCGCGCACGGCCAGGGAATAGTCCGGTTCCAGCCGTGACGGCGAATTGCGCATCACGTCAAGGAACATCTCGTGCACGCGCGCCTGGTTCATCAGGGTGTGCGGCATTTCCGAGAGGTCGTCGGCGACGTCCTGCACCCGGCCGATGCGCTTGATGGCGGAGGGGTTGGCCGGATCGGGCGCCCAGAAATTGGTCTGGTTGACCCAATAGGCTTCGCGCTTGACCTTCTCGGCAAAACCGAAGGCCTGGAACATTTCCATCGAACGGACATTCAGGCCGTCCGCCTGGCCCTTCTCGATGGGCCCCGGCTTCGGCTCCACGATCATGGTCTCGATTTCCGGGAACTGGGCCAGTTGCGCGGCAAGGCAAAGGCCGGCCGGTCCGCATCCGGCGATCAGCACGTCGACCTTTTCCGGCAATTGCGTGCGCCCGCCGGTCAGCGCACGGCCGGGCGCGGCCTCGCGGATGTCGGGATCGCCGCCCTTGAAGCCGTTGACGTAATATTGCATCGCCGTTCCTCCGGTCTGGAAATGATAAGTGAACTTAGCATATTCAGACTTGCACTGGCGGCGTCAATCAAAAAACTATGTTGACATATCATTTCTTGCTATAGGGAACGCCGGTTCGGCGCTCGACGGGAAAGGACGGTGGCATGATAGCAAGCTCGCGGATGCCGGGGCACCTCATCAGGCGGCTGCACCAGAAGTCGACGCAGGTGTTCACCCGTCATGTCCGCGCGGCCGGCTACGACCTCACGCCTGTCCAGTTCGCCGCGCTCGATGCGCTTCGCCATGTTCCGGGCATCGACCAGGCCGGACTTGCCGACGCCGTCGGCAAGGACGCGGCGACCATCGGCGCCGTGGTCGACAGGCTGGCGCAGAAGGGCTTGCTGACACGTGTCAGGAGCCGGGCCGACCGGCGGGCCCGCGTGCTCGAACTGACCGCGGAGGGCGAGGCGGTCATCGCCGCCTTGCTGCCGGTCGTTTCCGGTTTGCAGCCGGAAATCCTCGACGGGCTCACCGAGGAAGAATACGCCCAGTTCATCCGGCTCGCCGCCAAGGCCGCCGCCATGCCGGACAGGACCGGTGACGGAAGCTGAAGGGTCACGGCCGGATCACCGCCGGCGGCGGAAGAGGACGAGGAAGAGCAGCCCGGCAAGCCTCCCGGCGAGCACGGGAACGAAGGCGAGGGCGGCGATCGTTGCCCAGGCTTCGCCGGGGAGCGCAACCAGGTCGAGCATCGCGGCCACCTGCGGCAGGACCTGGGCGCCGGCAAGGATGGCGAGACACAGGGCCACGGCACCCCAGATCCAGCCATTGCGGACAAGGCGGCTTGCCAGGAACCGGTCGCGCATGTTGCGCATGCTGAACACATGGAAGAGCTGGGCGAGCGCCAGCGTATGGAAGGTCATCGTCGTCACCGCGTCGCCGGTCAGGCCAAGCGGTCCCATGGCGATGAACAGCGCGGCCAGCGTGGCTGCCGCGATCAATGCGCCGTAGAAGACGATCCGCACCCAATGGCGGCGCGCCAGGATCGGCTCGGCGGGCGGGCGCGGCGGCCGGTCGAGAACGCCATCGTCGGCCTCGACCGTGCCGAGCGCGAAGGCTGGGAAGACATCGGTGACGAGGTTCAGGAACAGGATCTGCAACGGCAGGATGGGCAGGGGCAGGCCAAAGGGAACGGCCAGGCCGACAACGAGGATTTCACTCAGGTTGCAGGAGAGCAGGTAGACCACGAAGCGGCGGATGTTCATGAAGATGACGCGGCCTTCGCGGATCGCGTCGATGATCGTGGAGAAGCGGTCGTCGCGCAGAACCAGATCGGCGGCGTCGCGGGCCACCTGCGTGCCGCGCTTGCCCATGGCGATGCCGATATCGGCCTTGCGCAGCGCCGGCGCATCGTTCACGCCGTCGCCGGTCATTGCCACCACTTCGCCGGCATCCTGGTGAAGGCGGATGAGATCCAGCTTCTGGGCCGGATCGACGCGGGCGAAAACGCGTGTCTCGCGCAGGCTGGCCTTGCGCTCCGGCGCGGCATTGGCCACCTCCTCGAGGTCCTGTCCGACGATGCCGTGATCGCCGTCGCCGGAAAGACCGACCTCGCGCGAGACATGGCGCGCCGTGGCCGGATGATCGCCGGTGACCATGACGATCTTGATGCCGGCGCGCCGGGCATCGCCGATGGCCCCGGCTATGTCGCCGCGGGGGGGATCGCGGAATGCCGCGACGCCGAGCAGGGTCAGTCCTTCATAGACCGGCTCGTCTTCCGCCTGCAGGGGCTTGCCCGCGATGGCAAGAAGCCTGAGCCCTTCGCCGGCCATGGCTTCGCAGGCCGCGCGCCAGCGCTTTTCCTCTTCCCGGTCGAAGGAGCCGGGACCATCCTCTCCCATCACCGAGGACAGCCTGGCGAAGACGGCTTCGGGCGCGCCCTTGACCGCGGCAAACAGGCTGCCGCCGTCGCGATGGACCGTGGCCATCATGCGGGTCGCGGTCTGGAAGGCGTATTCCTTCACTTCCGGGCAAGCCGCCAGCAGGGCAGGCTTTGTCTGACCGCCGGCGGCGGCGGCACGCAGCAGGGCGACCTCCATCGGGTCCCCGGTCGCCGTTTCGCCGTCACCGGCCAGTTCGGCATTGTTGCACAGGGCGGCATTGCGCAGCAGGAGCGTCAATGTGGTGCCGGGCCGATCGATAGGCTTGCCGCCGCCGTCCAGAAGCAGGCCCCGGTCGCGATCAAGGCCGCAGGCACCCTCCTGTGTGACGATGCGTTCGACATGCATCGCATTCTCGGTCAGCGTGCCGGTCTTGTCGGTGAGGATCACGGTGGTGGCACCGAGTGTCTCGACAGCCGACAGGCGCTCCAGCAATGCGTTGCGCCGCGCCATGCGCAGCATCCCGCGGGCGAGTGCCAGCGTGGCAACGATCGGCAGGCCTTCGGGAATGGCGGCAACAGCCAGTGCCACCGCCGATTCGATCATGGTCAGCAGGTCGCGTCCGGACCATATCCCGGTCAGCGCCACCGCCGACGTGACCACGAGCGTCAGCCAGATCAGGTTGCGGCTGAGCCGTTCCAGCTGGCGCTCCAGCGGCGAGCGGTCGGGTTCGGCCTCCTCGACCAGTTTCGTGATGTGCCCCAGTTCGGTGGCCATGCCGGTGGCCGTGACGACCGCCTCGCCGGTGCCGCGCGAGATCGCGCAACCCTTGAACAGCATGGAGGCGCGTTCGTGGATGGTGGCACCCGACGGGACAGGTTCGGCCGATTTTTCCACCGGCAGGGATTCGCCGGTCAGCATGGATTCATCGACGGACAGGTCGGAAGCCGAAAGGATCCGCATGTCGGCAGCCACCACATCCCCGGCGTCGAGAATGACGACGTCGCCGGGCACGAGATCCTCGGCGTTGACCGTCACCTGCCGGCCGCCGCGGCGCACGATCGCGCTGCGCGAGGCCAGTTCGCGCAACGCCTCCATGGACCGGACGGCCTGCAATTCGGTGACGAAGCCGATCAGCGTGTTGATGGCCAGGACGATGGCGATCGCGGCGAATTCCACAAGTTCGCCCAGCGCGAGCGCAAGCAGGGCGGCGCCGATCAGGAGATAGACGACCGGGCTGGCAAGCTGGCCGAGCAGCAGGAGGAAGATATTGACCGGGGCCCGCCTGCGCAGCGCATTGGGGCCGAGAGTGGCGAGCCTGCGCCGGGCCTCGTCCTCTTCAAGGCCCGTCTCGCGGTTGGTTCGAAGATGGTCCAGGACCGCAGGCGCCGCCTCGCCATGCGGCGCGGGCATGTCAGCAAGGAGGCCGCCCGGAGGGGATGCGGATCGCCGTTTCTTCGCCACCTTGTCCCGCACCGGCCTTGCCTCGTCCCTTGCGCGCCTGATTGCCCGAAACCATCACATTCAGCGGTTCGGGTCACCATGCCATGACAAGGGTCAATCGGCCTCGTTGGCGGGCGCGGCGTTGAGCTGGCCGTATTTCTGTTCGCCAATGGTCGACAGGAGTTCAAGCTGCGTCTCGAGGAAGTCGATATGACCTTCCTCGTCTGCCAGAAGGTCCTCGAAGAGCTTCATCGTGACATAATCGCCAGCCTGCTGGCAGATTTCGCGGGACTTGCGATAGGAATCGCGTGCCTCGTATTCGCCTGCCAGGTCGGCCTCGAGCACTTCCTTGACCGTCTCGCCAATGCGCAGCGGCGCGACCGACTGCAGGTTGGGATGCCCTTCCAGGAAAATGATGCGCTCGACCAGCTTGTCGGCGTGGTGCATTTCCTCGATGGATTCCTCGCGTTCCTTCTTCGCCAGCAGCGTATAGCCCCAGTCTTCGAGCAGGCGGTAGTGCAGCCAATACTGATTGACCGCGCCAAGCTCCAGAAAGAGCGCTTCGTTGAGCCGTTCGATGACCTGCTTGTCGCCCTTCATGGCTTTTCTCCCGAGCCGGATTCCGTCCTGTCAAAAGATATATGAGCCATATTCGATTTTTCGGGGGCCGGGTGCAAGCCGTCCGGGCAGAAAGAACCCGGATCAGGCAGCGCGGCGCGGGGCCCGGGCTGCCTTGCGCATCGCTTCGACCTTTTCATGCTCGCTTCGCAGGCGGTCCAGAAGGGAGATGACCTCGGCTTCCGGCGTCGCCTGTTCACGGTGCCAGGATTCGACCGTGCGGACGATGACGGCTATGGCGTTGGGAAAGCAGCCGCAGCAACGGCCCTTCCGTTCGAGCGCATGATAGACCTTCAGGGGAGTGATCACCTGCCATGGATCCTGTTCCAGAAAGCCGCGCACAACGGCCTCGATGTCGGAACCGGTAATGATGTTGCAGTGACAGATCACCATTGGCTTCACCCTTGTCGGACCCCTGTGACATGAGGAGCATGAGCGTCCTTGTCAACATAAAAAGACTCGTGAAAACAATAGTTTGGAATTTTTCTAAACTGCGCGGCCTTCTTTGTACGCATAAAAGATGATAGCAACTCTCAAGATTTGCAAGGGGCATTGGCGCCGGAACAGCACGTGCACCGCCGCTTCGCGACCCGCCCAGCCAGCCCGTGGCAAGCCCGGCGGAATGTCAAATGCCGAGGAAAAACGGGCCGGTCATGGACAAGGACGGAAAAGACGAGATGGAGCAAATGGACAGTGATGCATTCGGCCTTTCCGGCTTGCGCGTCCTGGAAAGCACGGTGCTTTTCGGCGAGAGGAATGAAATCTGTATCCGCCATGACGGCGCGCTCTACCGGCTCAAGATCACCCGCCAGGGCAAGCTCATCCTCAACAAGTAGGATTCCGCATAAGTGGTTTCCGCTTCCCGGCCCTTGCCGGCCTGCTTCCGCCGGTTCCATAAGATGCCCCGTTGTCATGGCGCTTGCCGCCGTGCAACGATTCGCCCGCAATCGGCCGGACAGGGAGCAGCATGGAACTGATCGATCTCGTACTGGACATCGCGGCCTTGCCGGCGGAGAAGATTCCCGGCGGCGTGCGGCAGGTCGCACAGGCCTCCCTGATGGACTGGATCACCTGCGGGAGGGCCGGCGCCGGCGAACCGCTGGCGGGCAAGCTGCATCAATTCGCCGCCTCGGAGGGTGGAAACGGCACGGCGTCGCTGTTCGGCGGGGGGCGCGCACCGGCGCGCATGGCCGCGCTCGTCAATGGCGCGATCAGTCACGCACTGGATTTCGACGATACGCATTTCGACCATGTCGGGCACCTTTCGGTGGGGATTTACCCGGCCGCGCTGGCGGTGGGCGAGGAGACGGGTGCGACGGGACAGGCGGTTGCGGATGCCTTCGCCCTGGGCGCGGAGGCGGCCATCCGCATCGGCCGCGTCCTGGGGGCAGGGCACTACAATCGCGGCTTTCACCAGACTGCCACGGCAGGCGCATTCGGAGCGACGGTCGCGGCGGGCCGGCTGCGCGGCCTCGACCGGGAGCGCATGCGCGCGGCCATCGGGCTCTGCGCGACGCGCGCCTCGGGCCTGAAATCCCAGTTCGGCACCATGGGCAAGCCCTACAATGCCGGTATCGCGGCTTCCAACGGCGTGGAATGCAGCGCGCTGGCGGCGTCCGGCTTCACCTCGGCCGATGACGGCCTGACGGGCGACCAGGGCTTCATTCCCACCCATGGAGAGGGGCTTTCAACCGATGCCGCCTTCGAGGGTGGAATACCGCCGGAAAGCTTCCGGCTGCTCGACAACCAGTACAAGTTCCATGCCTGCTGCCACGGCACGCATGCGATGATCGAGGCGCTGCTGCCGCTGGCGGCGGACGGCCTGGCGGCAGGCCGTGTCCGCTCGCTGAGGCTGTTCACCAATCCGCGCTGGCTAAGGGTCTGCGACATCAAGCGGCCGCGCACCGGGCTGGAGGTGAAGTTCAGCTATGCCTGGCTGGCGGGGATGGTGCTCAACGACATCCCGACCGGCGATGACCGCAGATACACCGACGATCTGGCGGCGGAGCCGCGCCTCTCCGAATTTGCCGGCAAGGTGACCGTGGAGGGCGACGAGAGCCTCACGGACCTGCAGGCGCGCTGCGAAATCGTGCTCGATAATGGCGAAACGCAGGACGCGGTGCACGACCTTGCCGACCGCCTTCCGGCCGACGTGCTGCTGGCGAGGCTTCGCGAAAAGGCCCATGCGCTGGTGCCGGGCGGGGCAGAGGCTATCATCGCAAGGGTTGGCGCGCTCGCGGATTGCGATGCTGCCGCGCTTGCACGGCTGCTGGACCGGGACGCCGGTTCGATTCGCTGATCGTCCCGCCTTCCGTTTCACCGGAAAGGCGAATGCGTTCAGGATGACAGTTGATACGCGTTGCGCAGGAGCACAGGTGCGGACCCTGAATCCCTCTCGCAGGACCGTGATGCAACGATCCAGGACCGCCCGGCGAGGTCGCCGGTCTGGGCGGCCGGGACAGGCTTGCTGAACAGGTAGCCCTGCCCGAGCAATGGCGCCTTGGCGGCCAAAAGCGCGGCTGTGCCGCCGGTTTCAATCCCCTCGGCTGTCACTGCGAGGCCCAACTTGTCTGCAATGCCGATCATCGTGTCGACGATGATGGTGCTTTCGCGCGTGCGGCCGAAATCCCGGATGAAGGACTGGTCGACCTTCAGGCGGGTGAAGGGGACCCGCGTGAGAAGCGAAAGCGAGGAATAGCCGGTTCCGAAATCGTCGATCGCGATGGAAATGCCCATGTCGCGCAGGCATTCCAGCCGCCAGATCACCGCCTCGATGTCCCTGATGAGGGCGTTCTCGGTAATCTCCAGTTCCAGCCGTCCTGGCGGCAGGCCGGTTCTTGCCAGGACGCGCGCCACCATGGTGGGAAAGGCGGGATCATGAAGCTGGACCGGTGAAACATTCACCGCCACGAAGGGGCCGCCGGCGCCCCAGGATACGGCTGTCTCGCAGGCTTGGCGCAACACGTCTTCGCCGATGGCGCCGATCTGGCCGAACTCCTCGGCAAGGCCGATGAACTCGTCCGGCCGGACCAGGCCCTCGGACGGCCTGCGCCAGCGTGCCAGCGCCTCGAAACCGGCCGTCAGGCCGGTGCGCAGATCGACAAGCGGCTGGAAATGGCATTCGATCTCGCCGCGCGCGACGGCACGGTCGAGGTCGCGGATCCGTTCGTTGCGTTGCCGGAATTCGTCGCTGATCTCGTCGTTGAACCAGCCCACCGCAATGTCGGTGCCCTTTTCGGCCGTTTCGAGGGCATGGCCGCTGTTGCGCAACAGCGCAATCGCGGTGGCCCCCTGGCGTGCAATCGCCGCGCCCGCCTGGATCCGCAGCCGGACCTCGTTGCCCGAGAGCACATAGGGCTTGAGCAGGGCCGAAAGCACGTCCCGCACGTCATGCTGCGTGGCCGCCAGGCTGCCGGATGACCTTGTCCGGAAGGCGAAGGTGTCTGCGCTCATGCGCGAGACCTCGACCTCGTCCATGTCATGGAACCGGTCGGCGATCATGCGCACCACCGATGCGTCGGAACTGGTCTCGTTGTCGGCCAGATGGTGATCCAGATCGACGAACCGGACCTGTCCCAGTGCAAAGGTTCCGGCTGGATCCATCGCTGCAAGGGCGTCATCGACGTCCGCGAGGAACTTGCCCTGGCGCGCCAGGCCGGTCACGGGATCGAAGCGCAGCAGGCGTTCGATGCGGGCTTCGTTCTCCATCTGCTCGGTGATGTCCAGGGCCACGCCGACGAGGCGGGCATTGCGCTTGCCCGAACCGGGAACGAGGTTGCCCATGGAATGCACCCAGCGGACCGAACCGTCGCATGTGATGACGCGATGGCGCAGGTTGTAGGGCTTGCGGCCTCCCGACTGGATGGTTTCGAGGATGGCCCGTTCGCTTTCCCGGACATCCTCGGGATGGCGTCGGGACCGGAACTCTTCCATGGTCAACTGGTGGCCGCGTGGCAGGCCGAGGCGGGTGACAAGCTCGGAGGATGTATAGGCGAGCGTCTGCTGGCCGTTGGCCAGATCGATTTCCCAAACGCCGCCGCGCGCCGTGGTGAGCGCGAGTTCAAGACGCCGCTCGCTCTCAAGGGAAGCCTCGTAGGCGGCGGTCATGCCGTTCCAGACATGGCGCAGCGTCGCGTAGATGAGCAGGGCGGAAACGCTGACGAAGAACCATCCCTTGTAGGTCTGAAAGCGCGAATAGTCCTCGAAGGCGGGGACCAGGGTGGCCAGGAGCCGGTCGCTCAGCAATATCCAGAGTACGCTTCCGATGGCGTAGCTGAACGTGAAGATGAATGGCAGATGATGAAACATCTGGCCCGTTAGTCCGAGCAGACGTGCCTTTTTCCATTTCAAGTAAGGCATCGTTTCCGGCCTTGGGCTTGTTGTCAGAGTTGGAATCCTAGGTTTCGAAAGACTGACAAAGACCTAACGCTGAATCCCCAATAGTTGCATGCCGGCGGTGCTTTCGTGGCTGCAGGCCTTGCCATGCAGCCACGACGGCTTCCGCAATCATTGGCTGGCGTAGACGAAGCGGCCGATGAAATCCCGTGCGTCCCGCGAGGTCAGCGGGCGGCTGAACAGGTAGCCCTGTCCTTCCCGGCAACCCTGTCCGATGACGGCGCGGAGCTGGCTTTCGGTCTCGATGCCCTCCGCCGTGGTGCCGACGCCAATATTGCGGCTCAGGTTGATGATGGCCTCGACGATGGCCGCGTCGGACACGTTGTTTTCGAGCCCCTGGACGAAACGGCGGTCTATCTTGATCTTGTCGAACTGGAAGTTCTTGAGATAGGCGAGCGACGAATAACCGGTCCCGAAGTCGTCCATCGACACCCGCACTCCAAGTTCGCGAATGGCCTGAAGCGTCTGGACGTTCTTGCCCTCGTTGCCGAGAAGGGCCGATTCGGTGATTTCCAGTTCCAGCCGGTTGGGATTGAGACCGGAGGCGGCAAGCGCGTTGATCAGCGTGGACAGCAGCGACGGGCTTTCGAACTGAAGCGGCGACAGGTTGACAGCCACCTTGATGTCGTCCGGCCAGGTCCTGGCTTCCTTGCAGGCTTCGCGCAGCACCCATGCGCCAAGCTGGTTGATCAGTCCGGTTTCCTCGGCCAGCGGAATGAAGATTTCCGGCGACATGAGGCCGCGCGTGGGGTGCGGCCATCGGATCAGCGCCTCGAAGCCGGTGATCGCCCGGCTCTTGATGTCGATCAGCGGCTGATAGAAGAGTTCGAACTGCGAGTGCTGGACCGCAAGGCGAAGATCGCTCTCCAGCTGGCGCTTTTCTTCCTGCTCCTCGAGCATCCGCGCCTCGAAGAGGACCGCGCCTCCCCTGCCATTGCTCTTGGCATGATACATCGCCAGATCCGCGCCCTTGATCAGGCCGTCGAGATCGGAGGAAAAATGCGAGGCGCGGGCCACGCCGCAGCTGGCGCCGATGTTGAGCGTCGTCCCATCGACCTGGAACGGCTTTCCCAGTTCCTGAACCAGCATCTCGGCCAGTTCCATCGAGGCTTCCGGCTGGGAAGCAAAACGCGTGATGACAGCGAACTCGTCGCCGCCCAGGCGGGCAATGTCGAACTGTTCGGGAACGAGTCCGCGCAGACGATCACCGACGGACCGCAGGAGCTTGTCGCCGGTGGCGTGCCCGAACAGGTCGTTGACCGCCTTGAAGCCGTCGAGATCGATGAAAAGAAGCGCGGGTTCGAGATCGTTGACCGGCATTTCGTCAATGGCGTGGTGCAGGGCATCGCGGAAGCCCTGGCGGTTGAGCAGTTCGGTCAGCGAGTCGTGATAGGCCAGGAAATGCAGCTTTTCCTCGGACACCTTGCGGCGGCTGGTCTCCGAGCGGAGCGCGGTTTCACGGTCGGTCAGGGTGCGATTGAGCTCCTCGGTGCGCGCTTCCAGCGACCGCGCGGAATGCGTCTTCCTGTCATGGGCCTTCTTGGCCTCCACATGACTGTTGATGCGCGCGATGGCGACCGCGAAATCGACAGGCTTGGTGACATAGTCGTTGGCACCGAGGTTGAGGCTCTCGACCACGTCCTCGCTCTGGCTCTTCGCCGTCACCATGATGACGGGAAGCTCGGTATTGCTGAAGCGCTCGCGGATGCGGCGCAGGACTTCGTTGCCGCTCAGGTCCGGCATCATGATGTCGAGCAGGATGACATCGAACGGCTGTTCGTCGACCTGCATGAGAGCTTCCTGGCCCCCGGCCGCCTCGACCACCTCGAAGCCGCGGCGAACCAGGCGGCGGGTGAGGATGTCGCGGTTGTCGGCCACGTCGTCGACGACGAGGATGCGCGGCGCCGCTTCGGCCTGGGACGCAGGCAGGGCCTGACTGTCAGCGGGTATCTGATGTGCTGTTGCGGTGTTCATACTCTGTCCGCCCTTCGATCCAACCTGTCCACTTAGACTAATTAGTATTTGTTGATTTAGCGTTATCGTAAGTTAGGCTGCCCTGGACGTTTCGTGACTTTCTTCGGTTTCGACCGGTTTTGCTTGCTGCATCGATTCGATATGCGCCGGAATGTCGATGGTGAATTGCGTTCCCTCGCCGGGACGGCTTGCAACGGTGATCTCGCCGCCGAGCAGGATGGCGAATTTCCGCGTGATCGCGAGGCCGATCCCGGTGCCGCCGAAACGCTTGGAAATCGTCGCATCGGCCTGGATGTAGCTCCGGAAGAGTTTCGGCAGGACATCCGGCGCGATGCCGATGCCGGTGTCGGTGACCACCGCATGGAAGCGGTCGTCGGCGAGGCTGCGCTCGATGTTCAGCTTCATGGTCACGGTGCCTGCCTTCGTGAACTTGCCGGCATTGCTGAGAAGGTTGATGAGCATCTGCCGCAACTTGGTCCTGTCGGTGCGAAGGCGCGCCTCGCGATGCGGGCAGTCGATGTCGAAACGGTTTCCGTTCTTGACCACCAGGGGAAACGCGCTGGCGACGACCTCGTCGATCAGTTCGCCGAGGGAGAATTCCGAGACGTCCACGGCGTTGACGTCATTGACGATCTTGTCGGAGTCGAGCACCTCGGAGACAAGGGACAGCAGGTGCTTGCCGGCCTTGTTGATCCGGACCAGGTCCTTGATCGCCTGGTCGTTGCCACCCTTCGCGTCATTCGCGTCATCGAGAAGGATTTCCGAATAGCCGATGATGACGTTGAGCGGCGTGCGCAGTTCATGGCTCATCTTGGAAAAGAAGAGAGAACGGTGATGGCTGACTTCCTCGGAAACGGCGCGCGCCTTCTCCAGTTCTTCCATGGTCGACCTGAACCGTTCGGCCTCGTGCTGCAGTTCGCTGCGCAGGGCGATGATCCGGGCGTAGTAGAGCGCCATCCACGACATGTAGACCGTGGCCGCGACGATGGACAGCCAGCTGAGGATCTGCAGGTCCTCGACCGGGACGGTGTTGGGAAGCCCGTTGTGGACCAGGAAGGTCAGGAAGACGCCGACAATGGCCGTGAACAGGCCGATGACCAGCCAGGTATTCTTTGAAAGGTAGAAGAAACCGAGCAGCAGGCTGACGATCAGCCAGGGCAGGAACGGCGAGCTGAACCCGCCATAGTGATAGGTTCCGAAAAGGGAAACCGCAGCAAGCCCGGTGAAGGAAAGCAGCGAGGAGATCATCATGCTGCCGGTGTATTTGAGCACGAAGGCGAGCAGCAGGAAGCTGTAGATGCCGGCCACCATGATCTCGAGCTGGTAGTTCACCTCGGGCGACACGATGTAGAGGTAGATCGCCATGGGCTGGGCGATCACGGGTCCGAACAGATGGGTGAAGACGAAGATCCGCGCCATCTCGATATTGGTGCGGCCGCGAATGTTCTTCGGCACGAACCAGTTGACCAGCCTGTTGTCCATCATCATCGTTCTGCTCCGATCCCCTGCCGGATCCCCCCGGCACAAAGAAAGGGCGCCGGACCAGCCGGCGCCCATTTCCGTCACACGGCCGCGCGCAGCGGCATTTCGTCATAGCCGGCGTCGAGCCGGGCCTGGGCAATGCGCATGGCGGCGCCCATCTTGTCGGCCGCAGCCGTCACCTCGTCGTCGGAATGGGTCGCCATGACCTGCATCCGGAAACGGGCCAGGCCCTTGCCGACGGCCGGGAACTCCACGAGGTTGGCAATCAGGCCGACATCGGGCAGCGCGCGCGCGGTCATGCGCGCCAATGCCTCGTCGCCGGTCTTCACGGCCACGATGGCCGAAGGGTCGCCATAGAAGTCCATGCCGCGGTCCTTGAGCTGCGTGCGCAGGGACAGGATGTTCTCCATCAGGTCCCGGCGCAGCTGCGCGCCTTCCGCGGAGCGGACGATTTCCAGCGCCTTGCTGACGATGGCCACCTGGACCGGCGACAGGGCGTTGGTGAAGGTGCAGCTCGGGCTGTAGAAGCGCAGGTATTCCTTGACCGCGCGGCTGTTGGTGGCGACGAAGCCGCCGTTCGAGCCGAAGGTCTTGGAGAAGCTCCCCATCACCAGGTCGACCTTGCCAAGCATGTTCTGGATGCCGATGTGACCCGTCCCGTCGCTGCCCAGGCAGCCGAGGTCATGCGCCACGTCGACCATGAGAACGGCATCGTACTCACGGGCCAGTTCCTGGAGCGCGGCGATGTCCGGCGTGTCGCTGTCCATGGAGAACAGGCTCTCGGTCACCAGCATGATGGCGCCCTCGCGGTCGCGCTGGCGGATGGCCCGCAGGCGCTCGCGGCAATGCTCGACGTCATTGTGGCGGAAGAGGGAAACGTTGCGTGTCGCCGCCTGGGCGCCGGTCTGGAGACAGGCGTGGGCCAGGGCGTCCATGACGATGTGGTCGTGGGAACGGACGAGGCCCTTGATGACGCCGAAGCCGGCGGACCATCCTGTCGCGAAGAGAATGGCGTGGTCCATGTGCAGGAAATCGGCGATTTCCCTTTCCAGCCGGACCGAGCTGGAGATGTTGCCGACCAGCGCCGACGATCCCGCCGAGTGGACGCCATAGACGCCGATGGCATCGTGGGCGGCCTGGTGAATGGCCGGATGTGCCGACAGGCCGAGATAGTCCTGCGAGGCGAAGTTGACACCCTGCGACAGGTGCCCGGCATCGTCGCGCACGGCGCAGGTAGACGCCGGTCCGGTCTCTGTTGCGCGGCCGAACGGCCAGGTACCGGACTGGCGGCGCGTGTCCTGCCAGTCGAAGAACCTGTCGCAACGACCCAGCAGGTCGCTGCCCTCCATCACCCTGAAATCCCGCATGCTGCCCTTGAGGGCCGCTTCCGGTACGCCGTCGATCATGTTCTGGTCGGTCATTGTCGCCATCCCCGTTTCTTGTTAATGCACCTAATTAATCGGAAGAAATTCAAGGCTAAGTAAATTCACTTGTTACTAAATTAGGTAATTGTTTTGTTGGTAAATCCCTCATAAACAGAGATTTATACTGGTAAATGGAAAGTTAAAATACTTGCGCTGCCCACCAGGTGTCCGGTGCGGCGGGCGTGGCCAAAGGGCCGTGCCTGTTCCGTTGGAGAATGCGCGCGGGGCAGGGCTTGCCGTGCAGTCCTGCCGGCCCGGTCTCAGGCGGCGGTGGCCACCATGTGGCCGCTGTCCTCTGCCGCGGCTTCGTCCGTCGCGGCGGCCTGCCCGCCAACCTGCCAGCGGGCCGGGATCGTGACCGTGAAGGCGCTTCCCCGGCCCAGTTCGCTTTCCGCCGAAAGCGAACAGCCCATGGCCTCGGCAAGCCTGTAGGTGATCGTCAGGTTGAGGCCCGTCCCGCCATACTTGCTCTGCGAGGCGTCGCGCGTGTCCAGCAGGTTGTGGAAGAGCGTCTTGAGGCGATCGGGGTCCATGCCCTTGCCGGTATCGCGGATTTCGACGGTGTAGACCTTTCCGGCATCCGTTTCGTGGCAGCCGCATGTTACCGAGACCAGGCCGCGCCTGGTGTTCTCGCCTGCATTGCGCAGGATCGCGTCGAACACCTGGACAAGGCGTTCCTTGTCCGTCTCGACGTCATCGACGCCGGGTTCGATGTAGAGTTCCAGGCTGTTGCCATTCGCCGTGATCACCGGGCGGGCGCCTTCCATGGCCACGGAGACAAGGTCGGCCAGACGGCATGTCTCCTGGCGGAACTGCATGCGGCCCGCCTCGATCTTGGACAGGTCGAGGATCATGTTGATCAGGCGCAGCAGGTATTGGCCCGCGTCGTGGATCTTCTCGACGTCGCTGGACATCTGCTTGTCGCCCAGGTCGATCGCATCCTCCTTGAGGATCTGGCTGTAGCCGATGACGGCATTGAGCGGCGTGCGCAACTCATGGCTCATGCGAGCGAGGAACTCGGCCTTCATGCGGCCCACACGGTCAGCCTTGGCCTCCGCCTGGCGCAATTCATCGGAGGCCTGGCGGCGGCGGCGGACCTCGTTCTCCAGTTCCACGCCCGCATCGAAAATGCGCTAATAATAGATCGCCATGGTGGCGACATAGGCGAAGCAGGCGACGGTCGAAACGAGCCCCAGGCTGGTCATCGCATAGGCCGGAACGTCGTTGGCCGGCGGCGCCATGACGATGTAGGCCGCGAGAAAGGTGGAAAAGCAGAGCGAGAAGATCAGCAGCAGTGTCGATTGGAGACGCTGTTCCCCGCCAATGTAGAAGAAGGAGAGCAGCGGGATGATGAGCACCCATGGCAAGGTGGGCGATGCGACGCCGCCATTGTAATAGCAGCTCCAGAAGATGCAGAAGTTCAGGTTCAGCACCGAAGTGATCACGAGCCGGTCATAGTCGAACCCTGCCCTGAGCAGGAAGGGAAAGACCCAGAAGCCCGTGATCGAGACGGACAGCCAGAACGTGTCCATGCCCGGCGTCGGATCCACGAGGAAAAGCGCAAGCGGAACCGTGTTGCCGAGGATCGGACCCATCGTATGGCTGATCAGGAACATGCGCGCCTGGTTGTAGGCTTCACGATCCACTTTCAGGTGGTGGGGTATGAAATAATCCACCAGCGCCATGTAGCTTTTCGCGATCTTCTCGAACATGCCCTGAGCCCGCCTCTCATATGCCCCGGTGGGGATCCCCGCCGGCCACGGATCCCCTCCGGCCGGCATTTGAACTGTGCGAAGAACTTTAGCGAAGACTGATTTTATTTGGGTTAAACTGCATGCCAACAAGGGTATTCCGGAAGCGGTGCCAGCCCTTCGGCGGGGGCGTTGTTCAGACGCATATCGTCCCCTGGCGCTTGATAATTCCGGGTTTGCTGAACCAGTTAACTCAAAATTAGGTCCTGTTGACAAAAGACGGCAACCAGAGCCGCACCGCAGCCAAGCATAGGAAGCCGAGGAAAGACTTTGCGGTCTTGTCGTAGCGGGTGGCGAT
>PAPF01000015.1 GCA_002708825.1 Phyllobacteriaceae bacterium | reverse complement strand
TGTTTCCAGCATGAAGGAAGTGGCTGCACCATCGACGGCTGCTGCCGTCTCAAGGCAAGGCTGCGGCGGTCCGAAACGGCATTCATCGACGATCTGAACACGTCCACGCTCGCCGACATCGCCCTGCCGGAACCGGCGGCGGCGTGAAAGGGAAGGGCGGAACCGGGCCACGGCCACGTTGTCGGGCGGTTTGATTTGTCCGGGAACTCGAAAAGAAAGGAATGCATCATGACGGACTGGCTGCCGACGCTGCGCACAAAAACACCCCAGGAAGGCTATGACCTTGCCGTGAAACTGGCCCGGGTCGCGGTCAAGGCGACCCAGCCCGATGCGGGCGTGCGCGACAGGCTCCGCCCCGACTATGCCGAAGACGCCAATGCGTTGATTGCGGTCAGCCAGGTGGTGGCGACCCATTTCGCGACCGTGGCCGCGGCAAACGATTACTGGCGAGGGCAATCATGAGCGGCATCGAACGCGACGACGGCGGCTTCGTGGTCGACGCGGCCGTGCTGGCATCCGGGTTCAGACTGACGGTCGAGGAAATCCGGAGCCTGATGCGCGACGGCCGTATCACCTCGAAGACCGAAGCCGGCGAAGGCGAGGACCAGGGCCGCTGGCGGATTACATTCTACCATGGGGGACGCGCGTTCCGTCTGGTCCTGAACCCTGACAACACGATCCGGTCCCGGGGGACATTCCCGGTTCCCGGACGCAATCCGCAGAACAGGTCTGTCCACGCAGACAAATGACCTCCGGTCCGCTGTCCGCTGCCGAAATCCCGCCCGCGGGATGCCGTGATGGGAAATGAGCATCCGGGCTGGCCAGATTGCGAATCAGGCAGCAGAGGCTGCCTTGCGACCCGCAGGCAGGCTGTTCGTGCATGAAGTCCGGTGACGGGCACCTGCAGCCGCCCATCGGCCGGCTTGCAGGCGCTTTCTGCCCCGTTTCATGCACCATTGACAGTGATGTTGACCAGCCTGTCACCCCGGCGGGACGTTTTGATCTCGCCTCGTCGCACGAGGCGGTTCACATGGGCCAGTGTCTCGGTGAAAGCGAAGCTCATCTGGTGTGGATCGAGCGTCCGCGTGAACAGGATGGGCACCAGGTCCGCCACCGTCTGCGGGCGCTCGGCGCAAGCCGTGCGGATGAGTTGGCACCGCTCCTCGTGATGGGCTTCCAATTCGGCGCAGCGTTCGTGCAGACCAAGAAACGGGCGGCGGTGCCCGGGAAGAACCAGCACGTCGTTCGGTATTTCGGACCGCAGAAATCTCAGCGACCTGAGGTAATGTCCCAACGGATCACCGTTCGGTTCCCCGGCAAAGACGCTGACATTGGGCGAGATCTTTTCGAGAACCTGGTCGGCCGCGAACAGGAGCTTTTCGTTTTCGCAGTATAGCAGCACCTGTTCGGGCGCATGTCCGTCGCCGGAGAGGACGCGAAAGGTGCGCTCGCCGATCTCCAGGATATCGGGCATCAGCAGTCGTAGAAATGACAGGGGCAGGTCCGAGACGCGGCGCAGGTAGTCATTGCCCTGGATGGCGACAATCCCGGCGCCCTCCTCGCTCATCCCGTGGCTCATGTAGAAATCGAAATTGTAGCGGGTCACATCCTCATGCGATCCGTGTGAAATCACCTTGCTGCCCATGTAAGTCGAATAGCTGGTCAATAGCGGCGCATCGAACCGTTCGCACAACCATCCTGCCAGGCCGATATGATCGGGATGATGATGCGTGACGATGACCTTGGTGACTTTTCCTGATTTCAGGGGCCCCGCGAACAGGTTCTCCCAAACCGATTTCGCGGCATCTGTCTGGATTCCGGTATCGACGAGCGCCCAGCCGTCGCCATCGCGGATGAGATAGATATTCACATGATCGAGACGGTAGGGAAGGGGAATCCGGGTCCAAAGAACATCTTTGAAAACTTCGACCACCTCGCCAAAGGCCGGCATTTCCTCGAAAGGAAAAATCAAGCCACCTTCTGTCGTGTGTGCAAGCGTATTGACCATTCCAGTTATCTCTTCCGATCAAATGTGTTTTAGCGTTTTGTGTCAAAGCGCGGGCTGGCTTCGCCATCTTTGGCTGCGCCGGGTATTGCAGACAAGCCCCTTCGAAAGCGCCAGTCGGGCGAGACGCTGCCATAAGGGCCATCGATTTCGGGGCAAGTCCAACGCAAACGAAAACCGTATACATGCCTTTTACGCCGATCGACGCACTCATCAGTCGATCCACCTTGAAGCCATGTCCCGGCAACCGGGACCGCCTCGGCTCTTCGGCATGTCCAATTGGACTTGAGCAATATTTGTGATCATGCTTCATTGAAACAACGGACGAGGGCCCGGAGGGTGGCCCGCCCGAGATTGAATGGGAGGAAAAAATGACCAGTGAAAACAAGCTTAGCCGCCGCTCCTTTCTGAAGAAGTCGACGATTGCCGGTGGCGCGGTCGCCGGCAGCGCGCTTGCCACGCCCGCTGTCCTGGCGCAGGCGCCCATCGTCATGAAGATGCAGACCTCGTGGCCGGCATCCGACATCTGGGACGAGTTCGCCAAGGATTACGCAACGCGCGTCGATGAAATGTCGGGCGGCCGGCTGAAAGTCGACGTTCTGCCGGCGGGCGCTGTCGTTGGTGCCTTCCAGGTGCTCGACGCGGTCAATGACGGTGTCCTCGATGCTGCCCATTCCGTGCCGGTCTACTGGTACGGCAAGAACAAGGCGGCTTCCCTGTTCGGCACCGGCCCCGTCTTTGGCGGCTCGGCAACGACCATGTTGTCCTGGTTCTACCAGGGTGGCGGCCAGGAACTCTATCGCGAGCTGACCCAGGACATCATGGGCCTCGACGTGATCGGCTACATGGGCTTCCCGATGTTCGCCCAGCCCTTCGGTTGGTTCAAGGGCGAGGTCAACTCGGTCGCCGACCTCCAGGGTTTCAAGTACCGCACCGTCGGCCTTGCTGCAGACCTCATGGCAAAGCTCGGCATGTCGGTCGCCCAGCTTCCCGGTGGCGAAATCGTTCCGGCCATGGAGCGCGGCGTGATCGACGCCTTCGAGTTCAACAACCCGACCTCCGACCGCCGCTTCGGCGCGCAGGACGTGGCCAAGAACTACTACCTGTCTTCCTATCACCAGGCATCGGAGAGCTTCGAGTTCCTGTTCTCGAAGACCTTCGTCGAGGATCTTGATCCCGATCTCCAGGCAATCCTGAAATACAGCGTCGAGGCTGCATCCACGGCCAACACCGCCAAGGCGATGAAGCAGTATTCGGCCGACCTCAGGGATCTCGAGGCAGGTGGCGTGACCATTCACAGGACCTCGAAGGAAATCCTCGATGCCCAGTTGAAGGCATGGGACGAACTGATCCCCGAGCTGGAAGCCGATCCGTTCATGAAGAAGACGCTCGACAGCCAGCGCGCATGGGTCGAACAGGTCGCATATTACGAGCTGATGAACGCTCCCGACTATGCGCTCGCCTTCAACCACTACTTCCCGGGCAAGCTGAAACTCTGAGGCTTGTCGACCTGACATCAACTGTCCCGGCACGGGCATGATCGTGCCGGGGCATCACGTTCGGGGATGGGCAACGTGCTGTCATTCATCAAATTTGCCGACTCGCTGTCAGCCTGGTTCGGCAAGGCTTTCGCCTGGCTGATCATCCTCATGTCGGTGGGTACCGGCTATGAGGTCTTCGTCCGTTACGTACTGAACAAGCCGACCGCATGGGCGCTCGACGTGTCGTTCATCATGTACGGCACCATGTTCATGATGGCCGGGGCCTACACCCTGTCCCAGGGCGGGCATGTGCGCGGTGACTTTCTCTACCGCCTCTGGCAGCCAAAGACCCAGGCCAAGGTGGACCTCGTCCTCTATTTCCTCTTCTTTTTTCCCGGCGTTCTGGCGCTGATCATCGCGGGCTGGAAATATGCCGCCCGGTCCTGGCAATTCGGCGAGGTATCGGTGAACAGCCCCGCCGGCATTCCGATCTACCAGTTCAAGACCGTGATCGTGGCAGCCGGAATCCTCCTCTTCATCCAGGGAATTGCGCAGGTCATGCGCTGTATCCGCTGCATCCAGGCCAATGCTTGGGACAATGCGGATGAAGACGTCATGGAGACCGAAGACTTGTTGTTGAAGCAGGCCGCCATGGCCGAGAAGGATGCGCATCCATGACCGACCCTCAAGTCGCCTTGATGATGTTGGGGCTGTTCATCCTGTTCGTTTTCCTGGGATTCCCGATCGCCTTCACACTGATGGCGATGGGCATCGGCTTTGGCTATTACGCCTATTTCGACGCAGGCCGGATGTGGCGCTCCTTCAACCGGCTCGACGAGACCGCCTCGACCTGGGACCAATGGTCCACCTGGCTGGAAGGCTTCGTCAACAACCGCGTCTTCGACCTGTTCGTCAACCAGACCTTCACGGTCATGTCGAACGAGGTGCTGACGGCAGTCCCCCTCTTCCTTTTCATGGGCTACATCGTCGAGCGCGCCAACATCGTCAACAGGCTGTTCTCGACGCTGAACATCGCGGCGAAGAACGTGCCGGGTTCCATGGGCGTTGCGGCCCTCGTCACCTGTGCGCTTTTCGCAACCGCCACCGGTATCGTGGGCGCGGTCGTTACCCTGATGGGGCTGCTGGCACTGCCTGCAATGCTCAAGGCGCGCTACAATCCCTCTTTTGCCTCCGGCATCATCTGCGCCGGCGGCACGCTTGGCATCCTCATCCCGCCGTCCATCATGCTGATCGTCTATGCGGCAGCTTCGGGCGTCTCGATCGTCCGCCTCTATGCCGGCGCGCTCCTGCCGGGCCTGACGCTCGTGGGCCTCTATCTCATCTATGTCGTCGGCCGCTCGATCCTGCAGCCCTCGGTCGCGCCTCGCCCGACCAAGGACGAGGTGCCCGATGTGCCGGCCGGCCAGCTGGTCCTGATGCTGATTACCAGCTTCCTGCCCCTGGCCTTCCTGATCCTCGCGGTCCTGGGGTCCATCCTTTTCGGCCTTGCGACACCGACGGAGGCTGCCTCCATCGGCGCGTTGGGCGGCATGCTGCTGGCCGTGGCCTACCGGGCCATGACATGGAACCGGCTGCGTGAATCGGTCTATCTCACGGTGCGCACGACGGCGATGGTCTGCTGGCTCTTCGTCGGTTCCTACACCTTCTCGGCGGTGTTCTCCTATCTCGGTGGCGAGCACGTCATCTCGGAATTCGTGCAGGGGCTCGACCTCGAGCCGTGGCAATTCCTGATCCTGGCACAGCTGATCATCTTCGCCCTTGGCTGGCCGCTCGAATGGTCGGAGATCATCATCATCTTCGTGCCGATCTTCCTGCCGCTCCTGCAGTTCTTCAACATCGATCCCCTGTTCTTCGGGATCCTTGTCGCGCTGAACCTGCAGACGAGTTTCCTGACGCCACCCATGGCCATGTCGGCCTACTACCTGAAGGGCATCGCACCACCCGAGGTGAAACTGACGCAGATCTTCGCCGGCGTGATGCCGTTCCTCTTCTGCGTCATCGTTTCCATGGTGTTGATGTATGTCTTCCCGGATATCGTCTTCCACCTGCCGGAACTGTTCTATGGCTGATACCGGTGGCGCAGGGGCTCATCAGGGCGGCACGCTCGCCCTGCGGGACCGGCTCGCGTCGGGAGCCCTGCGGGCCGGGGAACTCCTGGATGCCTGCCTCGAGCGCATCCAGGCGCGTGAGGACGAGATAGGGGCCTGGGCCTGGATCGATGCTGATTTCGCCCGCGATCAGGCGCGGCGCCTTGATGCCTACCGTCAGTCCGGCAGGCCGCTCGGCCCGCTGCACGGCATGCCGGTCGGCATCAAGGACATCATCGACACGGCCCGCATCCCGACCGAAAACGGCTGTGCACTCGATGCCGGGCGCGTGCCGGCGAAGGATGCCGCCCTCGTTGAACGCTTGAAGCAGGCCGGTGCGCTGATCCTTGGCAAGACGGTGACCACCGAACTCGCCTTCATGCACCCTTCCGGGACCCGCAACCCCCACGATACCGGCCACACCCCCGGCGGCTCGTCGTCCGGTTCGGCGGCAGCCGTGGCCGATCAGATGGTGCCGCTTGCGATCGGTACCCAGACCGCCGGCTCGGTGATCCGGCCCGCTTCCTTCTGCGGCGTGACGGGCTTCAAGCCGACCTTTGGCGCCATCCCGCGGCGCGGCATCCTGGCCCAGGCCCCGTCGCTCGACACGGTTGGCGTCTTCGCCGCCGACCCGCTTGGCGCTGCGCTGCTTGCCGACGCGCTGTTCGGCCATGATGCCGCCGACAAGGCGACCAGCCTTGCTCCCGCGCCAAGGCTTGTCGAAACCGCCGCCTCGAAGCCGCCGCTCCCGCCGGTTTTCGCCTTCCTGCGCATGCCCGGCTGGGACCAGGCGCACGCGGACGTGAAGGATGCCTTCGGTGAACTCGCCGGCGCGCTCGGGGATCAGGTCTTCGAAGTGGAACTGCCCGGAATATTCGCCGGTGCGGCCAGCCAGTCGCAGATCATCCAGCTTGCGGAGCTGGCGCGTTGCTACCACCGTTACGAGAGGGATGGCGCGGACCTGCTGGGGCCGGAAACCCGCGAAGCGCTGGAAAAGGGCAAGGCGATCCCGGCACGCGATTACCTGGCGGCCCTCGATTGGCGCGACGTGCTTTATTCAGGGCTCGAGGAGGTTTTCGAGCGTTGCGATGCCATCCTCTGTCCCGCTGCGCCCGGACCGGCGCCAGAGGGCCTGTCCTCCACCGGGAGCCCGGTATTCAACAGCCTGTTCACCATGGTTGGCACACCGGCAGTCACCGTGCCGCTGCTCACCGCTTCCAGCGGTCTGCCGATCGGCGTTCAGCTCGTTGGTCCGCGCGGTGGCGATGGCCGGTTGCTGCGGACAGCACAATGGCTGTACACATGGGCTGACCAGGCATGATGAAAGGGTCGCGACGATGAACCAATTGCTTGCCTTCGCTGCGTTCGCCGTACTCGCAGTTTTCCTCGGCATTCTGGCTTTCGAGGCCTTCAGCCCCGACCTGATGCTCGTGATCGCGCTGACCATTGCGTTGGCCGGATATGATTTCTTCACGACAATCCGCAACCGGACCCATTGACGCCTTGGCCAAGCCGGTTGTCTGGATTCCGCGGTGCCTGCCGACGGTGCTCGGCAATCTTGACGCCTTCCTTGGCGGGCAGACGCCACCCGATCTCCTGTGATGAATGGCGAACCGCTCCATCGAGCGGGCGCGATCATCGGGAGAGTGCCTCGGCCTGAATGGGAAAAAGATGGTGCTGCCGGAGAGATTTGAACTCCCAGATGCCCTCTTTAAGGCACTGAAAAATAAGCATTAAATTTCCACCTCTGGCTTGGCTGTGTACCAGAGGTGTGTCCTTCGATCAACCCGCTGAGTACACTCGGTGCAGGTACGGTGCTTGATGGCCGTGCGGTACGCGAGCCTGCCTATGGCCTCAGTCATTCAGCAGCAGCTCGGCCATGTCATCCAAGCGCGTCTTGATACGCTCCCAGTCAGGCATGGCACGGGTGAGAAGCCGGTAGAACTCCGGGCTGTGATTGTGCTCCCGCAGGTGGCAAAGCTCATGAGTGAGCACGTAGTCGATGCACTCGCGTGGAGCCTTTACCAGGAACGGATTGATGGTAACGGTTCCACCAGTGCCGCAACTGCCCCAACGCGTCTGCATCTCCTTCAGGTGGAACGCGGGAACCTCCTGCGGCCAGGGCAGGTTCTTGGCTATGACGCGTAGCCTGGTCGCGAAATAATCGCGGGCCTTCACCCGGTACCACGCCCTCACACGAGCCCGTACAGCGGCTTTGGAGGTCTTCGGGTGTGCGACACATCCAGAAGCCCCCCCGAAGCTTCACAGAGCGCTCTCTGGGCTCTACAGGGCGTACCTTGAGGCTGTATCGGCGGCCCAGGTAGAAGACCGTCTCGCCGCTCACATATTCCCTTGGCAACACATGGGCGAACCGCTGGCGTGATCCCGCGACGCCCTAACTGTTCCCGAGCACACTTGTATTTTTTGCTCGGACGATTTGCCCGAACGCCAACTGGTCAGTAGATGGAGCGTAACTTAACTACGACCAAGTGGTCGTGCAGCGCCTTGTGAAATTGCCTGGGATATGAAATCGTCGTTGGGATGGACCATAGGTCAGCCATGCGCTTATAAATTCCGTTGACTACTTATGTAGGGATTGTTATGCGATGAAATTAGTAAAAGCTATGGCGTCTTCTTTAATTAAAGCATAATATATTGGAAGATCGTCGATCATAACTGTTAGAAATGAGAGCGAACGGCTAGAAGTAGGTTTTTTCGTAGAGGGCGGGATAAGGAATTCATGACCAATCAGTGGAGTGACGGTGCCCAAACGGTAGAGAAAATCAACTTGCCATCTATTACCGTTAGCGAGATGACATTCTCCGACGGAACGTTGGTGGAACTCAATCCTGACGACATAGTGGTACTGGTTGGCCCCAATAATGCGGGGAAAAGCGCTACCTTGCGCGAGATTGAATCCCTGCTCGGTAAACATGCCAATCCTTGCCGCGTCATTACCGAAATTAGGATGGCTAAATCCGGCACGCTCAACGATCTAGAAGCTGCGTTTGAAGCGCATAGCTACAAGGCTTATCATAACGGAAATCTTCATTACCGCGGTAGCGGTTATGACATTCCGGCAAGGCAACTCTCGAGTGGGTGGGAATCCAGGTTTGAGTTACTCCGCAACTTCTTCTGCAGACGTCTGAAAACGGAAAGTAGGATTCTGGACAGCAATCCGGCTCCTTCGTTCAAGGTTCTCACAGAACCAGCTTCAATGCCAATTCAAATGCTCTATGCCAACAGCGAGATAGAAGAGCGGATAAGCGGCTATTTTCGGACCGCATTTAATTGCGACCTTATCGTGATGAAGGCGGGTGGCAACGAAATACCTCTACTGGTTGGAGAGCGCGTGCCACTTGAGGAGCGTGAAGATCCGACACAGAAGAGTTATCTAGAACGGCTAATGAAAAAGACGACGCCGCTCCAAGAGCAGGGCGACGGCATGAGAAGCTTTGCCAGTGTCATTCTGGAGATGCTCGCCAACCAAGCACCTAGTATGTTGCTTCTGGATGAACCCGAAGCTTTTCTCCACCCGCCTCAGGCGAGGCTCTTAGGCGAATTCCTTGCACGTGAACGGCGGGGCAATGCCCAGCTTTTCATCGCAACTCACAGCCCAGACGTATTGACCGGCCTCCTGAGTGAGGCGCCTGAGCAGCTCCGTGTAATCCGAATACAGCGCGACGGTGATAGGAACCGTGTAAAAGAACTACAGAAGGAAAAAGCGAAAGCGATTGCTGCAGACCCGTTGATGAAATATTCCGCTGTGCTCTCCGGTATATTCCATGAACGCGCCATCATCTGCGAAGCTGACGCCGATTGCATGTTCTATCAAGCGCTCTTAGCTCAGCCTTCGGTGCATGTCGGCGCCCATCCTGATGTACTGTTTCTGCATGCGAGCGGGAAGCACCGCATGGCGACGATGGGAGAAGCGCTACGCGCCCTTGGGGTACCTGTCGATGTTATTGCAGACGTCGATCTTCTAAAAGAGAAGAACTCGTTCCAAAAACTGGTGATCGCCCTCGGGGGTGACTGGGCACTCGTTGAACCGCTATGGAATACCATCAAATTGGCCATTGAGAGTCGCAAGTCGTGGTTCAACGCCGATGCAGTGATAAAGGAAATACGCGACAAACTTGACGAGATCGGGGGGAGGGGCGAGGAGTTTCCGGAAGCTGCAGCAAATGACATAAGAAGTACGCTTAAGAAGTCCTCTCCCTGGGGAGCTGTGAAGGACGCGGGCGATGCCGCGATCCCAAGCGGAGATCCTACGCAGCGCTTAAATAAACTGCGAGCGTATCTGGAAAGCATTGGCATCTGGATCGTTCCCGTTGGGGAATTGGAAGGTTTCTGCAGATCTATCGGGGGCCACGGTCCGAAATGGGTTCAAAGAGTAATCGAAGATAGAGAACTGTCCTCCGATCCGGAATTGGAAGAGGCAAGGAACTTTATCAAGGCGATCTGGTCTCGAAATCCAACCTTTGATAGCGACGCTAGCGCGTAATCTGCGGCTTCCGATTCTTTCTCGTTTCAGCCCCAGCACCTAACTTGAAACTGTTCTTCGTCGCATCGCGTTGCTGTTTCCTCGATCCGCTGATCTAAGCAAATCTTATTATACATCGCCTCGCCTAGCGTCAGCAGATAAAGAGCAACAGATACAGAGAAACATAAGTGGAACATTGACCGGAGCGCTGTGGCCCTTTTCTACCAGCGTCAGCGGTGATCCTTCTGCTCTCGCCCCGGGGAGTGTCCCCAGGGCGTCATTGGCCTCAGAGCATCGTGCCTTCTCATGTTCGAGCCGGTCCGCCTCATCATTAATCGGGTGGCCGCTGTGGCCGCGCAACTGACCGCCCGGCACTCTCTCGGAAATCTCGAGGCCCACTATGGAGAGCCCAAGGTTAGAGTATGGTTTGGTAGGGGGTGGTTGGGGTAGTGATGTGTCAGTTATCGAGGGCAGAGAGACGCAGCAGTTACCCAGGAGATGGCTGGTTTGTGGTCTGAGCTGGGGGGGTGAACCTCCTCCCCCCCCCCCCCCCCCCTCCATTGAGAGTTCAGCAGAGGTCCCAGCGACCTCCCGGAAGACCTGCTTCATCACGCTCAGCACGCGGTCGGCACTGGACTGGGGGACCAGGAGAGCGTCGTGGATCGGAAGGGCGGGAATGCCCAAGTCAGCCATGGTGAGCAGCACACGGACCAGGGCCTTGCTTTCGATGAACTGCGCGTGGTGCCCTTTCCCTTTGTAGAAGAGCTGCCTGATGCCTGTGTGTTTCTCCTCAACGGCCCGCCTGACGCCTTCGAATTTGTGGCGCTTGTCGAAGAGAGGCCTTGTGTCTTTCGGAAAACGGCTGAGGAGAGCCGAGCTGAATGCCATGGCCCCCATCACCTTCTTGATCCCCGCCCGGCAGTGTTCGTAGCCGGGGATGGCATAGAGGTCGCCCTCCGGCATCCGAGCTCCGGCCATCCCATACAGAATGCGAACCAGGGCCTGCCCATAATCCAGTTCCGCTATGGGCTGGTTGTCCAGGCGGATGAAGCGGAAGCGCTCCTTCTTGGACATCGGTTGCCAGAAGCCGCCAAAGAGCCTCCCGCCGCAGTCGAAACGACCACATGTGAAGATGCGGCGCATCTGCCGGTCAGCGATGTCAATGGACGCCCTGGCCCACGGGTGCATGTTGGGGTTCAGGGAGATATCCGCTGCCGCCAGCGCATCATTGATCCGCTGGAGATCCCTGCGCATTCGCTTGGTCCTGCCTGTATCCCTGTAGTCTTTCAGCCCCCCATCATCCCAGTAGTCGCCGGGGTCTTTCTCTCGCTTCAGCACAATGGTTTCCGTGAAGGACTGCTGGTCAAAGTCGTCTAGCTCAATCCCCTCCTCGGCCATGCGCTGGAGCAGGACAGGACCCGGTTCAATGACGGTCTGACGGCTCACCCGGCTCCCGGCCTTTCCGCGATCCTCTATGAGATAGCCAAGGGCAGGGGAGGCGAGGGCATCAATGATGCGTGGCAGGGCCTTGCTTTCGACCGGGTGGCGGTAGCGTGTACGCTGCCCAAGGCGTCTGTTTGACCTCGGAACATGGACGCCGCCGCCGCCGTCAAAGACCAGTTCGTGGCGCATTGCGTTCGACAGCAGTGCGTCAACTGTTTTCTCAAAGCCCTTTTGGTCCTTCGGCCTACGCCGGTTCTTGCGCAGCTTGTTCGCCTGTTCGTGGATTTCAACAGCTCCGATTGCCTCGCTGATAATTGCTCTCGCCCTGTCGGTGGCGGCATGGCGGCAAGGATCAAAGCGGCGTTCGAGTGTGTCCTCTTTGGTGTCTTGCTTGTTGGTGTCTGTGGATGGTGTGGGAAATGTGATGCCTTATCTCCTTGGTTTGGGTTTGGTGGGGGTTTGGGGTTCTCTATGTAGGGATGTTAATTCAGACCGCCCGGAGAGCATGGAGTTTGGCGCTTCACGCGAAGACCGAAATTTGCCGCCCTGCCATCTGCGGCCCCTGGTCTAGAAGGCACACAGAGCGCTGCTGAGCGCGATAATTGCGCGAAATGAAGTCGGGCGCATCGCAAACGCTGAGGGCGCTGTATGGCGCTCTGTGGCCTTCTGTGATGCGCCCTGTGGTTGGCCTGCAGAGCCTCTCTACTCAGGGCTAGCCGCCCCAAACCTCCAATGCCTTGTATGCGGCATCGGGATCATCCTTGATCCTGTAGACCGTCTGCCTTGTCAGTCCCATGGCCTTGGCCACTGCACTGCCCCCCTCTCCCTGGTGAAGCCTGTCCTGAACAGCCGCGAGCTGGTCGCGGGTGTAGCTGGGCTTGCGTCCTCGGTACTTGTCCGCCTTTGCCTTCGCGTGGGCAATGCCAGCCTCCTGAGCGGCCTTTGTGGCCTCCGCTTGCGCTTGGGCCGATGCGGCCATGAAGCCCACCAGTGCGTCCCTGACGGCCTGCTGGATGGGGTCAGTGGTGGAGCCGTCGAAGGTCATGTTGTTGATGATGGTGCGGATGATCACGCCGCGCCTGATCAACTCCCGGACCGTGTCTGTCACGTCCTGATAGTTGCGCCCCAGCCTGTCCACCCAGCGGACCACCAGGGTGTCGCCAGAGCGCAGAAGATCAAAGAGGCGCTTGCCTTCCGGGCGCTGTTTGAGGGGCACATTCACACCAGACACGCCCTGATCCGCAATCACGTGGTCGAGATGAAACCCTGCTCGTTCCGCCTGTGCCTTCTGGTGTTCGAGGGTCTGTTCGGTGGTGGAGACGCGGGCGTAGAGGATCGTCGCCATGAGTGAGCTCCTGTGTGTCCGTTAAGATAATGTCCGTAAACATATGTGTCCGTAATGGATAGGTCAACCCTAACGGACATACTGGGGAGCGATGATGGGATGTCCGTAAGCCTATACCCTTGCGGACAGCGCTGCCCGCATCCACACACTGGCCAGAGAGTTCGAGGTACAGCGGGAGCTAAGGGTTCTACCTAGTCCGCCTATGAGACCGCCGGATCGGCAATCCAGCCTTCCAGCGTATCAACGTTGCTTGGTGCACCATATCGAGCATCTCGGTGCTTCCATGACCATGCCGCCTGGATCGCACACAATAGAGCATCCAGTTGATCGCCGGTTGGGTCATCGCACAGGTCATCCGAAACCTCGATATCAAACCCAAATTGATCTCGGCAGGCGTTGCCCCGGAGGCGCTCTAAGGTGTTATGGCGAGCCGACAGTTGGTCCTGTGTCTGTTTCTTCTTTGTGTCGTTCTTGTAGCTTTGGCGCCCGATCAGTCGTCGCGCGAGAACACCTGGATACGCTTCTACGACTACCCTGTTGGGATCGCCTTCTTGCAGGCCGGGTATCGTAACTTCCGCTTCGATGAGCCGGTGGGCTCCTTCAAAGAACATCAATCCAACAGGAACGCCAAAGAGCTTCTGTGGGCTGATAGAGCCTGCAGCAACATCCGTGCGGCGACGGTGTTCTTTGTCTCCAGGATGTCGGTTCGCCCGATAGGTATCCAAGGCATCACGAAACCCCTTTCGACCAAGGGAATGGGCATGCAGGACATACCCATGCCAGCTTGCAGGCCACCCAATTGTCTCAACGAACCGTCGAGCCTGACCGAAAGGAAAGTCGATGCCTGCAATCCAGGGGCCTTGCCTGCGAAGGAACTCCTCAAACCCCGAGAAGTTCGGCCATTCCTCTAATGAGATCGCACGCAAGACCTGACCATCAAACTCACAGGTAAGGCCTGTAATGGGCTTTCTCCGCCTCGGAGCGCTGGTGAAATCAATGCCAATCACTTGCAATTGGCCATGTCCCCTCGAAAAGCTTGCGTCTCAATTGCATTCACTTTGGTTGTGGCGCACTTCCCCGCCCATAGCCGGTTCTTTGTTCCTGCTTTTTTCCTTCTGGGATTACTGGGACGGGAAGGGGGGGGAAGACGCAACTCCCTTTATTAATGTCGGCATCTCAAATTTTTTCCGCAAGAAATCCGATCCCTTATCCTCCTCTGCGAAAATGAAGGCGTATTTAGAGACTTAAGAGCTCTTCAGTACGGCGCCGACTTTCTCACTGACTTGTAACTCCCGCCCATCCTCTGTTCGCCATTTGCCATCATCGCACCGCATAAAGATCGAGGGGATAGGCGATCCCGGTTCCTCTGCCAGTGCGTTGTTGACCACAAATATTACATACTTCTTTCGATGCGCGGGAAGCTGCATCTTTTCGTATTCGTTTGGCGTTAGCTCACATGAAACAACGGCATTCAGTAGACCTTTGACCTCTACCAACCACTCTTCCGAATCGGTCCTCACTTCCAAATCCCAACCGCGGCCAAGTGACTCAACGCTTTCAATTGTGCACCCGTAATAATATTTCTCTTGATAGTATTGCCATGCATAATCAACTGCTGCCTTCTCGACTTTTCGTCTTATTTCGGCATTTGTATTCTTCGGCGGGTTTTTTTTTTTTCTAGACTTGCTCCGCTGCTGAATCGCTCCCCAAGAATTCACATATGCCCACACGCGCTCATTAACCATATCCTCTCCATACCAAGTCGGCTTCTGACCGAAGCCGGCTCCCGGGTCTTTCTGGCCGCTACGTAGCTCGAAGCTACGCAACCCTGTCGGCACAAGGACAGCATCATCAACAGAAGCAGAAGCAGAATATACGGACTTCCCTTGATCTATTTCGAAATCTCCGTTTCTGGCTTCACGGTACACTGTCGCATTGCGATACCAGCCAACAATAAGAGATTTGCGTGATTTTGGCTCGCGTGCGAACCATACAACAAGAATACCACCAATTTCTCCATCTCCCGGTTTCGCGCCTAGGCGATCGATATTGGTCTTCTCGAGTTTCCCCGGGGGGCGGTATCCCTGCACTGTTTTTTCAGATGTAGGGGTGAAATTGAAGCATTCATGCCCATGAGCGTGATCTGACAGCCATCGGTGTCGCCCCAATGTCGGATCAGTTAGTTTCGGACCATTGTAGTCTTTCATCCAGCCGATATTGAAATAAATGATTGGAGGAATGCATCCTTGGCCGCCTGTTCCCTTGCCTTCGTCATAATTCAAGACTTTTTCGATTTCCTGGGCCGACGCTCGTGTTACCTCTATCCGGACCCGTTTGGTCGAGTTCCCGTGCCCGGATGAGTTTGGGTCCCTCCCAAAAGCAGCAACTCGCTTCCCAATCTCACGCACGAGTTCCTCGACGGGTCGCGCAAAATCCGCTTTCTTCAATAGCACTCTCTTGGCTTTCGATACCTTGTGCGCCTCGCTGCTATCTATAAGGACCCGCGAAGGCTCTAGATCGCTGGCGACTAGACGGGAAATTATCGTTGTTAGAGCCTTTCTGTAATCGGGGTTGCGCAGGTTCGGCTTTCCAAATGCGCCACCTCTGCTGTGGAGTATCACGCCGCCATCCTCGATGCTGATTTTCGCGTTGAGTTGGTCGCCGTTGATGTCTCTTATATATCTGAGCATTTACGAACCGTTTTCGTATTTTTCCAATCAATTTTCGCATATCAATATTCTTCGATTGATTGAAGAAGAAAACAAGGAATTATTATCCTCTAGGCCCGAGCTCTCTTTTTTTTGTCGCCACGCCGAATAATACAGAGGCTTGTCGTCCGTTCCTCCAGCGCAGGCACCGCCTCGTTGGATGGCCTCCATCCGGTGTCCTCGACTTCGACGGGAGGTATCTTGGAGATTTCATGGGCGAGGGCTGTCGCAGGCCAGTCGCCATAGCCCTCCCGTGCATCCGCAGATCCACTGCCCAGCATCCAGTCACGCGCCTGTTTATCGAGGTGGTGCTGCCGGGTTAGGGTAGTGAAGCGGTGCCTCCAGGCATGATTTGGCCGTCCCCCAGGAGCGGGAATGCCTAGCTCTTTGGTTATCCACTTGCCGACTCGCTTACCTACTTCCTGCGCCCGGTGTCCCCCCTCCAGTTGGGAGAGGTCCACGTCAGTGGGGTAGGGTGTGTAGAATGCCGGTCCGTCGCCCACGGCACGGAACATCTCAACCACGCCTAGCTCCAGGAGATGCGGGTGGATGGCGGTTGTCCAGGCTTTCCCGCTCTTCGTTGAGCCGCCTTCCGGCCTAACGACAAAGTATGGATGCCCGTCCTCCTCATGGACATCGACGCCTTGTAGCTGAGCTACCTCAGTGACGCGGAGGCCCGTGTAGGCGCATATCCACGGCACCCAGAAGAGTGCGCGGGCGTGGGGGGCGGAGAGCGCCTTGGATGACCCCTCGAATGTCGCCGCCAGTATCGCCCTTGCTTCATCCAGGGTGTACCCCTTGCGCCCCACAATACCGCTCTTCCGCTCGTCGCGTATACCCTTCGCCACATTGTCTGGGAGACTGAACTCCTTGACAGCGTGGCTCAGCACGGCGCTCAGGGCGGCCAGCGCTTTGCCATTGATGGTCTTTGGGGAACTGCCGTCCTCGATGAGCTTGTCGCGCCAACCCCTGACATCATGCTTCGTTATCTGCGTAGCATCGCTCTTGCCGCTAAAGGCAATGAAGCTCCGGATTTCACGAGCGTAGTCGCGGGTTGTCTTCGCCTTTTGGCTTTGTGTTGCGGATTTGTGGTCAAGTAGGGCGAGGAGGTCAAAATCACCCGTCGCAGGGGTGGTTATTGCTGTCGGGGTAGGTGCAGGCGTCGTCCCTTGAGAATCCCAGGCAGGGAACCGCTGTACTACCGTGTCTGGAGAGTAGTCGCCTTTGGCCTTTCTGAGGTTGGTTTTTGCAGCAAGAGCAAGCGCCTCCGCGACCGCGTCAAGAAGGCGTGTCCAACTTTCTCGGTCTGTGTTGATGCCTTCCCTTGCCAGTAGCTGGTCTACCGAACGGCCATACCACTGCTCAAGCTTCCCCTTTTCAATCGCGGATTGATCAAGCGCAAGCACCTCGGTCCAAATCGCCTCTTCCCCAGGCTCCTCATCCACCATGTTCACCCACTCTTTGTAAGCCTGACCGGCGAGGGCCTGTATCTCCTTCCAAAGCAACGGCCTCTGCTTGCGTCGGCGGCTCTGCCAAAACGCCTGGAGTTGCGCGTCGGCAACCCTGTATCGGGCCTTGGCTTCCTCGGGGTCCTTTGTGCGCAGACTAACCTTGATGGTCGGGCGAACCGCGATTGATATGTGCTGCCCGCCGATCTTGAATGTAATCTCGCCGCTGGGTGGAGAGGCGGCTAGGTCGGCTGGCATTCGCTGTCTGAGGTAGTAGACGCCGGTCTGTTTGTGCTTCGTGGGACTGGGCATTCTCAAGCTCATGTGGACCACCTCTGTGTACCAGAGGGCGGCTGAGAAGTCCAACAAAGCCAATTAGTTATTGGCTATCAACGGCTTGAGATGGTGCTGCCGGAGAGATTTGAACTCTCGACCTCTCCCTTACCAAGGGAGTGCTCTACCCCTGAGCTACGGCAGCGCTCTTGGATGCGGCGGACTTCTGCCACACAGACGCCTGCTGTGCAAGCGCTACCTGCGGAGTTTTTTCGCCTTCGCACTTGCCATGTTTGCGGCGCCGGGCCATCTGCATGACAGACCTTGATGGAACGGAAAACGGCGTCATGGCGCGCGACAGGGAAAAGACACCGGAGAGCCCGGCCGAGGAACGCAGGCGGCGCCTGGCAGAGGAATTGCGCGCCAACCTGCAGCGCCGCAAGGCGCAGGCCCGCGCCCGCCGCTCCGGCGAGTCCGACGGCCGGCCGGAAGGCTTGCCGGCTGCCACCCCTCCGGCGGCCGACAGCGAGGGCTGACACCCGCAATGCCTTCAGCCTTCTGCGCTGCCGTTAAGCGTGGCTTCACCATTTCCTTGAACCCCATGTTTCGATGGTCTAGAGCATCCGCTCGGCCGGTTTCCCGGCATCCACCCATTGCAATGGCGGGAGCGCATGGACAGGATACGCATCAAGGGCGGCATGGAACTCAACGGGGTGATTCCGGTCTCGGGCGCCAAGAATGCGGCCCTGCCGCTGATGATCGCCTCGCTTCTGACAGATGGCACCCTGACGCTGGAGAACGTTCCGCACCTGGCGGATGTGGAGCAGCTGACCCGCATTCTGGGCAATCATGGCGTCGACTACATGGTCAACGGCCGCCGCGAGCGTCAGGGCGAGGGCTATTCGCGCACCATCCATTTCACCGCCCGCAACATTGTCGACACCACCGCGCCCTATGAACTCGTCTCCAAGATGCGGGCGAGCTTCTGGGTCATCGGCCCGCTTCTGGCCCGCATGCACGAGGCCAATGTCTCGCTTCCCGGCGGCTGCGCCATCGGCACCCGCCCGGTCGACCTGTTCATTGAAGGACTGGCGGCGCTGGGGGCCGACATCAATATTGAAAACGGTTACGTGCAGGCCCGCGCCAGGGGCGGGTTGCGCGGCAACCGCTACACCTTTCCCAAGGTCTCCGTGGGTGCGACCCATGTGATGCTGATGGCCGCGAGCCTGGCCCGCGGCGAGACGCTGATCGAGAACGCGGCCTGCGAGCCGGAGATCGTCAATCTTGCCGAGTGCCTCAATGCCATGGGCGCGCGCATCGAGGGAGCGGGAACGCCGACCGTGCGCATCGATGGCGTCGAAAGCCTGTCGGGCGCCCAGGTTTCTGTCATTCCCGACCGCATCGAGACCGGCACCTATGCCATGGCGGTCGCCATGACCGGCGGCGATGTCCTGCTGGAAGGTGCCCGCGCCGACCTCCTGGAGACGGCGCTCGACCGGATCCGCGCCACCGGCGCCACCGTGGAGCAGGCCGAAGGCGGGATCCGTGTTGCGCGCGCCGCCGGGGACGTCATCCGCCCTGTGGATGTGACGACGGAAGTCTATCCGGGCTTCCCGACCGACCTGCAGGCCCAGTTCATGGGTCTGATGACGCGGGCCGGCGGTGTCTCGCACATCACCGAGACGATCTTCGAGAACCGCTTCATGCATGTGCAGGAACTGGCCCGCCTTGGCGCGCGGATCACGCTGTCGGGCCAGATCGCCCGCGTCGAGGGCGTTCCGCGCCTCAAGGGCGCGCCGGTCATGGCGACGGACCTGCGCGCCTCGTCCGCCCTGGTCATCGCCGGGCTGGCGGCGGAAGGCGTCACCGAGGTCAACCGCGTCTACCACCTCGATCGCGGGTTCGAGCGGCTGGAGGAAAAGCTCTCGCGCTGCGGCGCCGAGATCGAGCGTGTCTCGGGCTGATACCTTCTTGGCGGTTGCGCAAGCCGCGCGCCGGGCCTAACTAGGGTCGGAAACTCCCGGCCTCCAGGGGCCGGCCAAGGCCGAAGCGAAACCATCGGGGCGTGTCCGGACCATGAAGCCGTTGAAACTGATCGCCTTTGACAAGGAAGACCTGCGCATTGTCTCCGCCCATGTGCAGGACTCGGTCCTGCGTGTGGCCGACCTGACCCATGATCCGCGAAGCGGCAGCTTCATTCTCGAGATGAACCGTTATGTCTGGGAAAGGAAGCGCGGCTTCTTCGACCGCCGTGGCGAGCGCCGCCGGTCGGTGCTGGCCATCAAGCGGGTGCGCTCCGTGCAGGCCACCGGCATCGACCGGGCAAAGGGCGAGGATGTCCTCAACCTGCTTGCCGTGACCTTCCAGCGCGGCGAGGAACCGGCCGGCACGATCGAACTGACGTTTTCCGGGGGAGCGGCCATCCGCATCGCGGTCGAATGCATAGAAGTCCAGTTGACGGATATCGGCGCGGCATGGGAAACGCTTGCCAGGCCGGACCATGATAGGGATGACGGCGAAGCGTAGGACGGGCAGAAGCGATGGCCATCACGTTGAGACAGCCGGATCCGGATTTCGAAAGCCGGTTTTCCGCCTTCCTTGCCACCAAGCGGGAAGTCTCGGCCGATGTGGATGCCGCGGTCCGCGACATCATTGCCGCCGTGCGCCGTGATGGTGACGCCGCTGTCATGGACTTTACCCGCCGCTTCGATCGCGCCGACCTCTCCGCCACGGGCCTTGCCGTCAGCGAGGCCGAGGTGGATGCGGCCCTTGCCGCGGTCGATCCCGAAACCATGCGGGCGCTTGAACTGGCGCGCGACCGCATCCGCGCCCATCACGCGCGCCAGATGCCGAAGGATGACCGCTACACTGATGCCATCGGCGTGGAACTCGGCTCGCGCTGGACGGCGGTCGAGGCCGTCGGCCTCTACGTGCCCGGCGGCACCGCCAGCTATCCCAGTTCCGTGCTGATGAACGCGGTGCCGGCGCAAGTGGCTGGCGTCGAGCGCATCGTCATGGTCGTGCCCGCGCCCGATGGCCGCATCAATCCGCTGGTGCTCGCCGCCGCCCGCTTGGCCGGCGTTTCCGAGATCTACCGCATCGGTGGCGCGCAGGCCGTTGCCGCGCTTGCCTATGGCACCGAAACCATCCGACCTGTTTCCAAGATCGTCGGGCCCGGCAATGCCTATGTCGCCGCCGCCAAGCGCCAGGTCTTCGGCACGGTCGGCATCGACATGATCGCCGGCCCGTCGGAGGTCCTCGTGATCGCCGATGGCGAGAACGACCCGGACTGGATCGCCGCCGACCTGCTGGCCCAGGCCGAACACGACACCGCCGCCCAGTCGATCCTGATGACCGATGACGCCGCATTCGGCGTGGCCGTGGAAGAGGCCGTCGAGCGCCAGTTGAAACGGCTCGGGCGCGGCGAGACCGCTGCTGCCTCCTGGCGCGATTTCGGCGCTGTCATCGTCGTCGAAAGCCTGGACGATGCCGTTCCCCTGGCCAACCGCATCGCCGCCGAGCACCTGGAAATCGCCACTGCCGACCCGGAAGCGCTGGCCGCGCGCATCCGCAATGCCGGCGCGATCTTCCTTGGCCGGCATACGCCCGAGGTCATCGGCGATTATGTCGGCGGTTCCAACCATGTCCTGCCGACGGCGCGTTCGGCGCGCTTCTCCTCCGGCCTTTCCGTGCTCGACTTCGTCAAGCGTACCTCCATTCTCAAGCTCGGGCCCGAACAGCTTGCCGAACTCGGCCCCGCGGCAATCGCGCTGGCGAAGGCGGAAGGGCTCGATGCGCATGGCCGCTCCGTGGCCATCCGCATGAACCGGGCGGGCGGCGCCTGATGACGGCCTCCGGCGACACGGCGCGGCTCATCGATGTCGTGCTCGACGAATCGATCGGCCGTTCCACGCCCGATGTCGAGCATGAGCGCGCCGTCGCGATCTTCGATCTTGTCGAGGAAAACAGCTTCAGGCCGGTGGGCGACACGGGGGACGGCCCTTACCGGCTGAAGCTGTCGCTCGTTGAATCGCGCCTCGTCTTCGAGGTCACGCGCGAGAGCGGCGATGCCGTCATCACGCACATCCTTTCGCTGACGCCCTTCCGGCGCATCGTGAAGGATTACTACATGATCTGCGAAAGCTATTACGAGGCGATCCGCACCGCCTCTCCGGCGCAGATCGAGGCCATCGACATGGGCCGGCGCGGCCTTCACAACGAAGGCTCGCAGACGCTCATGGAGCGCCTGGACGGCAAGATCGAGGTGGATTTCGATACCGCGCGGCGTCTCTTCACGCTGGTCTGCGTGCTGCATTGGCGTGGATAGGCGGAGCGGCGGATGACGGCGCGTCCCGGCTCGATCCTCTTCCTCTGCTCGTTGAACGCGATCCGTTCGCCCATGGCGGAACAATTGGCCCGCGCGATCCTGCCGTCCGGCACCTATGTGGCGTCCGCCGGCGTGCGCAAGGGCGAACGCGATCCCTTCGTCGACGCCGTCCTTGCCGAGCGGGGACTGGATCTTGGCAAGCGCCTGCCGCAGACGCTGGACGAACTGGAGGACGACTATTTCGATCTCGTGGTGTCGCTTTCGCCGGAAGCCCATCACAAGGCCGTCGACATGATGCGCACCCATGCCGGCGACCTTGAATTCTGGCCGCTTCATGACCCGAGCGACACCCGCGGCACCCGCGACCAGATCCTCGGTGCCTATCGCGATGTGCGCGATCTTCTGGAAGACAAGATCAGGCAGCGGTTCGCGTTGCCATCCGCCGGAACAGGCGGCAAATAAGCGTGTTCACAATCCGGCGGCAATCATATAGGTTCCGCCGGAAATTTGGCGCCGATACGAATTCGACGAGAAAAGGCTACGCATGGCGAAGGAAGAAGTCCTGGAGTTTCCCGGGGTGGTCACGGAATTGCTGCCCAACGCGATGTTCCGCGTGAAGCTTGAAAATGACCACGAGATCATTGCCCACACGGCTGGCCGGATGCGCAAGAACCGCATTCGCGTGCTCACCGGCGACAAGGTGCTCGTCGAGATGACGCCCTATGACCTGACCAAGGGGCGCATCACCTACCGCTTCAAGTAACGCGTCCGGTCGCTGACAACCGGCCGCCGACAGGAACGAAACCCGTCATGAGCGTATTCCAGAAGCTTGTCCTGGCCTCGGGCTCGCCGCGCCGGGTGGAATTGCTCCAGCAGGCGGGCATCGAGCCGGACCGACTGATGCCGGCCGATATCGACGAGGAGCCGCAGCGCGCCGAACATCCCCGTTCGCTGGCCAAGCGGCTGTGCAGGGAAAAGGCGGAGAAGGCGCTGGCGGCGCTCAAGGCCGGGCCCGATTTCGACAATCCCTTTGTCCTGGCTGCCGACACGGTGGTCTCGGTGGGAAGGCGCATACTGCCGAAGACCGAGATGCTGGACGAGGCGGCCAACAGCCTGCGGCTTCTTTCGGGCCGTTCGCACCGCGTGTACACGGGCATCTGCCTTGTCACCCCGCAGGAGAAGTTCCGCACCCGTCTCGTGGAGACGCGCGTGCGCTTCAAGCGCCTTTCGCGCGAGGAACTGGAAAGCTACCTGGCCTCCGGCGAATGGCGCGGCAAGGCTGGCGGCTATGCCATCCAGGGCCTCGCCGGGACCTTCGTCGTCAAGCTGGTCGGCTCCTACACCAATGTCGTCGGCCTGCCTCTCTACGAGACGGTCGGCCTGCTGACCGGCGAGGGCTTCAAGGTGCACTTCAACTGGTTGTCCGGCAGCCAGACGGTATGACCATGGGGAATGGCGACAGCAAGGTCACGCCGCTGCGGCCGAAACGCGCCTGTCCGGAATGCGGCAAGCCTTCGGCCCGCGACACCTATCCGTTCTGCTCGGCCCGCTGCAAGGACGTCGATCTCAATCGCTGGCTTTCCGGCTCCTACGCCATTCCGGTGACGGAGGCGGAGGAAAACACCGATCCCGGTTCCGGCGATGGCGATTGAGACCCGTGAAACCCGTCAACCGGCGCGCCGGGTTAACGCATGACGGCGTGAAAAAACCAGAAAATGCAGGGCTTTGCCAACCCTGGCCCGTCGTGTCGCGCCCTGTCTGGGCAAGGTGCTGGAAAAATGCGCGGCAGGCGCTTGCCAGCGGCAAATCTCATGATATAACGCCCGCCAACGCCGACGGATTGCCAACGCCGCCGGCCGCCTGAACCGCAAGGGTTCGGCATGTGTGCCCAGGTAGCTCAGTTGGTAGAGCAGCGGATTGAAAATCCGCGTGTCGGTGGTTCGATTCCGCCCCTGGGCACCACTCCAACACACTGTTTTCTTTATCTTTTCCGCTGTTCATTGGATCTTCCTGTTTGGCTAGTTTGACAGGCTTTTAGGTGGGTTTGACAGATTTTGTTGCCCGCCTGTTCACTTCGGCTTCAAAATCTGTGACGGTCGCGGCCATCCGCGCGGTATGATCCGCGCGCCGCGAATAGTGCCGCGCCATGGCGTCGGTCTTCTGTCCGAGCATGATACGGATTGTTTCGTGATCCTTCCCCATTTCACTTAGGATCGTTGCGACGGTGTGCCTCAGTCCTTTCAATGTCAGGCCCGGACCAATCCTGCCGGCAGCCTCCAGGGGTTTTCTGACGCGCGCCCATGACGCCCTGAAGCCGCTTACGGTCCATGGCTTGCCGCGAGAGTTCGCGCAGACGGTCAACGCATCATGCTTTGGCGCATCCCTGAGCACGTCCATGACTGGCGAGGGCAGGGGAAGCCAAACCGGCACGCTCGTCTTTCCGCGCCGCGTGTCTATCCTTCCGTCCACGATTGCCGAGCGAGGCAGCCGGACGGCATCCTGGGGGTCAAGGCCGCAATACATCATGAGGGCAAAAGCCGGCCGCATGTGATCGGGCAGCGCCACCATGACCGCTTCCCGCTCGTGATCCCGCCACGGACGATTTGCCTCCGGTGCGCCTTTGGGCTTGCGAAGGCCCTTGATCCGTTCGGCGGGATTTTCCTTCACATATCCGCGTTCCCGGCCCCACGCAAAAAGCAGGGAAAGAACCGTGCGGACGTAGTTCCCAAAGCGCCGGCCATTCGATGCCCCGGCCTTGTCACGAATGCGGACAATCAACGGGCTATCGAAGCGGACAAGCGGTGTGTCCGCGATTTCCTTCAGATAGTCGAATACGCGCTGATAGTCTGCCTTTGTGCGCGCGGCCAAATCCTGAAAGGCCGGATGCCTTCGATATTCGGTGATGAGCAAGCCAAGCGTCCCCGGCTTGGCTGTCATTCCCTTTTCAGCAAGCCGCGTGATCCGGTCGCATTCCGCGATGAAGCCGGCCGATCCGATAGGGTGCTTTTGGAGGTCAACGGCCGTCCCGGTCGCGCGATGATAGCAGCGCCTCTTGCCGAGCCGATCCGTGAATATCTTGAAGCCCTTGACGCGAATGCGTGTCATCCGAGCCTCGCAAGAATGTCGTCGTCGGTTCCGTGTTCGTTGGACAGATCGTCAAGCCAGCGGTCTAGAGCATGTCGGTCATAGCGAACGATGCCTTTATCAAGTTCAACCGCGGAGACGGTGCAAATGGCAGGGAACCGCTTGACGGGGAGGCCGCAATACTGTGCCGCTTCGGACGTGGTGAGCATCCGTCGATTGATCGTCACAATATTGAGGTTTGCCGCTCCCATTTGTCAGCCTCACCGCAATGTTGAAACCCACTCGCCCTGCAAGAGGTCGAGTTTCTGAGGGTTGTGTTTTACGAACAAATGCGCGGCAAGCCGGACAATCATCGTCCCAATTGGCATGACCACAGCCACGTCCCCGGTAAGGTTGGCCAAATCGTCACCGTCCTTGAACCAATGTACCAGTGGCTTTCCGTCCCACATTTCAATGCGGACAAACGAATTGATGTTCTGCTCGCCTTTCAGAATGTGCTGGAAAGCATATTCGACGGCGCCGGCCAGATTTCTTGGGTGAGCCGGGTCATCATCCAGATGAATATTGAACCGCGCTAGCCGATCCGAAATCATGTTGAAGACAAGCTGCATCCCGGTAAAGTCGATCGACGCCCTCACGCGCCCTTCCGTGTCTTTCAATGCCAGGGCACGCCCTGACTGGACGCGCGACTTCAAGGTGTTCGCATTGACACCAATTGCCGCGGCCGCCGAGGCGCCAGATTCAATGACGGTTCCCCAATTATCGGCCAGCCAATCGAGAGACTGCGAAATCAGCGCATTCATGTTTCAATCTCCATTTTGTTAAAGCATACCACATCCCCAACAAGATGCAATACACCTTAATTAAAAGGTGCCCGCCGCGCACCGCCAAAGAAATGCCGCGGGCTTTCGGTGTTATTTCGGACACCGCCGAATGGTCCGGTCCATCGCCCAGAGAGGAGAAAGGCAGGCAGGACGGCCTGGCTTTTTGACGCGCAGTTCACCCAATGCGCGCCGGGCGGCCGGCCCTAAGCAAAACCGATGATTTCCGCGCCCTTGCAGATGAATGCCAGCTTTCCTATTTCCGCCGCCATTTCCGGGGTATGTCCGAAACTGCGATGCGCCCGGATTTCGGCCCGTTCGATTTCAAAATGGCCTATGGGGGAGACGCGATAGACGATGCCCGTCTTTGGGGGACCGTCCGTCCAAAGGCGCGCCAGCCGGATTGTGCGAGCGTAGAAGTCAGCCCGCTCCGGGCAGTCGGTGAAATAGACGAACCGCTTTGCGCCTGGGCATTTGTCATGCCATTGACGGGGGTCATTCCCAGTTTCGTCAGGAGGCAAGAGCAGGTCGCCAATACTTAGGCCATCGATGCCGCCATGATAGAACGCGGGTTGGCCATTCCGGCATATCCTGTCAATCACGTCAGAGCACCACTGCCGCTCTTGATCGTCCAGCGGTCGCTCATCGGACCGGAAGGAACGCAAGCGCGCCTGGAACGCATCGGGGGTATTTTGTCCGTTCATGACACGCCCTCCGCCTCTTTCGACCAATCCAGAAGCGCCATCGCCTGTTGCGGATCGATCCCGGTTTCCTTCGCCATGGCGAGCGCCTGGACAACCGCCGTGATCGCGCGCGCCCGCGCGCCCGCATCGTAGGCTTGCAGCGGTCCCATAACGTCCACCTTCACCGGCGTTGCCAGCTTGGCGGATGCCTCCTGAGCGATGAGGCTTGCAATCGGCTGCAACGTCCAGCCTGCCAGGTGCCGTTGTGCTTCCCGGACAAGCGGCCCCTGAGCCGCGCCGCTGAAGATGGCGGGCAGGACACCGAAGGCCGCACATACCGCCTCACGGCCCGCTGTGAGCGTTTCCGCCGTCATGGCCCGTTGCAGGTCCGGCGACATGTCGGACGGTCGCCAATCGCTTTGCGGTGCCGGTCCACCGGCTGCCGAGACGTTCACGCTTTCGCGTAGAAGGACACGGCCCCTCTTGCCCCGGAAGCCGCGCCCCAGGGTTTCCAGATCCGTTTCGGGTTGTTCCGGCATTGGCAGGACTTGGCTGCCGAGCGGTGCATTGTCGAAGACTTCCGCCAAGGCGGTTTCCACCGCGTTCAACATTCCCGCCGTCAATTGCGCCCGCTTCAGAGGTGCCGTTCCATAGTAAGGCGCTGCCGGGTCGCAGCCGATCCGAAAGTGCAGCACTTCCGCCGCAAGCGCCGTTTCAGTGCGCCCGCCGCCCGCTTCCGAAATGGACACGCGATAGGCTTTCGGCTTTGCGTTCATTGTGGACAAATCCCAATCGGAGCATGGCACAAGGCCATCGTCCCGGATGAGGAAAACCGCTTCGCCCCGGAGGGCAAGGGATCGGCCCGCCAATGCCAGCGACATGGGGTCCAGCATTGTGGTCCCGTCAACGTCCGCAATGGTGAAGCCGTGTTCCCACATGGAAACACACGCCTGAGCGGTGCCGGTCAGTTCCGCAATGCCCCGGCTGCCGGAGATATACGATTCCCGCGCCGCGATGATTTCGGCAGTGAAGCCGGATGCCGCCGAGCGGGTTTCCTGTTTCTGCTTTCGCTTGAACGGCCACATATCACGCCCTCCGATAGGGTCGCAGCAGGTCCGCCGCGCCGCTTGCCTGCATTGCCTTTGCAACCGTGTTCGGGTCGCGTTCAAAATGTTCCCGGATTTCGCCGCCAAGCCCGACAGAATACTGAGAAATGCCCACGGGCAGGTCATCCGCTGCCAGCGCGTCGAGATAGGCGGTCAACCGCGAATGCGCTTCCCGAACAGCAGCCGGTGGCGTGCCGCCCCCCACGGTCGCGGTGATCCGATACGGCCCTTCGCCGTCCAGGACGTAACCGCCCATTGGTCCGGCCCGGAGCGTGACTGAGGTCCACGCATCGTCCTGCCATATTTCAGTTTCCGTGACAGTCGCCGGGGTCAGCGGTGCGGACCATTCGCCCGGACCTTCAACGGTCCAGATGACTTGCCGCGCCGTCCAGCGGTGCGCCGTATAGGCTTCGATCCGCTGCCACGCTGTTTCGTTGCCTGCGAGCGGATAGCTCTCCGGGATGGCTTCAACTTGTTTCAGCGTCACCGCCATGTCAGGCCCTCCACCGGTTCAAGGTGCGCACAAGGCCCGCGTCTGCCGGTTCCGGCGTCAGCGTCCAGTTCCGCTCTTCAATCTGTGCTTCCGGGTAGGCCGGTCGCGTCACAAGGCTGATTTCATAGAGCAGCGCCGCAAGCACGGTTCGAATGATGGCATTGTGCATCCCGGCTGCCGGGTCGCTGCCCTCGTCTTCGATCTTTTCCGGGTTCGGCACGGCCCGTTCGGGAGGCAACCGGAAGCCGGGAGAAATGCCGAGGATGAGGCCGGCACCGATAGCGCCAAGCACGTCTTGCACATAACTGACACGCTGCATGTCCGGGGTAATGAGCGCATCGAAAAGCAGGGCTTCCGGCGTGTCGGTGAATTGCAGCGTTCCGGCGTTCCGGCTTGCCAATGGCCGGTCATAGGAGTGGCCGACAAGCAGGTGAATGTCATTCTCAGGCGGTCCCGCTTCGAGGTCCAGCCGGTAGGAAAAGGCCCCCGGTGCAATCTTTTCCTTGCGCGGTCGCCCGGTGCGCCCGCCGTCCGAAAGGACGGCAGGCCGGTTGTAAGGGAACCGGCCCCGGAGAACCGTTCCCGCGCGCCCTTCTGAGGGCTTGCGGACTTCCAGCCCGCCGAGTGTCGATCCCCAAAGCATCACTGGATGCCCGTGAGGATTTCGATCTGGACGGCCCGCGAAATGGTCACGTCCATGGTGGTCAGCGCGGTCAGGCGAAGGCCCCCGGACTGCGCATCGGAGTAAGGGTCGCGGATCAGATCGATTGCGCCCCAGGTGCCGATGAAGAACGGAGCAACGCCACCAACGGAGGTTGTCAGGATCGCCGTGGTTTCTTCAGGATCGCCGGTCGGTGCCGCAAGCGCATTCGGTGACAGGACGGTATTGCCGATCTTCGCCGTGAGCCGGTCCCATTCGCTCACCGCCGTCCCGGAGATGAGGTCCGCGTCCATGTCGTCGAAGACTTCAGGCCGGAGCAGGAGGTTGACGGAAGCGGGTCCGGTCGCCGCGTTTGCCGTCATGAAGCGCACCGCCGCAGCCCGGAAGGCCGCGTAGGATGCCGCCGCGTCAACCGCCGTCGAGGTGATACCCCACCCGGACGCCCCGGCAAGAATGCCGGTCGGTTCGCCGGAGGAACCGGAGCCGAGGAAAACGGCCTTGTCCATGGCTTCCGAGATAGCGCCGTTCATGTCGCGGCGCACCGCCTGCTCCAGACCTTCGCCGGACTGTTTCAGCGTCTTGCGGGTAATGCGCATCGTGATGCCGAGATTGTGGTCAGGCTTCAGCGGCCGGTCGGTCGTGGTATAGGCGGTCGGCCCCGGAACGTTGCCGGTTTCCGTCGCGGCCCATCCGGCTGAAACGCTTGACGTGGTAACAGGATATTCCATTTCCCCAACGCCGACATTGACCATGGAACCGCCCATGCGTGCCGCGACCGATCCGGCAAACAGCCGGTCAATGATCGGAGCCGTGCGAATCGGGTTCGGGGTGCCGGACGCGACGGTTTCGCCCGCGCGCTTTTCGAGTGCTTCCCACGGGACCGGCATTCCCCGGTATCCGCCCTTGGAGCGCAGTTCGGTGACGATTTCCGCCGTCTTGCCGGTGAGCTGTGCGCCCTCATCGAGGGCAAGTGCAACCTGCCGCATCTCGAAACCGGACATGATTTCCGCCCATTCGCGTTCCGAACGGGTTTCCAGGTCGGCCCCGGCTTCCCGGCGTTCGCTGTCTTCCGCGATGAGCGCCGCGCGATAGCGGGTTTCGTTCTGGCGATATTCCGCGTCCATAGCCTCCATGGAGCGCGTTTCATCTTCGGTCGGCTTGTCCTTGCCGACGATGGCAGCGAGGGCTTGGCGGATTTCGCTTTGCCGACGCTGAATCTTCACTGATTCAAGCATGTTCATTTCCTTTGGTTTGGGAGGATCGGCACGTTTCACGCACCAGCATTCGCCACGCCTCGCGGGCGGGGTCTTCACGGCCTAAGCCGATTTCAATCCGTGTCTTGCGGGCATGGCAGGACACGCACAAAGTTTGCAGGTTGCTGAGGTCAAAGGCCCGCTCAGGATGCGAGCGCACCGGCTGAATATGGTCCACCTCAAGACGGCCTTTCGCGCCGCACTGGACGCACTGCCAGCCGTCGCGCCGCTTCGCTTGATACCGAACGCCCTTCCATCGCTGCGAGCGCAGCACAGCCGCCGAATACCGGTCATGCTTCATGCCTTCACCCTCAGCGTCCAGGCATGGACGCTGCCCCCGGATTCGACCTTGTGAACAGCGGCAACCACATAGGTGACGCCATCGACCTGAAGCCGGTCTGACGGTTTGGGGTCGATAGTGAGACCGGCAACGGACAGGATTGCCTTGCGGTCGGTTTCCGCGATCACCGTTCCGCTTCGCTCATCCGCCGTGAAGTCAACCAGCGCCACCGTCACGTCATGTTCGGCGGTCGTGGTTTCCGGGTCCCATTCATCGCCCCCGGTGACGGTTTCCCGAAGGAGTTTCGCCGCGCGCCCGTATCGGGCAATCACGCGATTTGCGGATGCGGTCAGGCCCATGCGATGCGCCCCCCTTTATGGTTGTTGCGCCCCATGATCCGCGCGCCCTCAGCGACGGCCAGGACGGTTGCCGCTGCCGGGTCAATGCGGCCCGTTGAGCGGGCCTTGGCAAGTTTCAGGTTATTGGCGGGATCGCGAAGCACGACTGCATCCGCGAACGCGGAGCGAAGAAGCAAGGAAGGGGAGGTCTTCACGTTGCCATCATAGGCCGCGCGCCGGAAGCGTTCGCAGTCTTCGCCACCGTCCCGGAAGCCTTGCCCGCGCCAGACAATCGGGCACCGAATGCCGGTCTTGTCGATTGCCTCGCCCAATTCGGCCTGTTTATACCTGTCAGCCGTCAGCGCCGCGATTGCCTCACCGTCCACATGCGCCATGACACGGGCAAGCCAAGGTGCCACCGGCACCGTTTGATCGCCGAGCACGTCCAGTTCGCCCCGGTCCTGCATTTCGACATAGCGCCCGGACACGCCATCATTTTGCCCACGGTCCAACAGGGAAGGCCGCGAAGGGAAGGTGCCGAGACATTCCAGACGGCTTGTTTCCGGCCAGTAGAAAGCCGCTGCTGTCATGGAAGCGGAACCGCCAAGGTCAACGCCTATGACAACCGGCCCTTTTCGGGGAGGCAATTCGTCCGGCCCGCACTCACAGGCCAGCCACTCGTCCACGGTCAAGAGAACGTCGCGCGTCTCGCCGGAAACACGTTCGTTCCTGTTGTAGAGGCGGAATGTCGTAAGCGCCGATCCGCCGCGTTTGATAGCCCGTCGCGCCTGAGCCTGAAGCCAGTCGAGCGAAGAGCCAATGCCAGCACTTGCGCCGGGGTTGGCTTCCTTGATGCTTTCGAGGTCGTCCACGGGCAGGCCCGGTGCCGGACGGTGTTCCTGCCGGTAGACGCCTTCCTGTTCCTCATCGAGCCATTTTGAGAACGGATGCGCGTCATCCGCTGCGGAGGTCGAAATGATTAGCGCCCGCCCGCCGCGCTTGCCGAGACCGGACAGGATGGCATGTTCCAGCGCATCGCCCTTGTCCGCCTGCCAGTGTCCGCGTTCGTCCAGGAGCGCGAATGTCGGAGCCATTCCGAGAGCGGATTTGCCGTCCGCCGCAATCACCTTCAGGAGGTGTTCTGTCTCGCCATCATCGAAGGCGATTTCCAGCCGGGGAGCGCGCCGGAAGGTCAACCGCCCTTGCACATCGTCCGGCAGGTAGCGCGCGAAGCCGGACACGAAATCCCACGCGATGCGGCCCTGATCTCTTGTGCGCGCCGCGATGATAATTTCCCGCCGAGGCTGATCGTCCCATGCGCCGATGAGCGCACCGAGGGCAAGGCCCGCCGAAAGCGCTGTTTTGCCGTTACCCCTGCCGATGGACAGCACGGCCACCGACACGTCCTTGCCAAGCGCGCCTTTCACAAACCGCTTTTGGAACGGTGCCAGCTTCACCGGCTTGCCCGCGTTCGGCCCTTCCGGGATGCAAAGGCTTTCCAGAAAGCGAACGGCCTTTGTCGATGCCATCATGACGGCACCGCCGTTCCGGGGAGCGAGCGCAGAATACCCCGCCCCGCGTCCCCCCCGACCATTTGCTTTCCGGGCATTGGGACCAGATCACAAGCCGCGCCCGCCCCATAGCGGGCAGCGGATATACCCTTTAGGGTATAGGGTTGGAAGGAACACCCGTTGGAAGCCTTGTTTTCCGGGGTCGGTAGCCGTTGGAACACCGTTGGAAAAACAGTGTTGGGATACCGTTGGAACACACCGTTGGAAGTCATTCCGATGCCTCCACGATAACCAGCCGGGAACGCCGCTTGGACGGTGGTCCATGCTCTTGCACTTCAATCTTTCGTTGATCCAGCAGACCTGTCATTGCCTGTTCAAAACGCCGCTTTGTCAGCCCTTCGGACTGCGGATGCGTCACGAACATGGACGGCGCATAGGTCGGGCTCTTGAACGCTGACACCGGAATGCCCCTGCCATCGTGCCAGCGCAGCAGGTGCAAGAACACCCGTTCGGCCTTGGCAGCAGCGCCCATTTCGTCGCCCGGTTCGATGCGCTCAGCCTGGGCATGGACAAAGCAGCCTTCCTCCCACCGCATCCGTATTTCATCGCCGGTTGCGGCGTAGTTCGCCTTCATGACCTTCAGCACACGTGCGGCCGGATCGTCTTCAACCGGCTGATTGTCCCCGCCATTGGTCAGCACACGGGTCAGGTAGAGCCGGGATCGTGCCGAGTTCGACCAGTGCACCGAATTACCGTCGCCGGTGCCGCTGGACATGCCCGCACGTGAAGGGTGCGCAAGCAGGACCACGGGGCAGTCCGCTTCAAGGGACAGCCCGGACAGCAGGTGCATGAATTGCTTCACCTGCGCAGCGTCGTTTGCATCGCCCGCGAACACGTCAATGGCGTTGTCCAGGATGACCAGTGCCGGCCGCATCGACAGCAGGCGTTCCTTGACCGCCTGAAAGACTGGCGTGGGCTTCACGATGCCTTTGTCTGCCGTCGCCATGACGCAATCACGGCCGAGCATGGGGGCAATGTGCAAATCGCCCATATCGGCAAGATCGGCCCCGCTGAAGGCCGCATAATCCGCCAAGCGGCGGTGCGTCACTTCAATGGGATCTTCGGCCGAGAAATAGAAGACCGGTCCTGCATTGACTTGCACACCGAGCCAATATCCGCCGATCGCTGTTGCCGCGGCAAGCTGAAGCGCAACCGTGCTCTTGCCGGTCCCGCCATCGCCATAAAGCAGAGTGACGCCAGTATGTGGCACCAGTCCCTTCACGTCATGGAATTGAAGATCAGGGACGGGCTTCCCGGCGAAAGACGCTGCCGAAATTTCCGGCAGCGTTATGGGTAGCGAAGTGCGCCGTCTTTCAGTCCCGTATGCGGGCTTCGCGTCCGCATTGAAAGGAACATAGGAGGGAGGCGGACGTTCCAACACGCTCACGCGGCCCTCCTCTGGCTTGTCGCGGGGATCAGGACGCGCTCAGCCGGAAACAGACCAGCAATGAGAGAATTGAGGTCGCGGCCATGCTCATAGTCCTGCGCCGCAATGCGCCCCGGCACGTCCAAGAGGAAGCGTGCCGCACGATGCGGAGTGACGACTGCAGCGCCCCGGCAGCCGGCCTTCAGCCAATCAAGCGGTGTCCGGTGCATGACCAGCGGGCTTTCCATGAAGTAGGTGGCGGGATTATCTGCCTCCCACTCGCCAACAAGCGCACAAGCGCCGAACATCGTCATGACATGGAAAGGGTCATCAACAGGCCACGCCACTAGATCGGTGACGGTTTCCCCGTCGCGGCCGATTGCCTCGCAAACGAAACACAGTGGCCCCATGCCGTCATGCGCGAAGTCAAATCGCCCGTTGCCGCATTCCCTGACCGGCAAGACGCCATAGCCTCCTATCGCTCCGTCAAAGGTGCTCACGTCCAGGCGATTGTGGCGAAGATATTGAAAAGATGATTCCTGGCATTCGGGCAAAAGCGTAATGCCGTAAAGGTCCGCACGGGCACCTAGCAAAAGGATATACGGGTTCATGACCGCGCATCCCGCTTCAGGAGCGCAAGCGCGATACGGTGTTTTTCGTCGGTGTCCTCCGGGTCGAAAAACTGAGCCGCATAGATCAGCCACGCCGACTGGACCGCGCCGAGGTCTTCGCCTTCAGCGGAAAGCGCCGCGCCCCTGATCCGCTTCCAAAGCAGATCGACGAAATGGGAAAGCCGCTCCACTTCGGAGGCAATCAGATCGCCGGCAATCTCACCGCACCGCGGCTGAAGTTGGATAGCCGAAAAAGCAGATTGCGCGCCAATCAGCGCGTCCAGCATGACCGGCAATTCGGTCAGCGGCAGGTTTGACAAAGCCGCGCTAAGTTCTTGATCTTTGGAAGCCGGTTTGACAGATGCACCGCTGTAAGCGGTTGTTTTCAGGGCTTCATTTTTGGATTGAAAATCCGCGTGTCGGTGGTTCGATTCCGCCCCTGGGCACCACTGCTTTCCCAAAGAAAAACAACGATCTAGGCCAATCAGCCCCGGCCCGTCTGCGCTGTTCATGTCGCGTCACAGCGCCAGGGTCAGCTTTCCGCCATCGGCCGCACGCGAACAGCACGCCATCATGCGCCGGTTGTCTGCCCGCTCCGGCTTGGAGAGCACCCGGTCGCGATGGTCGATGACCCCTTCCAGCACCTCCACCTCGCACGAACCGCACAGCCCCTCGCAGCAGTCCGAGGCGATGTCGATGCCCGCCGCACGCAGCGTGTCGAGCAGTGTCGTGTCGGCGGCCACGGTCAGCGTCAGGCCGGAATCGCGCAGGCTTACGTCGAAGGTTGTTTCCTTCTCCGGGTCGAGCGTGCCGAGCGAGGTTGCGAAATGCTCGAAGCACAGCGTGCCGGCGGGCAGGCCGGCTGTCAGGTCCTCCAGCGCCGCGATCATCCGGTCCGGGCCGCAGGCATGGACCTTACCGCCGGCAGGCAAGCCGGCGATGAGCGAAGCGAGATCGGCGCGGTTTCCCTCGTCGCCGGCATGGATGGACAGCTTTTCGCCGTGATCCGCGGCCAACCGGTCGAGAAACGCCATGGAGGCCCGCGAGCGGCCGCAATAATGGAGTGCATAGGGCTTGCCCAGCGCCTTGAGCCGGTCGGCCATCGCGATGATCGGCGTGATGCCGATGCCGCCGGCCACCAGCAGATGGAATGGCGCGTCCTCGTCCAGGCGGAACAGGTTGTGCGGCCCGCGCAGCTTGCACGTCATGCCCGGACGTACCGTGTCGTGGATATGGCGGGAGCCGCCGCGCCCGTCCGCCTCGCGCAGGATGGCCAGGTCGTAGGTGCCGCTGTCGGGGCGCCCGCACAGCGAATACTTGCGGTCATAGCCGTCGATGACGAGTTCGACATGCGCCCCGGCGCTCCATCTGGGAAGCGGGCGGCCCCTGGCATCGGCGAGCGTCAGGCCGATCACGCCCTCGGCCTCGCGGCGCACGGAGGCGATGGTCACCTGCCGGGCGATTGCCTTGCGCTCCGGCGCGCCCACGGGGAAATGGCGCCGGCTTTCGCGCAGGGAAGGATCGGCCCGCTCCGGGTTCAACGCCGGATCCCATTCGACCCGGACATGGTCCGGCCCGCGGAAGGATGTGTTCGGCAGATAAGTGAAGTCCTGTTCGGCGAGCTTCATGTGCGGCAGGCGGCGCGTCATCTCCTCCAGGAAGATGCGCATTTCCATGCGCCCGATATTCTTGCCCATGCACTGGTGGCTGCCATAGCCGAAGCTCAGGTGCTCCACCGCGTTGTCGCGATAGATGTCGAAGCGGTCGCCATCCTCGAAATGGCGTTCGTCCTGGTTGCCCGATGCCATCACGATCAGCAGCTTGGCGCCTTCCGGCAGATCGATCCCGCCAACACGCGCCGGCCCCGTCGTCTCGCGCCGCCAGGCGATGATGGAGCCGCAATAGCGCAGGCATTCCTCCACCGCGTTCGGGATCAGCGACGGATCGGCGCAGATGTCCTGCCAGGCGTCGCGATGGGTCAGGAGCGTCCGGAACATGTTGGCCGAGGCAAGCGCCGTGGTCTCGTGCGCCGCCACGATGATCGCCATCATCATCGAGTGAACATAGCTGTCGGTGACGATGTCGGGCATCAGCGCGTTCTTGCGGATCGTGTCGTGCATCCAGCCCTTGCCGTCAGGCTCGGCGCGCATGCGCTCGATCACGTCGCCGGCATATTGCCAGAACCTGCCCACCGAATGGGCCACCGCCACCTGCTGTTCGGGCGTCGGCCGCCCCCATGTGTTCACCGCATGGGCAACCGAGAAGCGGCGAAGCGTTGCGACGTCGTCCTCCGGAACGCCAAGGAAGTTCAGCGCCACCGTCAGCGGCACCTCGTAGAGCATGGCGTCGACCAGGTCCACGCGGCCCGAATCGACAAAGGCATCCACCTTTTCCCGCGTCAGGCGGCGGATCATCGCCTGCTTGGTTTCCAGGTTCTCCGGCAGGAAGTGGTCCATCAGCACGCGCCGGCGCGCCATGTGTGCCGGTTCGTCCTCGTTCACCATGGTCCTGTTCATCGCATAGCCATAGGAGGCCAGCACATCCATGGCTTCCTGGCTGACCGGCGTGATCTTTTCCAGCGCGTTGCGCGGCGAGAACAGGATGTTGTCGCGAAACACTGCCTTTATGTCGTCGTAGCGGGTGACGATCCAGTAGCCGAGTTTCGGGCTGAAGAAGACCGGCAACTGCTCGCGCGACCAGCGCAGCGCCTCTCCCGGATCGGCCAGGTACGGGCCCCCGAAGAAGTCGAACTGCGCCGCCATGTCCTCCACCGGGCACCCCGCCACCTCACCATGGGCAACGGGGCATGCGGTGCCGCTTTCATGCTGCCGGTCGTTCATCGCCGTCTTCCTTGACATTGTGCGATAATCGCACTTAGTGTTCATTATCAGTGAAGGTTACGAAGACCCTCCCTGCGCGTCAAGCGCCGGGCGGCCGGAGCATTGACATGAATGACACGGCTGACCGGAAGGCGCGGCTCCAGACACTCGACCGGGGGTTGGTGGCGTTGCGCCTTCTGTCGCAGGCAGATGGCGGCATGAGGATTGCGGACCTGGCCGGGGCGCTGGGCGTCCATCGCGCCATAGCCTACCGCATTGTCGCCACGCTGGAGGATCACGCCATGGTTTGGCGCCTGCCCGATGGCCGTGTCACGCTCGGCAGTGCGGTGATCCCTCTGGCTGCGAAGGCGGAGGGCAATCTGCGCCTTGTCGCCCGGCCGCTGGTGGAGGCCCTGGCGCGCCGTGTTGACGCCGCGGCGTTCCTGTCGGTCGCCGATGGCGAGGAGGGCGTGGCAATCGTTACCGCCGCGCCGCCGGGCAGCTTCCTGGATATCAGCTACCGGGTGGGAAGCCGCCACCCCCTGACGGTCGGAGCGGCCGGCATCGCCATCCTTGCCGGCCGTCCGGAGCATCCCGGAGAAGATGAAGCCGTGCGTGCCGCGCGCCGGGATGGCTACAGCCTGACGCGGGGCCAGTTGCAGAAAGGGGCTGTCGGTCTGGCAAGCCCGGTCCGCGCGCCAGGCGCGCATGCCCCCGCGCTCGACTGCGCCGTCGGCGTTGTCGGACTGGAAGGGCTCGACATCGACCTGGCGCGCCGTGCCGTGCTTGATTGCGCGAACGAGCTTTCGGCTCGTCTTGCGGGCTGAGCCAGCCATGCGGACAAGGCGCAGACCCCGCTGTCCGGCAACGACATCCGCCTTTCTGGCAGGCCGGTCCTGAAACGCTGCCAAATTGGCAGTGACTAAACATATGATTTTCATGGATAAATCATCCAGCCGCCTGAAATGCCTGCCAACTTGTCATGAATTCTGCGGGTGTGAAGCGCCGGCGTGAACACGCGTTCCGGAAAAGCGATTGATTAACAGATGGTTGGTGGCGTGCTGTCAATTGGCGCGCTTCTTGCTGACCTGTTTCCTGCCGGCCGCCGGATGATCGGGGGACGGTGGAAAAAGGGGGCTTTCGCATGTCGTTCAACGGAAAAATCCCGCTGCTTGCGTGCGCCGCTATGTTGGCATCCTTGCATTGTTCATTTGCGCAGGACGTCTTCATTGCCGGTGTCGAGCCGGATAGCCGGCCCGTCGATGCGCCGCGCATCGACACATTCAACAAGCCAGCGGATTGGTCCGGCCGGATGATGCACGGTATCGCCGAACCTGTCCCGTCCGGTCTCGCAAGTCTGGACGCTCAAGGGGCTTGGTACACGCCGTTCAATCACCATGGAATGACGGGTCACTACGACATCCGCAATTGGCATCAGGACGACTGACCCGGTTCGCGGAGGGGGACACCCTCGGTTTCCGGCCGGGATTTCCCGGCTGACCCAACACAGAGCCAGGCGCACATGCCGGCCGTGTCTTCAAGCAAAGAGGAGAGTGAAATGAAGTCGAGCAACATCAGGAAAGCCGTTCTGGCCGCAATGTGCAGCGCTTCATTGCTGGCGGTCGCTCCGGCCATTGGTGCCGGCATGAGCGGAATGTCCGGCATGGGTGGCATGTCCGGCATGGGCGGGATGTCCGGTATGGTGAAGGGTTTCGGGTGCCGGCAGGCGTACGAAAGCCTCTCATGCAGGAACCCGTGGGCCACAGTCGATGGCTATGGGGATTTCGAT
>PAPF01000014.1 GCA_002708825.1 Phyllobacteriaceae bacterium | reverse complement strand
GAAGATCGCCAGTGCGATCACGCCGGCGATCAGCCCGTACTCGATGGCTGTGGCGCCTTTGTCGTCTTCACAAAAGGCCCGTTTTCCAAAAAGGAATTCCCGCCGGTTGAGTTTCATTGTTTCCCCTTGGTCTTTGCGAATCTGATCCGCAGATTGTAAATGCCATGGGTAACACTACTATTAATAGTATTTGGAAAAGCAATTAAATCGAAAGTTGCTGTTTTTCCGAGATCCGGGCAGGCGGAATCGCTTTCCCGCCAAAGCCCTGCTGCTCAATCGCGGCAACTTTGAAGTCCTGGGGAAAATCGGACGAAGCGTTGCGGATCGGATCAACAGTAATTGGTGGTCGTCCAGCCATTGATCGTCTGTCGGATGCAATTGAACTTCCTGATCAAGCGCCGTCCAAACAGATCGAGCGGCGCGGTGATCGCGAGAGCCACCAGGCCGGCGATCAGCCCGTACTGGATCGCCGTCGCACCTCGCTCGTCTTCCTTGAACGTCCGTCGTCCGAACAGGAATTCACGTCTGTTAAGGCGGTCTGGCATGGCAGTCTCTCATTCTTTGCTTGCGCGGCGAGTAACCCCGGAACTTCAGTGATCGAACAGTTGGAAACTCCTGGCCCCGGCTAGCATGGTACGCCAGGGTCAAAGCCCCGGATGGCGCCCCGGATGCAATGAAACTTGCGTTGGGTCCAAAGTCCCGTGTTTCGCAACGACCCGAAAATCGCCAGCGCGATGACGCTCGCGATGATTCCGTATTCGATCGCTGTTGCAGCGCTTTCGTCGTCCGCAAAGCTCCGTCGTCCAAACAGCAATTCGCGCCGGGTGAGTTGCTTTGGCATGTATCGCTACCGTTTTTCCAGCCTGCCAACCGCTCTCAGGCGCGTATCAGGACGCCTGAGAGCATCTTGTGCCCGATGTCAGACCCGGCGATGGCAAGTGCATGGAACCCAATTTTGCCCCGTGATCCGTTCATCGGCATTTGGCCAGTTTCCAATCCATGATCTTGAAACGGATGCAGTGAAAGTTCGTGACGATTTCCTTCCCGATCGGGATAAGCGGAACCGCGATTACCACCGCCACAAGTCCGGCGATGAGGCCGTATTCGATTGCAGTTGCTCCGCTCTCGTCATCAGCGAACCTGCGTCGTCCGAACAACAGTTCGCGCCGGGTGAGTTGCCTTGTCATGTGAAGCTCCCAGTTTGTTTGAAAGCTTTGTACAGGCTCCGGGTTATGAAACCATTAATTGTAGAGAGCTAAATAAGCAACTTATAATATACGGCCGGACGATCGGCTAACCCGCCTTTTTCCTGACGCCTGCCAGCATCTCCCGCTTCCGGCCGAAGCCGTCGATGGTCTGCACCTTGAAGCCTGCGGCCTGAAGGTTGCGGCGGACTTGGCCGGCGGCGGTATAGGTGGCGAAACTGCCGCCGGGCACGGTCTTGTCGTGCACGGCCTGCATGAGTTCGGCATTCCACATTTCCGGGTTCCTGGCCGGGGAGAACCCGTCGAGATACCAGGCATTTGCGCGGCCCGGCCATTGCTCCACGGTCTCGCGGGCATCCCCGATCACGATCATCAGTTGCGTCTGCCGGTCCAGCCGGATCGGCCGTTCCTCGCCATGCGGCGGCCATTCCGACGGCAGCACGGACAGCAGGCGTTCGGCAAGTTCGCCAAGATGCGGCCATTGCCGCAGGGCCTGCTCCATCTGTTCCAGTGACAGCGGATAGGCCTCGAAGGAGGTGAACGACAATTGCGCGGCAAAGGGACGCGTGGCCCGCCACGCCGCCCAGGTCTCAAGGAAGTTCAGGCCGGTTCCGAATCCCAGTTCCGCGATGGAGAAATAGGCGGCGCCGGCCCAGGCGCCGGGCAGGCCGTTGCCCTTCAGGAACACGTGCCGCGTCTCGGCTGCGCCGTCCGTCCGCGAACAGAACGGATCGTCGAAAAGGGCGGAGACAGGCTGGCCGTCCTCGTCCCAGGTCAATGGATGGATCTGCTTGCCCTTGTTCCCCCCGGGCGCTTGCGCCAATTGCAATCCCTCGCCGTTTGCGTCCATACAGACCGACCATGCCGCATTCCCGCACAAAAATCGATATCCCCCACCGTGTTCCGCTGGTGATTGTCGGCGCGGGCGTTGTCGGGCTGTGGTGCGCGGTGAAAGCGGTGCGCCGTGGCCTTGCGCCGCTGGTCCTGGATGCGGGCGCCGCCGGCGGTGGCGCATCGAACGGCCACCTTGGCGCCTTGATGCCGCACCAGCCTTTCAACTGGTCGGCCAAGAAGCAGGCCCAGCTTGAAGGCCTGCTGGCCCTCGAGACCGAAGTGGCCGAACTGGAAGGCCGGACCGGCCTGTCCTGCGGCTATCGGCGATCCGGCCGAATCGTGCCGTTGACGACGGAAGCGCAGCGCGAGCGCCACGCGCAATGGGCGCAAGCGGCGGCGAAACGCTGGCCCGGCGTCTCGCCGGGCGGCCAGGCACTGGCGTGGCGCATTCTCGATGCCAATCCCGCACCGGGCTGGATCGCCGAGGAGGCTGCACCGTTCGGCTTTGCGATGGAGACGCTGAGCGCCCGCCTGGCGCCGCGCCGCCTGACCGCGGCCCTGAAGGCGGCGCTGGCGGGCCGGGCGGTTGTCGCCGGAAACCAGGCCGTGAACAGGATTGACCCGGACGGGACGGTCCACCTGGCCGACGGGCGTACGGTGCTTGGCGGGAGGGTCATCCTGTCGGCCGGCTGGAGATCATCCGCGCTTCTCGCCGGGGACCCATCCATGCCGCCGGTGACCGGCGTCAAGGGGCAGTCGGCGCTCCTGGAACCGGAACGGCCGCTCGATCCCGCCATGCCGCTGCTGTTCGACGACGGCGTCTATGCCATCGTGCATGAGGACGGCCTCGTCGCGGTCGGGTCCACCTCCGAAAAGCAATGGAGCGATCCTGCCTCCACCGACGACCGGCTTGATGCGGTGATCGAAAGGGCGAGGGCGCTGTCGCCGGCGCTCCGCACCGCGCGGGTCGTCGAGCGCTGGGCAGGCATCCGCCCGCGTGGCCCCACGGCAGCCCCGGTGACCGGGCGCCTTGGCGAAAGCAGGATCGTGGCGGCGACCGCCGGTTTCAAGATCACCTTCGCCATCGCCCATGACATGGCCGCCTGCGCACTTGCCGAGGCGCTGGCCATGCCGTGATGGGCGGGCGTTCCTACCAGGTCCCGGTGTTCGCCATGCTCTTCCAGGGTTCCTTCGGTTCCAGCGGGCCGTTGTCCTGGATCAGTTCGATGGAAATGCCGTCGGGCGACTTGATGAAGGCCATGTACCCGTCGCGCGGAGGGCGGTTGATCGTCACGCCCTTGTCCATGAGCCTCTGGCACGTGGCGTAGATGTCGTCGACGGAATAGGCGAGATGGCCGAAATTGCGTCCGCCCGTATAGGTCTCGGTCGAGCCGTCTTCCGCCGGCCAGTTGTAGGTCAGTTCGATTTCCGGCGACCGTGTTTCCAGCGCCCGCGCCTCGTCCTTGGGCGCGGCGAGGAAGATCAGCGTGAAGCGGCCGCCATCGTTGTCGACCCGCCGCGTTTCCACAAGTCCGAGCTTGTTGCAGAAGAAATCGAGCGATTCCTCGACATTCGTGACGCGGATCATCGTGTGGCGGAAGCGCATGGCAGGGTCTCCTTGTCTCTTGAACGCCCGGAATGGCCGGCCGGGGTCTCTTGAATGGCCGGAATGGCCGGCCGGGACGTCGGAACGACCATATGGCGCCGTGATGGCTTGTCTCAAGTCCCCGGCGGCCGCACCCTGCGTAATCCACGTTTATTCTCGGACAGGGTCTTGCCTTGTCTCCGAGAGCCGATGTTATGATTCAATATAGAATCAGTTTGTATTTTAGTTGAAAGGTGCGGCCGGATGGGGGACAGAACCTCCGAGACTGACCGGAGTATGGATTTTGAAGCGGGCTCCGCCGGCGATACGGGGCTGGAAGAAATCGCCGGTACGATCAAGTGGTTCGATGTGGCCAAGGGCTACGGTTTCATCGTGCCCGACAGGACCGTTCTCGGCGATGTCCTCTTGCACGTCACCTGCCTGCGCCGCGACGGCCACCAGACCGCGCTCGAGGGCGCGCGGGTAACCGTGCTGGTCAAGCCGGGTGAGCGCGGCTTGCAGGCCTTCAAGGTCCTGTCCATGGACAATTCCACGGCCATTCATCCGCTGGAGTCGCCGGCGCCGCGCACCCATGTGTCCGTCACCCCGGAAAGCGGCCTTGAGCGGGCACTGGTCAAATGGTTCAACCGCACGAAGGGCTTCGGCTTCCTTACCCGCGGCGAAGGGACCGAGGACATCTTCGTCCACATGGAGACCCTGCGCCGCTTCGGCATTGCCGAACTGCGTCCCGGCCAGGTCGTTCTCGTCCGTTTCGGACGCGGCGAGAAGGGGCTCATGGCCGCCGAGATCCATCCCGATCTCGGAACCCCGATCGTGCCGAATTGACGCCGCTCGCCATGGAGCGCTTCCTCCGCTGTCTTCCCGCGCTGCTGGCGCTGGCGCTTTCTGCCTTTCTTGTGCTGCCTGCCGGTGCCCGCCAACCGGCACCGCAGGAGCAGGCGCAAGTCCTGGAAGTGCATCCGGTCCAATTGACGGTGATGACGGCCAGCGGAGAATTCGGCTTCGACATCGAGGTTGCTGACGACGCGGACGAGAGAAGCACCGGCCTGATGTTCCGCACCGAAATGCCGGACGACCGTGGCATGCTGTTCATCTTCCCGGCCGATGTGCGGGGCTCGTTCTGGATGATGAACACCATCCTGCCGCTCGACATCATCTATGTCCGCGCCGATGGCACAGTGGATTCGATTGTGCGGGGCGAGCCGTTCTCCCTGGCCCCTCTGCGTTCCCGGGGCATGATTCGCTACGTGCTTGAAGTGAAGGCCGGAATAGCCGAAAAGACCGGGATCCGTCCGGGCGTCCGCCTCAACCATCCGCTCATCGCGCCCGGCAAGTAACCGGTCCGGGTTTCAAGCATGCAGCATTTCACTCACGACGGATACGATTTCGCCTTCATCGACGAGGGCGAGGGCGATCCGGTCCTGCTCATTCACGGCTTCGGGTCGTCCCATTCGGTCAACTGGGTGACGCCGGGCTGGGTGCAGGCGCTCAACCAGGCCGGCTACCGCGCCATCGCGCTCGACAATCGCGGCCACGGGCAATCGGAAAAGATCTACGATGCGGCCGCCTACACGCCCGAGGCCATGGCCGGCGATGCCGCGGCCCTGCTCGATCATCTGGGCATCGGGCGGGCCCATGTCTTCGGCTATTCCATGGGCGCGCGCATCACTGCCTTCATGGCGCTCGGCCATCCGGACCGCGTGGCGACCGTCATCCTGGGCGGGCTTGGTTATGGCATGGTGGAAGGCGTGGGCGACTGGGACCCCATCGCCGAGGCCCTGCTGGCGGCCGATCCGGACACGATCACGGACAGGCGCGGCCAGATGTTCCGTGCTTTCGCCGATCACACGAAAAGCGATCGCCAGGCGCTTGCCGCCTGCATTTCCCGCTCGCGCGACCTTCTGAGCGAGGAGGACGTGGCCCGCATCACGCAACCGGCGCTGGTCGCCGTGGGCACCAATGACGACATCGCCGGATCGCCGCACCGCCTGGCCGCGCTCATGCCGCGCGGCGAGGCCTTCGACATCGAGCGGCGCGACCACATGCTGTCCGTCGGCGACCGCACCTTCAAGAAGCGCGCCCTGGAATTCCTTGCCGGGAACGCCCTGTGAAACCGTCGCGCCATATCACCCTGACCGGCGTCGAGGGCAATCGCCTGGAGGCCGAGATATGGGGCAGTTCCGGTCATCCCGTGGTGCTGCTTCACGGCGGCGGCCAGACGCGCCATGCCTGGTCGCGCACGGCCGTGCGGCTTGCCGCGGCCGGCATGCGGGCCATGGCGGTGGACCTGCGCGGCCATGGCGCGAGCGAATGGGTCCAGACCGGCCACTACCGCTTTGCCGACTACGGCCGCGACGCCGATGCCATTGTCGAGCAGGTTGCCGACCTGTTCGGGGAAGCCCCGTCCGGCGTCGGTGCGTCGCTCGTCGGCCTTTCGCTGCTGACCAGCGAAATCAACATACGCCCCAGGCTTTCCTCGCTCGTCCTGGTCGATGTCGTGCCGCGCATGAACCGGCAGGGCGTGGCCCACATCCTCGCCTTCATGGCTTCGCGCCTGTCCAACGGCTTTGCCTCGCTGGAGGAAGCCGCCGACGCCATTGCCGCCTACCTGCCGCATCGCAAGCGGCCGCGCTCGCTGGAAGGGCTGCGAAAGAACCTGCGCGTTGGCGAGGACGGCCGCTACCGCTGGCACTGGGATCCGGCCTTCTCGACGGGCGAATACAATATCGACCGGGGTGCCGAGGCCCACATGATTGCACTCGATGCCAATCTCGACCGTCTTGACCTGCCGGTCCTGCTGGTGCGCGGCATGCAGTCGGAACTGGTGGACGAGGAGGTCGCGCGCGATGTCGTGGCACGTCTGCCGCTGGGCGAATATGCCGATGTCGGCGGCGCCGGCCACATGGTTGCCGGCGACCGCAATGACGCATTCTGCGACGCCATCCTGGCATTCCTCAGCCGGGTCGAGGCGGCCTGAATCCCCCGCTTTTACTGCGGCCTGGCGCCGTCAGCGGCCCTTGAAGACAGGCTTGCGTTTTTCGCGAAAGGCGGTCCGGCCCTCCGCGTAGTCGGCGCTGTCGAAGGTGGCCGAACCGAGGCTGCGTGCCAGGGCCGCATCCGCCTCCGTCTTGCTGGTCACCGCGCGTATGGCTGCCTTGGAAGCCCGCACCGACAAGGGCGCATTGGCCGCGATCGCTTCCGCCATTGCCGTGGCGCGCGCATCGAGTGCCATGCGGTCGCCTTCGATTTCCAGCAGGAAACCCGCCGCAAGTGCCTGCGCGGCCGTGATGCGCGCCGCCGAGAAGGTCAGCCACTTCGCCATCTGCGCCCCGGCTGCCGTCACGATGTCGATCATTGCGTCCTGTGGATAGGCCAGGCCGAGGCGCGCGGCCGGTACGGCGAACGTGGCATCGGGCGTGGCAAGGCGCAGGTCGCACGCCGCGGCCAGTCCGAAACCGCCGCCGAAACAGATGCCAGAAATGGCCGCGATGACCGGAAAGGGCGCCTCCCGCAGGGCCGTGAAGGCATCGGAATTGGCCTGTTCATAGGCCCTTGCGGTTTGCGCGTCGCGGCGCACCGTGTCGAACTCGCCGATATCGGCACCGGCCGAGAAGTCCGCCCCCTCGCCGGAAAGGATGAGGGCGCGAACATCCCCGGAGCCAGCCCAGGCGGCAACCTCGTCGGCCATCGCCCGCCACATTGCCTGGGTGACCGCGTTCTTGCGCTGCGGCCTGTTGATGGTCAGCCCGGCAATGCCGTCATCCAGCCGCGCTTCCAGTCCGTCCGCGATTTCCGCCATTGTTGAACCCGGTTGAGTGCTGTTTCACCGGGTTGTGAAAAGTTTGCGGTTTGAATGCAAGCCGTTCTGACCTATTTTCCCGCAAAGGCACCATCGTGAGGTATCCGTCATGGCGATCCAGTCCGCAAAGAGCGCCGGCAACCTGAAACCGGTCGACCCGATCTGGTCGCAGGTCCGCCACGAGGCACGGCAGGCGGTAGAGAACGATCCGCTCCTGGCCGCCTTCCTCTACTCGACGATCCTCAACCACGATTCGCTGGAGGATGCCGTCGTCCATCGCGTCGCCGAAAGGCTCGATCACCCCGATCTCGGCGCCGACCTGATCCGCCAGACCTTCGCGGTGATGATGCGTGGCGATTCGTCCTTTTCCGAAAGCCTGCGCGTCGACATCCAGGCGGTCTTCGACCGGGATCCCGCCTGCACGCGCTATCTTCAGCCTGTGCTCTATTTCAAGGGATTCCATGCGATCCAGACCCATCGGCTTGCCCACTGGCTGTGGCAGCAGGGCAGGGAGGATTTCGCGCTCTACCTGCAAAGCCGCTCGTCGGCGGTGTTCCAGACCGACATCAATCCGGCCACGCGCATCGGCAAGGGCATATTCCTCGACCATGCCACGGGTCTTGTCGTCGGCGCGACCGCCGTCATCGAGGACGACGTCTCCATTCTCCAGGGTGTGACGCTGGGCGGCACGGGCAAGGAAGACGGCGACCGTCATCCCAAGATCCGGCGCGGCGTGCTCATCGGCGCAGGCGCCAAGATCCTCGGCAATATCGAGATCGGCGCGGGTGCCAAGGTGGCTTCCGGCTCGGTCGTGCTCGAAGCCGTCCCGCCCTGCAAGACGGTTGCCGGCGTTCCGGCCCGCATTGTCGGCGAGAGCGGCTGTGCCGAACCGGCGCGCGACATGGACCAGCGCATCGCGGTGCGCGACCGCTGAGCGGAACGAAACGGCTCGTTCGGGGTTTACACCCGCCCGTCCATCATGCCAGAAGCGCCGTTGCCGGCCGGGCTGTGCCCCGGTGCGCAAAAGCAACGACGATCATCAGCGGACGGAGCAGGATACCTTGAAACCCGATGAATTGCGCAAGCTCGACGCCTATTTCAAGCGGACCTTCATGAACCAGGCTCTGCAGGTCAAGGCGCGCCCGCGCAAGACCGATTCCTGCGAACTCTACCTCGGCGACGAGTTTCTCGGCATCATCGACCGGATCGAGGAAGAGGGCGAGGTGTCCTACAATCTCGCCATGGCGATTCTCGACATCGACCTGGAATGAAGGCCCTTGCCGGCGGGTTTACCCACCGGTGACCAGCAGCCTGCGCGCAAGCGCCAGGACCGCGGCGTCAAGATGGCGCCACTCGCCCAGCATCTCCTTTGAAAACCGGTAGGTCAGCGACAGGTTGTCGCCGACATGGACGTCGCGCTCGCAAGCCGCGATCGCCTCGCGCGCGGCTTCGCCCGCCAGGCAGCGGGCCGCGAAGGGCGCCTGGCCGGCACGTTCCCCCAGCACCAGCAATTCGCCCAGATAGCCAGTCTTCTCCTGGAAGCCGTGCATGGTGAGCCCCGACGGGCCCTCGATGCCCGGCCGGATGATGAGTTCGTTGTAGATCGGTCCGACCCGCCCGGACATGTCGCGTGACATCATCCGCTCCTGGAAGGTGAGGAAGACGATCGTTCCGCGCTCGCCGGTATTGTTGAATGCGTCCGCGTGGGCGCGGCTGTAACCGGTCATGTCCGGCCAGCGCGCATAGAGTTGAAGTTGCGGCCAGCTTCCGTCCGTGCGCTGCCACGATTCGCGGATCATGTTGGATGGCACGTGCAGCACGTTGTTGCCCATCACGATCTCGCGGATGCGCGTGTCCTCGGTGTGGCCGGCCATGGCGATGGCCCGGCCGTAATGCTTGCCCGCCACGTAGATGGCAAGCGAGACCAGCAACAGGCCTGCGAAGACGAGGAACACGCGCATCATGAAGCGCGCGTCGAGTTGCCTGACGATCAGTTCAGGATTGGCGGATGCGGTCATGGTGTCCCGGCATGAAACGGAATCGGCTGGCACGCGCCTTGCGAGCGTTTGTCGGAACCTATCCTTCGTCGCTTATGGTAAACGGTGCGTAAAGATGGACGGCATGCTCCTGTTTTTGTTCGCCTGGCTGACCGGTCTCACCGTGGCCGGCAGTGTTTCCGCCATCGCCGAGGCGGCATCGGCCCGCCCGGTCACCTTCTGGCCGCCGTTCGTTTCCCGGGCGCACATCCTGCGTTCGCTTGCCTTCACCGCGTTGGCCGGTCCGGCCATGATGCTCAACGATGCCTTGGATGCCTGGCGGGGCAGGGCCGTTTCCGGCTGGACGCTGGGCGTCGCCGTGGTGGTGGTCAATGCCTGGGCACTGGCCCTCGGCATCCTTTCGCTGGCGCTTTTGACGGCTGTTTTTCCGGCCGGCGTCTGATAGGACTCCCGCGTTGGAACAGCGGTGAACCGAGGGAGGGACAGGAATGCCGGTATATGCGCTTGCCGATCGCCAGCCGAGTTTCGAGGACCGGGAAAGCGTCTGGATCGCGCCGGATGCCCGTGTCATCGGCGAAATCCGTATCGGCCGCGATGTCGGCATCTGGTTCGGCGCCGTCCTGCGCGGCGACAACGAACCGATCACGCTGGGCGACGGGACGAATGTGCAGGAGCACACCGTGATGCACACCGATATCGGCTATCCGCTGACGGTGGGCAAGGGCTGCACCGTCGGCCACCGGGCGATGCTGCATGGCTGCACGGTCGGCGACAACACGCTGATCGGAATGGGTGCCATCGTTCTCAACGGAGCCCGCATCGGCGCCAATTGCCTTGTCGGCGCGGGGGCGCTCGTCACCGAGGGCAAGGAATTCCCCGACAACAGCCTCATCGTCGGGTCGCCGGCACGCGCCGTGCGCACCCTTGATGACCGCGCCGTCCAGACGCTCAAGGCGTCCGCGCTGCACTACATCGAAAAGCAGCGCCTTTTCGCCGGCGCCCTGAAGGAATTGTAATCTGCCCGCCTGAAAAAGGTGGAGCCGGCCTCGGGGATCGGAGGCCGGCTCCTGCAACCCGGTCATGGGGGACGGGGAGTTGGGGACTTGACCGGGTATTCCGTTCAGCGCCGGATCGAGCCGACACTGCGGGCGCGGCTGTCATTGATCGACACCCAGACGCCGGCATTCCTGGATGATTGCCGTTTGAGATAGCGGTATTCGGTCTTGTCCCAGGCCAGGACGCGCGGCTCCAGGTTGTCGAGGATGAAGTCGCCGAGATCCGTCGACAGGGTCAGGACCGCGTGGCCGTCGCCATTGGGTTGCAGGACCACCGTGACGAGCAGTGCGGAGGCGGGAACGCCGGCCTTGATCAGCAGGCGGCGCTTCTCAAGCACATAATCCTCGCAATCCCCCTGCCGGCCCGGATAGGACCAGTATTCCTCGCGGCCCCACATCTCCATGTCGGTGCGCGGCTGCACCATGACGTTGACGGTATCGTTGATCTCGATCACCCGGCTCCACAGCGCGCGCGTCAGCGTGACCTTTCCGGCCCCGCCCGTCCGTCCGCACTCGGAAGGGTAGCTCTGGCAGAATTCGTAGTGGCCGATGGGCTGCGACGTGATGCTGCCCGTGCGCATCGGCGAATTGGCATGCGCAAGGCCGGCGGACCCGGCAAATGCAACACCAGCTATCAGGACTTTCAGTATTTTGTTTTTCATGTCCAGTCTCCCCGTGTGGAGAGAACAGTGACACATTCGAATTTACTTCAAGCAAAGTTCGGCAATAGCACTTGATAGAAATAAAAATAAAAATTATTCGGAATTGCATCTGTATTTATATTGAATGAATAGAAAATATAATTTGAATATTAGGCGAATTAGCAGAAACTTTAATTAGAAAGAAATTCCGTCGCGAAAGCCCGGATTAACCATCCCGGCCGGAGAAGGGCCGGAGCGCATGGCTGTTGGCGGAACGGGTGAGAAGCGTGCAAGCGGCACATGAGGCGCATGCACGGCAGCCAAAACAAGAAAACCGGCCGCAAGGGCCGGTCTTCTGCGTGTCCCGGTGGGGGAAATGGGTCAGTTTTGCAGGGAGCCCGCGAGTTCCGCCTCGCGCTGGAGAACGGCGAATTCGACAGCGACACCTTCATCGAAGTGGCGAACGACCTGGCCGCGCATCGTCCCGAGGGTTACCTGTGTCCCGATGGCCGGCTTGACCTCGATTTCCACCGCGGCGCCGGAGAGCGAAAGATCGATGATCCGGCATTGGTACTGCCGCCCGTCGGTCAGCTTGAGCACGGAGATCGGATTGCGCGGGGCGACGCGTTCGTGCCGGCGGTCTTCCGGCAGGTCGAGTTCATGCTTGTTGGCGAGCCACGTCAATTGCGCCGCCAGCTTGTCCTTCTTGCGCTCCGAAGCGATGATCGTGACCGCGAAGCCGTCCTGCAGGGTTCGGGTGATGACGCCTTCCACGCGCCCGATGTGATCGAGATAGGCAATGCACTTCTCGCCCGGCTGGCCGGTGACATCGGTTCGAAGGGCCACGCTTCCAGGCGACATGTCGATGACCTGGCAGGGATGCTCCTCGCGGTCCTCCAGCATGAAACGTCCATAGACCTTCACGCTGACACGCTGGAAAGTGCGCCGCTCGGGCATGTCCGGCATGGGCTGTGGGGCAGGCATGCTCATCTTTGTCGTGTGCCTCGTCTGCGCTTTCATCCGAATGGACAGCCTTAACCATACGGGCGCAGGTGTTAACAACGGGTAAGTATCGCGGCCTCAACTTGTCGTTTTCCGGTGGTTTCAGGACAGTCCGCCATCGAGGACCATCAGATGGCGGACACGCCTGCCGGAAGGCTGGTCAAGGCCGTGGTCCATGTCCTCGACGGCCGGGCTGATCGGCGGGACGGCAACTTCGGGCCGGTTCTTCAGGAATACCGGTTCGCGGTCGGGGTCGACGACGCGCAGGGCGGTCAGCCGGCATTCCGTAAGCGGATCGACGCAAAGCCAGAACGGCTTGTCCAGCACCACCGCGGAACCGAGTGCCCGCGCTCCGTCCCCGTTGCCCTGAATTGGCAGCAGGACCAGTTCCATTGCGATCATGCGCCCGGCGCGGCTGTGGCCTTCCAGGCTCAGCGCCACCACGCAATTGTCCCTGAAGGCGTTCCCGGCAAGACGGTTGACGATACGCCGGTCCCTGTCACTCCACAGGGAAGAGAACACGAAGCCCTTCAATTCCTTGCCGAACAGGGCGCAAAGCCGTGTGCCGGCCAGGCGGAACACGGCCTGGCCACGTGCGTCTTCCTCCAGGATGAAGGTGTCGCCGAGCAGGGAGCGGATGTCGGCCGGTTCGATCTCGTTGCGCCGCGGGGCAGGACGGCCATCCCGCAGCCTGTTCCAATACAGGAAAAGATCGATTGTCTTCTGGTCTTTCATGGCACTTGTCCCACGATCTGTCAGCATTTGTTCCATCGACGAACAGAATCGGTGTTCCCCGACAGGATTCATGGACACCGGGGCATAATGCGTGCCAGCGCCCGCAGGTTTCGATCGCGGGTTATCAACGGGGCTTGGCCGTTAAGGTTAACAAAGGCTTTCCGTTGTGCCCGGCCGGTTCGTGTGGCATAAGGACATCAACGACGAAGCGCTTGGTATTGCAGCCCTTTCGTTGTTGACAGCCAGTTTCTTTCGGGGAGAGCAGGGGCTCGACCAGGCCGTTCGGGAAAACCCGGACGGCCTCTTTTTTTAACGCCTTCCGGCCTGTAGGCTGCGCATCCCGTCAGACCCCCTGAAGGCATTGTCACCCATGCAGCATCCCGCTCCCGAGGAAAACGGCCCGCCGCCGGTCCGTGAACCGGTGTTCAACATTGCCGGCCCCGCGCTGGTGATGATCGTGCTCTGCGTCGCGGTCCACGTGATGCGGGTTTATGTGCTGACACCCGACCAGGACTACGCGTTGATCCTGCGCACCGCCTTCGTGCCGCTGCGCCATACCGGCGGCTTCGATCTTGACGTCTATGCCTTCCTGTCGCCGCTGACCTATTCGCTGCTGCACGGGGGCTGGCTGCACCTTGTGATCAACATGGTCTGGCTGGCGGCATTCGGTTCGCCGCTTGCCGCGCGAATCGGCTGGCTCCGGTTTCTCGCCTTCTGGGCTGTGACGGCACTCGGCGCCGTGGCCCTGCATTTCGCGCTTTTTCCGGATGATGCCGTGCCGCTTGTCGGCGCCTCGGGCGCCATATCGGGCATGATGGCGGCGGCCGCCCGCTACGGCTTCGCCGTGGGCCGCACCGGTGGCGTCCGGGCCTTCGAGGGGCCGCTGCTGTCACCGCGCCAGATGCTCGCCTCGCGCCTCGTCCTTTCCTTCCTCGGCATCTGGTTCGTCGCCAACCTGATCACCGGCCTTGCCTCGCCCGGCGGCAGCCCGATTGCCTGGCAGGCCCATATCGGCGGGTTCATCGCAGGCTTCGTTGCCATTCCCTGGCTGGATCCGCGCCGGCGCGCCTGAAGGCGGGTGCAATCCCCACTTGCCAAAATGCCGCAGCCGTCACACCATGAATGCGGGACTGGGGGGTGGCATCCGTGGATGTCCACGCAGCGAGAGGAGAAGTTTCATGACCGTGAAGGCGATTCTCGATCAGAAGGGCCGTGATGTGGTGACCATTTCGGCTGGCGAGACGCTCGGCAATGCCGCGGGGCTGCTGGCGAAGAAAAGGATCGGCGCCGCCGTGGTCGTTTCGGCGGATGGCGCGATCGAAGGCATTCTCTCCGAACGCGACATTGTTCGTGCCGTGGCCGAGCGCAAGGGCGCATGCCTCGACGATGCGGTTTCCTCGGTGATGACAGCCAAGGTGAAGACCTGCACGGAGACGAGCACGGTCAACGAAGTCATGGAGATCATGACGGCGGGCCGGTTCCGCCACCTGCCCGTGGCCGAGGGCGGAAAGCTGGTCGGGATCATCTCCATCGGCGACGTGGTCAAGCGCAGGATCGAGGATGTGATGCGCGAGGCCGACGAGATCCGCAACTACATCGCTGCCGGGTGACGGCCACGAAAGGCCGGTTGCCGACGGCACAAAAAAAGTTCCCGGCGCGAGCGCCGGGACAGTGGGAGGGATCCAGAAATTCCGTTGGCAATCAGGCCGCTTCGCCTTCCATCTTCTTCAGCCGCATCAGCATGTCGTGGTTGCGGCAATAGGCAGGCGCTTCGTCCGGTGCATCGCTGCTTTTCAGCCATTCCTCGCAAGCATCGCCCTCACTGCACGACAGGCAGCGATTGGCGGCGCGCCGGTAGACTTCGGCAGCGTGCGGGAGACCGTTCATGTGGTCGTTAAGCTCAAGCTTGCGGACCATGCCCTCGAAAAGATCACCGTGACGCAGGATCCTGGTAAATATTCCCATAAGGCTCATGTGACGGCCTCCCATCGCCGTTGACATGTTCAATCTGGCACAGCCGGCAGACGCTGCCTTGATTTAAGTCAACAGTTACAAAACGCTGTCCGGTTTCCAAAAACCTTGCAACACGGGACGGTTTGCTCTACCCGGATGACGACCAGAAGGCCGGCCTGCGGCGCCGGCGGCATCCCGGAAAGCAGCCCACCACGCCATGACCCTCATCGATACCCGTACGCCCGAGCCGAAACGCCTGATCCCCGGAGCCACCGGCGATTGGGAAGTCATCATCGGCATGGAAGTCCATGCCCAGGTCATCAGCCGCTCCAAGCTGTTTTCCGGCGCATCGACCGCCTTTGGCGGCGCGCCGAACGACCATGTCTCGCTCGTCGATGCGGCCATGCCGGGCATGCTGCCGGTCATCAACGCCGAATGCGTCCGCCAGGCCGTGCGCACCGGTCTCGGATTGAAGGCGCAGATCAACCTGAAATCCGTCTTCGACCGGAAGAACTATTTCTATCCGGACCTTCCGCAGGGCTACCAGATCTCCCAGTTCAAGCAGCCCATCGTGGGCGAGGGCATCGTCACCGTTGCCGTCGGTCCCGACAAGCAGGGCAATTTCGAGGCGATCGAGGTCGGAATCGAGCGCCTCCACCTGGAACAGGACGCGGGCAAGTCGATGCATGACCAGCATCCGACCATGTCCTATGTCGATCTCAACCGTTCGGGCGTGGCGCTGATGGAGATTGTCTCCAAGCCGGACATGCGCTCCGCCGACGAGGCCAAGGCCTACCTCACCAAGCTGCGCACCATCCTGCGCTATCTCGGCACCTGCGACGGCAACATGGACGAGGGCTCCATGCGCGCCGACGTCAACGTCTCCGTGCGCCGGCCCGGCGAACCCTTCGGCACGCGCTGCGAGATCAAGAACGTCAATTCCATCCGCTTCGTCGGGCAGGCCATCGACTATGAGGCGCGCCGCCAGATCGGCATTCTGGAGGACGGCGGGACCATCGACCAGGAGACCCGCCTGTTCGATCCGGTGAAGGGCGAGACCCGCTCGATGCGCTCCAAGGAAGAGGCGCACGACTACCGGTATTTCCCCGATCCCGACCTGTTGCCTCTGGAATTCGACCAGGCCTATGTCGACGCGCTGGCAGCCGGTCTGCCGGAGCTGCCCGACGACAAGAAGGCGCGCTTCATCGCCGACTACGGCCTGTCCGCCTATGACGCCGACATCCTGATCGTGGAGCGGGCCTCGGCCGACTTCTTCGAACAGGTGGCCAAGGGGCGCGATGCCAAGCTCTCGGCGAACTGGGTGATCAACGAGCTTTTCGGCCGGCTCAACAAGGAAGGCCTCGATCTTGGCGAGACGCCGGTGTCGGCGGCGCAGCTCGGCGGGCTGGTCGATCTGGTCAAGGACGGCACGATTTCCGGCAAGATCGCCAAGGACCTGTTCGAGATCCTGTGGACCGAGGGCGGCGACCCGGCGGAGATCGTCGAGACGCGCGGTATGAAGCAGGTGACGGATCTCGGTGCCATCGAGGCGGAGGTCGACAAGATCATCGCCGCCAATCCGGAGAAGGTGGAACAGGCCAAGGAAAAGCCCGGCCTGCTTGGCTGGTTCGTCGGTCAGGTGATGAAGGCGACCGGCGGCAAGGCCAATCCCCAGGCGGTCAACGACCTGCTCCGCGCAAAGATCGGCATCGAGTAATGCGCGGCCCGCGCGCGTCTGTCATGCTCCCGTAACGCAGACGGCTTACCCGGCTCAAGTCATGGTGATCCATGATTTGGGAGATCGGACATGAAGGCTGGACAGACGGGCGCGGGCGGGTTGCTCGAAAAGGCCGTGCATCGCAACAGGGCGCTTTCGGGCGAAGGGCTTTTGGAGCGCGCCTTCACCCTTGCCTTCAAGGGGCTCGTCTATCCGCAGATCTGGGAAGACCCGGAAATCGACATGGAGGCGCTCGCGATCGGGCGCGATCACACGATCGTGGCGATCGCCTCCGGCGGCTGCAACATCCTGTCGTATCTGACGGCCGATCCGCGCGCGATCACCGCCGTCGACCTCAACAAGGCGCATGTCGCGCTAACGCGGCTGAAACTGACCGCCGCCGCACAGCTTCCCAACTACGATGCGTTCTACCGGTTCTTCGGCAAGGCCGATGAGGCCGCCAATGTGGCGGCCTACGAGCGCTTCCTCCAGCCGGCGCTGGATGCGGAGAGCCGCGCCTATTGGGAGCGTCGCGATCTCACCGGCCGCAAGCGGATCTCGCTGTTTGCCCGCGATCTCTATCATCACGGACTGCTCGGATATTTCATCGGCCTGGGTCACGGGATCGCACGCCTCTACGGCGTCGACCCCAGGGACCTGCTCAAGGCGCGCACGATGGACGAGCAGCGCAGCTTTTTCGACACGGCGCTCGCCCCGCTCTTCGACAAGCGCATGGTGCGCTGGGCGACCTCGAAGAAGGTCTCGCTCTACGGTCTCGGCATTCCGCCGGCGCAATATGAGGCGCTGGCGTCTGCCGGCACCGACGGCATGGCCGGGGTGTTGCGCGAGAGGCTCGAGCGGCTGGCCTGCGGGTTTCCGCTGTCGGAGAACTATTTCGCCTGGCAG
>PAPF01000002.1 GCA_002708825.1 Phyllobacteriaceae bacterium | reverse complement strand
GCGCCGGCGTCCCCCGCCTCGGTGCCTATGACCCGAGCGATGTTGGCGTAACTCGCGCGCTTGTATTTGTTGTCGGGGAAAACCCCGAAGACCTGCGCGAAATCTTCGGTGTGGACGGGACCATCGGCGGTTCGGTCGAAGCGACTGACAGCAAGCGCCTGTCCCTTCAGCTCGCCCATGCCTTCTGGAATGCCGGCGATGGCATCGAGATCGACCAAGTTGATGATCGGCACGTCCATGCCGATCATCCCGGCGAGCGTCATCATCGAGAACTCGTTTTCGGGAACGCCGCCGAACTGCTGGGACGGGAGCTTCACGATCCAAGAGCCGCCAACGCCTTCGGCGGGAATGGTCAGGCCTCCGCCCTTCCCTGCGTGCGCGAACGCGGAGAATTTGAGCTGCACACCAGCAAGTGAAAAGCGCAGTGCATTGGGTCTGGCGTTGTCCGGCAAATCATCGTCAGCGGCAGGCGGAAGAGCGTCCCCTGCCGCCGGATGAATCGACAGTGCTCCTGGCAAGTCGAGGCCCAGCACCCAAAGGAGGAAGAATTCCCGCTGCTGGTTGACCCCTGCCCGCTCCGCAAGATAGCGGCGCAGGCCTCCCTCCGGCAGCAGGTTCGAAAAGAATGGGGGTACAACACGTTGGGTCGGGCGGATATTGGTGATGAGGCCGCCCAGGTCGTCCTTGAACGACAGGCTAAAGGTCGGTCGATCCCGGTTCTCGACATAGTCTTCGTTGAACGCGAAAATCGTTCGCTCACCCTGTAAATGGGTCAGCGTACCGATCGACTCGTCATAAAGCCGCACATCGAGAACGGAGACGTCAGGCATCTTCGTCTCCATCGTCCAGCGCATAGGCGGGTCGAGGTTCAGACGGAGCCGCATGGGCAATTGAGTTGCGCAGACGCTGCAGGTTCTGCGCGATGTCGCGCACGACCGGCGCTGCCTGCTCGCTCGCCTGATATCGATCGAGGCGCGCGAGCAGGTCACGTACCAATTGCATCTCCTGATCGCTGAGATTCACGCGGCGCAAAAAACGCAGCGTATCTTCTATACGATCGAGATCGGCCGAACTGCCGTAGAGGTGCTTCAATTTCTTGACCAGGCGCTCGGCGCGAGCAAAACGCTTGTCGTTCGGCTGACCGGCATGGATATGCATGTCGGGCGTTGCTTGCGCCCTCACGAGGCTCAGCACTGCGGGAACGAGTTTTTTCGGCACGAGCATGAGCTCGAGATCGAGCGCGCGGGTCATATCGATGAAACTCGACAACCCGGGTTCCATCTTGCCGCTTTCTATTTGTGAGATATGGCTCTGAGTCAGCCCAGCCCGCTCGCTAAGCGCGCGTTGACTCACGCCAGAGGCCTCGCGAACTTCGCGCGCCTGCGCGGTCAGGCTTTCGCTTTGGTAAGACACGATACATAATCCTAGATCAGAAGTAATTTTTTGATCAGGATGATGCATCTAGTGCTCCACGCTTCAATTGTCAATCTTTTGATATATGATAATGATCGACAAGAGCTATTAATATAGGATCATGCATCATCGTTTGTCCGAAATAAGTCGCAATCTTTGGAAACTCGTCGCCCTTGCCGTTCCTCGCGACGATGGGAAATCTGTCTTTAAAGAACGCCCCACGCTCGATAGCGCCCCCTACCCGTCAACTCACGCACGCCGAGTTCGCCGACCAGATTCAACGCACCGCGCGGCGTGATCTTCGCAGCCTTCGCGATCATGTGTGCCGAAACGATCGGCCGCGACAGCAGAAGGTCGATGGCGACCGGAATGCTACTTGTTGTGCGCTTGCCCGCTGCTTTCCGCTCGAGCTGGCGTTTTGCCAGAGTCAGTCGGTCGATGTCTTTCATTCCAGCAGCGGCGGCCGCACCCATCGCATCCAGAAAGGCGACCAGTCGCACAGTCCGATCACTGGCACGGCGCCGTTCGCGCGGAACTTCACGCAGCCCGACGGCAAATGCCAGCAGGTGAGATCGGACTTTTCCGCGCGATCGCAGGAAATCCGAAACGAGCACCTGACCAAGCCAGTGCTGGCGTTGCAGGGGTCCGAGATGTTCCCATGCATCCCAGAGACCCGCGGCGGCTAGCGTGGCCGGAAGCCGTTCGACCTGCTTGACCAGAACAAGCCACTCGCCAATCCGCTCACCTTCATCCCAATCTGGATCGCGAATGAGCAGCTCGCCGACACTGATCTCGGGTTCTCTTTTCCTTTGTTCGACAGCCGCATTGCCATCGACCAGCCATTGGGTGCGAGCGAGGACCTCATCGATCTCGGCCAGCTCGGGAAAGAGGGCTGCGTCACCAACCAAGTCGAGCTCGCCCCCCTCCCCTCCCCTGCCAACGGATTCGGCCTCGACGGAGGTCTCTTCCGCGACGCCAGCCAGCGCCATGATACCCGACCGCGAAACCGCCCATCCAGGTTTGTTCCGCGAGACCCGGCGCCTTGCCCGGACAAAGCGGTGCGCGATCACGAGCTCATGGCTGGGCGCGCGAATGTCCATCTGTGCGTCGTGGAGAACCAGATCCTCAAGATGGACGAGCTCGCCGCCGACCCACATACTGGAAACGGAATCGAAGAAATCAGCTCGTTCGGTGAAGCCGGCCCCGACCTCGGATCGGGCGACGCGCTCATCAAGCCGGGCAAGCGCGTCCTCCGCGGCCGCAATCGGCCCCAGGAGGGTCTCATGAGTCAATTTCCCGATATCGTAAGCCATTGATAACACGGTGCTTCAAATTCGTTACAGAAGCTATCATGCATTTGGATTCCGTCACACCGGTAATTCGCAAGACCCTCTAGATATAATGAGCGCTGCGGCCTACGAGATTGAACAGAGACCCTGCAACCGGTGCTCAGATCGACGAGAGAACCCGTTTTTCCGGGGTTTTCTTGCACATGCCGGTGATAGAAAGACGCTCAAGAGACGTTTACAAACGATCGGTTATCCGTATCTTCTATGTTTGTAAATTCACCTTCAACACCGCTCTCAGGCTCTCCAAATGGCCAAAACACCGCCCAATCGCTCCTCTCATCGACCACAGGGCCGGCTTATCGGCTATGCGCGCGTCTCCACGGACGAGCAGGCGACGGAAGCGCAGGAGATGGAACTGAGGTCGGCCGGATGCGATGCAATCATCCAGGAGCATGGGTCCGGCGCCTCGCGGACCCGCCCTGCCCTCGCTCGGCTTGTGCGCGAGATCGGCGCCGGCGACACCCTCGTTGTGGTTCGCCTCGACCGCCTGGCGCGCTCGGTGAGCCACCTGCTCAATGTCATCGAGGAGCTGACTGCCAAAGGCGCGTATTTCCGCTCGTTGAGCGATCCCATCGATACCACGACGCCGCAGGGCATGTTTTCGCTGCAGGTCCTTGGCGCCGTCGCCCAGCTGGAACGGGCACTCAACTCGGAGCGGACGAAGGCCGGCGTCAAAGCTGCCAAGGCAAAAGGCCGGCTACCAGGCAATCCCGGGGTCAGGGAACGCCGGCCGGAGATGCTGGCCAAGATGACGGCTGCCCAGAAGGCGGCCTACGGCGCGCGCATCCAGTCCAGTGCCAATCAATGGCTTCCGATCGTCCGGCGCATGCGGCCAGACCACACCTGGGACGACATCTCGCGCGTCCTCAGGCAACGCGGCTTCGATTGGACCTCGGAGCGCCTGCGGCGCGCGGTAAGATGGATGGTCAGCGAAGGCATGGCCGACAAGTCGCTCCTGAGGAAGTCACCGCCTCGACCGCCCGAGGATCGCCTGATGACGCTTGTGGCGGGTATCCATTCCTCCAATCCGGAGCTCACCTTGCGCGAGATCGCGAACCAGCTCGAGCGCCTTCATGAGCGCACGCCGCGGGGTGGTACGAGATGGGCGCCCTCCTCCGTAAAGAATCTTCTCGACCGGGCAAAGCGAAGCGGCCTGCTCGACGCAGCCTGAGCGCGGAAGCCGGAATGACGTTAGAGCGCGAACGTCGTACAGATCGCGGGTGCCGACCGTCGCCAGCATACGCCAACAAATCCGGAGAGCACTGCAATGGAAACAATGACCGTCAACAGCCGGGACGACTTCGCCCAATGGGCGATCTTGCGGGCCCAATCGATCCTGGAGGACCAAGGTTCGGATCTCGCTACAGCGGTCCGGAACGAAGACGAACCACGGATCGGTGAAACCGCAAACGCTCTTGGCCAAGCGATCGTCGACGCACTGCTCGAGGCATTCGACGGACTTGTCGACGGCGACTGAGCACCAAGTTTCCGCCGCAGGATGGCCGGGGGCAACAAGGCAGTTCGGCTCATCGAGGCACCCTCACCTTCTCGGTCGTTCCAGCGATCGCAGCAGCGCGTCCGAGACCTCTAAACGCTCGCCCGCCTTGTCCCCGTCGCTTTGCGGCTCCGGAGGCTTTGCGGCGGAAGACCTGCTGGCGTCCAGCTTGGCGCGCAAAAGCGCCATGATCATCGGCCAGGTGGAGAATTTGCCCTCCCTCGCCTTGTCCGTCAGGCTGCGCAGGTAACCACCAGCGCTGTTGATCTGGTCGGAGCGCTGCAGGATCGCCGCGAGCGTAATCGCAGCCTGCACCTCGCCCATGGCCTCGCAGGCTTCTCGCCAGGCGCTCGGGCTGACCCCAAGCAGTGGCCGGGCCACCTCTGCGGCCGCCAGAAAGTCCCGCCAATGGCGTATCTCACCCCCTGGCACCAAGTCCCTCACGTCCGGGCAGGCATCAAGCACGATCCCCAAGGGCAACTCCCGCTTCGGCAAGCTCCGCAGGTTGCCGTTTTCCGCGGCGTTGCCGCCCGCATCACTCTCTTTTCGAGAGCCTTGTTCAGATTCAGATATGGAGTCTGGGTTTGAATTCTGTATGTGGCGGCCAGAATGGGACTCATTGGCGTCCGGATTCTGTGTTTTTGCAAATGATTCCAACACCTCGAGGATCTCCGTGTAGAGACCGTGGAGATCGCAGCAGATGTCTTCGATTAGTTGCCTCGGGGCAGANCGCGGCAGGCGGCCGACAATAGCCTGGTAGGTCTGCTGTACCCTGCCCCAATTGCCCGGAACGTTCTCCTCGATGCCGGTCTCNATNAGCTTGACGACGTCGCGGCGCAGTANCGTCAGGCGTTCCTTGGCAAGCCGAAANGCATTCTTTTCGGCCCGAACCGCGNCCGCNAGTTCCTCGAACTCCTCNGCNCGGGCAACGATCGGGGCCAGATCGAACCCGTAGGCCTGTTCGACCTGCCCNCCCCTGCCCTTGCGNGCGAAGCGNTTNCCGTTCGGACTATCNCGNCGNATGATCAGCCCGCANTCGACCANNACGGCCAGNTGCCGCCGCAGCGTTGTCGCCGGCATGCCGTTTGCACGGGCCATGAGTTGCTCGTTCGACGGCCAGACNATNAGNTCACCNTCGCCNGNGAGCTCCGTTNCNGGNTGGAACGANAGCAGGGCNTTGAGNATGGCNAGNGNGCGGTCCGTGGCGCCGATCAGGTCNCGCGCNTCCCGGATCGNNTGGAANACNTTCCATTTCTGGACCTGCGCNCNTTCCGGCACGGTCTTTGCCACAGCCTGGCTTGCCATCATGCCAAGCGACATCGTTCGCCGCCCAAAGGGCGTCGTTGGGGTATGCGTCTGCATTTTTCTTCACCTATCGCTAGGCAAAAGAANCCTGCTCGCCGAATCGGCGCTCAAACCGACCTGAATGGTCTTGACTATGATTCGCGGAAGTGGGATTCTCTCAGTCGCCAAACTTAAAGAGAAGGTCTTCCGGAATGCCGTTTCGGGGGCCTTTTTCTTTTGCGCTCAATCTCCGTTNGTGGTTGCTCGTTTTTCCCGACGGAAAGCCTCATACAACTCGCTGAGATTTTCCGAGAGGTAGTCACCGAACGCTGTNGCGTCGGTCCCCTTCGCCTTGAGGGCGATGGTGAATTTCTTGCCACTGGCCACCATCTCCGCGGCNACACGCCCATCAGACGGCGCCCAGGTGCGTTTGGATGGTGCCGGCGCGGTACGGCGCCGTGGCTTTGACGCTTTCAGCTTCGCGACGATCGCATCGAACCGCGCTTCGCTTGGCATGCCTTGAAAATCGGAATTCGACGTCAGAGCCAGGGCAGTGTCGACATTGCCCGGCTTGTCGAGGAGGAGTTTGAGCTCGTACCAGCGATCACGACCGACGGCCTTGGCGCGGCCGATCGCTTCGAGCAGGTCCTTGGGTATCGACGCGACAGAGAGCATCTTTGAAAGTGTCGGCCGATCGACACCGATCGCGGCCAGGGCGGTCGCGTTGTCCTCGTCGAATTTTCGTTGAACGATGTCGGCGGCAAACAGCGCTTTCTCGATGAAGGACGTGTTCGCTCGTGCGTTGTTTTCTTGTCCCTGGGCGATCACATGGTCGCGCTCGGAGATCTCCTTGATGACAGCGCGAAGCTTGAGACCAAGCTCCTTAGCGGCGCGCCAGCGGAGGCGACCGAAGACAAGCATGTATCGGCCGGACCGCTCGGGATGAGGGCGAAGGAGGGCCGGGGAGTTCTGACCGGAACTGCGGATCGACTCCAGCACCTGGGCGTAGTCGGCCTCATAGTCTTCCTGATCAACGTTGAGCCGATCGTTGGCGAAGGATTGGTCCACCAGGTCGGGGTCAACCTCGATTATCGTCTCACCCTCGAGCAGCTTGCCTGCCTGGGCTGCCATTTCGTCGATCGAGCTTATGAGCGAGCGTGATGCACCCTTGAAGGTGTAGTCTCGCGCGACCGGGCGCTCGGCGGGAGCGTCGCCGTTGTCCATAATGCTCGCAAAGGGATTTTTCCGCGCCATTTGACTAGCACCCCCTTATTCGGCATATGCGCTTGAAACCGCGTACTTTTTTGGCGGTTTTGACGGCAGTCAACATCACAGCCGCCCCCATGCCTGGTGAATCAGTCCCTGAATCTCGAAGTTCACGGCATCCATGCTGTCGATCGCCCGATCGTAAGTATCCCGATTGAAGTTCGATCGCTCGACTTCATAGAGCGTCTGCTTGGTGAGGCCGGCGTCAGAAATCGCCGTGGATTTGAGCATCGGGTTCTTCAGGATTTCCTCGGCAAGCATCGACTGCATGAAGCCGACCATCTGCGCCTGGGGAATGTCCGTGGGCTCGTATCGGGTGATGAGATAGCGCAGCCAGTCCAGCTGAACCTGCGCGCCAGCATTCTTGATCGACTTCATGATATTGCCCAGCATCAGCAGAAACTGACTCATGGACATCAGGTCCAGCATCTGCGGATGGACTGTAATCAGAACCGAGGTGGCGGCCGAGAGTGCCGAGAGCGTCAGATAGCCAAGCTGCGGAGGGCAATCGACGACCACAACGTCATAACGGTCACTGACCGAATCCAACGCCCTGGCGACCCTCGTGAAGAACCGCTTTCCTTCTTGAGACGGAGACTGCATCGCAAGCGGCGTCTCGTACTCATATTCCTGCAGTTCTAGGTTCGCCGGGATGATGTCGAGCAACGGGAAGTTCGTCTTCCGAATAACGTCTTCGACCGGGGCGGCGTCATCATATCGGATCGCATCGTAGAGCGAGGGGTTTTTGTCGAGCTCGGGCTGGAAGCCATGCAGGGCCGATAGCGAAGCCTGCGGATCAAGATCCACAGTCAGGACCCTGTGACCCGTGAGCGCAAGGTGCTGCGCGAGATGTGCCGCGGTGGTGGTTTTGCCCGACCCGCCTTTGAAATTGACGACCGCAATGACCTGCAGCTTTTCGCCGGGTTTGCGGTACGGCACATACTTCTTGGAATCCGATCGCCCGTGCTTATCGAGATAGTCCCGCAGCTCGGTCATCTGCTCGGCCGAGTAAAAGCGCCGTCCGCCGGCAACGACGAACGGCTCGGGGCCCTTCTTTTCGAGATGGAGGCGTTTCAGATTGTTTGGACTGATCCCGAGATAATGGGCGACCTCGGCCATCGAGAACCGCCGAAGCGTCTTCTGCCCCTCGGTGGGAAACTTCTCGACCCTCAGTTGGTCGAGCTTGCGCGAGATCTCGGCCCCTTGGGCGAGGATCTTGTCGTCAAACTCAAAACTTGGGAGAAATGCCATCTCCGCTTTGTCCCCCGAACGAGAAAATAGCGCCATATTCGGCCATACGGCCAATCTGGCGCCAGTATGAGCGATTCCCGTTCTCTGGCAAGCGATTTTAGGTTAACAGAAGGTTGCCAGAAGGGCGACTACGATCGGCGGCAGCCTCGATCTTGGCCGCTTTTTTGCTTTTCTCTCAGTGACTTAACAACTCTGCCCGATGATACCTGGAGCAAATCCTGGCCCGGCAGAATTGCCGGGGCCGAACCCGGCCGTTGGGCCCGGGGAAAGCAAATATCCTCCAATCCGCCGTCCGGAAGCCGACTCACCCCAACCGAACCCGGCAATTCTGCCGGGCTGACGGAACGCAGTCATCCATGATCGATAGGCCCGTCAATCGCATTTGTAGGACGGAAATATGCCATGGAGACGAGAGCGGTGCGGAGCCGCTCGATACGAGAGATCTGCGTCTAGCGAGGTCCAGTTTCCGGAAGCTGCCCGATGAGCCGGGCGCGGTCGCATGACCGGCTCGTGCGCAAACTCCAGGACGCACTCGGTGAGGCGATCTGCCAGGCACTCGACGATCCGTTGGTCGTCGAGGTCATGCTCAATCCCGATGGCCGGCTGTTCGTGGAACGGCTCGGGCAGGGGATGGAGGCGATTGGCGCGCTCGAGCCGGGCGCCGCGGAGATCATTATTGGCAGCGTGGCCCATGCTCTTCAGACTGAAGCGGACACCGACCAGCCAATCATTTCGGGCGAGCTCCCCATCGGCGGGCACCGATTCGAGGGGCTGCTTCCACCGATCGTCGCAGCGCCCACGTTTACGATCCGACGGCGGGCATCCCGGCTCATTCCGCTCGAGGAGTATGTACGCGCGGGGATCATGACCCACCGTCAAGCCACCGTGCTGCGGAGCGCTGTTGATTCGCGCATGAACATCGTGATCAGCGGCGGCACTGGCTCGGGCAAGACGACTTTGGCCAACGCGGTGATTGCGGAGATTGTCTCGCTGTCGCCGGACGATCGCCTGGTCATCCTGGAGGACACCGCGGAGATCCAGTGCGCCGCCGAGAACGCGGTTTCCCTTCATACCAGCGACGCAGTGGACATGGCCCGGCTGCTGAAGAGCACGATGCGGCTGAGGCCGGATCGGATCATCGTTGGCGAAGTCCGGGACGGTGCCGCGCTCACCCTCATCAAGGCATGGAATACCGGCCATCCGGGCGGCGTGACGACCATTCACGCCGACAGCGCCATCTCCGCGCTCCGCCGCCTCGAGCAATTGACCGCGGAGGTCAGCCAGCAGCCGATGCGTGAGGTGATCGGCGAAGCCGTCGACCTCGTCGTCTCGATCGAGCGTGCCGGCCACGGGCGGCTGGTGCGTGATGTCATGCATGTCACGGGCTTCGACGGCGCGCGCTATACCACCGATCACCATCCCCAGATCGACGAGGAAAGTCATGCCGCATAACAACCGCGCTCTGGCCGCCATCCCGGTTACGGCAACGCTCTTGCTCGTCGCACTTGCGACGCCGGCGCTCGCCTCAAGTGGCGGCGGACTGCCCTGGGAAGGGCCGCTCCAACAGATACAGCAATCCATTACCGGTCCGGTTGCGGGCTTCATCGCGTTGGCCGCCGTTGCGGTCGCAGGCGGCATGCTGATCTTTGGCGGCGAACTCAACGATTTCGCGCGCCGGCTGATGTATGTCGTGTTGGTCGCCGGCATCCTCCTCGGCGCCACGCAGATCGTCGGCCTATTCGGCGCGAGCGGCGCCTCGATCGGCTATCCGGCCGACGGGGCGCCGCCGGCCGGGGCAGGGGAGGGGAGCGATGGCTGAGCCAAGCGTTGCTCTCGCACGATCCCGCATTCATCGGGCGCTTTCGCGCCCGAACCATTTGATGGGGGCCGATCGGGAGCTGGTGTTGCTGACCGGCCTTGCCGCCGTGATCCTGATCTTCGTGGTCCTGACGTGGTTTTCGGTGCTGCTCGGGATCGCCATCTGGGCCGCCGTGTTGGCTGCGCTTCGCATGATGGCCAAAGCCGATCCGATGATGCGGCAGGTCTATCTGCGCCATATCAGCTATCGCGCGGGCTACCGTCCGACCGCCTCACCGTGGCGGAGGCCCTGACTGGAATGGTCGCGCTTCGTCAGTTCCGAAACACCCGGCCCTCTTTCTCCGACCTTCTGCCTTACGCGGGCCTGGTCGACGATGGTGTCCTCCTGCTCAAGGACGGGTCGGTCATGGCCGGCTGGTATTTTGCCGGCCCGGATTCGGAGAGTTCGACCAATCTCGAGCGCAATGAGGTGTCGAGGCAGATCAACACGATCCTGTCCCGGCTCGGATCGGGCTGGATGATCCAGGTCGAGGCCGTGCGCATCCCCACCGTCGCCTATCCCGCCCGTAAGGACTGCCATTTTCCCGATCCGGTGACGCGCGCGATCGACGACGAACGCCGGGCGCATTTCGAGGCCGAAAGCGGGCATTACGAGAGCCAGCACGCGATCGTTCTCACTTACCGGCCGCCCGAACGACGGCGGTCGGGCCTCGCACGCTATGTCTATTCTGACAGTGACAGCCGCTCGGAGACCTACGCCGATGTGGTCCTGGACACCTTCCGCACGTCTATCCGCGAGTTTGAGCAGTACCTGGCCAATGTGCTTTCGATCCGGCGCATGGTGACGCGCACGGTCGCCGACCCTGAGACCGGCCGCGAGATCCAGTACGATGAACTCTTCCAGTTCATCCGGTTCTGCATCGTGGGCGAGAGCCATCCGGTGCGTCTGCCGGCAATCTCCATGTATCTCGACTGGCTGGCCACGGCCGAGTTCCACCACGGCCTTTCACCCGTGGTCGACAGGCGGTATCTGGCCGTCGTCGCGATCGACGGGTTTCCGGCCGAAAGTTGGCCGGGCATTCTCAATTCGCTCGACCTGATGCCGCTGACCTATCGGTGGTCGAGCCGCTTCATCTTCCTCGACGACCAGGAAGCGCGTGCAAGGCTCGAACGCACGCGGAAGAAATGGCAGCAGAAGGTGCGGCCGTTCTTCGACCAGCTGTTCCAGACCCAGAGCCGTGCGGTCGACCAGGACGCCATGACGATGGTCGCCGAGGCCGAGGATGCCATTGCCGAGGCTTCGTCCCAGCTCGTCGCCTTTGGCTACTACACACCGGTGATCGTCCTTTTCGATACCGACGACGCGCGGCTGCGCGATCAGGCCGAGGCGGTGCGCCGGCTTGTCCAGGCCGAAGGGTTCGGCGCGCGCATCGAGACGCTCAACGCGACCGAAGCCTATCTCGGCAGCCTGCCGGGAACCGCCTATGCCGATGTCCGCGAGCCGCTCATCAACACGCGCAATCTGGCGGATCTCATCCCGCTCAACACGGTCTGGTCGGGCAGCACGACCGCGCCGTGCCCGTTCTACCCGACTGGCTCCCCACCCTTGATGCAGGTCGCCTCGGGCTCGACACCCTTCCGGCTGAACCTGCATGTCGACGATGTTGGGCATACGCTCGTCTTCGGGCCGACCGGTTCGGGCAAGTCGACATTGCTTGCGCTGATCGCGGCACAATTTCGGCGCTACGAAAACGCGCAGATCTTCGCCTTCGACAAGGGCCGGTCGCTGCGCCCGCTCACGATCGCCTCGGAGGGCGATCATTATGAGGTCGGGGCAGGGGAGGGGACTTCTCTGTCGTTCTGCCCGCTGGCCGAGTTGTCGACCGAGGGAGATCGGGCCTGGGCAAGCGAATGGATCGAGACGCTGATCGCCATGCAAGGTGTTGCGATCACGCCCGATCATCGCAACGCGATTTCCCGCCAGGTCGGTCTCATGGCGTCGGCGCGAGGCCGCTCGCTTTCGGACTTCGTGAGCGGGGTGCAGATGCGCGAAATCAAGGACGCGCTCCACCACTACACGGTCGACGGGCCGATGGGGCAACTCCTCGACGCCGAGGAGGACGGGCTGGCGCTCGGCGCGTTCCAGACCTTCGAAATCGAGGAGCTGATGAACATGGGCGAGCGCAATCTCGTGCCCGTGCTCCTTTATCTCTTCCGCAGGATCGAAAAACGTCTGACGGGCGCGCCCAGTCTCATCGTTCTCGACGAAGCCTGGCTGATGCTCGGCCATCCCACCTTCAGGGACAAGATCAGGGAATGGCTGAAGGTCCTGCGGAAGGCGAACTGCGCCGTGCTGCTCGCCACACAGTCTATCTCTGACGCCGAACGCTCGGGCATCATCGACGTGCTCAAGGAAAGCTGCCCGACCAAGATCTGTCTGCCGAACGGCGCCGCGCGCGAACCGGGCACGCGCGAGTTCTATGAGCGCATCGGCTTTAACGAGCGCCAGATCGAGATCGTCGCGACCGCGACGCCGAAGCGCGAATACTACGTCGCAAGCCCCGAGGGCAGGCGGCTTTTCGACATGTCGCTGGGCCCGGTCGCGCTCGCCTTCGCAGGAGCCTCGGGCAAGGAAGACCTCAAACGCATCGATCAGCTGCACAAGGATTATGGTCCGGACTGGCCGGCTGCGTGGCTTATGGAAAGGGGGATCGGCGATGCCAAAGCCATTCTTACACGCGACTAGGATCACGACCGCCGCGATGATGAGCGCGTGCCTGGCTTTCACGGGGCCGGCTTATGCCGGTGCGGTCACCGGGAACGCGACCGAATGGACCCAGCTCCTCAACAACGCCGAGCTGGTGGGGCTGACGGGCCAGTCGGCCGAGCAGATCCAGAACCAGATCACGCAGATCACGCAACTCTCCGAGCAAATCCAGAACCAGCTCCGCATCTACGAGAACATGCTGCAGAACACGTTGCAGCTTCCCGATCACGTCTGGGGACAGGTCGAAAGCGACCTCACGCAACTCCAGAACCTCGTCAATCAGGGCGAGGGCATCGCCTTTGCGATGGGCAATATCGACGACGTTCTCAAGCAACGCTTCGAAAGCTTCGCCGACTTCGAGACGGGGCTCGCGAACGGCGAGGATTTCTCCTCGAGCTACCAATCATGGTCGGACACCAACCGCGAGACGATTTCGGCGACGCTGCGGGCGGCCGGGCTGACGGCCGATCAGTTCGCCAGTGAAGAGGCAACGATGAGCCAGCTCCGCTCGATGTCGCAGAGCTCCGTCGGACAGATGCAGGCGCTTCAGGTCGGCCATCAGATCGCGGCGCAACAGGTGGCGCAGACCCAGAAGCTCCGCGGCCTCGTCTCGCAGCAGATCACGATGATGGCGACCTGGCATAAGTCAGAACAGGCCGCAAAGGATCTCGCGCAGACCCGCCGCGAGGACTTTTTCAACTCGAATGCGCCGTCGACATCGGGCGGCCAGGTCATGGAGCCGCGCTGGTGACAAGAACACTTATCATCGTGGCGGCAGCCACAGTCATTGTCGGAATTGCTGTTGCGATCTGGGTCGTCCCAAACCATGGCGGGGGATCAGACCGGGCACGCAGAGTCCTCGACACACCGTCCGAGTATGACACCACCGGCGGGCAGGAGATGCGGCCGCGCTGGGGCAACGGAGAGGGGCAGGGCGATGAGGCCCCCGAGAATTAGACTTGCCCTTGCCGTAGTCCTCGGCACCTTGCTTCTTTTCCAGCCCGCCCTTGCTCAGGATGGTTCGCTTCTCACGACGCTGGAAAACGAAGTCGCAGACGCCGCGCAGGGATGGGAGACGACCGTCATGCAGGCGGCGCGCTCGCTGTTCTGGATCCTTGCCGGCATCGAGGTCGGCATTGCGGCGGTCTGGCTGGCGCTCGGTGCGGCATCGCTCGACACGTGGTTCGCCGAGCTGGTGCGGCGCATCATGTTCATCGGTCTGTTCGTCTTCATCCTCGAGCAGGGGCCGGACTTCGCACGGGCAATGGTGGACAGCCTGTTCCAGATCGGCGCCGGCGGAGGATCGGCTTCGCCGGCGAACGTCTTCAACGCCGGCCTGCAGGTCGCCAGCCAGATGTCGGAGAAAGCGCAGTTCGGGCTGTTCGAGGACAACGCGCTGGCGATCGCGGCCGTGTTCGCCATGGTGATTGTCGTCATTTCCTTCAGCCTGGTGGCCGCGATCTTCGTGGCCGTGATGGCCGAGATGTATGTCGGCCTGCTTGCCGGCATGATCATGCTGGGCCTTGGCGGCTCGAGTTTCACCAAGGACTTCGCAGTCCGTTATCTCGTCTATGCATTCTCGGTCGGCATGAAGCTGATGGCGCTGGTGATGATCGCGCGCATCGGTTCGGAAGTCCTTATCGATCTCGCCAACTCACCTTCGGGCACCGACGAGTTTCTCTCGACTCTCGCCATCGGCGGTATCTCCGTTGTGGTGTTCGTCATCGCCATGTACGTCCCCAACATCGTCCAGGGCGTCGTGCAGGGCGTGTCGGTGACCGGCGGCATGGAGACGATCCGGCACGGCGGCCAGGCCGCGACCATGGCCGCCGGCGGCGCTGCGCTGGCCTGGGGCGGGGCGCGGGCAGGGGCCTCGGCCTACTCCGACGCACGGGCGGCCGGCAGCTCATTCGGCGCGGCTGCGCTCAAGGGTATGACCAGCGGCGCAAGTGCCGCCGGCTCCGCGCTCGCCTCGGCCGGCCGGGACAAGGCAATCGGCGTTCCCGGCACCTGGGGCGCATCGACGCTTGGCCTCGCCAATTCCAAGCTCGACCAGAGCCAGGACCGCCCCACCACAAGAAAATCAGCAGACGACAAGGCGTGACGTAGACCATGGCCGCAAAGAGCCCACCGGAAAATCCCTACCTTGCCGCGCGCCAGGAATGGAACGAACGCTACGGGTCGTATGTGAAAGCGGCCGCGTCCTGGCGCATCGTCGGCGTGACCGGGATGTTGATGGCAGTGATCGGTTTCTCCTATGCGCTCTATCAGAGCACACAGGTGCAGCTGGTGCCCTATATCGTGGAAGTCGATCGGCTCGGCACGGCGGCGAGCGCCGGCTTCCCGCAACAGATCGAATATGCCGACCCGCGCGTGGTGCGTGCCACGCTCGGCAGCTTCGTCAGCAATTTCCGGTCGGTCACGCCCGATGCCGTGGTGCAGAAGCAGTATATCGACCGCACCTATGCGCATCTGCGCACCGCCGATCCGGCGACGGAGAAGGTCAATGCCTGGTTCCGGGGGAATTCGCCATTCGACCGCGCCCGCACGATGACGGTGGCCGTCGAGGTCACGAACATCGTGCCGCTCTCCAACCAGAGCTACCAGGTCGACTGGACGGAATATGAGCGCGACCGGCAGGGCAGGGAGCAGGACGTAAAGCGGTTTCGGGGCGTGGCCACGGTCACGCTCACGCCACCCCAGGACGAGGCGGTCATCCGCCTCAACCCGATCGGCCTTTACCTCAGAAATTTCGACTGGACGGCGCAGCTGTGAGTGCCCGGAGGATCCCTTTCATGAATTTTTCCAAATTCCGGAGCGCAGCACTTTGCACCGGACTTGTTTTCTCGACGATTGGAGTGCCGGCCCTGGCGCAGCCCCTAGATGCCACGGAACAGCGTGGCACGAGCCTTTCGGGCCAGTGGCAGCAAGGGCAGGGGGTCGTGACGCACGGCCCTGACGGCAAGGTCGTCTTCCTCTTCGGCCAGATTCAGCCGTCGGTGGTCTGCTCGCCGCTTCAGGTGTGCGACATCGAACTCCAGCCGGGCGAAATCGTGCGCGATGTGCTGCTCGGCGACACTGTGCGCTGGAAGGTCGAACCGGCGACGTCGGGCGCGCCGGGCAGCCAGGCAGTGCATCTGATCGTCAAACCATCGGAACCCGGCCTCGTCACCTCGATGGTGGTGACGACCTCGCGGCGCACGTACCACATCCAGCTCAAGTCCCATCAGACGAATTACATGGCGCGAGTCGGGTTCGATTATCCCGAAGACGTCAATGCCCGCTTTGCCGAGATCGCTGAGCGCATGGAGGCGAGCATTATGCCCGGCGCCGGCGTGCCGGCGGAACAGCTCAATTTCTCGTTCCGAGTGAGCGGAACGGCGCGATGGCGGCCGACCCGCATCTACAGCGATGGCCAGAAAACCTACATCCAGTTCCCCTCGTCGCTGTCGGGCCAGGATGCGCCGGTGCTGTTCGTGGTTTCCGGCGGCGAGAACCGGATCGTCAACTACCGCATGAACGGCACCATGATGGTGGTCGACTATTACATCGACAGCGCGATCCTGGTCTCCGGCGTTGGCCGCGCCCAGGAGAAAATCACGATCAGGCGGGGAGGGTAGGGGATGCACGGTCCTTTGATTCACGCTCGCCTGGTGGCTTTCGTCCTGTGCGCGGCACTGCTGGCCGGGTGCCAGACACTTGGCGGTTCGGGTCTGGTTACGAGTTCGGCGACCGCACAGCTCACCCCGGAGGCGGCGTCCTCGATAGCCGGGGACATGGTCGAGCGGTTTGCCGAGCAGGTCGGTCCCGGCACGACGACAATCCAGCTCAAACCCGACGGCTCCATTTTCGGCGAGGCGCTCGAGTCCTCTCTGAAGGGTTGGGGCTATGCGGTCGCCACGGATCAGGTGACGGAGGGGACCAACACCGTTGCCCTCGCATATGTCGTCGATGCGTATGAGGGCAGCATCCTCGTCCGCTTGTCGACCCAAGCACTGGATCTCACGCGCATGTACGAGTTGGGCGGGGAGGGGGCGACACCGATCTCGCCGCTTTCGATGATGCAGCGCGAGGGACGTGAGCCGCAATGACAGAGAGCCTCAAGCTGGGTGGTTCCGATCTCTCGGGCGGGCCGCGCATCCGCCGCCTCAATCGCCTTCCGATCGTCGCGGCTATCGTGCTCGTGGTGCTCTTCCTTGCCGCGATCTTCTACGGCCTGTCGTCAAGGGGGCTCCGCCTCGGAGGTGACGACTCCGCGGACGCACCCGGTTCACGTCCGGCCTCAACCCATGCCGATCAGCTCAAGGAGGGTGTGCCGGACGGCATCATCGGGGAGCCGGCACAGCCGCAGTTCGAGCCGGCTCCAGCCGAACCCGACGAGCCTGCGGAAAACCTGTTCATGCCGGAGCCGCCGGCATCGCCCACCGACGAGGCACAGGAGCAGGCGCTGGAGCCGGAAGAGCAATGGCGCGCACGCCTCGAGCGAGAGCAAGAAGAACAGCTCATGCGCGAGCTGCACCGTCAGCGCATGGCACGGTATCAAGCCAATGACGCGGCATTTGATTCCCCGATTGCCGTTTCCCTGCGCGACCTTTCGGCTGACAGCACCGGGGGCACGGCCGCGGCCCCTGGCGAACCGCAAGCGTCGGCTGGCCGGCCGCAGAGTGCGCTCGATCTCTACGCCGCCGCCATGGAGGCGGGCGTTGGTGGCGCCACGGACGCGAACGGGCAGGCGGCCAAGGAGCGCTTCTTCAATCAGGACATTCGGGATCTTGGTTACCTTCCCAATCCGGTCATCGAGCAGATTTCGTCCTATGAGCTCAAGCGCGGCTCGGTCATCCCGGCAACGCTCGTCACGGGCATCAACTCGGACCTTCCCGGGCGGATCACGGCTCAGGTCTCGCAGAATGTCTACGACAGCGCGACGGGCCGGCACCTTCTCATCCCGCAAGGATCGAAACTCTTCGGCCGCTACGATTCTGAGGTCACATTCGGACAGGACGGCGTGCTCGTCATCTGGACCGATCTCATCTTTCCGAACGGATCGACGCTGCAGATCGGCGGCATGGCGGGGACCGATGCGGCTGGCTATGGCGGGTTCCGGGACCAGGTCGACAACCATTATCTGCGCACGTTCGGCTCGGCGATACTGGTCGCTCTGATCGGGGCCGGGACGGAAATGATGCTGCCACAGGACCGCAATAGCTTCGGCACGGCAAACAGTGCCGAGGACGCCGCCAGGCGCTCCTTTGCCGAAACCTTCGGTCAAATCTCCGAGCAGACGGTCGCGCGCAACCTCAACGTCCAGCCGACACTCGAGATCCGTCCGGGCTACCGGTTCAACGTCCTCGTCGACCAGGACATCGTCTTCCCCGGGTCGTATCGGTAGCGATGACCCATTTCGTTTTCAACGCTCCGTGCAGAAGGGACGCCTTCTGTCGCGGGGCTTGCCATTGGACCCGCCCACAATTGAACGCCAATTTGCTCAATCTCATCGACAGGCTTTCGCTGCCGCTTGACGAGCGGGCGGCCCGCAGATCGTTGCGGGATTTCGCGGACGATACAGGGTTTGATTTCTTCGCCTATCTCTATCTTCGTGGTCCGGAGAGCTTCGCGGTCTCGAACTATCCGCGCGCCTGGCAGGAGCTTTATGTGCAACGGGAGTTCATCCGGGTCGATCCGGTGGTGACCAAGGCAAAGCACGGACCGCCGTTGTTCTCATGGTCGGCGGATGAGGCGCGGCGCAACGGACGAAGGGACGTGATCAGGTTCTTCATCGAGGCCGACCGGTTCGGCATCAGGTCTGGAATCTCGATTTCGATTCCCGTGGGGTTCAGGGATCGCATGGTGTTCACGCTTGCGAGCGGGAGGCCTGTATCGAAACTGAGCGAGGACATCGATCCGGTCACCGCTGCGGTCTCCGTCGCCTTCGTGCACTCCCGACTGGGAGGTGAACGCGGCGACGCATCGCTAGCGACCAGCATCCGGCTATCGCCGCGCGAGGCTGAGTGCCTGCGCTGGTTCGCGGAGGGGATGTCGATGGCCGATATCGCTCTCATGCTCGACATCTCGTATCGCTCCGTTCGGTCCTATATCGACGCGGCTACGAACAAGCTGGGCGCCGCCAACAACCGGCAGGCAGGTACGATTGCTACACGAATCGGACTAATATGACCGTGGTCATGCCAGCTAGCCGGCTAATTGATCACTGGGCGCTGCCCGTCGACCTCAGGAACGAACCCGAGGCGCTCGACTACCAGGCTCACGACCTGATGCTGCGCATGAAGGTTGAGCATGGCGATCCGGTAGTCGTGCCTCAACTGCCCCAGATGCTCGTCTCTCGAACCGGCGGCGTCAAGCTGGCTGACCTCCTCGAACAGCTCCTGGGCCTTCTGCAACCGGCTCCTGTTCTCCCGAATGACCGCGACGGCCACCTGTGCCAGCTCTTTCTCACTCAGCTCGGCCAGGAGAGCGTTGATGACACTGGATGTCGCCGCCGGGCCGGGTCCGATGTCGACGTCTGGTTTTGTTCGCATTCAATCCCTGCGGCTTGGTTCGCGGTGCGCCCCCGCAAACTATAAAGACCATGACCCCAAGCCGGGGGTTAGAAAACCGCCACAGACGGTCCCTGCGACCTTTAGCACGAGTGCCTGGACATGCGTCGCAGGCCCCCGGCCGTGGCCAGAGGATCCTTGGTGTCGCGTCAGCCGACACCTACTCTTGTGGTGGGGTTTCTAAGCCCCAAGGCGGCGCGTACCGCCTCGGAGCCCTTATAGGACATGGTTGCCGCGTCGACCAGAGAACCATGTCACAAAAGCGAGGGTCGATTAGGCGTGGCGGGGGATTGGGGTCTGCCGCGGCTCTACATTCGCCAGCACAGGCGCGAGAAGTCTGCCGGCTTCGCCCAGGCGCTTTCGCATGGTGTCCGACATGTCGAATATGCCGGCATAGGTCATCGTCCTGCCGATGCGTGTGGGGGTGCCGATGACCTCGAAGACGCAATCGATCGTGCGAAAGATTCGCGCCATTCGCGCGTCGAAGACGGATACGACGTGCTCGACGCCAGCCCGCTGGCAAACCTCGACGATGCCGCAAAGGAGCTCGATTGTCGTGCGGTTGACCACATGGTTGGCCTCTGTGCGTTCGCATGCGTTGAACGTGGCAGGGTTCACGGCGAAACGGGAGCTTTCCCAGATAAGGGGACTCGCCGGGGCGCCGCCGGGCACAAGAACCGGGAAGACGTCGCGCAACATGTTTGGACTGGTGGTCGGGAGCAGTCGCACCGCGCCCTGCAGCGCTCCGGTCCGTTCGTCGAGCGAAAGCAGGTAGAGGGGATCTTCGGCGTCGAAGCGGTCGATCTCCCTTCCATCTGTGACGGTGACATCCCATTCGAGCCGGTCGGCGAATACCGTCGCCCGCATTCGAAACATCTCGTCAATCAGGGTGGAGTGACGATCCCGCTCCGCGCCTTCGATGATGATGATCATGGTGTTGCTCCTTGCGTTTGTTAAAAACGCTGAAGCAACTAGACCCCGGGAGACGGCCTCGAAATCCGGCGCATCTGCCGGATTTACGGCAGTTGAGTGAGCAGACTAGCCTTGCCGGCTTTGTTGACCGCATGGGTGTTGTTAGCGGCACCAAGCTTGTGGCGGGCGCTCTCAAGATAGCAGCGCACGGTGTGCTCCGACAGGCCGAGGATAACGGCGGTCTCCCACGCCGTCTTTCCCTCGGCTACCCACAACAGGCACTCTCGCTCGCGCGGGGACAGCCTGGCCTGCTCCACGGTCTTCCCCTCCAACCGCAGAATCGCCTGGTGCATATGGAGCGCCAGCATTTGGAAGTCGCGCATGTAGTGGAGTCGGAGGTACCGCCAGTCGCGATCGCTGGCGTCGCTCGTGATCGAGACCAGCGCTCTATCACCGTGCTGGCCGTGGACGGGCAGGGAGATGCCACGACGGCCGAGGCCGAACTCCTTTGCCTCCCCGAACAGGCGCCGAACGTCCTCGTCTGCCCGATCAAACTCGTCCCAGTCGATCGGCAGCATACGGCGCATACCGATCTGCACGGTCGGATCGATATCGACGAAGCGCTGGGCCTTGTAGTGATCAACCCATTCGTTCGAATAGGTCACTGCGAGATAGGGGGATTGTCCAGGCTGTGCAGTCACTCCAGAGCCCAGATAGGCCACCGTCTTCAGCCCATAGATGTCGAGCAGCCTACCCAAGAGTTCGGGAATCCCAGTCGCGTCGGTTAGCTCCCCAAGCTTTTCGAGCAGTTCGAAAAGTTCCAGATCACCGGAGTATCGATCTCGCCGGTTCATGCTCAACGCCCTTTCTGCAGTGCTGTAGTGCGTACAACCGCTGATCGTCTATCAAGGAAAACCGGACCAGGCGACATTCCTGCCCGGGGATGAATTCTATACGAGCCAGCCGCCGGTCGGGCGGCCAATCGGCTCAAGTTCTGGTGGCCGCTGGCTGCCTTCCATCGTCGGTCGCGTTCAAGACCTGGGGCACGCCCCCGACGACATGGCGCAGAGCTTTGCCGCGCAGGTCGCCAACATCAGGACGCTCGGTTGCTATGGCGGCGGCTCTAGATCGGCGCGTCGAGGAGACGTACTTTGTGTTCAATAGATTGGTAATTGGGCCGAATAAAGATGACTTCTTCCGTCATCTTTTAGAGGCACATTGGCTGCAGAAAATCAAGGCGTATGCGTGATCAGATCCGAGACCTTCGCACATGCTCTCATGATCGGGTTGTACTTCCCCATTTGAGCTTGGTTCACGGCATACGGTTTCCGGTCCCCTGACGCAAACCGCACAGCCCGGCTAGTCATCTGCTCATCTCAGATGTTGAACGCCATGATAAGTGGAAGATCGAAGAGCCGCGCCCAGGCAATGGTTGCTGACTTCTGAATAGCGACGATGCTTGTGCCGTCTGTCCACCAGCCGTTTCCCGTCGCCACAATGATGTCGGGTGCGTAGAGTGCCGATTGCAGGACAGGCCAGACAATCAGCTGCTCATAACAAATCAGCGGCATCAACCGCACACTGCCGGTTTCGACGATCGGATTGCCGAAGAAGTGCGCCCGCGCGCCGCCGGACTCGCCAATCAGCGTTAGCCATGGCTGCCACATCGAGATTGGCACCGGCATTCTCTCTCGGTAGAGGATGCGCGCTCCCTCGCCCGAGATTTCGACCATGACATTGTCATAGCCCTGCCCGTCAACCAGGATCGCTCCGGCATTGACGGTGACGTCGACTCCTTTGAGCTCACGGACCCAAAGGCGTTCAACGGTCGGCGTCCACACACCGGCGGCACCCTCGGGCAGTACCACGATCTTGTTGCCCTGGGCCGCTGCTGCCTTTACCGCGGCAATCGTCTCGCGATGCTGGAACAACCCGGCATATGTGCCGCGTTCACCCCCGAATTTCGTATCGACACCGATCCAGCCCTGGGGCAGGCTGGGCTCCGTCCAGGTTGCGGCGGACCAGGCAAGCGCTCCTCCCCAGACGAGCGTTGCGATCGGCCAGAACTTCGTCGTCATGGCGAGGAGGCTGATCGCTGCCGCCACGAGGCCCCACCATCCCCAGCCCGGGAACACGATCCCGGTCGCCGTGATCGGATGCGCCCAACCCACGATTCCGAAGGGCGGCACGCTCATGAGGATTGCCGCGGCGGCATATCGAAGGGTTCGTCCCGCCCCGGGCCGCGATGTCCACAGTACAGCATGCACGGCGACGAAGGCGAGCGATGCGCCGAGCCAGAGCGCGAGACCTTCGGCGATCCCGCTGCCAAAGTAATTGACAACACCCTGTGGCAGACCGCGTGACGTGGCGAGGAAATATCCCGCCGACACAATTGCGGCCGCAGTCCGCGAGGGAGAATTTGCCCACAGGGCGGGAAACACCAAGGCGAGCGGAAGGGTGAGGGGATTGCCGCTCCATCCGATCACTCCGACTGCCACGGCGACCGCCGTGAGACCGACAGTCTTCACGACGTCACGGGTGTATGGTGAGGACGGGATAGGCCAAACCGAGGACGCCGGCGGCCGGGACCGGCCCGAAATATCTGGAGTCATAGGAACCTGCGAAATCAGAGTGAAGGAAGATGTGACCGCGCGGCACGACGCCGCCGGTGAAGGGAGTGAGCGCCCTGCCCTCGGCGTCTGCGACGCGCAGGTCGGAGCCGGTCAGCGGCACGTCATCAACACTCACCGCGCCAGCGATCTCAACCCGCTGCCCCTGCGTCGCAACGACGGTCTTGATCAGCGGGCTCAGCCATCCCGGACAGAGCCCCGACCGCAGATATCCTCGCTGCCGCGCGAGTGTGAACGCGGTCGTTGGCGGCGGGCAGATGATGATGAGATCGCCGACTGCAACCTCACGGTCGAGCGGCACGATCCGCCAGATCCCGAGCGGGTAGCTCGGGGTAAGATTGATGCGCAGGCCGCCTACGTAGCCGAGGGCGAGCAGGCAGATCACGGCAGCGGCGCCGATTCCGAGAATGGCGAGTGCGCAATGCCGGCGGGTCATTTGAGCACCTGGGACTGACGCTGGCTCTGACGCAGCGCCTCGGTCTCCTTGAGCGCCTGGACGGTGCGCTCGTGGGCGGCGAGCTGCTGTGCCGTGCGCATCATCGGCCAGGCCGTAACAAGCTTCTCGCGTTCGGCCGCAGGCAGGCCGAGGGCCACCTTCCTGAACAGGGCGCCCTCGATGTCGCGCGCGCCATTCGACAGCAATGTGCGTTCCCCGAACCGCTCGGACACCGCCTTGTTGAACCCGTCGATCTCGGCTTTGGCCATGCGATCGGCCAGCGCGAATCCAAGCGCTGCCGTGAGATCGTTGCGGTCGATCGCGTCGCGCACCTTTTCGAGCACGACACGCGCCGCGGGTGAAAGCGCTGGAATATCGATGGAGACGCGATGGCGCAGCGCCGTTTCATCGGCCTCGAGCCTGCGCGTAGCCGCCTCGCGCAAACGCAGGTAGCGCTCGATCTCGCGCCCGAGTGCCGGGATGTTCGCCTCGGCCTCACGCCGCGCTCCGCGATCCGCCCGGCTCGCCATAATCCCATCACGGCCGCGCAGAGCGCCGATGGAGGCGGGTTCACGCGCAAGGACTCCAAGCCGCTCTGACGCTGTTGCACGATCGGTGAGCATGGCGTCGAAGCGCATGGCGCCAAACGCCGCCTCCGGATCTGCGAAGACCAGGCGGAACCGGTCGGATACCTCCTCCCACTGTCTCGCGACCTCCTTATCCGCATGGACCTTCGCTGCTGCGACCTCCGAGATGGATTTGGAGAATGTGGTCACGCCCTTGACCATCGGCTCGGCCTCCTTCTTCGATTGGACGGCGGACAGGGTGGCGTCGAACAGGCCGATTCGGACGCCGACGGCGCGGAGCTTGCGGCCGAGATCGGCAAGGCGCCGCTTCTGGCGCAGCGTCCAGTCGAGCCGGTCGCGGGCGAGTGTGCGGGCGACGCGCATGAGATGAAGTCCGCGGCTGTTGGCGAAGCTGAGCGCCTGCCGGTAGAAGCGTCCGGCGGCATAATCGAGAGTGGTTTCCTTGGCGTTGCGCCGCGACAGGAGCGTTTCGAGGCCGCCCGCGATCTGGAATGACCGCGCGCCGTAAAAGAGCTGGAGATCCTCCCTGTGCCGGGTCATCGCCACATAGGTCAGGTGCCGGTCCAGCGAGAGCGAGGCAAGCACTTTCACGCGATCGACGGTCGCGCCCTGGCTCTTGTGGATCGTGGTGGCGTAGCCGAGATCGAGATTACGATAGAACCGCTCCTCGACTTCAACGCGGCGCTTGTCTGCACCCTTGCCGATTTCCGCGACAATCCTGCCTGGCCCGGCTTCGACCACCTTGGCGATCATGCCGTTCTTGACACCGAGCGCGCCCTCGTTCCTGAGAAACACGATCTGGTCGCCAGCATCGAAATGCCGTGTCCCCTCTTCCGTTTGAAACGCATGGCCTTCGCCGACAATGCCACGCTCGACCAGCTTTTCGCGGGCGAGCCGGTTGAGTTCACGCACGTCGCGGCGCAGATGGGCCAGGATGAGTGTGGTCTTCTCGGCATCGTATTCGCGGTTCCAGGATGCGATCAGGCTGTCGACCGCCTGAGCCTTCAGCCTCTCCCCGACCACCATGCCGCGGCCCCGATAGGCCGAGAGCGCGGCCGTCACATTGCCGCGCGCGAGATCGAGCGAGGCGGTGCGCATCCAGGCGTCTTTCTGGCGGTAGATCGTCTCCAG
>PAPF01000001.1 GCA_002708825.1 Phyllobacteriaceae bacterium | reverse complement strand
TATGGCGGCGCGGGCCTTGGCATGACCGAAATGGCCCTGTTCATGGAGGGCACCGCCAATTACGGCATTCCGCTTTTGATGATGGTGGTCGGGCCGACCATGTCGCTGGCCCATATCGCCAGCCACGGGAGCGAGTTCCACAAGAAAGAACTGCTGCCGGCTGCCTGCCGCGGTGATATCCAGTTCTGTTTCGCGATCACTGAACCGGGGGCCGGGTCGAACACGATGAAGGCCACTACGCTGGCCAAGCGTCGAGGCAACCGGTTCAGCCTGTCGGGCGAAAAGACCTTCATCACCGGGGCCGAAGTGGCCGACTACTGCCTCGTGGTGGCGCGGACCAAACCGCATACCGAGGTCAGCCGCAAGACCGACGGCTTTACCCTGTTCGCCGTGGATCTGAAGAAAAAAGGCGTCGACAAGCAGCGGGTGAAGATCTCGATCCCCCTGCCCGAGGAGCAGTGGACACTGTTCTTCGACGATGTGGATCTCGGCCCCGAGGATGTGGTCGGCGAGGTGGACGAAGGGTTCTCGATCCTGTTCGACAGCCTCAACCCCGAGCGTATCATCCTGGCCGCCTTGTGCTGCGGCATCGGCCGGTTCGCCCTGAACAAGGGCGTGGCCTATGCCTCCGAACGCAATGTGTTCGGCCAACCCATCGGTGCGCATCAGGGCGTGCAGCACCCGATGGCCAAGGCGCACACAGCGGTCGAGATGGCCAGCCTGATGACCCGTCGCGCGGCCTGGGAGTTTGACAACAAACTGCCGGCAGGGGCGTCGTCAAACATGGCAAAATACGCCGCCGCCGAAGCCGGGATCGAAGCGGTGGACGCCGCGCTGCAGGCGCATGGCGGATCGGGCTTCACCGAGGATACGGGACTATACGAGATGTACCCGCTGGTGCGCTTGTTGCGCACGGCGCCCGTGAACCGCGAGCTGTGCCTCAGCTTCATCGGCGAAAAGGTCATGGGTCTGCCGCGGTCTTATTGATCGCTCTGCCCGACATGGAGAACGACATGCAATTTGGAATGCGCTTCAGGCGGCAGGATGCCGCCGACAAGATAAATGATCGCTTCTGGCACACGATCGAGGGCACACCGCTCGACGAGGTGCGCCGTATTCAGGAAGAGCGGCTGCGCGATCAGATGGCGTATCTCAAGGCGAACTCGACCTTCTATCAGGAAAAGTTCGCCGAGGCCGGTGTGGACTTCGACGATATCCGCACCATCGAAGACCTGCAAAAACTGCCCTATACCTACAAGACCGAGATCCGCGAAAGCCTCGCTGCCGAGCCGCCCTTTGGCAAGCACCGTGCCGCGCCCATGTCGGACATCATCCAGATGCAGGCCTCGTCGGGCACGACCGGCAGCCCCTCATATGTGGCCCTGACAGAATCCGACGCCGAGATGTGGCACGAGATGACAGCGCGCTGCTTCTTTGCCAATGGCGTGCGCCCCGGCGACATGGTGTTGCACGCGTTTTCGCTGGCCAAGGGCTTTGTCGGCGGCATCCCCGTGATGCAGGGGTTGCAGTATATGGGCGCGATCGATGTGCCGGTGGGGGCGGATGGCGGTGCCGAACGGCTGCTGCGTGCCTGCGCGGATACGCGCCCGCGCTGCATCGTTGGTGCTCCGAATTTCGTTCTGCACCTGGCCGAAAAAGCGCCCGAAGTGCTGGGCTGCAAGGCTAGTGAGTTGGGCGTGGAACAGGTCATCGTCGGTGGCGAACCCGGCGGCGGCATCCCTGCTATCCGCGCCAAGATCGAAGCGGCTTGGGGGGCGAAATGCACCGAAATGCTGGGCGGAACCGATCTGGGCGTGACTTACTGGGCCGAGTGCGACGAACAGTCGGGAATGCATATGGTCAACATGGACTATATCATCACCGAATTGCTCGATCCCGATAGCGGCAGGATCATTCCCTGGGAAAAGGGCGCCGAGGGCGAGATGATCTATACCGCGATCGGCCGCCAGGCGAGCCCGCTCGTGCGGTTCCGGTCAGGCGACTATATCGAGGTCATCGACACCGAATGCGCCTGCGGGCGCACCGGCCCCAAGATCCGCTGCACCGGTCGCACCGACGACATGCTGATCGTGCGCGGGGCCAATGTATTCCCGTCCGCCATCAACAGCGTAATCACCGAGATGGTGCCAGACACCAATGGCGTCATGCGGATCGTCGCTGATTTCGAGGGCCACACCACGCAGGGCGCGCTGACGGTGATTGTCGAACGCGGCCCCGGTCGTGATCCGGCCGATGACGCCGCCCTCAAGAAGAAGATCGAGCAACGCCTGCGCGACGCGCTTGTCTTCAAGGCCGACGTTCACCTGGTGGCGGCTGACACTTTCGAAAAACCCGGCGCCGCCAAGGTCGCCTTTGTTCTCAGGGAATATCCGAACCTGCCATGACCAAAATGAAATCCCTGCTTGATACCGGGTCCGACGACTTTCGGGCAAATGACGCACACTACCGTGAAAAACTCTCCGATCTGCACGCGCTGCGGCTGCTGCAACGTGTCGGCGGCCCCAAAAAGGCGCGCGACCGGCATGTGGAGAAGGGCAAGATCCTGCCGCGGGAACGGATTGAACGCCTGATCGACCCGGGCACACCATTTCTGGAACTCGGAGAACTTGCCGGGTTGAACAAATACAATGGCGTGCCGCCGGGCGCGGGCATCATCACCGGGATCGGTGTGATCGAGGGCCGTCAATGCATGATCATCGCCAATGATGCCACGGTAAAGGGCGGCACCTATTTCGGCATGACATCGCGCAAACATGTGCGGGCGCAGAAGATCGCATGGAAGAACCGTCTGCCCGTTATCACCCTCGTGGACTCCGGCGGCGCCTTCCTGCCGGATCAGGAAAACATCTTTCCCGACGAAGGCCAGTTCGGGTCCATCTTTCACCAACAGGTTGGCATGTCCGGCGATGGTGTGCCGCAAATCGCCGTGGTCATGGGGCCCTGCACTGCGGGTGGTGCCTATATCCCCGCGCTCTGTGACGAAGTGGTGATCGTGCGCGGTCAGGGCTTTATGTATCTGGGCGGACCGGAATTGACCTTTGCCGCAACCGGCGAAAAGGTCGAAGCCGAAGAACTGGGTGGCGGCAAGATGCATTCGTCCGTCTCCGGCGTGACCGACCATTTGGCTGAAGATGACGCCCATGCTCTGGCCATCACGCGCGAAATTGTCAGCCATCTTGGCGAAAAACCCCAACCCCGCAAGACGCCCGAAGCGCCCCGTGCGCCCGCCTACCCGGTCGAAGAGATTTATGGACTCATCAGCCGCGACCCCAAGGTACCGACCGACAACCGCGAAATCGTGGCTCGGTTGGTCGATGAGAGCGATTTTCACGAATTCAAGCCGCTTTATGGCGACACGATCATGACCGGCTGGGGGCGCATCCACGGCCACGAGGTCGGGATCATCGCCAATACAGGCGTGCTTTTCGTCGAAGCCGCGCTGAAGGCGACGCATTTCATCAATCTCTGCGTCCAGCGTGATATTCCGCTGCTGTTCCTGGCCGATGTGAACGGCTTCATGGTGGGCCGCGAGGTCGAGCAGATGGGCATTGCCAAGGCTGGCGCCAAGATGATCACGGCCATGTCTTCGGCCCGGGTGCCGAAATTCACAATCATCACCGGTGGCTCTTACGGGGCCGGATACCTGGCGATGCTGGGCCGCCCGTTCCAGCCGGACGCAATGTTCGCCTGGCCGACGGGACGGTCGGCAATCATGGGGCCGGAACAGGCCGCCAGCGTGCTGGCTCAGGTCCGCGCGCAGATCAACGAACGCGAAGGCAAAAGCTGGACCCCCGAGGAGGAGGAAGCCTTCAAGGCACCGATCCGCAAGGAATACGAAGATTTTCAGGGGGCCTATAATTTTGCTTCCAACCTTTGGATCGACAGCGTGATCGAGCCCTGTGAGACCCGTGACGTCATGGCGCTGATGCTNGATGTGACATCGCGCAGACCCAAGGTCGANACCAACTTCGGCGTGTTCAGGATGTGAGGAGCGAACCGTGAAAATCAAAACGCTTCTGATNGCCAACCGCGGCGAAATTGCCTGCCGGATCGCGCGCACNGCGCGGGCCAGCGGTATCACNCCTGTCGGCNTNCATTCGCAGGCCGACGCCAATGCCCTGCATGTNCGCGAGATNGGCAAATCTGTCTGTATCGGNGCCGGNCCTGCATCCGAGAGCTATCTGAAAATCGACGCGGTGATTGCCGCNGCGCAATCNGTGGGCGCGGATGCGATCCATCCCGGTTACGGCTTTCTGGCCGAAAACCCCGATTTCGCCCGCGCGGTCGAAGCCGCCGGTATGATCTTCATGGGGCCGACGCCGGAGACGCTGGAGCGTTTCGGCGACAAGGCCAGCGCCAAAGTGGCCGCCGTGGCTGCCGGCGTCCCGGTGATTTCGGGCGCCGAAGGCGCGCGGTCCGATCCGCAGCAAATTGCAGACGAGGTGCGCCAGATGAGCCTGCCGGTGCTGCTCAAGGCGGTCGGCGGCGGCGGCGGACGCGGGCAGCGCCTGGTGACCGACGAGACCACGCTGATGGAGGATATCCAGGGCGCACTGCGCGAGGCGAAATCCACCTTCGGCTCCGAAGGGCTGCTGCTGGAACGGTTCCTGCCCGAGGCGCGCCATATCGAGGTGCAGATCGCCGGCGACGGCAAGGGCCACGTGGTGCACCTGTTCGAACGCGACTGCACGCTTCAGCGCCGCCACCAGAAGGTCATCGAGGAAGCGCCCGCTTGGGGTCTGCCGCGCACGCTTCTGGACGAGATCGCCCATGACGCGGTGCGTCTGGGCGAAACGCTGGACTATCGCGGCCTCGGCACTGTGGAATTTCTGGTCGCGGGGGACGAGTATTTCTTCCTTGAGGTAAATCCGCGCATTCAGGTGGAACACCCTGTCACCGAAGCGATCACCGGGCTGGACCTTGTCGCGCTTCACCTGCGCATCGCCGAAGGCGCGGGCCTGGGCCTGGCGCAGGATGACCTCAAGATCAACGGACACGCGGTCGAGGCGCGGCTTTACGCCGAAGACCCGGCGATGCAATTCGCCCCGTCGACCGGCACGCTCACCACGCTCAGCCTGCCATCGGGCCTGCGGATCGACAGCGGTGTCGAGGAAGGCGATGCGGTCACACCCTATTACGACCCGATGATCGCCAAGCTGATCGTCCACGCGCCCGACCGGGAAACCGCGTTGGCGCGTCTTGCTACGGCGCTTGATCATGTCGCGGTCGAAGGCGTCGAGACCAATCGCGCCTTTCTGACGGCGCTGGCGCGAAACCATGAATTCGAACGGATGCAGGTGCATACCCGCTGGATCGACGGCCGCATAGATCAGCTAACGCAACCGCCCGCGCTGGCCCGCCCCGTGCTGTGGAAAGCGGCGGCGGCGGTGCTGTTCGTGGCCGCGGGGCGGCGCGACACGGCGGCCGAGCCCTGGACCAACCGCGATACCTTCACCGGCTGGCGGCTGGGCCTGGGCGGCGACGCGCTGGAGGCGGGGCAGCGTGTGGCGTTGACCGATTCTGACGACAAGTCAGAGGAATTGCGCGTCGGTCCTGTCAAACCGGGTGCCAGATTCACCGTCTATTCGGAAAACGGCGAGGCGCTGACACTGTCGGCACGTGAAATCACGCCGGGCCGCTGGCGGCTGAGCGAAGGCGACACCGTCCACCTGATCGAAGCGCGGCTCCATGCCGGCGTAGTCGAGCTGGATACGCCCGAGGGACGGCTGGTTTTCCACCCCGCCGCGCCGCTCGACTTTGCCGGCGGCGACGCGGCCGCGGATCGCGCCGTAACCTCGCCGCTGACCGGCATGATCGTCGAGGTCAAGGTCACCAACGGCCAGATCGTGGCCGAGGGCGATGTCATCGCCGTCATGGAGTCCATGAAACTCGAGATCTCGATTCGCGCCGCGGCTGCCGGTACGGCCAACAACATCACCGTCTCGAATGGGGACATGGTCGACCGCGGCCAGGTCATCGCCGAGATCCTGCCACCCGAGGAGTGACCGCATGAGCGACTTTCCCAAATTCGTTGAATTCCGCGAGGAAGGCCCGCGCGAGGGTTTCCAGATCGAAAAGAAGATTTATCCGATCGAACAGCGGATCGAACTGATCGACATGCTCAGCGAGACAGGGCTGAAGCGTATCCAGGTGGGCAGTTTCGTCAGCCCCGAATTCGTGCCCCAGATGGCCGATACGGGCGAGCTGTTCCAGCGCATCAAGCGCAAGCCGGGCGTGAACTACACCTCGCTCTGGTTGAACGACAAGGGGTTTCGCAAGGCCCTGACGGCGCATGAGGTCGATATCGACCCGCGCCTGCTGTTCTACCCCTCCGAAGCCTTCGCGCAAGCCAACAACAACTGCTCCTCCGCCATAATGCGCGAGCGGCAGCGCGACTGGGTGCGCCTTTACAAGGAAGAGGGCTATGCCGTCGACGCGGCCTATGTGATGACCGCCTTCGGCTGCAACTACGAAGGCCCGATCCCGCAGGAACGCATTCTGGACGATTTCCGCTTTATCCTTGATCTGTGCGAGGAAGAGGACATCCCCGTGCCGATCCTCGTGATCGCCGACACCATGGGCTGGGGAAACCCCGAGGCGGTCAAGCGCATGATCGGCGCGTTGCGCGAAATGGCGCCCGAGGCCCGCATTGGCATGCACATCCACGACACCCGTGGCCTTGGCATCGCCAACGTCTATGCCGCCCTGTCGATGGGCGTGGACATGTTCGAAAGCTCGGTCGCCGGGCTTGGCGGCTGTCCCTTCGCGGGCCACGGCCATGCGCGGGCCGCCGGCAATGTCTGCACCGAGGACGCGGTGTTCCTGTGCCACGAAATGGGCATCGAGACGGGCATCGACCTGGACAAGCTGATCGCAGCGGCCGTCAAGGCCGAAGAGATCATCGGCGCACCACTAATGGGCCGGGTCATGCATTCAGGCGGTCTCGACAATTACCGCAAGGCAAGCTGAGGGAGGACGAAGATGGCGAAGGCACTTGACGGAAAGGTGGTCCTTGTCACCGGCGCCGGCGGCGGCATCGGACGCGACATCGCCCTAATGGCGGCGGCGGAAGGCGCCGCGGTGGTAGTGAACGACCTGGGCGCGTCGCTGAAGGGCACCGGCCAGACCGAGACCGCGGCCCAGAAGGTCGTAGAGGAAATCAAGGCCGCAGGCGGCGACGCGATCGCCGATGGCGGCAACGTCACCGATCCCGACGCCGCACGCGCGATGATCGAAGCCGGGGTCAAGGAATTCGGCCGCATCGACGCGGTGGTGAACAACGCCGGCATCCTGCGCGACGGGTTCTTTCACAAGATGACCTATGAGGATTTCGACGCGGTGGTGAAGGTCCATCTTTACGGCTCTTTCAACACCAGCCGCGCGGCGGCCGACTATTTCCGCGAACAGGAAAGCGGCGCGCTGGTGCACATGACCTCGACCTCGGGTCTGATCGGCAATTACGCCCAGGCGAACTACGCCGCCGCCAAGCTCGGTATCGCGGCCTTCTCCAAGTCGGTCGCGCTGGACCTCAAGCGCTGGAACGTGCGGTCGAACTGTATCGCTCCCTTCGCCTGGAGCCGGATGATCTCGTCGATCAAGACCGACACGCCCGAACAGAAGGCGCGCGTCGAGAAGATCAAGGAAATGACCCCGGCCAAGGTCGCGCCGATGGCCTGTTTCCTGATGAGCGACCGCTCCGTCGACGTCACGGGACAGATCTTCGCGGTGCGCAAGAACGAGATCTTCCTGTTCAACCAGCCCCGCCCGGTGCGGTCGGTCCATTCCGGTGATGGCTGGACCGCCGATGAAATCGCCGAGCGCGCCATTCCCGCGCTCAAATCGCAATTCACGCCGCTCGAGGTTTCGGCGGATGTTTTTTCGTGGGATCCGGTCTGATGGGAAAACGCAAGGAAAAGATCAGCTCGAAAATCGGCTGGAGCACGCCCGACCAGATCAACGTGCGCGGGCTCGACCTGCCCAACGAAATCCTCGGCCACATGAACCTCGGCGATCTGGCGTTTCTGCAACTGACGGGCCGCAAGGCCACGCCCGAGGAAAGCCGGGTCTTCAACGCCATCGTCATCACGCTGGTGGAACATGGCATCACGCCCTCTGCCCTGGCCGCGCGGATGACCTATATGGGCGCGCCGGAATCGCTTCAGGCCGCCGTTGCGGCCGGGCTGTGCGGATTGGGCACAGTCTTTGTCGGCTCGATGGAAGGCGCATCGAAGATGCTCTACGAGGCGCTGCCCCAGGACAAGCTGGGCACCGGCGCCGATCTGGACGCGATCGCCGTCGAGACCGTCGAGAAGTTCCGTGCCAGGAAGGCCATCGTGCCGGGTCTGGGCCATCCGGTCCACAAGCCCGTCGACCCGCGCGCGCCGCGTCTGTTCCAGATCGCGGCCGAGAACGGCAAGTCGGGCGAGTACATCGCGCTGATCCAGAAGATTCAAGCCGTGGCCGAGGAGAAATCGGGCAAGATGCTGCCGATCAACGCCACCGGCGCGATCGGCGCCATCTGCTGCGAATTCGGCTTCCCGTGGAAGATCGTGCGCGGCTTTGGCGTGATGGCGAGGGCGATCGGTCTGGTCGGTCACATCCTCGAAGAGAGCGAAAACCCGATTTCCTACGAGCTTTGGCAGCGTGCCGAGCAGGAAATTCTTGAAACGTCGGGTCCGGGAGCGAAGTAACCAATGCAGACGTCAGCCCCAGACACTCACACCGATCTGCGCGACGCCTTGCGCGCACTCTGCGCGCAGTTTCCGCCAGAATATCATCGCAAGTTCGGCGAAAACGAAACCTACCCCGAGGAGTTTGTCGATGCGCTGACCCGCGAGGGGTGGCTGGCCGCGATGATCCCCGAGGAATACGGCGGTTCGGGTCTGGGGCTGACCGAGGCCTCGATCATTATGGAAGAGGTGAACCGCTGCGGCGGCAATGCGGGCCATTGTCACGGGCAAATGTACAATATGGGCACGCTTCTCAGACACGGTTCGGAGGAGCAGAAGCAGAAATTCCTGCCCGGCATCGCCAGCGGCGCGTTGCGCTTGCAATCCATGGCCGTGACCGAGCCGACCACCGGGACCGATACCACCAAACTGAAGACCACGGCGGTCAAAAAGGGTGACCGCTATGTGATCAACGGCCAGAAGGTCTGGATCAGCCGCATCCAGCATTCCGACCTGATGATCCTGCTGGCACGCACCACGCCGCTGAACGAGGTCAAGAAAAGGTCGCAGGGCCTGTCGATCTTTATGGTCGATTTGAGAGAGGCCATCGGCAAAGGCATGGAGGTCCGCCCCATCGCCAATATGCCCGGCCACGAAACCAATGAGGTGTTCTTCGACAACCTAGAAATCCCCGCCGAGAACCTGATCGGCACCGAGGGGCGCGGGTTTTACCACATTCTTGACGGGCTGAATGCCGAACGGACCCTTATTGCGGCGGAATGCATCGGCGATGGCTATTGGTTCGTGGATAAGGCCCGCGTCTATGCCGGCGACCGCGTGGTCTTTGACCGTCCCATCGGCCAGAACCAGGGCGTGCAGTTTCCCATCGCCAGATCCTATGTGAACATCGAGGCCGCCAACCTGATGCGCTTTGAGGCCTGCAGACGGTTCGATGCCGGGCTGGATTGCGGGGCGCAGGCGAATATGGCCAAGCTGCTGGCCTCGGAGGCCAGCTGGGAAGCGGCCAATGCCTGCATCCAGACCCATGGCGGCTTTGGTTTCGCGCGGGAATATGATGTGGAGCGAAAGTTCCGCGAGGCCCGGCTGTATCAGGTGGCCCCGATTTCGACCAACCTGATCCTGTCCTATGTCGGCGAGCATATCCTGGGTATGCCGCGATCCTTCTGAGGCGGGGACCATGAGCAAAACCGATCTTGGCACACTCAAGCCCTGGCTGGGGCGCACCGACACCAAGGACGACATCCTGACCCCGGGGCTGATCGAACGGTTCCGCGCCACTCTTGGCACACATCTTAGCGACCGGGCGGGCGCGGCCCCGCTGGGGATTCACTGGTGCCTGGCGCTAGAGGCGGTGCCGTCCGACGCCCTGGCCGTTGACGGGCACACCAAGAAGGGTGCCTTTCTGCCGCCGGTCCCCCTGCCCTCGCGGATGTGGGCAGGAGGTGACGTGACCCATATCGCCCCGCTCACGGTTGGCGAAACCGTCACTCGGCATTCGGTGGTCGAAGACATCGCCGCGAAACAGGGCCGCAGCGGAGAACTGGTGTTCGTCACCGTGCGGCACGAATATACCTGCCGCGGCCAGGTCTGCATCTCGGAACGCCAGGACATCGTATACAAGGATGTCACGCCCCCCCGGACCGCGCCGGCACACGCAGCGCCCGACGAAACGGAACCGAACACGCTGAAATCCGTGGTCACTCCGGATCCCACGCTTCTGTTCCGGTATTCCGCGCTGACGTTCAATGCGCATCGTATCCATTATGACCATGTCTACACGACCCGAACCGAGGCTTATCCGGGCCTGGTGGTTCACGGACCGTTGCAGGCGACCCTACTCCTGAATATCGCGGCCGATGCGCTGGGGCATACGCCGGGGCGGTTTTCGTTCCGCGGGGCCGCGCCGGTCACTCTTCCCTGCAGGTTGCATCTGCATTGCAGGGACGATGGCGGCGAAGGCGCGGTCTGGTGTCAGGACCAGACCGGATTGCGCAGTTTCATCGCGAACTACGCCGGAAAATGACGCAACGGCAACGTCGGTCACGCGGCGTTTCATATTGACTCAATATTGACTCATATTTGTAACGTATGTTAGAAAAATACTAACAGAGTTCGCAAAAACGGACTTGATGGCCCGATACAAAAACGGGGCCGGGAGGAGAACATTGCCAAAGAGTCGTCTCGCTGTTTCTGCGGCGGCAACCTGTGTTGAACTGCAGCCGCGCAGTGTGTGTCGCAGCATCTGCGGAACCATGTCATGAGCGCCGCGGCGGAAACCAGTGCGGCACCGCTTGCGGTGCGCGGCGCGACGCTCAAATTCGGCGGGGTGACCGCGCTTGACGATGTTTCGGTCACCGTCAACGACGGCGAACTGCTTGCGATCATCGGGCCGAACGGCGCCGGCAAGACCTCTCTTCTGAACGTGACCGCCGGGTTCTACCGCCCCCAGCAGGGGCATGTGGAACTGTCGGGAAAGGACGTGACGGGGCTGCGGGTCGACCAGATCGCGCGCAGCGGTCTGGCGCGAACCTTTCAGGGCACCCATCTTTTCGCCGGGCAGACCGTGATCGAAAACATCATGATCGGCCGGCACACCCTGATGAATTCGAACGTTGTTCAGGCCTTTTTCCACTTTGGCCCGGTGATGCGCGAAGAGGCCGAGCACCGCAAGGCTGCCGAGGAGATCATCGACTTTCTGGAAATCGAGGCGATCCGCAACAAGCCTGTGGGCACGCTGGGCTATGGCCTGCGCAAACGGGTCGATCTGGGCCGCGCCTTGGCGCAAGAGCCGTCGATCCTGATGATGGACGAACCCATGGCCGGGATGAATTCGGAGGAGAAAGAGGACCTTGCCCGGTTCATCCTGGACGTGCGCGAGGCGCGCAAGATCCCGGTGGTCCTTGTCGAACATGACATGAGCGTGGTGATGGATCTTGCCGACCGCGTGGTGGTGCTGGATTTCGGGCGGGTCATCGCCGAGGGCACGCCGGCGGAAATCCAGAAGAACCCGGCCGTGATCAAAGCTTATCTGGGATAGTCTCATGGTCACGCAGCAATCTGCCAAAACCTTCACCGACCCCGCCGTCACGCAAAGCGAAACCCTGCCGCAGGTCCTGTTGGCGCGGGCGGGCTCCGCCCCCGATGCCTTGGCCCAGCGTCACAAGCGGCTGGGCATTTGGCGCGAGTTCACCTGGGCCGATGTGCTGGAATGCGTCCGGGCGCTGGCGCTTGGTCTGGAGGAGATGGGTCTTTCGGCCGGCGACTCGGTGATGCTGATCGGCGAGAACGAACCCGAACATTTCTGGGCCGAATACGCGGTTCAGTCTTTGGGCGGCAAGGTCCTGTCGGTATATCCCGACCAGACAACCGAAGAGATCCTCTATCTGGCGCAGGATTCTCGCACCCGTGTCTTTTTGGCGCAGGATCAGGAACAGGTCGACAAATGCCTGGAGATCGTCGACCGGGTCGAGGGGGTGCTTGGGATCGTCTATTGGGATGATTCCGGGCTGTGGAACTACGATCACCCCATGCTGCGCTCGTTCGAGAGGGTCAGCCAGACCGGGAGGCATGTCCACGCCAAGGACCCAGAAAGGTTCGAAGACCATGTGCGGCGCGGCAAGGCCGGCGACATCGCGGTTCTGTCCTATACCTCCGGCACCACCGGCAAGCCGAAGGGTGTGATCATCACCCACCGCTACCTGTTCGACAACACGTCGCGGGTGATGGGTGCGATCGACATCACCCCGGGGACGGAATACCTGACCTACATCTCCCCCGCTTGGGTGACCGAGCAGATCTTTGGCCTGTCCATCGGCCTGATCGGCCCGATGGTGGTGAATTTCCCCGAAGGTCCCGAAGACGTGCTCGCCAATATCCGCGAATTAGCGGTGGACGCGCTGGTTTTCAGTCCGCGCCAGTGGGAGAACCTCGCCTCGATCGTGCAGGCGCGGATGCTGGGCGCCGGTCCGATACGCCGGGCGCTGTACAACTGGGGGATGAAGGTCGGCCGCGGCGTCTATGTCGAACGCCTGGAAGGCCGGACGCCAAGGCTTGCCGCGCGGCTTCAACTGCCCTTTGCGGAGGCTCTGGTGTTGCACCACCTGCGCGACAATCTCGGCCTGGGAAAGGCCCGGAACGCCATGAGCGGCGGCGCACTGATGGCTCCGGACGTGTTCCGCATGTTCCACGCGATGGGCGTCAAGCTGCGCAACGTCTATGGCGCGACCGAGGTCGGGCTGATGACCGCGCATATGGGCGAAAGCTATCAGCTGGAAACCAGCGGCTGCTGGATGCAGACCAATCCCGCCTATGGCGATCCGCTCGAATTCCGGATCTCCCCTGAGGGCGAATTGCAGGTGCGCGGCGGGTCGGGCTTTGGCGGATATTTCGGCAAACCGGACAAGACGGCCGAGGCGCAGACCGAAGACGGCTGGTATGCCACCGGCGACGCGGTCTCGATGACCGACGATGGAGAGCTCTTGTTTTATGACCGGGTGAAAGACATGCGCCGCCTGGCAAACGGTCACAGCTATCCGCCGCAGTTCATTGAAACGCGGTTGCGCTACAGCCCCTTCATCAAAGATTTAATGACATTGGGTGACGAATCCCGTGACTTCGTCGGCGCGCTGATCAATATCGACATGGAAGTCCTCAGCCGCTGGGCGGAAGAGAACAATATCAGCTTCTCGACCTATACCGATCTGTCGCAAAAGCCCGAGATTCTGGATCTCATAAAGGGCGAGATTACGCGCATTAACGCCTTGCTGCCGGAAGGTTCACACGTTGCGCGGTTTGCGAATTTTCCGAAAGAACTCGACCCGGACGAAGGTGAACTGACCCGGAGCCGGAAACTTCGGCGCGGATTTCTGGAAGAGCGATATGCGGACCTTGTCGCGGCTATCTATAGCGGTGCCGACAAGGCCGATCTCAAGATCGCCGTGACCTATCAGGACGGCCGCCAGGGCACGCTTGAGGCCAAGGTTCTCGTGTTGGATGTCGAGAGCATATCAAAGACTGTCAACCGGCAGTCGGAAACATAAGGGAGGTCGGCAACAGTGGTCTACTTCGTCAATGACATCATAACCGGGGCATTGATCGGCCTGCTATACGCGCTGGTGGCCATGGGCTTTGTCGTGATCTACCGCGCCAGCAAGGTTTTCAATTTCGCTCAGGGCGAACTGGTGATCATCGGCGGCTTCATCGTCTGGTTCACCACCTTGCAGGCCGGATTGAGCCTTTGGCTGTCGATACCGCTGTCGCTGCTTCTCGCAGGTTTTGTAGGATACCTGATCGAGCGGATATTTCTGACAAAACTGATCGGTGAATCGGTCTTTTCGATGGTCATGGTGACAGTCGGCCTGCTGATTTTGCTTCGCGGGTTTGTTCTGCTGCTGTTCGGCCCCGCGGTTCGGCCCTTCCCGGTAATCTTCCCGCTGAAACCCCTCTTCCTTGGGGACATGCTGATTCCGTTGAACCTGCTGATTGGTGGAATCATCACCATTGTCGCGGCCGCCGGTCTGTCGTGGTTCTTCAACCGGACCCGACCCGGGCTGCGGATGACAGCGGTGGCCGAAGATCATGTCGTTGCGTCTTCAATGGGGATCTCCGTGAAGAGTTCGATCGCCTTCGCCTGGGTTCTCGGCGCAATCCTGTCCACGGTTGGCGCGATGATCTTTCTCAGCGGCAAATCCCTGACCTTCCTGGCCTCCGATATCGGATTTGCCGCGCTGCCCGTGGCGCTGTTCGCCGGGCTGGAATCGATCGGAGGGCTGATTTTGGCCGGGGTCATCATCGGCATCGTCCAGAGCCTGACAACAAACTACCTCGACCCAGTTATCGGCGGCTCCCTGGGCAGTGTCGTGCCCTATATCATCATGCTTGCCATTCTGCTGATCCGTCCCACCGGCCTGTTCGGTTGGCGCACCATCGAGCGGGTATAAGCCATGGATCCTTCAGGCATCTTCCCGACAAGCTATCAAGCCGACGGACGCCTCATACGCACGCGCTGGCAGGCACTTGCCCTCGTCCTGTTCCTCGCTCTCATGCTGGCGGCTCCCTATCTGGTGGGCGCGCGCATCATCGCAGTCCTGAACATGATGCTGATCAGCGCGGTCATCGCCGTGGGACTTCAGATATGCACGGGTTATGCCGGCCAGATCAATCTGGGCCAAGCGGCATTCATGGGTGTCGGAGCCTATACCGCCTCGATACTGGCCTCCAAAACCGGGCTTACATTCCTGTTGGTCATTCCCCTGGCGGGAATCGCAGCCGCGGTATTCGGCTTTCTCTTCGGACTGACCGCGGCCCGGATCAAGGGTTTCTATCTTGCCCTGACGACGATCGCGGCACAGTTCATCTTTCATTTCGCGGTCTTGAATCTGCCGTCGACCTGGATGGGTGGATCAAACGGTATCACTGTGCCGCCTGCGGAACTTTTCGGCCTGCGCTTCGTCAGCGAGACCGCGCAGTTCTATCTGAGTTTCGCTGTTGCCGCGATCATGATTGCGGGCGCATTCGGGATCGTCCGGTCCCGGTTCGGCCGTGCCTTCGTCGCGGTCCGGGACGATGACGTGGCTGCGGGTATCATGGGGATCAACGTCGCGGCCACCAAGGCCAACGCCTTTCTGATCGGTGCTTTCTACGCCGGCGTGGGTGGGGCGCTTTGGGCCTATATGATCCGCTTTGTCGGGGTCGATCAGTTCACGCTGTTCCATTCCATCTTCTTCGTAGCGATGATCATTGTCGGAGGGATGGGGTCGATCGTGGGGGCGTTGATCGGTGTTTTCGTCATTCGCATCATTCAGGAAATTATCGCGACGGTTGGCCCCAACATCGCCGAGTCAGTGCCTTTCGTGGGCGGCGACATCGTGTTCGCCGGCATGAATGTAATTCTCGGCGGCGTGATCGCTTTATTCATGATCCTCGAACCGAAAGGGCTGATGCATCGCTGGAACATCCTGAAGTCATCTTATCGCATCTGGCCGTTCCCTTATTGACGGATCGGGCGGCCAGCAACCAAAGAGGAAGCAAAATGACCTACAAAACACATTCAGGCCTTCGTAGTCTGTTGGCAGTGAGCGCTATCGCCTTCGCAACCGTCGTGCCTGCGAAGGTGCAAGCCGAAACGAGCTATAACCTTGCCCTGTTGTCGGACTTCTCGGGTCCCTATGCCGATATCATGCCTGTTCTGGCAAGCGGCCGCGAGACCGTGTTCAACTGGTGGAATGAGACACGCGGCAAGGAACTTGGGGTCACGCTGAACTTCAAGAACTATGAAACCCGCTACGATGCAGCACAGGTTGCAAGCCTGTGGCCCGGCATCAAATCGGAACTGAATCCGATAGCGGTTGTTGGTTTGGGCGGGCCCGATGTCGCCGCTCTGTCTGAGCGGCTGCCGGAAGACAAGATCCCCATGTTCATGTCCACGGCCGCTTATGGCTTTGCCTGGAAGCCCGATTCCTGGATTTTCAATCCGCGCCCGACCTATTCGCATGAGAGCGCAGGATTTCTGTCCTGGCTGCGCAAGCAGCGGGGCGGAGACGAGCCGATCAAGGTTGCGATCCTGGCCTCCGAAGCTTCTCCTGCCTATGTGGACATGGCGAAGGGTCTCGAGCTTTATGCCGAACAGAATCCCGATGATATCGACATCGTCGAGGTTATCTATACCGAGGTGCAGCCCACCGATCTGACAACCCAGATGCGCCGCGTCGCACGTTCAGGGGCCGAGGCGCTGGTCATCCAGACCAACACTTCGATCGTCGTGGCCGCGAAGCGCGGATTGCAGGCCAACGGCGCCAACGTCCCGATCATGATGAGCTCGCACAACGGGTTGCCGGCCTCCGGAGGGGCCCTGGGCGGTCTCGAACAACTCGAAGGCGATTACGAAGCCTACGGTATGGCGATTGCGGCCGACGAGGACAGCCCGGCCCGGCAGTTCTATAACACCCTGACCTCGGACTACGGGCTTAAAGCGCCCTGGAACGTGGTGACCGCCATGGGCATTTCTCAAGGTCTCTTTGTCGCCACGGTCATCGAGCACGCGATCCAGGAAAACGGCGCCGAAGGTCTGACCGGCGAAGCTGTGCGCAAGGCGCTCTTTTCCAAGCCGATCACCACCGAGGAAACGAACGGTTTCCTGCCGACGCTAACCTTTACCCCTGATGCGCCCTTCCCGCTGGAAGGCCTCAAGGTGAATATTGGCACGGTCAGAAACGGCAAGATCGTCATCGAAGCGACGAGCGTCGACATTCCCGTCGTTCAAAAATGGTGAGATGAACCGGGCGCCGCACAAGCGGCGCCCGTTCCCGTCCCGAAACCCAGGCGCGAAGGCCATGCTGGAACTCAACAACGTAGAAGTGATCTATTCCGACGTTATCTTGGCGCTCAAGGGTGTTTCCATCACTGTACGCGAAGGTCAATGCGTCGCGCTGCTTGGGGGCAACGGGGCCGGAAAAAGCACAACGCTTAAAGCCATTTCCGGGACGCTGAAATCCGAAGACGGGAAAGTTTCGGCGGGATCGATCATCTTAAACGGCAAGCCGGTCCAGAATCTGGAAGCGTCGGATGTTGTAAAGAACGGACTGATCCATGTGATGGAGGGCCGACGCGTGTTGCGTCACCTGACCTCCGAGCAAAACCTGATCGTGGGCGGGCATATGGCGCCCAACGCGACCGAATTGAAACACCGGCTGGATCACGTTTATTCCCTGATGCCGCGCCTTGCGGACCTGCGCAGTCGCACCGCCGGCTTCATGTCGGGTGGCGAACAGCAATTGTTGCTGATCGGCCGGGCAATGATGGCAAGGCCTAGGATCATCGTAATCGACGAGCCGTCGCTGGGATTGGCGCCGATGATGATCCGCGATGTTTACGAAGTTCTCAAGCAGCTCAAGGCCCAAGGCACGACCTTCTTTCTGGTCGAACAGAACAGCGCCGCGGCCCTGTCGATCGCCGACTATGCCTATGTGATGGAAAACGGTCGCATCGTTCTGGATGGCCCGGCAGACAAACTCGCAGAAAACGAGGACGTCAAAGAGTTCTATCTTGGTGTCTCCGCCTCAGGCGAACGGAAGAGCTATCGCGACATCAAGCACTATCGGCGCCGCAAGCGCTGGCTCGGGTAGGAAGGAACGACAATGAGTGACATACTCCATATCAAGGGACGTACTGCAATTGTAACCGGAGCGGGGCAAGGCGTGGGCCGACAGGTTGCGCTTTACCTGGCCGAGCACGGCGCCAGTGCCGTTGTGATCAACGACTTCCACGCCGAGCGGGCGGAAAGCGTTGCTGCGGAAGTCGAAGCGGCAGGTGTCAAGGCGCTGCCGATCGCCTTTGACGTCTCGGACTTCGAGGCCGTCGGCGCGGCCTTCGCCGAGGCGCAGTCGGCTCTGGGAAGCGTGGATATTCTGGTCAACAACGCCGGGAACGCGGGGCCGACCTCGCGGCTCGATGATCTGGTGCCTTTTTGGGAATCGGACCCCACGGAATGGAAGCGCTGGATGGCGACCAATTTTGACGGGGTGCTGAACTGTACCCGTCACGCGATGCCCTTGATGGTCAAAGGTGGTTATGGGCGCATCGTGACGGTCATTTCCGATGCGGGCCGTGTGGGCGAACCGCATCTGGCGGTCTATTCCGGCGCTAAAGCGGGGGCCGCGGGTTTCATGCGCGCCATCGCAAAAGCCGGCGGCCGGTTCGGGATCACGGCCAATTGCGTAGCCCTCGGCGGCACCAGAACGCCGGCGGTTGCCGATCTTATCCCCGATGCGGAAACCGAAAAGCGCGCTTTGTCGCAGTATGTGATCCGCCGGTTGGGCGAACCGGAAGATCCCGCGGGAATGATCCTGTTTCTGTGCTCGGATGCGGCCAGTTGGATCACCGGGCAAACCTATCCGGTCAATGGCGGGTATTCCTTTGCCTGCTAACAACCAATGCGGAGAATGGACCTTAGACAGGTCCTTCTCCAAGAAGGGTTTTGTTGTCGGCACCGATGGCCGGCGGCGGGCCGGACAATTCGGTTTCAAAACCGTCGAATTTCAGGGGCTGGACCAGAAAGACCTCGGCACCGCCATCTTCGCGCGCAAGCGTTCGCAACAGGCCTCTGGCGCGCACATGCGGGTCATCAAGAGTTTCGGCCAGCGAATTGACCGGGCCCCAGGGCACCCCCGCCCCATCGAATATCTGCCCCCATTCATCGCGCGTCCTGCCCACCAGTACCGCCGCGATCTCTTGGCGCAGCTCGTCCTTTCGGGCGACACGTTCGCGGCCTTTCAATCCCGCATGCTCGGGCTTGCCGATCACTTCGCAGAACGGGCGCCAGAACCAATCTTCATGCGCGATGGACAGCGTCACAAGCTTGCCGTCGCCGCAGGTGAAAACGCCATAGGCCGGTTCGGCGATGAAATCGCCCAACGGTGTGCCATTGGCCGCGGGTACGAGAAACGCGGTGAGCATGGAAACCACCGCATCCGACATCGACACGTCGACATAGCGGCCATTCCCCGTCCTCTGGCTGGAGACCACTGCCGAAAGGATTGCAATGGCCGCAAACAGCGCGGCGCCGATATCGGCAAGCGGAATAGCCGGCAACACCCCGGGTTTTCCGGTTTCGGCCTGATCTGCCAACAATCCGCCGACACCTTCATAACTCAGGTCGTGCCCCGCCCGGTCACGATAGGGCCCATCCTGTCCGTAGCCCGAAACCGACACGTGAACCAGCCGCGGGTTGATCTTTCGTATCGCTTCATACCCGGCTCCCAGCGCGTCGAGCTTCCCGGGCCGGAATCCCTCGACGATCACGTCGGCCGACCGGGCCAATTCACGGAACCGTGCCAACCCCTCCGTGGATTTCAGATCCAGCGCTACGCTGCGCTTACCCCGGTTCAGCGCCCTGAACAGCGGCGGAAACTGCCGTGCCGGATCGCCAAGGCCCGGGCGTTCGATCATGATGACCTCGGCCCCCATATCCGACAAGAGCATCGTCGCATACGGGCCAGGAAACTGTTCCGCCAGACTGAGGATCTTCAAACCGGAAAGTGGTGCATTGCTCATTTTGGGCTCCCGTTCTCGTTTCACCCGCGCGCGGGCCCGCCCATAGCATCGCAAGATCCCGCAAAAAGCAACCCTAAAATCAAAATTTATCCTTACATTTCAAAGGTTTAGAATGACTGAAGCGCCCAGGACCCTATCCCTCGAACGGGTCGGTCAAACCGAGTGGATCACTTTCCAGAGAACCGACCAGATGAACGCGATCTCGATGCCGATGCTGCACGAGATGACGCAGGCGATCGAGAACGCCATGAGCGATGACAGCGTTCGCGCCATCGCCCTGACCGGAACCGGACGGGCGTTTTGTGCCGGCGCAGACCTGAAGGAAGTCGCAGGCGCGAAACATGCCCCGGGCGAACCGGATCTTTTGGATCTGGTCGATCACGCATTCGGACTGATGCGCAATGGCCCCAAACCCGTAATTGCGGCCGTGAACGGGCTGGCGATGGCGGGCGGCCTTGAAATGGTGATGGCCTGCGATCTGGTCTTTGCCGCCGAAAGCGCGCAATTGGGCGATGCCCATTCCAATTTCGGCGTCTTTCCCGGGGCCGGTGGTGCGGCGATTCTGCCGCGCCGGATCGGGCTGAACCGCGCCAAATACCTGTTGTTCTCGGGTGAGAACGTCTCGGCGCGCGAGATGATGGACTGGGGATTGGTGAACAAGGTCGTCCCCGATGCCGATCTTCGCAACGCGGTTCAGGTCTTTACCGACAAGTTGTCTGACAAAAGTCCGGCCGTGCTGCGCCGCATGAAGGCGGTCGCCAACCGGTCACTGAACGTCGACGAAACCGCGGCACTGGCCGAAGAGATGCTGAACCTGCGCGCACATATGCGGTCATGGGACATGCGCGAAGGGCTGACGGCCTTTGCCGAAAAACGAAAACCGAAATTCCGCGGCTATTGAGTCAGGGGGAACGAATAATGCAGGATATCTATGTTGTCGGCGTCGGCATGACGCCGTTCGGAAAATTTCGGGAAAAATCGATCAAGGGCATGACCCACGAGGCCGTCACCGACGCCTTGACGGATGCAGGGTTGTCAGGGGAGAAAATCGACGGCGCGTTCTTCTCGAACGCGGTGCAGGGCCACATGGAAGGCCAGCACATGATCCGCGGCGAGATCGCGCTGCGCGAGATGGGCATCCAGGGCATTCCGGTGGTGAATGTCGAAAACGCCTGCGCCAGCGCCTCGACCGGGTTCAAGCTGGCGGTGGATTTCCTCAAGGCCGGCAATGGCGATTGCTGCCTGGCCGTGGGCGCCGAGAAAATGTACTCCGACGACCGCGCGCTGATGTTCTCGGCGTTCGACAGCGGCTGGGACGTGAGCAACGGCGAAGAGGTTGCGCGGCGGCTGGCCGATCTGGGCACCGGGGTGACAGAGCCCGAGGGCTCGAAATCGCCCAAGCCGTACAGCGTCTTCATGGATGTTTATGCCGGCTTCGCGCGGCTGCACATGAAGACCTTCGGCACCACGCAGGAACAGTTCGCCGCCGTCGCCGCCAAGAACCACGCGCATTCCGCGCATAACCCGCTGGCGCAGTATCGCGATTCCATGACCGTGGAACAGGTTCTGGCCGCGCCGCCGATCACCTACCCGTTGACCCTGCCGATGTGCGCCCCGATCTCGGACGGCGCAGCGGCGGCGGTGCTGTGCACCGGCGAGGGGTTGAAAAGGCTGGGTCTCGATCCTGCCCGGGCGATCAAGGTCAAGGCCGCGGTCCTGCGGTCCGGCACCGACCGCGCGCCGGAGGATTTCAGGAACCACCTGACCCGGCTGGCTGCGCTTCAGGCCTATGAGCTGGCCGGGGTCGGCCCCGAGGACATGGCCCTGGCAGAAGTGCATGACGCCACTGCCGTGGGTGAGGTCATCCAGATCGAGAACCTCGGCTTTGTCGAGTTCGGCGAGGGCGGACCGGCCAGCCTGCGCGGCGAGACGAAGATCGGCGGGCGCATCCCGGTGAACCCCTCGGGCGGGCTGGAATCCAAGGGCCATCCGGTGGGCGCCACCGGCATCGGACAGATTTTCGAACTGGTCACGCAGCTGCGCGGAGAGGCCGGCGCGCGTCAGGTCGAGGGCGCGCAGAACGCCATCGCCGAGAACGGCGGCGGGCTGCATGGCGTCGAGGAAGCCGCGGCCTGCGTCACTATTCTGGGCCGCTAAAACAGGAAGACTGCAATGGAAAACGTGATCGCCGCCGCACAGGCAATCTATACCGACGAACAGCGCATGCTGCTGGAGAACTTCCGCAAGATGGCGGAGTCCGAGTTCGCGCCGCTGGCCGAGAAATACGAAGAGCTGGGCTATCCCCCCAATGCGGAAACCCTCAAGGGCCTGTTCGCCAAGGTCGAGGAATTCGGGCTGATCAGCGGGCTGATCCCCGAGGCCGATGGCGGTGCCGTGATCGACCGGATGACCTATGGCATCCTCTACGAGGAACTGGCCCGCATCTGGGCCGATCTGGCCATCGCCGTGCTGATCCAGGGCCACGCGGTGTTCGCGATCAACCTGCTGGGGGACAAGGCGCAGAAAGAGGCCTATCTCAAACCGCTATTGCGCAGTGAACGTATCTGCGCCACCTGCATCTCCGAACCCTCGGTCGGCTCGAACGTGCGCGAGGTGAAAACGCGCGCCGAGCGCGAGGGCGACAAGATCTTCGTCACCGGCCAGAAACTGTGGATCTCCAACGGCGCCCAGTCGGATTTCGCGATCGTGGTTTGCAACCTCGACGACGGGATTTCCATGGTCATCGTCGACCGCGACAAGGGTGGTTATGAAAGCCGTGAGCTGCGCAAGATGGGGTTGGTCGGCGCTTCCACCTGCGAACTGTTCTTCGACCGGGCCGAGACCACCTCGGCACATGTTCTGGGCAATGCCGGGGGCGGGCTGTTCCAGACCCTGAAATTGTTCGAAAGCGCGCGCGTCTTCGTCGGGCTGACCAGCGTCGGCATCGCACAGGCCGCGTTGGAATGCGCGGTCGCCTATGCCAAGGAGCGCGAACAGCACGGCAAGCCGATCGGCGGGCATCAAATGATACAGGGGTATCTGGCCGACATGGCTACTCAACTGGATGCCGCGCGGCTTCTTTGCCAGCGCGGGCTGCAACTGCTGGATCTAGGTGTGCGCTGCGATACGCAGACATCAATGGCGAAATGGTATGCGACGGAAATGGCCGTCGAGATCGCCGGCAAGGCCGTGCAGATCCATGGCGGCAACGGCATCACCCGGGAATTTCCCGTGGAACGCCATTTCCGAAACGCAAAGATCATGCCGATCCCCGATGGCACCACCGAGATCCAGAAGCTGGTCATCGGGCGAAACCTGACAGGGTTCAACGCTTTCTAGAGCATCTTCGATGAACGCGGAGGCGGGTGTTTGCGATCGAAGATGGGATGTCGATGCGGGAGGCGGCGCGGCGCTTTTCCGGATCAGGATTTCGGCAGCCGGCATCTGGGATGCCCGTCCGACGCCGCAGCATCGAGACGAGATGGCGCTTTGTATCATCGATTGCTCCCTAAGGCGCGGCGATGCGGCCAATCATGTCGCTGATTGCGCCATCCGTTACCATACCCGATGGATTTTTTTGGTCTGTCGGAATGGATATGAGTCTGGTGTGTCAGACAAGAAGTGGCCCGATCCCATCACTTGACGCGACCGACCAGAGAGTACGGGAAACTTGCGCCCACCTGTCTGCGTCCAGGACTCCACCATATTCTGCCAGACGACCCGCCTTTTCTTCAATCTCATCGCGCGTCAGGGTATTCCCAGGGTCGCCTTTTGGTTCTGCGACGCGGTGCCTTAGGACTGTCCCGTCTTTTAGCGTCACAGATACTTTTCCGATCCAGGATGCCGGGTATTTCTTTTCCACTTCGGGATCAAAAGCCATATCGATCCTGTTCATGAACGACCTTGCCCGTTCATTTTCAAGGATGCCGTCGAACTCGGCCATGCCGGCTCGCCGGTGGATTGCAATCAATGCCAACGTTGCGGGCATAGAGAACTTCGCCTGATGAACAGTGGTTGGGAAGGTGACTGAGCCCAGTACATCAAGTGCTGCCTGGTGCACATGCGCGGTGACATGCTCGATGTCCTCGGTGTTCAAGTAATTTTCCAGCATCAGCTCAAGAAGAGCATCTGCAGCAGGATGAGTGTGGCGGCACGATGCATGATACTTAAATGACGTCTCTGCAAGACCCCATCTGACACCCAACCCGGTACTGATCTTCTCCAGGGCACAGTTCGAAGACATTCCAGCGGCCATTCCTTTTTCGCCTTCAAGGATTTGTTTTGCACCCGTGAAACCTCGGGCGGCAAGGCTTGCCGCAATCACACCATTGCCGGCAGCATTCGCAGTATGAAGCTGTTTGGAATCTGCCGCATCTTTAAGAAACTCCCAAAGACCTGCGGCCTGAGTGCCGGCAGAGCCAAGAGCGTTCAACATCTGCTGGGAATCGAGTTTGAGAAGACGTCCTGCCACGGCAGCCGCAGCAAGCGCTCCTGCAGTTCCAGTCGTATGAAAGATCTTGTAGTGTGGAAGGCCGAGATATTCCCCGATGCGGATTCCGGTTTCGTATCCGGCAACGCACGCCGTTAAAAATTCGGTTCCGCTCGCATTGCAATGCTGCGCGATCGCTAGCCCAGCAGGAAAAACGACCGCACCAGGATGAAACACGGAGCCATTATGGACATCGTCCTGTTCGGAAACATGCGAAGCGGCGGCATTCACAAAAGCGGCAAAATAAGGTGACGTCATGCGGCCTGAGATAAGTACTTCCGATCTCCCCTGATCGGGACCCATTTCCTTTGCGAAATCATCGATCGCAACGATTGCCCGATGACGTGCACCGGAAAATGCGGATCCAGCCCAGTCAACATAAAGGTCGACCGCTCGCTCAACTACATGCGTTGGGATATCAGCTATTGACAGCGACGAGGCGAATTCGGCCAGCTTCGCGGTTCCCTCTATGGTTGAAGTGCTCCAGTCTGTTCTAGTGTCGATCAAGAATGTCTCCCATGAGCCCATTGGATCCCAAACAATCGGTTTGGCACTCGTTTTGATTGTTGCCGTTCGTACCGGACCGCATGAGCCAGAGAGGTGTCAAGTACTTAAATGTGTCCCGCGAGGTCGATCACGTTACAGTATCCGACGCCATTGGGCTTGCTGCCGAAAGTTTTCTTCCCTTTCGTCGCACTAACTACGAAGCGGCTCACCGCAATGTGACCGAACGCTGGCGAGGCCGCTTCTAACAGCAATTGTTGAATTGCCAATCATTCTAGGAGACATTTATGGATACCGCCGTTCATGCAAGGCTCTCTTCGAACGATTTGGACGTGTGATCGGGTGCGGTCATGTATCAGGCCTTTCGTTGCGGCACGAATACGACCGCTGGCCGGTATGGAGCTACGCGGACCTGGTGCAAATCAGTTCTGCGAGCTCGTCGCTCACTGACCCGGATGCATTCCCAGACCCACTCTCACCGATCTTTGTCCTTACCGTTCGCTGACCTCCTCACACGCCGACGATCCGTGCTCACAGCAGCGCAGCGTTTGCTATGCCGCAGCCAGCCCGGATCCCTGGCGTGCACCTGAAACACTCGCTTTGCCAGGTCCAAGCCGACAATGCTAATTTCCTTCATGGATGCTCTCTCCTCTCAGTGACGTTCAACGCACATCACTCTGGCACATTGCGATGCCGGGTCGTGTCGCGAAGGTGGTGGAAATTTGAAGGTGGCGTAATCTCCGGGTGACTTCAACCCACCCAACCGGCGGCAGCAACCGCCATGGAGATCACGC
>PAPF01000013.1 GCA_002708825.1 Phyllobacteriaceae bacterium | reverse complement strand
CTAGGTCCTGTTGACAAAAGACGGCAACCAGAGCCGCACCGCAGCCAAGCATAGGAAGCCGAGGAAAGACTTTGCGGTCTTGTCGTAGCGGGTGGCGATGCGACGGAACTGCTTGAGCCTGTTGAACATGCGCTCGATGCGGTTGCGGTCCTTGTAGGCGCGGAAGTCGCATTTCGTGGGCGACTTGCGGTTCGATTTCGGCGGAATGACCGGCAGGATGCCTTGAAGGAGCAAGGCTTCGCGGACGGCGTCGCCATCATAGCCTTTGTCGGCCAACATCAATCTTGGCCGGCTGACCGGCATGTCCAGCAAGGGTTTGAAGGCATTGTAGTCGGAGGCCTCGCCGCCTGTCAGGACAAAGCCAAGAGGGCGTCCTTGACCGTCTGCGCGGGCGTGGATCTTGCTCGTAAAGCCGCCGCGGCTTCGACCAAAACCCTCCTTGTGAGTCCCCCTTTTGCGCCGGCTGCCTGCGAATGGCCCCGGACGGAGGTGCTGTCGACCATGTGTTGCCAATCGTCGGTCAGGCCAAGCTCGACAAGAGTTTCCAGCATGGCGTCCCAAACGCCCTGTTCGGCCCATCGGCGGAACCGGACATAGACCGAGTTCCACTTGCCGTATCGCTCATGCATGTCGCGCCACGGGCAGCCGACCCGCAAAACATGCAGCATGCCGTTGAGAAAACGACGGTTGTCCTGGGCCGGTCGTGCCCAGCGTCCGCGCTCGGACGGCAAAAGCGGTTCGATGATGGCCCATTCCTCGTTTGTCAGATCGCCGCGCGCCAAGAATGCCTCCCGAAAAGCATTCTTGAATCAGAACCACGCTGAATTGGGAATCCCTTTTGTCAACGGGGCCTAAGACCCCTCCGTTTCTAGAAAAGGAGGGCTATACGGAGGGGCGATAGCCCCTAGCTCGTTGAATCCATGGGGTTCTTTACCGGCTGGGAAAGGAGCTCATCAAAAGGCCTGTTTCAGATATCTGTGGACAGTCAAAGCGGCGAATCTGGTACAGATGAGACGTAAATCCTTGCACAAAATGTTGCACATTTTGGTTTTGTTTCTAAAATTACCTATATATATCAATAAGTTGAAATGCATACCAATTGACTCTTAATCAGCGGGTCGTAGGTTCGATCCCTACATCACCCACCATTGATCTTATTGAACTTTCTTACCTTTTCCTGTTGGTCCGTTTTGGCCGTCCGNGAAGCCATTCGGGAATTCCGTTCTCGTTTCGAGCTTCCGGATGCCGCTTCGCGCAAGTTCCGGATCCCTGTTGAGGTGGTGAGAATCGAGGATCGAGCGCACCACCCCGAGAGAATGCCCCGTGATCGTCGCAATCAAGGCGTCGCCATCAGGCGACGCGCCGGCCCTCGCGCCAGACCGAACGGACAACAGGCACGTCACCGCTTCTGCGCACACGGACGAGATCGGCGCGCAAGCCGGTCGCGATGCGACCACGATCGTTCAGCCCGACCGTCCGGGCCGGGGTCGCGGTGACAAGGCGGATGGCGCGGGCCAGGTCCATGCCTCCCACATTGTCGGCCAGCACGAAGGGCGCGTGGAGCAGACTTGCCGGAACATAGTCGGAGGACAGGACATCCAGAACGCCTGTTTCCGCGAGCGCACGCGCGGATATGTTGCCGGAATGCGATTTGCCACGAACGACGTTCGGCGCGCCCATCAGCACCGACATGCCAGCCGCATGACTGGCTTCCGCGGCTTCGCGCGACGTCGGAAACTCGGCCAGGCGGACTCCGAAGGCTCTTGCTTCCTCGACATGTTCCAGCGTGGCGTCGTCATGGCTGGCGATCGTGACGCCACGCGCCGCGCAGGCATCCGCGATTTCACGGCGATGCGGCGCGGCATAGCGCGCCGATGCGTCCTGGCGCCGCTTGACGAAGTGGGCGAAGGCTTCATCGGAAAGGCCCCGCTTTTCCTTGTAGTAGAGCACGTACTGATCCATGGTCTGGAACTGGCGCTGGCCTGGCGCATGATCCATGAGCGAGGCAAGGCCGACCATGGGATCGGTGCGGAAATCCTCGAAATGCTCGATGACATCGGCCGCCGAGACTTCGCAGCGCAAGTGGATGCGATGGTCCGCGCGAAGCCGGTCTTCCCGTGCCGCCTGCGCCAGCGCATCGGCAATGAGGCGCATCTCGCCCTTTGCAAAACCGCCTTCTTCATCGGACCCCAGGCGCAGGCAGTCGAAGACCGTCGTGATGCCGGAGGCCGCTACCTGCGCGTCATGCGCCTGGATGGCGGAGATCGCGTTCCAGCGCACGCCGGGGCGCGGCGAGTAATGCGCTTCGAGATGATCGGTATGCAATTCGATCAGGCCGGGGAGGAGATAGTCGCCCCCCAGGTCCTCGCCGCCTGCGGACCGGCCGTTGTCGATACAGGCGATCCGGCCGTCGCGAATGACGATCGTGCCATCGATGACTTCGTCCTCAAGCACGAGGCGGGCATTGGTGAAGACCTGTTCAGACATGGGAAAGCGCCGGTTTCTGGTAGGGAATTGGTTGCCTGAAACGATGCAGGCTACGGACGGTGAAGGGCGCGCCGGGTTCGTTCTCAGCGAACAGGGCCAGTCCGCCGACGGTCAGAGCCTCTCCGATCCGGGGACCGAAGTGGTTCCGGATCGCCGTTTCCGCACGTTCCTGCTTTTCAGGCTCTACGGGTCCGGTAAGGGTCATGTGAAAGCGGAATTCCTCGCGCACATAGGGATATCCCCATTGCAGGAGATTCTTTCGCTGCCTTGCCGTGAGCTGGTCCGGATCGCGCCGCGCGATGTCGATCTCGCTGAGCGGGGCCATCAACGGATGAAAGTGCTCGACGGCGGCGCTTTCCATCGCATTGAGTGCATCGACCGGACTTGACGGAACCAGTGCGAAAAAGCGCCCGATGCGGCCCAGTGCCAGTTCCGGGATGTCGAAGGCCTCGTATTGCGCGCAAAAGCCGTCAAGCGATGCCTCGATCGCGCTGGCGTCCAGCCCCGGCGCAAGCTGGAACGGGGCCACGATGGTGCCATGAAACCCGTATCGCCGCGGCGCAGCGGTCATGAAGGCGATTTCGGCGCGTTCAAGGCCGGCGTGGCCGGTCTGTGCAACGGGTTCACCCGTGAATGCATCGCGGCCGAGCCATCCGGAGGCGGCCACGGTCAGCGGATGTCCTGTGGGAGGCGTGAAATAGATCGCGTAACGCATCGTCATGCTCCTTCCGGTTTCCCGCCCGGATAGTCGATTTGCATGACAGCCTGACGATGCATCGCCTTCATCGCGTGCCCCGGCCGATCAGCTTCAGCCGCAGCCAACCCGACAGCGTGTCCATGGCCATCACCAGCAGAATGACGAGAATGATGTAGTAGGAGACTTCTTCCCAGTCCTTCTGCGTGGCGATTGCCTGCGTCAGGAGCAAGCCGATGCCGCCACCGACGATTGCGCCNATGACGGTGGCGCTGCGCGTGTTGGATTCGAAATAGTAGAGCACCTGGCTCAGGAAGACCGGTGTGACCTGCGGCAGGACACCGAAACGCGCCCGCTGCATGGCATTCGCCCCGGTGGAACGGACCCCTTCGATCTGGCGGTCATCGACGTTTTCCAGGGCCTCGGAAAACATCTTTCCGAAGGAACCCGTGTCGGTCATCAGGATGGCGAGCGCGCCGGTCAGGGGTCCGGGTCCGAAGGCGCGGCTGAGAATGATCGTCCAGATCAGCCCGTCGACGCCGCGCACGAAATCGAAAAGACGGCGCAGCAGGAAGCGGATGGACCGGGCAGGCGCGAAGTTGGATGCGGCCATGAAGGCGAGCGGCAGGGCGATCAGCGCCGCGCTCATCGTGCCCAGGAAGGCCATGAGCAATGTCTCGAACAGGGCCCAGTAGACATCCGCATGACGCCACATGCGGTTTTCAAGAAATTCCGACACCATGTACCCGGCATTGCTGCGCGCGGGGTCAATGCGCTCGCCGGAAACGGCGAGCGTGAACAGTTCCGGTATGCCCTTGCCGGAGAACGGGCTGTCGAGCGTGAAGAAGAAGAGTTCCCAGCCATAGCTGTAGCGGAATGTGTCCGTGCGTGCGTTCGTGACGGNGATCCGGCCGCCCGGGACCGTCAGGGTCGCGCGTGTCGAAGAAGCATTGATCCATTCCGGGGAGCTGCCGTCTGGCGTTGTCACGACGATCCTGCGGCCGTCGCGCCGGATTTCGACCACGCCATGGCCAGGCCGTTCGTAGACGACCGTTTCGCCCCGGTATCGGACAGTCTGGCCCTGCGGAAGGCCAATGTCGACATCGGCGCCATCGACCCGGATCCAGTCCGGATAGACACCGTCAGGATAGACGCCCTTCGCCTCTCCCTCGATGGCGACGGAGAACGTGCCGTTGCGGTTGTCCCTGGTGACATGGGTCTTGTAGGAAATGAAATCCGACAAGAGGATGCCGACATTGTCGAGACGTGCCTTCGCCATGACGCCGGCAATGTCGAAGGCGAAGAATACATAGACGAGATAGGCGAGAACGACGACGGGGGCCGACATGGCCGCCAGCTTGCGCCTGCGAAAGGACCGGTTCACGGTCTCGCCCAGCCGGACGGATTTTCGCGAGGGGCGGTCGAGCACGGCATCCATCGACATGGTTCAGGCTCCGTGGACGAGGCGCGCGCGCAGACGGCCGGACAGCTGGTCGATCGCGACGATCGCAAGGAAGAGGAGAATGAAGATCGCCACGACCTCGTCATAGCGGCCGGTGCCCCATTGCATCGCGATCTTCAGGTCGTAACCGATGCCGCCGGACCCGACGAAGCCGAGGATGGCGGATGCGCGCACGTTGATCTCGAGGCGCAGCAGGGCATAGGACAGCCAGTTCGGGCTGACCTGCGGCACGACACCGAGCCACATGCGCTGGGTCCAGTTGGCGCCCACTGAGGTCAGGCCCTCGACCGGCTTGAGGTCCGCGTTCTCGTTGACCTCCGAGAACAGCTTGCCGAGCGCGCCCACGGTATGGAAGGCGATCGCGATGACCGCCGGGATGGGGCCACCGCCGATGATGAAGATGAGGATGAGCGCGATCACGATCTCCGGTAGCGCACGCATGATATCCATCATGCGCCGGACCGCCGGGATGAGAGCGGGGTAGGCGGCAAGGCCGCGTGTTGCCAAGAGCGATAGCACCACAGCACCCAGTCCGCCGACCAGTGTCGACACGGCTGCTATGTTGATCGTCTCGACCAGCGAGGGAAGGAATTGCAGGAACAGGCCCGGCAGGTTGGCCGCCTTTTCCATGCCTTCGGCAAGAACTTCGCCGGGAAATTCGAAGAAACGGTGGATGCCGTCCCAGAAACCGCCGGCGTTGCGGCTGTCGGCCAGTTGGAAGCCGGAAATCATCAGCAGCGCGAACACCATGACGATGATCGCGCTATAAAGCTGCTTGCGGCGCGCCTGCTCCAGGTAGGCGTGTCCGACCGGGGGAACTGGCGCAGTGGTGACGGATCTGGTCATGGATGTCCCGGACAGGCTGGTGGCGGTCATCCGTCGCGGATGCCCGCCACCGGGGGTTCAAGAGGGATCAGCTGCCCTTGGCCTTGCGGACCTCGATGATGGTCTCATAGGCTTCATGGGTGATCGGCTGGAAGCCTGCGGTTTCACCGGCCGCCATGTTGTAGGCGCACTGGGCGTCCTGGGCATGCAGACCCTTCAGGAAGTCGGTGACCCTGGTCTTGACGTCGGCCGGCAGCGAACGGCGCAGGACGATCGGGCCTTCCGGGATCGGCTTGGACTTCCAGATCTCGACCAGGTCATTCATGTCGACCAGGCCGGCATCGACAGCCTTGCGGAGCGCACCGGAATTGTAGCCGTCTTCCCAGTTGCCCTGGCCATCGGCCCAGGTCACGCCGGCATCGATGTCGCCGTTCTTCACCGCGACGATGGTCTGCTCGTGACCGCCGGTGAACACGACTTCGCCGAAATAGGCGCCGCTTTCCATCGTCGCCCCCGTTTCGCGCGGAATCTCGATGGAGGGGATCAGGTAACCGGAGGTGGAATTCGGATCGCCGAAACCGAACTTCTTGCCCTTGACGTCCGCAAGCGCGGCAATGCCGCTGTCCTTGCGGGCAAAACCGATGGAGTGATAGGCGTAGGAGCCGTCGAGATTGGTCTTGACGAGGACCACGTCCACGGCGTCCGGATTGGTCAGGTAGGTCTTGGCATAGGCGGACGCGCCGAGCCAGGCCATGTCGATGGTGCCGCCCAGAAGCCCCTGGATGACGCCGTCATAGTCGGCCGGGGTGAAGATCTTCGTTTCGACGCCGAGCAGGTCCTGCACATAGGCGCGGACGCATTCGTTGGACGTGAGGCGGTCCTGGGCGTTTTCACCGCCAAGCACGCCGATGCGGAATTCCTTGATGTCTTCGGCCGAAGCCGGAGCGGCAAATGCGATGGCTGCCAGCGAGGCTGCAGCGAGAAGGGCTTTCCTGAACATGCGAGTTCTCCTGGTTGAAGCCGGTCCATCCGGCCCGTTTCTCAACTTCCGGTCCGTTCTCAGGCAGGGGTGACGGCACCGGTTTCCAGCATCCGCCGGCTGGCGGCTTGCGGAATTCCTTCAGATCTTGCAGCCGCCCCCTCCAGGGCGGTCGAGGTCATGTCTTCCGACAGTTCGCCGTCGGCGACGCCGTAGATCATCCGCACCGCGTCGGTGGTCAGTTCGCTGGCAGCACCGTCGAACACGACCTTTCCGGCCGCCATGCCGATGATCCGCTCGCAATAGGCGCGAGCGGTGTCGAGCGTATGGAGGTTCGTGATGACGGTGAGGCCGTGATCGCGGTTGATGCCGGCCAGCGCATCCATGACGATCTTCGCATTGAGCGGGTCGAGCGAGGCGATGGGCTCGTCGGCCAGGATCATCTTGGGCGCCTGCATGAGCGCCCGGGCGATTGCGACGCGCTGTTGCTGGCCGCCCGAAAGGGCTTCGGCCCGTTTCAGCGCATTCTCGCTGACGCCGAGGCTTTCCAGGATATCCACCGCCCGCAGGATGTCCTCGCGCGGATAGATGTTGAACAGCGTGCTGATCGTCGAGCGGCGGTTCAAGGTTCCGTGCAGCACGTTGGCCACGACATCGAGTCGCGGCACGAGATTGAACTGCTGGAAGATCATGGCGCAATCGCGCTGCCAACTGCGAAGCGCGCCGCCGCGCAGGGCGGAAACTTCCGTCCCCTCGAAGCGGATGACGCCCTCCGACACGCCGATGAGACGGTTGATCATGCGCAGCAATGTCGACTTGCCGGCGCCGGACCGGCCTATGATGCCGACCATCTGGCCCTGGGGGATGGAGAGCGTGACGGAATCGACCGCAGTGTTGGCCCCGAAGCGGCGGGNCACATCTGTGAGTTCAAGCATGTTCCATCCCGTCCACAAGCGGCAGATTATTTAGAGTTCATGATTTCGCTATCGCGCTTGTGTGAAGCGTCCATGTCGCATCGGTGACAGTTCGGTGACAGTGCACAGCGCTGTTCCGGCGGTTCACGGGGCTTCGTACTTGTCGAGAAAAGCCGCTGCATCGAGCGTTCGGAAATCGTGGAGCGCGGCGCCCAGGCAGTCATGGTCCCAGTCCCACCACGCCAGCCGGTCCATGCGTTCGCCCATGCCTTGTGCAAACCGTGCGCGGATCGGCCGGGCAGGCACGCCGCCGACAATCGTGTAGGGTTCGACATTCTTCGAAACCACGGCACCCGCGCCGATCACCGCCCCGTTGCCCACGGTTACGCCGGGCAGGATGGTCGCGCCGTGCCCGATCCAGACGTCGTGTCCGATCGTCACCATGTGCTCGCGCCGCCATTCGAAGAATTCCGCCTCATCGGCGGCATCGGACCAGTAGTCGCCGGCGCGGTAGGTGAAATGATGCAGGCTTGCGCGCCAGACCGGATGATTGGTCGCATTGATGCGCACACTGGCCGCGATGTTGGCAAACTTTCCGATTTCGGCGCACCAGACGTTTCCGTCCTGCATGATGTAGGAATAGTCGCCGAGCACCGTATCCTGAATGCGGCAGCGTTCCGCCACCTCGGTGAACCGTCCCAGCGTCGAGCCGGCAACCTCTGCGGTGGGGTGTATGAGCGGCGAAGGCGAAAGGCGCGTCATCGGTCAGGCCGCCGTTTGCCCTGGCCGGAAGCCGCTGACGTCGACAATCGTGTCGGCGACCCGCTCGCGAACCTGCTCGTCATGGAAAATGCCCAGCAGCGCCACGCCTTGGCGCTTCTTCTCCTCGATCATGTCGATGACAACGTCCCGATTGACTGCGTCCAGGGATGCGGTCGGCTCGTCGAGCAGCAGGACAGGATGGTCGGTGATGAAGCCTCGGGCGATATTGACGCGCTGTTGTTCGCCACCGGAAAACGTGGCCGGCGGAAGATCCCAGAGTTGCGGTGCGAGGTTGAGTTGTTCGAGCAGCCGGGCGGCCTTCTTGCGGGCGCTGTCCCGGACACCCGTTCGCGCGGCCAGGGGTTCGGCCACGATGTCGAGACAGGAGACGCGCGGAACGACGGAAAGGAACTGGCTGACATAACCGATCGTCGACTTCCTGAGCGCCACCACTTGCCTTGGCGATGCGCTCACAAGGTCGATGCGGCCATTCGGCGTCGTCAGGAGAATCTGTCCGGCCCCGGCTGCATAGTTGCCATAGGCCATTTTCAGGATCGAGCTCTTGCCTGCGCCCGAAGGTCCGCCCAGAACGGCGCATTGGCCGGCATGAACGCGGAAGGATGCACCCGCGATGACCGGGAGCACCACGCCGCGCCGCAGATGCATGGTGAAACTCTTTGCGAGATCGATGGCTTCGAGCATGACCGTCATGGTGTCAGACCTGCAGGATTGAAGAGACGAGAAGCTGGGTATAGGGGGCCTGCGGATCATCCAGCACGCGGTCGGTCAGACCGTGTTCCACAACGGCGCCGTCCTTCATGATCATCAACCGGTCGGAAAGCAGGCGCGCCACGGCAAGGTCATGGGTGACGATGATGGCGGCGAGCCCGAGATCGGCAACCAGTCCCCGCAAGAGGTCGAGCAGGCGTGCCTGTACGGACACGTCGAGGCCGCCTGTCGGTTCGTCCATGAAGACAAGGCGCGGTGCGGTGACCAGGTTGCGGGCGATCTGCAGGCGCTGGCGCATGCCGCCGGAAAAGGCGCGCGGCTGGTCGTCGATGCGGTCGGCGCCGATCTCCACCCTTTCAAGCCAGGTAAGCGCCTCCTTGCGGATATTGCCATAGTGCCGGTTGCCAACAGCCATCAGGCGCTCGCCGACATTGGCACCGGCCGAAACCGTCATGCGCAGGCCATCGGCGGGGNTCTGGTGCACAAAGCCCCAGTCTGTGCGCATCAGCATCCGCAGGTCGGCTTCCTCCATGTCCGCCAGATCGGCCATGACGCCATCGCGCATGCGGTAGAGCACGTGGCCGCCGGACAGCGGCAGGCGCGCGGAAATGCAGTTCAGCAGCGTTGTCTTCCCGGAGCCGGATTCGCCGGCTATGGCGAGCACTTCGCCGGGCCACAGGTCGAAGGAGATGTCCCGGCAGCCGGTCCGCGTACCGTAGGATTTCGATACGGAGCGAACGGAGAGAAGCGGTTCGGCGTCCACATTGGCAAGATGCCGGGTGGAGAGGGCGTTGTTGGCCGTCATTGTGCGGCCTCGGCATGAGTGTTCCCTGTGGCTGAACGCTTGCCTTCGCAGTGATCCGTATCGGAACAGACGAACATGCGCCCTCCCTGGTCGTCGAGAATGACCTCGTCGAGATAGACACCGCGTGACCCGCAAAGCGCGCAGGGTTCGTCGAATGTCTGAACCGTGAAGGGATGATCCTCGAAATCGAGGCTGACGACCTGTGTGTAGGGCGGGATGGCGTAGATGCGTTTCTCGCGCCCGGCGCCGAAAAGCTGCAGCGCGGGCGAATTGTTCATCTTGGGATTGTCGAATTTCGGCGTCGGCGACGGGTCCATGACGTAGCGGCCCTCGACCTTGACGGGATAGGCATACGTGGTGGCGATATGGCCGTTGCGCGCGATGTCCTCGTAGAGCTTGACGTGCATGAGGCCGTATTCCTCCAGCGCATGCATCTTCCGTGTCTCGGTTTCCCGCGGCTCCAGGAAGCGCAGCGGTTCGGGGATCGGCACCTGGTAGACAAGGATCTGTCCTTGGCTTAGCGGCGTCTCGGGGATGCGGTGCCGGGTCTGGATGATCGTCGCCTCCGCCGTTTTCGTCGTAGGCGCCATTCCGGCCGTCTTTTCGAAGAACTTACGGATCGAGACCGCGTTCGTCGTGTCATCGGCGCCCTGGTCGATCACTTTCAGGCAATCGTCTTCCCCGATGATCGATGCGGTCACCTGGACACCGCCGGTGCCCCAGCCATACGGCATGGGCATCTCGCGGCTGGCGAAGGGAACCTGGTAGCCCGGAATGGCAACCGCCTTGAGAATGGCGCGGCGGATCATCCGCTTGGTCTGTTCATCAAGGTAGGCGAAGTTGTACTGGGCGATGACGCCGTGCTCGTTGGTCATTCGGCCGCCTCCTGTCCGTCGTCTGTCTTCACGGGGGCGCCGCCGTGGCTGGCGCGCATGCGCCGGATCAGGTCGAGTTCGGCCTGGAAATCGACATAGTGCGGCAGTTTCAGATGCTCGACGAAGCCGGTCGCCTGCACGTTGTCGCAATGGGAAATGACAAATTCCTCGTCCTGCGCCGGCGCGACGACATCCTCGCCATATTCGCCGGCCCGCAGCGCCCTGTCGCAAAGGGCCATGGACATGGCCTTGCGCTCGGCCTGGCCGAAGACGAGACCGTAGCCGCGGGTGAATTGCGGCGGTACGCTGGCAGAACCCTTGAACTGGTTGACCAGTTGGCATTCGGTGACCTGCACGCGGCCGGCCGGGACGGAAAAACCCAGTTCCGGGATCTCTATCTCCACATCCACCTCGCCGATGCGGATTTCGCCGACAAAGGGATGGCTGCGGGCATAGCCGCGCTGCGTGGAATAACCGAGCGCGAGCAGGAAGCCCTCGTCGCCGCGGGCAAGCGCCTGCAGCCGGGTGTCACGTTCCATCGGGAATTCCACCGGATTGCGCGTGAGGTCCCCGGGCTGGTGCTCCGGGTCGCTTTCGCCGTCGTCCTCGATCAGGCTGCCCCTGGCCAGCAGGTCGGTCACGCGGGGTGCTGCTCCGGTGTCGGCATCGCCGCGGACGCCTTCATCGACAGGCCCGTCGCCGGCAAGGTCCGGATCAAGCAGGCGATGTGTGTAGTCGAAGGTCGGACCGAGCAATTGTCCGCCAGGCAAGTCCTTGAAACAGGCCGAGATGCGCCGCTCCAGTAGCATGGTGCCCGTGTCGACCGGCAGGCTGTAGCCGAAGCGGGGAAGGGTGGTCCGGAAGGCGCGGATGAGGAAGATCGCCTCGATCAGGTCGCCGCGCGACTGCTTGATCGCCAGTGCTGCAAGCCGGCGATCGTAAAGCGAGCCTTCGCCCATCACGCGGTCGACCGAAAGGGCCAGTTGCTCGCTGATCTGCTCCAGCGTCAGCGCGGGGACCGAGCGGTCGCCGCGGCGCCGGTCGGCCAGAAGACGGTGGGCATTGTCGATGGCCTTTTCGCCACCCTTGACAGCGACATACATGCTTCAGCCTCCCGTCCCGGAAATGCGGACAGTACGCGGCAGGCAGGCAATCACGGGTTTGCCGCTCGCGGCGTCGATCCCTGTCAGGATCATGTCGATGCCACGCGGGAACAGCGCGCCATTGGCCTGCCATTGGCCAAGAAAGCCCTTGGGAAGGGTCCTGGCATGAAGTTCGTTGGTGGCGGCAATGCCGGGACCTTCCAGCCGCAGACCGGCAAGCCCGTCGCGGGCGGTAGCGCTGAGAACGCCGGCGTCCAGGACGATCGTCGCGGAGCGGTCGGGGTAGTCCTGCGTCCCCGCCCGGAAGTGCCTGAGTTCCGGCAGGACAAGAGGGTCGCAACACAGCACGAAATCGGCTTCCCGTTCCCCGGAAACGGCGCGTGATCCGCAGTGAAACGCGATCCATGCCTTCAACGCATCGTTGCCGCAGAGGTCGTCGCCGAGCCAAACGGTAACGTCGGCATCCGCCAGCGTCAGAAGCACAGCGGCCGAAGCGGCGTTGACCGGAGCGGGAGCGACGACCTCAGGGTCCATCGTGCGCAGCGTACCGGGCTGCGCCATCGCATCGAGCAGGCGCCGGAAAACAGCCTGCGACTGCCGGGCCGCGTCGGTGAAGCCGCCGGCATAGGCTTGCATGTCAGCGTTCATCAATCCTCGCCCCGCACCACGGTGAAGAAATCGACCTTCGTCGCGGCAGTCTGTTCACGCCGGACCCTTTCGCAGTCGGCCTCCGCGACGCGCAGCGGCGTGAGAAGTCCGCCTTCGATCCGTTCCAACTCGCGTTCGTCCTGGCACAGCGCATCGACCAGCGCGGCGATGCGCGCCTTTTCCAGGTCGCGGCCAAGCACCATGGCATGGCCAACGGTTCCGTCCGCCAAGCCGACCGCCGCCCGGGTGACCGTCGCTTCGCCGAGATTGAACGGTGCCCCGCCGCCGCCCATTCGCCCGCGCAAGGTAATGGAGCCGGTTTCAGGCCCGCGCAGCAGGCTGTGCTCCGGTTCCTCGCCGAGCTTGACCCAAAGCTCGACAAGCTGGCGAGCGGAACTGCGGGCGAGAAGACCCATTCGGGCCCTGCGCGCGTTCTGCTGTTCGGTCAATGTCATGCTTCCCGCCTTTTTGTCTATTTGTTTAGACAAGTAGATAATATAAAAAACGGATAGATCGGCGGCATGACGGCGGTGTGACAGGCCGCTCAGCCGGCGGCAGGAGAGGACGACCGATGCAGCCAGACACAGCCCGGATGCCGAGACAGAAGGGCGTTGCCCTCTGGCGTCAGATTTCAGACCGGTTGCGTGCCGAGATCGCCGACAGCACGCTTCATGTGGATGGAAAGCTTCCCACGGAAGCGGAACTCGCGGCCGCGTTCTCGGTCAACCGGCATACGATTCGCGCGGCACTTTCGGCGCTCGCCTCCGAAGGCATCGTGCGGACGGAGCAGGGCCGCGGAACCTTCATAGTCCGGCGGGAGCGTTTCACCTATCCGATCGGCCTTCGGACGCGGTTTTCTGCCGCGCTCGACGGTCAGACGCCGCAGGCCAGGACGCGCATCGCCGGACACCGGGAGGAGACGGCACCGGCAGCCGCGGCACGCGCACTGGCCTTGCCGCCGGCAAGCCGTGTCATACGCGTGGAAACCGTTGGCGATGCCGATGGCGAACCGATCACCTGCGCGACGCACTGGTTCGACGCGCGCCGTTTTGCCGGTATCGGCGAGGCGATCATGGCGCACGGGTCCATCACGCGGGCGCTGCGGGAAGCCGGCGTGGACGACTATACCCGTCGCGAAACGCTGATCGATGCCAGCCATGCCAGCCCGGAAGACCTGCATGTCCTGAAGCTTGCGCCGGGCGCCATCGTGTTCGTGACCACCGCCATCAATATCGACCCGGATGGGAAGCCGATCCAGTATTCGCTCGCCCGCTTTGCCGCCGACCGGGTTTCATTGAAGGTTGGCGGCTGAACGAGTCAGCCTGCAACCGCAATGCCGCCGGGATCGGTGATCCAGCCATCCTCGCCGGTGACCTCCCATTTCACCTTTTCCTCGTCCAGGAAGTCGATGGAATGGACGACCACGTCCTCGCCGCGAATGAAGCAGACATTGTAATTGGGCTGCAACTCGCCATAGCCCATGCGCCGGGCATCGCCTGAGAAGTCCGGCCAGCAGGTATGGTTGGTCGAGCGCGGCGCGGAAAACGGGATGCCGGCCGCCGTTCCGCTCAGCGTGTAGTGGCAATGTCCGAAAAACATGTGGCGCACCGTATCGCGATGCCTTCGCAGCAAGGACTTCAGGTCCTCTTCCTCCCGGATGCCTATCAGGTCTGCATTGGCGACATGAACCCTGGTCGGATTGTGGTGCATGAAGAGATAGGCACCGACGCCCCTGTTCCGGGCACTCAACAGTTGTTCCTCAAGCCAGAGGCGGCGCGTCTCGCAATAGCTGCCCGCGTGCTCACCCTGGAGAACTGTATCCATGTAGATGAAATCGCCCTCGGGGGTCTCGTCCGTCCATTGAACGAATCCCGCTTCATCTGCCGGTGTATCGGGAAAGGCGGCGCGGAAGTTGGCGCGATTGTCATGGTTTCCGATCAGGAGGCGCGGTGCGCGTTCCCCTGTCAGGCTGCTGCCGGCCAGCATGGACCGGAGCAGTTCATAGCTTTCCGGACGGCCGTGGTGAGTCAGGTCACCCGTGATGATCACCCGGTCGGCGTCGCCCTGGAAGCGCTCGACATGGGCAAGGCATTTGCGGAAGTTCTCCAGCGGATCGAGTCCCAGGATCGGTTCCGGGTTGATGTGGATGTCGGAGATATGGACGATTTTCATCACGCGCCCCTCGGGATTGCAATTGCCGTCCTCTAGCCGTCTTGCTTATCATTCCCGTGACAAGACATGGCTTTGCGAAACTGGCAACGGTCAACATGACAGCATCACTTCAGAAGCTCGCGGGCGATTTCGCCAGGGCGGTGGGACAGGGCAACTGGCCGGAGGCGCTGGAAGCCTGCGATGGACTGCTGGTCATCATGCCCGATCATGCGGGCGTCCTCTACAATCGGGCGCTTGTTCTCAAGGAACTTGGCCGGCACGAAGAACGCATCGACAGCCTGGCGCGGGCGCTGGCTTGCGATCCCGGTCATTCCAATGCCCGGTTTGAACTGGCATGCGCGCAGATGGACAAGGGCCTGTTCCAGGAGGCAGCTGCAGGTTTCGCGGCCCATCTGGAGAACCAGCCGGGCGATGGCGATGCGCGGCTCAACCTCGGCCAGTGCCTGCTGCGCCTCGGCCGCGCCGGCGAGGCGCTGGACCATCTCAGGGCCGCGCAGGAAAAGACGGGAACTTCGGACACCGCCGCCGCGCTGGCCACGGCCCTTCGTGAGACAGGCGATCTGGACGGTTGTGAAGCAGTACTGGAGGACCTGGGTCCAGGTCCCGAGAATGCGGCGCTGCGCCTGAAGGTCATGACACAGGGCGCGCGCGGGCGGTTCGCGCTCAGGCCCGGTCAGCCGCGCGTGGCGCGGTAAGCCTTGCGGTAAAGCCCCGGTTCCGCCTGAAGGCCGTCCTGGACTTCGAGATGGCGGGAAAGCGCCGCATCATCCATGGTCTGGAAATCCAGTTCCAGCGTTTCGCGGCGCACGGGAAATCCCTGTGCCACCGGCGTGCCTGCCGGCAGCAAGCCCTCGAAATCCGGTTCGGTCCACAAGGCGGGGAAGTGGACGAAACCGTCGCGCCAGTGGTCGCTATCAACCAGACCGGACAGCGTGCGGTAGGGCAGGTCGAGCCTGTTCACAGGATGGACGAACAGCATGGACCATCCCTCCGGCAGGCCCACGGTCCAGAAATTGTTGAACTTGACGGCGAAGGACAGTGGATCGACGCCGGGTACGCCGGCGGCCTGTTCCGGTGCATGGAAACCCAAGGGAGAGCGCGTCATGCGCGCCAGGGGATGCAGGGGGAGGTCCCAATCCCACTCGAAAACGCCGTTGCGGACATGGACATCGCAGGCCAGCGGAAACAGGATCCCGCTACGCATGGCGTCCAGAAAGGGCGGGCATTGCTTGACGGTTCGCACCTCACCGCCATCCAGCACGGTGCTTCGGGCCTTCGCAGGCAAGGCCCTGACCCATGACGGCAGCGCCCCGGCGGCCGCGCAAGGTCTGCGAAGGTGGTCCTCGTAGCCGGGCAGGCAGGTCAGGGTGATCTTCATTTGCGTTTTCGTATCACCAGCGTGTGGGTAACCGCAACGATGACGGTGATGGCGATGAAGATGACGCCAATGGCATTGATCATCGGCGACAGGCCGAACCGCATGCGGCTGCCGATTTCGGTCACGAGCGTCCAGGAGCCGCCAATGGCGAAAAAGGTCGTGTTGTAGTTCTCGATCGATTGCAGAAAGGCGATGAAGGCGGCCGTCAGCACCGTCGGCATGAGAAAGGGCAGGGTAACGCGCCTGAAGGCGAAGAAGGGCGAGGCGCCGAGATCGAGCGCGGCCTCTTCGAGGACACGGTCCTGGCGCTGCAGGCGGGCCATGAACATGAGCATGCAATAAGCGGCAATGAAGGCGGCCTGCGCCATGATCGTGGTGAACAGCCCGGCCTGCACGCCGAAAAGGTCGCGCCAGAAAATCATGGTCGTCGCGCCCAGAACGATGCCGGGGGTCAGTACGGGCGACACGAGCAGGGTGTAGAGGAAGGTGTTGGCGCGCGATTGCATGCGGGAGAGAATGAGAGCCCCGGCCAGTCCCATCGGGATGGCGGTGGCAATGACGCCCGCGGCGATGATCAGCGAATGCGCCAGGCCCTGCATGAAGCGCTCGTCCTGCGGAAGCCTTGCGAACCACTCCAGCGTGAACCCCTGCCATTCCGTGGCCGAAGGCGTCGGGTTGGCGTTGAACGCAGCCAGCACCATCAGGATCAGCGGCAGGAACATCCACGCGAAGAACAGGAGCAGGTAGCCGTTGAGAATTACCTCGCCCCAATCGACCGTGCCACGCCCCTTCCGCAAGGGCGCCAGGGCGGGAATCGCCGCAGTCTGGTCGGTCATGGATTTGCCTCCCGTGTCAGGCCAGCCCTACCTGGCGATGTCGCGAATACCGACCTTGAAAACGGCCATGACGGCGAGAATGAAAACCATGCAGGCGGCGAGCAGCGACAGCGAATAGGCCGCGCCCTCGTTCCAGCTGTCGGCTTCGAAGAACCGGCGGTAGATCACCTGGCTGAACCAGTCCGGATGCATGCCGCGACCCACGATTTCAGGGACCGCAATGGAACCGGCCGACAGCATGAATGTCATGATGGCGCCGACAGCGATGCCGGGCTTGGCATGCGGGATGACGATGCGAGTATGGATGCGCCAGGTGGAGGCACCGAGGTCACGGGCCGCCTCGATCTGGTTGCGGTCCAGTGTCTCGACGGTGTTGTAGATCGGAAACACCATGAACAGGACATAGGCGTAGACCATGACGGCAAAGACCGCGCCATTGGAAGCGACGAAGCGGAAACCTTCACCGGCGGCGAAATCGATGATGCCCAGCCAGTCGAGCACGGAATTGATCAGGCCCTGGCGCTCCAGGATCATCACCCAGGCGAAGATGCGCAGCAACTCGTTGATGGCATAGGGGATGACGAGAGCCAGCAGGAGCAACGCCGCCCGGTCCGGCGTGCCGGCCATCGCCACGGCATAGGCAACCGGATAGCACACCAGAAAGGCCAGGACGGTCACGCAGAGCGCATAGAAGAGGGTGGCAATGAAGATCTGGAAATGCACAGCCGTCATGGAGGTGAAGTTTTCCAGGGAATAGCGCAGGTCGACCGCGGCGGGCCCCGATTCCCGGGCTTCCAGTTCTCCGATCCGCGCCACGACATCGGCACGCTCGGCGATCAGCGCCTGCCGTTTCTTCTCCGTTTCGACAGGATCGGCCGCAGGCGCCTTGCCGGCGGACAGGCCGGCAAAGGGATCGTTGGGTGACGGCGCGGCGGGCGCGCCACCAACCGACGGGGCGAACGGCGAGGGGGCCGTGGGCTGCGCGGCAGCCGGCTGCTCGATCGCCCTCAATTGCTGGTCGATCTCGAATTGCCGGACATAGAGCTTTTCGATCTCGACGGAAAGCTGCGCCGAAACGCCACCGCGGTCTTCCACCTGGAATGCACGCTGGATCATGGAAAGCTGCGGCAGCAGGATCAGCCCGAAAAGCCAGAGTGCGACGGTCACGAACAGGCCAAAGGTCAAGGGGCGGCCGAAACTGCGATAGAGCCCGTCCATTGCTCAGTCCTCGGCGCGCAGGACGATCGCGTCCTTGCGGCGGAAGCCGACGGGCACCGGCTGGCCGGGCGCCAGCGCCGGACCGTCACCTGCGTTGGTGACGTGCAGCGTGACGGGATGGCCGCCGGCGCGCATCAGGAGGTTCAGGAAAGGCCCTTCAAGGTCGCGGCGTTCCAGTTGTGCTTCCACCCGGTTATCGAGGCCGGCGGCCGCACCGTTCAGCGCCACCGCCATGCGTTCCGGGCGTATGAACAAATGGGCGTTGTCGCCGCGCTTGAGGCCGTGCCTGTTGATGCCGGACAGCCGTCCGAGCGGCGTCTCGATCAGGGCCGTTTCACTGTCGGTTTCGACGACGGTGCCGGAGAAGCGGTTCTGTTCGCCGACGAAGGTGGCCGCGAAGGCGGTCGAGGGGGCGTTGTAGATTTCATCGGCATCGCCGACCTGCTCGATGCGTCCCCGGTTCATCACGGCGACACGGTCCGACATGGTCAGCGCCTCGCCCTGGTCGTGGGTGATGTAGATGAAGGTGACGCCGGTCTTGCGCTGGATGTCCTTGAGTTCCGCGCGCATGTGCTGGCGCAGCTTCAGATCGAGCGCGGAAAGCGGTTCGTCGAGAAGCAGGACCGCGGGTTCGACGGCAAGCGCTCGCGCCACGGCGACGCGCTGGCGCTGGCCGCCGGACAGCTCGCCCGGCCTCTTGCCGCCCTGGCCGTCGAGGGCAACGAGGGAAAGGAGTTCGTCAGCGCGCCGCCGGCGTTCGGCTTTCGCCATGCCCCGGGCTTCGAGACCGAAGGCGACGTTTTCCCGGACGGTCATGAGCGGGAACAGGGCGAGGTTCTGGAAGATCAGTGCCGTGGGGCGATGGTTCGGGCCGATGCCCTCCATCGGCCTGCCACCGATTGCAACCGATCCCGTGGTCGGATCGAGAAAGCCCGAAATCATCCGCAGGATCGTGGTCTTGCCACAACCCGAAGGGCCGAGAATGGAAAAGAACTCACCGGCCCGGATGGTCAGGTCCGTTGGTTCCACGGCAACAAATCCGTTTGGATAGCGCATCGAGACGCCGTTCAGGGTGACATCCTGTCCATGCATGGAGCATCTCCGCGTGCCGGTGAAAGGGGAGGGCGCGGACGCCCTCCCGGGAGCCTTCGCCGGTCAGGCGTTGGTGATCTTGTCGACATATTCCTGGCGCAGCGGGGCGAACCAGGGTGTGTCGGCCTGCCACCACCAGAGGTTGGCGAGGTTTTCCGCGTTGTAGACCTCGTTGAACTGCTTCTTGTACTCGTCGCCGGCAAAGTCGGCGGCGCCGGCAACGGCGGAGTTGTAGCCGGTGTTCTTCGACATCATGCCACCCATTTCCGGTGTCATCAGCGCGTTGATGAAGGCATAGGCCTGCTCGATGTTCGCGGCGCCGGAGGGAACGCCGACGGAATCCATCCAGGTGATCCCGCCTTCCTTCGGCATGCGATACTTCCAGGCCGCGTCCTCGCGGTTGAGCAGCAATCCGGTCGTGTCCCAGGTCTGGCCGATCTTTGCGCCGGCCTGCTTGAAGGCGTTGGTGGCTTCGGTGGCATTGTTCCAGAAGGCCGCGATCTTGTCCTTGTTGTCGATGACGAAACGGGCGCAGGCGTCCCAGACGCGCCGGGCGTCATCTTCGGACTTGTAGACGTCGAGCATGCGGTTCGACTTCACCTCGCCCTTGGCATCGAGATAGAGGCCGACACCCATGATCACCGACTTCTGGCGGAAGGCCGACTTTCCTGCGGCTTCCGGCATCCAGAGCGAGCCATAGGACACGTCGCCATCGGCGATCGGCATGTCGGCGCTGTTGAAGGTCATGGCCTCGGTACCCCAGTTGAACGGCATCAGCATGCGCTTGCCGCGATAGGTGCCGCCCAGCTTGACGGAATCGTTGACCATGGACTGGATCAGGTTGCCGGCGTTGACGAGCTTGCCCTCGTCGAGTTCCGAAAGCAGGCCGTCGGGATAGTAGTTGTTGCCGTTGGTGATCGACGGGAAGATCACGTCAAAGCCCTTGCCGCCTGCGGCCTTGAGCTTCTGTTCCGCCTCGTCGTTGGAGCCGTAGGTCGAGAGGTTGATCTTGATGCCGGTGTCCTTTTCGAACTTCTCGATCTGGTTGGCCTGGATGTAGTCGCCCCAGGCAAAGACATTGACCTGACCGGAAGAGGCCAGGGCATCGGTCGCCCTGAGAATGGCGGGGGCAGCGACAAAGGCCGTTGTGGCCACGGTGGACTTGAGAAGCGAACGGCGCGAAAGCATGGGCAAACTCCTGGGCGGTTTTCCGTGAAATCCGGTTTGGGTGAACGGCGGCACGAAAGCCGCTCCACCTCGATCCCGTTAGTTCGCGATTGCTACAGATGCCTGACAGTTTCACGACAGTTCCGTGTCAGGATGCCCCGGCATCGGCCCCATGCCGTCCCCGTGCCTGTCAGCGGATCGGCTCGTGCCGGTCTGCGGAGCAGGTCATGCGGCGTCGCGGGCAGCTACCTTGACGCAATGTCCTGCTTGGCGCTTTCCCTGAAAAGATAGTCGCGCAGCGCCGCCTCTTCGCCGGACCCGATGCCTGGCAATTTCTCGCCCTGAAGCTCTTCGGGTGCAGTCCATCCCGGCTCGACGCCGGTCATGTCGGGCAGTTCGTGGGCGATCCCCTTGTGGCAGTCGATACAGGTTGCCTGGCCTGACAAGAGGTATTCGGTATGGATCTCGGCGGCCCGCGGTGCCTGCCGTGACAGGTCCATGGCGGCTTCGGAATGGCAGTTGCGGCATTCCAGGCTGTCATTGGCCTTCAGACGTGCCCATTCGTGCTTTGCCAGTTCCAGCCGCTTGTCGAGGAACTTCTGCCGCGTGCTGATCGTGCCGAAAATCTTGCCCCAGACCTCCTTCGAGGCCTGCATCTTGCGGGCGATCTTGTCGGTCCATTCATGCGGCACATGGCAATCGGGGCAGGAGGCACGCACACCGGACCGGTTGGAAAAATGCACCGTGCGCGTCATCTCCTGGAAGACGTTGTTTTCCATCTCGTGGCAGGAGATGCAAAAGGCTTCCGTGTTGGTCACTTCCAGCGCGGTGTTGAAGGCCCCCCAGAAGATGACGCCGCCCACGAAACCGCCCAGCGTCAGGAAGCCGATGCCGAGTGTCCCGGCCGGGGTGGCAAGAATGGTCCAGATGCGTCGGAACAAGCGGCGGATCCAGTTCATCTATTCGCTCCCCGCCATGCCGGTACCCAGTTCGCTCATGTCGGTGAACGTGTTCTCGACCAGCGGCGCGGTATCGGCCTGGGACACATGGCAGGCAGTACAGAAATATCGCCGGGGGGAAACATCGGCGAGCATCTGGCCTTCACGCGTCATGTAGTGGGTGATCGAGATCATCGGCGCGCCCGAGCCTTCGGTGGCCTCGCGACGGTGGCATGACAGGCAACGGTTGGCATTGACGCTGAGCTGGTAGCCCTCGATCGAGTGCGGAATGACCGGCGGCTGTTCCGGATACTGGCGCATCATGCGCACATCGTCGGTGATGCGACGCGGAATGGGTTCTGCCTCGACGGTACCCATGGGCTGTTGCGGCCCGGTGAGTTCGGGAGCCGCCCGCCGGACGGCTTCCTGGGCGACAACGCCACCGGCGGCGACCGTCGCGGCCAGCGCGGCTGCGATGAGGCGCAGGCGCCTCATGCGGAAACGATCTTGACTGCGCATTTCTTGAAATCCGTCTGTTTGGAGATCGGGTCAGTGGCGTCCAGCGTCACCTTGTTGATGAGCTTGGAGGCGTCGAACCAGGGCACGAAGACGACGCCCCTGGGCATGCGGTTGCGCCCGCGTGTCTCGACGCGAAGGCGCACTTCGCCCCGCCGCGAGATCACGCGCACTTCCGAACCCTGGTTGAGCCCGCGATCACGCGCGTCCGCTGCATTCATGAAGAGCACGGCACCGGGAACCGCCTTGTAGAGTTCGGGCACCCGCATGGTCATGGAGCCGGAATGCCAGTGTTCGAGCATGCGGCCTGTTACCAACCAGAACTCGTACTCTTTGTCCGGGCTTTCGGCCGGTGGTTCATAGGGTACCGCGAGAATGACGGCGCGACCATCCGGCCGCCCGTAGAACTGCACGCCGGTTCCGGGCTCGACATAGGGGTCGTAACCCTCGCGGAACCGCCACAGCGTCTCCTTGCCATTGACGACGGGCCAACGCAGGCCGCGAACCTCGTGATAGACATCGTAGGATGCCAGATCGTGGCCATGACCGCGCCCGAATGCGGCATACTCCTCGAACAGGCCCTTTTGCAGGTAGAAGCCGAAATGCTCTGCCTCGTCATTGGCATAGCCGGGGTCGACATCGCTCTTAGGAAAGGCATTCACCTGGCCGTTCTCATAGAGCACCTCGCAGACCGTCTTGCCCCGGTAATCCGGATTGGCGTCGAGGATCTCGGCCGGCCAGACTTCGTCCGTGGTGAAGCGCTTTGAGAATTCGACGAGTTGCCAGAGGTCGGAACGCGACTCCCCCGGCGCGTCGACAAGCTGGTGCCAGGCATGGGTGCGCCGTTCGGCATTGCCGTAAACGCCTTCCTTTTCCACCCACATGGCCGCCGGCAGGATGATGTCGGCAGCGAGCGCCGTCACCGTCGGATAGGCATCGGAGACCACGATCAGATTGTCGGGATTGCGGTAGCCCGGATAGGTTTCGTTCGCGATGTTGGGCGCAGCCTGCAGGTTGTTGTTGACCTGGATCCAGTAGAAATTGATCACGCCGTCCTTCAGCTTGCGGTCCTGCTGGACGGCATGGAAGCCCGGTTTCGTGTTCAGCAGCCCGCGCGGCAGCTTCCACAACTCCTCCGCATGGGCCACGTGTTCGGGATTGGTCACAACCGTATCGGCGGGCAGGCGGTGGGCGAACGTGCCGACTTCGCGCGCCGTGCCGCAGGCCGACGGCTGCCCGGTCAGCGAAAAGGGCGAATTGCCCGGCTCGGAAATCTTTCCGGTGAGCAGGTGAAGGTTGTAGACCATCTGGTTGGCCCAGACGCCGCGCACATGCTGGTTGAAGCCCATCGTCCAGAGCGACATGACCTTGATGTCCGGGTCGGCGTAGAGTTCGGCCAGGTCTTCCAGGAAACCCGGCTCCACGCCCGAAAGCTCGGAGACGTAGTCGAGCGTGTAGGCGGCCACATGCTCCTTGAATGCCTCGAAATCCGACGGCTCCATCAGGCCGGCATTGCCGGCGCCGGTCGCCGCAAGCTCGAGCGGATGATCCTCGCGCAGGCCGTAGCCGATGTCGGTCGCGCCGGTCATGAAGGTTGCGTGCTTGCGCACGAATTCCTCGTTCACCGCGCCCTTCTGGATGATGTGATTGGCTATGTAGTTGAGGATCGCCAGATCGGTTCCCGGCTTGAAGACAATCGGAATGTCGGCCAGGTCCATCGAGCGGTGGGTGAAGGTGGAGAGGACCGCGCATTTCACGCCCGGTGTTCCCAGCCGCCGGTCGGCCAGACGCGTCCACAGGATCGGGTGCATCTCGGCCATGTTGGAGCCCCAGAGCACGAAGGCGTCGGCATGCTCGAAATCGTCATAGCAGCCCATCGGTTCGTCGATCCCGAAGGTGCGCATGAAGGCCGCCGCAGCCGAAGCCATGCAATGGCGGGCATTGGGCTCAAGGTTGTTCGAGCGGAAGCCGCCCCGCATCAGCTTGGATGCCGCATAGCCTTCCAGAACGGTCCACTGGCCGGAACCGAACATGCCGATGCCTTCCGGCCCCTTTTCGGCCAGCACGGATTTCACCTTTTCGGCCATGACGTCGAAGGCCTCGTCCCAGCTGACCGGCTCGAAATCGCCCTCCTTGTCGAAGACGCCGCCGCGCTTGCGCATGAGCGGCGTTGTGAGCCGGTCGGCGCCATACATGATCTTGGAGAGGAAATAACCCTTCACGCAATTCAGCCCGCGATTGACCTCGTGCTGCATGTCGCCATGGGTGGCAACGACCTTGCCTTCCTTCACGCCCACCATCACGCCGCAGCCGGTGCCGCAGAACCGGCATGGCGCCTTGGACCACTTGATTTTCAGCGACTCCACGCCCCCGGGCACGGGTTGCGCATGGGCGGACAGGCTTATCCCCGCCGTTGTTGCCGCGATGGCCGCGGCCTGCGCCTTCAGAAGATCGCGCCTGTTCATCGTTTCGCTCATGGCCGGATCTCCTCCTCCTGTTCCGAATGTTCGAAGACCATGTTTGCGGCGATCACGCCGTCCATGACGGCAATGGACGTCAGCCGGTCGCCGAGTTCGCCGGTGCTGTGGCCTTCGATCGTGATGATGATCCGCGTTCCGTCGGCGGCATGAACATCGATCCCTTGCAGATCGCGCAGCCGTTCCAGAATCGAGTCCTGGCTGCCGGGCTTCGTTGAAACGATGGCGCTGGAAACATGGTATCGGGGTGCATCAGGCAATGGCGGCCTCCCTTGTCCGAGTGGCAATGGCATCTGCCGGGCAGGGCGCCACACAGGCACCGCAACCGGTGCACACGTCCGCATCGAGCACAGGCAGGAAGGGTTTGCCGATCCGCGGAAGGAAATGGATCGCTTCTTCGGGGCAGGCATCGCGGCAGGTCATGCAGGCGATGCCCTGGTGAACCAGACAGGCATCACCGATGGCCGCCACATGCATCATGGCCACGCCGCCGGTGAAAACAGGTTCGGGACAGGCCTCTTTGCAGTCCATGCAGAATGTGCATTCGCCAACGCCGAAGTCGATGCCGGCCGTGCCATCGGAAATGGTCAGGATCTGTTGCGGACAGGCGTCCACGCAGGCGGCGCAGCCAGTACATGCATCAATCGAATGCGCAGTAACGCCGGGCGCGCGCGAACGTTCAGGGCGTTTCTTCCGGACTGCCAGAAAGTCGCGGCGGTTCAGGCGTGCCACTGATCCTCCCATGAACGCGCCTCACGTTCCCGGCGGACCCGGTGGTCCGGCCAGTATCTGGTACATCCAGACAAGGAATCCGTAGCCGCCGACCACGCCAACCGCGAGGATCGGCCATATGCCGAATGCCAAAATCAGGAATGTGAGCAACTCCCTGCGCCGTGAGGCGCCGGTTGCATTCAGTCCGTTACCGTGTTGCTCGGCCATGCTTGCCTCTTCGACTGCGAAAAATCCTGCGTGAGGCGTCAGTTTCGGGGTAACAAGCTGCTGGTTTCGGCGCTTTTCTTGAACTACCCGCTGAATTGCGTACGCGCGGGCCGCGGCAATGTTCCATGCGTTCCCGAAAAAAATCAGTGCGGGCGGAAGCCGGGCGGAGACGAGGTTTTCCGACCGAAGGATTCGGGCTATGAAAGCCCGGTCGCGAAACGTTCCAAGGCTGGCGATGGCCGACCAGCGGTCCTGAACCCATATGGCATTCACACTCCGCCAGTTGCAGTATTTCGTTGCCGTGTGCGAACAGGGCACGGTTTCGGGCGCGGCCCACACGCTCTCGATCTCGCAATCGGCGGTGACGGAAGCGATCAAGGAGCTTGAATCCGATCTAGGCGTCAGCCTGTTCGAGCGCCACCCGCGCGGACTCAACATCACCCACAGGGGCCACCAGTTCCTGCGGCATGCCACCACGATCCTGCGCGATGTCTCGGATGCCCGCCAGGCGTTTCGCGACGAGGATGACACGACGAGCGGCGACCTGCATCTGGGCGTCACCTCGCTCGTGGCGGGGTATGTGCTGTCGGATATCCTTGCCCGCTACCGGCGCGCCAACCCGGCTGTCAATGTGACCGCTATCGAGGACAATGGCGAATATCTCGAACACCTGCTGATCGGCGGCGAACTCGATGTCGCGGTGACCATCATTTCCAACCTGCGCGACCGCATGGCGCTGCAGGCCGACATTCTCGAGGTTTCGCCATACCGGCTCTGGCTGCCTCTCGGCCACCGCTTGTCGGCGCTGGAGAGCATATCCCTTGGCGACGTGTCGTCCGAGCCGATCATCATGCTCACCGTCGATGAAATCGAGGAAGCGACCGTCAAGCTGCTCGGCGCGTTCGGCGCGAAGCCGAACGTCGCGTTCCGCACGCGGTCGGTCGAGGCGGTGCGCAGTCTTGTGGCGACCGGTGCAGGTGTGGCGCTGCTGCCGGATCTCGTCTACCGGCCATGGTCGCTGGAAGGCGATCGCATCGATTCCCGCGATGTCTCCGGTTCCCTGCCGATGGTGCAGGTCGGGGTCGTCTGGCGCAAGGGTTCCGCCCTGCCGCGAACGGCGCGCGATTTCATCGCCATCGCGCAGGCGCAGCGGCTGGCGCGCTAGCCGACCCGGTTTCGGAAATTCCGATATCAAAGTTCAGATAAATGAATTTGTGAAAGCTGCGCAGGCACGTAACCTGCCTCCCGGGAACACAGGAACGCCATCCTCGCGGTGGCAAGAAACGGGAGATGCCGTCATGAAGTCCATTCTCAAATCGTGCACAGCGCTTGCCCTTTGCTGCGCCTTCGCGGGCCAGGCTGCCGCCCAAGCCATGCTCACCGAGATCGGCCCCGGCGAGGGCCAGGTCGATATCGTTGCCTGGGCCGGCTATATCGAGCGTGGCGAGACCGACAAGAAGTTCGACTGGGTCACCAAGTTCGAGGAAGCGACAGGCTGCAAGGTCAACGTCAAGACCGCCAATACTTCCGACGAAATGGTCGCCCTGATGAACGAGGGCGGGTTCGATCTCGTGACCGCGTCCGGCGATGCGTCGCTGCGCCTGATCGCCGGCAAGCGGGTGCAACCGGTCAACATCGACCTCGTCCCCAGCTGGTCCACGGTCGATGACCGCCTGAAGAACGCCCCCTGGCACACGGTGGATGGCGTTCATTACGGCGTTCCGTACATGTGGGGCCCGAATGTGCTGATGTACAGCACCGAGGCATTCAAGGAAGCGCCGAAGAGCTGGAGCGTGGTCTTCGAGGAGACGACGCTTGACGACGGCAAGTCCAACAAGGGCCGGGTACAGGCCTATGACGGACCGATCCACATTGCCGACGCCGCCAACTACCTGATGTTTCACCAGCCTGAACTGGGCATCAAGAACCCATATGAACTGAACGAGGACCAGTACAAGGTTGCGCTCGACCTGCTGCGCCAGCAGCGCACGCTGGTGGCACGCTACTGGCATGACGCCTTCATCCAGATGGACGACTTCAAGAACGAGGGCATCGTCGCGTCCGGTTCCTGGCCGTTCCAGGTCAACATCCTCAAGAGCGAGGGCAAGCCGATCGCCTCGACCATTCCGCAGGAAGGGGCGACCGGCTGGGCGGATACGACCATGATGCACGTCGATGCGGCTCATCCGAACTGCTCCTACATGTGGATGGAGCATTCGCTGGCGTCCAACCTGCAAAGCGACCTTTCGGTCTGGTTCGGGGCGGTGCCGAGCGTGCCGGCGGCCTGCACCGACGGGCGCGGCATGCAGACAGCCGAAGGCTGCACGGCGAACGGGCTCGACAATTTCGAGAAGATCAAGTTCTGGACGACGCCGGTGACCAAGTGCGAAAGCCAGGGCGAGTGCGTGCCCTATTATCGCTGGGTCTCCGACTATATCGGTGTCATCGGCGGGCGCTGACCGACACTCCTCCATCTGAAAAGAAAAATGCGTCCGCCGGTCCCATCCGGCGGACGGGCTCACAGGACATGCCATGCAAACCGCTGTCGCCTTTTCCAGAGTCTCGCGCCATTTCGGCGCCGTGCGCGCCGTCGACGAGGTCGATCTGGCGATCGCGGAAGGCGAATTCTTTGCCATGCTCGGGCCGTCCGGTTCGGGCAAGACCACCTGCCTGCGCCTGATTGCCGGTTTCGAGCAGCCGACATCCGGCCATATCGAGATTTTCGGCGAGACCGCCGAAGGCGTTCCGCCCTACCGGCGCAACGTCAACACGGTGTTCCAGGACTATGCGCTGTTTCCGCATCTGAGTGTCGCCGACAACGTCGCCTACGGGCCGATGATCCGTGGCGTTCCGAAAGCGGAACGCCTGAAAGCCGCCGAAGAGGCCCTGGCACTTGTGCGGCTGCCGGGCTACGGCGACCGGCGGCCCGGCCAGTTGTCCGGCGGCCAGCGCCAGCGTGTGGCGCTCGCCCGCGCGCTGATAAACAAGCCCAAGGTGCTGCTGCTCGACGAACCGCTCGGCGCACTGGACCTGAAGTTGCGCGAGCAGATGCAGGAGGAGCTCAAGGCACTGCAGCGCAAGCTCGGCATCACCTTCGTCTTCGTCACCCACGACCAGGGCGAGGCCCTGTCGATGGCCGACCGCGTTGCCGTGTTCAACCACGGCAAGATCATGCAGATCGGCGCCCCGGAGGAAATCTACCGGGCGCCACGTTCACGCTTCGTGGCGGATTTCGTCGGCTCCTCCAACGTGCTGCCGCCGGACGTGACCGAACGCCTCGACGGCCGGCGCGCCTGGGCAAGCCTGCGTCCCGAGGCGATCCGGCTGGTTTCCGAGGGCGGCGTGGAGGCGATGGTCACCGGCCATTCCTATCTCGGCGCCGCGACGAAGCTCGGCGTTTTCCTCGGCGAGCAACGGCTTACGGTCCTCCTGCCGGCCGGCAGCCCGGTGCCGGCGCAGGGGCAGATGGTCTCGATCCAGTGGAACCCGGCCGATCTCCATGTGATGGAGGACGAACAATGAGCGCCGGCGCTCACGCCATCCTGCCAGGGCGGGGCGGCCTGTTCGGCACGCTGTCGGATGTCCTGTGGCGCAATCCGCGACTGACGCTTTTCCTCATGCTGACGCCGCCATTGCTTTGGCTTGGCATCATCTATCTGGGCTCGCTTTTCGCGCTGCTCGCGCAGAGCTTCTTTTCGATCGACGAGTTCTCGGGCCTGATCCGCTACGAGTGGACGTTCAAGACCTATGCGGAACTCCTGCGCCCGTCCAATCTCGACATCATCCTGCGCACCGTTTCGATGGCCGCTGCGGTGACGCTGGCTTCCGCCGTGATCGCCTTTCCCATCGCCTATTACGCGGCGCGCTATGCGCGCGGAAAGTGGAAGGCGCTGTTCTATCTCGGCGCCATGCTGCCGCTGTGGTCGAGCTACCTCGTCAAGGTCTATGCCTGGAAGCTGATCCTCGCCAAGGAAGGCATTCTCACCTGGATATTCGCCAAGCTGCACCTGACGCCCGTTCTGGAAGCATGGCTGGCTCTGCCGGTGATCGGCGGAAATTCCCTCTCGGTCAGCTATACCGGCACCTTCATCGTCTTTGTCTATGTCTGGCTGCCCTACATGATCCTGCCGACACAGGCGGCGCTCGAACGCGTGCCCGAGTCCATGCTGGAGGCCTCTTCCGATCTCGGCGGCTCTCCGGCGCAGACCTTCCGCCATGTGCTGCTTCCTCTGGCGCTTCCCGGCATCATCGCCGGTTCGATCTTCACCTTCTCGCTAACGCTGGGCGACTACATCATCCCGCAGATCATCGGCTCGTCGCGGCTGTTCATCGGCCAGGCGGTCTATGCTCACCAGGGGACGGCCGGCAACATTCCGCTCGCGGCCGCCTTTACGGTGGTGCCGATCGTCATCATGGGGTTCTACCTCTGGATGGCCAAGAGACAGGGAGCCTTCAATGCGCTCTGACCGGAATTCCCGCGCCCCGCTTGCCCTCAAGATTGCCGCTGCCCTGGGGCTTCTGTTCCTGCACCTGCCGATCCTGCTGATCTTCGTCTATGCCTTCACGACGGAAGACCGCAGTTTCCAGTGGCCGCCGCCCGGCTATACGCTGAAATGGTTCGCGGTCACATGGAACCGTCCGGATGTCTGGGAAGCGCTCGGCCTTTCGGTGCGCGTGGCAGCCATCTCAACCGTGGTCGCGCTCGTGCTGGGCACGCTGTGCGCGGCGGCGGTCTCGCGCACGAAATTCTTCGGCCGCGAAACGATTTCCCTTCTGGTCATCCTGCCGATCGCGCTGCCAGGCATCATCACCGGCATCGCGCTGCGCTCGGCCTTCAACCTGGCCGACATTCCGTTCTCCTTCTGGACGATCATCCTCGGTCACGCGACCTTCTGCGTCGTGGTTGTCTACAACAATGCGGTCGCACGTTTCAGGCGCACCTCCGGTTCGCTGATCGAGGCGTCGATGGATCTCGGCGCCGACGGTTTCCAGACCTTCCGTCATGTCGTCCTGCCCAACATCGGCACCGCGCTGCTGGCCGGCGGAATGCTTGCCTTCGCCCTGTCCTTCGACGAGGTGATCGTGACGACCTTCACGGCCGGACAGCAGGCGACGCTGCCGATCTGGATGCTGGAGGAACTGGTCCGTCCGCGCCAGCGTCCCGTCACAAACGTGGTCGCGATGGTGGTGGTGCTGGTGACCTTCCTGCCGATTCTCGCTGCCTATTACCTCACGCGCGATGGCGACCAGATCGCCGGCAGCGGCAAATAACGCTACGCAAAGGGAGAAGCCCCATGGACACGCAAATGCTGATCGGTTCCGGTTTCGAGACAGGATCGGAAGCCGAGGAGAACATCCTGAACCCGAAGACCGGGCAGTCGATCCTGCATTTGCCTGAAGCGGGCAGCGGGCAGATCGACCGGGCCGTCGATGCTGCCGAGAAAGCCTTTGCGACATGGTCGCGGACGACGCCGGCGGAGCGCTCCGGCTATCTCCTGAAGATCGCGGACAGGATCGAGGCCGAAGCCGATGCCTTCGCCGCGCTGGAAGCGCTCAATTGCGGAAAGCCGGTCAATGCCGTGCGGAATGACGAGATCCCCGCCATCGTCGATTGCTACCGCTTCTTCGCCGGTGCGGTGCGCTGCGTGCCCGGCAATGCCGCCGGGGAATATCTGCCCGGCTTCACTTCCATGATACGCCGCGACCCGATCGGCATCGTCGCGTCCATCGCGCCGTGGAACTATCCGCTGATGATGATGGCCTGGAAACTGGCGCCCGCCATTGCCGGTGGAAACACGGTCGTCTTCAAGCCCTCCGAACAAACGCCGCTGACCGCGCTGAAAATGGCGCGCATCCTCGCCGACGTGCTGCCCGAGGGCGTCGTCAACATCGTGCTGGGGCGCGGCGAGAGCGTGGGCAATGCGCTCATCAACCATCCCAAGGTCAACATGATCTCGATCACCGGCGATGTTGCCACGGGCAAGAAGGTGTTGCAGGCGGCCGCCAGGTCGGTCAAGCGGACGCACCTGGAACTGGGCGGCAAGGCACCCGTCATCGTCTTCGATGATGCCGATATCGACGCCGTGGTCCAGGGCGTGCGCACTTTCGGCTATTACAATGCCGGCCAGGACTGCACGGCGGCGTGCCGCATCTATGCCGCGCCCAAGATCCACGACAAGCTGGTTGCCGACCTGTCCTCGGCCGTCTCGACGATCAGATATGCCAATGCCGACGATGCCGAAAACGAGATCGGACCGCTGATCTCGCAGCGACAGCGCGACCGGGTCGCGAGCTTTGTCGAACGTGCCATTGCCCAGAACCACATGGAAGTGACGGCCGGCGGCCGCGCCCATGACGGCGACGGCTTCTTCTACCAGCCGACCGTCATAGCCGGCGCCTTGCAGACCGACGAGATCGTGCGGCGCGAAGTGTTCGGCCCCGTCGTCTCGATCACCCGCTTTACGGATGTGGACGAGGCGGTCGCCTGGGCAAACGATTCCGATTACGGGCTTGCTTCCTCGGTCTGGACCAAGGACGTCTCGCGCGCGATGGAGTGTGCCGCGCGCCTGCAATATGGCTGCACCTGGATCAACACGCATTTCATGCTGTGCAATGAAATGCCGCATGGCGGCATGAAACAGTCAGGCTACGGCAAGGACATGTCCCTCTATGCGCTGGAGGACTATACCGCCGTGCGCCATGTCATGATCGCGCATTGATCGGTGCAAAGTCCCTGGTGGCGCCGCGAGGCGCCGCCAGGACATATCCCGATCAGGTCAGCGTCCGAAAGGCGCAAGCAGGGCATGGCATTCCATGCGCACCCTGTTGCATCATTCCCGGATGGGATCACGTTGCACGGGTCCGGCCCTGCGATTGCGCAGCGCAGGTCCGGCCAGCATGACAAGCACGAAAATCCCGGTGGCGATCTTCAGGTCGCCCGGCGGCAAGCCGATGGCAAGGCACATGGAGATGAGCTGGTAGTAGATGACAGCGCCCGCAAACGGCGCGAGGATCTGGCGTGCAACGGTCTGCTTTCCGACCACGGCCTCGCCGATCATCAGGGCGGCAAGCGCGTTGATCAGGATGCCAAGGCCCATGTTCACGTCGGCGAAGCCCTGGGACTGGATCATCAGTCCGCCGCCGAATGCCGCGAAAGCCCCCGCAAGGCCGATCCCGCCGATGGTCGCCCGCCAGACGTTGATGCCCTGGGCTTCCGCCATGTCGGCATTGGCGCCCACGGCGCGCATCGCGGTGCCGCGCTCGGTGGCGAACCACAGGTTCAGGAGCAGCAGGACAACGCCGACAAGCGCCCCGGCGATCAGGATCTTGGCATGGGTTCCGGAAAGGCCGAGAGCGGCGACGTAGTCGTAGATCTTGTCCTCGCGGAAGACCGGCTGGTTGGCCTTTCCCATGATGCGCAGGTTGATGCTGTACAGCATCGTCGTGACGAGAATGCCTGCCAGAAGGGTGTGTATCCGGAACCGGAGATGAATGAAGGCGGTGGCACAACCGGCCAGAAAGCCGGCTGCCGCAGACAGGAGAAGTGCCGGAACAGGCGGGACCCCGGACATCAGCGCGACGGCGCAGACGCAGCCGCCCAGCGGATAGGCGCCTTCGGACGTCAGGTCCGGGAAGGCGAGGATACGAAACGGGATCATGACCGCCAGCACAACGAAGCTGAGAATGAGGCTTTGCGCCAGGGTCACCGGTATCAGCGCGACATAGGCCGAGAGCACATCCGACATGATCAGGTTCCAAGGAGCATGCGGTCGGACTTGACCGAGAAATGGCTGACGAGTTCCGGCACCGTCGTTTTCGCCTTCTGCTCGCTGTCCAGCTCCAGGACGACCCGGCCGGCATCGAGCATCACCACCCGGTTCCCGTAGTCCAGCGCGTGCTGCATGTTGTGGGTGACCATCAGCGTCGTCAGGTTCAATGCCGTGACAGCGCGCAGCGTCGCGTTCAGCACGAGGTCGGCGGTACGGGGGTCAAGTGCGGCGGTATGCTCGTCGAGCAGGAGAATGTCGGGCTTGCCGGACACCGCCATGACCAGGGACAGGGACTGTCGCTGGCCGCCGGACAGGAGCGAGACTTCCGTGTCGAGACGGTTCTCCAACCCGAGACCCAGATAGGACAGTTCTTCGCGATAGCGTTCCCGGCGGGCGGCGGTCAGGCCCTTGCGCAGGCGCGGGCGCGATTGCCGCATCTCGGCCAGCAGCATGTTCTCGGCGATCGTCATGCTCGAGGCGGTGCCCTTCATCGGGTCCTGGAAGACCCGCGCCACATGGAAGGCACGGCGATGGACGGGCATGGAGGTCACGTCGTCGCCATTGATCGATATCCGGCCTTCATCAAGCATGAGCGCGCCGGAGATCGCGTTGAGAAGCGTGCTCTTTCCTGCGCCGTTGCTGCCGATGACGATGGCGAAATCGCCGGTTGCGAGCGTAAGATTCAGCCCGTCAAGGGCAACCTTCTCGTCGGGCAGGCCGCGAAAGAACACGCGTCTGGCGTTGCTGACTTCCAGCATGTCCGTTCTCCGGAAGCGCCGGGCGGCCCGGTCAGGGCCGCCGCGGCATCTGGTGTTCCCGGCTCAGTCGACGATGCAGTCGCAACCGTCGAAGCTGGAAGGGATCGAAACGCCGATCGCTTCCATTGCCTTGCGCGAAATGGTGATGCCATGATCCTCATAGGCCGGGCTCACCGGAGCGATGGCCGACAGGTCCTCGCCCTTGAGTGCGCGCACGGCGATGGCGCCGGCGATATGGCCGATCTTGTCGTAGGAAACCGCGAAGGCGGCGGGAATGATGCCTTCGCGAACCGGACCCTCATCGGAGTTGATGAGGGGTATCTTCGCTTCATTGGCGGCGGCTGCAACGGCCGAGATGGCAGGCTGGATCATGTTGGAGGCAGGGCCGTAGAGCACATCGACCCGGCCGGCGGCTGCGGTGATGCGGGCCTGGATGTCGTTCGTGTTGTCGATGCCGATCTCGACGATCTCGAAACCGTTCTCGGCCCCGTGCTTCTTGAAGAGATCGAGCGTCGCCACGTCGTTGGCCTCGCCCGGATTGTAGGGAACGCCGAAAACCTTGGCGTCGGGCAGGAGTTTGCGCGCAAAGGCGAGGGTGGCGTTGATGTCGAGCGCATCGCTTGCGCCGGTCATGTTGGCGTCACCCGATTCCCATGACGGCACGAGACCGGCGGCAACCGGGTCCGTCACGGCGGAGAAGACGACCGGGATGCCCTTGCCGCCAAGCTGGTTCTTGATGTTCTGGGAGACCGGCGTGGTGATCGACAGGATCAGTGCCGGCTTGGTCGCCTCGATCTTCGAGATCATCTGGGGCAGGAGCGTCGTGTCGAAATTCACGTGATCGAGCGTGAAGACCACGTCGGTTCCCTCAGCCATGCCGGAGGCGAGGATTTCCGCCTTGAAGCCATCGGCGACGGCGTTCAACTGCGGATGTTCGCCGAAATTGGCGATGGCAATGGTCTTGGGCTCGGCTGCGGCCGGGCCCGCACCCAGCATGGCAAGGCAGGTCAACGCGGCGGCGGTGCTCAGAAACGTTCTGCGGAACATGACGGTCTCCTTGTTTCGGTAGGATTGCTCGATCTTGGCAAGGGCTCTTGCCCATTTCGCTAGCATGTTTTTCCGGAGCGGCAAACCGAAACGGCCGGCCTGTCATACCGTCGCGCATGCACCGCCGGAGCCGGTTTGCGCCGGTCAACCTGAGATCCCCAGGGCACGGTTGCCCGCCAGAAATCGGGTCAGTTCATGATCCGGATCACAAAGACCGTCTATGACATTGAAATGATGGCGTGATGATTCGGCCACGAGGTGGACGGGCGCTTCGGGCGTGCTCCAGGATTCACACAAGAGCGCCGATTGGCGCAGGAATTCGGGCCGCTCTGCGGCTCCCACCCATGCAACAACGTCAACATTGGCGCGACGGCGGTGAAGGGCGGGGCTTTCGGCGGCCGCCTCGCTGGCGGTCAGGCGCAGCTTTTCGTTCATGGAGTGGCATTGCAGCGGGCGCAGGTCATGGACGCCGCTGATGGACGCAACCCGCTCGATCCGGCCGGCTATGCTTTCCGGCAGGGGACTGTCGTCGCACACCATGCGTGTCGCCAGATGGCCGCCCGCGGAGTGCCCGGCGAGCCTTATCGGGCCGTCGACCAGCCCGGCCGCCGCGGCAATCGCGCGGCCGGTCTGCCGCGTGATCGATCCGATCCGGGCTTCCGGCGCAAGCGTGTAGCTTGGAAGAACCACGGCCCAGCCGTGTGCCAAAGGCCCGGCTGCAAGATGCGACCAGGACGACTTGTCGAAGGCAAGCCAGAATCCGCCATGAATGAAGGTGACTAGCCCTCGCGGCGTGCCCTCGGGCAGGAAAACATCCATCCTCTCGCGCGGTCCGGGTCCGTAGGGCAGGTCAAACCGGCCTCCGGCTTGTTTACGGAAAGCCTGCGCCAATTCGGCCCAGCGTGCGGGGTAGCCCATACCGCCGGGAATGTGCACGGCGTTGGTGAAGGCGTCTTCCCAGTCGATGCCGGTCATGTCGCTCATCGGCATGGCAGTGATGCCGCCGGTTTCCGCTTGCGGGTGAGGCCGCGCCCCTGATGGCCGGTTGCTTCATGGCCATCTTCCGCTGTTGCGGGATGATCCGGCTGGCCGCGCCCCCTTGCCATGCGCTTTCCCTCCTGCGAAGACCATCCGGACGATAAAATCCAAATATGAAATATGCAAGCTTGAAATATCTCGCCGGTCTGGCTAGCGTCGGTGGCATGCGGCCGGCCAGGACCGGCCAGCCGCGTTCGCGATCCAGGAGGAAACGCGATGCGCATTGCATGTCTGGGCGGCGGACCGGCGGGTCTCTACTTCGCGATTTCGATGAAGGTGCGCGACCCGTCCCACCAGGTCGTGGTCGTGGAGCGTAACCGTGCCAACGACACGTTTGGCTGGGGCGTGGTCCTGTCCGACGATGCGCTGGAAAGGCTGGAAGCAAACGACCCGAAAAGCGCGCAGGCCATCCGCGATCACTTTGCCTATTGGGATGACATCGCTGTCATCCACAAGGGGACCAGGACAGTGTCGGGCGGGCATGGCTTCGCCGGCATCGGGCGCCGGCAGATGCTCGTCATCCTGCAACAGCGCGCACAGGAACTCGGCATCGAGATGCGTTTCGAGACGGAGTTCGAGGGAGCGGAGGAATTCCGCAAGGACTTCGACCTTGTCGTTGCCTGCGACGGGATCAATTCCAGGGTCCGCAAGGAATACGCGGCGCACTTCAAGCCCAATATCGACGTGCGCCGGTGCAAGTTCGTCTGGCTGGGGACGCACCAGAAATTCGATGATGCGTTCACCTTCATCTTCGAGAAGACCGAGCACGGCTGGGTCTGGGCGCATGTGTACCAGTTCGACGAGAACACCGCGACATTCATTGTCGAATGCCAGCAGGATACCTGGGACCGGTGGGGCTTTGCCGGGATGACCAAGGAAGAAACCGTCGAAACCTGCCGGCGGATCTTCGAGGCCCATCTGGGCGGTCATGACCTGATGTCCAACGCGGCGCATCTGCGTGGCTCGGCGGTGTGGATGAACTTTCCCAGGGTGATCTGCGAAAAGTGGTATCACGACAATGTCGTGCTGATGGGTGACGCGGCTGCGACGGCCCATTTTTCCATCGGCTCCGGCTCCCGTCTTGCCTTCGACAGTGCCATTTCGCTTGCCGATTTCCTGCATTCCGAACCGACCATGCACGCGGCGTTCGAGCGGTACCAGGCGGAGCGGCGGCTGGAGGTCCTTCGCCTGCAATCGGCGGCGCGCAATTCGCTGGAATGGTTCGAGCAGGTGGAGCGCTACCTGGATCTCGATCCGGTCCAGTTCAACTATTCCCTGCTGACGCGCTCGCAGCGCATCAGCCACGAAAACCTGCGCCTGCGGGATCCTCGCTGGCTCGAAAGCGCCGAACGCTGGTTCCAATGCCAGGCGGGCGTGAAGCCGGACGCGCCGGTGCGGGCACCGATGTTCGCGCCGATTAAGCTGCGGGACATGGCGTTGCAGAACCGCATCGTCGTGTCGCCGATGGCGCAATACAAGGCCGTGAACGGGACACCGACCGACTGGCATCTCGTTCATTACGGCGAACGGGCCAAGGGCGGGGCGGGCCTCGTCTTCACCGAAATGACCTGTGTCAGCGCCGAGGGGCGGATCACGCCGGGTTGCCCTGGCCTCTATGCGCCCGAGCACGAAACGGCCTGGAAGCGGCTGACCGACTTTGTCCACGGAGAAACCCGGGCGAAGATCTGTTGCCAGATCGGCCATTCGGGACGGAAGGGGTCGACCCAGTTGGGCTGGCAGGAGATGGACGCGCCGCTGGCGTCCGGAAACTGGGAAACGATGTCGGCATCGGCCATCCCCTGGTCGGATCGCAATGGCGTGCCGCGCGAGATGACACGCGAGGACATGGAGATCGTCATCGGCGAATTCGCCGCTTCCGCGCGGATGGCGGATCGCGCCGGTTTCGACATGATCGAACTCCATGCTGCGCATGGATACCTGATTTCGTCCTTCATCTCGCCGCTGTCGAACCAGCGCAGCGATGCCTATGGCGGCTGCCTTGCCAACCGTCTGCGGTTTCCCCTGGAGGTGTTTGCGGCCATGCGGAAGGCCTGGCCGGACCACAAGCCGATGTCTGTTCGAATCTCGGCGAATGACTGGGTTGGTGAAGACGGCATCACGCCGGCCGGCGCTGTCGAGATCGCCCGCGCCTTTCACGGTGCCGGTGCCGACTTGATCGACGTTTCCGCCGGACAGACATCCGTACGGGCGCGGCCTGTCTACGGCCGGATGTTCCAGACGCCGTTTTCCGACCGGATCCGCAATGAGGCCGGTCTTCACACCATGGCGGTCGGCAATATCTACGAGGCCGATCACGCCAATTCCATACTGATGGCAGGCCGCGCAGACCTCGTGGCCATCGGGCGGCCGCACCTTGCCGATCCCTACTGGACCCTGCACGAGGCGGCCCGGATCGGCGACCGGCGGCAGGACTGGCCGGAGCCTTATCTGGCGGGACGGGACCAGGCCTGGCGGCTCGCCGACCGTGAAGCGGAGACGATACGGGCATGAGACGGGTTCTCGTAACAGGCGGGGGAAGCGGGATCGGACGGGCCGTCGCCCGGGCCTTCGCCGAGACCGGCGACAAGGTGGTCATTGCCGGCCGGCGCATGGAGGCGCTGAAGGAGACAGACGGAGGGCTTGGCATGGATTGCCGGGTGGCCGACGTGGCCGACGAACAGGCCGTCAAGGCGCTCTTCGACCAGCCTTTCGACGTGGTCGTTGCCAATGCGGGCATCGGTCGCGCGGCGAAGGTTGCCAATACGAGCCTCGAACTCTGGAACTCCACCCTTGCCGTCACGCTGACGGGCGTCTTCCTGACCTTCCGCGAAGCGTTGCAGGACATGAGGCCCGGTGGAAGGCTCATTGCCATTTCCTCGGTTTCGGGCCTGCATGGCGAAGCCAATGTCGCGGCCTACAGCGCGGCCAAGCATGGCGTGATGGGGCTGGTGCGCTCCCTTGCGCGCGAGGTCGAACGGTCGGGCATCACCTGCAACGCCGTCTGTCCCGGCTGGGTCGATACGCCCATGGCGGACCAGGCCGTGGAAGGGGTCATGAAGCGTTTCGGGATTTCGCGCGAGGCGGCTGAAACCAGGGTCTTCGGCGGTAGCCGGGCGGAGCGGCTGATCCCGCCGCGCGACGTCGCGGCTGCCGTGCAATATCTCGCTTCTCCGGGCGCCGGAAAGGTCAACGGGCAAGGCTTGGTGATTTCGGGAGGCGGGGCATGACGGGAGTGCAACCCGCCGGCGCTCCGGCCAAATCCCTTTCCAAGGAGCGTCTGAGGCTCTGGCTCAAGCTGCTGAAGGCAAGCCGTCTGGTGGAGGACGAAATCCGCCGCCGGTTGCGCCGTGATTTCGATTCCACACTGCCAAGGTTCGATGTCATGTCGGCGCTGGCACGCTCGCCGGAAGGCCTGAAGATGAGCGAGATTTCCCGGCGTTTGCGTGTTTCCAACGGCAATATCACCGGGATCGTCGACAAGCTGACCGATGAGGGCCTGACCCTGCGGGTGGCAGTCCCTGGCGACCGGCGGGCAAGCCTGGTCTGCCTGACGCCCAGGGGGCGCGAGGTCTTCGCGGAGCAGGCTGGCGTTCACGAGACATGGATCGACGGGATGCTGTCCGGCCTCGATGCCGGCGATGTCGAGGGCATGATCCGACGCCTCGACCATCTTTCCGAAATGCTGGAGGAGCAAAGACAGGATGCGACATGACGTGAAGCATTTCCGCTGCGAAATCAGGGACGGCGTGGCCATCCTTTCGCTGGACCGGCCCGAACGCAAGAATCCGCTGACCTTCGACAGCTATGCCGAATTGCGCGACTGGTTCCGCGACCTGCACTACGACGACGCGGTCAAGGCGGTGGTGTTCGGCCCGAATGGCGGCAATTTCAGTTCCGGCGGCGATGTGCACGAGATCATCGGTCCGCTGACCGGAATGAACATGAAGGAACTGCTGGCCTTCACGCGAATGACGGGGGACCTGGTCAAGGCGATGATCGGGTGCGGAAAGCCGGTGATTGCTGCCGTGGACGGTGTCTGTGCCGGGGCCGGCGCGATTATCGCCATGGCGTCGGACCTGCGCATTGCCACGCCTGCCGCGAAGGTCGCCTTCCTGTTCAACCGGGTCGGGCTTGCCGGCTGCGACATGGGCGCCTGCGCCATCCTTCCCAGGATCATCGGACAGGGACGGGCCGCCGAACTGCTCTATCTCGGTCGGTCGATGAGCGCGGATGAAGGCGAGCGATGGGGTTTCTTCAACCAGGTGGTGCCCGCTGAACAACTCATGCAGACGGCGGGCGACATGGCGGCCCGCATCGCCGCCGGACCTGCCTTCGCCAATTCCATGACGAAGACCATGCTGGCCCAGGAATGGAACATGAGCCTGGAACAGGCCATCGAAGCGGAGGCGCAGGCGCAGGCGATCTGCATGCAGGGGCAGGACTTCCACCGTGCCTACAACGCCTTCGTGGCGAAGGAAAAACCGGTCTTCGAGGGCAACTGATGGCTGACAGGACCTTTCTTGACTGGCCCTTTTTCGAGGATCGCCACAGGCAACTGGCAGCCGAGGCCGATGCATGGGCCGCCGGCCATCTTGCCGGCCTCGACCATGGCGACGCGGACCGGGCATGCCGCCATCTTGTCGCCGCGCTCGGCGAGTCCGGTCTTTTGCGGTACTCGGCGGTGGATCCTGACGGAGGCGCGCCGCTCGACGTGCGCTCGATCTGCCTCCTGCGCGAAACGCTGGCGCGCCATGACGGACTGGCGGATTTCGCCTTTGCCATGCAGGGCCTGGGGACGGGCGCCATTTCGCTGTTCGGGACGCCGGAACAGAAGAACGCGTGGCTGACGCTGACACGGGCCGGAAAGGCCATATCCGCCTTCGCCCTGACCGAACCGCAATCGGGTTCCGATGTCGCGGCTTCAACGATGACCGCTGTCCGCGACGGGAACGACTATGTCCTGGACGGCGAGAAGACGTGGATATCCAACGGCGGGATCGCGGATGTCTACACGGTGTTCGCACGCACAGGCGAGGCGCCCGGCGCGAAGGGATTGTCCGCCTTCATCGTTCCGGCGGACCAGCCGGGACTGGAAATCGTGGAACGGCTGGAGACCATCGCGCCCCATCCGCTGGCCCGCTTGCGGTTTTCAGGCTGCCGCGTGCCCGCCGGCGCGATGATCGGCGCGCCGGGGCAGGGGTTCCGCATTGCCATGTCCGTGCTGGACGTCTTCCGCTCCAGCGTGGCCGCGGCGGCGCTGGGTTTCGCACGCCGGGCCCTCGACGAGGCAGTGGCGCGCGTTGGCCAAAGGCGTGTCATGGAAATGCCGCTGGCAGAGTTGCAGATGGTGCAGGGCCACATCGCCGACATGGCGGTGGATGTGGATGCCAGCGCGCTGCTTGTCTATCGCGCGGCTTGGGCGAAGGACAGCGGCGCGGCCCGCATCACCCGCGAAGCGGCCATGGCCAAGCTGTTCGCCACCGAACAGGCCCAGAAGACCATCGATGCCGCCGTCCAGCTTCACGGCGGCGATGGCGTGAAGTCGGGACACATCGTCGAGCGGCTTTACCGCGAGATCCGGGCCTTGCGCATCTACGAGGGCGCCACGGACGTGCAGCGCATCATCATCGCCCGCCAGACGCTCGCAGGCGCGCCGGGCGCACAGGGAGGAGGCTGACATGCTTGGATACTCCGCTCATGTGGACACGTTCGCACGCGACAATCTGCCGTCGCCGGAGCATTGGCCGGACCTGCTGCTCGACGGCTTCGATTATCCGGAACGGCTCAACGCGGCTTATGAACTGACCGACGCCATGGTCGCGAAGGGCTTCGGAGACCACACGGCGCTGATCGGCAATGGCCGCCGGCGAACCTACAAGGAACTGGCGGACTGGACCAATCGCCTGGCCCATGCGCTGGTGGAGGACCTGGGGATCAGGCCGGGCAACCGTGTCCTGATCCGTTCGGCCAACAACCCGGCCATGGTGGCGTGCTGGCTCGCGGCCACCAAGGCGGGCGCGGTCGTCGTCAATACCATGCCGATGCTGCGCGCAGCCGAACTTCGCAAGTATGTCGAGAAGGCCGAGGTCTCCCATGCGCTGTGCGACACGCGGCTGATGGATGAAATGACCGCCTGCGCCAAGGACAATCCGTTCCTGAAGTCAGTGACCGGCTTCGACGGCACATCCAATCACGACGCCGAACTCGACCGGCTTGCGCTCGAAAAGCCGGTCCGGTTCGACGTGGTGGCGACCGCGCGGGACGATGTCGCCCTGATCGGTTTCACCTCGGGTTCCACCGGCGAACCGAAGGGAACCATGCATTTCCATCGCGATCTCATGATCATCGCCGACGGCTATGCCCGCGAGGTCCTGTCGGTGACGCCCGAAGACGTCTTCGTGGGTTCGCCGCCGCTGGCCTTCACCTTCGGGCTCGGCGGCCTGGCGATCTTTCCGCTGCGGTTCGGCGCGGCCGCCACGCTGCTGGAAAGCGCCACGCCGCCGAACATGATCGAGATCATCGAAAAATACCGCGCCACCGTCTGCTTCACCGCGCCGACGGCCTATCGCGCGATGCTGCGGGCCATGGACGAGGGAGCCGACCTGTCCTCGCTGCGCGCGGCGGTCTCGGCGGGAGACACGTTGCCCGCGCCCATATACCGGGAATGGATGGAAAAGACCGGCAAGCCGATGCTCGACGGCATCGGTTCGACGGAACTCCTTCACATCTTCATCAGCAACCGGTTTGGCGATCACAAGCCTGCATGCACCGGCAAGCCGGTCAGCGGCTATGAGGCAAGGGTGATCGGGCCGGACGGTGCGGCTGTCGGGCCCGGCGTCATCGGCAGGCTTGCGGTGCGCGGACCGACCGGATGCCGCTACCTGCGCGGGGAGCGTCAGAAGGACTATGTGCAGGACGGCTGGAACGTCACGGGTGACGCCTTCAGCATGGACGAGGAGGGATACTTCCACTTCGCCGCCCGTAATGACGACATGATCATCAGCGCCGGCTACAATATCGCCGGACCGGAAGTGGAGGCGGCATTGCTGTCCCATCCTTCCGTTGCCGAATGCGCGGTGATCGGCGTCCCCGACGAGGAACGCGGCCTGATCGTGCAGGCACATGTGGTGCCAGCCCCCGCGGCCGTGGCGGACGAAGCCCTTGCCAAGACCCTGCAGGACCATGTGAAGGCCACCATCGCACCCTACAAGTATCCGCGCTCCATCGTTTTCACCAAGGCCTTGCCGAAAACCGAAAGCGGCAAGATCCAGCGATTCCGTCTGAGGGAAGCACAATGAGCGGCGAGCCGTTCGACCCGGCCCGCGATGGCGCGCGAATGGCGTTCAATGGCGTCATGTCCTATGGCGACTACCTGCATCTCGACACGGTACTTGCACAGCAGCATCCGCTGAGCGATGCGCATGACGAAATGTTGTTCATCATCCAGCACCAGACGAGCGAATTGTGGATGAAGCTGGCGATCCACGAGCTTTCGGCAGCGCGGGCCGCGCTTCGCAAGCGCCAGATCCAGCCCATGTTCAAGATGCTGGCGCGGGTGAGCCGGATCTTCGAGCAATTGAACAATGCCTGGGACGTGCTGCGGACGATGACGCCATCCGACTATACGCGGTTCCGGGAAAGTCTCGGCAGTTCGTCCGGCTTCCAGTCATACCAGTACCGCATGATCGAGTATGTCCTTGGAAACCGGAACGCGAACATGCTCAAGCCGCATGAGCATCTGCCCGACATCCACTCCATGCTCAAGAACGAACTCGCCCGGCCAAGCTTCTATCACGAGGCGGTGGAATTGCTTTTCACGACCATCGACGGCGATGTCCGCCACATGCCCGTTCCCGACCTGACGTCACCCCACAAGGCCAATCCGGCGATCCGGGCCCGGTGGAAGCAGGTCTACGCCGATACGCAGAAGCATTGGACCCTCTACGAACTGGGCGAAAAACTGGTCGACCTGGAAGATTATTTCCGGCGCTGGCGCTTCAATCACGTCACGACTGTGGAACGGGTGATCGGGTTCAGGCGGGGGACAGGCGGGACCTCCGGCGTGCAGTATCTCCGGCGCATGCTCGAAGTGGAACTGTTCCCGGAACTTTGGCAGGTGAGGGGAGAATTGTAGGACAGATGCTGCCTCGCAAGGACCTTTTCGATCTTCCCGACGGGATCGTCTACCTGGACGGGAATTCACTCGGCCCGTTGCCGCGCGGCGCCGCGGCCAGGGCCCGTACCGTGATCGCGGAGGAATGGGGCGGACAGCTCATCCGCGCCTGGAACCAGGCAGGCTGGATGTCGCTTCCCCAGCGCGTCGGCGACAGGATCGCGCCGCTGATCGGAGCGCCGCGCGGCAGCGTGGCCACCGGCGACACGTTGTCCATCAAGGTGTACCAGGCCCTGGCCGCGGCGCTTTCGATGCGGCCGGATCGCAAGATCATCCTGTCCGATTCCGGCAATTTCCCGACCGACCTCTACATGGCAGACGGCCTGGCGGGCCTGATCGGACGGGGGCACAAGGTTGTGACGCCCCCGCCCGAAGAGGTCATGTCGCGGATCGACGGCGATGTCGCCGCGGTGATGCTCACCCATGTCGATTACCGGACAGGCCGCATGCATGACATGGATGCCATGACCAGGGCCGCCCATGACGCGGGTGCCGTGATGATCTGGGACCTGGCGCACAGCGCCGGTGCCGTGCCTCTGGATGTCGGGCGAAGCAAGGCGGAGTTCGCCGTCGGGTGCACCTACAAGTATCTCAATGGAGGGCCGGGTGCGCCCGCCTTCATTCATGTCCGGCCCGATATCGTGGAAGGTATCGCTCCCGCCCTGTCAGGCTGGATGGGCCATGAATCGCCATTCGCCATGGAGCGGGCCTACCGCCCGGCCATGTCCACTGAACGGTTGAGGATCGGGACGCCGCCGGTGATCCAGTTGTCGGTGCTCGACGCCGCGCTCGACATCTGGGAGTGGGTGGACATGGATGATATCCGGGCTGCCTCCGTGGAATTGAGCGAGCGGTTCATTGCCGGTGTCGAGGCATCTTGCCCGCACCTGAAGCTTGTTTCGCCGCGCCGCTGGCAGGAGCGCGGCTCGCAGGTGTCCTTTGCGTTCGAGCATGGTTATGCCGCGATGCAGGCCCTGATCGACCGTGGCGTCATTGGCGACTACCGGGCGCCGGGCATCATGCGCTTCGGCTTCACACCGCTTTATCTGGACAGGAACGACATCGACAAGGCCGTGGCAATCATGGCCGGGGTGTTCGAGAAGGAACTGTGGCGTGATCCGCGATACAATGTGATGTCGGCGGTGACATGAAGCCGGACCGGGGAAGACCGGGCCCGCAAAGGGATGGAGGAAGACGCGTGACCCATCGAACGATACAGCCGGAATCCTGGCTGCCTGCCAAGGGCTATGCCAATGGCATGCTGACAAGGGACGGCGCGCTCTATATCGGGGGGCAGATCGGGTGGAACGCGGACAAGCGGTTCGTTTCGCACGATTTCGTCGGACAGATGCGCCAGGCGCTCGCCAATATCGTCGAGATCGTCGAGGCTGCGGGCGGCGTGGCCGCGGATGTCACGCGCCTGACATGGTTCGTTGTCGACAAGAGGGAGTATCTGGAGCGCCAGGCGGAGGTCGGTGCGGCCTATCGCGACGTTTTCGGACGCCATTTTCCGGCCATGTCGATGATCGTGGTGGCGGGACTGGTGGAAGACGAGGCGCTTGTCGAGATCGAGGCAACGGCGCAGATCGACCGTCACCGGGCCTGACAGCGATCCGGACCAGGGACGGCATGGGCCGCGGGACCGGATGGTCCAAGCCGTCGCTTCGCATTTCGCTTTCCGTTGTGATTGCGGGATGCCGGCAATCATGTGAAAAAGAAGATGAGTCCGGCGATGCGCTTGCCAGGCAACCTGTTTTGAAACGGAGAGTCCTTCCGATGAATGCACCGCACCGCCAGAAACTGACGGTCGATGAGACAGCCGTCGTCGACAGCGCGATCGCGTCGCGACGTTCGGTCCGGGCCTTCCTTCCCGACGCCGTTCCGGACGAGACGGTCAGGGAGATCCTGGAGGTTTCGGCGCGCGCTCCCTCGGGCACGAACATGCAACCCTGGAAGGTCTATGTCACGACAGGCCGGACCAAGCAGGCGGTTTCCGATGCCATCCTGAATTCGGGAATCCGTGCCGAGAAGGCAGAGTGGGACGAGTACAAGTACTATCCCGACCAGTTCTTCGAGCCCTATCTCACGCGGCGGCGCAGCGTCGGCTTCGCGCTTTACGGCCTGCTCGGCATCGGCCGCAGGGACGTGGAGAAGATGCGTGCCCAGCACGACCGCAACTTCACCTTCTTCGATGCCCCCGTCGGCATGATCGTGACCATCGACCGCAGGCTTGAGCGCGGTTCATGGCTTGATCTGGGCATGTTCATCGAGAACGTCATGATCGCGGCGCGGGGCAGGGGGTTGCATACCTGTCCGCAGGCGGCGTTCGCGCCTTATCACAAGCAGATCCGGCCCCTGCTCGGCATTCCGGACAACGAGGTCGTTGTCTGCGGAATCGCCCTGGGCTACGAGGACGAACAGAAGCCCGAGAACCGGTTGCGGACGGAACGGGCACCTCTGGAAGACTGGGCGGTCTTCCTGGACTAGTCACATGGGACACGGGGGCCAGATGCCGTTGACGATCAACCGGAGTGCCATCCGTGGTTTCCTGCTTGGCCTCATCGCCATGCTCCTGCTGGCCGCGGGCAGCCATCCTGTCCTTGCTCAAGGCGATGACACCGGCATCCTTCCGGAGAAACGTCCGGTCATCGAAGACCTGATCAAGTCGGTCGAGGACCTGAACGCCTCGATCGATGCCGTCAATGACAACGACAGCGCGCTGGTCGAGCTGCAATTGAAAGCCGAGAAGGCTGCCCGCGACCTTCTCAACGAGTCCGTCGCCTTCCGGCCCCGGCTGTCCGAGATCAATGCAAGACTGGAGCAATTGGGCCAGCCGCCAGCGGACGGGCAGCCGCCGGAAGCCGCGGGCGTGACCGAGGAACGCAACCGGCTGCTCGCGGAAAAATCCGCCATCAACGAACTGCTCGGCCGGGCGGAAAACAGTTCCCTGTCGGCCAACCGGCTTGTCGACCGGATCAACACGATCCGCCGCGATCTCTTCACCCAGGCCCTGACCCGCCGATACGAGATCGATTACGGGCTCATCGGACAGACGATGGAGGATTTCGAGAGCGAGTTGCAGCAGCTCTGGTGGAGCTTCTCCAACTGGCTGCGCTTCGTGACGACCTTCAAGGCGCCCTCCGTGCTTGCGGCGACCTTCCTGGCCCTGCTGTGCGCGGCTGTGCTGATGATCGGCGGGCGCCGGGTCTTCGGACGCGTCATCCGGCCTGATCCGGCCATCGAGGAGCCGGGTTATCTCGCCCGCCTTTCCACGGCTTTCTGGTCAACGCTTCTGCCAACGGTGGCCTTCTGGGTCTTTCTGGCGGCAACCTATTTCCTGCTCGACACCTTCCAGGTCCTGCGCTCGGGGATCGACCGGATCCTTGGCTCGATCTTCGAAATGGCCGGTGTCGTGTTTTTCGTGAACCGTCTTGCGCGCGCTGTCCTCAAGCCCGCCACGCCGGCCTGGCGCCTGGTTGCGGTGGACAGCAAGCCAGCACTGCGGCTCTACTGGATCGCCTCGGCAATGGCGGTCATCACCGGGCTGGACTATGTGCTCAACACGGTCAACGACGTCATGATGTCGCCGCTCAGCCTGACCGTGGCAAAAGGCCTGACGACCACGGTCCTCCTCGGGCTGATCATCCTGGGCGCCGGGTTCATCCATCCGACAACGTCCGCGGAAGGCAAGACGAAGCCCTGGCCGGCGCCGGTTCGCATCCTGCTGTTCCTGCTCGGCGGACTGACGATCGCAGCATCGCTTCTCGGCTATATCGGTTTTGCTCAGTTCATCGGCAAGCAGGTCGTCATCACCGGCGCGATCCTGGCCACCATGTATCTCGGCTTCAAGGCTGCCCAGGCCATCGCCGAAGAAGGCAATTTCGAGCGCACGCTCATCGGCCGCGCCATGTCGGGGGCCGGGCGCAGCGACAGCGCCACGCTTGACCAGCTGGGTCTGGTGGCAAGCCTCTGCTTCAACTTCCTCATCCTCCTCATCGGCGTGCCGATGATCCTGATGCAATGGGGTTTCCAGTATGCCGACATCAAGGCTTGGGCGCACCGCCTTGCCACCGAAGTCACTGTCGGGAACGTGTCGTTCTCGCTTGTCGGCATCCTGACCGGCGTCCTCGTTTTCCTGCTGGCCTATTTCGCCACGCGGTGGTTCCAGGGGTGGCTCGACGGGCATGTGCTGAGCCGTGGCCGTTTCGATGCCGGCGTGCGCAACTCCATTCGCACGGCAGTGGGTTACCTGGGCGTGGCGCTGGCTGTCCTTATCGGCATATCCGTCGCCGGCATCGACCTGTCGAACCTCGCGCTGGTCGCCGGCGCGCTTTCGCTGGGTATCGGTTTCGGCCTCCAGACCATCGTGTCCAACTTTGTTTCCGGCCTGATCCTGCTGGCCGAACGTCCGTTCAAGGTCGGCGACTGGATCGAGGCCGGGCCGCACATGGGCCTCGTGAAGAAGATCTCCGTCCGGGCCACCGAGATCGAAACGTTCCAGCGGCAGACCATCATCCTGCCCAATTCCGATCTCATCAACCAGGCTGTCGGCAACCGGACACATCGCAACCATCTCGGGCGCGTGGACATCCCCGTCGGCGTGTCCTACAGCAGCGATCCGGCGGAGGTCAGGGACATCCTGCTGCGGCTTGCCGGGGAACACAGGCTTGTGCTGCGCAATCCGCCGCCGGTTGTCTATTTCGCCGCCTTCGGTGCTTCATCGCTGGATTTCGAACTGAGGGTCTACATGGCCGATGTCTTCGACATCCTGACGGTGGAAACGGACCTGCGCATGGCGATCCATGCAGCGTTCAAGGAAGCGGGCATCGAGATCCCCTTTCCGCAACAGGACATCCATATCCGTTCCGGCATGCCGGGCGACATCCGCGCGGTCGCCGAAGCGATGCGCCCAAGGCAGGAGAACGGCGACAGCGTCGACGCGCCACCGGAGGCCAAGCCGGAAGGCAGCAACAAGCCCGGCGGCAACGCCTGAGCCGTCGCCGGTTGCCGTTCAGCCGCCGTTCAGGTTGGGTGGCTATAGTCGGGAACCAAGGGCAGTGGTCTGCTCAACAGAAAGAGGGACGGCCTTGCGCCGCAGGACAATGAAGAAACTGATCATCGCGACACTCCTCCTTGCCGGCACGGCGTCTCCCGCCCTTGCCGCGAGCCTCACCAACAAGGACGGCGACCCGCGCACGCTCATCGTTTCGGAAGGTGCCAGCAAGAGTGAACTCTCGGTGGCCGCCGGCGAGACGGTGTCGATCTGCCCGAACGGCTGTTTCCTGACACTGCCCAATGGCGACCGCGAGGCGCTCACGGGCAATGAGACGATCGAGATCTCCAACGGCAAGGCGGTTTTCAAGTAACCGCCTGCAACTCAGGATCGCGCCTGGCGGGGAAGCCATGCGCGATCTGCTGCATTCTACCTTGCGGATTAACCGCACATTGACCGTGGCAGTCGAAACAACCGCAATGTCCTGCCCGGCGGCCGGCAAATTAAGCCGATCTAACGAACCATGACGTAGCGTCCTCCTCCGGCACCTGACTTCCGGGGAACAAGGCATGGATGCGCGTAGTGAAGCGGTCACGATACCGCTGGCAATTGATCTGGACGGAACGCTGATCGCGACGGACCTTCTTTGGGAAGGCCTGTTCCTGTTGCTGCGCCGGAATCCGCTCTATCTCTTCCTGGTGCCGCTTTGGGTTGTCTCTGGCGGTCCGGCGCGGCTGAAACAGGAAATCGCCTCGCGCGTGGTTCTCGATGCGACCACGCTGCCCTATCGCCAAGCCGTCGTCGAGCGCATCCGCCAGGAACGGGCGAAGGGACGCAGGATCATTCTCGCAACGGGTTCGCCACGGCCTTTCGCCGAGGCCATTGCCGTGCATCTGGGTCTGTTCGATGCCGTTCATGCAACGGAAAACGGTGTCAATCTCACGGCCGCGCGCAAGCGGAAGCTGCTGATCGAGCACTACGGCGAAGCCGGTTTCGACTACGCCGGCAACTCGCGGCCCGATCTGCACATTTTCGATGCCGCGCGGCAGGCCATTGTCGTGGCACCTGACCGCGCCGCGGGGCAATGGGCGCGTGACCACAATGCGGACCTCATCGGGAAACCGAAGACCGGCCGGCGCACGGTCGTCAAGATGCTGCGCGTCCACCAGTGGCTCAAGAACACGCTGATCGCCGTGCCGGTCATCCTCAGTCACGAGTATTTCAACGCGGAGATGGTGCTGCAATGCCTCGTTGCCTTTGTGGCCTTTTCCGCGACGGCATCCGCCATCTACATCATCAATGACTTTTTCGACCTGCCGCTGGACAGGCAGCATGCCACGAAGCGCAACCGGCCGTTCGCCTCCGGGGCGCTCTCGATTCCCTTCGGACTGAAATCCGTTGCCGTGCTGCTTGCCGTGGCCGTGGGCGCGGCAAGCCTGCTCGATCCGTTGTTCTGGCTTGTCCTCGGTGGCTACCTGATCGCCACCACGGCCTATTCGCTCGCGCTCAAGCGGATGCTGCTGATCGACGTGCTGACGCTGGCCGGACTCTATACGGTGCGTATCCTTGCCGGCGCGGCTGCCACCGGAACCGGCGTTTCCTTCTGGCTGCTCGCCTTCTCCGTCTTCTTCTTCCTTTCGCTCGCCCTGGTGAAACGCTTCGTGGAACTGAAGGACACCGATATCGAGGAAGGCAAGCGGCTTGCCGGGCGCGGCTACCGGCGCGAGGATTTCGAGGTCATCTCGCAGGCCGGACTCGGCGCGGGTTTCGCCGCCGTGCTCGTTCTGGCCCTCTACATCGATTCCGATGCGGTCAAGGCGATGTATGCAACGCCCTGGCTGATCTGGCCACTGGCGCCGCTGGTGCTCTACATCATCCTTCGCATCTGGGTTCTCGCCCGGCGCGGCGAGATGCATGAGGACCCGGTCGTGTTCATCATGCGCGACTGGCGCAGCCAGATGATGGCGGGGCTCGGCGCAATGATGCTCCTCATCGCGGTGTGGGCCGGCCCATGGGCATGAGCAGCGACTTCCAGAGCTTCGGCCGCATACGCAAGAGCAGTCGCCGCGCAATCGGCGCTGCGGCCGCGCAGGCGCTTCTCGACTCGGGCGGGGCCGGGCCGGGCGGCTTGCTGGCCTTCGGCAATGGCCGTTCCTATGGCGATAGCTGCCACAATGACAGCGGCCTTCTGGCTGCCATGCGGCCGCAGGCCCGGATCCTCGCTTTCGATCCCGGCTCCGGCCTGCTGGAAGCGGAGGCGGGCGCAACGCTCGCCGAGATCATTGCACATTGCGCGCCGCATGGATGGTTTCTCCCGGTCACGCCGGGAACCCAGTTCGTGACGCTGGGCGGCGCCATCGCCAATGACGTCCACGGCAAGAACCATCACCTTCGCGGCAGCTTCGGCGCGCATGTCGAGAGCCTGGTGCTCGTGCGTTCCGATCGCGGCATGCTGACGTGCTCGGCGCAGGACAACGCTGCGCTGTTCCGCGCGACGGTCGGCGGGATGGGCCTGACCGGCCTGATCCTGACAGCACGCATCCGCATGATGCGCGTGGCTTCCCTCGACATCGCCGAAACGGTGACGCCGTTTGCCTCTCTCGATGCCTATTTCGACGTGGCGGAAGAGGCAGACGCGGGTAACGAATATGCCGTGGCCTGGATCGACCAGATGGCCAGCGGCCGAAAGGCGGGGCGGGGCGTCCTGCTCGCCGGCAACCACGCCGCCAACGGCAACCTGGACGGCACCATCCGCAGGCCGCGCCTTTCAGTCCCCTTCCAGCCGCCGGTCACGGTGCTCAACCGGCCATTCCTTGCGTTGTTCAACCGCGCCTACCATACCGCGCAGGTGCGCAAGGCAGGTCGGGAAAACATCACCGGCTGGCGGTCCTACTTCTATCCGCTGGATGCGGTCGGCCACTGGAACAGGCTCTACGGGCCGGGCGGGCTCTTTCAGCATCAGAGCGTCATTCCATGCGAAGCGGCGCGCGAAACCGTGCCGGCCATGCTCAAGGCTGCGCGCGATGCCGGACAGGGGTCGTTCCTGACGGTGCTCAAGCGGTTCGGTGCCATGGCTCCGCGGGGAATCCTGTCATTCGCGCGGCCCGGCTACACGCTGACGCTGGACTTCCCCAATCGCGGGAGGGGGACACTGGCACTCCTCGATGAACTGGACCGGATCACGCTGGAGGCGGGCGGGGCCGTCAATCCCTACAAGGATGCCCGCATGGCGCCGGAGACCTTCGCGGCCTCATTCCCCGGCTGGCAGGAACTGGAAGCGATGCGCGACCCCGCCTTCATCTCGGATTTCTGGCGGCGCACCGCGCTGCGCCTGCCGTGCGCCGGTTCGGTGCGGGAGGCGGCGGAATGATGATGAACAGTTCGCAAACCGATTCCGTACAATCTTACAAGTCACTGAATTCACGAAATATTATTCAGCCTTTGCTAAACGGTAAGCAGACGGGGATCATGCCATGAAATACATACCCTTCATCCTGTTTACGGTCATGACCAATGCCGCAGCACAGCTGATGCTGAAATACGGCATGATGCAACTTGGCGAATTGTCGTTTGCCGCGGTCAATCCGGTGCTGAAGCTGCTGCAGATCGTCTTCAGCCCGTGGATCTTCTTCGGACTGTGCGTGTTCGTCATCTCCATGGCCTCGCACCTCTACGTGCTGTCGAAGGTGGAACTCTCCTTCGCCTATCCCTTCCTGAGCCTGGCCTATGTCGCGGTGGCGGTGTTCGCCTACTACGTCTTCCGCGAGGACCTGAACGCGCTGCGCATCGCCGGGATCGGGTTCATCTGTATCGGCACGGTGCTGATCGCCCAGAGCGGGCGCGAACGCCCCGCCGAGAAAATCGCGCAAGCAAACCAGACAACCATCCAGACAAGCGAGCTGACCCGATGAGACACATCATTATTGGCGGTGACGGTTTTGTCGGCCGCCACCTGGCGCCCAAGCTGATCGCCGACGGCGAGGAGGTCATCGTTGCCGACATCGTGAAGTCGAACCTGCCGCATTATGCGCAGGCGCGCTTCGTCCAGTGCGACGTGACAAACCCGCAGGACCTGACCGATCTCGGCATCCATGCCGACGACATGGTCTACAACCTGTCGGCCAAGATGCTGTCGCCAATCCAGGTGCGCGCGAAGCTCCACGATTTCTTCTTCCCGGTCAACTACCACGGGACGATCAACATCATCGAGGCGATGGACACGGCAGGGGCACCCAACCTGGTCCATTTCACCACCGACATGATCTATGGCCACACGGTCCAGACGCCGATGACGGAGGATCATCCTGTCGCGCCGCTGGGCGAGTACGGGCTTTCGAAATGGAAGACGGAACTGGTGGCGCATGAGTGGCGCGAGCGGGGCATGAACATCTCGCTGTTCAGGCCGCGCCTCATCATCGGTCCCGGGCGGCTCGGCATCCTGTCCAAGCTGTTCAGGCTGATCGACCTCAACCTGCCGGTCCCGATGATCGGTTCCGGGCGCAATCCCTACCAGTTCATCTCGGTGTTCGACTGCGCGGAAGCGGCGCGCCTGGCATGGAAGGCGGGCGTGCCGAACGAGGCCTACAATCTCGGTTCGCTCAACCCGCCGCCGGTGCGCAAACTGCTGGGCGACCTGATCCGCCATGCGGGTTCGAAGTCCATCCTGCTGCCGACGCCCGGCTGGGCGGTGAAGCGCACGCTGGACCTGCTCGACCTTGTCAACATGCCGTTGATGGACCCGGAGCAATACCTGATCGCCGACGAGGAATGCATTCTCGACGTGTCGAAGGGCGAGCGGGACCTGGGCTGGGTGCCGCAGTACCGCGACGAGGACATGCTCAACGCCGCCTACAGCGAATACCGCGCGAAGATCGACGGCAAGGCCGCCGCGACCGGCGCCCATGCACCGGCCGAGTAAGGGGAGAACCCGCAGATGACCGTCATGACAAAACCGCAGGAAACGTCCGCAAAGACCGCGCTTTCAAGCACACCGGAGCTTGCGCCGGTGTCGCTGGCAAGGCCCGACCTGATGAGCGTCGCCGATGCCAAGGCCATGGACGTTGCGACCATGGCCGAGGAATTCAAGGCGCATATCAACCCCGGCCAGATGCATTTCATGAAACTGCTCGGCTTCCACAAGGTGAAGGTGGAGAGCGCCGAGGGCATGTATTACACCGACCAGAACGGCCGCAAGATCCTTGACTTCTTCGGCGGGTTCGGTTCGCTGGCGCTCGGCCACAACCATCCGCGCATCCTTGCGGCGCGCAAGCAGTTCCAGGACGAGAACCGGCACGAGATCGCCATCGCCTTCATGTCGCAATACGCGGCAGCGCTGGCCCACAACCTGGCGGCCGTCTCGCCGGGCGATCTCGACATGGTGTTCTTCGGCTCGTCGGGCTCGGAAGCGATGGAAGCGGCGGGCAAGCTGGCCGAACGCGCGGCTGGCCCGAAGCGGCCCAAGGTCGTCTATGCGCAGAACTCGTTCCACGGCAAGACCAAGGGCGTGCTCGGCATTACCGACGGACAACTCTACCGCGGCGAATTCCGGCTTGTCGACAATACCGTGCGCGTGCCCTTCGGGGATATCGAAGCGGTGGAAGCCGCCTTCAAGGCCGACCCGGAAATCGGGTCCATCGTGCTGGAAACCATCCAGGGCGGCGGTGGCATCATCGAGGCGCCTGCCAGTTACTGGCAGGAATTGCGTGCGTTGTGTGACCGCTACGAGGTCATCTGGGTGGCCGACGAGGTGCAGTGCGGCTACGGGCGCACCGGCCGCTTCTATGCGTTCGAACACTATGGCGTGGTGCCGGACATCACCTCGCTGGCAAAGTCGCTGGGCGGCGGCAAGACCGCGATGGCGGCGATGATCGCCAAGCGCGACGTCTACATGAAGGCCTACGGCACGCCGAAGACTGCGATGATCCACGCCCAGGCGACGTTCGGCGGTATCGGCGAAGCCTGCGTCACGGCCATCGAGGCGCTGAATGTCCTTTATGAGGAGGACCTGATCGCCAATGCGGCCTCCACGGGCGATTACCTGATCGCCGAACTGAAGCGGTTGCAGGCGAAATATCCCAAGATCATCAAGGATGTTCGCGGCAAGGGCTTCATGGTCGGGCTGGAGTTCCAGGATTTCAGCCAGACGCTGCCGGCCATGTTGCGGCCCATGGTGGCGATGCTCGACGACAAGCTGAAGGGCTCGCTGTCCGGGTTCATCGGCGCCTTGCTGCTCAAGGATCACGACACGCTGGTCGCCTTCACCGAATACAACCGAAACGTGATCCGCCTTGAACCGCCGCTGATCGCGACCCGTACGCATGTCGATGCCTTCATCGAGGGTTTCGACGAACTGCTCGGCAGGGGCGTGGTCGGAATCGTCAAGGATTTCGTCAAGAGCCAGGTAAGCTGAGCCATGGCGCTGGAGACCGAACGCGGATTGAGCGTTGCCGGACGGTCCGATCCGCGCCCGGCGCTCCTATCCCTCCTGTCCGCCCTGCTGCGCGGATTCGGGGCAATCTGGGTCCGCCACGGCGCCGCGCTCGGTCTCGCCCTCCTGGGCGGATTTTTCGCCACGGTCATGGTCATCGGCTGGCTGAGGCCGGTCCATGCCTGGGACATGGTTGCCTATCTCGCGGCGGCGTGGAAAGGCGATTTCGCTACGCCGCAGGCCCTGCATTCGGCGGTGTGGGAAGCGATCCGGCTGGAAGCCTCGCCGGAACGCTTCGCCATGCTCGCCGAAGGCGATGCCTACCGCCGACGCCAGTTCACCGATGCGCTGGCCTTTGCCTCGCAGATCGGCATGTACGAGGTGAAGTGGCTCTATGTGCAGATGATCCGCTGGATTGCGCCGGCAACCGGCGCCATGCACGCTGCCTATGTCATCAATATCGCTGCCGCCGCCGGGCTCTTCGCCGTGCTGGCGTGGTGGCTCAAGGCCGTGCGCATGCTCAACCTTGCGCCGCTGGTCGTCGCCCTGCTGATGGTTGCCGGGTTTCCGGCCCTTGCCATGGCGGAATCGCCGGACCTGCTCAATGTCGCCCTGGTGACCGCCGCGCTCCTTCTGCTGGACCGCCAACGCACGGCGGCGGCATCGGCCGCCGCGATCCTGGCCGTGATGGTCAGACCGGATTCGATCGTGCTGGTCGCCGGCCTTGTCGCAGCTTTCTGGTTGTGGCGGCAACAGGGGGCCGCCATGCTGGCCGCCGCATTCGCTGCCTGCGTTCTCGCCTATCTGGGCATACAGTCGGTATCGGACCATCCGGGCTGGTGGGCGCATCTGTGGTTCTCGACCTATCACATGCAGGAGACCATGCACGGCTTCCAGCCGGATTTCTCCGCCAAGGTCTACGTGGTCGCTTTCGCCTGGAACCTCGTGCGCTCGGCCTTCGAGAACAGCTGGCTCGGCCTTTACATTGCCGGAATCACGGCCTGGGCCCTGTTGGCAGCGGGCGGGCTCGGCTTCAGCACCCGCCGCACGGCCCTGATCGCCGTGGCAATGGCGGCGATCGCGTTGAAGTTCATGATCTTCCCGCTGCATGACGGCCGGACATACCTGCCGATGCTGCTTCCGGCCCTGCTCATGATGCTGGCGGAGACGCGCGACCAGGCGCGCGTCCTCGCCGGCCGGCTGAACGCCGGGAGTTGAGATCCCGGCGGCAGGCCTGCCGTGCAGGTCAGGTCATTTCAGCGATCAGGTAGCCGATGCCGGTCGTTGCCGTCAGCGTCGTCGCCAGCCGCAGCCAGCCTTGCACCTCGTCGTCCTCGATGCGGAAGAGGTTGAGCGGCATGAGGTGGCTGTGAGGGCCGGCCTTCTCCATGCCGCGCGGCGCTTCCATGAAGCATTCCTCGTCGAACCAGGCCCAGTCATCGGCCCAGGTCCAGCAGTCATGCCGCTTGTAGACATCGGCGACCTGCCGGGCGTAGTCCTTGTCGGTCGGCAGCCGGATGTAAGAGCCTGGTGAAGACTGGAAATAGCGGGTCGCCAGCGGCAGGGCCCGTTCGGTGCAGTAGTTAGACATCCAGAGCCTGAAGCCGATTTCCGAGCGCAGTTCATCCAGCACACGGAAGACCTGCACATGATCCCCGTGGCCGTACTCGCCCCAGGGATTATGGGAGAAGACGTTCATGTCCGGGCGGAGGATCGGCCGCAAGGCGTCGCGGATCCGGGTGTAGTTGGCTTCGTAGAGTTCCCTGAGGGGAGCCGGGGCCACCGGCATGTCCTCGGGGGCCACCTTGTTGATGACGCGCTTGACCTGGCGCTTTGCGTCGCGCAGCGACGCGGCCTGCCGGAAGGCGATCCCGTATTCGTCGATCACCGGTTGGCTCCAGTCGGCGCAACCATAGCTGCCCGGTTCCTCGATCTCCAGGCAGGTCACGCGCGGGTGCGGGATTTCGGCGATGGCGGCCTTCCTGCGCTCCGACAGGTCCGGCTTGGCCCAGAACTCGCGGAAGACGATCACCACCTGATCGGCCTCGTGCATGATCGAGTTGAACCAGAGCAGTTCGTCGTCGGGATGAGCGCCGATGATGACGGAATTCTCCAGGAAGTCCGGGCGCATGTTCACTTCTCCTCCGCCTTGTCCTCAATTGACGCGCCTGCTTCTCCCTTGCCGTTCCCACGGCGCAGTTTCTGCCAGGCAAGCGCCATGCGGCCGCGCAGTGTTTGTGCCTCTTCCATGGCGTGGATCGGAACCGCGCAGGTGCCGAAATCCGCCTTGAACGGCTCGTCGCCAATGGTGAAATCGAAGACCTGTCCACCCTCAGCGCAGCGTTCCGCGATGATGGCGTCATACATCAGGAGGCCCGGCGAATGGCGGCCATGGGTCTCGTAGTCACAGCCGATCAGCAGGTAGTGGAAACGGCCCGCATGATCGACGCCGAAGACGTGTCCGATCGCGTTGCCTTCCAGTTCGAGCCGGTAGACGGCCGCATAGCCCGTTTCGGTGCCGTCACGGGCGATCATCGCGTAGAAGTGGCGCACGGCCTCCATCGCGATCATGTCGCCCTCGAAGCGGCCGTCGCGGAGGGCGGCGAGCGCGTCGATTTCCCTGGCGGCTGCGTCTGCGTCAGTTATCCGGACGAGCCGGGCGCCATCGAACTTGAAAAAGCGGTTCTTCCGCCTTTTCAGATACTTGGCGAAACTCGCCGAATAAGCATCGCGGCTCCATTCGGCATGGTCTGGCCGCAAGACAGTTTCATGGGCGGAGAAATCCTGCCGCATGGCCGGCGCATCGAAAACGGACTGCCACAGGGCGAGGTGTTCCGGGCGGATGTTGCGGATGCGCAGCACGTCATGGCTCCCGCAGGCATCCGAGACGCCGGCGCGCAGGCCAGGCAGTTCGCCAAGGCGCCCGGCCCAATCCGGATCGACGACCGGCGCGCAATAGTCGCAGACGCCGAGGTCGGCTGCTTCCAGCAGCGTTATTCCCTTCATGCGGCGCCGGGTCATGGGCAGGACAAAGACCGGGTCCGGACCGGCGTGCCCTGCCACGAGGACGGGTTCGGCGTCACGGGCCGGCGCGAGTGTCCGGTAAAAGGTTTCGAGCCAGAGGGGATGCTGGAATGCGGTGGCGGCGGAACGGGTGAACAGCCGTGCATAATCCGGACTGCCGATCCACTCCACCGGCAGGGTCCTTATGTTCAAATCCGCCGGCTTGCGCGCCAGTCCGCCTGTTTCAGCCATCTCTGATAAACCCATATGCAAGATGAAGGTTTAGCCGATTTGGCTGAAGAAATGGTTGCCGTGGCGGCGCGGTCTGTCGGCAGGGCGGAACACAAGTCGCGACATGTTTTTCAAGTGTCGCAAACAGGATTTGGGTTGCGTGAGGCCATGGCTATGCTGTCCGTCAACAAGGTTCAACAAGGCGGAGCAGCGGGCATGGCCAAGTTTCCCGAACAGGCACGGGTCGTCATCATCGGTTTGGGCGGGATCGTTGGCGCGAGCATTGCGCATCATCTGATCGAGCGCGGCTGGGACGACATCGTCGGCATCGATACATCGTCCGTGCCGACCGATATCGGTTCGACGAGCCATGCCTCGGACTTCTGCTACACGACCTCGCATGATTTCCTGTCGACATGGACGACGCTCTACTCGATCGACTTCTATGAGAAGATGGGCCACTACGCCCGCGTCGGCGGCCTTGAGGTGGCGCGTGTGGGCGACGATGCGCGCATGGAGGAACTCAAGCGCAAGGTCGCGTCCGGCAAGGCCTTCGGTACCCGCGTTTCGATGATCGACGCTGCGGAGACGAAGGAGAAATTCCCGCTCATCGAGGAAAGCATGGTCCAGGGGTCCATGTGGGATCCCGATGCCGGGCTGGTGATCCCGCGCTCGCAGACAGTGGTCGGAAAGCTGGTCGACCAGGCGGAGGCTTCCGGCAAGCTCAAGGTCTTCGCCAACACGCCCTGCACGGGCCTCGTGATCGAGGACGGGCGGATCAGGGGCGTGGAGACGGCGCGCGGCACCATCATGGCGGATCACGTGATCGTATGCGCAGGTCTCTGGGGCCGCCTCATAGCGGCGATGGCGGGCGAAGACCTTCCGGTCATGCCCATCGACCATCCGCTGACGTTCTTCGGCCCCTACAACGAGTTTGCCGGCACGGGCAAGGACATCGGTTATCCGCTGCTGCGCGACCAGGGCAACTCCGCCTACATGCGCGATACGGGCGATCCGAAGACGCCGGAAGGCGGCCAGATCGAATGGGGCTACTACGAGGAGAAGGAGCCGCGGCTGGTCCATCCGCGTGACCTGCTCCAGAAGCACGAAGCGCGCCTCTCGCCTTCGCAACGCGATCTCGACATGGAGCAGATCCTCGAACCGCTGGAACGCGCCATCGAACTGACACCGATCCTCGGCGAACTGGGCTACAACGAGGGCCATTCCTTCAACGGACTGTTGCAGGTGACGACCGATGGCGGTCCCTCTCTGGGCGAAAGCCGGAAGGTGAGGGGGTTGTGGTATGCGGTCGCGGTTTGGGTGAAGGACGGGCCCGGCGTCGGAAAGCTGATCGCCGACTGGATGACCGACGGCGTCACGCCCGTGGACATCCATGCCGCCGACGTGGCGCGCTTCCATCCGCACCAGACGGAAGAGCAGTTCATTCACGACCGCTGCTCGGAAACCGCGATGAAGGTCTATAATCCGGCCGTGCACCCGCGCGAACCCTTTTCGAAGGGCCGGAACATCCGCCGCTCGCCGTTCTGGGAGCGGGAGAAGGATCTGGGTGCCCATTTCATGGAACTGGGCGGCTGGGAACGCGCGCATGGCTATGCCTGCAACGAGCACCTGCTCGAAAAGTATGGCGACCGTGTGCCGGTGCGCGCAAACGAGTGGGACAATCGCCACTTCTGGCGCGTGTCCAACGCCGAACACCTCGCCATGAGCGAGGATGTGGGCATGGTCAACCTGTCGCACTTCGCCATCTACGACGTGTCAGGGCCGGACCATGAAGCGTTGATGGAATATCTGTGCGCGGCGAAAGTTGGCGGCGACACACCTGTCGGGCGCGGCATCTATACCCATTTCCTTGACGAGCGTGGCGGCGTGCGGGCCGACCTCACCGTCATTCGCATGGAAGACCGCTACCGGGTGGTGGACGGGGCCGATGCCGGGCCCCGCGACTTCACCTACATGAAGCGTGTCGCGCAGGACAAGGGATTCGACGTGACGGTCGAGGACCGAACCGATGATTTTGGCTGCATCGGCGTATGGGGTCCGAACGCGCGGGCAAACCTGCAAAAGCTGGTGGATGATCCTGCGGAACTCGACGCGGCCAACTTCAAGTTCGCCACGACCAGGGACATCCGCATCGCCGGGGTGCCGGTCACGGCCTTCCGCATCTCCTATGTGGGCGAACAGGGGTGGGAACTGCATTTCCGATACGAAGACGGGCTGGCGGTCTGGGATGCGCTGCGTTCGCTCGACATCATGCCCTTCGGTGTCGAGACCTATGCCAATTCACGCCGCATGGAAAAAAGCCTGCGGCTTCAGAACGCGGACCTGCTGACCGACTACAACCTGCTGGAAGCCGGACTTGCGCGGCCAAAGGTCAAGGCGGCCGATTTCGTGGGCAAGGAAGCGCATCTGAAGTTCCGCGAGCGCGAACACCAGCCGGCCATGCTGTGCACCCTGGTGATGGAGGACAATGTCGACGGCAACGGCGTGGCGCGTTATCCCGTCGGCACCTGCCCGATCCTCGATCCGGATACAGGCGAGGTGCTGGTCGACGAGAAGGGGCGGCGGTCCTACACCACGTCGATCGCCTTCGGCCCGACCATCGGAAAGAACATCGCGCTCGGCTACATCCCCCATTCCCACGCGGAAGAAGGGCGGCGGCTGAGCATCGAGTATTTCGGGGAGACCTACCCGGTCACCATTGCGGCGGTCGGCTACAAGGCGCTTTACGATCCCGAAAACGAGCGGCCGAAAAGCTGACCCGTCCGGGACCACGACCGGGAAACGCCGTCTGGGCACCCAGACTTGACGGTTCCGCGGATTACGTTAGCATTTGATTGTCTGTTGAAAACGGACTGCATGCCATGCCGCCCTGCCAACCGGGGCAATCGTTCGCATGGCATGAGGGGGCTTGACGTCCGGACCCTGTTTCGGAGTTGCCCATGGAGAGGCTGTTTGCAAATGCGCTGGCGCGCTATGTCCGCAAGGGTGACCTGACGATACAACTGCCGTCGGGCGATGTCCGTTGCCTTGGCGACGGGTCACCGCCATCGCTTGCAGTTGCCTTCCGGTCGCGGGCCGTGCTGCGCCACATGATGGCCGATCCTTCTCTCGGTTTCGCCGAGGGTTACATGGATGGCGACATCACGATTGAGAAGGGCGATCTCCTCGACATTTTCCAAGTCGCGTTCACCAATGGCGACTATTCCGGTATGACCGGCTCGGCATCGCGGCTGCGCGCCGGCCTGAATTTCCTGGTGCGGCGGTTCTTCCAGATCAACACCGCGGCGCGGTCCCGGCGCAACGTGCGGCATCACTATGACCTTTCGGGCGATCTCTACCGCCTCTTCCTCGATCCCGACCTGCAATATTCCTGTGCCTATTTCGAATATCCGGGACAGGATCTCGCCGAGGCGCAACTGGCCAAGAAACGCCACCTGGCGGCGAAGCTCTGCCTTGAGCCAGGCCACTCGGTGCTTGAGATCGGCAGCGGGTGGGGCGGCCTGGCGCTCTATCTTGCCCGTCACCTGGAGGCCGAAGTCCTGGGTGTGACGCTGTCGGAGGAACAACTGGAGGTCTCGCGCAGGCGCGCGGATGAAGAGGGCCTTTCCGGCCGGGTCCGCTTCGAATTGCAGGATTACCGCGAGGTGAACCGGCGGTTCGACCGCATCGTGTCGGTCGGCATGTTCGAACATGTCGGCGTCAACCACTACAAGGCCTATTTCGACGCGATTGCCCGGTTGCTCAAATCCGACGGAGTCGCGCTTGTGCACACGATCGGCCGGTCGGGGCCGCCTACGGTGACCGACAGCTTCATCCGCAAGCACATCTTCCCGGGCGGCTATATTCCGGCCTTGTCCGAGGTGGCGCCGGTTCTGGAGCGCGCCGGACTCGTGCTGACCGACCTGGAAGTTCTGCGCCTTCATTACGCGGAAACACTGAAGGCATGGCGGGCGAACTTCCTTGCCGCAGGCGACAAGGTCGATGCCATCTATGACAAACGTTTCCGGCGGATGTGGGAATGTTACCTCGCCGCGTCGGAAGCCGCTTTCCGGTGGGGCGACCTGTGCGTTTTCCAGTTTCAACTGGCGCGGACCAAGTCGGCGGTCCCGTTGACGCGGGATTACATTCCGGCGGCCGAAGACGCGCTGCGCCAGAAGGACAGCGGCCGGAAGCGCAGGCGTTCGCGGCAGAAGGGCATCGTCACGACAGCGCAATGAGCCGGGCCGGAAACAGCGCCGTTGCATTGCATCCGGTTTGGCGCTGGCAGTTTCTTCGAAACATGGGCATCATGCGCGCATGAAAACGTTGTGCAAACTGTTTTCCCTGATCCTTGGCGCGGCACTTCTGACCGGGCCTGCACGCACGCAGGAACAGGTGGTGGACGTCGAACTCGTCCTGGCAGTCGACGTTTCCCTGTCAATGATGCCCTTTGAACTTGAAATCCAGCGAAAGGGGTATGCCGCGGCCATCGTCGATCCGAATGTGATCAAGGCCATCCGGCAGGGCATACACGGCAGGATCGCCGTGACCTACCTCGAATGGGCCGGCGATTTCAGTCATCGCCAGGTCGTTCCCTGGACAATCATCGAAACGGCGGCCGATGCCCAGGCCTTCTCCGATCTTCTGACTGCCAATGCGGGGCGTGGCATGCGGCGGACCTCGATCTCTGGTGCGATCGAGCAGGCATCCAGCCTTTTCGAGGACAATGGCATCCGGGGGCTGAAACGCGTCATCGACATATCGGGGGACGGACCGAACAACCAGGGCCGGCCGGTTACCGAGGCCCGCGACGAGGCCGTCGCGAAGGGCATCGTGATCAACGGCCTGCCGCTCATGACGCTCGATTCATCGCCCTATGGCTCGTTCGACATCCCCGATCTCGATCGCTACTACGCCAATTGCGTGATCGGAGGACCGGGTGCCTTCATGGTCCCGGTCGACGAATGGGACCAGTTCCCCGCTGCCATCCGGCGCAAGCTGGTGCTTGAACTGGCCGGATACGGGGCCGGTGCGTCGGTCATCCTCGCGGCCACGGGCGATGCCGGGAACGACCCTGGATACGATTGCATGATCGGGGAGCGCATCTGGCAAAGGCGGTTTCAGATGTTCGAGGACAACTGAACCTTTCCGTCGCCTATATCAGAAGATGTGCTAATTGCTTAAATACAACCGCGTTAAGCCGTCGTTATAAGTATAGGACTATCCCTATCTGCCGAACTGTTTGTAACCGGTGTCGGCAGGGACATGGTAAATCGGTCCATCAGGAACTTTCTCCAATTCGTCGCCCCGGATCATGCCGGCTCGACAACAGACAATACTGATTACGCGGCCCAGTTGCGCCTCGCGCAACTGGAAAGCGTCGACAAGCAGACCGGCTCCATGCTCCTGGCCCATGTGGCCGGGGCCGTCTTTCTCGGGGCGGCGGTACTGCATCCGTCGAACGCGGCCTTCCTGGCCGTGTGGCTGGCGGGATTTTTCCTTTTGCTGCTCTCCATTCCGGCTCGCAAATGGGCAAGGCGCGGCCTGATGCGCTCCGCTGGCAACACCGTTCCGGTTCGGGCCTTGGCCTTCATCCGCTTGCAGATGCATGTCGCCGGCCTTCTATGGGCTGCCGGTGCGATCATGCTTTTTCCGGGTGCCGCCAGCGAGGCGAAGATCCTCGTCGTAGTCGCCGTTGCGGGCGCGATGGCAACCGGCGCCATGGCCTTTCATGCGGTTCCATCGATCGCGGGCATTTTCGCTTCGGTGATTGCGCTGGGAATCGTTGTGGCTGTTTCGCTGGACAGGGGCGGCTTCGCGCTGCCGCTGGTCCTGCTGGTGGCCTTTCTCTTCACCGCGATCATGCATGCGGTCAACGAGGCCGGCCGGGTCTTTGCCCAGAACCTGCTGCGCCAATACGAACAGGAAAAGTCCAAGGAGCTCTTCTCGGTCCTCTTTCGCGATTTCGAGGACAGCACCTCGGACTGGATGTGGGAGGTCGACCGCGACGGACGCCTCAGCCACGTTTCGCCGCAATTCTTCCAGGATCACCGCTTCAAGGGATATTCATTCGATGGCAAGCCGCTTGAACGCCTCTTGTGCGATCCTGCCAGCGTCGTTCGCGGCGACAGGGTGCCGAGATTGCAGCGCCAGTTGCTGAATGCCTTTCAGCGAAAGGCGCCGTTCAAGGACATCATCGTTGCGGTTCGCATTCTCGGCGCCTGGCGTTACTGGCGCCTTGCCGGCCGGCCGGTCCTCGGTCCGGACGGCTCTTTCCAGGGCATGCGCGGAGCATGTTCGGACATCACGGATTCCTTCGAGGCGGAAAACCGCCTGCAATTCCTGGCCATGCACGACGCGCTGACAGGCCTGCCAAACCGCGAAAACTTCAACCGTGCCTTTGGCGCCGCGCTCGCGACGATGCAGTCGGAGGGGGGGCAACTTGCATTGCTGGCCATCGATCTCGACAAGTTCAAGATGGTCAACGACACGCTCGGACATCAGGCTGGCGACGAGGTGCTGCGTGCCGTGGCCGCACGGCTCACTGCACTCCTTGACCGGGATGTCATGTTTGCCCGTTTCGGCGGCGACGAATTCTGTGCCTATGTCTGTGGCGCAGGTGCCGGCCAGCGCGCCGAAGCGTTGGCGCAGACCGTCACCGAAGCCCTGCGCCAGCCGGTGGAGTTGTCGAGCGGACTGGCCGAGATCGGCTGCTCGATCGGCATAGCGGTCGGTCCCCGAGACGGGTTGTCGGCCGAGACGCTCCATCGCAACGCCGACCTGGCGCTATACCGGGCCAAGGGCGATCCGGCTGCCACATGGTGTGTTTTCGAACCGGCGATGGATGCGAGCGCACGCAAGCAGCAGGACCTGGAGTACGAGTTGCGCAAGGCCATCAAGCGCAAGGAATTCGAGCTCTATTTCCAGCCCCTCGTCAATTCCGGCACCGGGCACATCAGCTGCTACGAAACGCTGCTTCGCTGGAATTCGGCCAAGTTCGGCCGTGTCCCGCCCGGGGATTTCATCAGGATTGCGGAGAAGACCGGCCTGATCCACGAGATCGGGGAATGGGTCATCCGGCGGGCCTGCATGGAAGCCGCGAGGTGGCCGGTGCAGGCATCCGTGGCGATCAACCTTTCGCCGCGGCAACTGGAAGGCTTCCGTCTGCTCGACATCGTGAAGGCGGCGCTGGCTGAAAGCGGACTGGCGGCCTCAAGACTGGAACTCGAAGTCACCGAATCGGCTCTGGAAGCCGAACCGGAACATGCTGCCGGTCTCCTGCATCGCCTGCGCACGGTGGGTGCGCGCATATCGCTGGACGATTTCGGAACCGGCTACTCGTCGCTGTCCTACCTGGTGCGTTTCCCCATCGACAAGCTGAAGATAGACAAGAGCTTTGTCCAGGACGCCATGTACTCGGAACAGAACCTGGCGATCGTGCGCGCCATCGTCTCTCTTGCGCGTTCCATGAAGGTTCGCACGACCGCGGAAGGGGTGGAAACACTGGAGCAGGCGAGGTTCCTGCGCCTGGAAGGCATCGACGAGTTCCAGGGCTATCTCATCGGACGGCCGAAGCCGGCGGCGCAGTTGCAGGCCGCGATGGCAGGCAGCAGCATCCTGAGCAAGGCCAGCTAACGGGGCAGGTCAGGTGCCGGCGGTCTGGCGGTGTTTCCTCTCGGCGCGTTCCTGCTGCGGAGACCGGCCGTGCACCTCGCGGTAGCATTTGGAAAAGTGGGAGGCCGACACGAAGCCGCAGGCCACGGCGACCTCCACCACGGGCATGTTCGACTGCAAAAGCAGATGGCGGGCCCTGTCGAGACGGATTTCCAGGTAGTAGCGGGCCGGCGAACGGCCCATTTCCAGCCTGAAGAGTCGCTCGATCTGGCGCCGGGACAGGTCGGCATGTTCCGCGATCTCGATGAGCGACAGCGGTTCGGAGAGGTTGGCTTCCATCAGTTCGATGATCGACAGCACCTTGGCGTTCTGCACGCCGAGGCGGGCGCGCAGGGGCAGGCGCTGGCGGTCTGTCGAGGAGCGGACCCGGTCGGTCAGCAATTGCTCACACACGGCATTCACCAGCCCTTCGGAGAAATCCTCGCGGATGCGCTCGAGCATCATGTCCAGCGCGGCGGTTCCTCCGGCACAGGTGCAGATGTTTCCGTCGATCTCGAAGAGGTCGGCATGCACGTCAACCTTGGGGAAGGCCTCGGCAAAGCCTGGCAGGTTCTCCCAGTGGATCGCGGCGCGCTTGCCGGACAGGAGGCCGGCGGAGGCGAGAATGTGGGCACCCGTGCAAAGGCCGCCCACCATGACGCCGCGGTTGAACTCCTCGCGCAGCCAGGCATTCGCAGCCTTCGAAACATGGCTTTCGACATTGATGCCGGAGCAAACGAAGATCATCGACGGGCGTCCTTCCCCCGTCATCAGGCGCCGTTCCTGCTCGAGGCTCGTCGCAACAGCGCATTCCACGCCGTTGGAAGCCGTGACCGGATTGCCGTCGAGGGATGCCAGACGCCAGGAATAGGCCTGCTCGCCCAGGATCCTGTTGGCCAGCCGCAAGGGTTCTACCGCTGTCGTGAAGGCGATCATGGAGAATTCCGGAACGAGAAAGAAAACGATCGTCCGTCCTGACTTCATGCCCATCCGGTCCCACTCCCGCACTTTTCAGTCTTGTTCTTCTTCCGGAACCTGGCGATCCAGGCAGAATGGACGAGTCCAACCGATCCCGGCATCCGGGTCAAGTGGCGCTTTGAAACGCTTGTTGTCCTGTGTCAAGCGGGCAATCCAGCGTTTCTGGCAAACTGTGGAAATGGCCGTGGCGGCCGAAACGCTGAGGGAGGGGAACGGGCGTGGCAAGCGAAGAATTCACGATCGGGATCGAGGAGGAATACCTGCTCGTCGATGCAGCGACACTGGACCTGGCCGCGGCGCCCGATGCTCTCATGAACGATTGCATGAAGGAACTTGAGAGCCAGGTATCGCCGGAGTTCCTCCAGTGCCAGATCGAGGTCGGCACGCGGGTTTGCCGCAGCACCGCCGAAGCGCGCGCCGACCTGGCGCATCTGCGGCGAACGATCATGGAGGTCGCCGGCCGCTATGGTCTCAGGCCGCTGGCCGTTTCGTGCCATCCCTTCGCCGACTGGCACAAGCAGCATTTCACCGACAAGGAGCGTTATCGCGGGCTTGAGCGCGACCTGGCCGGCGTCGTGCGGCGGATGCTCATTTGCGGGATGCACGTGCATGTCGGCATTCCCGATGACGAGGCCCGCATCGACCTGATGGGGCAGTTCAGCTATTTCCTGCCGCATCTGCTGGCCCTGTCCTGCTCCTCGCCTTTCTGGAAGGGCGATGACACGGGCCTGTCATCCTACCGGCTGACGGTGTTCGACAACCTGCCGAGAACCGGTTTGCCTCCCGATTTCGCCTCCTTCCCGGAATACCAGCGGTCTGTCGGCATCCTGACCGGGTGCGGGCTGATCGAGGATGCAACGAAGATCTGGTGGGATGTCAGGCCGTCATCGCGGTTTCCCACGCTGGAAACACGGATATGCGATGTCAGTCCGCGCCTTGACGATGCCATCGCCATCGCCGCCATGACGCGCTGCCTGCTCTCCAGGCTCACGCGGCTGAGGAAGCAGAACCAGCGCTGGCGCATCTATGACCGGTTCCTGCTGGGCGAGAACCGCTGGCGCGGCCAGCGCTACGGAACATCGGGAGGCCTCATCGATTTCGGCCGCCGCGCCGTGGTGCCGTTTTCCGACCTTCTGGAGGAAATGATCGAACTGACGGCGGAAGACGCGGCGCATTTCGGCTGTGAGACGGAAATCGGCCACCTGCGCACCATGCTGGAAAGCGGGACTTCCGCGGAGCGCCAGCGCGCCGTTTTCAATTCTGCCCTGGAGCAGGGCGCCGATCGTCAGGAAGCCCTGTGCGCGGTCGTCAACGCCCTTGCGGAGGAGTTCGGCCAGGGTCTGTAATGGCGCGGCCGGTCGTGAAACGAAAACGCCGCCCCGGATGGAGCGGCGTTTCAGCATGCGAACCGGCTTGCCGTCAGCGCCTGCCAACCTGGTCCAGATGCGGGTTGCCGATATCGTTGCGCAGATGCTCGGGCAGCCGTTCGATCAACTGCCGGGTGCGCTGGCGGGCGCGGTGGGCTTCAATCCGCTGCATATAGGCGCGAAGGCTGATCATCTCATGTCTCCAATGTCGGACCCTGTAACGCGGGGCGTTCATCAGGGAGGGGCTTGCGGTCCGGCCGCATCGCCGCTTGTTCTGCGTGCTGATACGCCTGGACGAACCGTTGCGATGGCTGGACGGCGACGCGCCGTAGCCGCGATGCGACGCGGGGTGAAACGTCCTGCCGGCCGGGTGCCGGCTCAGCGGCCCCGCGGGCCGTCCACGTAACCTATGTCCTTGCGAATTTCGGCAGGCAGAGATTCCAGGATGCGGTGCGTGCGTTGGCGGCGGTATTGCCTTGCGATATTCGATACCGTCCTGGCGAAAGTGTTGCGGATCGTCATCGGATGTCTCCTTTTCCCGTGCTGACAGGGAAAGAATGGGGATTGACATCGATTCAATCAAACGAAAAGATATGAATGGTTCTTTCAGAAATAATGAATCATGCAATCATGGCTCACGCACCTCTCATCGACACCGATCTGCTGCGCACCTTCGTTGCGATTTCGGAGACCGGAAGCTTCACGCAGGCGGCCGAACAGGTTCTGCGCACACCGTCGGCGGTTTCCATGCAGATACGCAAGCTGGAGGACCTGCTCGGCAAGCCTCTCTTCGTGCGCGACAGCCGGTCGGTGCATGTGACGGCTGATGGCGAAATGCTGCTGGCCTATGCGCGGCGAATCCTGGCGCTGAATTCCGAGGCCGTGTCGAAGTTCATCGCGCCGGATGTCGCAGGGGAAGTGCGGCTCGGGGCGCCTGACGACGTATCGGAACGCTTTCTCCCGGACATGCTGCGGCGGTTCTCGCAAAGCCATCCGGGCGTGACGGTCAATGTGGTGGTCGAGAACACCAACCACCTGATCGAGCGGCTTGGCAAGGGGGATCTCGATCTCGCCATGGTGACGTGCGGCGTCCATACCGCCGACAAGCCGGTGGAGGTGCTGATGGAGGAACCGCTCGTCTGGGCGTGCCTCAAGGGCGGCTGCGCGGCGACGCGTGATCCCTTGCCGGTGTCGGTCTGGGAAGACGGCTGTTCATGGCGCGGCGCGGCGCTGGGAGGGCTGGAGAAGGCAGGCCGGGACTACAGGATCGCGTTCCAGACGGCCTATATCTCGGGCCAACGGGCCGCGATCCTTGCTGACCTCGCGGTTGCGCCGATGCCTGCATCTTCGATTTCGGACCCGATCGTTCCGGCGCGTGCAGGTGACAACCTGCCGCCGCTTGGCACCTATCAGCTTGGACTGCTCGTGCGCGACAATCCGAATTCCGCGGTGGCCGCGGCAGCCGACCACCTGCGCGCCTGCTTCGCGCTGAAGGCTGCGGCCTGATCCCGGAAGGTTGGCGCGCTCAGCGCTGGCGGCGGCCGCCGCGACGGCGCCCGCCACCGGCCTCGCCAGCATCAGCCAGAAGCTTCCGCTCGGGAAGCTGCACCACCTGAGCGAGGCAGGGGAAAGCGTCGACCTTGTTGGGAAGGGCCATGGCATTGACGAAAAGCTGCTGGAAATCGGGCTCCAGTGCCGTCTCGATCTTCTCGATGCGCGCGACGGCACTCTCGATCTCGCGGCGATGGTCCCGGTTGAGAAGCGCCATCAATGCGCCGTCCCCTGCCGCGTTGCCCACGGCCCTGACCTCGTCGAGATCGCAATCGGGAATGAGGCCCAGCACCATGGCGTATTTCGGATCGATATAGGATCCGAACGCGCCGGCAAAGCGGATGGCATCGACCTTGCCGATACCCTTTTTCTGCATCAGCAGGCGAATGCCGGCATAAAGCGCGGCCTTGGCAAGCTGGATGGCGCGCACATCATTCTGGGTGACGACGATGCGCGGATTGGCCTCCTGCAGGACATAGGCGAAGGTGCGGCCCTGTTCGACGATGCGTGGCGAACGCTCCGCCAGGGCGCCATCGACAACGCCATCTTCGGAGATGACGCCGGCCAGGAACATTTCGGCGATGACCTCGATGATGCCGGAGCCGCAAATGCCGGTGACGCCCGTCCCGTTCAGGGATGCTGCAAAGCCGTCCTCGTCGGACCAGAGCTCGGAACCGATGACCCGGTAGCGCGGCTCCAGCGTCTGCGCATCGATGCGCACACGCTCGATCGCTCCGGGCGCGGCGCGCTGGCCACCGGAGATTTCCGCGCCCTCGAAGGCGGGGCCTGTCGGCGAGGAACAGGCGACGGTGTGGCGGGCATTGCCGAGCACGATCTCGGCATTGGTGCCCACATCGACCAGCAGCATCTCCCGATCCTGACGGTGAGGGCCTTCCGAAAGCGTCGCGGCGGCGGCGTCGGCGCCGACATGTCCGGCGATGCATGGCAGGACATAGGTGCGGGCGCCCGGATTGACGTTGATGCCGATTTCGGCGGCAGACAGCGACAGGGCGCCGGAGGCGGCAAGCGCGAAGGGTGCGCCGCCAAGCTCGGTCGGGTCGATGCCGAGGAACAGGTGGTGCATCACCGGATTGCCGACGAAAACGCTGTCGAGGATGTCGGTGCGGTCGGCGCCGGCTTCCTCGCACACCTTGCCGACAAGCCCGTTGATGGCCTCGCGGACAGCCAGCGTCATGGCTTCCCGGCCTTCCGGGTTCATCATGACGTAGGAGACGCGGCTCATCAGGTCCTCGCCGAAGCGGATCTGCGGATTGGAAGTGCCTGACGAGGCCGCGATGCGTCCCGACAGGAGCGAGACCAGGTGCATCGCAATTGTCGTGGAGCCGATGTCGCAGGCGATGCCCCAGGCCTCGTTCTTCAGGCCCGGCCACAGCGCGATGATGGTGGGCCGGTCGGTCTCGCCATCGCGGTGGATCGCGGCCGTGACGCCCCATTTCCCTTGCCGGAGGATCGACTGGACCCGGGGCACGAGGCGGAAGTCGACCGCCAGGTTTTCGTAGCCCCAGTCACGGGCCAGCGCGGCCTTCAGCCGGTCGAGGTCGCCGAGCGGCTTGTGCATGTCCGGCTCTTCCACCTCGACATAGCACAGGCCTATCGCCGGGTTGCGTTCGATGACCTTGTCGGTGGCCTTCTTGCGCACGACCTGCGCGTTGACGACCGAGTCCTGCGGGACATCGATGACGAGGTCGCCCTCGATCAGGGCAGAACAGGAAAGGCGGCGGCCCTCGGCCAGCGCGCCGCGCTTCTCCACGTAGCGCGCTTCCTTTGCCGACCAGCCGGAAATGTTGGCCGCTTCGGACGTGATGCCGTGCTTGGCGAAGCGTCCGGTCTGCACCTCCACCTGGCAACGGCCGCAGATACCGCGGCCGCCGCACACGCTCTCCACGTAGACACCAAGCTCGCGCGCGGCGTCGAGCACCGGCGTGCCCCTGGCAAAGCGCCCGCGCTTGCCCGAAGGCATGAAGAGGACGAGGTGCTCGCTCACGCTTGCGCTCAGGCCTGGGCGCGGCGTGCCGCGCGGCCGCCACGGCGGCCCCCGGCGGCAGCGGCAGGGGCGGCGGGTGCCGGCGAAGGTGCACCGCCGGCATGGGGCTTGTAGTCCTTGTAGGTGCGGATCCAGTTCATGCAGTCGGGATCTGTGCCATTGAGCACGTTGGCCGCGCGGACCATTTCCATTTCCTGCGGGCGGCACGGGTTCATGATGGCCGACGTCATGCCGGCGCCGATGACCATGGGAATGAAGCCGGCATTGATGCCGTGGCGGTGCGGCAGGCCGAAGGAGATATTCGACAGGCCGCAGGTGGTGTTGACCTTCAGTTCGTCACGCAGGCGGCGCAGCAGGGCGAAGACCTGCTTGCCTGCGGTGCCCATGGCGCCGATCGGCATGACGAGGGGGTCGACGACAATGTCATGGGCGGGAATGCCGTAATCGGCGGCGCGCTCGACGATTTTCTTCGCCACGGCGAAGCGGACGTCCGGGTCCTGCGAGATGCCGGTTTCGTCGTTGGAGATGGCGACCACCGGAACATCGTATTTCTTGCAGAGGGGCAGGATGGCCTCCAGCTTCTCCTCCTCACCGGTCACCGAATTGACCAGGGGACGGCCCTTGGCCACCTTCAAGGCTGCTTCGATGGCCGCGGAAACCGACGAATCGATCGACAGGGGCACATCGACGAGGCCCTGCACGATTTCAAGCGTCTGCACGAGAAGGGCAGGCTCCGTGGCGTTGGGATCGACCGCCGTGACGCCGGCATTGACGTCGAGCATCGTTGCGCCGGCCGCGACCTGTTCGAGCGCGTCCTTCTTCACCGTCTCGAAATTGCCTTCCACCATTTCGGCAGCCAGTTTCTTGCGCCCGGTCGGATTGATGCGTTCGCCGATGACGCAGAACGGCTGGTCGAAGCCGATGACGACCTCTCGGGTCGCGGAAGCCACGATGGTGCGGGTCATGCCTGTCTCCTTTGATATAAAGACTTCTTTATATCGTTATCTCATTTGCTTCAAGCCCCTGATCGGAGCCGTTCTCAGTTATTGTCCACAATGTCGGCAACGATGGCGGCGGGCCGTTCGGCTTCCTGCGCCATGATTTCCTCGAGGCGTTCGGCGATGACGGCATCGTCGGGACGGCTCTCGCGCTGCCAGGGCTTGCGGCCTTTCAGCACGCCGGATTCATGCACGATCTCGGCGACGAATTCCTCCTGCCGGTAGGCCATGACATGGACCCCGGACACACCCTCGATTTCCTTGACCTCGTTCATGATGTCGATGCACAGGCGCTTTCCCTCGCGCTTCTGTTTCTCCGCACCTTCCAGCCGCTTGATGACGGCATCCGGGATATGGACGCCGGGAACGTTGGAGCGCATCCACTTGGCGGTCTTCGCCGAGGCCAGCGGGCCGACGCCAACGAGGATGAAGCACTTTTCGTGCAGGCCCATGTCGACGACGCGCTTCATGTATTCGCGCAGCATCGGCACGTCATAGCAATACTGGCTCTGCACGAACTGGGCGCCTGCGGCGATCTTCTTGGCGAGACGGTGCGGGCGGAAATCGTAGGGCGGGGCAAAAGGGTTGATCGCGGCGCCGAGAAACACATGGGGCGGCGAGGTGATCGGCCGGCCGGACAGGAAGCGCTGCTCGTCACGCATGGTGCGCACCGTTTCCAGGAGCGACATGCAATCGAGGTCGAAGACCGGCTTGGCGCCGGGCTGGTCGCCGGCCTGCACACCGTCTCCGGTCAGGCACAGCATGTTGGCCACGCCCATGGCGGCGGCACCCAGCACGTCGCCCTGGATGGCGATGCGGTTCTTGTCGCGGCAGGCGATCTGCATGATCGGGGCATAGCCCATGCGGGTGAGCAGGGCGCAAATGCCGACCGACGACATGTGGCAGTTCGCACCGGAAGCGTCCACGGCATTGATGCCGTCCACCCAGCCATCGAAGATGGCGGCGCGCTCGTAGACTTCCTGCGGATCGGCGCTGTCGGGCGGGTTCAGTTCGGCGGTCACGGCGAATTCGCCGCGGCGAAGCACGCGTTCGAGACGGCCGCGCGACACGTGTCCGGGCAGCGGGTCGAGCGGGGCGGACGGATCCAGCGGATTGGTGTCGGGAGACGTCATCATTGCGCGTTCTCCCTGGCGGCGGCGGCATTGGCCGTGACGCGAAGCCAGGCGGAGGTCTCGCGCAGGCTCTGGTCGACCGGCTTCTGGACGTTCATGATGTTGGCGCGGCCTTCACGCATGGTCCCGGTTCCCTTCCATGCCTGCACCCAGACACAGGGCATGTCGGGCTCGACCTCGCAATTGCCATTCGCCCGCACGCCGCCGCAGGGGCCGTTGCGCAATTGTTTCGGGCAGTTCATCGGGCATGACATGCCGGTGGAGGAGAGGATGCACTGGCCGCACATGCGGCAATCGAAGAGGAGACCCTTGACGCGCTTCTCGACGAATTTCACCGGCGGTTCGGCACGCCGGTAGCCGACAGCCTTCCAGAACGGGTGGAGCGCCAGGAACAGGCCCGAGAAACGTGCATAGACCCATTCCAGGAAACGGGCATGGCGCACCGACCAAAGGCGGATCGTGTAGGCCTTGCGCGCCCGCGAAACCGGTGACACGCCGGAGGGGACATAGGCCGAGGCCGCACCCTTGGCGGCCTTCTTGCTTCCAGTGACGGCTTTCGCCGCAGGTTCAGGCGCCATCGCGTCCTCCCGTTTGGACAAGGGCGACGAGACGGTCCCTCGGCCATGCCACTTCCAGTTCGGCGGCCGCCTTGTCGGCTTCGGCCTCCAGATCGTCTCCCACGGCGACGGGTGCTGCCCGCCGCCACTCTTCCAGATAGGCATCGGTATCGGCCGCGCCGGAGCGCATGGCGGCCATGTCTATGGCCTCGGCGAAGCGCTGGGACAGTTCGCGCTTGGCGCTCTTGCGCCCCTGTTTCACGATCACCTGGGCGGGGATGTCGCGCCAGTAGACGATGACGAGATCGGCCATGTTCCGGTTACCTTTCCTTGGGGGTCGAGAATTGCGGAGCCGGCGCCTGGCCGCTGGTTGCGGCGCGACGCCGGAAATTTCAAAAGCGACAGGTTCGAATTAAGGCTGTCAGCCCATCATACCGGCAACGAAACCGGCAGCGGCGCCGGCTGCCCCGATCACCGCCACGATCACGGCGAGTGATACCATGCCGATCGCGGCGCCGACGCCGAGCAGGACGCCGTCGCGCTCCGAAAGCGCCAGGGAAAGCAATGTGGCGGCAAATGCGGGCAGCCAGTTGCCAAACGGAATGGGTATGATGACCGCCACGGCCAGGACAAAAATCGCAAGACCGAGCGTCCTGTCGGCCTGGCCGCGCGAAAGCGGCCAGTATCTCGGCTTGATGAAGCGTTCCAGACGCTCCAGTCCGGGGATCAGCTTGTTGATGGCATAATCGATCCGGTCGCGCTTCAGGCTCTTGGACAGGACGAAACGGGGCAGCCAGACAGTCTGGCGGGCAAGGATCATCTGCGCGGAAACGATGGCCAGCGGAATGCCGAGGATGACCGAAGTGCCCGGTGGCAGCGGCAGGAGGTTGACGGCACCGAACACAATGAGCATGGCCGCGAAGGACCGGTCGCCGAGCGCATCGCGGATCGCTTCGACCGAAACCGGGCCTTCGGTTGAAGCCGCGAGTTCGCGCAATACGGTCGACAGCCGGCGTGGCGGATCGTGGGGCGGTTGCTCCGCAGGCAACGTGTTGCTCATGCTGTACCGGTTCATCTCAGCCCGGCTGCCAATGCGGCAGGGGACTCGTCATTTAGGTCCGGATTGTGAAAACCACAAGTCAGGTCGAGGCGGCATTCAGCAGTGCATCGGTGAGGTCGCCATAGCCGGTGAAGCGGCGTTCATAGTCCAGACCCAGGAAGCTTGCAGCCCGGCGCGCCTTCGCGTCGAGGGCGGGATCGTCGCTCTGGGCGAGATAGACCAGTTTGGTATAGTTGCCGAACATCATGGCGATCAGTTCGGGGTGCCGGTCGAGTTTCAGCGGTTCGACAATGAAGGCCTCGAACTGGCGCGCGATCAGGTCGGTCAGATAGAAGGTAGTCACCTCGTCGCCGCTTTCGCGCAGGAATTTCTCCGTGCCGGTATAGAAGGCATAGCAATGCGGTCCCTCGATCCGCTCCAGACCTTCCTCGCGGCAGATGCGGTCGATCTCGCCCCGGGTCCCGCACTCGGCATAGCCGATGAAAATGCGCGTGACGCCTTCCGCGCGGGCTTGCGCGATCTTCTCGCGCATGGCCGGGGCAATCCGGCCCGGCGTGTTGTGCCAGATGGCGGGCAGACAGGTCAGGTCGACATGGTCGAGCCCGTTGGCCTCGCATACCGCAACGATTTCGCGCGCGATCGCGCCGCATGCGATCACGCGAACAGGCTCTACGCTTGTCGCCGGTTTCGCCAGGCTCACCGTTTCAGTTCCAGGATGTCGAAGCGCGATTCCAGGTGCGGGGCAGGGAATTCCAGCCGCAACCGCCCGTCATCGAGCAGGAAGGCATAGGCGACCTCGTCGCGTTCGCTGTTCTGTGGATAGGACAGGGGCTCCTCGTAGGAATAATGGCCCGCGCCGAGGAAGATCATGCGCTTTTCACCATCATCGAAGAACCGGCCGGTCACGCGTTGCGACCCGGTCAGCTTTTCAAGCCGCCAGCCGGAGCCGTCATCGGAGATGCGGCACCGGAACCATGAATAGATGACAAGTTCGACCGGTCCATCCAGCTTGGTGACGCGGCATTGCCAGTTGCCCGTCAGGTCGTGGCCGGAAATGGCGACCGGTTCGCCGCCGAGGATCTCGTTGAGTTCCGCTATGTCGCCTGGCGCACCCTGCGCGCGGGCGACGGCTATCGCGCCGGCACGGGTCTCCTCGAAGTTGGCAAGGCGCTGGCGGTCGTCCTGCGTGATGAGCGAGACGATTTCGCCGGTTGCCGTGGCCGGTCCCGCCGCACAGGACAGGGCCGCGACCAGGGCGAGGACAAGAACGGGGCGTTTCATGGCATGAACCTCCCTTGAAGGCCAGGCACATGAACCTGAAGGCTTCGTTCCGGCGAACGGTTCAGCCGGCAGCCGCCTGGTTGTGCTTGCGCCTCATGAAATCCTTTGCCGTTTCAACCGCAACGGCGGCGTCACGGCAATAGGCATCGGCACCGACGGCCTTGCCGAATTCCTCGTTGAGCGGCGCGCCGCCGACGAGAACGACATAGTCGTCGCGGATGCCCTTTTCCTTCATCGTGTCGATGACGACCTTCATGTAGGGCATGGTGGTGGTCAGCAGGGCCGACATGCCCACGATATCGGGATTGTGCTTCTCGATGGCCTCGAGATAGTTCTCGACCGGATTGTTGATGCCGATGTCGATGACGTCGAAACCGGCGCCTTCCATCATCATGCCGACCAGGTTCTTGCCGATGTCGTGGATGTCGCCCTTCACCGTGCCGATGACCATGGTGCCCAGCTTCGGCGCGCCTGTCTCGACGAGCAGCGGCCGCAGGATGGTCATGCCGGCCTTCATGGCATTGGCCGACAGCAGGACCTCGGGCACGAACAGGATGCCGTCACGGAAATCCTCGCCGACGATGCGCATGCCTTCGACCAGGGCCTTGGTCAGCACGTCATAGGGCGCCCAGCCGCGGTCGAGGAGGATGCGCGTGCCTTCCTCGATCTCTTCCTTGAGGCCGTCATAGAGGTCGTCCATCATCTGCTGGACGAGTTCCTCGTCATCGAGTTCCGACAGGATGATCTCGTCGTCGCCAGCCATGGTTCAATTCCTCTCAAAAACATGCGCCCGGTGTTTGCACACCGCATCTTTGCGCGAATATCAGGCCAACCGGCCGCAAGGGCTGCACAATTTGCGACGCCCCCGGATGCAAATTGCGACCGGGATCCTCAATTCCGTCGGATATAGCGCATCGGACGGGCTGGCAAGGGCGTGTTTGGGGCGGACCGCGCCGCATGAGCGGCAAAGTCGTCCTGCCAGGCGTTCCATGCAGCGTGTCGCCGGTAGCCAATTCCTTGACGCGGCTGGGGCAGGCGCGACCCCGGAGCCGACCGTAGACTTGGATGACGATGCCCGAGGCGGGCAAGGATTTCTGAGAAACGGTGACAGAATGACCGAGGATACCGAACAGGTGACGGCCAGCGCTTCCAGCGCCCCGCGTGAACGCCGCGGCAGGGGGGAGAGGTCCGGTGCGGCGGCGCGCCGCGCGGCACGTTCGGGCGGCGGGCCCGGCCTGTCACTGACCTACATCACCCGCAAGATCCCGGTCTACGAGGTCCTGGGGGAGGAAGGCCTGTCGCTGATCGAGGCCAATGCCGACACGATCCTGGAAGAAATCGGCATCGAGTTCCGCGACGACGCCGAAGCGCTGCAGATGTGGCGCGATGCCGGGGCCGATGTGAAGGGCGAGCGCGTGCGTTTCCCAAGGGGGCTTTGCCGGGAACTGCTCAAGAGTGCGCCTTCCAGCTTCACCCAGCATGCGCGCAATCCCGCTAAGTCCGTGCAGATCGGCGGCGATGCAACCGTTTTCGCCCCTGTCTACGGCCCGCCCTTCGTGCGCGACCTGGACGGCAACCGCCGCTATGCGACCATCGAGGACTTCCGCAACTTCGTGAAGCTCGCCTACATGGCGCCTTCGATGCACCATTCCGGCGGCACGGTCTGCGAGCCGGTGGACGTGCCGGTCAACAAGCGTCATCTCGACATGATCATGGCGCACATGACCCTGTCCGACAAACCCTTCATGGGGTCGGTGACGGCACCGGAGCGGGCGCAGGACACCTTCGACATGTGCAAGATCCTGTTCGGGGCGGATTTCGTCGAGAACAACACGGTCGTCATCAACCTGATCAATGCCAACTCGCCGATGGTGTTTGACGACACGATGGTGGGCGCGGCCAAGGTCTATGCCCGCAACAACCAGGCCTGCATCGTCACGCCCTTCATCCTTGCCGGTGCGATGAGCCCCGTGACGGTGGCCGGAACGCTGACGCAGGTGCTGGCGGAAGTGCTGGCAGGCGCGGCGTTCACGCAGCTTGTGCGGCCCGGCGCGCCGGTGCTTTTCGGCACCTTTGCGTCGTCCATTTCCATGCAGTCGGGCGCGCCGACCTTCGGCACTCCGGAGCCCTCGCTGGTCTCCTACGGCGCGGCGCAGCTTGCGCGGCGCCTCGGCCTGCCGTTCCGCACCGGCGGATCGCTGACCGCTTCCAAGGTGGCCGATGCGCAGGCCGCCTATGAAAGCGCAAACACGCTCAACTCCACCCTGCTGGCGGGGACGAATTTCGTGCTTCACGCCGCCGGGTGGCTGGAGGGCGGGCTGGTCTCGTCCTACGAGAAGTTCATGATGGATATCGACCAGCTTGGCATGATGCAGCGGCTTTCCGAGGGGGTGGACCTGTCGGAAAACGGTCAGGCAATGGATGCCATCCGCGAAGTCGGTCCCGGCCAGCACTACCTCGGCTGTGCCCATACCCAGGCCAATTTCCAGGAAGCCTTCTACCGGTCTTCCATCGCCGACAACAATTCCTTCGAGCAATGGCAGGCGGAGGGCCAGAAGCCTGCCCATCAGCGTGCCAACGAACTGGCCGGGAAGTGGCTCGATGCCTACGAGGCGCCGTATGTCGATCCGGGCATCCTGGACGGTCTGACGGATTTCGTCGCGAGGAAGAAGGAATCCATGCCCGACGCCTTCACGTGAAAGGATGAGGCCGAAGTCTCCGGCCGGTCACGCGTCGCGTCCCTGATCCACGATGATGTCTGGCGCAGGCCCGTTCGCGGCGATGGCGGCGTTTGAGCCGGCGCTGTCACCGCAGCGCTTCCCCAATTGCTCTCCGGTATCGCCTTTGACACAAGGGCGAAAACCACTAGGCTTCGCACGCCCGGCGCAGGCCGGGCGTTCCAGCTGCGCGTGAACGGAGAACTCCATGCATCTGAAAACCCTGTCGATCACCACCGGCGCGGGTACGTGTCCGGCAAAGCTGTTCCTGCCGGAAGGGGACGCATCGGCAAGCGTGCTCCTGTACATGGATGCCTTCGGCCCGCGCCCCGCGCTGGATGCCATGGCCGGGCGGCTGGTGGGCGAGGGCTATGCGGTGCTGCTGCCCGACCTGCTGTATCGCTGCGAGGACCGCTCGCCCTTCAATGCCAGGACGACCTTTTCCGATCCCGAACGCGGACCGTTGCTCAAATCCATGCTGGCGCAGACAAGCCAGGCCATGACGATCGAGGACACGGCGCATTTCCTCGCGGCGCTCGATGGCGAGGGACTGGACGGACCGGTCGGCGTGACCGGTTACTGCATGGGCGGCGCGCGGGCACTGAACGCGGCGGCCTATTATCCGGATCGCGTCGCGGCAGCGGCAAGCTGGCATGGTGGCAATCTTGCCGGTGACATTCCCGACAGTCCCCATCTTCATGCCGGCGGCATCAGGGGGCGGATTCATGTGGGCGTCGCGGGCGATGACGGCAGTTTCCCGCCGGAGCAGTCGGCGCGCTTCGCGCAGGTCTTCCGCGAGGCAGGCGTCGACTACACGATGGAAAACTATCCGGGTTGCCGGCACGGCTGGTGCGTTCCCGACCATGCCGTCTACGACGAGGCTGGCGCGGAGCGGCATTGGAAACGCCTGCTCACCCTCTTCGAGGAAACGCTGAAAGGCTGAGAGGGTGTCGGCGGCAGTCCGAACCACAACCGGCGACATAGCCGCCATGCTTGCGCCCCACGGGCTGATGCCACGCGGCGGGTTCGACTTCGCGGCGTCCGATGCCGCGCCTGCCGGGCCGGACGGATTGCCGGCGCGCAGTGTCCTGCTCATCGGTCATGGTGGCGGTTCGATCCGGGAACCGTTCAATGCATGGCGACAGCGGCAAGAGACCGATCCGGCCGATCCGCTCGATGCCTGGTCAAAGGCGGTCATCGGCGATGTGGCCGAACGTTTCGGTGCCCGTGCCGTCTTCCCGTCCGATCCGCCCTATCTGCCGTTCCAGCAATGGGCCATGCGGGCGGAGGGGCTTCGCCCTTCACCGCTCGGCCTTCTGATGCATCCCGTGTTCGGCCTGTGGCATGCCTATCGCGGCGCGCTCCTGTTTGGCGAGGCGCTGGACATGTTTTCGCCCAAGCCCGCGCGGCATCCCTGCGATGCCTGCGATGCGAAGCCCTGCCTGACGGCCTGTCCTGTTCAGGCCTATGATCCTGCCGGCTTCGATGCGGCGGCCTGCAAGGCCCATGCCCGTTCGCCGGCGGGGTTTGCCTGCCGGGACCAGGGCTGCCTGGCACGCAATGCCTGCCCGGCAGGCGCTTCCTGGCGCTACGCCGCTGCCCAGCAGCGTTTTCACCAGGCAGCCTTTCTTCGCGAATAGGCCTTTTTTCACGATGCACCCAAGGATCGCCTTGCCTGCGCCGTCCAATGGTCGATGATGCATGCGATGAGCGATGAGACCGGACACGGTTGCGAGGTGAACAGGACGGCGCTGGCGGCGGCGGGCGGTGACCGCGCGGCCTTCGCCCGGCTCGTCAACGATCACTACGACATGATCCATCGGGTGGCGCTGCGCTGGGCGGGAAACCGCCAGGACGCGGAGGACATCGCGCAGACCGTCTGCGTGAAGCTCGGGCAGGCAATCCGCGGCTTTCGTGGCGAATCGGCCTTTACCACCTGGCTTTACCGCATGACGATCAATGCCGCGCGGGATCATCACCGTGCCGTCCAGCGCGATGCACGGCGGGCCAGGGAAATGGCGGTGCAGGCGCTGATCGACCACCAGCCGGGCGCGGACGACTGGCCGCCGGAAGACGAGACGCAGGCGCTCTGGGCCGCGGTGCGGGAATTGTCCGAAAAGACGCGGGAAGCGGTGCTGCTGGTCTATGCGGAGGAACTCAGCCACGCGGAGGCAGCCCGGATTCTCGATTGCAAGGAAGCCACGGTTTCCTGGCATATCCATGATGCGAAGAAACGCCTGGCCGCGCTGTTGTGGCCGGGCGAGGAGACGTGACCATGACCGGTGACGACAAGCTGAAACAACTGACCTCAAGCGGCCGCGAGGCGCCGCGCGCCGATGCGCGCGAGCGTGCCTTGCTGGCCGCCATGGATGCCTTCGATGCCGGGGAAGCCGGAACGGACAAGAAAATGACGGCAACGCCCCAAGGATCGGCGGGCCACGGACGTCTCATCTCCATTGCAACCGGAGCATGGAGACATCTCATGACGCCCAAGACCCTTGCCGGCCCGATCGCCGCCGCCATCCTCGTGCTGCCGTTCGGCGGCTATTTCGCCTGGCAGATGATGGAAACCTCGCCGCTGGTGCAGCAGCAGCCCGGCGGTCCGGGCGGCTTGATGAGCATGGATTCCGGTGCGCCGCAGGCAGAGCCGGAAGCAGCCGTTCAGGCCGATGAAGCCCGTTCCAGGGCGGCTGTCCCCGGCGGCGACGCCCGGACCGCCGCCGATCCCCTTCCTCCCGCACCCATGATGACCCTGCAGGGCGCCGGCAACGGCGCGGTGATGGCAAAGCGCCAGTTCGCGCAGTCGCCGCAGCGTCCGGTTGCGGGACTTCCGGCGCGCCCGGATCATGCACCGCTGCCGTCGATGGAAAATCGCGACCGGGTGGAAGCCTTCGACAGCAACCCGGTGCGCGCTGTCCTGGAAAGCCCGGTATCGACGTTCTCCATCGATGTCGACACGTCCTCCTATGCCTTTGTCCGCTCGCAGCTGAATGCCGGGCGGCTGCCGGCGCCGGAGACCGTGCGGGTGGAGGAACTCATCAACTACTTCCCCTATGACTGGCCGGTTGCCGGCAACCCGGAACAGCCGTTCAAGCCGACCGTCACGGTTGTTCCTTCGCCCTGGAACGAGCATCGCAAGCTGATGCACATCGCGATCAAGGGCTATGACGTGCAGCCGGAAGCGCGGCCCAGGGCCAATCTGGTCTTCCTCATCGACACGTCGGGCTCCATGAACGCGCCCGACAAGCTGCCGCTGCTCAAGACGTCGTTCCGGCTGCTGCTCGACAGGCTCGATGCCAATGACACCGTCTCCATCGTCACCTATGCCGGTTCGGCGGGCGTGGTACTGGAGCCGACGGCGGCCTCGGACAAGGCGAAGATCCTGGCGGCCATCGACGGACTGGGGGCGGGCGGTTCCACGGCGGGCGCGGCAGGAATCGAGACGGCCTACCGGCTGGCCGAGCAGAATTTCGTCGAAGGCGGGGTCAATCGCGTCATGCTGGCGACCGACGGCGATTTCAATGTCGGGCCGTCATCGGATGACGCACTCAAGACCATGATCGAGGACAAGCGCGAGAAAGGCGTGTTCCTGTCGGTCTTTGGCTTTGGCCAGGGCAATTACAATGACCAACTGATGCAGGTCCTGGCGCAGAACGGCAATGGCACCGCAGCCTATATCGACACGCTCGGCGAAGCGCAGAAGACCCTTGTCGAAGAGGCGACGTCGACCCTGTTCCCGATTGCCAAGGACGTGAAGATCCAGGTGGAGTTCAATCCGGCGACCGTCGCGGAATACCGGCTGATCGGCTACGAGACGCGGGCGCTGAACCGGGAGGACTTCAACGACGACCGCAAGGATGCCGGCGACATCGGCTCCGGCCATTCGGTCACGGCGATCTACGAAATCACGCCCAAGGGCAGCCCGGCGCAGCAGATCGACGACCTGCGCTACCAGACCGCACCGGCCGATACGGCGGCCGGAGGCGGAGGCGAGGAGTATGGTTTCGTCAAGATCCGCTACAAGCAGCCCGACAGCGACACGTCGGAACTGATCACGCAGCCGGTGACGCCGGAAAACGAGATCGCCTCGCTCGAACAGGCGCCGGACGACCTGCGCTTCTCGGTCGCCGTGGCGGGGTTCGGCCAGAAGCTGCGCAAGACCGGGCAGGTGGCCGATACCGGCTGGGACGCCATTGCGGCGCTGGCTGCAGGGGCGCGTGGCGATGACCCCTTCGGCTACCGGTCCGAATTCCTGCGCCTGGTGCAGATCGCCAGTTCGCTTGACCAGACGAGGTGACATGAGAGGACCCGGCTTGCCAGTGGCGCGCCGGGTCCGGCTCTATCCGCAACAACCGGACTTGACCGAAAAGGAAGAAGGATCATGAACCGAAGCGCAATCAACAGGCGTTCAATTCTTGCCGCAGGACTGGCCGGCGGCCTGCTTGCCGCGACCGGAGCGACCGACGCCATGGCCCAGGACGATCTCTGTCCGGTCGTTTCCTCGCAGGACTGGGAGGCCTGGCTCGCGCGCACGCCCTATTCGGGCGACCGCCTGATGCTGCATGTGCGCGGAAGCGTTTCGATGCCGACGCCCGGATTTGCCCTCAGCCTGCGTGAGGGACCGTCGACGCGGTCCTTTCCGCCAACACAGATGGTGGTGCTGGAGGCACGGCCGCCGCTCAACGATATCGCGGCGCAGGTGATCACCACCGCTCGTGTCAGCGTGATCCTGCCGGGCCAGGAGGCCTACAAGGCTGTTCGCGTGGTCTGCGGCAAGGAAATGCTGCACGAATTCACCGACGTGCCGGTCCTGCGCTAGTCCCGGCCGCGGACCGGGCGCAGCGCGCCACGATCCAGCCCGCCAGCACCGCCCCGGCGAAACGGGTGGCGAGGACCGGCGCGTCAAGGTCGGCAACCGGGGCAGGCCACAGCATGGCAAGCCCGCCCGCCGCAAGGACGATGCGTTCCCATCCCGTCATCGGCCGCCAGAGCCATCCGGCAAAGGCGACGGTCAGGGCGGACAGGCCGGCGGCGGCCAGGACGACGGATGCGGCGATTTCGCCCGGAGCGCCGATCATGAGCAGGCCCGGCATGGTGACGAAGAGGAAGGGCGCCAGCAGCTTAACGAAGCCCAGGCGGATGGATTCCACAGCCGTCTCGTTGGCCCCGGCACCCGATATGGATGCCGCGGCATAGGCGGCAAGCGCGACCGGCGGCGTGATGGCGGAGACAAGGCCGTAGTAGAAGATGAACATGTGGCCGACGATCGGCTCGACTCCGAGGCGCGTCAGCGCGGGTGCGACGAGAACGGCCAGAAGGAGGTAGGCGGCCGATGTCGGCAGGCCCATGCCGAGCACGAAGGATGCCAGCGCGGTCAGCACCAGGATCAGCCAGATCGAGCCTTCCCCGGCTTCCAGGATCATGCCGGACATCATGAGCGCCAGTCCGGTCAGGTTGAGCACGCCGATGATCACACCGGCCGCGGCAACCGCGACGATGATCGGCAGGGTTGCAACAAGCGTGTCTCGGCAGATGAGCAGGAGATCGGTGAGGCCGACGCGCGTTTCCTTCTTCCACGGCGACAGCGCCAGTGCAATGACGATGCAGATGACGGCGGCGCGCGTGGGTGTGTAGCCCGCGACAAGCAGGGCGATGAGACCCACCAGCGGCGCCAGGAGATAGCCGCGTGTCTTCAGCGTGGCGATGAGCAAGACCAGACCGGCGCCCGGATCGCGCTGGAGGTTCAGGCGGCCGGCCTCCAGGCGCACCGCGATCATCAGTGCGAGCACGTAGAGCAGGCCGGGCACGAGCGCGGCCAGCGCGATCTGGCCATAGGGCACGCCGAGGATTTCGGCCATCAGGAAGGCGGCCGCGCCCATCACCGGGGGCAGGATCTGTCCGGCCGACGAAGCGGCGGCCTCGATGGCGCCGGCCAGGCGCGGCGTGTAGCCGGCCTTCTTCATCAAGGGAATTGTAAATGTGCCGGTGGTGACCACATTGGCCACGGCGGAACCGTTGATCGTGCCGAGCAGCGCGCTTGAAAGGGCCGCCGAAAGGCCGGGTCCGCCCTGGACGCGCCCGGTCAGGCCGCGCGCGATGTCGACGAAGACCTCGCCGGCGCCGATGCGCATCAGCACGCCGCCGAACAGGGCGAAGAGGAAGATGTATTCCACCGCCACGCCCATGGGCAGGCCGTAGATGCCCTCGGTGGAGAGCATCAGCGTGGATGTCAGGCGGCGCAGGTCGTAGCCGCCGTGTCCGTATTTGCCGGGGATGAGATCGCCGAACCATGCGTAGGCCAGGGCGGCGAGGACGAGCAGGACGAGCGCCCATCCCAGCGTCAGGCGCGTCAGGATGAGGATCGCGGCCATCAGGATGACGAACAGCCAGAGGTCGGGCGGTGTCGCCATGGCACCGCGCATGATGATGTCGAAATAGGACTGCTGAAGGTGGTAGCCCGGGACGAGCACCAGGCCGGCAAGGGCATAGAGCCCGATTGCAACGGGAAGGAGCCGGATTCTCAGCGCGCACCAGAGCAGGCCGGCCGAGGCGGCCAGCGAGAAGAAGACGGATCGCAGGATGAGCGCCGTGATCAGTCCGAAATAGGCGCCGTAGATCACCAGCGCCGTGACGGCCACGGCGAGGATGACAAAAAGGGCGGAGACAATGGCCGTCTCCGCCCTGTTTTCGCGAACCGCGCCATCCAGCGCGATCCGCCCGATCCATTGCTTCAGCATGGTCCTGTCCGGTCAGGGATTGGCGTCATACCAGGCCTTGGCCCCGGCATGCAGGTCCACTGGCACATTGGTGGCCGTTTCCCGGAGTATGCGCCTTGCGGCCGGGTGGACGGCGTGCAGTTCCTCCAGGTTGGTGAAGATCGTTGCCGTGATGCGCTCGATCAGTCCGGTATCCGCGCTTGCCTTGGCAAAGAGGGTCGCCGGGTCGTTCACGACGGCGACAGGCTCCTTCTGGTCGGAATAGGTGCCGGCCTTGATTTCGAAGGGCTGGTAGAAGGGATATTTCTCCACCAGCGCCGTCATCGTGGCTTCATCGACGGGAATCATCACCATGTCGGCCTTGGCATCGAGGTCGATCAGCGCTGCGACCGGTGCGCCGGCCAGCACGCAGGCGGCATCGACATTGCCGTCGACCAGCGCCTTGGTGCCTTCGGTGTAGGACAGGAACTGGGCATTGCCCTGATCGAAGACGCCCTTTTCCTGCAGGATGCGCATGCACAGGACAGCGGAGTTCGATCCGGGCGGGCCAAGGCTTATGCGCTTGCCGGCCAGGTCGTCGAGTGTCTTGATTCCCGTGCCTTCCAGCGTGGCGATCTGCATGACGGCCGGATAGAGATAGGCCATCGCGGCCATCGGCAGGGCACCGTCGGCAAACGGGCCTTCGCCCTTCGTGGCCTCATAGAGCGTTGAGGCGGATGAGAAGCCGAAGGTGAGCTGGTCGGCGGCCACGCGGCGGATGTTTTCCACGGAGGCGCCGGTCACTTCCGCGCGGGCCGTGGCTCCTTCCATGTGCTTGTTGATGATTTCAGCCATGCCCGCGCCGATGACATAGAAAAGCCCGCCCGTGCCGCCGGTGCCGATCGAGATGCGGTCCTCGGCGAGGGCGGGGGATGAGGCCAGCGTCGCCGCCGCCAAGAGTCCAAGCAGTGATTTCGCGAGTTTCATGATCAAACCTCCCATCGCCGCCTTATTGCGGCTTTCGCGGAGAGGTTAGTCATTCGTGCCGGTCTGTCCAGACGCTCCGTTATGCCAATGAACAATTTGCGGATGTGAAATTGGCATATGAAAATGGCTGGCCAGGCGCAGGCCGGCAGCCGGAAAGCCTTCAGCCGCGCCGCCGGCCGCGCCGTTCGCGCCCGCCGCTGTCGCCCGTTCCCGCGCCGCTGGCATCGGCCTGCTTGTTGCGCATCGGGCCGACCTTCTCGACGATCTCCTCGATGGTCGGGCGTTTCGCCGGGGCGTGGGTGTCGATCGCCTGACGCATCGCTGCAAGGTGTTCGCAACGCGTGCCGCAGCAGCCGCCGATGATCCGTGCGCCGGCATCCATGGCGAGGCGGGCATATTCGGCCATCAGCTCCGGGGTGCCGGAATAGACGATTTCCGTGCCCTTGAATTCGGGAATGCCGCAATTGGCCTTGACGACGATGGCGGCGCCGGGTTCGGCGCCCGACATGTCGAGCAGGGTGGACAGCATGTCTGACGCGCCGACGCCGCAATTGGCGCCTACCGCCACCGGAGCATCGCCAAGGCCATCGGCGACATGGTGGATGTCCCTGGGATGCAGTCCCATCATGGTGCGTCCGGCAGTGTCGAAGGAGCCGGTATAGACATAGGGCAGGCCGATCCGGTTGGCGGCTTCCACGGCCGCGCGGATTTCCTCTGGCGCGCTCATGGTCTCGATCCATGCGACATCGGCGCCGCCGTCCTTGAGGCCCTGCATCTGCTCGGCAAAGGATGCCACGGCCTCGTCATGGGTGAGGGCGCCCAATGGCTGAAGCAACTCGCCCGTCGGGCCGACTGACCCGGCGACGATGACCTTGCGCGGCGCCTTGTCGGCCACGGCGCGGGCAAGCCGGGCGGCTTTCATGTTGAGTTCGTGGACACGGTCCTGGCCATTGTGCAGCTTGAGGCGCTGGCGCGTGCCGCCAAAGGAGTTGGTCAGGATGATGTCGGAACCGGCATCCACGAAATCCTGGTGCAGTTTCGTGATCCGGTCGGGATGGTCGGCGTTCCAGAATTCCGGCGCATCGCCCGATTCCAGGCCCATGGCGAAGAGGTTTGTGCCCGTGGCGCCGTCGGCGAGCAGGACGCCCTTTTCGGCCAGCAGTTGGGAAAGCGCATTGGACATGGCAGGAATCCTGATTACGGGAAAGGTCATAACCGCATAAAGAAGTCTTTATGTCATTGCAAGCGCCGCCGGGTGCCAGTGTCAGGCATAGCGTCGCGCCTCCGCCTCGCACGCTTCCTCTTGAAGGCCGAGATGGCGGTAGGTGGCGGCCAGCATCCGGTTGAGCGGTATGCCGCAGGGATCGTAGATGCGGCGCATTTCCATCATCTGCTGTGCCTGGACCAGGTGGCCGGCCTTGCGGTGGGCATCGAGCAGGATCTGTTCGAAGAGGTCGCGCTGGGCGTGGCTGCCGCCGGCCTCGGCCGTTCGGGGCAGGGCAAGGCTCATCAGGCGCGCGGCTTCCGCGTGGCGTCCTTCCAGATGTGCCATGATGGCGCGGGCGGCGGGAAGGGCCACGTCACGCCAGACATCCGCGTCGAAACCGTTCGCGCCAGCGGCGCGGTCCTCGATGGCGTGCATCAGGTCTGCCGCTTCCGACAGGTCCGCGCGCTTGAGGCCGTAAAGGTATTGCAGGGTCAGGAAGGCGTTGACCGTATCGCCATGGCGGACCCTGAGCCAGCCGGCGAGTTCGGTCCAGCGGCCACCGACATCCATGCCCGCCATTTCCATGCGTGCCAGCAGCGAGACGGCGCCGATCTGGTCCTGGCTGTAGCTCTTTTCCATGGACCAGCAATGCTCGTCATACATGGCGAGGACGGCGGCCTCGTCGCCCATGGACAGGGCGAACAGGGCGCGGTGCCACCAATTGTGCGTGTACATGAAGGAGTTCAGCCCGTTCCAGTGTGGCGCGGCGCGGTCCAGGAAGCGGGCGCCTTCCGGAACGCGGCCCTGCGTCAGCATGACATGGGCGAGCGCGTGGTGCGCCCATGGCTCCGCTTCATCGATTTCCAGCGCCCGGTTTGCCGCGGCCTCCGCCTTGTCCAGAAGATGGCATTGCTCGAACGCAAACGCCGCCATGGCGTGGAAGTGCGCATTGCCGGCATTGCGGCTTTCCACCGCGCGGGCAAGGCGCAGCATGGCGGGGGCGTCGCCCCGGTTGAAGGCGAGATACTGTCCCAGTTTCATGGCGACAAGGTCATTCGGCCAGCCGTCGAGATGGGCGGCGATCCTCGCCTCGGCGCGCAACTGGTCGCCCGAGGCCCAGTCGGTGAGGATGGCGTGCAGGCCGCGTTCGCGTTCGTTGGCCCGTGCGGAAAGGGCCGCGCCGGCATTGATGAAGCACTGTGCCTTAACCGGCGCCTCCGGACTTTCCAGGAACATCCACAACATCCCGGCATAGGTCTGGGCGAGCGGACATTCGGGGTCTGCTTCCGCGGCGGCCAGAACGTTCACGGCCCTGGGATGATAGCCAAGGAAACCGCCGACGAAATCGCAGATGCCCTGATGGCCCGCCGGGCTTGCGTTGCTGAGCGGATTTCCGAGCGGATCGAGCATGGCGTTTCTCCTTGGCGCGGTGACGATGGCAAAGGGCGTGGCGGGCGTAAAGGCCGATTGCCCCGTGACTGCCCGATTCATTCCGTTGTGCCGCCATATTCCTGTGCGACCCGAGGTGCCGAGCAAGAAGAGAAAAAAGCAGACATGCGGCACCAAGGGCGCAGGGAGTAGCATGATGAGCGAATTTGCCGGGAACTGGCCGAAGCAGCATCTTGAACAGAAGCAGCAGACACAATCAGGCGGATTTGGGTTGGCCGGTTTTGTCGCCACGGGCGCGGTGCTGGCGGTCCTGGCCGGTTTCGGTGCCATAGCAATGGTCGCGGGCGGCGCCCCGAAAGGCAGCGGCACCGTGGTGTCCGGCGCGTCCCTTGCCAAGGCTGCGGTCCCGGTTCCCGTTCCTGATCCGGATGCCGATGCTCCCGCCAGGAAAACGGATGGCGGGAAAACATCCCGGAACGATCAAGCAGCCGCGGACAATTCAGGCGAACCGGTGCTCGCGATGGCCCAGGCGGAAAGCCAGGCCCTGGCTCCGGCGGCCGTTCGTACCTACAAGGTGGCGCCTGACGGCCGGATCGTGGGGGATGACATTGCCGCGCTTGCCGCCGATGACCCGCGATGGGCACAGGACAGCGGATCTTCCGCGACGAATGGCAAGCGGGCGCTGGCGAGGCTGCTGCTCGACAATGAAGGAAAGCCGGAGGCGAACCGCGACAATCCGCTGACTTCGGCCATTGCGCCAGTGGACAGGTCGATGGAGGCCTCACCACGGGAGAAGACCGCAAATTCCGGGGCGCCGGCGCGTGCCGGAAAGACCGGGTATGCCAGGCAATACGTCAACATGCGCGCCGGGCCGAGCAATGGCGCCAAGGTCATCGAGGTGATACCGGCCAAGGCGCGCGTCACCATTCACGGCTGCAAGGGCTGGTGCGAGATCAGCCATGAAGGCCGCCGGGGCTTCGTCTACAAGAGTTTCATACGGCAGGGTTGATCCGCACTGGCACGTTTTCGCATTTCGCGAATTCGCGGCGCTTGTCCGCAAGTGCTTTGCAAATTGCATTAGCGATTCGCGAATTGCAAAGCCCAATCGCCTCTCATCACGCCGAGAATCCCGGAAATGCGGTGTTTCCGGTCTGGCACGATGATTGCTCAGTCATTTTTGTCGCATAGGACGGCCCGGCAGCCGGACAATCAGAACCGGGGGCGGACTGGTTGTTGATGCGGCAACAAGGCTGCCGGGAAGTGTAACGGGCGTGCGGGCCCGAGGGGGCGGCCGGCGGATGAGTGGGGCAATTCATCCGCCGCAAAGTGAAACGGGCGTGCGGGCCCGAGGGGGCGGCCGGCGGATGAGTGGGGCATTCATCCGCCGGCCATTTCTTCACCGCTCTCCCGTCCGGTTCTTTCGATTTCCGTTTGCAATTGCGCGGTTGCTCCGCAATCATGATTCCATGAAGCCGAACCCGTCGCCACGGACACTGCATGCCGAACTGCTGCGCCTTTGTGCGCGCATCGGCTATTCGCCGCCGCCGATCCCCTGATTGAGAGACCGCTTCATCTCCTTATCCGCCTGATTCAATCAGCAGGGGCAAGTCCATGACCTATCAGAATTATTCTCTGCAGCAGCTGCAGGCCATCGATGCCGCGCATCACCTCCACCCGTTCACCGACCACAAGGATCTTCGCGCGGCGGGGAGCCGCATGATCGTGCGTGCCGATGGCGCCTTCATCCATGACAGCGAAGGCAACGCCATTCTCGACGGCATGGCCGGGCTGTGGTGCGTCAATGTCGGTTACGGGCGGGACGAACTCGCCGACGCTGCCCATGCGCAGATGAAGGAACTGCCCTATTACAATTCCTTCTTCCGTTGCACCACGCCGACGCCGGTCCTCCTGTCGCAGAAACTTTCCGAGATCGCACCGCCGAATGTCGGCCAGGTGTTCTACGGTTCGTCGGGATCGGAATCCAACGACACGGCGTTGCGCCTCGTCCGCCATTACTGGGCGCTGGAAGGCAAGCCGGAGAAACAGATCATCATTTCGCGCCAGACGGCCTATCACGGCTCGACGGTGGCGGGCACGTCGCTCGGCGGCATGAGCGCCATGCATGCGCAACTGGGTGCGCCGGTGCCGGGTATCGTCCACGTCATGCCGCCCTATGCGTTCGAGTTGAAGCAGCCGGGCGAAAGCGACCATGATTTCGGCCTGCGGGCGGCCCGCGCGGTCGAGGAGGCCATTCTCGAACATGGTGCCGACAAGGTGGCCGCTTTCATCGGCGAGCCGGTCATGGGCGCGGGCGGGGTGAAGATCGCCCCCGACAGCTACTGGCCCGAGATCCAGCGCATCTGCCGCAAGCATGACATCCTGCTGATGCTCGACGAGGTGATCACCGGATACGGGCGGACCGGGAACTGGTTCGCCGCGCAGACCTACGGTCTCGAACCGGACACGATCACCACGGCCAAGGCGCTGACATCGGGCTACCAGCCGCTTTCGGCTCTGCTGGTCGGGGACCGGATCTCGCGTACGCTGGTGGAGAAGGGGGGCGAGTTCTTCCACGGCTATACCTATTCCGGTCACCCCGTCGCCTGCGCCGTCGCCCTGAAGAACCTGGAGATCATCGAGCGGGAAGGGCTGATCGACCGCGTGCGGGACGAGACCGGACCCTATCTTGCCAGCCAGTTGGCAGAGCGCGTCGCGCCGCACGGTATCGTCGGCGAAACGCGCTCCATCGGCCTGATGGCCGCCATCGAGATCGTCAAGGACAAGGACAGCCGCGAGCGGTTCCCTGGCGGCGGCGCCGCGGGCGTCACCGTGCGTGACCACGCCATCGCCAACGCCATGATGATGCGCGCGGTGGGCGATACCATGATCCTTTCGCCGCCGCTGATCTGGACCCGCGAGACCATCGACATGGCCATCGACCGGATTCTCCTTGCCCTGGATGCCGCTGAGCGCGACCTGCGGAAGGGACCGGCATGAGGATGGCGGAGATGCGCCCGGGGACGGACCGATGAGCCTTGCCGGCCGGAATTCTGGCAATGGCCGGAGGGCGCGTTCCGGGAGCAGGGAGGCTGGCGGCGGGTCCATGGCTGACCTGCTGCTGGCGCCCTTCGTGGTGGCGATGCGGCTTCCCGTTCTTTATGCCGAGGCCGCAGGCGGTGGGCTGGCCCGCAACGAAACGCACCGGGCGGTCGACGAGAAGATCGCGGCCGGAGCGGAGGGCTTGTGGGCGGCGCAGCTTTCGCTGTGGGCGGGCGCTTTCGAGTTCTGGCCGGCCGTTCTTTCAGGCCGTCACCCGGGCGACCTGATGGCCGAGTCGCTGGAACGGGCATCGCGGGCCGCCTTGCAACCCACCTCGCGGACCGTGCGGCACAATTTCGACAGGCTGGTCCGGCGCTAGGCGAGGATCGGTTCAGAAGCCGCTTTCGCGGACCAGCACGGCGGCGATGCGCCGGACAAAACCTGCCGCCAGGCTCTCGCGCGCGGCTTCCAGCGTCACGCTTCCCCGCATCTCGTGGGCAACCGGTTGCCGGTCGAGGGCTGCGAAGGTGGCGCCATACCAGCTCCCGGAGACTTCCCCGCTGCCATCGGGTTCGGTGGGAACGGGCCCTCCGTGGGCGGAGCCCAGAATGGCGCCGGGCAGGGTCTTCAAGGGTGCGGGCGAAAGGCCCGTCAGGGTGACGGGCAGGGCCGGCATTTCCGGTTCCGCCGCGATGAAACGGCCGGTTGCGCCGGGCTTGAGGCGATGCACATCCTCTTCGGGAATGACGGCGGCCAGTGACGCTGCCGAGGGTGCCGCGATCACCGCCAGCCGTGCCGAGGGCGATATCCAGAGGCCGGGATGAAGGTCGGGCAGCGCGTTGGCGATGCGGCCGGCGATCGGGGCGCGGATTTCCAGCGCGGTTTCCAGCGCGTCCAGGCTGGCGATCTCGCTGTTCGCCGAGGCCAGTTCGTTCTCGATGACCCCGCGTTCGGAAAGGTCGCGCATGTCGGCGGTCATTCGTGCCAGGCGCGCGCGGGCAAGCGACCGGCGGGCTTCGGCGACACGCTTGCGATAGGCAATGTCCGGCGCTTCGAGCCGGTAAAGCAATTGTCCCTTGCCGACGAATGCGCCATCGGTGGCGAGCACTTCGACGAGACGGGCTTTCGCCGGCGCATGCACGGGATAGGCTGGGGCGGCGCGCAGCAATGCAGGCGCCTGCACGGAGCCCTTCCATGGCAGGAACAGGACGAGGAGAAGGCCGGACACCACAAGCAAGGTGCGAAGCATTGTCCGGTTGAGCGCGAACCGCTTGCGCTCGGCCCACCAGGTCGCGATCTCCCGATAGATGGGCATGGCGATGAAAATCCCTATTTCGACAAGGAAGAGTGCAATGCCGATGACCTTCACCGTCATGTGGTAGACGAGGAGGGCGATGCCGGCGAACAGGAAGAAGCGGTAGACCCAGGTTGCCCAGGCATGGACGATGACGAAGCGGCGGAGAAACGGGCGCAGCGTTTCGGGCGGCGGTTCGCCCCAGCCGAAGAGGAGTTCGCGCATCCGCCAGCGTGCAAGCGCGAAGCCGCGTTGCTGGAGATTGCGGAAATCCATGATGTCGGCGAGCAGGTAATAGCCGTCGAAGCGCATCAGCGGGTTCAGGTTGACCGCGAGCGAGGTGACCCATGACAGGGTGGCTGCGGCGAAGACGACACCCCTGAGCGGGCCGTCGGGAAGCAGCGCCCAGAGCAGGGTGCACCAGGCGGCGATGACCAGTTCCGTAAATATGCCGGCTGCGTCGATCATCACTCGCTGGCGGGCCGGCAGCCGCCAGGCGCTGGTGGTGTCGGTGTAGAGGATCGGAAACAGGACGATGAAGGCCACGCCGATGGTCGGGACCGGCACGTTGTAGCGCCGCGCCATGAAGGCATGGCCGAGTTCGTGCAGGGACTTGATGACGACCAGGCTCGCGCCATAGATCATGAAGCCTTCGAGGCTGAGGAAATCCACGAAGGTGTGGACGAAGACATCCCATTGCCGCGATGCCAGCCAGAGACCCGCAAGCGCCACCAGGGCGGTGAAAAGCGCGAAGGCGCGCGTGAAAAGGGGCGCGACGACCGGCCAGGCGCGGTCGAGAAAGGCTTGCGGGCGGAAAAGGGGCACGCGGAAGAAGATATAGGTGTGTGCCGCGCCGGACAGGAAGCCGCGCTGGCCGCGCCGGGCAGTCCCGGCCAGGGTTCGCCAGTCACCGGGGCCGGGACAGGCCAGTTCGTTGGCCTTGAGGAACCTGACCATGACCTCGATGTCCTCCGGCGTGGGCGCGCGCCCGGCTATCGCGTGATGGCGGCGGATGACCTCGGCGGCGGGACCGGCGCTCCAGGCCGACAGGAGATCGAAGGCCGGGCGTGACAGCCGGAAGAACCGCTGTCGTACGGGATCCTCGATCAGCCAGGCCGGGGCACCGGTCGCGTCGCCGGGCGCCTCGTGGAATAGAAGATCGGGGCGCAGGCGGGGCAGGTCAGGCCCGTTCGGTGCCGTTGCCGCGGTCATGGCGTCAGATTCCGAATCTCTGCCGCACAAGGGCGATGGGCCGGCGGAACAGGTAGTATCCCAGCGAGACGCGCGGGCCGTAGATCTGCGCCGTACCCCTGAGGCCCGGCCGCAAGGGAATGGCGGCCTCATCGATGGCCGCGAGGACGGGATAGACAAGGCGGTTGTCCGGTGTCGCTTCCGCGAGATAGGCGGCCGTCTCCACACTGGCGGAAACAGGCGACAGGGGAGCGGCATCCAGGAAAAGGCGCAGGTCGCCGTCCCCGTCGAGCGCCACGGTGTCGCCAATGGCCAGTTCGATCCGCAATTGCAGGCGGCCCGGATCGGCGATGCGCATGATCCGCTCGCCCGTGGAGACCGGCTTGCCGGTCCAGTCATCCCGGTTGGTATAGAGAACGATGCCCGCGGCCGGGGCGCGGATACGCGTCCGTTCCAGTCGGTCCCTGGCCTCGGCCAGTTCCGCTTCCGCCATGCGGCGCTCCGCCTCGGCGATGGCCAGTTCGCGGCGCATCTCCTGGGATGCGAACGCGCCTTGTCGCGTCCTGCGCTCGCGCGCCGACGCGATGTCGAGGGCCCGGGCGGCGATGTCATGGCGGCCGCTGGGTTCGGTGTCATCGAACTCGGCCAGCAAATCGCCGGCGGCGACGGACTGGTTGGGATCGACAAGAAGGCGCCGGATCACGCCGTCGACGGGAGCGGCCACCACGAAGGGATCGCGCGGCACGACTTCGGCTGGCGCCAGGACCGTGAGGGGAACGGGTATGAAAAGGGATAGCGTGCCGGCCAGCACCAGGGCCATTGCGATCTGCCGCCGGCGTGCCAGCAGGGCCTGGCGGCCAAGGCTGCGCGCGAAGGGCGTGAGAGCGTGACCGTAGGCGGAGGCGAGGCGGGCGGCAATCAGCAGGTCGGCATCGGCGGGGGGCTTGTGGACCGGAATGGCCAGGAAGCCGGCGGTGCTTCCACCGGTGATGCGCAGCGGAATGGTCAGCAGGCGCGTTGTTCCGCTCCCCGGCAGCGGCTCATCGAGCCGCAACATGGTCGGGCTGGCTGCGGCAAGCGTCCCGGCATTGCGTGCCACGGCTTTTTCCAGAGAGGCTGCGAGGGGCGATTGCCTGTCGGGGCTGGAAACGCCGGAGGCATGGCACAGGACAGCGCGCCCGTTCCATGCGCGCATGAGAAGCAGGTAGCAGGTTCCGGCAAAAGACAGGATGCGGCCCGTCTCGTCGACAATGTACTGGCCTAGCTCCGCTTCGGTCCGGGCTTCGCGCAGGCCGCCCTCGATTTCGAGGAGCAGTTCGAGACGGGATCCGGAGCGCTCGGCATTCCGGGTCTGCGCTGCGTGCGGTGTCACGGGCCTGCCAGGGCTGGTGCCGTCCGGCGTCACGGCCGGGGCGGATGCCGAGGTATTCAGGGAGAACTGCTTTCGCACCGGGGCGTTCATGGTTTCACTGCCTGGTCCGCCCGTCGAAAAGGGCACTGCCACTCATACCGGGGAGGATCGCCCCGGCACCACCGTCGAGCGTTCCGGTGAGACGGACGGTCTGGCTGACCGCGTCCACCTCGGCGCCGATGCGTTCGACCCGGCCGCGCACGGACAGGCCCGTTTCGTCCACCGCGAAGGCGAAACCGGCCCCGGGTTCCAGCCAGCCCAGCCAGCGCGACGGCGCGACGAAATCGATCTCCAGATTGCTGTCGTCCACGATGACCATCAGCGGCTTGCCGGGTTCGGGGATCTCGTGGACGTCGGCGAACCGTTCGACGATGCGGCCGTCGAACGGCGCCTCGATCCGGCAGCCAGCCATCTTCGCGTCGGCCAGTTCCAGTTCGGCGCGGCCTTTTTCCAGTCCGGCCATGGCCAGGTCCACCTCGCCCTTGCCGGCCGCGCCGTGCTTTCGCAAATGCGCCTTCTGGTTGTGCTCGACTGTCGCGGCACGGACGGCAGCGCTGGCGGCACGGTGCTCCGCCTCCAGGCGGCGGCAGTCGAACGCAATCAGCAGGTCGCCCTTCCGGAAGCGCATTCCGTCGCGAAAAGGGGTTTCGGCCACCGGGATCGTCAGGTCGGTCGCGATTTCGAGGCGCGCCTTGGAGCGAACCACGCCGCGCAGTTCCCGCATGTCCGCGTTGTCTTCGGCATGCACCGGCAATGAGAGCAGGAGGAAGGCCAGGAGGGCCGGAAAGGTTTTCGCGTGTTTCATCATGTCCCCGCGATTCAGTTACGCGGGAATCATAGTTGCATGACCGGCAATCATACAACCATAAAGTGATGACCTGATGGCAAAAACCGCGTCCGCCCGCTATCGGGGGAACGCGGCTTTGCCATCCAGTACGCATGGCTCCCGCCCGGAAGATACGCTGGGCCGGGGAACATGCCCGCTCCGGTACGCGATACCTGATCCGGAGCGGCAAGGCGTTGTCGAGCGCCTTGTCATCCCTTTTAAAGCGCTATCGTTACCGGCTGGTTAGCGAGGCCTTAAGCAAATCTAAATCGCGTATTTTTTTGTCTTTTTTGCGTTTACGGGGGTTAACGGACGTCAACCCTTTCCGCCACGCAGGAAGTTGACTATTCCCGAGAAGTCGGTGTCAGCATTTCCCTGGGCGTTGAACAGCGTATAGATCTGCGCTGCCTCGGCGCCAAGCGGCGTCGCAGCGCCCGTAGCCTGGGCCGCTTCCTGGGCCAGGCGCAGATCCTTGAGCATGAGCGCGGCCGCGAAACCGGGCTTGTAGCCATTGTTGGCAGGCGAAGAGGGGACGGGGCCGGGAACCGGGCAATAGGTGGTGAGCGACCAGCACTGGCCTGACGACGTGGACGCCACGTCATAAAGGGCCTGATGCGAAAGGCCCAGCTTCTCGGCCAGGGCGAAGGCCTCGCCGACGCCAATCATCGAGATGCCGAGGATCATGTTGTTGCAGATCTTGGCCGCCTGGCCATTGCCGGCGTCGCCGCAATGGACCGCCTTCTTGCCCATCAGCGCCAGATAGGGCTCGGCGCGCTTGAACGCGGCTTCCGATCCGCCGCACATGAAGGTCAGCGTTGCGGCCTGCGCGCCGCCAACGCCGCCCGATACCGGCGCATCCAGGGATTGCATGCCCGCGGCCTCGGCAATGGCGTGGGCCTTGCGTGCGGATTCCACGTCGATGGTGGAGGAATCGATGAACAGGGCGGCACGATCGGCCGCTGCCACGATGTCATTGTAGACCGAAAGCACGTGCTTGCCGGCCGGCAGCATGGTGATGATGACATCCGCCTCGCGCACGGCAGCCGCCGCGTTCGCCATGACGGTGACGCCATTGTCGCGCGCCACCTTGAGGTTCTCGGGCACGAGATCGAAACCCTGCACCTGGTGACCGCCCTTGACGAGATTGGCGGCCATGGGATTGCCCATGTTGCCAAGGCCGATGAATGCAATCGTGGTCATGTCTGGTTTCTCCTCCGTCGCGGTTGGCCGGTCAGCGCCCGATCATGTGGCGGGCGACGATCATGCGCATGATCTCGTTGGTGCCTTCAAGGATCTGGTGAACCCGCAGGTCACGCACCAGTTTCTCCATCCCGTAGTCGTGCAGATAGCCGTAACCGCCGTGGATCTGGAGGGCGTCATTGACGATCCCGAAACCGGCGTCGGTGACGAAGCGCTTGGCCATGGCCGACCACTTGGAGGCATCCGGGCTCTTGCGGTCCAGCTTGGAAGCGGCGGTGTAGAGCAGTTGCCGGGCGGCCGAAAGCTCGATCTCCATGTCGGCCAGCTTGAACTGGAGTGCCTGGAACTGGTTGATCGCCTTGCCGAAGGCCTGGCGTTCGGCGGCATATTGCACCGCCTTCTCGATGGCCGACGTGGCCCCGCCCAGCGAGCAGGCGGCGATGTTGAGCCGGCCGCCGTCCAGCCCCGCCATGGCGATGCGAAAGCCCATGCCCTCGTCGGACAGGCGGTTTTCCACCGGCACGCGGCAATTGTCGAAGATCACCTGGGCAGTGGGCTGCATGTGCCAGCCCATCTTGTTTTCCGGCGCGCCGAAGGACAGGCCCGGCGTGTCCTTTTCCACCACGATGGTGGAAATGCCGGACGGGCCGTCGCCACCGGTGCGCACCATGACGACATAGACGTCGTTGGCGCCGGCGCCGGAAATGAACTGCTTGGCGCCGTTGAGCACGTAATGGTCGCCATCGCGAACCGCTTTCGTCTTGAGCGCCGCAGCGTCGGAGCCCGATCCCGGTTCGGTCAGGCAGTATCCTGCGAGGAGTTCCATCGACGTCAGCTTCGGAAGGAAGCGCTGGCGCTGCTCCTCGTTGCCGAAGCGGTCGATCATCCAGGCCGCCATGTTGTGAATGGAAATGAAGGACGAAAAGGCCGGGCAGGCGGTAGACAACGCCTCGAAGACCAGAACGGCATCGAGACGGGACAGGGCGGAGCCGCCGACATCCTCGCGCACGTAGATGCCGCCGAAGCCGAGCGGCCCGGTCTCGCGGATCACGTCATCGGGGAAGTGGCGCGCCTTGTCCCATTCCAGCGCATGCGGCGCCACGCGGTCTTCGGCGAAGGAGCGGGCCATGTCCTGAATGGCGCGCTGGTCCTCGTTCAACTCGAACTGGCCTGCGCTCATGTCGACGCTTGCATCCATGTCATCCTCCCCGTCATCAGGTTCCTCTCATGCAATCTAGACCAAGCTGGGGGCGGCGCAACATGCTCCGCGTGTACACAATCGCCGCACAGCCGATGTGCGTCGGCTCATGGAAGCAGTGCGCGCAGCGGATTGGCCGGGTCCATGACGAGCCGGACCGCCAATATGGTGCAGCTCACCACGAGCAGTGGCTTGATGATACGCGCCCCGTTCCGCATGGCGAAATGGGCGCCGAGGCGCGCGCCGGCGAACTGCATCACGCCCATGACGAGACCGGCCTTCCAGGCAATGACGCCGACGGCGGCGAAGGCGGCGAAGGCACCGATGTTGGAGGCGAAATTCATCACCTTGGTGTGGGCAGTGGCCTTCAGCACGCCATAGCCGGCCAGTCCGACATAGGCCAGCATGAAGAAGGAACCGGTGCCGGGACCGAACACGCCGTCATAGAAGCCGATCAGCGGCACGGCGGTCAGCGAAAACAGGAAGGGGCCGATGCGCTCGGCCCGGTCGATGTCGGAGAGCGACGGCTTGAAGGCGAAATAGAGCGCGATGGCAACGAGCAGAACCGGAAGGACGGTCTTGAGCACCGTATCCGGGAGCACGGTCGCAAGCATGGCGCCAGCCACGGCGCCGAGGCACGAGGCCACGGCAGCGGGCAATTGCCGGCGCAGGTGGACGTGGCCCTTCGCTGCATAGGCGAGCGTCGCGGAGCCCGAACCGAACAGGCTTTGCAGCTTGTTGGTGCCAAGCGCAACGACCGGGTCGAAGCCGGCCAGAAGGAGGGCGGGAACGGTGATCAGGCCGCCGCCGCCAGCAATGGCATCGATGAAGCCGGCCAGGAAGGCGGCCAGTGCGAGAAGGGCTGCGATTTCGAGCGAGAGTTCGATCATGGGGACTTCCAGGCCGCGATGCGCGGGCGCGCCGGTTTGCAGCATGGCGAACGATCTTGCGCAAGCGAAATCAGCGGCTACCATCGGTGCCAGGTTGACGATCAAGCCCTTTGGAGGGGGAAGGCCTGCCATGGCACCGAGCATCATTGACAGACTGGTGACGTTTTTCGAAGGCGACCCTGCGGTCCGCAAGGTGGCGCACGACCCGACGATCACGGCCGAACTGCTTCTCCTGTTCCGTGTCGTCCTGGCTGACGGCAAGGTGGAAGAGGTCGAGATGGACATGCTCAAGCGCATTGCCGAGGAGGCATTCGGCATCGGGCCGGAGAGTTTCCCCGACGTGGTGCGCTACCTTCACGAATACGGCTACGAGACCACCGGCCGGCAGGCGGCGGAAGTGTTCCAGTCCATGTCCTACGAGCGCAAGAAGGCGCTGGTGGAGCACATGGAAGCCATCGCGCGATCCGATCACGACCTCGACGAACGGGAGGCCGGCGTGATCCGCCGGACCATCGAAAAGCTCAACGAGACGCCCGGCGCCACCTGAGGTCAGGCCCGTTCAAGCCTGCGCGCAATTGCCCGTTCCAGGTCCGGCGCTGCATCGACCAGCGCGCGCGTGGCCTCATGCACCGGGTTCGACAGGACATCGGCGGTGCGGCCGCGCTCCACGATCCGGCCGTCATGCATGACCATGACCTCGTCGGTGATGGCGCGGGCAACCGTCAGGTCATGGGTGATGAACAGGTAGGCCAGTTTCAGCTTGTCATTCAGTTCGGCGAACAGGTCGAGGATCTGGGCGCGGATGGACACGTCCAGCGCCGAAACGGGCTCATCGGCGACGATCAGGTCCGGCCGGGTGATGAGGGCACGGGCGATGGAGATGCGCTGGCGCTGGCCGCCGGAGAATTCGTGCGGATAGCGGTCCATGCTGTCGGCCGGCATGTGCACCTCGGCGAGCGCCTCGGCCACGCGTTCGCGCCGCTCGCTGCGCGATGGCTGGCGGTCCATGAGATGCAGCGGTTCGGCGACGAGGCGTTCCACCTTGTGCCGGGGATTGAATGAGCCATAGGGATCCTGGAAGACCACCTGCATGCGTCGGCGGAAAGGCCGCAGGGCCTCGCCTTCCAGATGCGACAGGTCCTGGCCGGCAAGGCGGATGGCGCCGCCTGTCGGATGATCGAGTGCCAGGATCATGCGCGCAAGCGTTGACTTGCCGCAACCGGACCGCCCCACCAGCGCCACCGAGTGGCCTGGCTCCATGGAGAACGACACGTCATCGACGGCACGGAACGGTTCGGCCTTGCGAAACAGCGATGTCCGCCGGCCGGGATAGTCCTTCTTCACGTTCTCCACGGCCAGCAGCCGATGGGAGGTACGGCCGGTCTCAGGGGCGCGGGGAAGGGCGGCGGCCCGGACCGCGGGAACATGCATGGAGGCTTCGGCCAGTTGCCTTGTATAGGGATGGGCCTGGCGTTGCAGCGTTGTGGCGGTCTCGCCCTGCTCCATCACCTGGCCATGGCGCATCACCGTGATGCGGTCGGCCATGTCGGCGACGACGGCGAGATCGTGGCTGATCAGCAGCAGGCCCATCCTGTTCTCGGTCACCAGGTCACGCAACAGGTCGAGGATCTGCGCCTGGAGCACCACGTCGAGCGCCGTGGTCGGTTCGTCGGCAATCAGCAGGCGGGGCTTCAGCGCGCAGGCGATGGCGATGACGACGCGCTGGCGCTGCCCGCCGGACAGTTCATGGGGAAAACGCGACGGCGGAAACTTCGCCTGCGGCAGGCCGACGCGGTCGAGCATGGCGCGCGTGCGCTCCTCGGCCTCGGCGCGTGAGCAGCGCGTGTGCCAGCGAATGCCCTCGGCCACCTGTTCGCCGATGGTCTTGACCGGGTTGAGCGCGGTCATCGGCTCCTGGAATACCATGCCGATGTCATCGCCGCGCAATGCGCACATCCGGTCCTCGGTTTGCGTCAGCAGGTCCCGGCCGTCGAAGAGAATGCGCCCGGTTGCCGCAGCGGCGTGCGGCAGGAGGCGCATGATGGCAAGGGCCGTCATGGACTTGCCGGAGCCCGATTCGCCGACCAGTCCCAGCACCTCGCCCTCGCCGATGCGCATGTCGACATGGGAGAGAATCGGTGTTTCGCCAATGGAAAGCGACAGGTTCTCGATGTGCAGGAGGCTGCCGGCCATGGCGTTCAGCGCTCCCGCCGCGTTTTCGGGTCGAGCAGGTCGCGCAGGCCGTCGCCCAGCAGGTTGAGGCCCAGCACGGTGATGACGATGGCAAGGCCCGGAAAGATCGCCATGTGCGGCGCCACGATCATGCGCGTCTGCGCCTCGAAGAGCATGCGTCCCCAGCTTGGCATGGGCGGTTGGGCGCCGAAGCCGACATAGGACAGGCCGGCTTCGGCGAGAATGCCGAGCGCGAACTGGATCGTGCCCTGTACGAGCAGGATGGAGGCGATGTTTGGCAGGATATGCTCGATAGTGATCTGGGTGGCGTTCTTGCCGGAGGCGCGCGCCGCCAGGATGTATTCGCGCGGCCAGATGGACAGCGCGCCTGCGCGGGCAACGCGGGCGAAGACGGGGATGTTGAAGATTCCGATGGCGACGATGGCATTGATGGCGCCGGGGCCGAAGATGGCGGTGATCATGACCGCCGAGAGCAGGGCGGGAAAGGCGAAGACCACGTCGTTGAAGCGCATCAGCGCCTCGTCCACCCAGCCGCGCCGTGCCGCCGCCCAGCAGCCGAGCGGCACGCCGATCCCCATGCCGATGGCGACAGCGACGAAGGCGACGGCAATGGAATTGCGGCTGCCGACCATGATCATGGAGAAGATGTCGCGGCCGAAATGGTCGGTGCCGAACAGGTGCCCGTCTCCGGGCGGCGCCATGCGGTTCGTCACCGGCAGGTCGGTCACGTCATAGGGCGTCCAGAGAAACGACACCGCCGCCATCAGGGCGATCAGCGCGGTGATGACAAGGCCAAGCAGGAAGGAGCGGTTGGCGAGCGCCTTCGCGGCGAAGGCGCGCCAGCTTTCGGTCTCACCGGTCGATACCGCGCTCATGACCGGGACCTCAGGCGCGGATCGACGGCGGCATAGGAGAGGTCGACCAGCAGGTTGACGAGGATGACGGAGGCGACCAGCAGCATGATGACGCTTTCCACGACGATGAGATCACGCTGCGTGATGGCCTGGAAAAGGAGGCGGCCGAGGCCCGGCAGGTAGAACACGTTCTCGATGATGATCGTGCCGGCCAGAAGGAAGGCGAATTGCAGGCCCATGATGGTGAGGACCGGAATGAGCGCGTTGCGCAGCGCGTGGCGCCACAGCACGCGCGAGCGGGGCAGGCCCTTGGCGCGTGCGGTGCGGATGTAGTCCTCGCCGAGCACCTCGATCAGGGCCGAGCGCGTGACGCGGGCGAGGATTGCCGCCTGCGGCAGGGCGAGCGCGATGGCCGGCAGCAGCAGCGCCTTTATGCCGGGCCAGACACCGTTGCCCCAGCCGGGGAAACCGCCGGCAGGCACGAGGCGCAGCCAGACGGCGAAGACATAGACCAGCAGCAGGGCAAGCCAGAAATTGGGGATGGCCACACCCACCTGCGCCAGGCCCATGGTGGCCGTGTCGGCGGCGCGGCCGCGCCGCGCGGCGGCGAACAGGCCGGCGGGGATGGCGATGGCTGTGGAAAGCGCCAGGGCCATGATCGCCAGGGGAAGCGAAACCACGAGGCGCTCGGCAACGAGGTCGATGACCGGCACCGAATAGGTGAGCGAACGGCCGAAATCGCCGCTGGCGAAGTCGGCAAGCCAGGTGACGTAGCGCGTCAGCAGCGGCTGGTTCAGCCCCATCTGCTCGCGCAGGGCCTGCACCGCATCCTCAGTGGCATTCATGCCGAGCATGAGGCGCGCGGGATCACCGGGCACGACCTCGAGAACGGCGAAGACGACCACGGAGGCGAACAGCAGCGTGAGAATGCCTATTAGGAGGCGTTTGAGCAGATAGGCGGTCAATGGCCCTTACCCTTGCCCGTGGGCAGGCTGGACGTGGCAGGCGGGAAAACGGCCGCCGCAGGCGCGGCGGCCGCCAATTCAGGGGCGATCAGTCCACCCACTTGACCTTGGTCAGGTCATTGGCCTGGATGGGCGAATTCTCCCACAGGCCCTCGACCTTGGCGTCCCAGACACCGATCTTGGGCAGTTCGAACAGGAAGCCGTTGACGGCATCCTCCGCGAGGATGGTCTGCGCGGTCTTGAGCAGTTCGGAACGCTTTGCCGGGTCGGCGGTCACATCCAGCTCGGCCATGACCTTCCTGAATTCCGGATTGTCGTAGTTGAAGTAATAATCGTCACGGGCATAGATGCCGATGTCGTTGGGCTCGGTATGCGACACGATTGTCAGGTCGTAGTCCTTGCCCTTGAAGACCTGCTCCAGCCACTGCGCCCATTCCACCGGAATGATTTCCAGCTCGATGCCGACTTCCTTGAGCTGCGACGCGATGATCTGACCGCCATCGCGGGCATAGGGCGGCGGCGGCAGCTTGATCGTTGCCTTGAAGCCGTTTTCAAGGCCGGCTTCCTTGAGCAGTTCCTTCGCCTTGGCGATGTCGTGGGGATACATGCCGGTCAGATCGACGTAATCCTTGTTGGCGGGCGAGAAATGGGTGCCGATCGGCACGCCGTTGCCCCCGGCGGAGGCGCCCGCAATGATCGCCTGCCGGTCGAGCGCATGGGCGATGGCCTGGCGGACCTTGATGTTGTCGAAGGGCGGCTTCTTGTTGTTGGTGGAGAGGATCGTCTCGCCCTCCGTGGCGCCGATGACGACGGCAAAGCGCGGATCGGCCTCGACCTGGGGCAGGGCGTCGCCTGCCGGGAACTGCGGGAAGGCCTGGACGTCGCCCGACAGGAGAGCCGGGACGGCGGCGGCGGCATCCGGCACGATGCGGAACTCGGCCTTTTCGAGCGCAACCGGCTCGCCCCAGTAATCCGGGTTCTTCACGATGGTGATGGAGGAGCCCTTGGCCCAGTTCTGGAACCTGAACGGTCCGGTGCCGACCGGGTTTTCCTTGTTCGTCTCCGCCGATTCCGGCGCCACGATCACGGCGTCGCCCCAGCCCATGTTGTAGAGGAAGGCGCCCTGCGGCTGCTTGAGGGTCACCTTGACGGTGGCCGGGTCGACCGCCTCGACGGTGTCGATGGCAGAGAACAGGCCCTTTTGCGCATTGGTGGAATCTTCCGCGCGGGCGCGGTCGAGCGAGAACTTGACGTCCTCGGCGTTGAAATCCGTGCCGTCGTGGAATTTCACGCCCGTGCGAAGCTTGAAGGTGTAGGTCTTGCCGTCCCCGGAAATATCCCAGCTTTCGGCAAGGGCCGGCATGACCTGACCGTCCGGCCCGATGCGGGTCAGACCCTCGAAGACATTGGCATAAACCACTTCATCGACAGCGGCGGCAGCCGACCCGGTCGGATCGAGATGCGGCGGCTCCAGGACGATTCCCAGCACGAGATCGCTGCGCGCGGCGAAGGCGGACACACCGCTGGCAAGCACGAGCAAGCCGGCCGCCAGGACTGATTTCACGTTTCTCATCGAAGACCTCACCTGTTTCCCCATCTGTTTTTCGCGGCCGGCTGACCGGCCTTGCGGCGGAGTAAATCAGCAATATCGCGGCTTGTCAGCAGGATTTGCCGCTGTCAGGGCGTTTCGGGCGGGCTGGCCTGAAAGAGCAGGCGCGCCAGGCCGAGCGCCATGACGGTGGCCGATTCGGCCATGTCGTCGATGCCGACCCATTCGTCGGGCTTGTGCGCCAGGTCCAGGATGCCCGGACCGTAGGCAATGGCATCGTGCAGGTGGCCGATGCGGGCCATGTGCTTCTGGTCGTAGGTACCCGGCGAGATGACGTAGTCGGGATCCTTGCCGAAGACCTCGCGCACGGCCTGCGTCACGGCCTGCACGACCGGGGCGTCCTTCTCGGTCATCAGCGGCATCACCTCCATGATGTCGCGGATGGAGAAATCGAATTTCGGCCGCTCGCGTTTCAGGCGTTCCAGTATCGCGACAATCTCCTGCTTCACCTCGGCGATGTCCTCTTCCAGCAGGAAGCGCCGGTCGATGGTCAGGCGGCAACTGTCCGGAACATTGGGAGAGGGCAGGCCGGAATAATCGTCGGTCTGGCCGCCGTGAATGGCGTTGATGTTCATGGTCGAGCGGCGCGCCCCTTCGGGCACGACGGGCATCCGGGTCTGCTTGCGGTCGAGCGCCGGGAACAGGTCGTCCTCGAACGCGGAAAGCACCGCGCCCATGTGGCGCACAGCACAATCGCCCAGGAAGGGCATGGAGCCGTGGGCGATCTCGCCCTTGGTCTCGATCTCGGCCCACCAGACGCCACGGTGGCCGAGGCAGATCCGGTCCTTGTTGAGCGGTTCGGGAATGATGACGTGATCGACGCGGGGGCGCGAGAAATAGCCCTTTTGCGCCAGGTATGCGACGCCGCCGAAGCCGCCGGATTCCTCGTCCACCGTCCCTGAAATCTCGATCGCGCCGGGGTACTCCGGAAAAAGCGCCAGGAAGGCATCCACGGCGATGATCGAAGCGGCCAGGCCGCCCTTCATGTCGCAGGCGCCCCGCCCGTAGACGCGGCCATCCTTTACCACGCCCTCGAACGGGTCGACGGTCCAGCCATGGCCAGCCTCGACCACATCGATGTGCGAGTTGAAGTGCACGACCGGACCGGGGCGCCCGCCCTCGCGGCGCGCGACGACATTGACCCGCGGATACCTGTCGGTGTCGCCCGGGGTCCCCTCGCCACGGACATATTCGACGGCAAAGCCGCGCGCGGTCATCTGGGCGCCGACGAACTCGGCACATGGCCTGTAGGCCTCGCCCGGCGGGTTGACGGTGGGAAAGCGGATGAGGTCGCGGGTCAGCGCGACAAGTTCGTCGCGGCGCTTCCCGACTTCGGCTGCAAGCCTGGTTTTCAGCGTCTCTGTCATGGCGCGATATGAGCGCGGGTTTGCCGGTTTGGCAAGCAGGGTTGAACCGCCTCCATGCGCGATCGCTCGCCATCCCTTCCATGCGCGGGCAGCGGCAGCCCGGTAACCATGAAAGCAAGTCACGCCGACGTGTAGTGAATATCACACGCGATTGCAGTAATGTAATGTAAGGTGACGGCGTCATAAGTGAGAGGGTAGTTTCCATGCGTAAATTCACTGCGGTAATTGCAGCGGCGATCATGCTGGTCATGGGCGGAACAGCGGCATCATTCGCAGCCAGCCTGGTGGCGCATATCGATGTTTCAGCACAGACGATGACGGTGAAGAAACATGGCCGAGTCGTCGGGCGGTGGAAGGTTTCCACGGCACGGAAGGGATACTACACACCGCGGGGCACCTACCGGCCGACCCGCATGCACAAGATGTGGTATTCCCGCAAATACGACATGTCGCCAATGCCGCATTCGATCTTCTTTCGTGGCGGCTATGCCATTCATGGCACCGGTGCGGTGAAGAATCTCGGCCGGCCGGCATCGCATGGCTGCGTGCGCCTGGCGCCGAAGAACGCAGCGCTGCTCTATTCGATGGCCAGGGAAGTGGGCCCCCGCAACGTCCGGATCGTCATCACCAACTGAGCACGGCATTTCGCTTGCCCGGCCGGCCGGCAAGTCCGGCCGGGCGGGTTTTGAGACCCTCCCTCAGACGATTGTGGTGGAGGCCGGCCGCAACTTGGCTGTCCGGATCCGGTCGTCGTCCTCGAGATAGGCGCCGATCCGGCATTCGTAGACGATGAGCGGTTCCGGCCCCGTGTTGCGCAACGTGTGGATGGCACCGGCCGGTATGGTCACATGGTCACCCGCACTCATGCCCTCGATCCTGTGATCGATCGTGGCGATGCCGTTTCCTGAACTGATCGACCAGGTTTCGGTGCGCCGCAAGTGGCACTCCGGCGGCAGGGTCATGCCGGGCGACAGTTCCAGCCGCAGGATCCTGATGCCGTATTCCTCTTCCACCAGTTGCTCGTTGCCCCAAATCCGCAGCGCCGAGCCGGGAGAGCGCGGCATGTCGCACGAACCGGGCCTGGGGTAGAACCGGGCCGCGTCCGCCTCGAACCCTTCCGCGCAGATGAAGATACCCGCCGGCCCCTGGATGACGCGATGAACCGGCAGGCCTGATACGCCGATGCGTATGGGTGGCAGCGAGTCGTCCGTGGCAGGCTCCACGTCGGCCCAGCCGCCCAGCGTGCGCATCTGTTCGCCGGCCGAATTGAGGATCAGGTCATGCGGGTGGCCGGCGAGCAGATCGGTAACGCCATGGCTGACCACGAGCGAGAGAAATCCCGGATGCGGACGGATCACGGGGCCGCTCCGGTCGGCATGCTGCAAGGCATTTGCAGCGGATTTCAGAAGCATCGGCGCTGCCTGCCGGAGCGCATCGATCAAGGCAAGGCTGTGGCACACAACAGGACCGGTCGGGACATGGAGGTCGTTGGCAGCCAAGGCGGTCTCGCGGCCATCAGCGTCGTCGGCTGTCAGGATCGTCTGGACATGATGCATGCGGCCGGCGAACAGGGCGCCTCTGACATAGGCCGGGCCGGTGCCGGCGGCGCCGGCATGGCGCGTGAAGATCATGGCCAACTTGTCCGGCGGCATCAAGGCGGCGTTCTCCGCGAGAATTCCCGCGGGCGAGGCTCCACCCTCCAGATGCAGGCTTGCCGGGACGAAGACCGCGAGGCAGCGGTTGCGCCGCGTGGCGATCTCAAGCATTGCAAGTGTCGCGGCGGTTCCGTTGCGCGTGTCCGAGGGCACCACGAGAACCTGCAAGCCCCGATCGCGCCAACTGGCCGTCTGCTCGGTCGCGGCCCGCAATGCAAGCTCGCCGACGACGAGAACCGGCGCGCCGAAACGCGGATCCTCGAGGAACTGCTCCACCAGCCTTTCGACCGGAGACTGGGTTTGCCCGGAGCGCCGGAAACACCATGGGCGTTCGGGTGTCGAACGCGGCCAGAAACCGGCAAGCGGATTGGACGCCATGATGACCGGTACCGGCTTCGCGACGGATTGCGGGAACATTTCCAGCATGGGAATCACTCCAGGTTGTATTCGCATGATTTACAACCAAAAATGGTTTATGCCATATGAATGCACCTGCCGTCCGGCGGCAGAAAGCGTTCATTCGGGGTGGAGATGACCGGGATTAGTGCAGGGGACGGCTGCCGAGCGTTCCCCAGGTGCGTCAAACAGGCCTAGGTCTTGCGCCGGCGTGCCTGTGGTGATGGCTTCCAGCGCTTGTGAAACCACATCCACTGGCCCGGATCCTGGCGGATCCAGTCTTCGACGATACCGGCCACCTGCTGGGTCACGCCATGAACGTCAATGCGTCCCTTGCCGTCGCGAACCGGATCGATGGCGTCGAACAGGGTCAGGTGAAATCGCCCATCCGGCAGGCGGATGCAGCGCGCGGGATGGATGGCGCAATCGAACTGGCGCGCGAGCTTGCCCAGAAGCGGGCTCGTCGAGGCTTCGCGGCCGAAGAAGTCGACCATCAGGCCGCGAATGAAGAACTGGTCGACAAGCATTCCTGCCTTGCCGCCATTTTCCAGGACACGGGCGAGGGCGAAGGCCGCACCGGCACGCGAGGGCACAAGGGCGCCCATGGCGGTGTGGCGCGCGGACATGAGGCGCTCGGCCAGGTAGGGATTGTTGGGCGGCCGGAACAGGGCCGTCACCTCCAGCCCGTAGGTCATGGCGGCGACGGGCAGGAGTTCGAAATTGCCCATGTGCGCGGTGAAGAAGATGGCCGGCCTGCCGGTCTCGGCGCGCAGCTTCTCGAAGATCTCCGCGCCGTCGATGGTGACGCGTCCGGCATGGGGATTGCCGGGGTCGAAATCGAGGATCTGGTCGAGAAAGACATATTCGCCCATCAACCGGCCCATGTTGCCCCACATGTCGCGGGCGATGGCCTCCAGCGCGGCTTCATCCTTTTCGGGAAAGGCTTGGCGCAGATTGTCCATCGCCACCCTGTGACGCCCGGAGAGCGGACCGAAGCGGCGCGCCAGGCTTTCCAGCATGGCGAGCGAGCGCTCCGCCGGGAGCAGCTTGATGAACCACAGCACGGTGAGTGCCAGCCTGGCAACGATCCAGTATTCGATGAATTTCAGGCGGCGCAGGACACGATAGACAAGCCTTTTCATGATGGGCGCCCCCCGGACCCGCTCATGACACCCGCAGGATGATCTTGCCGAACACGTCGCGGGTCTCCATGCGCTTGAGCGCCACGTCGATATCCTCGAAGCCGCATTCGGTGTCGATGACCGGTTCCACAAGTCCGCGGGCCATCTTCTGCATGGCGTCGGCCATGTTTTCCATGCGGCAGCCGAAGGAGCCGAACAGCTTCAACTGCTGCTGGAAAAGCTGCATCAGGTTCATGGAGGTGGACACGCCCGAGGTGGAGCCACAGGTGACGAGGCGGCCGCCGCGCTTCAGGCACAGCATGGAGCCGGCCCAGGTGTCGGCGCCGACATGCTCGAACACCACGTCCACCCCCTTCTTCTTCGTCAACTTGCGGACGACGCCTTCGAAGCGGTCCTCACGGTAGTTGATGACATGATCGGCACCCAGCGCCCTTGCCGGTTCGATCTTCGCGTCGGATCCGACCGTGGTGATCACCGTGCAGCCCATGCGCCTGGCAAGCTGGATGGCAGCCGTTCCGATGCCGGATCCGCCCGCATGGACGAGGATGGTCTCGCCGGGTTCCAGCTTCGCATTGTCAAAGAGCATGTGCTCGACCGTGCCGAAGGTGACGGGTGCCAGCGCCGCGCCGACATCCGACACGCCTGGCGGAGCAGGCACGAGCAGGCGGGCCGGGATGTTCATCCTTTCCTGGGCGAAGCCGTCGAGGTGGAAGCCGTGGACGCCGCTGACATGCTCGCACAGATTGTCGCGGCCTTCGCGGCATGGGCGGCAATGGCCGCAGGTGCGCGCGCCATAGACCGAGACGAGCTGCCCGGGCAGGACATTGGCGACTCCAGGGCCGATGGCCTCGACCTCGCCGGAGGCTTCCGCGCCGATCACCAGCGGCATCTTGCGCTTGGCGAAGGCCATGCCGCGCCAGCCCCAGACATCGATATGGTTCAGCGCGACGACCTTCACGCGAATGGTCGCTTCGCCGGGGCCGGGCGGCGGCGGGGCGGGCAGGTCGACGATTTCAAGCTTGCGGTCTTCGACGAGTTGCAATGCGCGCATGGAAACGTTCCGCCTGATGCGGCCCTTGCGGCCACGTGGTCTCATGTCCGGCCCGGCACGGACGCGCCATGCGGCGCAACCGGCCGCAGCCGTGGTGAAAGGGCAATGTGACGGGCGTCTAGACCGGTTCGCGCGCCATGACAAGGCAGGTGTTCTGCCCGCCGAAGCCGAAGGAATTGGACAGGACCGTCGAGATGTCGGCGCTGCGCCCGGTATTGGGCACGCAATCGACGGGGATCGCCGGGTCGGGATTGTCGTGATTGATCGTCGGCGGCAGGAAGCCTTCCTGCATGGTGATGATCGAGAAGGCCGCCTCGATGGCGCCGGCGGCCGAGAGCGTATGGCCGATCATCGACTTGTTGGACGAGACCGGTATGGAGCCCATTGTCTCGCCGAAGACGGACGAAAGCGCGAGATATTCCATCTTGTCGTTTTCCGGCGTCGAGGTGCCGTGGGCATTGATGTAATCGACCGGTGTCTCGCCCATTCCCGCATCCTCCATCGCCGCGCGCACCGCGCCGATTGCGGGCGAGGCATCGGGCTTGGAACGGGTGCGGTGGAAATCGTCGGCCTTCTCGCCGCAGCCACTGACGATGCCAAGCACACTGGCGCCGCGCGCAAGGGCGCTTTCGAGCGATTCCAGGACGAGTGTGGCCGAGCCTTCGGCCAGCACGAAGCCGTCGCGATCCTTCGAGAAGGGCTTTGACGCCTTTTCCGGCGGGTCGTTCTGGGTGGACAGGGCCGAAAGCAGGGAGAAGCGGATCAGGGCCTCCGCCGTTGCGGAGCCGTCCGAACCGATGGCAAGGGCCCGGTCGGCTTCGCCGCGCCGGATCGCTTCGACGCCGCACTGGATGGCGGTTGCGCCGGATGCGCAGGCGGTGGAAAGCGTGACCGGCAGGCCGCGCGTGCCGAAGCGGTCGGCGAGGCGGTTTGCGATGGTGCCGAACATGGCGCGCGAAAACAGGTCGGGGTGACGGGCGGCGCGGGCGGCGGCCAGCATGCGCTGGTAGGGCGTGCCTTCAGTCCCGCCCAGTTCGGCAAGCTCGAAGCGGTGGCGCCATTCGGTCTCGACGGGTGGCGCGGCCAGAAACAGCGGCCCGGCGAAATCGTCCTGCGGCAGGCCGGCCTGCGCAATGGCTTCCAGGGCCGTGGTTTCCGCCATCTCGTGGGTGAGGGGGCCGGGGCCGTCGCTGGAGGAGGCCAGGAAATCCACCATGCCGGAGATGCGCGTGCGCAGGCCGTCGGTCGGAAAACGGGTAATCGCCCGGATGCCCGAACGGCCCGAGGTCAGCGCCTGCCAGTTCTCCGCCCGTCCCACGCCGAGCGACGTGATGATGCCGATACCGGTGACGGCAACGACCGGACGGCCCAGATGATCGGTGAACTTGCTCATAGCACCCTTTCCGTCAGGCCTTCCGGACCGAAACCATGCCTTCACCCGACGCGAAGCCGATGGCCGTGGCAAGGATTTCTTGCTGGGGTTCGTCCAGCGGCGTCTCGCCATCCGAGAAGGGCGCGACGGCGATGCCGGCGTCCAGCGCCAGGGCGGCAAGCGAGATGGCGAAGGGGAATTGCGCTTCCTTCAGATGGCCGGTCAGGCTTGAAAAGCCGCGCAGCGCCAGCGACGAAAGCGCATCGGCTTCCGCGCCGGTCGCCCCAGGTTCGCCCGACGCGGCCGAGATTGCCAGGCTTGCACCGGGAGCGGCGTCCTTCGCCATGGTGGCGATGGCCGCCGCCAGGTCGTCACGGCCGCGGCGCGCGCGCCCTGCCTTCACATCGCCGAGTGCGGCATAGACATGCGCGCCGCGCCTTTCGGCATTCTCACGGGCTTCGATGACAAGGAATACGCCGCCCGAGCCGGTAACGATGCCCCCGCCCTCCGCGCCGCCACGGTTCCAGACCGGCGCCCAGGGCGCGCGATGCAGATATCCGCCCAGTTCATAGGCAAGCAGCATGTCGGGATGTTCGCAATTGTAGGAGCCGCCGACGAGGGCGTGAGTGGACTGGCCGGCGCGGATGCGTGCGACAGCGGTATCGACGGCGGAAACGCCGGCGCCTTCCTCGCCCATGAAGGTGCGCGACGAACCGGTCACCTTGTGGACGATGGAGATATTGCCTGCGAGCAGATTGGAAAGCTGGGCGAGAAACAGCGTCGGGCGCAACTCGGTGGTCAGCTTCTCGTTGAGCAGGGCATCGCGGTCGGAGCGCTCGGCGGCGGCTTCCACGATCAGCGAATCGGCTGCCTCGTCGCGCTCGCCGCCACCGGCGGCAACGATCATGTCCATCGACGCGCAGAGCGACTCGTCGCCCTTCATGCCGGCATCATCGAGAGCGAGCCCGGCAGCGTAGGTGCCAATGCGCTGCCAGGTCTCCATCTGGCGCTGGTCGCCACGCTTGGGGATCTGCTGGCCCCAGTCGATCTCCGGCAACGGATGCACCGAATAGGGGGCGAAGGTGCCGGTTTCCAGGTTCGGCGCCGCCGGGCCGGCGGTCAGTGCCGCGCGGTGGGCATCCTTGCCTTCGCCGAGGCAGGAGACGATGCCGATGCCGGTGATGACTGCGTCGCGGGCGCTCATGACGGGCGGTCGTGTCCGTTCAGGCCGACTTCGCGGCAACCAGCGAATCGATCTTGGCGCACAGGTTCTTCATGACGAAATACTCGTCGGTCGACGCCTTGCCGTCATTGACTTCCTGCGTCCAGGTCTCCAGCGGGATCTTGATGCCGAATTCCTTGTCGATGGCGAAAACGATGTCCAGGAAATCGAGGCTGTCGATGCCCAGATCGTCGATCGTGTGGCTTTCCGGCGTGATCGTGTCGCGTTCGATCTCGCTCGTTTCGGCGATGATGTCGGCGACCTTGTCGAAAGTGGATGACACGGAAAAAGTCCTCTCGATGGATTCTCAATTCTTCGAGGCGTGGCATTAAACGGTTTTTCGCGCCGGGAAAAGGGCAAAGCCTCAAATCGCGGGTGGCGGCGGGACCTGGCCTGCCGCAAGCGTCCTTGCAAGCGGCGGTCGGCGGGGCTACTCCGGCGTCATGAACGAATCCGCGGCAACCATCGCCTATGTCTTCGGCCTCGTCGGGCTGGGATGGCTGACGGCGCGGCTGGGCGTGCTGAAAAAGGGGACCGGCGACGGGCTTGCCGATTTCGCCGTCACCATCGCCGCGCCGGTGCTCCTGTTCCGGACCATGGCGGGTGCGGACTTCTCCGGTTCGGCGCCGTGGCTGCTCTGGGCGGTCTATTTCGGTGCGGTTGCGCTGACCTGGACAACCGGGCACGGCGCCATCCGCCTTCTGTTCGGCCGTGACCGGCGCGCCGGGGTCGTTGCCGGCGTCTCGTCGGCCTTTTCCAACCTTGTGCTCATCGGCATCCCGCTGATCCTGAGCCTGCTGGGCCAGGCGGGCTTCGAGACGCTTTCGCTGATCATCGCGGTGCATCTTCCGGTCATGATGTCGGCCTCCATCATCCTTTTCGAATGGGCAAGCCGCGATGGCCGGGCGGTGGACATCGGTGCGGTGGCGCGGACCTTCCTGCGCCGCCTGTTTGCCAATCCGCTGATCCTCGGCATCCTGGCGGGACTTGCCTGGAGGGTCACGGGGCTCGACCTGCCGACGCCGGTGCCGCGCATGGTGGATGCGCTGGCCGGTGTCGCGGGGCCGGTCGCCCTGTTCGCGATGGGCATGTCGCTCAATGATTTCGGGCTCGGCGGCAACCTGCGCGCGGCCTTCGTGCTGGCCGTCATCAAGCTGTTCGCCATGCCGGCCATTGCGCTTTGCCTTGCCTGGCTGGCCGGACTGCCCGCGCCGGTGGCGGAGGTGGCGGTCATGGCCGCGGCGCTGCCTGCCGGCGTCAATTCCTACCTGATCGCGACGCGGTTCGGCACCGGACAGGCCCTGGCGGCCAGCGCCATGACGCTTGGGACGGCAGCCGCGCTGCTCTCGACGGCATTCTGGATCACGGTCGCGCGGGCTGTCTTCGGCTGAAGCAATTTGGTGGCGGCACCGGTCTTGATGGCGCGATGATTTCGTCGCATCGTCCGCGCCGACCGGATCAAACCGGCCTTCCGTTGCGTTGGCCGGTATCTCGTTTCAAGCGCGCGGCCGGGCGCCGTGCGGGACAATCAAGGGGAGTGAAACCATGCTCAAGAAATCCAGCGCGTTCCTGCGCGAAGCCAATTACATCAATGGCGAATGGGTGCAGGCCGATTCCGGCGCCATGATCGACGTCGTCAATCCGGCGAATGGCGAACGCATCGGCGGCGTACCCAAATCCGGCAAGGCGGAGACGAAACGGGCCATCGAGGCGGCTGAAGAAGCCTTCCATGCGTGGAAAAAGACCTCCGCGCTGCACCGCTCGCAGATGCTGCGCAAGCTGCATGACGCGATCATGGACAACCAGGATGCCCTCGCCGAACTGCTGACAATGGAGCAGGGAAAGCCCTTCGCCGAGGCAAAGGGCGAGGTCGGCATGTCGGCGGCCTATGTGCTCTGGTATGCGGAGGAAGGCCGGCGCGTCTATGGCGATGTCGTGCCGTCGCCCTGGGCCGACCGGCGCATCCTCGTGACCAAGGAAGCAACCGGTGTCATCGGCGCCATCACGCCGTGGAACTTCCCGTCCTCCATGCTTGCCCGCAAGATCGGCCCGGCGCTGGCGGCCGGTTGCACCGCCGTGGTCAAGCCTGCCTCGCAGACGCCCTATTCGGGCATTGCCTGGGGCGTGCTGGCCGAGGAAGTGGGTTTCCCCAAGGGCGTGCTGAACGTGGTGACGGGGTCGGCAAGCGAGATCGGGCAGGAGATCTGCGAAAACCCGCTGATCAAGAAGATCACCTTCACCGGCTCCACCGACGTGGGCAAGATCCTGCTCAAGCAGGCGGCCTCGACGGTGAAGAAGGTGTCGATGGAACTGGGCGGAAACGCGCCCTTCCTGATCTTCGACGATGCCGACATCGACCGCGCGGTCGAAGGGTCCATCGCTGCCAAGTACCGCAATTCCGGCCAGACCTGCGTCTGCACGAACCGGTTCTTCGTGCAGGACAGCATCTATGACCGCTTCGTGGAAAAGCTGGCAGAGGCAACGAACAAGCTGAAGGTCGGGCCGGGTCTTGAGGAGGGCGTCAACCAGGGACCGCTGATCGACATGAATGCGGTGGAGAAGGTCGAGGAATTCATCGCGGATGCCGAGAGCAAGGGCGGCAAGGTGCTGGCCGGCGGCAAGCGCCACGAACTTGGCGGCACGTTCTTTTCGCCCACCGTCATCGCCGAGGCGACCACCGACATGAAATTCATGAAGGAGGAAATCTTCGGTCCCGTGGCGCCCGTCTATCGCTTCAAGACGGAAGAGGAAGCCATTGCCATGGCCAACGATACCGAGTTCGGCCTGGCCTGCTATTTCTACACCAGTGACATGGGCCGGGCCTTCCGCGTCATGGAAGGGCTGAAATACGGCCTGATCGGGATCAACGAGGGCATCATCACCACGGTGGAAGCGCCCTTTGGCGGCCTGAAGGAAAGCGGCCTGGGCAAGGAAGGCGGACATCAGGGCATCGAGGACTATCTCGACACCAAGTATGTCTGCATCGGCGGCCTGGGCCTCTAGGGGCGCGGTCAGCCTGCCGCTGCCAGCGAAAGCGCGACGGCGGCGAGGGCGAAGGCGGCGGCCATGCGGGCCGCCGCGCGTTTCGGGGCGGTGCCGGGCCGCGCCGTTCTGATGGCAAGGGCCAGGAAAAGCGGGAAGCCGCCGGCCAGCACGCCATAAAGCACGACGCCGGTCAGGTTGTTGAACCGGAGCGCGCTCACCATCGTGTCGGGCACCACGGCAATGGCCGTGCGCGATGAGCCGCCGAAACTGCCCGCCAGCCGCGCGTAGGCGGCATAGATGCCGGCGGAAACGGCGGCAAAAAGCGCAAGACGTGCCACCAGATCGGCGGCGATGAACAGGGCGAGCCTTGCCGGCGACGACCGGGCGATCCGTTCCGCGGCAAGGCCGGTCATCGTATAGGCCAGGTAATTGACCACGAAGGCGACGATCGCCTGGCTGGCCAGGAAGCGGCTGAGGAAGGCCCAGAGGCCGCCACCGGAGCCGAAAGCGGCGAAATGGGGCGGCAGGCCGGCAATGAACGCGGTGAGAGCGATGGCCATTCCGGCCGCGGTGGCCAATGCCGTCACAGCGAGAAAGCGGCGGATGGGCACGCCGGGGCCGATCCAGTGGTCCAGCAGGCCAAGAATGCGCAAGGAAGCTGCATCAGGATGGCCGTCGGGAATACGCGACAGCACGGTCGCCGCGCCCGGTCCGGCAAGGGCCCGCGCGCCCATGGCGCGCACGAGGACATAGACGAAAGCACCGCCAAGGGCCGCTGCGGCAAGATCGGTCGGCGTCATGGCGCAGTTCCCTCGCGCGTCCGGACGGTCTCTGCCTTCACCGCTCCTTGACCGTCTCCATGGCGACGAAGGTGGACGTCTTCGAGACGTGCGGCAAGGAGGAAATCTTCTCACCCAGCACGGTGCGATAGGCCGCGATATCCGTTGTGCGCACCTTGAGCAGATAGTCGAAGCTGCCCGCGATCATGTGGCACTGCTCGATTTCGGAGACGTTCTGGACGGCACGGTTGAAGGCGTCGAGGGCGTGGCTGCGGGTGTCGGTCAGCGAGACCTGAACGAAGGCAATGTGGCCATGGCCCATGCGCTCGGCATCGACAAGCGCGACATAGCCGCGAATGTAGCCCTCGCTTTCCAGCCGTTTCACGCGGGCCTGCACCGGCGTCTTTGAAAGGCCTGCCTGTTCGGCCAGTGCGGCCATCGAGATGCGTCCGTCGCGGGCGAGGATCTTCAGTATGGTCCGGTCTATGCGGTCCAGATGGTCCGTGGTCATGCGATGTCCAGTTCAAATGAATTGGTAAATTGCTCTAAAATAGTCGAATAGACTGCACAGTGTTCCTTGGCAAGCCGAAAGACCTGTGCTGACATGATAAGCTGGTTGAAACTGAATGTGGAGACCCGCGATGACCCAGCCCGATCTCGACCTCATCCGCGCGGACATGCGCAACAACATGATCGCCGACGAGACCGCCACCGTCCTGCGGCTGATCGAGACGGCGGACCTGTCGTCCGGCGACCGGGCGGCGATCTCGGCGCGTGCAGCGGGCCTTGTCCGTACGGTGCGGTCGTCCTCGGCGCCCACCATGATGGAAAGCTTCCTGGGCGAATACGGCCTTTCAACCGGCGAAGGCGTGGCGCTGATGTGCCTGGCCGAAGCGCTGTTGCGGGTGCCGGACGCCGAAACGGTCGACGATCTCATCCGCGACAAGATCACGCCGCATGACTGGTCGGCGCATCAGGGCCATTCCTCCTCCATCATGGTCAATGCGTCGACCTGGGCGCTGATGCTGACGGGGCGCGTGCTGGACGACGAGGAGGAACGCGGCATCGAGGGGACGCTGCTTTCGCTCGTGCGCCGTCTCGGCGAACCGGTCATCCGGCGCGCCGTCGGTGCCGCCATGCGCGAAATGGGCGACCAGTTCGTGCTCGGCCGCACCATTGGCGAAGCGGTGAAGCGCGGGCGCGACCTCATCGCCAGGGGCTATCTCTATTCCTACGACATGCTGGGCGAGGCGGCCCGCACGGCGGAGGATGCGGAGCGCTATTTCAACGCCTATGCGGCAGCGATCGCGGAACTGGCGCGGTCCTCCAACAAGCCGGACATCCGGCACAATCCCGGCATCTCGGTCAAGCTCTCGGCCCTGCATCCGCGCTACGAGGCGGTCAAGCGCGAAACCATGCTGCCGGAGATGACGGCGCGGTTGCTGACGCTTGCAAGGGCGGCAAAAGATGCCCGCATGGGGCTCAACATCGATGCAGAAGAGGCCGACCGGCTGGACATTTCGCTGGACGTGATCGAACGCGTCCTGGCCGACCCCTCGCTCGAGGGCTGGGACGGGTTTGGCGTCGTGGTGCAGGCCTACGGTCCGCGCGCGCCCTTCGTGCTCGACTGGCTGCATACGCTGGCGGAAAAGCATGACCGGCGCATCATGGTGCGCCTCGTCAAGGGCGCCTATTGGGACAGCGAGATCAAGCGGGCGCAGGTGATGGGCCTGCCGGGCTATCCGGTCTTCACGCGCAAGACGCACACGGACGTCTCCTATCTCGCCTGCGCGCGCAAGCTGTTGTCCATGACGGACCGCATCTATCCGCAATTCGCCACGCACAACGCGCATACCGCCGCAGCCATTCTCGCCATGGCGCCGGACAGGGACTGTTTCGAATTCCAGCGCCTGCATGGCATGGGCGAGACGCTGCACGAGGCCATCCGCAAGGGCGAGGGCACGCGCTGCCGCATCTATGCGCCGGTGGGCCAGCATTCCGATCTGCTGGCCTACCTGGTGCGCCGTCTGCTCGAAAACGGCGCCAATTCCTCCTTCGTGCACCAGATCGTAGACGAGGACGTGCCGCCGGAGGAGATTGCGCGCGATCCTGTCGAAGCGGTGCTCGAATCCGGCGCCGTTCCCAACCCGGCGATCCGGCGTCCGGCCGACGTCTTCCTTCCCGACCGGGCCAATTCGCGCGGTCGAGACTTCACCGATCCGCTGGACCTGGCGCGGATGGAAGCGGCACGGGCGCCATTCATGGCGCCGCACCAGTGGAATGCCAAACCGGGCGTGCCGGGAAGACCGGCATCGGGCGAGGGCCATGCGGTGCGCAATCCGGCGGTGCCAGGCGATGTCGTCGGTCATTGCCTTGATGCCACGGCGCAGGACGTGATCGTCGCGCATGAAGCGGCACGGGCCGCGCAGGGCGCGTGGGAAGCGCTGGGCGCGCGCCAGCGTGCCGCCATCCTGTCGGCTGCCGCCGGGCTTTACGAAAAGCATGCTGAGGAATTCTATGCGCTGTGCGCGCGCGAGGCCGGCAAGACACTGGCCGACGCGATTGCCGAGGTGCGCGAGGCGGTGGACTTCCTGCACTATTACGCGGCCGAGGCCGTGAAGGCTGAGGGCGGTTCCCAGGCGCGCGGCGTCATTGCCTGCATCTCGCCATGGAACTTTCCGCTGGCGATCTTCACCGGGCAGGTGGCTGCCGCGCTCGTCACCGGAAATGCCGTGCTTGCCAAGCCGGCCGAGCAGACGCCGCTGATCGCCGCGCGCGCGGTGGAAATCCTGCACCAGGCAGGCGTGCCCGATGCGGTGCTGCAATTGCTGCCCGGCGACGGCGAGACGGTCGGCGCCACGCTGACCGCCTTGCCGGGTCTCAACGGCGTCTGTTTCACCGGTTCCACCGAGGTGGCGCGGATCATCGAGCGGCAACTGGCCGAAACGGGCGCGGCGGATGCCATGCTGATCGCGGAGACGGGCGGGCTCAACGCCATGATCGTCGATTCCACCGCGCTGCCGGAACAGGCGGTGCGCGACACCGTCGCATCGGCTTTCCAGAGCGCCGGACAGCGCTGCTCCGCGCTGCGCGTCCTCTATGTCCAGGAAGACGTGGCCGGCAAGGTGACGGCCATGCTGACGGGGGCGATGGAAGCGCTGAGCGTCGGCGATCCCGCCGATATCGCCACCGATGTCGGCCCGGTGATCGACGAGGAGGCGCGGTCCTCCATCGCCGCCTATTGCCAGGAAAAGGCCGGCGAGGGCCGCCTCGTGGCAAAGCTTGACGTGCCGGGCGAGGGCCTGTTCGTGGCGCCGCATATCCTGCGTGTGCGGGGCATCGAGGAGATGGAGCGCGAGATCTTCGGACCCGTGCTGCACCTGGCCACCTTCAAGGCCGAGCAACTGGACAGCGTGATCGCGGCGATCAACGCGAAGGGCTACGGCCTGACCTTCGGCCTGCATACCCGCATCGACGACCGGGTGCAGCACGTGGTCGACCGCATCCATGCCGGCAATGTCTATGTGAACCGGAACCAGATCGGCGCCATCGTCGGGTCGCAGCCGTTTGGCGGCGAGGGCCTGTCGGGAACCGGTCCGAAGGCGGGGGGACCGCTTTACCTGCGCCGGTTCCGCAAGGCTCTGGCCGATGGCGATTTCGGGACGCTGGACGGAGAGACGATTTCCGCCCTGCCCATGCCCGATGCCGAAGCCGCCCTGCAATGGGCCGGGCGCAGCGACCGCATCACGCATCTGCGCAAGGTCCTGCGCGGCCGGGCCGGACCGGCGGTGGCTGCGGCTGCCGGCGTGGACCAGGGGCCTGTGGACCTTCCCGGGCCGACAGGCGAGGGCAACAGCCTGACGCTGGCGGCACGCGGGCTGGTGCTTTGCCTCGGGCCGTCCGCGGAGGTGCTGCTCGACCAGGTTGTCCAGGCACTCGCCTTCGGCAATGCCGTGGTGGCGATTGCGCCGGGCGCGGTCGAGGCGCTGAAGCCGCTGACGGGCCAGGGCCTGCCGCTGGCCGTGGCCGATGGCGTGGCCGACGAAAGGCTGCTCGGCGAGGTGAAGCTGGACGCGGTTGCGCTGCATGCCGGCGAGGATGACCTGCGGCGCGTGCGCCGGGCGCTGGCTGCGCGCAAGGGCGCCATCGTACGACTGATCGACGAACGGCTGGCGCCTTCGGCCTATGTGCATGAACGCGCGCTGTGCGTGGACACGACGGCAGCGGGCGGCAACGCCTCGCTGCTGGCGGCTGCGGGATGAAGAGACAAGTGTTTCAGGCGGTTGCAGCGGCCGCCTGAATAACTGATTCACGCTGGATGCAGCTTGCGTTCGACGCCGGTCTGGCCGATAGCCATGGCATGACCGGTGTCATTCTCGCCATTGTCGGACTGGCCCTCGGAGGGCTGCTCAAGGGAGCCACGGGGGCGGGTGCGCCGATTCTCGCCGTTCCCATCATGGCGATCTACTTCAATGTCCCGGTCGCCGTCGCCATTTTCGCGGTGCCGAACCTGCTGGCCAATGTCTGGCAGGCCTGGACCTACCGCAAGCAGCAATTGCCGCCGCGCTTCATGATCTCGTTTGCCGGGGGCGGTGCGCTCGGCACATTCATCGGCACGGTACTGCTGGCCAACCTGCCAGGAAACACGCTGACGCTTGTCGTCGCGCTGGCGGTCTTCGTCTATGTCGGCTTCCGGCTGGCGCGGCCGAGCTGGGTGCTGCTCTATCCGCTGGCGGAGAAACTCGCGCCCGCCGCAGGCACGCTGGGCGGCATCCTGTTCGGGGCGTCGGGGCTGTCCGCGCCGGTCTCGCTCAGCTTTCTCAACGCCATGAAGCTGGAACGCGTCACCTTCGTCGCCACGGTCACCGTGTTCTTCGTCACGATGGGACTGGTCCAGATCCCGATGCTTTTCGCCTATGGCATCCTGGACGGACAACGCTTCCTGCTGAGCGCCGCGGCGATCCTGCCGATCTTCGCGGGCATGCCGGTGGGCGCCTGGCTGGCGCGCCACATCTCGCGCGATGCCTTCGACAAGATCATCCTGGCGGTGCTGACCCTGATCGCCGTTCGCCTGTTTGTCCAGGCCATCGGCTGACGCTCAGCGGGACAGGAATTCCATGATGGCGGTGGCCGTCGCATCGGGCGCGGTATCGGGGAAGAAGTGTCCGCCGGGCATGGCCTGGCCGGTAACCTCGTCGCAGCAGCGGCGCCATTCGGCCGGCACGTCGAACTGTTTCGCCATAAGCCCTTCGGCCCCATAGAGCACCTGAACCGGGCAGGCGATGCGGCTGTCGCGGCCGGCTTCATCCATCGGCCAGTCGACCAGCCATGCCGCGCGATAATCGGCGCACATGGCGCGGATGGCGTCCGGATCGCGCCAGCAGCGGCGGTATTCGGCAAGCTGCTCGCCGTCGAACGCGGCGAGGCCGTCCGGGCCCCAGCCCGACAGGCAGTTCTCGAAGAAGAGATCGGGATCGTGGCCGATCATCGTTTCGGGGAAGGGATGGGGCTGCGCAAGGAAATACCAGTGATAATAGGCATGGGCGGTCTTCGGGCCGCCCTCGGCAAAGACGGTCCGGGTGGGAATGATATCCATGACGGTGAGCGTCCGCACGCGCGCGGGATGGTCGAGCGTCAGCCTGTGGGCCGTGCGCCCGCCTCGGTCGTGGCCCACCAGATGGAACGTTTCATGGCCGAGCGAGAGCATGAGCGAGACCATGTCGTCGGCCATGGCGCGGAAGCAGTAATTGCCGCAGTCGGGTCCGTTCACAGGCTTTGACGAATCGCCGTAGCCGCGCAGGTCGGCGGCGACGACGGTGTGCGTTTGTGCCAGTTGCGGCGCAATTTTCGCCCACATGGCCTTCGTCTGCGGGAAACCGTGCAGCAGGAGAACGGGCGGACCGTCGCCTCCGGTGACATGGGCGATATTGGCCATACCGGTCTCGTGCCGGCCCTGGCGAAAGCCGTCGAACATGGATTGCGACCCTCCTGCTGTCTTTCAGGTGCGGAAACTAGTCCTGCCCGAGTTGACGGGCAAGGCCGGGCGGTCTTTCCTTGCGCCGGCAATGCGGAACGGAGGACGGGAATGCTGCAGGGTGTCAGGATACTGGAGGTCGAGGGGCTTGGGCCGGGGCCGTTCTGCGGCATGTTGCTGGCCGACCTGGGCGCCGACGTCATCGTCGTGCATCGCCCCGACGGCTCGACCGCGCCCGGCGCGCCAACGGAAAACCTGCTTGATCGCGGCAAGCGCTCCATCGCGCTCGACCTGAAGAAGGACGACGACAAGGCAGTGTTCCTCGATCTCGTGAAGACAGCCGACGGGCTGATCGAGGGGTTCCGGCCGGGCGTGATGGAACGGCTCGGCCTCGGGCCCGCCGAATGCCACGCCGTGCGCCCGTCGCTGGTCTATGGCCGCATGACCGGCTGGGGCCAGGACGGTCCGCGCGCCCTGGAGGCCGGCCACGACCTGAACTACGCCTCGCTGTCGGGCGCGGCATGGTATGCATCGCCGGCCGGACAATGCCCGATCCTGCCGCCGACGGTGGTGGGGGACATCGGTGGCGGCGCGCTGTACCTGGCCATCGGCGTCCTGTCCGGCATTCTCAACGCGCGTTCGACCGGGAAGGGCACGGTTGTCGACGCGGCCATCGTCGACGGCACCGCGCACATGATGAACCTGCTCATGTCGCTGAAACAGGCGGGGGGACTGGCGAAGGAGCGCGGGCGCAGCCTGCTGGACGGGCCGCACTGGAGCCGCACCTACAGGACGAAGGACGGCGGCTTCTTCTCGGTGCAGAGCCTGGAGCCGAAATTCTATGGCATCCTGCTGGAGAAGCTCGGGCTTTCGGAGGACCCGGACTTCCGGCACCAGTTCGACCAGCGCCGCTGGCCGGATCTGAACACGCGCATGGAGGCCCTTTTCGCAAGCCGCACGAAGGCTGAATGGACGGAGGTCTTCGCCGGATCGGACGCCTGCGCGGGACCGGTTCACGCGCCGGAAGAGGCGCAAGACGATCCGCACATGGCCGCTCGCGGGGTCTGGCAGGCACCCGGCGGCGTGCTGCAGGCAATGGCGGCTCCCCGCTTCGACGGCGCTCCGGCAACCGCGCCGCGGCCGTCTCCGGCACGCGACGGCAACCGGGCGGAGATCCTCGCCGGCATCGGGCGCGGGTAGCTTGGCCTTGCCAAGGGCGCTCGGGCGTTCCAAAAGCCGTGAGCGAAACAGGCGCGTTCCAGCGTGAAGGAGAGATCAGCGTGACGGATCGGATCATCATCGTCGGAGCGGGTCATGGCGGCGTCCAGGCGGCCGCCAGCCTGCGCCAGGAGGGCTGGAAGGGCGAACTCGCGATGGTTTCGCAGGACGCGGACATGCCCTATCACAAGCCGCCGCTTTCCAAGGCCTTCCTGAAGACGCCCGATGCGGGGCTGCAACTGCTCAAGGGCGAGGGGTTCTACAGCGACAACGGGGTCGAACTGAAACTCGGCCGCACGGCGATGTCCATCGACCGCCAAGCGGCAACGCTCACGCTGGATGACGGACAGGTGCTCGCCTATTCGAAACTGCTGCTGGCCACCGGCGCCGGCCCACGGCGGCTGACCTGTCCGGGCCATGACGCGCGCGGCGTATTCTATCTGCGCAATGCCAACGACGCCCGCGCCCTGCGCGAGGCCAAGGCCGGGGCACGCAATGTCGCAGTGATCGGCGGCGGGTTCATCGGGCTGGAAGCTGCGGCCACCTTCGCGCAGGCCGGCAAGGCGGTGACGGTCGTGGAAATGGCAGACCGTCTGCTGGGGCGCGCAGTTTCCCCGGAAGTCTCGGCGCACATGAAGGCCTATCACGAGAGCCTGGGCATCACCGTGCTGACCGGAACGGCGCTCACGTCCATCGAGACGGAAGGCAGCACCGTGACGGGCGTGAAGGTCGGTGAGGGGCAGGTCATTGCCGCCGACATGGTGATCGTGGGCATCGGTGCCGTTCCCGAGACCGGACTGGCGGTCGCGGCGGGGCTGGACACCGACAACGGCATTGCCGTCGACGGGCGTCTCGCCACATCCGATCCCGCCATCTTCGCCATCGGCGATTGCGTTTCCTTCCCGCATGTGGCCAGCGGTCACCGGCTGCGGCTGGAATCGGTCCAGAACGCCACCGACCAGGCCCGCCATGCCGCCCGGACCATGCTCGGCGCGAACGAGCCCTACGAGGCGGTGGCGTGGTTCTGGTCGGACCAGGGCGAGCGCAAGCTGCAGATGGCCGGCCTTGCGATCGAGGCCGACCGCCGGGTCGTTGCCGGCGATACGGACAGCGGTGCCTTCTCCGTCTATCATTTCAAGGGCGAAAGGCTGATTGCGGTCGACAGTGTCAACCGGCCGGGCGATCACATGCTGGCGCGGCGCATCCTGGCAGCGGGTTATTCACCAAGCGAAGCGGAGATCGCGGAAGGCGCGGCGGCGCTGAAAGCCGGACTGCAAGCCTCTCAGAGTGCTTGAGGAACGGGACTTATCCTTTAGAAAACTCTTCTATTACGTGTATCCGTTTCACCGCTTCGCCCCATTGGCAAAGCGGGTCATTTGACCTATGTCCGGGGGCAGTGGAACCGAACAGTGGTGAAGGCCGTGTCCGATCTCAAGTCGCAAGTCGTGGAACAGCTCAAGCGCGTGGCCGGGCCGGACGGCTCCGGAAATATCGTCGATCTTGGCATGACCTCGCAGGTCGTCATCATCGACGGCAAGGCCTTCTTCTCCATCTCTGTCCCGGCAGACATGGCTGAGAAGCTGGAGCCCTTGCGCGCGGCGGCCGAGACGGCAGCCATGCAGGTGGACGGCATCACCTCGGCCATGGCGGTGCTGACCGCGGAACGCAAGCCGGGCGCGGCACCCTCGCAACCGCCGAAGATGCCGCCGGAGCCGCAGGCGCCGAGCCAGCCCCGGAAGCAGGCACAGCCGCCCAAGCCCGCGGGGATTCCGGGTATTGCTTCGATCGTCGCCGTGGCGTCGGGCAAGGGTGGCGTCGGCAAGTCGACGACCACGGTCAACCTGGCGCTGGGCCTCAAGGATCTGGGGCTGAAGGTCGGCATTCTCGATGCCGATATTTACGGGCCGTCCATGCCGCGCCTGCTGAAGCTGTCGGGCAATCCGGAACTGGCTTCGGAAAAGAAGCTCAAGCCGATGGAGCGCTATGGCGTGAAGGTCATGTCCATGGGCTTCATGGTCGACGAGGACACGCCGGTGATCTGGCGCGGGCCCATGGTGATGTCCGCGCTCAAGCAGATGCTCAATGAAGTGGAATGGGGCGAACTCGACGTGCTGGTGGTTGACATGCCGCCCGGCACGGGCGACGCGCAACTGACCATGGCGCAGTCCGTGCCGCTGGCCGGCGCGGTGATCGTCTCGACGCCGCAGGACCTCGCGCTCATCGATGCCCGCAAGGGGTTGAACATGTTCAACCGTGTCGATGTCCCGGTGCTCGGCCTGGTGGAGAACATGAGCTACTTCATCTGCACCAAGTGTGGCGAACGGCACGACATCTTCGGCCATGGCGGCGCGCGCAACGAAGCGGCGCGCATCGGCGTTCCCTTCCTGGGCGAGGTGCCGCTGGAAATGGCGATCCGCGAGACATCCGACGCGGGAACCCCGGTTGTCGTCTCGTCGCCGGACGGGCCGCATGCGACGATCTATCGCGAGATCGCGGCACGCGTGCGCGACGCGCTCGCCGCGCGGCAGGGCGCACCCAAGGGACCGGCCATCGTCTTCGAATGAGGACGGTTGGGGGGCTTTGCCTCAGGGTTCGAGCCGTTTCATGAGGAAAAGGATGATCAGCGCGAGCACCGTTGCCGCGATGGCAATGAGGTAGAGACCGGCACCAACGGCGAGGCCGACGGCACCGGCAAGCCACATGCCGGCACCCGTTGTCAGGCCGCGCACGCTGCCCCGCGCATGAATGATCGAGCCGGCGGCAAGGAAGGCCACGCCGGCGGTCACCGCCTCGATCACGCGAATCGGATCGGTCTGCCCGCCATCGCCACTGAACCGCTCGAACAGTTCAAAGGCGATCAGCGTGAACAGGCAGGCGGCTAGCGAGACGAGGATATGGGTGCGCAGGCCGGCGGCGTGGTCGCCGGCTTCCCGGTCGAGCCCTATGACCGCGCCGAGCGCGCCTGCCATGACCAGCCGCGAGACGGCTGTGCCGACAGGCATGGCCATCGTGTCCTGAAGCGCGGCTGGCAAAAACTCCATGCCCTGTCCTCCCTTGCGCGCCGGCCTCCCGCGGGCAATCAGCTTTTGCCCGAGAGGCAGGCCTTCAACGATCCGGCCATGCCGCCGATTACGGTGAAATAGAGATCGGGACCGGCGGGAAGGTCCGCGCCGAGCGGATCGATCACGCCGATGCGGGCCCTTGTTCCTTCGATAACCGTTTCAACCAGTTTCGGTTCGAATTGCGGTTCGGAAAAAACGCAGACCGCCGACATTGCGGCGATCCGGTCACGGATTTCGGCGATGCGGTCGGCGCCGGGGGCATGTTCGGGCGACAGGGTGATCGAGCCGGCGGCCTGCAGGCCGAAGCGGTTCTCGAAATACCGGTAGGCATCGTGGAACACCACGAAGGGCTTGTCGCGGACAGGTGCGACCATGGCATTGACGTCGGCGATGAGCGTGTCGAGACGATTCAGTGTGCGGTCGGCATTGGCGCCATAGGCTGCGGCATTGTCCGGGTCCGCCTCCGAGAGGTGCCTTGCGATTTCCCGTACCATGGCCTTCGCATTGACCGGGTCGAGCCACACATGGGAGTCGTGGCGGTCTTCGCCGTGGTCATGTGCCTCCTGCCCTTCATGCTCATGGGCTTCGTGCCCGTGTTCTTCTCCATGACCGGCTTCCTCATGCCCTTCGTGCCCGTCATCATGTGCATCATGCCCGTGTTTCTCGAAGGTTGCGCCTTCGCGGTAGGGCAGGCGGACAAGTCCGTCAGCGTCGAAGAGTTCGACGGCCGTGGCGCTGGTGGCAATGGTTTGGAGGGGCTTTTCCAGGAAAGTCTCGAGTTCGGGGCCGACCCAGAAGACGACATCGGCCGCTTCCAGCATCCGCGCCTGGGACGGCTTGAGGGCGTAGTTGTGCGGCGAACCGGCGCCTTCGATGATGAGACCGGGTTTTCCGATACCGTCCATCACCGCGGCGACAAGCGAGTGGACCGGCTTGATGCTGGTGACGACCTTGACCTGTGCGATGGCACTTGCGGCCGTGCCGAAAACGATGCCCGAGGCCAGAAGGAGCGTGGCGAGACGATGCATGGAAAATCCCCTGTGCGAATGACGATCCGACCAATGTAATGTTATTCTGTTACACCGTTGTGTAATTGTATAACGTATGCGATAGATCGCCGCAAGCGGCTCAGGCCGCGCCAGCTTGCGACGTTTCACCCTCAGGCCAGAATGTCCGAATCCGCGCAACAATCTCCGCTCGTCTCCCTTGAACAGGCCGGCGTCTTCCGGTCCGGCCGGTGGCTGGTGCGCGGTGTCGACCTGACTGTCGCTGCCGGGGAAATCGTGACGCTTGTCGGGCCCAACGGTTCCGGGAAATCGACGACCGCGAAGATGGCGCTGGGCATCCTGCGCCCCGACGAGGGGCAGGCCGCGCGCCGGGCCGGACTTGTCGTTTCCTATGTGCCGCAGAAGGTGGCGGTGGACTGGACGCTGCCGCTGACCGCCGGCCGGTTCATGCGCCTGACGGGCCGGGTGAGCGCGTCGGAAGCCGGGCAGGCGATGGAGGCCACCGGCGTTGCGCATCTGAAGGATGCGGAACTGCGCACGCTTTCGGGCGGCGAGTTCCAGCGGGTGCTGCTGGCCCGCGCCATTGCCCGCAGGCCGGACCTGCTGGTTCTCGACGAACCGGTGCAGGGCGTCGACTTCACCGGAGAGATCGCGCTCTATGAACTGATCGGGCGCATCCGCGACGATCTGGGGTGCGGCGTGCTGCTGATCTCGCACGACCTGCACGTGGTGATGGCGGCCACGGACCGGGTGCTGTGCCTGAACGGCCATGTCTGCTGCTCGGGCACGCCGACGGCGGTTGCCGGTAGCGAAGCCTACCGCAAGCTGTTCGGTGCCCAGGCCGCGCCGGCGCTGGCCGTTTACAGGCACCGGCACGACCACACGCATCTGCCGGACGGCCGGGTGCGCCATGCCGACGGGACGGTCACCGACCATTGCCATCCTGACGACGGCCATCATCACCACGGGCATCCCGATCATCATGGCGGGCGCGGTGAAAGCGGTCATCGGGACCGTCCGGGCGAGAGCGGAAGGACCTGAGATGCTCGACGATTTCTTCATCCGCGCGTTGCTGGCCGGCATCGGTGTTGCGCTGGTCGCCGGGCCGCTCGGCTGCTTCATCGTCTGGCGGCGCATGGCCTATTTCGGCGACACGCTTTCCCACGGCGCGCTTCTCGGCGTGGCGCTCGGATTGCTGCTCCAGGTCGACCTCACGCTCGCAGTGTTTGCCGTTTCGGCGCTTGTCTCGCTCGCGCTCCTGGTGCTGCAGCGCCGGGCAAGCCTTTCAGCCGATGCGCTGCTCGGCCTGCTGTCGCATTCCTCGCTGGCGCTGGGCCTTGTGGTGCTCGCCTTCATGACCTGGGTTCGCGTGGACCTGATGGGCCTGCTGTTCGGCGACATCCTTGCCGTTTCCAGGTCCGACCTGGCGCTGATTTGGGGTGGCGGGGCAATCGTTCTCGCCCTGCTGGCAGCCGTCTGGCGGCCGCTTTTCGCCGCGACGGTCAATCCGGAGATCGCCGAGGCGGAAGGAATGCGGCCGGACCGGGCCAATATCGTCTTCATGCTCTTGATGGCGGGCGTCATCGCCATCGCCATGAAGATCATCGGGGTGCTGCTCATCACCGCCATGCTGATCATCCCGGCGGCGGCGGCGCGGCGCCTTGCTTCCGGTCCGGAACAGATGGCGGTCCTGGCGTCGGCGATCGGCGTGGCGGCGGTGCTCGGCGGTCTCTTCGGTTCGCTGCAATGGGACACGCCGTCCGGCCCCTCCATCGTGGTGGCGGCGCTCGGCCTGTTCCTGGTGTCTCTGATGCCGCTGCGCGGGGCTTCGGGCCGACCCGTTCGTGAAGGGAAGAGCAATGGCTGACCATCACCACAACCACCCTGGCCATCATGCGACAGACGGCCTGACGCGCAACCAGGCGCTGGTGCTGGAGACATTGTCCGGGGCGGAAGGCCCGCTCAGCGCCTATGCCATTCTCGACATGCTGCGCGAATCGGGATTTCGCGCGCCGCTACAGGTGTACCGGGCGCTGGAAAAGCTGGTCGATCTGGGCATGGTGCACCGGCTGGAAAGCCTGAACGCCTTCGTTGCCTGCCGGCATCCCGGTTGCGACAGCCATGAGACCATTGCCTTTGCCATATGCGACAGGTGCGGTCACGTGGCCGAGATCAGCGACGAGGACCTGACGGCACGCCTGCGCGCCATCGCCGGCGCCGCCGGGTTCCAGCCCGTGCGTTCGGTGGTGGAGATGCACGGTTTCTGCCGCGATTGCCGCGCTGCCTGAAACCGGACAGGGCGCGCGGAAAAATGTCGCATACAAGCCCGGCATTTTTCCCGTCTCATGTTGATTTATGTCAATATTAGAAATTGTTTTCGGTCGAGACTCCCATCGTAACCGGTACCAAGGGGGTTCACCATGAAACGGTTCAAGACGGTCTTGCTCGCGGCCGCACTGGCGAGCGCAAGCGTTGTATCCCTGGCAACAGCGGACGAGTTGCGCGACAAGGCGGCGGAAGCCTTCAAACCGCTTCCCTCAACGGTTCCCGCAGTGGCCGACAACCCGATCACGCCGGAGAAGATCGACCTCGGAAAGGCGCTGTTCTTCGATCCGCGCATGTCGGCCTCGGGCGTGTTCTCGTGCAACTCATGCCACAATCTCGGCACGGGCGGCGACGACAACATGCCGACCTCCATCGGCCATGGCTGGCAGAAGGGTCCGCGCAATTCGCCGACCGTTCTCAATGCCGTGTTCAACGTGGCCCAGTTCTGGGACGGCCGCGCGGACGACCTGAAGGCGCAGGCCAAGGGGCCGGTCCAGGCCGGTGTCGAAATGGCCAACACGCCTGAGAACGTCATCGCGACGCTCAATTCGATGCCGCAATATGTCGAATGGTTCAAGGCGGCGTTCCCGGATGAAGCCGATCCGGTGACCTTCGACAACTTCGCCAAGGCCATCGAGGCCTTCGAGGCGACGTTGATCACGCCGGCTCCGTTCGACGCCTACCTCAATGGCGATGACAACGCGTTGAGCGATGTCCAGAAGGAAGGCATGGCGCTGTTCATCGACAAGGGCTGCACCGCCTGCCACAACGGCGTGAACCTTGGCGGCAATGGCTACTATCCGTTCGGCCTGATCGAGAAGCCGGGCGCCGACATCCTGCCGGCCGGTGACAAGGGCCGCTTTGCCGTCACGGAGACGGCGGACGACGAATACGTCTTCCGCGCATCGCCGTTGCGCAACATCGCCCAGACAGCGCCCTATTTCCATTCCGGCCTGGTCTGGGATCTCAAGGTCGCCGTGCAGATCATGGGCGAGAGCCAGCTCGGCGAGGACCTGACAGACGCGGACGCCGACAAGATGGTGGCGTTCCTGGAGTCGCTGACCGGCAAGATGCCTGAAGTGACCTATCCGGTCCTGCCGGCCGAAACCGCGTCGACGCCGCGCCCGACCGGCGAAGTGAAATAGCAAGGCCCGGGCCTGGCATCGCCAGGCCCGCAGCCGGGGCCGCAAGCAAGGCAGTCATGCATTTGAAGATGCATGGTTGCTTTTTTGTTTCTATTTCTTGATTTTTATCATTTCAGACAACACCCTGTTCTAGGGATTGCGCTAGAAGGGGCGCGTGTTCATCGAAGAAGGGGCGTCGGGATGGTGAGGATCCTTGTCATGATAATCGCGTTCGTGGGCGCGGCGGCGCAGGCCTGGGCCACGGATATGACGCTCACGGTCACAGCCGGGGGCAAGCAGTCGGTTTATTCGGTCGAGGACCTCGAAAGCCTTGGAACGCAAGGCTTTGAAACCACGACATCCTGGACCGACGGGCCGCAATTCTTCGAAGGCGTCCTGCTTTCCGACATCGCACGGGCACATGGGATCGAGACCGGAGTCGTCGCCGTGGCCGCGATCAACGGCTACGAGGCCGACATTGATGTGGCTGAGATCCTGGCCTATCCCGTGCTGCTGGCGACGCGGATGAACGGCGAACGCATGGCGATTCGCGACAAGGGCCCGTTCTGGGTGGTCTATCCGCGCGACGATTTCCCCGAGTTGGCAGACGAGCAGCACAATTTCAAGTGGGTCTGGCAGGTCAGTTCGCTGGAGTTCCGATGAGGTTGCGCGGGCCAGGGTTGCTGACGGCAGCCCGCTATCTCGTTCTCGCATGCCTTGCCGTGCTGCTGGCATCGACGGCCAATGCCTATCTCGCGCTGAACGATGTCCAGAAACGCATAACCTACCGGATCCCGGAGAACACGATCTGGGCCGCTTCCCAGTCCGAAGTGGAACTTGCGCGGACGCTGGCCAAGCTGGCACCCCGGGCGGCGGGGCTCGAGCCCGCCGGGACGCTGCCTCTCGATGTCCAGTTCGACCTGCTGATGAGCCGCGTCTCGCTTTACCAAAGCGGTGTCCTGGCAAAAGCGCTGCGCGAAGACGCGGTGCTGTCCGAAGCCTTCAATTCCTTTGCCGCGGACCTGGAAGCGGCGGACCGGCTGCTGCCGGCGGCCAGAGCGGGGGATGCGAGTGCCGCGGCCCGCATGAGGGACCTGCTCGCGCCGCATCGTGCCACGCTGCGCAAGCTGACCATGGCCAGTTTGAAAAACGATCGCGCGGAGCGGCAGGAACTGGCGAAGAACCACGAATTGCTGCAACAGCAGCTATCGCGCTTCGGTACCGCGGCCGCGATCCTGCTTACCCTCATGCTGGCCTATCTCGTTCATGGCGAGCGGCGTGCGCGCCTGCTTCTCGTGAGCGCCAACCAGGCGCGGGAAAAACTGGAAGAGGCAGGGGAGCGCTCCGAGCGGCAAGCCGAGCAGATGCGCCTCCTGGCCCGCAAGGCGACGACCGCCTCGCAAGCAAAGTCCGACTTCCTGGCCATGATGAGCCATGACATCCGCACGCCGCTCAATGCCATCATCGGGCTGTCGGACGTGATGGAGAAGGAAGAGACCGACCCGGCCAAGCGCAGGCACGTATCGACAGTGCTGAAGGCTTCGGAGGGCCTGCTTGCCCTGATCAACGACATCCTCGACCTTTCGCGGCTGGAAGCGGGCAAGCTGACGCTTGATCCGGTGGCTTTCTCTCCGGCCGAACTGGTGCGCGAGGTGATGGAGGTGACGGCCGTGCTCGCGGCGCGGAACCGGAACCGCATGTCGGTCAGCATCAACCCGGACATGCCCGAGACGATGATCGGCGACCGGGAACGGATCCGGCAGGTGCTCATGAACCTGGTCGGCAATGCCAACAAGTTCACGCGCAATGGCGACGTGGTCATCGTTCTGGATTGTGCCGGGCATCGCAACGGCAACAGTCTTGTCCGGTTCGCCGTCTCGGACAATGGCGAAGGCATCTCCGAAATGTTGCGCACCCGGCTATTCCAGCCCTTCGAGCAGGGAGAGAACAGCCGCAACGCGCATGAGGGTTCCAGCGGGCTCGGACTCGCCATCTCCGACAGGCTCGTCAGGCTGATGGGAGGCCGCATCGTGGTCGACAGCACGCCCGGCGAGGGATCCGTCTTCACCTTCGACATCGAACTGGCAGCGGCCGGGACGACGGATACTGGCGAGACGGCAAACCCCGAACAAACGCGCCTCGACCTGCAGGGCAAGCGTGTGCTGGTCGTGGATGACACCGCTGCAAGCCTGCTTGTCGCCCAGACGATGTTCGCGCGGTTCGGGGCGCAGGTGGACACGGCCGGAAGCGGCGAGGAAGCCGTGGAAATGGCGCGCATGACCGCCTATGACCTTGTCGTTCTCGATGTCCAGATGCCCGGCATGGACGGCCCGTCGGCGATGAAGGCGATGAAGCGCGAGGGTGCCAGCGGAAGCGCCATGTTTGCCGCGCTGACCGCCCAAAGCTTCCCGCGCGACCGGGAGAGACTGCTCAGGGCAGGCTTCGACGCCTATGTCAGCAAGCCGGTGCGGATGCACGACATCGCAAGCGCGCTGGCGCACCTGTTCGATGCGGACGCGCAGGCGCCCGCGGAAGCCGGGCACGCGCCACATGCTGCGGCCGTCGGCGACGAAGACGCGCTCGATGCCGCCTTCCTGCAAACCATGCGCGAGGACGTCGGGGAAACGACCATGCGCGCACTCGTCAACCAGATCGAGACCGAGATCGAGGCATCCCTCTGCCAGTTGGAGGAAGCCTCGGCAAGGGGCGATGACGTGGCGTTCCGAAAGGCGGCGCACAAGCTTGCCGGACTGCTGGGCCAGTTCGCGATCCGCAAGGCGGCGGGTCTGGCCCGCGCGCTCGAGTCGGAAACCGGCGGCGATCCCGAACCAGAGGCTGTCGAACGGGCCATGGCCGCGGCACGCACGGGCGTGCGCGCCTTGCGCGCGCACCTGGAAGGGCAAAACGTTAACCAGGATGACATGGCGGCATGAAACGGGGGAGGCGGAATGGCGGCATTTAGAAAACAGTTAATGCCGCTGGCGTATTCCTAAGGGGTGCGGATCAGGAAACAAGGGGCCAATCCATGGAGCATCCCGGAATTCTCGTCGTGGAAGACAGCATGGCGCTCGCCGAAACCTATCGCGGTTTCCTGCGTCATCTTGGCGGGCGTTGCGACATTGCCGTAACCGGCGCGGAAGCACTGGCGAAGATCGGTGAGACAGACTATGGCTGCATCGTTCTCGACGTGAACCTGCCCGACATGAGCGGCATCGATATCATGGACAGGCTCCAGGAAGCCGGCGTCAAGAGCCCGGTTGTCGTCATCACCGCCAATGCATCGATCAAGACGGCCGTCGAGGTCATGCGGCTTGGCGCCTATGACTTCATCGTCAAGCCCTTCAATGCCGAGCGGCTCAACAAGACTGTCGCCGACGCCATCTCTGCAGGGACGCGCGCTGAACCTGCGCCACGCCCGGCCGGGCGGGCGGCGGGCGAGGAAAACGGTCTTGCCGGATTCGTCGGCAATTCAATGGCCATGCAGGCCGTCTATCGCGTGCTCAGGCGGGCCGCGCCATCCAATGCGACCGTCTTCATCACCGGCGAGAGCGGGACGGGCAAGGAGGTCTGCGCCGACGCGCTGCACCGGCTTTCCAGCCGCGCCAGGGGCCCTTTCATCACGCTCAACGCGGCCGCCATCCCGAGGGACCTGCTGGAAAGCGAGATCTTCGGCCATGTGAAGGGCGCCTTTTCGGGCGCCACGGGTGACCGCCAGGGCGCTGCCCTGTCGGCCGATGGCGGGACGCTTTTCCTGGACGAGATCTGCGAAATGGATCTTGGCCTTCAGGCAAAGCTGCTGCGCTTCCTGCAAAGCCGCCAGGTGCAAAGGCTGGGCGAGGACAAGGTCCGCGTCAGCGACGTGCGGGTGGTCTGCGCCACGAACCGGAACCCGGTCGACGAGGTCAGGGCCGGGCGGTTCCGCGAGGATCTCTTCTACCGTCTCCACGTCATTCCGGTGGAGTTGCCGCCCCTGCGCGAACGCGACGAGGACATCGTGGAGATCGCCCGGGCCTTCCTGCTGCGCTTCGCGGAGGAAGACGGCAAGGCGTTCACGGATTTTTCCGCTGACGCGGCGGCCATCCTGCTGTCGCATGACTGGCCGGGCAATGTCCGCCAGCTTCAGAACGTCATCCGCTCTGTGGTCGTGCTCAACGACGGCGACGTGGTGACGGCCGACATGCTGCCCTTCGACATGCTGGGCAGCGCGCGCAAGGCCGACGGTGCCGAACTGACCAGGCCGCTCGCCGAGATCCTCGCGAAAGCGAAGCTGATGCCGGAGGCAAGCAGCCCCGGGGCCATCCGGCCGCTGGACGACGTGATCCGGTCGACGATCGAGAACGCCATCGAGGCCTGCAACGGATCCATCCCGCGGGCCGCGGCGGCTCTCGATGTCAGCCCGTCCACCATCTACCGGCGCATGGAAAGCTGGCGCTCGGACGAGGATGGGGCGAAGGCCGCGGGCTGACCGGACAGCCCCGGCAGCCGCAGCGGCAAGGCCTCTTTTCCGGGGTAGCCGGTCAATTGCAGTAGCGCGCGACCACCGGCGCGTCGCACACGGCTTCGAATTCGTGCTGGCGCCGCAGGCGGGTATCAAGAATTTCGGCAGCGGCGGCGAGGCCGGCACCGGCCACCAGCCCGGCGACGATCCCGGCAATCAGGAACAGGATACGGCCCGGCGTGACGGGCACGGCCGGGTCCACCGGCGCGTCGATCACCTTGATGCGTTCCGGTGCCTCGAACTTTCCCAGCGCACCGGTGATCTGGGCATTGTCGAAACGCTTGGAAATCGAATCGTGGCTTTCCTGGGCGAGGCGGATTTCCTCTTCCAGGCGCTTCTGCTCCTGCATCACGGGGCCGGTCTCGGCAATGGCCGTATGAATGCTGTCGATCTCCGCCTCCAGCGCCGCCGTTTCCTCCTTCAGACGCAGGTATTGGGCGTTGCTTTCCTGGAGCCTTGTCATCTGGGAGACGAGGAGCGGCGGGGTCTTGGCGTCCTCCTGGTTGAGCGATCCGGCCGCCAGGTTCCAGAGCCGGTCGATGTCCGTGCTCTCCATCGCCTCGGCGTCGGCAAGCAGGGTCTCGCGTTCGCCTTCCAGCCGGGTCAGGGTTCGCAGTTCCGCCTGCACGGCGGAATGTTCGTCGGTATAGCGTGTCTTGAGTTCTCCCAGGCGGCGGCGGGTTTTCAGGATGTCATCCTCGATGCGTCCGATGACGGGATTGGTGCCGATCAGCCGCTGGCGCACGTCGCCGAGTTCGGCTTCCGCCGCCTTCAGTTCCATGCGGTTTTCCGACAGTTTCTGCTCCAGGCCGGACAGGCGGGTGACGAGGCTGCTTTCCAGCGTCGGCAGCCGGTTGCGGTTGCGCCGCTTGAATTGCGCGAAGGCTTCCTGCGCCTCGGCCAGCCGGGTGGCACGCGCTTCCAGTTCCTGGCTCAGGAAGACCTGGCTGTCGCGGATGGAACTGCGCTCGGGTGCCAGCAGCTTGTCGACGAAATGGTGGGACAGCGCGCGCAGCGTGTCCGCCATGCCTTCAGGGCTGCCGCCGCGAATGGAAAAGGCCACCAGGTCGTTGCCCATGAGATCGACCGAGATGGCGCCCGACAGCGCCCTGACCGCGTTGGCGCGTTCGGCCGGTCCGGACTGTCCGGAGATGTGGCCGGTGTCTTCCAGCACGGCCTCCAGGATATGCGCGGAATGCACCAGCGTCTTGAGCGCGGGCATGCGCTCCTTGAGGTTCGGGCCCACCGCGAGATCGGTGAGGAACGGATTGAGCTTGGCGGTCTCCTGCACGAGGATGGTCGACCGCGCGACATAGGTCTTGGGCGCGAAGCCGCCCGCCACGAAGGCCACCGGCGGCAGGGCCAGCATCGGCACGACGATGAGATAGCGCCTGCGCCAGGCGATGTCGAAGACCTGGAGGAGAAGGCTCGGGATATCGCGGACCATCAGCCGCCGGTTCCGCGGAAAGGTTCGTATTCCAGACGAACGGCGCCTGTGCTCATGGCCGGGTCATAGCTCATGCCCGGTTCACCGCCGGTGACTTCGGCGACCGCGCGGGCGATCTCCTGCGCCCGCGCCAGCACCTCGAAACCCTTGCCCTCGATGCGGCCGACGACGATACGCCGGACCTTGCGTCCGCCCAGGGTCTTGAGCCGGATCTGCATGACGGCATCGTCGGGAAGGCCGGTACCGTCATCCGGCAGGACAAATTCAAGGATGTCGTCCTGGTCCGGCGGCGCATCGACGGCGGCGGTGACGATTGCCGTGTCCGGCTCCGCCTGCCGCGCGGGGGCCAGGCCTTGCGCCCTGGCGAGCGCGGCGTTCCAGGTCTCCTGCGGCGATGGCGCCAAGGCGTTGCCGGCGGTTGCCACGGGCATCCCCGACGGGTCGGCCATGGCCCGGACGGCCTGCATCTCGCGGGCGCGGTTGAAAAGCGCCACCGGATCGCCCGTCTCAAGGCCGGCCGGCCCCCCCGGCGCGGACGGCATCAGGCGCTGCTGCTGGCGGCGGAACTCGATTTCAACAGGCGACAGGGCTTCGCGATCCGTCGCAGGTGCCGGCGGTTGAGCCTGAGGCAGGGCCTCTGCCGGTGCGTCCGCCGCCGGCATGGACTCGCGGACCGCATCGGCGGCCATGGCAAGCTTCATTTCCCGGGGCAGCATGTCTGTCGCGTTTTGCGAAGCGCATCCGCCGAGGCCTGTCGCGGAAAGCAAAACCATGAAGGGAATGGACGGGTTGAACCTCATTTCGGACGTCTCCTGACTGGATCTGCCGGATACTTTTCAAGTTCCGTGCCAGCGGTGAGCGGAAATCACAGCGATTCCAGCAATTGCGAAACGAAGGCGGCGCGCGATTCCCAGCTTTCGCCGGCGAGCAGCGGCGCGAAGGCGCGGGCACGGTCCACTTCGCCTGCGGCGCGCAGTATGGCGTCCGCCAGGGTCTCGCCGCCGTTCGGCGTGGCCACAGGCGCGTCCAGGGCATCGACGGCGGGAAAGCGCCAGCTTGCCGCGACCGGCTGTCCGGCGGCCAGGTATTCCCTCAGCTTCAGCGGGTTTGACGCGGCGATCTGGCGGTTGCGGTGGAAAGGCAGGATCGAAACGGTCCAGTGTTGCGACCACGCCGGCAGTTCATGATGGGCCATTGGCGGAAGGCGCCGGACATTGGCCAGGCCGGTCAGCGCGGACAGGTCCGTCTCCTCGCGGCCGATCAGGACGAAGGTCCAGCCGGGCAGGCGGCGGGCCGCGGCGGCAATGGCGTCCACGTCGATCCAGCCGTTCAGCGAACCGTAGAAACCGGCCACCTTGCCGGGCGGCAGGCCCGCGGCCGGGGAGACGGGACTTGCGAACAGGTCGAAGTCAACGCCGTGCGGCAGGTGAACCGTCCGGTCCGGATCGAAACGGCCGGCAATCTCCGGGCTGGCGGCGAGGATGAGATCGGCGCGCGCGGCAAGCTGCGTTTCCATGGCGAGAACCGGGCCGTGGTCGACGCCGTGCAGGGCGGCGAAATCGTCACCGGCATAGTAGACAACCGCCCGTTCGCCAAGGGTGCCGACGAGGGGCAGGGCGGTCGGCAGCGAGGTCCAGAGGACAGGGGCGGCCATGCCGTGCGCCTGCATCGCGGCACGGACCTGGGCACCGACGGAATGCCGGTTGAAGGTGTCGGCAAGCCGCGAACCCGGCCATGGCAGGGCGCGCGGCTCGACGATGGCGGCGAAGGGATTCGCCTCGCCGGTTCCGGGAGACGCGGAAGCGGCAGGCCGGGCGGCCAGCCGAAGGGCCTTTCCGGCCAGGCGCATGGCGTCACGCGTTGACAGGCGTGGCCGGCGCAAACCCAGTGAATTGACCCAGACCGTCTTCCGGTCCGCTGCCAGGCGGCGTGCAAGATGCTGGGTCGAGGACGGGTGGCGGTCCCAGTCCTCGCCGAACACGACGAGATCATGCGGCATGGGCGGTTTCCCTGCCCGGCACATGGCGAATGACGCGGGCCGGCGTGCCGGCCGCGAGCACGAAGGGAGGCAGATCGCAGGTGACGACGCTTCCCGCGCCGACCACCGTTCCCCGACCGATGGTGACGCCGGCCAGAACGGTCACACCGGTCGCCAGCCAGACGTCGCGCTCCAGCACGATGTCGCCGCACTGGTCCGGCGTGTCGGGGAGACCTGCCGCGCGGTCGTCGGCGTCCAGAGGATGGCCCGGATAACCGGCCAGGAAGGCGCGCCCGGCGATGCGCACATTGTCTCCGATGACGACCTTTCCGGAAACGGCGATGGTCGTCTGCCAGCCGATGTCGACATTCGAGCCGACCAGCAGTTCCGGCGTTTCCGGCGACCCGGTCCGTCCGGTGATCGTCGTCTGGCCCGATATGCGCACGTCCTGTCCGAAGGCGAGGCGCACGGGTCCCATGACCAGCGGCATGCCGCCATAGACCAGCAGACCCGGCGCGGCGGTGTCGAGACGCGCCCTGAACAGCGGTGTCGTCCAGGCGGCGCGCCAGAAGGACGCCCAGGCGGCAAGTCCGATGCGCCGCATCTCGTAGAGCGGGCGGTGGATGGCCGGGACCGTCGGTACCGCGCAGGTGCGTGCGCGCCGTGCCGTGGCGCGCACGGCGCGGGCCAGCGGCGAGCGGCCGGCCTTTGCCCATTGGCGCAGCCGGTTCATTCGACCGTGACCGACTTGGCGAGGTTGCGCGGCCTGTCAACGTCCAGCCCGCGCATGGTGGCGGTGTGGAAGGACAGCAGTTGCAGAGGCACCGTGGCGACCATGGGCCGCACGAACTCCGGCGCGCGCGGAATGGTGAGCACGCCGGCCGCGGCGTCGGTCATGGTGAGCATGGCCTCGCGGTCGCCGATGACGTGAATCTGGCCGCCGCGCGCGGCAACCTCGCGGATGTTGGAGGCGAGCTTGGGCAGCATGGGATCGCTGCCGGCCAGGGCGAAGACGGGCATGGACTCGTCAACCAGCGCCAGCGGTCCGTGCTTCAGTTCGCCGGCGGGGAAGGCCTCGGCATGGATGTAGCTCGTTTCCTTCAGCTTCAGGGCGCCTTCACAGGCGAGCGGGAAATACTGGCCGCGTCCAAGGAAGAGGGCGCTCTTCGCATCCTTCAGGCCGGCCGCCGCCTCGATCACCGCCGGTTCGTTGTGCAGCGCGGCCTCGACATAGTTGGGAAGGCGGGCGAGATGATCGCGCAACCGTCCGGTTATCGCCCCGGACCGGCGGCGCTGGGCGATATGGATGGAGAGATGAGCCATGACGACAAGTTGCGCCATGAAAGCCTTGGTGGAGGCCACGCCGATCTCCGGTCCGGCGGCCAGCGGCAGGGTCATGTCGGCCTGGCGCGCCATGGTCGACCCGGTTTCATTGACGATGGCGATGACCGGCATGCCGATCTGCTGGAGGCGTTCCAGCACCGCAAGCGTGTCGGCGGTCTCGCCCGACTGCGAGACCAGGATCGCCACCTCGCCGGGGAAGATCTGCGGCAGGGTCTCGTAGCGGTATTCGGACGCCACGTGCACGGCGCATTCGATGCCGGTCATGGACTGGATCCAGTGGCGTGTCACGGAACCGGCGAAGAAGGACGAACCGCAGGCGACGATGTTGATGCGACGGATGCGCGCGATGTCGAGCGCGAGCAACTGGTCGAGGAGCGAGCCGTCCCGGTAGAGCCGGTTGATCTGTTCGATGACGTCTGGCTGCTCGAAGATTTCCTTGGCCATGAAGCGGCCGAAGTCACCGGAATCGAAGGCATTGGCCGCGCCCGGCACTTCGAGCAGGCGGCGGTTGACCGGCCGGCCGGCAAGGTCGCGGATGTCCACGCGGTCGGCCGTCAGGCGCGCGGTGTCGCCATCCTCCAGCGCGATGGCGTGGCTGGCGAAACCGGCGAGCGCGTTGAGATCGGACGAGAGATAGGTTCGGCCATGACCGACGCCCGCCACGATGGGGCTGCCCTTGCGGGCGGCGAAGATCTCGCCCGGCGCCGCTTCAGCGATCATGGCGATGGCATAGGAGCCTTCCAGCCGCCCGGCCGCCTCGTTGAGCGCCACCCAGGGCGGGGCGCCGCGATCCATCGCGTTGCGCACCAGCCAGGGAATGACCTCCGAATCGGTCTCGCTGACAAAGCGCGCGCCCCGGCGGGATAGGTCGTGCCTGAGGTCGGCATGGTTCTCTACGATGCCGTTGTGAACGATGGCGACGCCGGGGGCCTGGTGGGGATGGGAGTTGGCCCTGGCAGGAGCGCCGTGGGTTGCCCAGCGCGTGTGGGCGATGCCGCTGGACCCGGTGGCCGGCTCGACGGCGAGAAGGGCTTCCAGCGCGGTGACATTCCCGGCCTCCTTGCGCACGGCAAGCCCCGCAGCCTCGCAGATGGCAAGACCGGCGGAATCATAGCCGCGATATTCGAGCCGCTTGAGCCCCTGCAGCAATGTCGGTGCGGCGCTCTCGTCGCCCGTGACGGCAAAAATCCCACACATCGTTTGAACCCCTTTCTTCAACAGGAATGATGTCTGCCGTCTCTCACGCACGATCCATGCCAGCGGAATTTGCCGGTTCCAGCCGCCGGACAATGCGGATTCCCGGCTTTTTCGGGCCGGCGGGTTCGCCATATGCGAAGGCGTTCGCAAAGTGGGAAGCAGCGGAGGCGATGGCGAGCAGGATGTAGATGGGCCAGGTAAAGCCCTGGGTGAGGAAGGTGCCCGACGCGCAGAAGCCGGCGACGCCGGACGTCACGGAGAAGGCGGCGACCTGTACCGGCATGGGTGCGCCGTTGTCGCGCAGGATGCGCGAGGCACGAACCGCGACGCGGGCGATGGCGACGACCATTGCCACGAAGGCGATCAGGCCGGGCCAGCCCGTCTCGGCCAGGACGCCGAGCCAGGTGGAGTGCACGGCCTTGTTGAAGCCGCTCCAGTGCGGCGTGTAGAGCCAGTAATTGGGAATGAAGTTGTCCAGGCCGACGCCGTTCAGCGGCCGCGCCAACGCCATGTTCAAGGCTGCCGTCCACGCCCAGATCCGGCCCATGGCGCTTTCGTCGATACCGTCTTCCGCCGCGCCGCCGGAGGAGCGACCGGAAATGCCGGCTGCCGCAAACAGGACGATGGCGGCAAGGCCGCCGGCGCCTGCCAGCAGGAGCTTGGAGCGGACAATCCGGAGCCCCGTGACGCCGAAGACCGACATGATGCCCAGGATTCCGCCGCGGCTCTGCGTCGACAGGACAGCCCAGATGATCAGAACGATGGCCGCCAGACCGAGGACGCGGTTGAACCAGCCGCTGCGCGTGGTGGCCATGGAAACGGCGAAGGAGAGCGGGAAGGTGAGCACGAGCGAAAGGTCGTTGGGATCGCCGAGCACCGAACCGATCTCGCGGCCGATGGTGACGCGGCTTCCTTCCACCAGACCGATCCCGGCGAGCTTGTTGGTGATGGCGACGTAGGAGACGGCCATGCCCGAGATGACGATGACGCGGGCTGCAAGCTGGAAATCGGACGGCTTGCGCAGCAGCCAGGCGATCGACAGCGTCATGATCGCGATCTTCACATAGGCGCTCGTCCAGTAGGCGATGGCAATGCCCGGATTGGAGGCGAAGGGCAGTCCCACGGTGACCAGCGCGAAGAAGACGGCAAAGGCGGTCAACTGGCTGCCCCAGAACGGCTTGATGCGTTTCATGACGCCGATATGCCAGACAAGGACCAGCAGCGTGGGAAGTGCAAGCAGTTGCGGAATCCGGAATGGCATCAGGAAGGGAAAGGCCTCGTGCAGGCGGAAAAAGGTGAAGGACACGAAACCCAGCACCAGCCAGACCGGGATCCGCATCATGACGATCAGGCCGAGGGGCGCGGCCGCCAGCGGCAGAACCAGGGCCGGGTGCGAGATGGCCAGCGTCGGCAGGACCGAGACGAAGGCCATGGCGAGGCCGACGGCGAGCACCTTTGCGCTCACCGCTCTTGCTGGCCGGGACGCTCCGGGCGTTTCAGGCGCGGCGGACATGGAAGCGGGCGAGATGCAGGAGGTCCGGCCGGGCAGCGGCCAGGCCGGCCATGGCCAGCAAGGGGGCGGCGGTGGCGCCAGCAAGGGCGAGTGCAATGCCGGCGTCGCCGGGCAGGATGAGCGCCGGAAGCATGGCGCCCAGCAGGATGAGGGCGGTGGCGGGCGAAGTGACGGGCACTGGCGCATTGCCGCGCGACAGGGCGATGAAGCTCACAAGGCGCAGGAGATGCGCCGCAAGCGTGGCGCCAATCGCACCGGCCAGGCCATGCTGCGGGATCAGCAGCGCGTAGAGGGCAATGGCGAGGATGGCTGCCGCGGCGTTGACGGCGAGAACGCGGAACGTGTGGCCGCCCAGATAGGCCCCGGCATTCGACAGGCTGACCAGTTCGTTCAGGACGATGGCGGCGATCAGCCAGGGCAGCCATTGCAGGGAGGTGGCATAGGCCTGCGGAAGCGCAAGGTGCACGAAGGCCGGCATGGCGAGATGGATCGCGACGGCGCCGCCCGACAGGATGGCAAGCCCGGCCAGCCAGGCGGCGGCATTCTCCGCCTTGCCGCCGGGGTGTGAAAGGAGCGCGAGGCGGCGCGGATACCACCAGAGGCCGAAGGGCTGGATGACCAGGGCCGTCGCCAGTGCCAGTTTCGCGGCGATGGCATACTGGGCCATGTCGGCGCGGGAGACGTGACCGGCAATGAACCAGCGGTTTGCCGCGCCAAGCGCGAACATGCAAAGGCCGGACAGCACGATGGGCATGCCGTAGACGGCAAGCCGCGCTGTCATGACGCGCGAGACGGCCATGCCATTCGCTCGCAGGAATGTGCCTGCCAGCAGCGTTGCCAGCACGATATCGACGAGGGCATTGGCGATCAGCACGCCCGAGGCGCCAAATCCGAGCGCCAACGCGGTCCAGACCAGCGCGATCTGGGCGACGGCCCTTGCGAAAATGAAGCCGAGGAATGCGAGCGGGCGGTTGCGCAGCCTCAACCAGGCCAGCGGCGTCTCGATCAGCGCGGTGACAGCCGCGCCGGCAAGCGCGAGGCGGAAGGCTGCCTGCGTGACACCGAGCTCCGCGAAGGCATGAAGGGGCGCGGCGAGTGCCTGGAGAGAAACCATGATGACGGCGATGGCGATGGCGGCTGTTCCGGCCAGGGCGGCGGCGTTCGTCTTTGCCTCGCCGGTGTCGTCCGCACAGAAGCGGTAAAGCAGTTCGCTCAGTCCCAGGGCCGAAAAAAGGGCGGCGAACTCGACCAGGCTTGTCACCAGGTCGAGTTCGCCGAAGTCGGCTGGGGGGAGCTTCCACGCGAGAAGCGGGATGGTGACGAGCGAGAATCCCTTCATCAGGACGATGGCCAGTCCGTAGACGAGAAAGCTTGTAAGCGGGGCGGACAGGCGCATGGCTCAGGCAGCCTCGACCATGGCCGAGAGCGCGCGTGCCTGAGCGGCCAGCGTGAAATGGCTGAGCAGGCGCTGGCGGCCGGCGGCGCCCAGCGCGCGGCGCTGGCCGTCCGTCATGGCGTCGAGCCGGGCGATGGCATCGGCCAGCGCACGGGGATCGGCCGGAGGCACGAGAATGCCTGTCATTGGCGTGACCATTTCCTTGACGCCCATGAAGGCCGTCGAAATGACCGGCAGGCCCATGGCCATGTCTTCCTTTACGACCAGCGGGCCAGTCTCCCGGTTGCCGTCCGCGGTCGCCTTGAAGGGCAGGCAGGCGGCCCGGTAGGCCGGCGCCTCTGCGGCAAGCCAGGCAGCATCGCGGCTGCCGAGAAGCCGGATTTCATGGTAACCGCGCGTCGTGATTGCCTGCGCCCCGGCTTCGATGTCTTCGCGCAGCGGTCCGTCGCCGACGATGTCGAGCTTGACCGGTACCTTGCCCTCCAGGATCTCCAGCGCGGAGAAGAGATCGTCGATCCCCTTGGAACCGACAAACCGGCCGATGAAGAGGTAGCGCCCATTGTCAGGCATCTTCGCATCGCGCGGCCTGAAGCGGCCGGGATCGGTGCCGCAGGGGATGCGCACGATCCGGGCCCGGCTTTCCAGCCTGCGCAAGTCGTCCTCCAGGTCGGAGCATACCGCCACGACGGCATCGGCCGCCGCCAGCTTGGCTTCCAGGTCTTCCGGTTCGGCATAGACGTCGTGGCCATGACAGGTGAAGCTGACGGGCAGGCCCGCGATCCGCGCCGCGACAAGGCCATGGGCCGCGCCGCCGCCGGCGAAATGGGCATGGACATGGCTGCAACCTGCGGCCCCCATGGCGCCAGCGAGCTTGAGGCCCGTCCACAGGAGCGAGCGGACCGGCAGAAGCTTCTGGCGCATCAGGAACGGCCATGCGCGCCATGCCAGGGGCACCATGCGCAGGCCATGGCCTGCCGGAATGGAGGCGAGCGTCCTGGCGCGCGCGGCGATCTCGCCGTCGCGCGGCTGGGCAGGTCCTTCGCGCAGGCGGAAGACGAAGGGTACGACGCGATGCTCGCGCGCCTCCATGGCGCGGATCTCGTTACCGATGAAGGTCTCTGACAGGACCGGGAAATCGGTCAGCACATAGGCGATGGTCTTCAAGGCGGCAGGCTCCGTCGGTTCCGTTCGGCATCGGCCTTGCAAGGAGGGTGCCAGCATGCCGCCCCGGCATGGCCAGAAAAGCCAAATGCGGAGACACGTTCATGATCAGACCCGACTGCTCGGTCATCATTCCGGCCTTCAATGCCGCCGGTTTCCTGCCCGCCGCGATCGCCTCGGTGGAAGCGCAGGCACTGCGGAACATCGAAGTGCTCGTTCTCGACGACGGCTCCACGGACGGCACGGCGGGCTGGCTCGCGCATGCGGCGCGCGCACGGCCCTGGCTGAAGGTCTTCAACGGTGGCGGTTTCGGTCCTGCGCGGGCGCGTAACGTGCTGATCGAAAACGCCAATTCCGATCTTGTTGCGTTTCTGGACGCCGATGACGAATGGCTGCCCGGCAAGCTCGAACGCGAGATCGCCCATCACCGGGCGCATCCCGGCGTGTCCTTCACCTTCACCGACTACCTGCATCTCGACCCAGAGGGACGCTCGCTCGGGACGGCGTTCGAATACTGGAAGCCGTCCTTTCACGGACGGCGCGACGATGCCTTCGCGCCGCTGGAGAACGCGCTGGTCACGCTGATCGGCTGCAACCTGGCGGGCACGTCCACCGTCGTTGCGAAACGCGAAGCGTTGCGAAACGCAAACGGATTTGCGGAGGATCTGCCTTCGGCAGAGGACTGGGACCTGTGGTTGCGGCTGGCGCTCGCCGGAACTGTCGCCGTGTCGACGCGCGTAACCACCAATTACCTGGTGCGGCCGGGCAGCGAGACGGCGAACCGGGCGGCGCGGATCGAGGCGATGGAGACGATCCTGGAGCGCTACGGGGCCGATGGCGCCAGCCGTGCGGCCCGCCGGGAGGCGAAAGCGCGTTTGGCCACCGTGCGCGCCGAGGCCGCGTCCATTGCCGGCCGTCACGGCGATGCGCTGGCCTGCCGGCTCCATGCCTTGCTGCGTCAGCCCAGCCGGCGCAATGCCCATGAGGCCCTGGCCGCCGCCGCGCGTCTCGGCGGCATTGCCGGCAGGGCCGCCTGATGCTGATCGCGCAGATGGAAGGCCCGGCATGCCTGGACACCGCGACACGCATGCGCAGCATCTTCAATTGCCAGGCGTTCCGGCATCCCGGCGCGCGCGATGCGCTGGCCAGCCTGGAACTGGCCTTCGCGGAGCTGGCGGCGAACGCGGTGCGCCATGCGGCGCGCAAGCCGACACATTTTTCCGTGGCGCTGCATCTGGAGGGAGGCAGATTGCGCGCGGAATTCCGGGACGATGGCGCGCCCTTCACCGGCTTCAAACGGGCGTGGAAGGACTGCACGCTGGCCGCGATGGATCCCATGGCAGAGAGCGGACGTGGCCTCTGGCTGGTGCGGCAGTCCACCGACCAGCTCGTCTACAATCACGACACGTTGAACAGCTGGTCTTTCAGCAAGTCCATCGGCGAACACACCCGGCCGGAAATCCTGCTTCTGGAGGACGACACGACCACGCGGGGGCTCTACACGGCGCTGCTGTCGAAGATCGGCTCCGTCACCGCCGCCCGTTCGCTGGCGGAAGCCGGTGCCATCCTGTCCGGGCAGGATTTCGATCTGGTCGTGGCCGACTACAACCTCGATGACGGCGAGGCAGCGAGCCTGCTTGAAACGCGGCCCGATCTCGATTGTCCGGTGATCTTCATTACCGCCGATTCGACGGGTGCGGCTCGCGAAAGCGGCCTCAAGCATGGAATTCACATGCTTTTGCAGAAGCCGGTCAGGCCTCTGGAACTGCGAGAAAGGGCGGCCGAGGCGGTCGCGGCCCATCGCGGCCATGCGCTGCGTGCCGGCCGGCGGCTGGCGGCGGAGGTCTCGCCCCGGATCGCCGTAACCGAGCCGTTGGTAGCCGGTGCCTTTCGCCTCGTGTCGCGGGCCGCCATGGCGGATGCGGGCGGCGGCGATGCCTTTTTCGATCTCGGCACGGGCGGCATCGATGGCGCCCGCCGCCGCTTCGTTCTCGCCGATTGCATGGGCCACGGCATGCCGGCGCGGTTGCAGGCGGCCATGCTCGGCGGCCTGCTTTCAGGGCAGGCGCGCGACCGGTGGGGCGGGCCGGATACCTGTCTCGACGCCCTGTCCGCGGCGATCATCACCAGCCCTGCTGTCGGCCAGTTGATCGCGACGGTGCTTGCCGTCGATCTCGCCGGCGACGGTTCTCTGGAACTGGCCTCCGGCGGCCATCCTTCGCCAGTCCTTCTCGGTGAAGGGAAAGCGCGCGTGCTGCCGCTCGATGGCGCCATGCCGGGCCTGACCGCGACATGCGGGGCACAGCCCCGGCGAGTCCGTCTGAAGCCCGGAGAGCGGCTGTTCATGGCCACCGACGGGCTTGCGCCGGCCAGCAACATCACGCTGGAGGGCATGCCGGAGGGGATTTGCCAGGCCCTCCGGAAATCGCCCGATCTGCCGCTCGATGCAGCGGCAAATGCCATCGAGGCTGCCGCCGTCGAGGCGCTCGGCACGAACCCGGACGACGACTGGACGTTCGTGCTGATCGAACGTGCGCCGTGAGCGTGCGCGTCAGGCGGTGATGGCCCGCGGTTGGCTGCCGGCACGCCTGTAGGCTTCGAATATCGCCGGCATGGCCGTTTGCGGAGAGTAGCCGGCACGGATGGTGGCGATTGCCGCCATGCTCATGGCGGCGCGCGCAGCCGCGTCGCAGGCCATCAGCCGGTCGATGCAGTCTGCCGCTGCGTCCATGTCGCCAGGGGGATAAAGGAAACCGTTTTCCCCGTCGCGCACAAGATCCGGCAGCGCGCCGACGGCAGGCGCAATGACGGGGACACCCAGTCCCATCGCTTCCAGCGCAGCCATGGGCAGGCCTTCCCTCCGGCTGGTCATGACCAGGGCTGTCGTGCGTTCCAGCCATGGCGTGATGTTGATGGCGAAGCCCTCCATGACAGCCGGGCTGGACAGCGAAAGCACAAGTTCCTCGCGCATCGGTCCGTCACCCAGCATCCGCCATTCGCCGAGGCCCGGCCGCATGTTCGCCAGCTTGAGGAACAGGTCCGGCCCCTTTTCAGGGGAGAGCCGTCCGGCAAACAGGAAAACCGGCGTTGCTGGCTCCGGGCGCGGCGATACCGCAGGCGTGACGAAATTGCGGATGACCGGGGCTGGCGCGGGCAGGGCGAATGCGATGTCGCGCGAGACCGCCAGGCGTCCGCCCAGGAATGCCGTCTTCTCGTCGATCCATTGGTAGACGCCGACCATGCCGGGCGCACGCTCGCCGGCATGGAAGGTGGAAACCACGGGCACGCCGGTCAGCCTCGCGGCCAGGCGGCCCAGGATTCCGGCCTTGTATCCATGGGTATGCAGCATGCCGGGCGCCATGATGCGCAGCCAGCGGCACAGGCCGAGGGTGTCACCGGCCACGAGAAGCGGGATGCCGCTTGCCCGGAAGCGTTCATGCGCCGGACTGCCGGGATAGACCGCGTGAAGGAGGATGCGCGCATCCAGGCCCATGGCGCGCTGTGCAGCGGCAATTGTCTCGACATGGGTTTCGATGCCGCCGACATAGCGGGCGTCCAGGTAATGCAGGATCATGGGACCTCACTGATGCATGTTGAGGGCGGTCCATCCCTCGACCTTACGCGTCAGGTAACGCACGAGGCCGGGCAGGATGCGCCGCAGGCGGTTGGCCTCGCGGATCATTTCCTGGGCCAGGGTCGGATTGAACTTGTCGTTGAGAACGAGGGCGGAAACGACGGCACCCGACTCCGTCAGCCATTTGAGGACCTCCTCCAGGCCGTTGCGGGCGACCGCGCCCGGCATGGTCACGAGGATGACCGCCTCGGCCGCGGAGGCGGTAAGAGGGGTGTAGATCGCGGGCTGCGCCGTCTCGAAGGGCGGGCAGTCGAAAATGACGGAATCGAAGTCGGCCAGCCATTGCGCCGATGCTTCCGGCAGGCGCTGGCCATCGTTGAGAAGGGCGTGCAGGCGCGTGCCTGAAGGGACGTCCAGCGTCCACAGCATGTTGGCCTCGGGCCGGCAGGCGGCGCGGATATCCTCCAGTCCGGTACCAAGCCCGTCGGGGCATCCGTCGCCAGCCTGCGTGAGATGGGCGCGAACGAGCAGGACACGCTTGCCGAAACCGGCGCCGGCGGCAGCGATGTCGAGGGCCAGGCCGCAGGAACCGGCATCCGGCTGCGACCCGGTGACGGCCAGCGTCCGGGCGCCGCGCCCGAGTGTCGCGGAATAGGCCCTTTGCGCGGCCAGTTGGCGGGTCTTGGAAATCACCGGCGCCTCACAGGGCCGCCACGGCCGCGAAGAGCGCCACGATCTGGGCGGCGTCCTTCACCGTTTCCATCACCCTGGCCCAGTGGCTCTGGGTCTTGTCGGGCACGTAGACGGTGTCGCCAGGGCGCACAACCGGCAACCGCGAGGGGTCGCCGGTTCGCGTGAAGGCTTCCAGATCGAAGTGGAAGGCCTTGTTTTCCTTGCCCATGTTGACCACGACGATCCGGTCCTGAAGCGCCGCGTCCGTCGGTCCGCCGGCCTGCGCCAGAAGGTCGAGGATGTTCATGCGGGTGGTAAAGGAATAGCGTCCCGGCTTTCCGACAGCGCCGAGCACGCGCACCGTGTCGCCCGTCGCGATCTCGGTCCATGTGCGGTCATGGCCCGGCACATAGATCATGTCGCCGGGTTCCAGGCGCGGCAGCACGCGCTCGTCGCCGGTTTCCATGTAGCGCAGGAGATCGACGAGGATGGGTTCGGCATTGGTCTGGCCGCGCAGCGAAACGCGGATACGGCGCAGGTCCGCGCTTTCGGTCGGTCCGTCGGCCGCCGACAGGATATCGAGAAAACCGAGCGACCTGTCGAAGGCATAGCGGCCGGGCGAACCCACCGCCCCCATGACATAGATCGAGCGGTCGGCATCCTGGCGCACCCAGAGCGACTTGTTGTCATTGGGATCGACCGGCAGTTCCGGCACCACGATGACGTAGCCGGCACGAATGACCGGCACGGCTGCCTCGCTGCCGCCATTGTCCAGGTAGGCCTTCATGTCGAAGGTGACGGTTTCAGCCTTTCCATCGGCGCGCTTGACGATCTGGATGGCGGCAAGGTCGCCCTTTGCCGTCGGTCCGCCCGCATGGCCGATGAGGTCGAACAGGCTCATCTCGTCGATCCATTCGTAGCGGCCGGGCTTGGTGACGGCGCCCATGACCTGGACCGTGCGCGTCGGCGGAAGCCTGGTCCAGGACGGTTCCTGCGTTTCCGTCTTTTCCGGGACAAGGATCGCGTCGCCCGGCTGGACGAGCGGGATGTCGGTGATCTTTCCCTCGGTGAAGGCGACAAGGTCGAACATCTCGACAATGCCCGTGGCCCGGATGATGCGGATCTGGCGGGTTTCGGCGAAGCGTGTCGGCCCGCCGGAATTGGCGAGGATGTCGATGAAGGTCGTTCCCTTCTGTGCCTCGAAGGCGCCGGGCTTGGCCACCTCTCCCATGATGTAGACGGTGTGCTTGCCGCGCTTGATCTGGTCGGCCAGGATCGGCACGAAGATGGTGGCGCCCTTCTCAAGCGGCGGCATCAGAGCGGGATCGCCGCTGTCCAGATAGGCCTGGAGGTTGAAGAGGACGGGACCCTTGTCGGTGATGACACGGATCTGCTCGACGGCTGCAAAGCGGGTCACGCCGCCGGCGCGCATGATCAGGTCAACGATGGACATGTTTTCCTTGAAGGCGAATTGCGCCGGCTTCTGGACCTCGCCGAAAATCCGCACCGACCCGCCCGCATCTGCACCGTCGCCGGCCCGCGAAAGCGTCTCCGCGTCGAAATCGATATGGACGTTGCCGGTCAGCGGCGAGATCGGCACGAAGATGATGTCGAGCGGCTGGAGCTTCGGCAAGACGGACAGGTCGCCCGTGTCCAGGTATTGCTTGTAGTTGAAGCCGATTTCCCGGTCACCGCGAATGAGTTTCAGCCGGTCGAGCTGGGCGCCCGCATTGATGCCGCCGGCCTCGGCAATCGCCACTTCCACCGTCGCGTCGCCGGGCAGTTCCAGCGTTCCCGGCTTGCGGACCTGACCGGCCACGGCGACGAACAGCTTGCGTTCCTTGAGCCGCATCGTCAGGCGGGCCACATCGCGGAAAGCGACGGACAGCCGGTGGCGCACCATTTCGGCGGCTTCCTCCAGCGGCATGCCGGCAATGCGCACGGGGCCGATCTCGGGCAGGGCGATGGCGCCCTTGCGATCGACAGGGAAATCGCCGGTCAGGCTATCCTCGCCCGGAAGGATGAGCGACAGCGTGTCGCCGATCCTGATGATCTCGTTCTCCGCTGCCCTTGCCGCCGGCAGTGCGAAAGCGAGCATGGCGAGCACGGCCAGAAGGCGGATGAACATGGCAAAGGGCATCTGGTGTTCTCCGGTCAGGAACATGGCGCTTTCAGGCATGTGCTGCGTCCGGTGCGCGTGGCGATATCGCCACCCCCGAGCCGCAGGGAAACATCGAGCAGGCCCGCATCCGCATCGGCCGCAAGCCCGGCGCGGTATTCGCGGGCCGCAAGGTCGAGGCGTTCGCGCGCTGCAAGCGCCTCGGCAGGCGAAAGCGATCCGGCTGCGGACGCGTTCTTCACCGCCGCATGGACACCCGCCATTTCAGGCGTCGGCGCAGGCTGGCCAGCGATCCCGCCGCGCGCGGCGGGCGGCCAGGGATGGACACAGGCGGTCAAGGCCGGCAACAGGACCGCAACGAGGGTGCCGGCAAGGGAACGCTTCGTCATCATGCCGCGCTCCGGTCTCCGGTCGCGAGCAGGCCCGCTATGCCCAGATGGCGCAGGAGCTTGAGCGGCTGGCCGTCGAGGCCTGAAAGGCTTACCCGGTAACCGCGCGCACGCATCCGCTTGTGCAGATAGACGATGGCACCGACGCCGGAGGAGTCGATGAACCGGCATTGCGTCATGTCGAGCGTGACATCGGCATCGCCTGCGGCAACGCGGTCGATCTCCTCGCGCATGGCGGTAATCCTTGCCGCGTCAAGGTCTCCGCTGATCGTGATGGTCCTGGTCATGGCAATTCTCCTTTTCGCCCCCGCAAGGATCGAGCAAGACCCATGCCACCGGTTTGAACGTGGCGGGAAAAGGGTCCGGGTGCGCAAACAGGGACTGGCATTCGCAAACTGCGATGACCCGGATGCAGGGGGTTTCGCAATTTGCGGTGCATTGGCGGAAAAACGGGCCATTCCTTCCGGCATGGCATTTGCAGCGGCTCCCGCAACAATCACGCGCAAGGGAGCGCAAGTTGACGCAAGTTCACATCGTCCAGAACCTGGCGCCCGGCGGTATCGAGCAACTTGTGCTCGCGCTGGCCGGGACACCTGGCATTCATGTCTTCAGTCTTGAGGGAACCGAGGAAAGGCTTGCTGCTGCCTGGCCAAAAGTTGCCAGCGCGAAAGCCCGGCTCACGGCCTTTGGCAAGGCTCCCGGCCTGCAGCCGATGTTGCCTTTGCGCATGGCGCGGCACCTGCGCGAACTCGGCGTGACAAGCGTCGTCACCCATCACGCGGGGCCGCTGATCTATGGCGGGGCTGCGGCGCGTTATGCCGGGATCCGCGCCCTGGCCCATGTCGAGCACGACGCCTGGCATCTTCAAGACCGGCGGCGGCGTCGTGTCATGAAGGCAGCGCTTCGCGGCCTGCGGCCAGACAGGATCGCCGTTTCGCCGGTCGTTGCTGCCGCGGCGTCGAGGGGCACCGGCCTGTCCTTCCGCGTGATCCCGAATGGCGTGGACTGCGACATGTTCCGCCCGGTCCGCCGCGATGCGGCGCGCGCACGGCTCGACCTGCCGCTCGACAGACGGATCGTCGGCGGTGTGGGGCGGCTGGAACACGTCAAGGGGTTCGACAGGCTTGTCGAGGCGGCGCGCTTCCTTCCCGACGATGTCCTCGTCGTCATCTGGGGCGAGGGCAGCGAACGGGAGAGGCTCGCAAGCCGGATCGAACATCTCGGCCTTGCCCATCGCGTGTTGCTGGCAGGACGGACCGACAGCCCGGCCGACGTCTATCCGGCGCTCGACCTGTTCTGCCTGCCCTCGCGCTCCGAGGGCCTGCCGCTGTCGATCCTGGAAGCCCAGGCCTGCGGCGTGGCGGTTGTCGCCAGCGACGTGGGCGGCGTGCGCGACGGGCTCTGCCCGGTCTCCGGCGTGGCCATCACGGTCGATGACCACAATCCGCAACGGCTGGCGGAAGCGCTCATCGACGGACTTGCCAGGCCGCCACGCGCCAATCCGCGCCTCTTCATCCAATCGCATCTCTCGCTCGCCGAGACCCGGAGCGCATACCGGGCGCTGGAGGCTCTTCATGCTTGAAACCGTTTTCTGGACAGGCGCGCTTGCCGCGCTGCATCATCACGTGATCTACCCGCTCAGCCTGCTGGCACTGGCGCGCCGTGCGCCGGGCGCTGATGACCCTGCCGGCGATTTGCCGCACGTCACGCTGATCGTCACGGCCTATCAGGAAGCGCGGACCATCAGCGCCAAGATCGCCAATATCGCCGCGCTCGACTATCCGGCCGAGCAATTGCATGTGCGCATCCATTGCGACGGTTCCAGCGACGGGACGCCGACCATTGCCGTCAGCGATATCCGCGCCTTGCAGGCAAGGGGGATCGATGCCCGGGTTCATGCACACGCTGTCAACCGCGGCAAGATCGCGGTGATCAACGAAGCGGTTGGCGCCGCCGACACGCCGCTCGTCGCGCTGACGGATGCATCGGCAAGCCTTCCGCCGCAGGCTTTGCGCCGCGCCGCCTCGGTCTTTGCAGACCGGACGGTGGGGGTTGCCGGCGGGCTCTACGATTGCGCGGAAAACGGCACGCCGGGCGAGCGGCGCTACTGGGAATTCCAGAACAGGCTGAGGCTCGGCGAGGCGGCGCTCGGTTCGCCGCTCGGGTTTTCCGGCGCCTTCCATGTGTTCCGGCGCGCGGCGTTCCGGCCCCTGGCGGCCGGCACGATCAACGACGACTTCATGCTGCCGATGGGGATCGTCGCGCAGGGGTATCGCGGCGTCCTGGACGAGGGAATCGCCATTTCCGAACGCGAGCGCACCCGTCCGGGCCAGGAATTCGCGCGGCGGGTGCGCATCGGCGCGGGCAACCTGCAACAGGCCCTCCGGCTGATCCACCTTGCCGATCCCCGCCGTCCGGGGCTCGCCTATGCCTTCCTCTCCGGCAAGGCCCTGCGCGCCGTCATGCCGTTCCTGCTGCTGGCGGCCTTTGTCAGCCTCACGCTTCTGGGGTCGTCGCAAACGGCGTGGATCGCGCCAGCGGTCCTTGCATGGACAGGCCTGCTGTTTGCGCTCTCCGGGCTGGCGGTGGCCGAGCATCGCCGCTCGCGCCTGCAGACGCTGGCGGCCACCGTGCTGGCGGGCTACGCGGCCAACGGCTTCGGCGCGCTCATGTGGATGCTGGGCCGGTTCGATGTGCGCGGGCAATGGGCGAAAAGGAATGGCGCGGGCGAGGATCATGCGCTGCCGCCATCGGTGCGGCTGGCCAAACGGGCCTTCGACGTTGCCGGCGGTTCCGTTCTTCTCGCGCTGCTTGCCGTGGTCTACGGGCCGGTCGCCCTCGCCATCAAGCTGGAAAGCCGGGGGCCGGTCTTCTACCGTCAATTGCGCGTGGGGCGGGCGCTTCCGGACCGCACGGAGCTTTTCGAACTCATCAAGTTCCGCACCATGGGGCAGGATGCCGAACGCAATGGTGCGGCCTGGGCTTCGAAGGGCGATCCCAGGGTGACGCGGGTCGGGCGGTTCCTGCGCCGAACGCGCATCGACGAGCTACCGCAGGCGATCAATGTCCTGCGTGGCGAGATGTCGCTGATCGGGCCGAGACCGGAACGCCCGGTCTTCTTCGGCCGGCTGGAGACAAGCATCCCGCTCTATGTCGAGCGAACCTACGGCATATTGCCGGGTGTCACCGGGCTTGCGCAGGTGCGCCAGGGCTATGACGAAAGCATCGAGGATGTGCGCTCGAAGGTGGGCTGGGACCATGCCTATGCGCTGCGCATCGATTCGCTCTGGGCCTGGCTCAAGACAGACCTTTCCATCGCCCTGGAGACGATCGGGGTCATGGCCGGGCGCAAGGGGCAATGAGCCCGCCCTCGCGCCCTGTGGCCTGACGGGTGCCGCTCAGCGTGCCTTTTCCGCAGCCGCCACCTGCTCCTTGACGCGGATGAAGCTGTCGGGCGTGACCGAGATGGAGTCGATGCCGCATTCCACCAGGAAGCGGGCGAATTGCGGATGGTCGCTCGGCGCCTGGCCGCACAGGCCGACCTTGGCGCCGGCGGCATGGGCCTCGCGGATGACGTTCGAAATCATCCATTTGACCGCCTCGTCCTGCTCGTCGAAGAGGTCCGAAAGGATCTCGGAATCCCGGTCCACGCCAAGGGTCAGCTGGGTCAGGTCGTTCGATCCGATGGAGAATCCGTCGAAGCGGCTGGCGAAGGCGCCGGCCAGCACGACATTGGCCGGGATCTCGCACATGACATAGACCTGCAGCCCGTTCTCGCCGCGCTTCAGCCCGTTTTGGGCCATCACGGCGAGTACCCGTTCAGCCTCCGCGGTTGAGCGGCAGAAGGGGATCATGACGATGACGTTGTCGAACCCCATCTCCTCGCGCAGGTGCCGGATGGCCTGACACTCCAGCGCGAAGCCGTCGCGATATTGGGGCGAGCAGTAGCGCGAGGCGCCGCGAAAACCGATCATCGGGTTTTCCTCGACCGGTTCGAACTGCCGCCCGCCAAGCAGCCCCGCATATTCATTGGTCTTGAAATCGCTCATGCGAACGATGACCGGGTTCGGATGGACGGTCGCGGCGATGCGCGACAGGCCGCGGGCAAGGCGTTCGACGAAGAATTCCGCCTTGTCGTCATGGCCGGCGGTCAGGGCCGCGATCTCGGCCTTGTCAGCCTCGCTTTCCAGTTCGTCGAATTTCAGCAGCGCCATGGGATGGACGCGGATGTGATTGGAAATGACGAACTCCATGCGCGCCAGGCCCACGCCGTCAGCCGGCAACCGGTTCCAGCGGAAGGCCGCGGCCGGATTGGCCATGTTGAGCATGACCTTCGTTCTTGTTTGCGGAATATCCTCCAGCTTCAGCAGCGTTTCGGCAAACTCCGCCGTGCCCTCGTAGACGAAGCCTTCGTCGCCTTCGGCGCAGGAGATCGTCACGTCCTGCCCGGAATGGAGGACGGCGGTTGCATTGCCCGTGCCCACGATTGCGGGCAGGCCCAGTTCACGGCTGACGATTGCCGCATGGGAGGTGCGCCCGCCATGATCGGTGATGATCCCTGCGGCGCGCTTCATGACCGGCACCCAGTCGGGATCCGTGGTGCCGGTGACGAGAATGGAGCCATCCACGAAATCGGCAATATCGGCGGCGCTCTCGATCAGGCAGACCGGTCCGGCGACGACGGAGTCGCCGATGCTGAGGCCCTTCGTCAGCACTGCGCCGTGGTGGGCAATGGCATGTGCCTTGATCGACCCCTGGTCGCGCGCCGCCTGGACGGTTTCGGGGCGGGCCTGCACGATGAACAGTTCCTTCGTTTCGCCGTCCAGCGCCCATTCCATGTCCATCGGGCACCCGTAATGCTCCTCGATGATCACGGCCCAGCGGGCAAGGGTCAGGATCCGCTCATCATCGAGCACGAACGCGGCGCGCTCGACCTTGGATGTCGGTACGTTGCGGGTCGGCTCGGCGCCCTTGCCGTAGATCATCTTGATCGTCTTGGCGCCGCATTTCTTCTCCACGATGGGGCAGAGCGACGGATTTGCGAGAAGCGGCTTGAAGACGAGATATTCATCCGGGTCGACGGCGCCCTGGACGACGTTCTCGCCCAGCCCCCAGGCCGCGTTGATCACCACGACCTTGTCGAAACCGGTCTCGGTGTCGATGGAGAACATGACGCCGGAGCCACCCCGGTCGGAGCGGACCATCATCTGCACGCCGATGGAGAGCGCCACGGCGGTCTGCTCGAAACCCTTGGTCTGGCGATAGCTGATGGCCCGATCGGTGAAGAGGGAGGCGTAGCAGCGCTTGCAGGCATCGAGCAGGGCGTCGCGGCCGGAAATGTTCAGGTATGTTTCCTGCTGGCCGGCGAAGCTGGCGTCCGGCAGGTCCTCCGCCGTGGCGCTGGAACGCACGGCGACGGAAACGGGCGCGCCGCCGCGCGATGCGCACAGGCCGTCATAGGCGGCGAGGATCGCGTCGGCGAGGTCGTCGGGCCAGGCGCCGGACAGGATGGCAGCCCTGATCCGCGCCCCGGTATCGGCAAGGCTGACCGCGCCTGTCTCATAGGCATGGTAGCTTTGCGCGATCATGTCATTGAGACTGTTGGCGGAAAGGTAGTGGCGGAAGGCGTCGGCGGTGGTGGCGAAACCGGCCGGAACCGCGATGCCGCGCGAGGCCAGCGCGCCGATCATCTCCCCGAGCGAGGCATTCTTGCCGCCCACGCGGGCAACGTCGGCGCGGCGGACGTCGGCAAGGGAAAGAACGTGAACGGTGTCTTGTCCGGCCATGGCATCGGGTCTCCCTGGTGTTGCATTGGCAGAACCAATCCTGCCGTTCCTGCCGCTTCGCACCATGATGCTTGTCAATCGCGAAAAGGAAAAGACGGTGTGCCGGTTCAGGCAGACAGGTTTGCAGAAGGCCGGGATTCATGGCATGGCGACCGCCATGACCAAAAAGCAGGAATATTTTGCCAACCGCTTCGCCGTTGCGCCCATGATGGATTGGACGGACCGGCATTGCCGTTTCTTCCACCGCCTGATGACGAAGCGCGCGCTGCTCTACACGGAAATGGTGGTGGCCGATGCCGCCATCCATGGACCGCGTGCGCGCCTTCTCGGCTTCGATCCGGCCGAGCATCCGGTGGCCGTGCAGCTTGGCGGGTCGGAGCCCGACAAGCTGGCGGAGGCGGCGCGCATCTGCGAGGGCTTCGGCTATGACGAGATCAACCTGAATGTCGGCTGCCCGTCGGACCGCGTGCAGTCCGGCACTTTCGGGGCATGCCTCATGCTGCGCCCGGAGGTCGTCGCACGTTCGGTGGCGGCCATGAAGGGTGCCGTGTCCGTTCCCGTCACGGTCAAATGCCGTATCGGCGTGGACGACCAGGACCCGGAAGAGGCGCTCGACAGGTTGGCCGACATGGTGCACGCCGAAGGCGCGGACGCGCTCTGGGTCCATGCCCGCAAGGCCTGGCTTCAGGGGTTGAGCCCGAAGGAGAACCGGGACATTCCGCCGCTCGACTACGACCGGGTTCACCGGCTGAAGGCGCGCTATCCCGGCTGGTTTGTCGGCATCAACGGCGGCATCGTTTCGCTGGAGACGGCGCGCAGCGAACTTGAAAAGGTCGATGGGGTGATGATCGGGCGCGCGGCTTACCAGCAGCCCGACATCCTGTGGGGCGTCGACGCGCTGCCCGGCGACGGAGCATCGCCATTGCCGGATTATCCCGGCCTCGTCGATGCCATGGCGGATTATTGCGCCGCCCACATCGCCGATGGCGGGCGGCTCAGCCACGTCACGCGGCACATGGTGGGCCTGTTCCACGGGATGCCGGGCTCGCGGCGCTGGCGCCAGATCCTGTCGACCGAAGCCGTGAAGCCGGGCGCCGGACCCGCAGTCCTGCACGAAGCCTTTGCCCATGTGGACTGGCAGGGCGCCCGTCAGCCCGCCGCCTGATCGCGACCGTTTCGCCATCCGCTTTACTTCCGCCTGTCAAAGGGATAGCGCAGTTTCAGCAAACTGCGGGAGGGGAAAGCATGGGCGAACTGCCGCTAACCGAAATCCTGGCCTTCGCGGCAGCGGCCATCGCGGTCGGCGGGGTGGCCGGCGTGCTGGCCGGCGTCTTCGGCATTGGCGGCGGCGCGGTCATGGTGCCGGTCTTCTACCAGGCACTCGGCGCCATCGGCGTGGACGAGAGCGTGCGCATGCATATCGCGGTGGGCACCTCGCTTGCCATCATCGTGCCGACGTCGCTTCGCTCCTTCCAGGCGCATTACCTGCGCAATGCCGTCGACATGGCGCTGCTGAAGAGCTTCCTCATATCCGTTCCCGCCGGCGTCGTGCTGGCCTCGCTGGTGGCGGCGTCGATCTCCAGCGGGGAATTGCGGGCCATCTTTGCCTGCATCGCCATCCTTGTCGCGCTCAGGCTCATCCTCAACCGCGAGCACTGGCGCATCGGCAGCGAAATTCCCGGCAATCCGGTGCGCGGGCTTGTCGGGCTGGTGATCGGCTTCCTGTCCACGCTGATGGGCATTGGCGGCGGCGTTCTCAACAACACCTTCATGACCATGTTCGGCCGGCCCATGCACCAGGCGGTCGCCACCTCCTCAGGTGTCGGCGTGCTCATCTCCATTCCCGGCATGCTGGGCTACGTCTGGGCGGGCTGGGGCGATCCGAACCTGCCTTTCGGCTCGACGGGCTTCGTCAACTGGATCGCGGTCGCGCTCATCATACCGGTCACCATGATCGCGGCTCCGCTGGGCGTGCGCGTGGCCCATGCGGTGAGCAAGCGGCAACTCGAGATCGCCTTCGGCATCTTCCTGCTGATCGTGGCGGCCCGCTTCTTCTACAGCCTGACCTGAGCCCCGGAGGTCAGTCGCGCAGGATCAGCCGGTCGCGGCGAATGTCGATGCCGCCAAGCGTGTTGAGATAGTTCATGCCGAGCAGGCTCTGGCCGAGGCGGGAATCGCGGGCGATCAGGACCGGGAGAGAGCGGCGTTCGATCGAGCCGATCTCCATCGTGTCAATGCGGGCGCGGGCTGCCTCGGCGCGGCCATTGGCGGTCTGGATGGGAATGGTGTAGGCCAGCGCGCCGATGTCGATGCCGACGCGCGCGGCATCGCTTTCCGTCAGCACGGTGCTCGTCGCGCCGGTATCCACAAGGAAGCGCAACGGCCTTCCGTTGACCTGCGCGTCGACCTCGAAATGCCCGGAGTCGGCGCGCATCACCATGATGGCGTGCCCATCCCCGGCGCCAAGCGCGATGGGACTGCCCGGCACAAGCCCGCCCGTGACCCTGCTCGCCACATCCTGCAGCTCGAAGCGGTACTGGTATCCGGCCACAAGGGCCAGGGCGATGGCAAGCCATATGGCGATGCTGCGCGCGACATTGGAAAACCGTCCGGCGGAACGCAGGACGACGGCGCCTATGGCGATCCCGAGCAGACCGAGATAGACGAGGCGGGCAAAGCGGTCATTGTCGAGCCCGAAGACCGAACCGCTCTCGCCGGTCATGAGCAGCCAGCCGAGCGCGGCCACGATGCCGGCGATCAGGAACCAGAAAAGCCGGTTCATGGGGTCTCGATGCGCTGCCTTGCCAGCCGGGTGCGGCGGGTTTCGCGGCGCGGCTTGCGTTCCACCGTGGTCAGCCGTTCGGGCAGGCAGGCCATGATCGTCTCGCGCTCGTCATCGGTATAGAACATCCAGTTCATGATCTCGCCGGTCGTGCGTCCGCAGCCGAAGCACAAACCCGTCTTCTGGTCGATGGAGCAGACGAGGATGCAGGGTGAGAGCATGTCGGTCCTTGGGCGGAGAAGGCGGCAATGCCAAGTCCGTCTTCCGATGCGGCATGACGGTCGCTAGTCACCCAATGATGGGTCTGCCTGACAGGTTTTGCAAGGGAAAGGCAGTCCGGGATTTTGCGCGCTGGCGAAAATGCTCTATGTGCGCGTGCGAAGAGACCGCACCCGGAGACATGCCGCCATGGCCGAGACCACGCCTTTCGACGATTTCCGCGCCCTGATCGGCAATCTGCCCAATCCGGACCGCGCTGCGCTGGCGGAGGCCGGCGAGACCCGCAAGGCCATGCTGGGCGGGGACAGGCTGGGGCGGATCGGCACGATCGCGCAATGGTTCGCGGGCTGGCGCGGCAATGCCCGGCAACCGGTGATGAAACCTCTGACAGCCATCTTTGCCGGAAACCACGGTCATGTCGCCGCGGGGCGCGGACCGTGGTCGCTGGAGGAGACGAAGCGGCGCGTGGACCTGTGCGCTTCCGGCGCGGCCATGGTGAACCAGGTATGCGAGGCGCAGAATGTCAGCCTCAAGATCCTTGATCTCGCGCTCGATCATCCCACGGGCGACATCACGGTGGAGGCCGCACTGGACGAGCGGCAATGCGCCGCCACCATGGCCTTCGGCATGGAAGCGATCATGGGCGGGGTGGACCTGCTGGCGCTGGGCGACATCGGCGCAGGCAATGGCGCCGTGGCCGGCGCGCTCCTGGCTTCGGTCCTCGGCGGCGAACCGGGCGACTGGGCCGGCGATGCGGCGACGGCGGAAGGGCAGGCGCGCCGCGCGGTGATCGAGGCGGCCTTCGCGACCCATGGCGACATGCTGTCCGATCCGCTGGAGGCGCTGCGCCGTGTCGGCGGTCGGGAGTTCGCGGCCATGGCGGGCGCCATCCTGGCGGCGCGCATGGAGCGCATTCCGGTGGTGCTGGGCGGCTATGCGCCGCTCGCGGCCGCGGCGATCCTGTGGAAGATCAATCCGCTGGCCTCGGGCCATTGCGTGCTGGCCGACCTTTCCGGCGAACCGGGCGAAGCGGAGGCGGCCAGGCGGCTCGGCATGCGGCCCCTGCTGGATTTCGGAATCGCGATGGGCGAGGGCGCCTCGGCCGCGCTGGGCGCCGGTCTGGTGCGCACGGCGCTGGCCTGCCAGACGGGCATGGCGGCAAAACGGGAAAAGCGCGGCGTGCCTGCCGCGCATTGAGGGCAGGTTTCAGGCGGCGCCGGCGTCGCTGGCCGCGGGGTTCGGTGCATTGTCCTGCATCTGCACGCGCTTTGCCGGGAAGGTTGCGATCACCTCGGTGCCGACACGCAGTTTCGAGCGCAGGTCGAAGCGTCCATCATGCATCTTCATGATGGCCTGGACGATGGGCAGGCCCAGACCCGTGCCCTGTTCGGCACTCTTGATGGCGATGGACCCCTGGCCGAAGGCGGACAGGACGACGGGAATCTCGTCCTCGGGAATGCCAGGGCCATTGTCGATCACCGCCATGTACTGACCGCCCGAGCGCGTCCAGCCGGCACGAATGGTGATCTCGCCGCCCTGTGGCGTGAACTTCACGGCGTTGGACAGCAGGTTGAGCGCCACCTGGCGCACCGATCGCTCGTCGGCCAGCAGGAAGGGCAGGCCGTTGTGATACTGCTTCACGATACGGATGTCCTTGCCGCGGATCTTGATGTCGAGCAGATGGGCGCAATCGTCGAGGATCTCGACCAGCGAAACGGGTTCGTCGTTGATCTGGTAGCGGCCGGCCTCGATGCGCGACAGGTCGAGGATCTCGTTGATCAGATCGAGCAGGTGCTTGCCGGACCCGTGGATGTCGCGGGCATATTCCTTGTAGGTCTCGTTTCGCAGCGGCCCCAGCATTTCGCCGGCCATCACTTCGGAAAAGCCGAGAATGGCGTTGAGCGGGGTGCGCAACTCGTGGCTCATGGATGCCAGGAAGCGCGACTTGGCGAGATTGGCTTCCTCGGCGCGGCGGCGGGCCTCGTCGGAGATCGCATTGGCTGTCTCCAGTTCCCCGATAAGCGCATCCTTCTCGGAACGGAACGACAGCGTCATGACCGCGGAAGCGTGAAGATGGCGTGCGATATAGGCAAAGAAGGGCAGAGCAGCAACGAGCATGACCGCCATGGAAGCGCGCGCGGGATCGAAGTCGATCGCCGTCATGTAGGCGTTCAGTGCCACGGGTGCGGTGAAGGAGGCGACCAGCACGCCATTCAGCGCCCATGCGATCACGGCGGTCGCGGCAATCGCCAGGAGCAGCAGCACGGCGCGCATGATGGCGGCCTCGTCCGGGCCGCAGGTTTCGCAGGGGATGAACACGAACCCGGCCCATCCCAGGCCCGCCAGGGCGTGGACAAGCAGGAAGCGGCGCGTGACCGAGGGGACATGGATCCGGTCCTCGGGCGTCGCCCGGACCTTGCGCGCCGTCATGATGACAGCGCCGTAAAGAAGGACCGAGATCAGGCCCCATACGACCATCATCAGGCCGATGCCCAGGGCCAGGCCGGCGAGCGTGACGATGCCGATCAGGATGGGGAAGGCAAGGGCGCTGGCCATGACCGAACTGGCGTGCATCTTGATCAGCGCGCGGTCGAAGTTCAGGTTTCCGGGGCGGGTGGACAGTTTCTCACGTGTCGAGCGGATCGCCCGGGCCACCTCGGAGTTGCGGTGGGCCTTGCGCTTGTCAAGAACGTTCTTGTCGGCAATGTCGGAGACGGCGACGGACATGACCTGGGCGCGGGACCTTCGGGATGGTTGAAGCAGGGCCCAAACTAGAAGCGAATGGTTAACGGACCCTGATGAAACGCAGCCCTTCGTTGAAAAGGAAGGATCGTCCACACCGCACTCCGGGGCGCTTGCGCGACATTGCGCTGGCGGTCGTCAATCTTGCGCTCGTGGCGCTTCTGGCTGCCCGTGCAGAACGGGCCGCCAGCCTCGAAATGCAGGGCGTTGCGGCCGTCATCGACGGGGACACGGTCCGGCTGGGCGGGGAGCGCGTGCGGTTGAAGGGCATCGATGCACCGGAACTCGACCAGACCTGCCAGCGCGCGGGAGCCACCCAGGCCTGCGGCAGGCAAGCGCGCGCGGTGCTGGAACGCCTGACGGACGGGCGGCCGATGCGCTGCAGGGGATGGGAACGCGACCGGCATGGCCGGTTGCTGGCGGTCTGCCATGCAGGCGAGACCGACCTCAACGGCGCCATGGTGGCGTCGGGCTGGGCCGTTGCCTTCGGAGCCTACGAGGCGGAGGAAGCCCGTGCACGGCTGGAACGGCGGGGGATGTGGGCAGGCTCCTTCGATGCCCCGCGGGTCTGGCGGGCCCGGCGTGGGACGGCGGGCGAGCGTCCCCACGACCTGCTGTCAGCTGCCGGCAACTGGCTGCGGCAGATCCTGTTTGACCCCGGCGCGCCATCGCGGCAAGAATGATGAATCATAACAATCGGCTTTCCCGGAGGATTGACATGAAGCTTTACGACGGCGGCAAGGCGCCCAACCCGCGCCGCGTGCGTATTTTCCTTGCAGAGAAGGGCGTCGACGTGCCGCTGGTGCCCGTGGACATGGGCGCGCTCGGTCACAAGTCGGACGAAGTGACGAAGCGCAATCCGCTGCAGCGCCTGCCCGTCCTGGAACTGGGCGACGGCACCGCCATTTCCGAATCGGTTGCGATCTGCCGCTATTTCGAGGCGCTGTATCCGCAACCCAACCTGATGGGCAGCACGCCGCTGGAGGTCGCCACCATCGAGATGTGGGAGCGCCGCTGCGAGCACCATTTCCTGGCGCCGGTGGCCCAGGCGTTCCGCCATACGCACCCGGCCATGGCGACATGGGAAGTGCCGCAGGTGGCCGAATGGGGCGAGGCCAACAAGCCCAAGGCGCTGGATTTCATCCGCCTGCTCGACAGCGAACTGGCCGGCCGCGACTTCATCGCCGGGGACAGCTATTCCATCGCCGACATCACCGCCACGGTGGCGACCGATTTCATGAAGCCGGCGCGCATCGCCATACCCGATGACGTGCCGAATTTCACGCGCTGGTACGAGGCGATGAAGGCGCGGCCGAGTTACGGCGCCTGATCGCATGGCCTCCGGCTCGGCATCAACGCCGGAGGCGGTCGCGGCGCGCATCCGTGCCTGCCGCATCTGCGTCGAGTGCCCGAAGGGCACGCCCTTGCCGCATGAACCGCGCCCCGTGGTGGTGGCCTCCCCGACAGCACGGCTGCTGATCGCGGGGCAGGCGCCCGGAACGCGGGTTCATGCCAGCGGGGCACCGTTCACGGATGCGTCCGGCGACCGCCTGCGCGACTGGATGGGGATCGGGCGCGACATCTTCTACGATCCCGCCCGTGTCGCCATCGCGCCCATGGGCTTCTGCTTTCCCGGTCTCGATGCCCGGGGCAGCGACCGGCCGCCGCGAAAGGAATGCGCGCCGGCCTGGCGCGACGAACTGATGGCCTCCATGGGACAGGTGGAACTTGTGCTTGCCATCGGGCTTCATGCGCAGAAGTGGCATCTCGGAGCGTTGCGGCGTGAAAACCTTACCGAGACCGTGCGCGACTGGCGGCGCATCCTGACCGAGACATCAAGGCGAAATGACATGCCGGCTGTCCTGCCGATGCCGCATCCCTCGTGGCGCAACACGGCCTGGCTCAAGCGCAATCCCTGGTTTGAAGAAGACCTGCTTCCGGTGCTTCGCGGTGAGGTGGCGCGGTTGACCGGCGCTTGAGCGGTGACGGCTTCGTTTGCGATTGGCATGGATTTCCATTTAAATATCCATTCTTGGAATGAAATCGCTTGAAGGGCGGGAAAAACAGGCGCATCCAGAGAAAAATTCCAGGAGAAGACCGTCATGGACCGCCTCGACCGCAAGATCCTGCGCCTTTTGCAGGAGGACGCCACGCTGGCTGTCGCCGACATTGCCAAGAAAGTGGGCCTGTCGACCACGCCGTGCTGGCGGCGCATCCAGAAGCTGGAAGAGGATGGCGTGATCCGCAAGCGGGTGGCCATCCTGGCGCCCGAGAAGGTCAATGCGCGGGTGACGGTATTCGTCTCCATCCGCACCAATTCCCATTCCAACGAGTGGCTGCGTCGCTTTTCGGAGGTGATCGGGGATTTTCCGGAAGTGGTGGAGTTCTACCGCATGAGCGGCGACGTCGACTATCTGCTGCGCGTCGTCGTGCCGGATATCGCCGCCTATGACGGCTTCTACAAGCGGCTGATCGCCAGGATCGAAATCCGCGACGTGTCCTCCTCCTTCGCCATGGAGCAGATCAAGTACACGACGGAATTGCCGCTCGACTATCTCGTGCTCGACAAGGAGTGACCCGGCCGGCGCGGGCGGTCAGCGCATGGTGAAAAGGTCGCGGGTGGTCAATGGCGCGGCGATGAACGGCTCGCGCGGCGGTGTCCAGGTGACGCCTTCGGCAGCGGCCATGCGTTCCACCTCGCCACTTTCCAGCAGGGCGGCCAGCGCGGCGTCCAGGTATACGCCCAGGGCAGCGTCGGACTGGCGGTACGCAATGCCCATGTTGAAGCCGATCGGGTGGCGGTAGCCGGCCAGTTCCAGCTTCGTGATGCGGTTCTGGACCCGGTGATTGTCATAGGCGCCCGCATCGGTCAGCGTCGCGTCGAACATGCCCTGTTCCATGCGCCAGAGGAATTGCGGCCCCGGCGGCAGCATGACCGATCGGGCCCTGATCGCGGCGGGCAGTTGCGTCGTCAGGATGACGCCGCCCAGCGTGCCCTGCTGGACGCCGACCGTCAGGCCCTCCAGATCGGCAAGGCGGGTGATGCGCCGATCCGACGCCTCCGGTCCGAGGACGATCGCCAGTTCGGCGCGGCGGTAGGGGCCGGTGACCGCAACCGGTTCCAGGTCCACCTGCATGGCCTCGGTCCAGTATTGCGACATCGTATCCCAGCGCGGCGGCGCCGCGCGCTCCGATGGCGGCTCGCCCATGTTGGATTCGTAGAGCGGATGGTCCGGAACGATGTCGCAGATCCGGTGCGAAAGCAGGGCATAGGTTTCGCGGACGGGGTCGGATTCCTCCTCCGGTTCGCTCTCGAACCAGACGACATCGAAGCCGAGGCCAAGGCGGGCGGCCAGCGCTTCCGACAGGACATAATCCAGTCCGGCACCGCCCTGGTGGCGCCGGCGTGAAAACGCTCCCCCATTGGAGGGAAGGCAGGCGGTTAGCCTGCCTTCCGTAATCGTGCCGAGTGACGCTTTCCTGTCCCCTTGCCCGGGTGGCCCGGGTGTGGCCGCCCTGGCCGGCGGCGGTTCCTTGCCGCCGCGCGTGACGACGTAGAGCCAAAGGTTCTCCACTTCCTCGGGCAGCAGGATATCGCCCCAGGCCGGCATGTCGCCCCTGCCTTTCGTCACGGAGGTGACGAAGCGGTCCTTCTGGTCCTGCGGAAACTTGCGCAGGTCGAAGGAGGATGCGCCGGAATTGACCATGTTGATGCCATGGCAATGCGAACAGAACTGCTTGTAGAGCGATGTGCCCTTGGACACGTCCGGAATGAGGTTGTCTCCGTCCGTTGCCAGGGCGGCAACCGGCGCTGCGAGCAGCGCCAGAAGCCAGAATGCGAATGCGATGTGCTTCATCCGGTCATTCACCCATCAGCCTGAAGGTCCAGATGGAACCGCCGGCGGGAACGCTCGCCAGCCGCTCGTCGCCGGAAAAGAGCGCATAGACAGCGCCGACGCCGGAGGCGACGGTGATGTATTGCGCCCCGTCCATTTCCCAGGTCACGGGCTGGCCGACGATGCCGGAGCCTGTCTGGAACTGCCAGAGCTTCTCGCCGTTCTCGGCATTGAATGCCTCGAACTCGCCGGTCATCTGGCCGGTAAAGACCAGTCCGCCGCCGGTGGAGAGTACGCCTGCCATGCGCGGGATCGCGGTGCCGTCCTTCCACTTCGTCTCACCCGTCATGGGATCGATGGCGCGCAGGTAGCCACGGTCGCCCTCGGGCCATGCCCACGAGAAGTCTGCGCCGAAGTAGAACACGCCGGCACGGTATTGCGGCTCCACGGCCTTGTAGTTCATGCCGATGTTGAGCGTATTGGCGAAGGCGGTCTGCATGTCCGGGTTGTAGGACATGGGCGACCAGTTCTTGCCGCCGAAGGCGGATGGCCAGAATTGCACCTGTTCGCCGGAGCGCGCCTTGGATGCGACGTCCGTCTCGACCGGCTTTCCGGTTTCAAGGTCGATGCTGTCGGCCCAGTCGACGCGGTCGATGAACTTGTTGGCGGCAACGAGCTTTCCGTTGGTGCGGTCGATGACGTAGAAGAAGCCGTTGCGGTTGGCCTGCATCACGACCTTCTTGCCGTCCATGTCGGCCATGACCAGTTCGTTCGTGCCGTCATAGTCGAACGGATCGTTGGGCGTGAACTGGTAGTGCCACTTGATGGCGCCGGTCTTCGGATCGAGCGCCAGCATGGAGCCGGTGTAGAGGTTGTCGCCCGGACGCACGCCCGCGTTCCAGGGGCCCGCATTGCCGACACCCCAAAAAACGGTGTTGAGTTCGGGGTCATAGGTGCCCGTCAGCCAGGCCGGGCCGCCGCCATTCTTCCAGGCGTCGCTGTCGGACGGCCATGTCTCGGAGCCCGGCTGGCCGGGTTCGGGAATGGTATAGGTGCGCCACAGGCGCTCGCCCGAGTTCGGGTCGTAACCCTCGATATAGCCGCGGATGCCGTATTCGCCGCCCGATACGCCGACGATGACCACGCCATCGGCCACCAGCGGGGCGACCGTCATCGAATAGCCGGTCTTGAAGTCGATGGAATTGGTCGACCAGAGTTCCGCGCCGGTCTTGGCATCAAGCGCCACGACATTGGCATTCAGCGTGGTGCGGAAGAGCTTGCCCTCGTAGATGGCGGCGCCGCGGTTGACGATGCCGCAGCAGGCCACACGCGGCGTTTCCGCCGGATATTCCACCATCGTCTTCCAGATCTGCTTGCCCGTCCGGGCGTCGATGGCCGCTGTCGCATTGTGCGACGTCACATACATGACCCCGTCCATGACGAGCGGGAATGTCTCCTGGCCACGGGCATCGTTGAGCGAATAGTTCCACACCGGAACGAGGCGCTTCACCGTGTCCCGGTTGATCTGGTCGAGCGGCGAATATCGCTGCTGTCCGTGCCCCATGCCATAGGTCAGGATGTCTCCCGGCGTGGAGGCGTCCATCTTGAGGTCTTCGGCGGATTGGGCAAATGCGCCCGTACACAAGACAACGGAAAGTGCGGCGCTTGCCGCAAGGGCCTTGAAGTCCATGATTTCCTCCCTCAGGTCTGGACTAATGAAATATACTGCACTTCTCTGTGTGCTTAGGCAGTATCATTCATCAGATTCGACCTTCGTTCAATGCGCGAGGCCGATATTGTACGAAAGTCCAAGACGTTTTGCCGCAGCGGGTTGACCACAGGCGTGGCGTATTCATTATTCCCTATGTTTTCACATTTCCCCGCCTCAAGGGAGGAGCACCATGAGACAGTTCGTGTATGCCGTGATTGCCGGCCTTGCAGTCAGCCCCGCATTGGCCGCCGGTGACGACGTTTTCACCGTGACGACGGACAACGCCTTTGCCGACACGGCGCAGGCGGTGAACGACGCCATCGTGAACCGGGGGTACAAGATCGACTATCACGGCTTCATCGGCGACATGCTGAAGCGCACCGCCGGAGACGTCGGCGCCAGCAAGGCGCTCTACAAGGATGCCGAATTCTTCACCTTCTGCTCGGCTGTCGTGTCGCGTCAGGTGATGGAGGCCGATATCGGCGACATCGCCTATTGTCCCTATGTCGTGTTTGTCTACGAGACGGCGGACAACCCCGGCAAAGTGGTCGTGGGACACCGCAAGCTGCCGGAAGGTGCCGGCCGCGATCCGGTCAACACCTTGCTCAACGAGATCACGAAGGAAGCCGCCGAGGGGTTCTGACGCAAAGCCTTCATCGCGCATCCGGTTTCAGGAATTTCCATGGCGATGCCGTGGGGGGCGCCTGCGGGACGTCCGGAATGGTGCGGTCATGCAGGCGGATCCGGGCAACGGACATCACAAAGCCTGATTCCACCCGCGCCACGCCATCGAGGATGAAAAGCTGCGAGATTTCATGGCGCTCGCGCACGATGCCGGTGACAGTCACCGGCTGATAGATTTCGGCCAGCGTGAAGGGTATTTCCGGCGTCACGAGGATGACCTGATCGGCCGGCGGCGCCGGCATGTGGCTGCAGGCACCCGCCCATGGCACGAGGACGAAGCGGTAGACCTGGTCCTCGTCATGATCGACCGGAAGAACGAAGCCGGAGACATCTGCCATCCGTCCGGCCAGTGCGGCGAAACCCTGACCGGGATCACGCAGGCTGAAGACGGGCAGGGGCGCGGTGGAAAGCTTCATTGCGGGGGCCGGTGCGGGCGGGAGCGGAACGGCTGCGACCGGGACAGCCGTCAACAGGATCATGACGATAAGGGTCAGAAGGCGGGCCATGGGCGCGTCCGGTTTCAAGAGGCTGACCTTTCCGTGTGCGGCCTTGCCTTGTGCCTTTGCAATCGTGCGAGCGTCTTGTCCGATTGCAACTCGCGTGCCGCGTCGCGGCCGATCCAGCGCGCGGTGGCATCCTTGCTTGCGGCAAGGCGTTCGGCCAGTGCGAGTGCGGGACCATGGCATGCCATGGAGCGTTTGCCGATCTGGCGCAGGGCCCAGTTGACCGCCTTGCGGACAAAGTTGCGCGGATCCGTGGCATGGCGTTCGATCAGCGGCAGCCAGTCGATGAACGTCCCGTCCGGTTCCTTCTTGCGGTGGACACAGGCCCAGACCAGCGTTGCGAATGCGGCGCGGCGGACGAATTCGCGCTCGTCGGCGGCGAAACCCGCCACGAGCTCCGGCCAGAAATCCGTGTCGGCAAACAGGTCCGCGGTGCCGTCGACGATTTCCCAACTGTCGAAATCCGCTGCCCAGCTTTCCGCCTGCTGCCGTGTCAGCTTTCTTTTCTCCGCCGTGAACGCGGCCAGCAGGCGGGCCTCGCGCCATCCGGTTTCCCACAGGTCAAGCGCGCGGGCGTGATTGCGCCCGATCTGGCGGCCCATCGGCCGCAGGATCGAATTCGGCACCCCGAAGGCCTTGTCGGTGCGGATGCCATAGCGCGCCATGCCGGCCTTGTTCCGATCCGATTCCATCGACGCCAGTTCGTGCAGGATGCTTTCCACGGTCGCGGATCGATCCATTGTCATCGCAAGTGCGCCCCATGCCTACCGGTCCGTCGGACTGCCCATCCGGTTCACGGGAAGTCTGGCCAATCGGCGCGACGGCGTCAAACGATCAAGGTGCGGCTTGCTGTCCGGTCCCGCGGTGTGCCCTTGTGCCGCCGCCCGGCGGTCCTATGTTGATTCCGGAATGCAAAACAGATCTGCAGGGCAGATGCTCGGAGGCAGGACATGCGACCGGTCTGGTTCACGGGAGGAATGGTGGCGCTGGCTTTCGGCCTGGCGGGCGTGGCGCTTCCGTTGCTGCCGACAACCCCGTTCCTGATCCTCGCCGCCTTCCTGTTTTCCCGCTCCTCGCCGCGTTTCGAGGCCTGGCTGGTCGGCCATCCCGCCTTCGGTCCCTCCATCCGCGACTGGCGCGACAACCGGGCGATTTCGCCGCGCGCCAAGAAGGCGGCGACCGCGGCAATCGCCGCGGCCTTGGCGCTTTCGGTCTTCATGGCCCTGCCGCTCTGGGTGCTGGCGGTCCAGGCAGTCACGCTTTGCGCTGTCCTCGCCTTCATCTGGACCCGCAACACGCCGGTCCGCGACGAGGCGTGAGACCTATTTCCTTTCCAGTCGTGCCAGCAGGCTGGAGGTGTCCCAGCGGCCGCCACCCATCGACTGCACGTCCTTGTAGAACTGGTCGACGAGGGCGGTGACGGGCAGAGAGGCGCCGTTCGCGTTGCCTTCCTCCAGCACGATGCCGAGGTCCTTGCGCATCCAGTCCACGGCGAAGCCGAAGTCGTACTTGCCCTGGTTCATGGTCTTGTGGCGGTTTTCCATCTGCCATGACCCGGCAGCGCCCTTGGAGATGACGTCAATCACGTTCTCGACGTCGAGGCCGGCCTTCTTCGCGAAATGAATGCCTTCCGCGAGGCCCTGGACGAGGCCGGCAATGCAGATCTGGTTGACCATCTTTGTCAACTGGCCGGCACCGGCCGGACCCATCAGGCCGACCATGCGGGCAAAGGCGTCGATCACGGGCCGGGCGCGGGCGAAGGTTTCCTCATCGCCGCCGCACATGACGGTCAGGACGCCGTTTTCCGCGCCAGCCTGGCCGCCGGATACCGGCGCGTCGATGAAACCGAAACCGCGATCCGCCGCGACAGCAGCCAGTTCACGGGCCACGTGGGCCGAAGCCGTGGTGTTGTCGATGAAGATGGCGCCGGGCTTCATCGCCGAAAACGCACCGTCCTCGCCGGTGGTCACGGAACGCAGGTCGTCGTCATTTCCGACGCAAGAGAAGACGAAATCGCAATCCGCGGCCGCTTGCGCGGGCGTCGGCGCATGGGCGCCGCCGAACTCGGCCACCCATTTCTCGGCCTTGGCCGTGGTGCGGTTGTAGACAGTGACGTCATGGCCACCTTTCGTCTTCAGGTGGCCGGCCATGGGATAACCCATGACGCCGAGACCGATGAACGCGACTTTTGCCATGGCGGGTCTTCCTCCGGTGCGATAGCGATTAAGCCCTGGGGGCGTGCTGGACCTGTTTAGCGCACTGAGTCCGTTTCTGGAAACAGGGCGTTGAAAACAAACCGGCTTTTCACCGGATCAGATGGCGCGTCAAGCGTTTCTCGATGAGGTCCCAGACATTGCGCAGGGTTTCCACGATGGCAAGGTAGATGACCGCGGCCCACAGATAGGTCTGGAAATCGAAGGTGCGCGAAAAGGCGCGTCGTGTCTCGCCCATAAGGTCGTAGACGGTGATGATCGCGACGATGGCGGACCCCTTGATCATCAGGATGATCTCGTTGCCGTAGGGGCGCAGCGCGACGATGAGGGCCTGCGGCAGGATGATCCGCAGGAAGGTATACCAGGGCCTGATCCCGAGCGAGGCGGCGCCTTCCCATTGTCCCTTCGGCACGGACTGGATGGCGCCGCGCAAGATCTCGGCCTGATAGGCGGCGGTATTGAGCGTGAACGCCAGGAACGCGCAATTCCAGGCATCGCGGAAAAACCACCAGAGACCGATGGACCGCAGTTCGGCGGAGAACTGCCCTATGCCGTAATAGATCAGGAAGGCCTGTGCCAGCAGCGGGGTGCCGCGGAAGAAATAGACATAGGCATAGGCGATACCGTTGACGAGTGGGTTGCGTGACAGTCGGGCCAAGGCAACCGGCAGTGACAGGATGGCGCCGGCGATGAGCGAAAGGCCGACCAGCACGATGGTGGTCTTGAGGCCGGACCAGTAGCGCGGGCCGTATTTCTCGACGAGGTCGATGTTCCAGGCATTGTAGAGATAGATCACGAAGCCGAGGCCGGCCAATGCCCACAGGCCGACCAGCACCCAGCCGGTGACGCGCCCCCGCGTCCAGGGCCGCGGCGGGGCAGGCGGGCGCTCGAGGCGCGGACGGCTGTCTGTTGCCATGCTCATCGCACCGTCCCCCTCGCTGCCCGGCGTTCGATCGCGGAAATGCCGATGGAGGAGATCATGGCGAGCGCGAGGTAGAGCAGGCAGGCGATGCCGTAGAAGAGGAAGGCTTCCTTGGACACCCGTGCGGCAATGCCGGTCTGGCGCAGGATGTCTGACAGACCGATGACGGAGACGAGCGCGGTGTCCTTGAGCAGGACCAGCCAGAGATTGGCCAGGCCGGGAAGGGCGATGCGGACCAGTTGCGGCAGGACCACAAGGCGCATGGTCTGCCCCCAGGAAAGGCCCACGGCATAGCCGCCTTCATACTGGCCCTTCGGAATGGCGCGAAAGGCTGAGAGAAAGACCTCCGAGGCATAGGAGGAAAAGACCACGCCCAGGGCGAACATGCCGGCGACGAAGGAATTGACCTCGACGCCTTCGGAGAAGCCCAGGGCCTTCATGGCCTCCGTCAGCCCGATCTGCACGCCGAAATAGACAAGGAACAGCGTCAGCAGTTCCGGCAGGCCGCGGAAGATCGTGGTGTAGATGTTGGCCGCCAGCCTCAGGCTCGGCTCTTCTGCCTGCTTGGCGAGTGCGATGAAAAAGCCGAGCAGCATTCCGAAGGGCAATGTCGCCAGGGCAAGGCTCACCGTCACCACGATGCCTGCGGCGATCTCGTCAGCCCAGCCCTCGGCACCCCAGGACAGGAGCGTGGCAGCGTTTTCCATGGTCTGGCGGCACCCCCCCTTGATAGCACCGGCGCCCCCCCAGGCGCGCCGGTGCCGGCTATTGCCCCGTCAAGGCCGCTCAGCCGCCGTAGGCGTCAAAGTCAAAGTACTTGTCGTTGATTTCCTTGTATTTTCCGTTGGCGCGGATGGCGTCGATGGCCTTGTTGAACTTCTCGGCCAGTTCCGTCTCGCCCTTGCGGATCGCGATGCCCGCGCCCTCGCCATGGATGGCGGGATCAGGCGTGATCGTGCCCACGACCTTGCAGCAATCGCCTTCCGGCGTGGACAGGAACTCCTTGAGCACGATGATGTCGTCATTGACGGCGTCGAGGCGCCCGTTGACGAGGTCCAGCTTGTATTCGTCGGCTGTCGGATACAGCTTCACGTCGGAATCGGTATAGGTCGCCTCGGCATAGTTGGAGTGGGTTGTCGAACCCTGCACGCCGATGACCTTGTCGGCGAGGTCTTCCTTGCTCACGCCCCCGATGTCGGTGTCCTTCGGCGCGACGATGGCCGGCGGCGTGTTGTAATACTTGTTCGTGAAATCGACCTTTTCCTTGCGTTCGTCGGTGATCGACATGGAGGCGATGATCGCGTCGAACTTGCCCGCCTGGAGGGCCGGAATGATGCCGTCCCAGTCCTGGGTGACGAATTCGCAGTCGGCGTTCATCTCCTCACACAGGGCCTTGGCGATGTCGATGTCGAAGCCGGTCAGCGTGCCGTCGGATTCGAGGTTGTTGAAGGGCGGGTATGCGCCCTCGGTGCCGATCTTCAGCTTCATCTTGTCCTGGGCATGGGCGGACCCGAGGGCCAATGAAATGGCCACCGTTGCGAGACCGAGTTTGAAGCGGGTGGAAAAGGACATCGTGTACCTCTCTGGCGGTTGTTTTTACGGGCATCCCGGAAGAGCCCTCGACCGCACCTGCAAACGGGTGCGTTAACGTGGATAGTGAGCCGTTTTGGCGGCCAAATGCAACCGCGTTTTTGAACACATGGTCAGGAAACGCCGCCCGATCCGGGCTTCCCCAGGGGCAGGGGGAGCGCTGACCGGCGCGCGATAAACGCCATGATTGAATCCGTATCGTCGAGCGCGAAGCAGGGCAGCGCGGTTTCGACCACATGGTCTGCGGCTATGGCGACGATGCCCGGAACCCGGTCTTCAAGCGGGCGGGCGTCGGGCTGACCCGCGCGCCGCACCTCGATCTTGTCATGGGGCGCGGACTTGAAACCTTCCACCAGAACGAGATCACAGGCCGGAAGGCAGGCCAGCACGGCGGCAAGTTCGGGCTCGGCCTCATCCATGAGCATGCCGTCCAGCATCCATCCGCTGGGCCAGACCAGGGCGGTGGCCACGGCGCCGGCGTTCGCATGGCGGACGCTGTCGGTGCCCGGATCTTCCGCCATGACGGGATGATGACTGTGCTTGACGGAGCACACGGCCAGGCCGTGTTGCGCGAAGCCCGCGATGAGGCGTTCGGTGAGCGTCGTCTTGCCGGAATTCTTCCAGCCGGAAATTCCGAAGACCGGAGGCGCCATGTCAATCACACCCTGCGAGACGGTGCTCGGCCCTTGCGAGGTCCTCCGGCGTGTTGACATTGGCGAAGGGGTCGCACCCTTCCGGGCAGGGGAAGTCGGCCGTCGTGAAGGCGTGGCTTCGCAGGAAGACCATGACGCTGCGATTGTCCGGCTGGCTCAGGAAGGCGGCGATGTCATCCCGCATGGCGACAGGCCAGAGGGCGGCGACAGGATGAACGCGGCCGCCGGACACTGCCACGCAGGGCGCGCCGGGTGACGCGGCCGCCGCGAGGCTTGCGGCAAGGTCGTGCGGCAGGAAAGGCGTGTCCGCTGGCACGGTCACGAGGCAGGACGGGGCAGGCTCCAGGCGCGCGCACCAATCCAGTCCGGCAAGGATGCCCGCCAGCGGTCCGGCAAAGCCTTCGATCGTGTCGGGCACGACCGGCAGGCCGAAGGCGGCGAAGCGCGACGGGTCGCCATTGGCATTGACGGCGAGCGGACACGCCTGTGGCTCAAGCGCGGCAATCACGTGGGCCAGCATGGGTTTGCCGGCAAGCGGCAGCAGCGCCTTGTCGCCGCCGCCCATGCGCCGGGACAAGCCGCCGGCGAGGATCAGTCCGGCCGGTTTCACGGGCATGGAGGTCCGGACCTGAATGGGTCGAGCCGTGTCAGCATGGCCGGACTATCGGCCAGGCGCGGGGCCACCGCAAGGGCTTGCCGCCTCACTCGGGATGGCGGGCAAACCGCCACGCGCGGTATGCGACGAGGAAAGCGACAAGGCCGAAGGCGGCGAGCATGGCCCCGAAGGCTACAACCCCGCTGCCGTTTCCTGCCATGATGCCGCACAGGACAGAGGCCAGCGCGCCGCTTCCGACCTGCAGCGAGCCCATCAGGCCGGATGCCGCGCCGGCCGAATCGGGCTTGACGGAAACGGCGGCAGCGGTGGCGTTCGGTATGGTCATGCCATTTCCGATCCCGATCAGGATCGTCGGTCCGAACAGGGCGACCGGCAGGCGGATATCCATCCAGCCAAGCAGGATCAAGGGAAGCACGGCGCCGATCATGGACGTCGCAGCGCCGGTCAGAAGCATGCGGGCAAGGCCGATGCGGCGCGAAAAGCGGCCCGCGATGAAGTTTCCGATCATGTAGCCGACTGCCGTTGCGGCAAACCAGAGGCCATAAGCTGTCGGCGTCATGGCCAGGTAGTGGCTGGCGATGGCGGGACCGCCCCCCAGAAAGCCGAAGAAGATGCAGGCCGCGAAAGCCCCGGACCCGGCGAAGATCCAGTATGGCCCGGAGGAGAGCAGTTCCGCGTAGCTGGCGAACTGGCGTGCCAGCGGCTGGCCGCGTCCGGCATTGGTCTCGGGCAGGCGGGCCATGACGACCAGCGTGGCCATCAGGCCGAGAACGCCGAGGAACAGGAAGCTGGCGCGCCACCCGTAGAGATCGTCGAGCAGGCCGCCGACGGCGGGGCCGACCATGGGCGCGACAGCCATGCCCATGGTGACATAGCCGATCATGGATGCCGCCATGTCGCGGCCGTAGAGATCGCGCACGATGGCACGCGACAGGACCATGCCCGTCGCCGAGGCGGCCTGGACGATCCGGCCAGCCAGGAAGAGCGAGGCGCTGTCGGCCATCAGGGTCATGACCGTGCCGGCCACAAAGAGCAGGAAGCCACCGACGATCAACGGCCGCCGGCCGAAGAGGTCGGACAGCGGGCCGGCAATCAGTGTGATCCCGGCCGTCATCACCAGATAGAGCGAGAGGCCGAGCTGGATGGTGGCGTAGGGCACGCCGAACTCCGCCGCCATTCCCGGCATGGAGGGAATGAAGATGTTGAGCGAGAGCGGGTTGACCGCCGCGCAAAGCACGAGAACGCCAATATGGGGGGCGCGGACGGGAGCGGGGGCGGCGAGCGAGGACATGGCGCCCGCTTTATCCGTTTTGAGGGAGGAGGTCACGCTGCAAATCCACCCCGCCGGACATGAAAACGACCGTCCCGGAGCGTGGCACCGGGACGGTTGAAATCCTTGAATGTGTCGTGTCCGGCGTCACCGCCGTCCGAAGACCAGATCCATCGCCCGTGCGAAAGCGCGCGACTGCTCGCGGCGCGCCTCGCGGGTGTAGAAACTGACGGCATCGAGCGGGATCCGGCGGTTTGTCATGGGGTTGTAGAGCATTCCGGTTCTCCTGCGGGTCAAAGGCTTGGGAGGGCCTGTCGTTGTGACAGGATCAAACTGGGCGATTGCCGGGCTTGCGGCAAACGGGTAATCTGCATGAACCGCATCAGGAAATTTGAAGTGAACCATGGCTTACCGATTGCCACCGCTCAATGCTTTGCGCGCCTTCGAGGCGGCATCCCGGCACATGAGCTTCCAGAAGGCGGCCGAGGAACTGCATGTCACGCCGTCGGCGCTTTCCTACCAGATCCGCCAGCTGGAGGACTTTCTCCAGACGCCGTTGTTCCGCCGGCTCAACAGGGCGGTGGAACTGACCGAGCATGGCGAGCGCGTGGCGCCGGGCATATCAGACGCCTTCGAGCGCCTCCACTCGACCATGGCGCGGCTCCGGCCGGAAACGCCGCCCAACGTGCTGACCGTCTCGACCGGTCCGGCAACGGCGTCGAAATGGCTGTCCCCGCGCGTGCACCGGTTCATCGAGACCTGGCCGGATATCGAGTTGCGCATTTCCGCCGGCCTGCGGCTGACGGACCTGCGGACCGAAGAGGTGGACGTGACCATCCGTTTCGGCGGTGGCAATTATCCGGGCCTGCATGTGGAGCCGCTGACGGATGAAGCGGTTCTGCCACTGATGTCGCCACGCCTGCTGGAACAGCTGGGAGGCTCGCTGGCGCCGGAGAATCTCGGCCGGACCACGCTGTTGCATGACGATTCGGCTTCCTTCCTGCCGGGCAATGTCGGCTGGGGCGAATGGCTGAAGAAGATGCGCGTGTATAATGTCGACAGCACGCGCGGGCCTCGCTTCTCCCATTCCGACCACGCGCTGGAGGCCGCGATCGACGGCGCCGGCATCGTGCTGGGGCGGCTGTTCCTGGCCCAGCGCGATATCGCGTCGGGCCGTCTCGTCGCACCGTTCGACATGATGATGCGGGCGCAGGCCAGTTTCTATTTCTGCTGCCTGCCGGAAACGCTGGAGACGCCGAAGATCAAGGCGTTCCACGATTTCGTCTTTGCCGAGATCGAGGCCGAGCGCGCGGCGCTGGAAGCGTTCCGGAAGTCCAAGCGGTTCGTCTGAGAAGCTCCTGCTTTCACAGGCCGCGGGCGCCTGTCCTCGCCGTGCTCTCGGCCACGACCGGGGCGGCGTCCTTGCGCTTGCGCTCGCGATAGATGGTGAAGATGCCGGAACCGATGATGAGCAAGGCACCGGCCGCGGTGGGCCAGTCTGGCACCTCGCCGAAGACGAGATAGCCGAACAGGGCCGCCCAGACGAGCGCGGTGTAGCGGAAGGGCGCAGATGCCGACAGGTCGCCGGCCCGCATGGCCAGCGTCAGCGTCTGGTAGCCGATCATGACGAACACCGCGGCCGCGAGCAGGATGGCCAGAACAGGGGCCTCCATCGGCTGCCAGCCGCCCATGGGGAGGACCAATATGCCGCCGGTGAGCATGACAGAGACGGCGGTGAGAGCGGAGATCTGCAACGAGGGCACGTCGGCGGGGATGGCGCGCGTCGCGAGATCCCGGACGGTGCAGAAGAAGACCGTGGCGAGAACCAGCGCGGACCATACGGAAAAGGCGCCGAAGCCGGGGCGCAGGATGATCAGGACACCGATAAAGCCGACCGCAATTGCGCTCCAGCGCCGCCATCCAACCGGTTCGCGGAACACGATGGCCGCACCCATGGTGACGGCCAGCGGCAGGGCCTGGAAGAGCGAGGCCACGGAGACGAGCGGGGCATTGGCCAGGGCAACGAGATAGGACACGGTGGCCAGGACATCGCCACCGGTGCGCAGGAATACCATCCGGTTTGCCAGCTTGCGCAGGCTTCCGGCGGGCGTGTTGCGCCAGGCGAGCCAGAGGATCATGGCTGAAGCGAAGATGCCGCGCACGAGCATGACCTGTCCCATGCTGACCGATTGCGAGGCCAGCTTGGTCAGCATGTCGTTGACGAGGAAGGCCGCCATGGACAGCGTCATGAACAGGGCGGCGCGGGTATTGGGCGTCAGGAGCACCGGTTTTACCGAGAATCACGCAAGCCAAGACCCGGCAGGGCGCCCCATGCGGCCCGTGCTGTCCGGTCAGCGTCTTCCCGCGTTAGACGGCTTTCGGCTTCCTGAAAAGCGAAGAAAACTGAAGTGACGGATGGGCCACCCTGATGGATCAGCCGCCGGTCACGCTCATGTGGCGCGAAACGGCCGGACGGTTGTGCGTGCGGTCGATGACGAAGTCATGGCCCTTGGGCTTGCGGCCGATGGCCTCGTCGATGGCCGCCGACAGCAATTCATTGCCCTCCGAGGCACGAAGCGGGGCGCGCAGGTCTGCGGCGTCGTCCTGACCGAGGCACATGTAGAGCGTGCCGGTGCAGGTGATGCGCACGCGGTTGCAGCTTTCGCAGAAGTTATGCGTCATGGGCGTGATGAAGCCCAGCTTGCCGCCGGTTTCCTTCACCTCCACATAGCGGGCCGGCCCGCCGGTGCGGAAGGGAATGTCTGTCAGCGTGAACTGCTGTTCGAGGTCGGCGCGCAATTGCGACAGCGGTAGATACTGGTCGGTGCGGTCCTCGCTGATCTCGCCCATGGGCATGGTCTCGATCACGGTCAGGTCCATGCCGCGGCCATGGGCGAAGCGCAGCATGTCCGGGATTTCCGTATCGTTGAAACCCTTGAGCGCCACGGCGTTGAGCTTGATCTTCAGGCCGGCGCGTTCGGCCGCCTCGATGCCCTCCATGACCTTGGCAAGGTCGCCCCAGCGGGTGATCTGGCGGAACTTGTCGCGGTCCAGCGTGTCGACGGAGACATTGATCCGCCTGACGCCGCAATCGGCCAGTTCATCGGCAAAGCGGGCAAGCTGGGAACCGTTTGTCGTCAGCGTCAATTCTTCCAGCGCGCCGGAATCGAGATGGCGGGACAATTGCCGGATCAGGTGCATGATGTTCTTGCGCACCAGCGGCTCGCCGCCGGTCAGGCGCAGCTTGCGCACGCCCTTGTCGATGAAGGCGGTGCAGAGCCGGTCGAGTTCCTCCAGCGAGAGCAGGTCCTTCTTGGGCAGGAAGGTCATGTCCTCGGCCATGCAATAGGTGCAGCGGAAATCGCAGCGGTCCGTCACCGAGACGCGCAGATAGGTGACGGCACGGCCGAACGGGTCGATCATGGAAGTTCCGGCGGCGGACATGGCATTCCTTCCCTCATGCTTTGTCTTGCGGCCAGTTCCCGCAGCAAAGCCTGTCTGCTTGTTACCCGCATTTTGGCCAGCCGTCGCGGCTTTTCAAGGGCAGGGACGCGACACGGCCTTGTCCTTTCGCGCAAAAGGCATCATTTCCCTGCACGGGCATCTCCAAAGCGAAGGGAAGGGGGCATTCATGGAAGCGCCAACGGAAATCCGGCTGTCGAAGGACAAGCGAACGCTGACCGTGACCTTTGCCGACGCATCCTATTCCTTCAGCGCGGAGATGATGCGCGTGATGTCACCCAGCGCCGAGGTGCAGGGCCATTCGCCATCCGAGCGCAAGATCATCGGCGGCAAGCGCGATGTCGCCATCATGACCATCGTGCCGGTCGGCAATTACGCGATCCGCGTTGCCTTCGACGACATGCACGACACCGGCATCTTCACCTGGGCCTGGTTCCGCGAGCACGGGCAGGCGATGGAGAAGAAATGGCAGGCCTATCTCGACGAACTCGCCGCCAGGGGCCTGTCACGCGAGCCCAGGCGCCGGACATAGCGGTTTCGCGGGCGCCTGCACCGTCCGCTGAAACCGCTTGTTACCGCACGACCATCACCGAAATGTCGGCATGGGTGGCGAGCCAGCCGGCATTCGAGGTGACGAAATGGTCGATCACGCCGGGCACATGGGAGGCCATGACCACAAGGTCCGCGCCACTGTCCTCGATGGCCTGCATCAGTGCCTTGTCCAGGTCGGTCGCCGGATCGTGGCTCGTCATGGCGAGGGCGCTGCATTCCACGCCCGACTTGCCGGCCTGTCCGGCCGCGAAGGCTTCGAGTTTCTGGCCGAATTCCTCCGGGTTGTGCGCCACGGCGCCGGGCGTTCCCGCCGTCACGCCGCAATAGACGATGCGGGCATTGTCCAGCTTCGCCAGGCGCGCAGCCGCTTCCAGCGATTTCTCCAGCTTGTCCGCATGGGCCAGGTCCACCGGGACGAGAATGGTCGAATACATGGAACGTGCCTCCCTCTTCATGGCCGCCACACCCGGCGGCATGTCTCTCCAAACAGCATCAAGGCTGCCACCCTGCATTGCGCGGGATCAAGAAACGGCCCGGAATGCGACTTGCAGATGCCCTTGAGCGCCGCGCCGGGAGAAAAGGGACCGAATCAGGGTTTCTTCCGGTATTCCTCGACCGGCAGGCCGGCATCGCGCCAGGCGCCGAAGCCGCCGGTAACGTGGGCAACCGGTTCCAGGCCCATGTCCTGAAGCGTCTTGGTCGTCAGGGCCGAACGCAGGCCGCCGGCGCAGAAGAAGATGAACCGCTTGCCCGAGGCGAAGACCGGCTTGTGGTACGGGCTGTCGGGATCGACCCAGAATTCCAGCATGCCGCGCGGGGCATGCCATGCGCCGGGCACGGCGCCGTCGCGCTGGAGTTCGCGCACGTCGCGAATATCGACCAGCAGGACATTGTCATCCTTTGCCGCCTCGGCCGCCTCCTGCGGCGTCAGCGCCACGATCGCGGCATCGGCCTCGGCCAGCATCTCCTTGATCCCGCGCTTCATCTTCACGTCACGTCCCTCCATGCTGCGAACCGGCGACGGGCAAGGTATGCCCGGCCGCCGGTGCTTGCAAGGCGGGTATCTCGCGGATCCTCCGGGCCGGCCGTCATGCGCTCAGTGGCGAACGACGACCTTCGTGCCGACGCCGACGCGGTTGTAGAGGTCGATGACGTCATCATTGGCCATGCGGATGCAACCCGACGACATGGCCTGGCCGATCGTCCAGGGCTGATTGGTGCCGTGGATGCGGTACAACGTCGAACCGATGTAGAGGGCGCGTGCGCCGAGCGGATTGTTGGGTCCGCCTTCCATGTAGGCGGGCAGCTTGCGGCCCTTGCGCGCCTCGCGGGCAATCATCTGCTTCGGCGGCGTCCAGCCCGGCCACTCGGCCTTGCGCGTGACGCTGTGGCGGCCCTGCCAGGTGAAGCCCTCGCGGCCGACGCCGACGCCATATTTCAGGGCCTTGCCATTGCCGAGGCCGAAGTAAAGGCGGCGCTCGGACGTATCGACGAGGATGGTGTTGGCGGGAAGGTCGGAGCGGACCGTCTCGCGCGGGATCGGCGACTTGTCGGAGGCATGACGGCCGTGCCGCACGCGCGGCTGGCCGCCGCGAATGAATTGCGCGAAGCCGGACTCCGCGGATGCCACACCCGGCATGGAAACTGCCAGGGGCATGGAGAGTCCCATTGCAAGGGCGAAGGCGGTGAACAGACGTAGGATCATGATTTACGGTCCGGGTATAGAGCGGCGAACAACAGCGAATGAACCGCCAGAATGCCAAGCTGACCGGCGCAGTCAATGACCCTCATCACAAAACGTGAACGAATGTGATCGCGCGTGATGCCTTGCCACGAGCGTTAATTTTGCATTTGCGATTTATTATTCATTCACCGCTAACCCTGACCCGTGTGCGCTCCGCAAGCGCCGAGCCTCAAGCGTGAACGAGTTTCCAAACAACGGGTGTCCCGCGTGCGTATCTTCGCGTCCTGTGTCTGTATCGCCGCCCTTTTCGTTGCCGGTTGCACATCGTCCAGCGGTGTCGATGCACTCGATCCATCGCCGGGCATGATCACCGGGTCCATCGGCATTCCGGTGCCCGGCAAGGCGGTCGGGCCGGCCGCCGAGGCTGATGCGGAGCCTGCCGCCCCCGCGCCGGACCATGCCGCGCCGGGCGCCGAAACGCAGCGCCAGATCGCGGCCCTTGCCGCGGCACCCGCGCCGGAGAAGGCGGTCAGGGCCATCGAAAAATCGATCCGCAAGCCGCGTTTTTCCGATGCCAAGCCGGTCAATTTCGGGCCGGTGGAGCCAGAGGACTATCCGGTTCACGGCGTCGACGTGTCGCGCTGGCAAGGCGAGATCGACTGGCTGAAGCTGAAGAAGGAGGGTGCCAACTTCGTCTACATCAAGGCGACCGAGGGCGGCGACCACCTCGACCCCAGCTTCATGCGCAACTGGCGCGGCGCCCAGAAGGCAGGCGTTGCGCGCGGTGCCTATCACTTCTTCTACTGGTGCACGGTGGCTGAAGTGCAGGCCGACTGGTTCATCCGCAATGTGCCGAAAGAGAAGGGCACCCTGCCGCCGGTAATCGACGTGGAATGGAACGCCCATTCCAAGACCTGTCCGAAGCGTCCCTCGCGCGCGGTGGTGCTGGCCAAGATGAAGGTCTTCATGGAAAAACTGGAGCGTCATTACGGACAGCAGCCGGTGATCTACACGGCTCCGGACTTCTATGCCGACAACTTGCGGGGCGAGTTCAAGAATTATTCCTTCTGGCTGCGCGCGGTGGCAGAGCACCCCAGCAAGGTCTATCCCGGCCGGGAATTCGCCTTCTGGCAGTATTCGGGCACCGGGCTTGCCTCCGGCGTCGACAATCATATCGACCTCAACGTCTTCAACGGGTCGAAGAGCGGCTGGCAGGCCTGGCTGAAGAAACGGACGCGGTGAACGGGGCGCCGGATGCGCCCCGGGACCGGACCGCGCGCGGCGGCCTCAGCCGAGGTTGAGTTCCTTGAAGAAGTCGTTGCCCTTGTCGTCGATGACGATGAAGGCGGGGAAGTCGACAACCTCGATGCGCCAGATGGCTTCCATTCCGAGTTCGGGATATTCCACCACCTCGACCTTCTTGATGCAGTCCTGGGCCAGACGGGCGGCGGGGCCGCCGATGGAGCCCAGATAGAAGCCGTGATGGCGGGCGCAGGCGTCACGCACCTGGCGCGAGCGGTTGCCCTTGGCCAGCATGACCATGGAACCGCCGAAGGACTGGAACTGGTCCACATAGCTGTCCATGCGCCCCGCCGTGGTCGGGCCGAAGGAGCCCGATGCATAGCCTTCCGGCGTCTTGGCCGGACCGGCGTAGTAGATCGGGTGGTTCCTGAAGTAGTCCGGCATCGGTTCGCCGTTTTCCAGCCGTTCGCGGATCTTCGCATGCGCCAGGTCGCGCGCGACGATGATCGGACCGGAAAGCGACAGCCGGGTCTTGACCGGGTGCTTCGTCAGTTCGGCGAGGATTTCGCTCATCGGCTGGTTGAGATCGACCTTCACGACATGGTCGGACAGCGCGCCCTCGTCGATGTCGGGCATGTACTTGCCGGGATCGGTTTCCAGCTTCTCCAGGAAGATGCCGTCCTTCGTGATCTTGCCGAGCGCCTGGCGGTCGGCCGAGCAGGACACGCCGAGCCCGATGGGCAGCGATGCGCCATGGCGGGGGAGGCGGATGACGCGAACGTCATGGCAGAAATACTTGCCGCCGAACTGCGCGCCGACGCCCATCTGCTGCGTCAGCTTGTGAATCTCGGCTTCCATTTCCAGGTCGCGGAAGGCATGGCCGGTCTCGGAGCCCTGGGTGGGCAATCCGTCGAGGTAACGGGCGGAGGCGAGCTTGACCGTCTTCAGGTTCATCTCGGCCGAGGTGCCGCCGATGACGATGGCGAGATGATAGGGCGGGCAGGCCGCCGTGCCGAGCGTCAGGATCTTTTCCTTCAGGAACTCGATCATGCGGTCGTGGGTCAGCAGCGACGGCGTGCCCTGGTAAAGGAAGGTCTTGTTGGCCGAACCGCCGCCCTTGGCCATGAACAGGAACTTGTAGGCGTCCTCGCCTTCCTCGTAGATGTCGATCTGGGCGGGCAGGTTGTTCTTCGTGTTCTTCTCCTCGAACATCTTCAAGGGCGCCAGCTGTGAATACCGCAGGTTCTTGCGTTCATAGGCATCGAGCACGCCCTGGCCGAGCGCCTCGGCGTCGCCGCCCTCGGTCCAGACCCGGCGGCCCTTCTTGCCCATGATGATCGCGGTGCCGGTGTCCTGGCACATGGGCAGAACGCCGCCGGCGGCGATGTTGGCGTTTTTCAGCAGGTCATAGGCCACGAAGCGGTCGTTCTCCGTGGCTTCCGGGTCTTCGAGGATATGCGCCAGTTGCGCCAGATGGCCCGGGCGCAGCAGGTGGTTGATGTCGGCGAAGGCGGTTTCGGAGAGAAGGCGCAGCCCTTCCGGCTCGATGGTGAGGACCTCCTGACCCTTGAACGTGTCGACGGACACGAAATCGGAGGTCAGCTTGCGCCAGGGCGTCTCATCCGTGGAGAGGGGAAAGAGATCGGCGGTGAATGTCTCGGCCATGATGTCTGCTCCGGTGGCAAGGCTTGCGCGTTTGCGCCCTGTTTAGCGAACCGGCGCGCAAAATCCAGCCCGCCGAATGGCCGATGCACTGACGGGGCGCGGGAGGCGGGCGGAGTGCTCCCCGCTCCGAAGTATTCGTTGTTTCTGTAATGCTAAATATTTCCGAATTGCAAAATGAAAAGTCGAAATTTACCTTGCGCGTGAACTCGATGTTTGCAGTTCCCCTGTATTATGGTGCCTGTGTGCGGTAATATTGGGGAAACAGGATGACAATCCACGGTAAGTTCTTGCCCTTCCTGAGGGATCGGGGCGGCAATTTCGTGACCATGTTCGCGGTCGCGGCCATTCCGCTGATCGGCAGTGTCGCCATGGCTGTGGATTATTCCAACATGGATGCCACGCGCGACAGCCTGCAGAACGCGGCAGACGCCGGCGTGCTGATGGCGGCGCGCTACTATGAAGACAACGGCAAGATGCCTGAGGAGAAGGCGGTCAGGCAGTTCATCCGGGCCAATACCGAGGTGAAGAAGGTGGAACTGAAGCGCCTTGAGCGTAAAGTGAACGGGGAAATCAAGGTCACGGTCGAGGCGCCCTACGATCCGTTCATCATGCACGCCATCTGGGACCGTGACTACACGATCAAGGTGAAGGCCGTGGCCGTGGCAGGACAGGACCAGATCATCGAAGTGGCGATGGCGCTGGACATTACCAAGTCCATGAAAGCTGATGACAAGATCGGCGGTTTGAAGATCGCGGCAAAGAACTTCACCAACACCTTGTTTGATGCCGCCAACGAAAACGCCGACGTAAAAATCGGCGTCGTTCCGTTCGACGACTACGTAAAGGTCGGTACGCAATACAAGAACGAAAAATGGTTGAAGCTACCTCCGCCGGATGACCCTCGCTGGTACGACATGCGAAAGGAAATGGTAGAAATCCCTGGTTCATGCAAGATGGTTTACGAAGATACGGACGGTGTCTGGGAGTATGTTAGGAGGTGCCAATACGACGAAATCGGCCCGGAAATTCGCGTCGACCTGGAGTGGTACGGGTGTGTCGGTTCACGAGGGACAAAGACTGACAAGCTGGCGCTCCAGGACGAGCCCTTTAACCGCACCTCGTGGCCAGACAACTACAGGTTTCCGGGCATCGTCAACATGCGATGCGGTACTCCGCTTCTCCCGCTAACCGAAAAGAAGCAGAACGTACTCGACACCATTGACGCTTTGTACCCGTATGAAGAGACTTACATTGCAGATGGGGTCATGTGGGGGCTTCGGGTTCTTTCGCCAGTCGCGCCGTTCACGGAAGGCGCCGATCCGTCGGCGGCGGGCGGTGGTCAGGTCCGGAAAATCCTCATTGTGATGTCGGATGGTGACAATTACGTCGCGCCTCGTCTCGACGGGTCCATATACAAGGAGTACCACGACAATCACGATGTTCCCATGGCCGATGCCTGGACACGCGAAGCCTGCGAGCACACCCGGAGCCGCGGCGTGGAGGTCTTCTCCATTGCCTATGGCAAGGAGATTTCGGCGAACGGAAAGAAGGTCCTGCAGGACTGCGCTTCCAGCAGCGCGCATTATTTCGACGCGGCATCGGCGTCGGCGCTGAACACCACCTTCCAGAAGATCGCCGAATCCATCACGCGGCTCCGCCTGGTCAAGTGACCGGGGCGGGAAGCGGCCCTTCCTGCAGCCTCTTCACTGTCAATCCGGCCGGCCCGTTAACGCGGGCCGGCCTTTTCACGCAATCGTCAGGCGCGCCGGGTGCCTTTTCCCGGCCGCGGCCTTAACGAATTCGATTCAAATCCGTATCATTGTGGGATAGACCGCCATTGCCCGGGGCCATGCCCCGCCGCCCCGCCCGCATGGCCTGCGGGCAAGCCAGTCCGGGAACCTGTCTTGATGATTCGCACCTTCACTGCCCGCCTCTGCCTCGCCGCCGCCGTTACCTTCGCCGGGTTCGCCGCCCTGCCGGCAAGCCCCGCTCAGGCGGAGGAAAACTGGCTGTCTCGGATCATCCGCGGCCGGTTCGAGACGGACCGCAGGGAGCGGACGCAACCGCCGGCGCAGGTCACGCCCAAGAAGCGCGTGGTCAGCGTTCCGAAGATCGCCGCCCCGCGCTATTTCAACTACCAGGCCGCTGCGCCGGTGCGCGTCGACTTCGCGAAGGTCGTGGCCGCAGCCGCCGCGCAACCGGGTATGACGCTGCCTGGCGGCGCGAGTTTCGCCGCGGCCGCCCCGGCGCTGGAGGGTTTCGACCTGACGGCGGAAAAGGCCGACGCGGCGGCCATCGCCGCTCACTACGCGGCAAATCCGGATTTCATCTGGGTGTCCGGCTTCGGTCCCAATGCGAGGGCGCGTGCCGCGCTGCGGGTGCTGGAGAGTGCCGGCGATGAGGGGCTCGACGCCGAGCACTACGCCGTCATCGCGCCGACCGAAGGTTTCTCCATGGACGACATGGGCGGGCGACTGCAGGCGCTCATCCGGTTCGAGATGACGCTGTCGGCGCGGGTGCTGCGCTATGCGCGCGACGTGGCTGCGGGCCGCGTCGATCCCAACAAGCTGTCGGGCTATCACGACCTGCCGGTGCTGCCGTTCGACCCCGCCAGGGCGCTGTCGCAACTGGCCGTCACCAACGATGCCGGCGCCTGGCTGGCCGAGCAGGCGCCGCACGGGGATGAGTACAAGAGCCTTCGCGCCGCCATGGCGAAGATCCGGCGGGAGGCCGAGGCCGACATCATCGTCGACAGCAAGCTGCTGCTGCGCCCCGGTGGCCAGAGCCCGGAATTCGCCAAGCTCATGGAAATCGTCTGGCGTGACGGCAATCCGGAGATCATGGCCGAACACGGGCGCGCCATCATGGCGGCGCGCAAGAGCGACACCTATACCCAGGACCTCGTGCCGGTGGTCAAGGCGATCCAGAAGGCGCGCGGGCTCAATCCGGACGGGATCATCGGCCCGCGCACCGTCTCGGCGATCAGCCCGGTCTCCAAGGCGGACCGCATGGAGAAGATCCGCCTGGCGCTGGAGCGCCTGCGCTGGCTGCCGCACGATCTCGGTTCGCGCCGCGTGTTCATCAACCAGCCCGAATTCATGGTCCGCTATTACGAACAGGACGATGTGAAGCTTTCCATGCGGGTCGTGGTGGGCAAGAAATCCAACCAGACCTCCTTCTTCTATGACGAGATCGAGCGGGTGGAGTTCAATCCCTATTGGGGCGTGCCGCGCTCCATCATCGTCAACGAGATGCTGCCGCGCCTCGTCAACGATCCGGGCTATCTGGACAGGGCCGGTTACGAAGTGACCGATTCGAAGGGACGGCGCATTCCGTCATCCGCCATCGACTGGGGCGCGCATGGCGCCAACATTCCCTACAATGTGCGCCAGACGCCGGGCGAGGCGAATGCGCTGGGTGAACTGAAGATCATGTTCCCCAACAAGCACGCCATCTACATGCATGACACGCCGTCGAAATCGCTGTTCAACCGCGATGCGCGCGCCTTCTCGCATGGCTGCGTGCGCCTGCAGCAACCGCGCGAAATGGCGGCTGCCGTGCTTGGCACCACCATTGACGACATCCGGCGCGAACTGGCAGCGGGCCATTCCTCGCGCAACGTGCCGGTGAAGATCCCGGTCTATGTTGCCTATTTCACCGCCTGGCCGCAGGAAGACGGCACCATCGGCTTCTTCACCGATGTCTATGAGCGGGACGATTTCCTGACGCGGGCGCTTGATGCGGTGCGCGAGGCGCGTTCGGCGTCAAGCTGAAGCCATCCCGGCGCCGGTGTCCGGCCGGACCCGGCAAGCCACGACGGCCACGACCAGGCCCGCTGCCGCGAAGGTGGCGGGCCTTCTGGTTCGCGGGCTTGTTCAGTAAGGACCGGCAACGCTTCGGCATGCGGTTTTCCCGCCGCTGAAGACCATGTCCGGATTTCTATGGAAAAATGGTGGGCGCGACAGGGATTGAACCTGTGACCCCTCCCGTGTGAAGGGAGTGCTCTCCCGCTGAGCTACGCGCCCGGCCGCTCGCGGCTCAAGCGCCGCCGTCCGGTGCCGCGCGGTATACGAGGGCGCGGCGCGGGAAGTCAAGGCGCTTTCGGCGTTTGAAGGGGCGAATTGTGCGCCACCGGATCGGCAGCCGCCATCAGGCGCATCGCCAGGTCCGGCGTCAGTTCGTCGAAGTGGTGGATGACGATGGAGGGTTCCAGGCTGGCCAGCGGTTCGGCGGAATAGCCGAACCCGACGGCGACGACGGGAAGGCCGGCAGCCTTGGCGGTCGCGATGTCGGTGTTGGTGTCGCCGATCAGCAGGCCGGTCGCCGCGTCGCCGGCGGCGTGGCGGATCGTCTCGGTCAGATGGCGCGGATCGGGCTTGCGGAAGGCGAAGGTGTCGGCGCCGGCGATCATGGCGAACCGGTGCGCCAGGTCGAGCCTTTCCAGCAGTTGGCGGGCAAGGCGCTCGAACTTGTTTGTGCAGACGGCCAGCGGAAACCCGGCCTCCTCGAACCGCGTCAGGGCTTCGATCGCGCCCGGGAAGAGGGCGGAGCGGCCCGGCATGCGGCTCGTATAGTGCTCCAGGAAAAGGGCCAGCAGGCGTTCGCGCTCATCGGTTGCAAGCGGGCGTCTGTTCAGGGCGAAGGCACGCTCGATCATGGCGCGCCCGCCATGGCCGGCATAGGCGCGCATGGCCGCCTGGTCGACCGGCGGAAGGCCGGCCGCGCCGATGGCGTGGTCGAGCGCATCGAGCAGGTCGGGCGCGGTGTCCACGAGGGTCCCGTCGAGATCGAAGACAATGACGGTTTGCGGTGCGGCTTGCGGCATGCGAGTTCCATCCGGGCACTGTTGGTGCCTTGCCTTACCGGCGCGAGGGCGCGGCATCAAGCGCGGGGAGTTTGGGCTTTGCCTCGGGAAGCAAAAATGATAGGTCACCGGCGACGAGTCCGGGAAGGCGGAAAGCAAGACTGCAGATGGATGCAAAGGCGCTGAAAATAGAGGCCGCGCGGGTTGCGCTGGGCCACGTGCGGTCCGGCATGCGGCTGGGCATCGGTACCGGATCGACGGCGGAGGAATTCGTTCGCCTGCTTGCCGAAAAGGTGTCCGGCGGCATGGAGGTCATCGGCGTGCCGACATCGGAGCGCACCGCCGCGCTTTGCAGTGAACTCGGCGTTCCGCTGACCACGCTGGAGGAAACGCCGCATCTCGACCTGACCATCGACGGCGCCGACGAGATCGATCCGGAACTCAATCTCATCAAGGGCGGGGGCGGGGCGCTGCTGCGCGAGAAGATCGTGGCGGCGGCGTCGGATTCGATGATCGTCATCGCAGACGAGAGCAAGCTGGTCGATCCGCTCGGCGCCTTCGCACTGCCCATCGAGGTCAACCGCTTCGGTCTCGGCGCCACCAGGCTGGCCATCGCCGCGGCTGCCGGCCGGCTCGGGCTCGAGGGCGCGCTGACGCTGCGCATGGCCGGCGGCCACGAATTCGTCACCGATGGCGGGCATCTCATCCTCGATGCATCATTTGGCCGCATTCCCGATCCAAGAGCGCTTTCGGCTGCCCTGCACGCCGTTCCCGGCGTGGTGGAGCACGGGCTTTTCACAGACATGGCCAGGTTGGCGGTCGTCGCCAGGGCCGGCGGCGTGGAGGAAATCCGGCCACGCACGAACCAACGGAGCTGATCCAGACATGAAACCTTCTTCCCTTTTCCGTCTCCTGCCGGCCGCAGCCCTCGCCGTGCTTCTTCTGGCACCGGTCCAGGCCGGCGCACAGGATATTTCGGACGCTCACATGAAGGCCGCGCGCGACGCCATCGCGGCACTGCATGTGACGGACCAGTTCGATGCCGTCCTGCCGGCGACAGCGCAGCAGTTGCAGGGCCAGCTCGTGCAGAAGAACCCGGACATGGCCGACACGATCAACCGGGTGGTGCAGGAAAAGGCGCTGGAACTGGTGTCGCGGCGCGCAGACCTCGAAAAGGAAGTCGCGCTCGTCTACGCGCGTTCCTTCAGTGAACAGGAGTTGAAGGATATCGCTGCCTTCTACCAGACCGACGCCGGAAGAAAGCTGCTCGCGGAAGGCCCGATCGCCACCCGCGAGATGGTCAAGGCGGCGGAAATCTGGCAGCAGGGCATTGCCCGCGACCTGGCGCAGAATGTCGGCGACCTGCTGGCAAAGGAGGCCGGAGGCAATGCGCAGGCCGGCGGCGGACAGGCCGCGCAGTAACGCAGCCTTGAAGCCGATCGACTGCGCATCATCAGCCCGGCTCTTGCGGCCGGGCTTTTTCTTTGCCACATCGCAGGCCGTGTCCCGCAGGCGGGACAGCATGCGGATCCGGCGCGAAAGGAAATTGCCATGGCCTCTTACGATTACGACCTTTTCGTCATCGGTGGAGGCTCGGGTGGGGTGCGTGCCGGGCGGCTGACGGCAGGGCTTGGCAAGCGGGTGGCCATCGCGGAGGAGTACCGCTACGGCGGCACCTGCGTCATCCGGGGGTGCGTGCCGAAGAAACTGTTCGTCTACGCCTCGCAATTTGCCGAGCATTTCGAGGATGCCGCCGGCTTCGGATGGAGCGTCGGCAAGAGCACCTTCGACTGGGCCACGCTCATCGCCAACAAGGACCGCGAGATCGCCCGGCTTGAAGGGCTGTACCGGAAGGGGCTGGAAAACGCCGGCGCCGAGGTGCTCGAAACCAGGGCCGAACTGGTGGACGAGCACACGGTCCGCCTTCTGGCCGAAGACCGCACGGTGACGGCGGACCAGATCCTTGTCGCCGTCGGCGGGCGCGCCAATCCGCACAATGCGCTTCCCGGCCATGAACTTTGCATCACCTCCAACGAGGCTTTCCACCTGGAAAGCCTGCCCAAGGCCATCGTGATCGAGGGCGGCGGCTATATCGCAGTGGAATTCGCCAACATCTTCCACGGGCTGGGCGTGGACACGACGCTTGTCTACCGGGGCAAGGAGATCCTCGGCAGGTTCGACATGGACATGCGGCGCGGCCTGCATGAAGCCATGGAGGCCAAGGGAATCCGCATCATCTGCCAGCGTGTCATCAAGCAGGTGGAGCGCGCCGCCAATGGCGGCCTCAGGGCGCATCTCTCCGAAGGCGAGGTGCTGGAGGCAGGGCAGGTGATGCTGGCGATCGGGCGCGTGCCGAACACAGACATGCTGGGGCTGGACCGCGCTGGCGTCGAGACCGATCACCAGGGTGCCGTGATCGTCGACGATTACCAGCGCACCAGCGTGCCCAACATCTGGGCGGTCGGCGACGTCACCAACAAGGTGCAACTGACGCCAGTGGCGATTCACGAGGCGATGTGCGTGGTGGAAACCGCGTTCAAGGGCAATCCGGTCAGGCCCGACCGCGACACCATCGCGACGGCGGTCTTCTCACAGCCGGAAATCGGCACCGTCGGCCTGTCGGAGGACGATGCGATGCACCGTTTCGACGAACTGGAGATCTACCGGGCCTCGTTCCGTCCCATGCGGCACACGCTGTCGGGCCGGCAGGAAAAAATGATCATGAAGATCGTCGTGGATGCCGCGTCGCGCCGCGTTGTCGGCTGTCACATCCTCGGACCGGACGCAGGCGAACTGGCGCAGGTGCTGGGCATCGCGGTCAAGGCGGGCCTGACGAAGGACGATTTCGACCGCACCATGGCGCTTCATCCATCCGCAGCCGAAGAACTGGTCACGATGTACAGCCCGAGCTGGCGTGTGAAAAGAGGCGAACGGGTCTGACGCACACCGCTGGCTGTCGGCGTCGGGCATGCTCCGCGGCGTGGCCGCGGAGCGCATTTCCATGACATTGCGTTATTTGGTGCAATAACGGCGCGGTCCGCCCCCATAGGGCTGGTAGGTGCAATCGGAAGCCCTGAAGCTGCGATAGGCGCGCGCGCAGGCGTTGTAATTGCAATATGCCGGAGGCGGTCTGCGATAGACCCTGCGCGGCGGCGGCGGAACCACCCAGACTGCCGGAGGCGGCGCACGCCAGCGGCGGGGCGGCGGACGGCGCCAATCGCGCCTGGGAGGCCTGCGCCAGTCGCGCCGCGGGGGCCTGCGCCAGTCGCGCCTTTGGGCTGTCTGGACCGCTTTCTGCTCTACCGTCGCGCCGGGGACTGCCACCGTGCCGGCGATCCCTGTGCTTGCAGCCGGGACGGCTCTTTCACCACCGGTCGCCGCCTGGGCCGGCGGTGCCAGCAGGGCGGCAACAGCCAGCGTCAGCCCGGCAAGGCCAGGGATGAGTATGCGGAGCATTTTCTTCATGTTTTCCTCCAGGCTTTCTTCCATGGCCAATTCCTCATTTCCGGGAAACGGCCAATGAGATCATGGGCATGGGGAAACCGAAGTTCATTGACGGCGGTCAATGGTGCCTGGCGGCCAGGCAGAATGGCTCTCATTGCCGCCGGCAAGGCCGGGAAGGCCTTGTCCGCCGGGATCGGGCACGACAGGACCCCATGGTCGTCACCCGCCGTCGTTGCGTCCCGGTCAGGCCGCGCTGAAAACCGGCGGCGCACCTGTCGCCAGCCAATCCAGGACAGGGCGCCAAAGCGTGGTCCCGGCGTCCGCGCGGAAGAAACCCATGTGACCGATGCGGGCGAGGCCCAGGCTGGCGGGTGAGAGAACGTGGCGTTCGACGGGCGCCTGGGCAAACTTGCCGATCATGGCGTCCAGGGCGCGCCGCGTCGTCCAGGGGTCGTCGGTAAAACCGAGTGCGAGAGCCGGCGTGCCGGCCGCGGCGATGCGCGCGGCTTCAGGCAGGGCAGGGTCGGAAAAGACATAGTCGCGCTGGCGGGTGAAGCGCGCCCAGTCGGCCAGGATGGAGCGCGGGACGGACTGGCCGAGACCGAGCCAGGCCGGCGCACGGCCGGCCACCGCCGCGACCGGCAAGGCGACAAGGTCCATCCACGCCATCAGCTTCCACGCCTCGTCTGTGTGGCCGCGCCAGCCATGGCCGGCCGCGATCATGGCATGGCGTGCAAAGGCGGGATGCATGCCGGACAGGGGAAGGGCGAGGCCGCCGATGGACTGACCGATGGCCACCATGGGTGCATCCGGGTCGATTTCGCGCAATGCGCGCGCGGCGGCGGGCAGGTCGCGGCGCCACCAGTCGCGCATGTCGAGGCGTGTCTTCCAGCCGGAAGGCGCCTGGGAACCGGCGATACCGCGGTAGTCATAGGTCAGGACCGCGCGGAAGCCGGCGGCGCAGGCGGCACGGGCAAACCGGTGGTAGAACTGGCGCGACACGGCTGTGGCGGGCGAGACGAGCAGGAGCGGGCCATCGGCGCCCTTGTTCTCGAGGACCGAGGCGGCAAGCGGAAAGCCGTCGCTCGCGGTCAGGCGGAGTTCCATGACGCCGGGCTTCAGTGGCGCAAGGGGCCGGCCCCGGATCGCCGCATGCAGGGCGGGATGAACCGGAAGGGGGAGCGGAGGCTGGATCATGAGCAGAAGCTATCATTTTCCTGGCCCTTCATTCCGTGACGGATTTCACATATTCAGGCAGCGCTGCGTCGAAGCTGGCGAAAACGGAAAGGGACAGGCCATGGCGGACGATCTGGTCGCCTGGTTCGGCTACGGTTCTCTGGTCAACCGGACGACCATCGGATGGGATATCGTCGAGGCAAGGCCCGCGCGGCTTTCAGGGTGGCGGCGGCACTGGCGGGCGCGGCCGGACATGCCCGGCTTTCCCGCGGCGCTGTTGAGCGTGACGCCCGATCCGGATGCCGCCTGCGACGGGTTGCTTGTCGTGGACCGGGCGGAAAACCTTCCGGCGCTGGATCGCCGGGAAGGCCGCTATCACCGGCGGCTCGTGGACCGTGCAGCCATGCCTGCTGCCGGCAGCCTGCCGGAGGCCTGCCCTGTCTATGTATATGAAGCGATGACGCATCTTCCCGCCCACCGGGATCCGCCGCGTATCCTGCGCTCCTATCTCGACGTGGTGATGCAGGGGTTCCTGCGCGAGCATGGCCACGCGGGGCTTGAACGCTTCATCGCCGAGACGTCCCGCTTCGACATTCCCATCCACGAGGACCGGCACGATCCCGTTTATCCGCGCCATGTTGCCGTACCCGCGCGAGAACGGGCGCTGTTCGAGGAATTGACCGTTTCAATTCACCGAGCATGAATTTTTTATTCATTTCAAATTACAGCTTGAATTTTTAATTCACAGGTGCTTTAACGCCTCCATCCTATCGGAAAAGAGGCATCGAACCCGTGGACATCCCGACGCTTACCGGACGCCAGATCAAGTTCATCCGCTCCATGCTCGACCTGTCACAGGCCGAACTGGCGGCGAAGGCCGGCGTTTCGCAGCCAACGATCTACCGCATGGAAATGGACCCGAACCGCGTTCACGAATCCATCGCGGTCATGCGGATCAAGGCGCTGGCGGACGAAAACCTCCTGCTGGTGCCCGACCATGCCGCCTTTACCGGACAGCCCATGTTCACAAGCCCGGCCCGCAAGAATGCCGGCCAGCAAAACCCGACCAAGACAGGTGCGACCATGAACGAGAACTGGACCCCGGATTCCTGGAGAGCAAAGCCCATCGTGCAGGTTCCGGACTATCCGGACCCGGCCGCGCTGGAAGATGTGGAGGGCCGTCTGCGCACCTATCCGCCGCTGGTCTTCGCCGGCGAGGCGCGCGCCTTGAAGAAGCGGCTTGCCGATGTCGCGGAAGGCCGCGCCTTCCTGCTGCAGGGCGGGGATTGCGCCGAGAGCTTCGCCGAGCACGGCGCCGACAACATCCGCGATTTCTTCCGCGCCTTCCTGCAGATGGCGGTGGTCCTGACCTTTGCCGGTTCCAAGCCGGTGGTGAAGGTCGGGCGCATCGCCGGCCAGTTCGCCAAGCCGCGTTCATCCGACAACGAGACCAAGGATGGCAAGACGCTGCCCTCCTATCGCGGCGACATCATCAACGGGATCGATTTCGACGATGCCTCGCGCATCCCCGATCCGCAGCGCCAGGCCATGGCCTACCGCCAGTCGGCCGCGACGCTGAACCTGCTGCGCGCCTTTGCCCAGGGCGGTTTCGCCAGCCTCGACAACGTGCACCGCTGGATGCTGGGTTTCGTTTCCGACAGCCCGCAGCGCAACCGTTACGAGGCCCTGTCTGCGCGCATCACCGAGACGATCGACTTCATGCGGGCGATCGGTATCAGTTCGGACAATCACCGCAGCCTCTCGGAAACCGAGTTCTACACCAGCCACGAGGCCCTGCTGCTCGGATACGAGGAAGCGCTGACCCGCGTCGATTCCACCTCGGGCGACTGGTATGCGACCTCCGGCCACATGCTGTGGATCGGCGACCGCACGCGCCAGCCGGACCATGCCCATGTCGAATATTGCCGTGGCGTGCAGAACCCGATCGGCCTGAAATGCGGTCCTTCGATGGATGCCGACGGCCTGCTGAACCTCATCGACATCCTCAATCCGGGCAACGAGGCGGGCCGCCTGACGCTGATCGCGCGTTTCGGCTCAGACAAGGTCGGCGAACATCTGCCGAAACTGGTGCGCGCGGTGGAGCGGGAAGGGCGCAAGGTCGTCTGGTCCTGCGATCCGATGCACGGCAACACGGTTTCGGCCGGCGGCTACAAGACGCGGCCCTTTGAGCGCGTGCTCAAGGAAGTGGAATCCTTCTTCGACGTGCACCAGGCGGAAGGCAGCCATGCCGGCGGCGTCCACATCGAGATGACCGGCAAGAACGTGACCGAATGCACCGGCGGCGCGCGGGCGATCTCGGCCGACGACCTGTCCGACCGCTACCACACCCATTGCGATCCCCGGCTCAATGCCGAGCAGTCGCTGGAACTGGCATTCCTCATCGCCGAACGGCTGAAGCGTGACCGCTCACCGGTGGAAGCGGTGGCCGCGGAATAGGGTCAGGAACCTTTTTGCCTCCTGTCGAGCCGTCCGGCGCATCCCTGGCGCCGTACGGTTTTTCCGTTTGAACGCATGAAGGTTTCGTGTTCACTCTTTAAAAACAATAAGTCTCTGATTGTTCGCTCGTGCCGATGGCGGGTGCATATTATCTGTTCCGGCAAAGGAGAAATGCCATGACACATCCAATGCCGACCATTTTCGTTTCGCACGGCGGGCCCAATGTTGTCATCGAGGACACGCCGGCACGCGACTACCTGAAGAGCCTGCACGACCGTTTCCCGGACACGAAGGCCATCGTCATCGTGTCATCACATTTCGAGACCGACGGTCCTGTTGTCGTGACCGACCCGGCGCCGAAGATGATCTACGATTTCGGCGGGTTCCCGCAGGAACTCTACGAAATGGTCTATCCCGCACCCGGCGAACCGGAGCTGGCCATGCGGGTGGCACACATGCTCAACGATGCGGGGCTTGGACCCCGCATCGCGCCGGAGCGCGGCTTCGACCATGGGGTCTGGAACACCCTGATCCTTGGTTTTCCGGAAGCCGACATTCCGGTCGTCATGGTGTCCATCGATCCCAACCGCGATGCCGCCTACCACTACAGGCTCGGCCAGGCGCTTGCGCCCTTGCGCGAGGAGGGCGTGCTGTTGATCGGTTCCGGCCACATGACGCACAATCTGCGCGTCGTGATGGGGGCGATGCGGCACGGGCGGGCCGTCGAGCCGGATTATCCGGGCAAGGTGAAGGCTTTCACGGACTGGTTCGCGGACCGTTTCGCCGAAGGTGACCGCGACGCCATCCTGAACTGGACGGAAGAGGCGCCCTTCGTGGCGGAGAACCATCCGACCGATGAACATCTCATGCCGCTGTTCTTTGCCTATGGTGCGGCCGGGGACAAGCCGAAGCCGGAACGGGCCTGCGATTACATGCAATATGGCATGTTTGCCTGGGACAGCTGGGTTTTCCGCTGACATCAGGCACCGTTGACGTCATCATCCCGTTCACCGAATCAGGGAGGCAGGCGGGATGGAACGGCTGTGGAAGGCCTTGCTCAATTCGTTCAGGGCGTTCCGGCGGCTCACCGCCACGGAAAAGGCCGTTCAACAGGAGATGGCGCTGCTGGTCCTGGCGATACCATCGGCGTGGTTCCTCGCCAGGACATGGGACACCTATTTCCTGCTGGTGTTGTCGGTCGTGTTCCTCATCGTCGTGGAAGTGCTCAACACCGCCATCGAGGCAACCTGCAACGCCATCACGCGGGAGTTCGACCGGAATATCCAGCTTGCCAAGGATGCCGGTTCGCTCGCCGTCCTGCTGACCATCGTCATCGTGGCCTGCATCTGGATCGTGGCGATCCACGACCGGGTCGCAGGCAGCGGCTCTTGAAACTGCCGGATCGGGCCTCATTTCCTGGCCATGGGGGCTCGACAGGGAGATCATGATGAGCAGCGACAACTCCGCCGGAACGCCCGGCATCACCCAGGCGATGATCGATGCCTATGACGAGTACACCCACCTGACGCTCGACCGGCGCGGCTTCATGCAGAAGCTGACCCGCCTGGCCGGCTCCGGTGCCGCGGCGGCGGCCATCGCCCCGATGCTTGCGGCAAACCAGGCAAGGGCAGCCATGGTGGCGGCGGATGACGGGCGTATCCGTGGCGGTGACGTGCCTTGGCCTGCCGGCGAAACGGAAATGCGCGGCTATCTCGTCATGCCGTCGGACGGGCAGGGCGCGCTGCCTGCCGTTGTGGTCATTCACGAGAACCGGGGTCTCAACGAGCATATCCGCGACGTGGCGCGGCGTCTTGCGCTTGAGGGCTTCGCCGCCTTCGCGCCGGATTTCCTCTCCGCCGACGGCGGCACGCCGGAGGACGAGGACAGGGCGCGCGAGATGATCCGGGCACTCGACGGCGAGCAGACGGTTGCGCGGGCAGTGGCAGCCGTCGACTGGCTGAGCGGCCATGCCGAGACCGCCGGACCCGTCGGCGCGGTCGGATTCTGCTGGGGCGGTGGCCTGGTCAACCAGTTGGCGGTGGCGGCGCCGGACGATTTCAAGGCGGCGGTGGCCTATTACGGACGCCAGCCCGATGCCTCCGGCGTGCCTTCCATCGAAGCGCCGCTGCTGCTGCACTATGCCGGTCTTGACGATCGCATCAATGCCGGGATCGACGCCTACCGGGCCGCACTCGAAGCCGCCGGCAAGGACTTCACGATCCATGTCTACGAGGGCGTGAACCACGCCTTCAACAATGACACCTCTGCGGCGCGCTATGACGAGACGGCTGCCAAGCTCGCATGGGAGCGCACCGTGACTTTCTTCAGGGACAAGCTGGACGGCTGATGAGCGAAACCGAACTTGATACCCGGCCGGGCCTTCCGGTTGACCTGCGTGTGCTCCTGGAACGCTACCCCCGCGAGGACTGGCATGCGCATGAGAATCTCGGCGGCATGGCGCAATTCTGGCTCCAGCGCCATGACATGTTCCGCGACCTGGGAGGAATGCTGGAAGGTGCTGTCGGCGAATGGCGCAATGAGCGAATCGAAACAGGCGCTTTCGTGCAGTTCTTCGTGCCGCGTCTGAATTTCTTCCTTGGCCAGCTGGAGGGTCATCACCAGATCGAGGATCATCACTATTTCCCGGTTTTCCGGCGCGCCGAACCGCGTCTTGACCGGGGTTTCGACATTCTCGACAGCGATCATCACGTGATCCATGCGGCGCTGGAGGCCAATGCCGGCGCGGCCAACGGCCTGCTTCAGGCAATCCAGGAGGGCGGCGACCGGCTCAAGCGGGCCGGAGACGCCTATGCGGGGGAATGCGGACGGCTGGTCGCCATGCTGATGCGTCATCTGGATGACGAGGAGGACCTGATCATTCCTGTCATTCTCGACCAGGGCGAGCGGAAGATCGGGGTAAGCTGAACGCGGCGTCGGGCGATGCCATCTGGCGGATTGCCTATCGCGAAAACGCGGGCTAAGCCTTTCGCCATGACAGACGCACCCGAGATACTCCGCATCGCCGTTGCCCAGCTCAATCCGACCGTTGGCGACATTGCCGGGAACCTGCTGCTGGCCCGTGAGGCGCGCGCCGATGCACGCCGCCATGGCGCCGACCTGGTGCTGTTCCCCGAGCTTTTCATTGCCGGCTATCCGCCCGAGGATCTGGTGCTCAAGCCTGCCTTCGTCGATGCCTGCGAGCGGGCGATGCGCGAACTGGCGGCGGAGACGGACGATGGCGGTCCGGGCGTGGTGATCGGCCTGCCGCTCAGGCGCGAAACGGGCCTGCACAATTCGGTTGTGCTGCTCGATGGGGGCGCGGTGAAGGCCGAACGCCACAAGGTTGACCTGCCCAATTACGGCGAATTCGACGAAAAGCGCGTTTTCCAACCGGGGCCCATGCCGGGGCCGGTGAATTTTCGTGGCGTCCGCCTCGGACTTCCGGTCTGCGAGGACATCTGGGGGGAACTCGGCGTGTGCGAGACGCTGGCCGAAAGCGGGGCGGAAATCCTGCTCGTGCCCAACGGTTCGCCTTACTACCGGGGCAAGGTGGATGTGCGCCAGCAGGTGGTCATCCGCCAGGTGATCGAAAGCGGCCTGCCGATCCTCTACGCCAATTTCTGCGGCGGACAGGACGAGCTTGTCTTCGATGGCGCCAGTTTCGGTATCCAGGCCGACAAGTCGCTGGCCTTCCAGATGAGCCAGTTCGAGGCGCAGGTGATGGTTACCACCTGGAAGCGGGACGGCGAGACCTGGCGCTGCGAGCGCGGACCGATGTCGCGCATCCCGGACCGCGAGGAAGCCGATTACCGGGCCTGCATGCTCGGCCTGCGCGACTATGTGGACAAGAACGGGTTCAAGAACGTCGTGCTTGGCCTGTCCGGTGGCATCGATTCGGCGATCTGCGCGGCGCTGGCGGTGGATGCGCTGGGCGAGGAGCGGGTGCGCTGCGTGATGCTGCCCTACCGCTACACGTCGGAGGAATCCTTTGCCGATGCGGAGGCTTGTGCCCGTGCGCTCGGATGCCACTACGACATCGTGCCCATAGAGGAACCGGTGCAGGGCTTCCTGTCCTCGCTTTCGCAGATGTTCGAGGGAACCAATGAGGGCATCACGGAAGAAAACCTGCAGAGCCGGACGCGTGGCACCATCCTGATGGCCATTTCCAACAAGTTCGGCTCCATGGTCGTGACGACGGGCAACAAGAGCGAGATGAGCGTTGGCTATGCCACGCTCTACGGCGACATGAACGGCGGCTTCAACCCGATCAAGGACCTGTACAAGATGCAGGTCTATGCGTTGTCGCGCTGGCGCAATGCGCATGTCCCGCCGACGGCGCTCGGCCCGACGGGCATGGTGATCCCGCAGAACATCATCGACAAGGCGCCTTCGGCCGAACTCAGGCCCGACCAGAAGGACGAGGATTCGCTGCCGCCATACCCCGTGCTGGACGACATCCTGGAATGCCTCGTCGAGCATGAGATGGGCGTGGACGAGATCGTGGCGCGCGGCCATGAGAGGGCGCTGGTCCACCGCATCGAGCACCTGCTCTACATTGCCGAATACAAGCGCCGTCAATCGGCGCCCGGCGTGAAGATCACGCGCAAGAATTTCGGCCGCGACCGGCGCTATCCCATCACCAACCGGTTCCGCGACAGGAGCTGATCCGCGGGCACCGGCGGGCTGGGCGCGGCCGGCTGATCTCACGGTTCAAAAAGATTGGTGCGGAATTCCATCCCGCGCGCTTTCGTCGCGCCGGGCCGCAGGATATAGCCGGAAGATGGACATGCTCTCCTTCCTCGCCCGCAACATCCGCTGGATCGGCGGCTGTTTCCTGCTGACCTTTTTCTCCTCCTTCGGGCAGACCTTCTTCATCTCGTTGTCGGCGGGCGAAATCCGGTCGGAATACGGGTTGAGCCATGGCGGTTTCGGCACGCTCTACATGGGCGCGACGCTGGCGAGCGCCCTGACGCTGCCGTGGCTCGGACGGATCGTGGACCGATACGGCCCGGCGCAGGTGGCGCTCATCATCATGCCCGCTCTGGCGGCGGCCGCGCTGGCCATGGCCTTTTCGACCCATATCGCGCTGCTGTTCGTCACGGTCTACATGCTGCGCCTGTTCGGCCAGGGGATGATGACGCAGAACGCATTGACGGCGACGGGGCGCTGGTACGCGGCCAACCGGGGCAGGGCGGTTTCCCTCGTCAGCCTCGGCCACAATGCCGGCGAGGCTGTCTTCCCGTTCCTGTTCGTCGCCGTGGCGGGCCTGATCGGCTGGCGGATGAGCTGGGTGGCGGCCGCCGCCCTGCTTCTCGTGGTGGGGCTGCCGGCCATCTGGTCGCTGGTGCGCGTGGAGCGCCAGCCGCATTCGTCCGATCCGGTCATGCACAAGCCTCAGGTAGCGGACTGGACGCGCGGGCAGGTGCTGCGCGATCCGCTGTTCTGGCTGCTGCTGACCGGCGTGCTGGCACCGCCCTTCATCGGAACGACGGTCTTCTTTCACCAGGTCTACCTGGTGGAGTTGCGTGGCTGGGCGATGACCGATTTCGCGGCGTCCTTCGCGGTGATGTCGGGCACCGTGATCGTCTTCTCGCTGATCTGCGGCGCGCTGATCGACCGCTTCTCGGCTGTCGCGGTGCTTCCAAGCTTCCTGTTGCCGCTGGCAGGGGCCTGCTTCGTGCTCGCCGCCTTCGAGGGCGTCTGGAGCGCCTTTGCCTTCATGGCGCTGCTCGGCGTCTCCTACGGCTTCTCGGCCACGCTGTTCGGCGCGCTCTGGCCGGAGATCTACGGGCTGAAGCACTTGGGCGCGGTCCGCTCGGTCATCGTTGCCTTCATGGTGTTTGCGACGGCCATGGGGCCGGGCCTGACCGGTTTCCTGATCGATCTCGGCGTACCCTATCCCGCGCAGATCATGGCCATGGGCCTCTATTGCATCGCCGCAGCCGTCATGCTGACCCTGGTTTCCCGGCGGCTTGCGGCGCGCACACGTTCGGGCCTTGATCTGGCTGCCAGCCAAGGGTAGGCCCTTCGCCATTCCGTCCTTCTTGCCCGGGTGCAGACATCATGACCGTTACCGTGCGCTTCGCTCCGTCGCCGACCGGCTTCATCCATATCGGCAATGCCCGCACCGCGCTGTTCAACTGGATCCTGGCGCAGCAGCGGGGCGGGCGTTTCATCCTGCGCTTCGACGATACCGACACGGCGCGGTCGCAGCGGCGTTTCGCCGACCAGATCGAGGCCGACCTTGCATGGCTCGGCATCCGGCCCGACCGGGTGGAGCGGCAGTCCGAACGGGCGCATGCGCATCGCGAAGCGGCGGAAAAACTGAAGGTGGCTGGGCTCCTTTACCCCTGCTATGAAACGGCCGACGAACTGGAACGGCGCCGCAAGATCCGGCTTTCGCGCCGCCTGCCTCCGGTCTATGGCCGCGAGGCGCTGAAGCTGACGGAGGAGGAGAAGGCGGCGTACGAGGCGGAAGGCCGCCAGCCGCACTGGCGCTTCCTTCTGCCCAACCACGATGGCGACCCCTTCACGACGCGGCGCACGGAGGTGCATTGGGACGACGTCATCCGGGGGCCGCAGACGGTCGATCTGGCCTCGATGTCCGATCCGGTGCTGATCCGCGAGGACGGCAGCTATCTCTACACGCTGCCCTCGGTCGCCGACGACATCGCCATGGGCGTCACCCATGTCATTCGCGGCGACGATCACGTGACCAATACCGGCGCGCAGATCGCGCTGTTCGAGGCGCTGGGGGCATCCGCCCCGGCCTTCGGCCATCACAACCTGCTGACGACAGCCAGCGGCGAGGGACTTTCCAAGCGCACGGGGGCGCTGTCCATCCACCAGTTGGCTGCCGATGGCTACGAGCCGATGGCGGTCGCCTCGCTCGCCGTGCTGATCGGAACGTCGGAGGCCGTGCGCGCGGTACCCGTCATGGCGGATCTCGTGGGGGATTTCGACCTTGCCAGCGCGTCGAAATCGGCAGCGAAGTTCGACCCGTCCGAACTGGACACGCTCAATGCGTCGCTGGTTCACCAGATGGATTACACCACCGCGCGCGACCGGCTTGCCGCCCTAGGGATCGCAGGCGACAGGGCCGAAGTCTTCTGGCTTGCCGTGCGCGCGAACATCATCCGCCTGAACGAGGCGGCGGACTGGTGGCGCATCCTGGCGCAGGGTCCGGACATGGCCGAACGGGTCGAGACGGACGACGTGGACTTCGTGCGCGCGGCCTTCGACCTGCTTCCGCCGGAGCCATGGGACGGCACCACGTGGAAGCAATGGACGGATACGGTGAAGCAGGCCACGGGGCGCAAGGGGCGGGCCCTTTTCATGCCGTTGCGCGTGGCGATCACCGGGCGGCGTTCCGGCCCGGAGCTTTCAGATCTATTGCCTCTTCTGGGTCGGGAAGAAACGTCGGCCCGACGACCCTGATCCGCCGCTCGCCGTCCTCGGCGGGGTTCTCCTCCGGTTCCAGAAGGCTGCGCAGGCGTTCAGCCGTCAGGCCGCCGGCTGCGTTTGCCGCTGTTTCCGGATCGGCTGCGGGATCGGGCCTTGCCCAGGGCACTGGCGCAACCGGTTCCGCTGTCTCCGACGGGTCCGTTTCGCCGGGCTCTTCCGTTTTTTCGGCACCGCCGATGACCGCGAAATCCTTTGCCGGATTGCAGGCGCATCCCGCCGGGCTGGTGAACTTCGGGTCGCGATAGGCGAACGCCGTTGGCAGGGCGGTGTAGGGTTCGCCCGTGATCGAGACCATGTCCTCGGGTTCCTCGACGCCGCTGCGATGGGCATAAAGGCGAACATCGACACCCGGACACATGGCCTGGCAGGCATCCTGGTCGCGGTAGAAGAAATCCGGTGTGGTGGAGAAGGACAGCGGGAAATAATAGCCGTCGCAGGTACGCACGCACAGTGTCCGGTACGTCCCGCCATCGAACTGGCCGGACAGGCCGGGGCGCAGGATCGTCACGTTGCGGTTTTCCCGTACTTCCCGATCCTGGCTCTCGAACAGGCGCTTGCGCAATTCGAAATCTCGTCTTGCGCTCTCGATGGATTCGGGCAAGCGCCTGACGACCCGCTGCTCCGGTTCCTCGCGGCAGCGATTGGCCCGGATCGCAGCCAGGATACGCCGCCGTTCCGCCGCACCGGCACGGGCGTCGCCGCGTCCGGACGAGGCCAGTTGCCGCTGCAGATCGGCAAGATTGGCGCGCATGTCGGCAAGGGACTGGTTGATGCGTGCGCATTGGCTGGCATCGCCCCGGCGCAACGGAAAGACCCCGCCGCCGCAACCGATCTGCCGGGCGCGCCTTGTGGCGATCTGCATCTGGCGTTTCTGCTCGGCGATGGCCACGCGGTAACGGCGCATGAGGGCAGGGCTGCGGCCAGTGCCGCGCTCCATGGATGCAAGCCGGGCCTCCAGCCGCTGGCACAGGGCGCTGGCGGCTTCGCCTTGTCCGGGCGCAGCCATGGCAAGCAGGGCTCCCAGCAGGGCCGTTGCCATGACACCGGCGATCGGTTTCCGTGAAAGCACAAGCCGCTCCTTGCCGGCCGGACAGGGCCGTAACCGTCCGGTCAGGATGACCGGACAAGGTTAATCGCTGCTTTCAGCCTCGCCGCCAAATCGGGCGAAATCACGCCGCTCGCCGCTACTCTGCCGCCTCCGACAGGTCGCGGGCGGGGTGCGAGGCCTCGACGACGGCGAGAGCTGTCATGTTGACCACGCCGCGCGATGTGACCGAGGGGGTCAGGATATGCGCCGGCCGGGCCGTTCCGAGCAGGATGGGCCCCACATGCAGCGCGTCCATCATGGTCTTGACGGTGGTCAGCGTGATGTTGGCGGCATCGAGGTCCGGGAAGACAAGCAGGTTGGCTTCCCCCGACAGCGTCGAATGGGGATAGACCCGCTGGCGCAGGAGTTCCGACAGGGCGCTGTCGCCATGCATCTCGCCATCGCATTCGAGATCCGGTGCGGCCCGGCGCAGGATCTCGGCCGCGTTGCGCATCTTCAGCGCGGAGGCCGAATCGCGCGATCCGAAATCGGAATGCGACAGCAGCGCGGCCTTCGGCTCGATTCCGAACCGGCGGATTTCCTCGGCAGCCAGCAGCGTCATTTCAGCCACTTCACCGGCGGTCGGATCGACGCTGACATAGGTGTCGGTGAAGAAGGTGACACCGCGCTGCGAGATCAGCATGGAGAGGGCGGAATAGTCCTCCACGCCTTCGCGCAGGCCGATGATGGAACGCACCTGGCGAAGATGACGTTCGAAACGGCCTTCGAGGCCGCAGATCATGGCGTCCGCCTCGTCGCGGGCCAGCGCAATGCAGGCGATGACGGTGTTGTTGGTGCGCACCAGCGTGCGTGCCGCCTCCACAGTGACGCCCTGACGGCCGGTGCGCGCGATCAGTTCGTTGACATAGTCGCGGTAGCGCGGATCGTCTTCCGGATTGATGAGTTCGAAATCCGTGCCCGGCCTGATCTTCAGGCCGAACCGTTCCAGCCGGCGCTCAACCACCTGCGGGCGGCCGATCAGGATCGGCGTGGCGATGCCTTCTTCCAGCACGACCTGCGCTGCGCGCAATACGCGCTCGTCCTCGCCCTCGGCATAGATGACGCGCTTGGCAGCGGCCCGCTTCGCTGCCGAGAAGACCGGTTTCATCACCAGGCCGGAGCGGAAGACGAAACGGTTCAGCTTGTCGATATAGGCATCCATGTCCTCGATCGGACGGGCGGCGACGCCGGTCTCGGCGGCGGCCCTGGCCACGGCCGGCGCGATGCGCAGGATCAGGCGCGGATCGAACGGCGAGGGAATGAGGAATTCAGGCCCGAATTTCGGTGTGTCGCCGCTATAGGCACGGGCGGCGACGTCAGAGACTTCTTCCCGGGCCAGGGCCGCGATGGCACGCACGGCGGCCAGCTTCATTTCCTCGTTGATGGCGCGTGCGCCGCAATCCAGCGCGCCGCGGAAGATGTAGGGGAAGCAAAGGACGTTGTTGACCTGGTTGGGGAAATCGGAGCGGCCGGTGCAGATCATCGCATCGGGCCGGGCGGCGCGCGCCACGTCCGGCATGATTTCGGGTGTCGGATTGGCCAGCGCCATGATGAGCGGACGCCCGGCCATGTCCTCCAGGAATTCCGGCTTGAGCACGCCTGCGGCCGAGAGGCCGAGAAAGACGTCGGCGCCCGGGATCACCTGGGCCAGCGTGCGCATCGGCGTGTCCTTGCAGTATGGCTCCTTCCAGCGGTCCATTTCCTCCTGCCGGCCCTTGAAGGCGACGCCATGGCGGTCGGTGATCCAGATGTTGTCGCGGTTGGCGCCAAGGCCCACCAGAAGGTTGAGGCAGGCCAGTGCCGCCGCGCCGGCGCCCGAGGTGACGATCTTGACGTCCGCAAGCCGCTTTCCGGCGAGTTCCAGCCCGTTGAGGACGGCGGCGGCAACGATGATGGCGGTGCCATGCTGGTCGTCGTGAAAGACCGGAATACCCATGCGCTCCTTCAGGGTCTCCTCGACCTCGAAACACTCCGGCGCCTTGATGTCCTCCAGGTTGATGCCGCCGAAGGTGGGCTCCAGCGCCTCGATGGTGCAGACCATCCTCTCCACGTCGGGCGCGTCGATCTCGATGTCGAAAACGTCGATGCCGGCGAACTTCTTGAACAGGACGGCCTTGCCTTCCATTACCGGCTTGGAGGCCAGAGGACCGATATTGCCGAGACCGAGCACGGCAGAGCCGTTTGACACCACGCCGACGAGATTGGAGCGGGCGGTATAGAGGGCTGCCTTGCCCGGATCGTCCCTGATGGCGAGACAGGGGGCGGCCACACCGGGCGAATAGGCCAGCGCCAGGTCGCGCTGGTTGCCGAGCGGCTTGGTAGCCTGGATTTCCAGTTTCCCGGGGACGGGATACTGGTGAAAGAAAAGGGCATTCTCGTCCAGATCGCCCTTGTTGCTGCTGTTTTCCATCGCGTCCTCCCGCTCGTCCGGGGCAATCATGCAGCCGCATCATTGCGCGAAGGCTGCAGTCCCGCGCCGATGCATGCCAAATCAATTCATCCTACACCATCGCCGGTGTCAGATTGCCAAGGATTTCAGCAATCTGTTTCTACCGCTTCACAAACGGAGGCAGGTTTCCGGCACACCGGTCCGGTCAGAAGGCGCTGGTGTAGAGCCCGCCGTCGACGAGGATGTTCTGGCCGGTGACATAGCCGGCATGGCTCGAACACAGGAAGGCGCAGATCTTTCCGAACTCCTCGGCGTTGCCGAACCGGCGCGACGGAATCTCGGCGGCCTGGGCGGCGGCGATGTCTTCCTCGCTGCGGCCCGTGCGCTCGGAAGCCATCCGGAAACCGCCGCGCAGGCGGTCGGTGTCCATCTTGCCCGGCAAGAGGTTGTTGATCGTCACGCCCTTGCCCGCCACGCCGCGCGAAACGCCCGCCAGGAAAGAGGTGAGGCCGGCGCGCGCGCCCGAGGACAGGTCCAGACCCTCGATCGGCATGTAGACCGAAAGCGAGGTGATGTTGACGATGCGTCCGAAGCCGCGCTCCGCCATGCCGTCCATGACCGCCTGGATGAGTTCGAGCGGCGTGATCATGTTCTGGATGACGCCGTCGATCATGGCGCCGCGATCAAGGTCGCGGAAATCCTTGCGCGGCGGGCCGCCATTGTTGTTGACGAGAATGTCGGGCTGCGGACAGGCGCCGAGCAGGGCCTTCTGGCCCTCGGGCGTGGACACGTCGGCGGCGATGACGTGGACGGTGGCGCCGGTCGCCTGGCGGATCTCGTCGGCGGTGGCGTTCAGCACGGCCTTGTCGCGGCCATTGACGGTGACCTCGCAACCCGCTTCGGCAAGCGCCCATGCGCAACCCTTGCCGAGTCCCCGGCTTGAGGCGCAGACGATGGCCTTGCGGCCTGAAATTCCGAGATCCATGAAATGCTCCTTCCTGTTACGGCCAGACGGTGTGCGCGGCCGGCCTCACGCCGTCCCTGGCGTGGCTATCCCCAAAGGCCGGCTTCGGGCGGCGAGATGATCGACCCGGAATAGCGCAAGGCATGGCTCCGGTCACGGGCGAGGAGAAGCGGCCCGTCCAGATCCACGAACTCGGCCTCCTGGGCCAGCAACACGGCCGGCGCCATGGCCAGCGACGTGCCGACCATGCAGCCGACCATCACGGCAAAGCCCATGGCGTGTGCGGCGTCGCGCAATTGCAGGGCCGCGGTCAGGCCACCCGTCTTGTCGAGCTTGACGTTGATGGCGTCGTAGAGGCCCGTCAACGACGCCAGGTCGTCGACGGTGTGCACGCTTTCGTCCGCGCAAATCGGAACCGGGTGCGGGATGTCGCGTAGCAGGGCGTCCTCGCCGGCCGGCAGTGGCTGCTCGACCAGCACCGCCCGGTAGTGGGCGGCGGCGAGCATGTTTTCGCGGATATTGCCCGCGGTCCAGCCTTCATTGGCATCAAGGATGAAATGGGAGTTGGGCGCGGCGGCGGCGACGGCATGAAGGCGCTTGATGTCGTCCTCCCCGCCGACCTTGACCTTGATGACGCGGCGATGGGCGGCGGCGCGCGCGCGGTCGGCCATGTCCTCGGGATGGCCGAGCGACACGGTATAGGCCGTTTCGACCGGCCGGGGCGGCAGACGGCAGGCCCGCCGGTGGGCCGGAATGCCGCTCTGCTTGGCTTCGAGGTCCCACAGCGCGCAATCGACGGCATTGCGCGCCGCGCCCGGGCGCATGGCGGAAAGAAGCTCGGTGCGGCCCAGGCCCTCGCTCACCGCGCCGGCGATGCCGGCAATCTCGTCCATCACGCTCTCGATGGTCTCGCCGTAGCGTCCATAGGGCACGCATTCGGCCCAGCCATGCAGTCCGTGCTCCTCGATTCGCACGGTGACGACATCAGCGTCGATTTTCGATCCGCGCGAAATGGTGAAGGTTCCCGCGATGGGAAAGCGTTCCTGTGTGACGGAAAGACTACGCGCCATGGTTTTCTTTCTTCAGGCTGCCCAACCTGTTGTGCGGGCGAAGTGACAAGGACGGAGACCGCCCCTAAAACAGTCCTATGTTGAACGAGGCCGACGGGCAAGCAGTGAAGGAATCGGTTGCCGCGCGGCCCGCAGGGCCGGGCGTCGCCGTGTCGCGCGAGGGCGGGCGGATCCGGGCGGAACTGTCCGGCGACTGGGTCACGCGCAGCGTTGCCTCGGTCGACAGCGCGATGCGCAAGCTGGAGGGCGAGCAGGCGGGTTCGCTGCTCATCGATCTTTCCGCCATCGGCCACATGGACACGGCCGGCGCCTGGCTGATCGAACGGCTGGCCACGGTTTCAGGAAAATCAGGCAAGACAGTCGAGATCACGGGCGCACGCGAAGAGTTCGGCGTCCTTCTGACGGCAGTCCGCGACGCCGCGGGCATCGACCATGCGCCGGCGCGCAAGGGGCGGTTCGGCCTGGCTTCCCTGTTTGCCCATGTCGGCGCCATCGTCTACCGGTTTGCCGACCAGTTCATGCTGTCCATGCACATCCTCGGGGCGACGATCCGCGGGGCGCAGATGAAGTTCGGCCGCGGTCATGCCATCTCCCTGACCGCGATCGTCCACCAGATCGACCGGGTCGGGGTTGGCGCCATCCCCATCGTCATGCTGATGTCGGGCATCGTCGGCGCGATCATCGCCCAGCAGGGCGCCTTCCAGATGCGCTATTTCGGCACCGAGATCTTCGTCGTGAACCTCGTGTCGATCCTTGTCTTGCGCGAGATCGGCGTGCTGCTGACCGCCATCATGGTGGCCGGCCGCTCCGGCAGCGCGATCACGGCCGAGATCGGGTCGATGAAGATGCGCGAGGAGATCGACGCGCTGACGGTGATCGGCCTCAATCCCGTGGGGGTGCTGGTCTTTCCCCGGCTCGTGGCGCTGGTGATCGCCATGCCGCTGCTGACCGTTGCGGCCAATGCCGCCGCCCTTGGCGGCGCCATCGTGACCGCCTGGTTCTATTCGGGCATCGAGCCGGAAACCTTCATCCGGCGCATGCATGACGGGATCGACCTGTCGACGATCTTTTCCGGCCTGATCAAGGCGCCATTCATGGGCCTGATCATCGGCGTCATCGCCGCCATGGAAGGCTTGCGCGTCCAGGGAAGCGCCGAATCGCTCGGCCGCCAGGTCACTGCCTCCGTGGTCAAGGCAATCTTCTGCGTCATCGTGGTGGACGGCCTGTTTGCCATGTTCTACGCCGCGATCGACTATTGAGGCGGCGATGACGGAAGCGGGCAGGGGACCAGACGGCATGGCGCGGGCGCACGGGCACGAGGTGATCCTCACCGCGCGCGGGGTCACGGTCGGTTTCGGCGAGAAACTGGTGCTGGAAAACCTCGACCTGGATGTCCGGCGCGGCGAGATCCTCGGCTTTGTGGGTGCGTCGGGCGCGGGAAAGTCCGTGCTGCTGCGCACCATTCTCGGTCTGACCGCGAAACAGGCCGGCACCATCACCCTGTTCGGGCATGATCTCGATCACCTCGGCGAGGAGGAGCGATTCGCCATCGACACCAACATGGGCGTGCTGTTCCAGCATGGCGCGCTGTTCTCCGCGCTGACGGTGAAGGAGAACATCCAGGTGCCGATGCGCGAATATCTCGACATGCCGAAGGCATTGATGGACGAACTGGCGCATCTCAAGATCGAACTCGTCGGGCTGGCTCCCGACGCGGCCGACAAGAAGCCGTCCGAGCTTTCGGGCGGCATGATCAAGCGCGCCGCGCTGGCGCGTGCCCTGGCGCTGGACCCGGCCATCGTCTTCCTGGACGAGCCGACATCGGGCCTCGACCCGATCGGGGCGGCGGAATTCGACGAACTGGTCGCCAATCTGCGCGACACGATGGGGCTGACCGTCTACATGGTCACCCACGACCTCGACAGCCTTTTCTCCGTTTGCGACCGCGTCGCGGTGCTCGGCGACCGCAGGGTGCTGGTGGAGGGGACGGTTGAAACCATGCTGGAAGTGGACCACCCTTGGGTGAAGGCCTATTTCCGGGGCAAGCGGGCACGCCAGATCGTCAGGCGGCCGGCAGGACAGGACGCCTGAAGCGATGGAAACGAAAGCCAATTACGTCACCGTCGGCATCATAACGCTGCTGCTCATCGCGGCGGCCTTCGGTTTCGTCTACTGGACCGCGCGCCCGAACCAGTACGGGGACACCGCGCCGCTGCAGATCCTCATTCCCGGTTCCGCGGCCGGCCTCGACAGGGGATCGGCGGTGATGTTCAACGGCGTGCGCGTCGGGCAGGTGGAGCGGGTCTTCATCGATCCGAACCAGCCCGGACTGGCGATTGCCGAGGCCAAGGTCGACCGCCTCACGCCGCTGACCAAATCGACGACGGCCAACATCGTCATCGCCGGATTGTCCTTTGCCGCGAACATCGACCTGAAGGGCGGCAACACGGCCGAACCGAACCTGCTGGCGCAAGCCGCCGAACAGGGCACGGTGGCACAGATCAGCGCCAATCCGTCGAGCGTCACCAATCTGACCGACACCGCACAACAGCTGATGACACGTGCCGACAAGATGCTTGCCCGGCTCGAGGAGGTGGTCGAGGAGGTTCGCGAACCGGTTGCCAATACCGTGAAGAACGCCGAAACCTTCTCAAAGGCGCTGGCTGACAATGCGCAGGGCGTCGACGACTTCCTGGAAAGCGTCGGCTCGCTGTCGGAAAGCCTGAAAAGCGTGTCAGGACGCCTCGACACCACGCTCGCGGCCGCGGAAAAGATCCTCGACGCGGTCGAGCCGGAGAAGGTGACGAGCATTGTCGACAATGCGGACGGCTTCATGAAGCGGCTCAACGAATCGACCGGCGATCTCGACACGATCATGGCCGACATCTCCAAGGCATCGGCGTCGCTTGCCGATCTTGGCGGCAAGGCCTCGCAGACCTTCGACAAGGTGGACCGGATCGTGGCCGGCGTGAAACCGGAGGATATCGAGGTGATGACCGGGAATTTCCGCAAGGCAAGCGAGGACATATCGTCGCTCTCCGGCCGGGTCGCCGCAAAGGGCGAGGATATCGACAGGATCATCACGGATGCGCGCCAGACGATGGAGCGGCTGAATGCCGCATCGGCGCGTGTCGACGGTTTGCTGGCCAAGGTCGACGGCTTGCTGGACAGCGAGGAGGGCGAGGGACTGTTCGCCGAGGCGCGCGAGACCTTCAGGTCGTTCCGCCAGGTGGCAGAAACGCTCAACCAGCGGCTCGGGCCGATCACGGCCGGCCTGTCGCAGTTCTCCACCACGGGCCTGCGTGACGTGGAGGCATTCGTGCGCGAAGGGCGGCGGGCCATTGGCCGCATCGAATCGGCCATCACCAGCCTGGAACGCAATCCCCAGCGCATCATCACGGGTGGCGCAGGGGAGGTGCGGACGATCGATGGCCGAACACGGCGTTGACTCCCGCGCCTTGCCGGCGCACAAGGACGCAGGGCGCGATCATGTGGGGACAGGGGGACGGACCGGCGTGGAGGTCCGTAATTGTGGCGTGAGGGTATCCCGATTGACGCAAGGGTCCGGCATGAGCGCTGATATTTTCCGCCCCGCCGGGAAAGCGGTCCTTCGCGGCACCGGTGCCGTCATGCTGGCGATTGGCCTTGCGTCCTGTGCCCTCGTCGGGGGCACGCCCAAACCGCTCGACACCTTCGATCTTTCCGCCGCCCGGCCCCCCGAAAGCGGCCCGCGCACACTGCGCCGCCAGGTGCTGGTGACCGAACCCGTCGCCCTCAAGGCGCTGGACGGCGAGAACATCATGCTGCGCCCGGCGCCAGGCGAGATCGCCTATCTCGGCGGCGCGCAGTGGAGCGACCGTCTGCCGAAGGTGATCCAGGCGCGGCTCATCGAGAGCTTCCAGCGCTCGGGGCGCATTCGCGGGGTCGGCCGTCCGGGCGAAGGACTGGCCATCGACTTCCAGCTCATCACCGATGTGCGCAGCTTCGAGGTGGTCCTCGACAATGGCGCCGCGCGGGCCCGGGTCGCGCTGTCGGTGCGCCTGCTCAACGACCGCAGCGGTGTCGTCGCGCGCCAGCAGGTTTTCGAAGCCGAAGCCCCGTTGGCGGGTTCGCAGAACGGCGATTATGTCCGTGCGCTGGACGCCGCCTTCAACGAGGTGGCGGCCGAGATCGTCGAATGGGTGCTGCGGGCGATCTGAACGGATGTGGCTGACATTTTCGCAGCTTCGTCCGCCAAATTCTGCCGGACATGAAAAAAGGCGGCCTTGAAAGCCGCCTTTTTCGTTTCTGTGGTTTGTATCCTGTCAATCAGCGCAGGCGGCCGCTGGCATGGGCCAGCATGGTGTAGACCTTGCCCTGCTCGGAAGCGAGGTAGCTCTGGGCGACCGCGGGGTCGCGCTCGTTGCGGGTCACGTCCGCCAGCAGTCGCTCGAAATCGTCGCAATAACGGTCCACGACGGTGCGGAATTCGCCGCTGGACTGGTACTTGCTGCGGATTTCGTCGAAGGTCTGCTGGCCCTTCAGCGTATAGAGCCGGCGTGTGAAGACATTGCGTTCGCCGTTGGAATAGCGCTTCCACAAGTCCATTGCCGCCTCGTGGTCGATCGCGCGGGCGATATCGACCGAGATCGAGTTCAGCGAATCGACCACCTGGCGCGGCGAACGGTTGTCGCCGGCCGGGCGGCGCGGCGCCGGTGACTCGTCGGTGGAAGCCCGGCGCAGCAGGTCCTGCACCCAGCCGCCGGACTGTCCGGCCGGTGCCGTCTCGCGTGCCGGCGCGGGCTGCGGGGCTGGTTCGCTGCTACGCACATAATCCGAAGGCGCGCGATAGGGCGATTCCACCGGTGCCGGCGCGGCAGGCGGCGCGGGAGGCGCAACAGGTTCCGCGCGGGCAGCAGGCGGTGCAGGCCGGCGCGCCGGCTGGGCAGGCTGCTGCGACACGCCGAAGGCGCGGCCCGACCGGGTGACGATCTCGGAAAGCTCCTTCAACGCGTTGATCTGCTCGGAAACGGCCCGGCGCATGGCCGTGGTCGATTCGCGGGCTTCTTCCGGCATGTCGAGAACGCCGCGGCGCAGTTCCTCGCGGGTGACCTCGAGTTCGGAACGGATCGCGCCTGCGGTGCGGCGGATTTCCTCGGTGGCGCCCGAGAAACGTTCCGTCGCCGCGTCGATGACCTGCTGGATGGCCTCGCGCATCTGCTCGGCCGTGTCGCGGGTGCGCCCTTCCGCCATGCTGGCGGAGCGGGAGACAAGCGCCTCAAAGCCCCGCATGGCCTTCTGGATTTCCTCGGACTTGGCGATCAGCCCCGAGGAAAGGCTCTCCAGCGCCTGCTGGCGCTCCGTCAGCGTGCTGTCGAGCGTCCCCTGGGCGGAGCCGATGACCGACGAGGCATTGTTGAGGAGTTCGCCGTGTTCCTCGAGACGCCGGGCCAGCGAGGCGATCTGGGTTAACGCGCCCGTGGACAATTCGCCCAGCTTGGCTGTGGAATTCTCCAGGATGGAGGCGGAGGTGTTGAACGTCTGGGCCGCGCGTTCGGCGCGTGTGGAGAAGGATTCCGTCGTCGCGGCAAGCTTCTCGTCCACCTCGCCGAGATTGCTGCGGGCCATGTCGATGAGCTGGCCGAGACGGGCGTTGGAGGCTGTCAGGCGTCCGATCAGCGAATCGACATTCTCCGTCAGGGCGCTGCTGGCGCTTTCGACAGCCGACAGCGTTTCCGCCGTGCGGGCCTGAAGCGCGCTGACAAGCGCCTGGTTTTCGGCACGCAGGCGCTCGGATGCTTCCGCCGTGGCCTGTTCCAGCGTGCGCTTCATCGAATCGCCGCTGGCGGCAAACCGGTCGACCAGCGGACGGGCTTCCTCGTCGAGGATGCGTGAAATATCCGCGGTACGCTGCGAAAGGGTGGCGTTGAGTTCCTCGGCGCGGGCTGAGATGGTGTTCGCCGCGTCGCTCGTGCCCTGGGTGATGTGCTGGTTGACGGCCCGGAACGTTCCGGCAATCGCATCCGCCTTGGCAGCAAGCTGGCTTTCGGACTCGGCGACCTTCTCGCCGAGGCGGGCAGCGATCTGCTCGGCGCCGTCGGCCAGACGGCGTTCGGCATCGCTGACCTGGTTGCCAAGCCGGCGGACAACGGCATCGGCTTCCTCTGCCATGCGTGTCTGCAGGTCGGAGAAAATGCCGGCGATGGCCTGCGAACGGCTCTCAAGCTGTTCGGCCGTTGCCGTTGCCCGGTCGAGCAGGCGGCCGTCAACGCTCATGAAGGCGTTTTCGATATCGCCGATGGCGGTGCGCACCTGTTCCGCATTGCGATCGATCATCGCGCCGATATGCGCGTCCTTTTCCGCCAGCGCGGTCATGATCGCGTCGATGCGCTGCTGAAGCGCGTTGGAGGAATTGCCGACCGTCTCGGCGAGCACGCGATCGGCATCGCTCAGGGCCTGTTCGACGCGGGCGACGGTCTGGCTGGTCTGGCCGTCGAAACGCTGCGTGGCCTCGGTGAACACGCGCTCCAGTTCCGCAGTGCGTTCCGCGATCCGGCGCTCTGCATCCTCGAAGCTCTTGCCGGTCTCGGTCTGGAGATGGGCCGTGGCTTCCACGATACGGTCACGCAGCGCCTGGGCCACGGTTCCCGCACTCTGTTCGAGCGCCTTGCGTACATTGTCGACGCCGATCGAGAGCGCCCGCTCCATGGTGGAGGTGCGTTCCTCGATGATGCCCGACTGGCTCAGGAAGGCCTGTTCCAGCTTCTCGACGTCCTTCTCCACATCGGCAGTGATCTGGCCGCGAATGGCCTGGAAGTTCTCCAGGTGACGCGAGATCGCATCGCGGAAGGCATCGCGGTCATCGCCGGCGCGGGCGAATTCGCCGGCCATGGCGTCGAGGATCTGCTGGCGATGGCCTTCGATCTTCGAGACTTCCTCACCGACAAGGGCCGCGATGCGGGCACGGTCGGCCTCGGCGCGGGAAATCTCGTCGGAAATGAAGCGCGCAAGCTGGTTGCGGCTTTCGGCGGTGCGGGCGAAATCGGCGGACAGCTGCTCGGCCAGACGTTCGCGCGCGGCGGCGGCCTTTTCCACATCGTCGGCAAGCAGGCCGCCGATCTGCTGGCGCGCATCGTCAAGCCGGATGGCCAGGCGGTTGGCGGTCTCGTCAAGTTGCCCGGACAAGAGGTTGAAGGTCTCGTTGAGACGGCCTGCCATGGACGTGCTGGTCTGGTCGAGGCGCCCGGAAACCTCGTTGGCCGTTTCGTCAAGGCGAACGCGGATGACCTCGGTGTTCTCCGAAAGCCGTGCGACCACCTCGTCAGCCACGGAATCGAACCGGCCGCGGATCGAACCTGCCGTTTCGTCGAGCCTGCCGGTGATTCCGGTGGCTGTCGATTCGAGCTGTCCGCGCACGGTGTCGGCCGTTCCCGTCATCCGTTCGGTGAGTGCGTTGCCTGCCTCGTCGATCTGCCGGGTGAGGGATGCGCCCGTGCTTTCGATGCGGCCACCGACATCGCTTGCCGTGCCGGCCAGGCGCTCGGTGACGGAACCTGCCGTCTGGGCCAGATTGTTGCGGATGGCATCGGCGGCCGCTTCGACGCGTGACACCAGATTGCCGGATGTTTCCTCCACGCGTCCGGCCGCGGCCTGCGCGGCCCCGTCCAGCCGGTCCGACAATGTACCGGTCGTCTCCTCGAAACGGCCGGCAATGGCCGCGGTCTTTTCCTCGAACGTGCCGGCAATGGCGGCGGTGCGCTCTTCAAGGCTGCCGGCGATGGCCGTGGCGTTCTCCTCCAGCCGGCTGCGCAGGGCTGCCGTCTTCTCGTCCATCATGGCGCCGGTGGAAGACACGAAGCCGCTCATGTCCTCGCCGATGGCTGTCTTGCCCTGTTCGATGAGCGCGGACACCTCGTCGCGTCCGGTGCTGAACGTGCCGGCGATTTCGCGGGTGCGCTCCAGAAGCGATTCGTTGATCTGGCGCGCGCGGGCCTCGAGCGCATCGTTGAGGCGCTGCGTGCCGGTATCGAGCGCCTGGGCACGGGTCTCGAATTCGCCGATCAGGGCCTGTCCACGTTCGGCCAGCGTGGCCTGGATTTCGCCCAGGCGGCGGTCGAACTCGCTGTTGAGCGAGGCGGAGGTGTCGCCCAGCAGGGAGACAAGGCCGGAGCCGCGCTGCTCGATCATTGCATTGAGGGCATTCGTGCGTTCTTCGAGCGCCGCCGAAAGGCTGTTGGTCCGGTCGTCCAGCGCGGAGGAAAGCGAACCGGTGCGCTCCTCCAGGACCGAGGAGAGGCGGCCGGTCTTCTCGTCGATGACGGAGCCCAGCGTGCTGGCGCGTTCGTCCAGTGCGGAGGAAAGCGAACCGGTGCGCTCCTCCAGGACCGACGACAGGCGGCCGGTCTTTTCCTCGATGACGGAGCCCAGCGTGCCGGACCGCTCGTCGAGCGCGCTCGTCAGCGTCGCGGCGCTCTGGTTGAGGCGTTCAACGAGCGCACGCGTGCGCTCGTCGAGGGAGGCGGTCAGCGTCCCCGCGGCGGCTTCCGTGCGTTCGCTCAGGGTGGCGATCCGCGTGTCGAGAAGGCTCGCGAAGGCCTCGCCGGAGGTTGAAATGCGGTTGGTGATGTCGTCGGTGCGCTCGTCGATGGAGCGGAAGATCGAAGAACCGCTGTCATTGATGCGGCTGACCAGATTCTCGCCCGACAGGTTGATCTGCGTGGCAAGTTCGCGCGCGGCTTCGAGAACATTTGTGCGGATGATATCGGAGGAACGCGACATTTCCTCCTTCAACTGCTCATGCGTGCCGGCGATGGAGGAGCGGACGCGTTCGGCATGGGAGATCACCGCTTCGCGTTCGTTCCCGAGGCCATCGACCAGGGTGCGGATGCGGATCTCGTTGTCGGAATAGGCGCGCTCCAGTTCATTGACCTCGGAGTGAACCAGCGTCTCCAGTTCGACGGCGCGCGCGAGCGTGCGCTCGATACCCTCGCCAAGCGCCTGCACCTCGCGGCGGACAGCCTGGCCGACCGTGGCCACGCGGTCGGTCGCGAGGTTCTCGGGTTCGGCCAGACGGTAGGCGATCTCCGTCATGCTCTGGGCCGCCAGGCGCATGTCCTGGGCGCGGCGCACCATGACGCCAAATGCCCAGAACATCATGCAGGGCACGATGATTGCGACCGCAAGGCCGATGGCATAGGGCGTGGTGGCGAATTCCTGGAAGGAGGAAATCTGCCAGATCTGCGGCGAGAAGAGCATGTCGCCGATGGCCATGCCGCCGAGAATCCAGATGACGCAGAGGCCGGCAATGACCCAATAGATCGCCGTGGAGGAACGCCGGTTCATGGCCTTGATCAAGGCACGGTGGTCGCGCTGGCGGTCGTCATTGGCTGCGGCGATGGCCGAGGGCTGGCGTGGTGCGCTCTCCTGGCGCGCGGATTCGGCCTGCGCCGACGGCTTGGGCTTCAGGGCAGCATCGGCGGCAGGATCCATGGCCGGCTCGGCTTCTGTTCGCGCCTTTGCAGCAGCGGCACCGGCTGCCGCACCTGCCGCGGCCGCGGCAGCCTCGACGCCAGGTCCGTCAACGGACTGGCCCGCCGACACGATCTCGCCGGCGGCGGCATCGATTCGCGCCTCGAACTCGTCGAGGGAATCGCCAAGGTCCAGGTCGATGTCGCCGACATCATCGGCATCGAGATCGAAATCGATGTCGAATTCGTCTTCCAGCGCCGAATCCACTGCCTTGTCCAGATCAGCCGTCTGCTTGGGTGTCGTCGCCATAACGCATACTTTCTTTCTTGCAGGACCCGTGTGTCGGTCACATGCAGCCGTTGCCTGCATCCGGACGCATTTCGAGCCCCACGTTACTCAACCTTTCGTATCGTAGTGGCACACCATCCGAAATGAAACCGCCAAACGCGGCGATGCTTAAATGTTTAAACATAAGGTTAACAGCCCATGTCCCGCGCCACTGCGGGAGCGGATTTTTCCTGGCCAATTCGGGCAAAAGCAAGGAAATTGCGAGGCGCCGCAGCCGTTAACCCGATGTCCACAGGCAGCAGGACAGAATGGTTCAGGAATGGACAAGCGGGGAACACGCGATGGCAGCGTCCGGGATGCAGACCGTGGCCTTCGGCCGGCCGGGTGGGGAGACCTGCCCCAAGGCCTGCAAGAGGCCCATCGACATGGATCAGCTTCAGAAGCAGACCTTCGGCGACAGGGCCCTGGAGCAGGAGGTGCTGACCATGTTCGCGCACCAGGCCGGCCTGGCGCTGGAAGCCATCGCCACATCGGACGCGGCGGCGCGCAAACGGCTTGCCCATACGCTCAAGGGATCGGCGCGCAGCATCGGGGCCATGCGGCTTGCGGCCCTGTGCGAACGCCTCGAAAGCGCGCCGATGGACGGACGGACCCACGGCGCGCTCTCTCGCGAAGTCTGCGCCGTGCGGGACTTCATCGCCGCCATGTGCCGCTAAGGCAAAATCACCGCCTGTGGCTGCAGGGCGAGTTGACTTGCCGCCTTTATGGGTTAGAGCGTTCGGCGACTGAATGGATCGAACGACGGACCCGGAGGCCATGACCCAGATCATCTTCGTCACCCATGACGGCGTGCGGCACGAGATCGACGCCGAAAACGGCACGACCGTGATGGAAAACGCGATCAAGCATTCCGTACCCGGAATCGAGGCCGAATGCGGCGGCGCCTGCGCCTGCGCGACCTGCCATGTCTACGTCGACGAGGCCTGGTCCGGCAAGACCGGCGCACCCCAGGCGATGGAAGAAGACATGCTCGACTTCGCCTACGAGCCGAAGCCGACTTCCCGGCTGTCCTGCCAGATCATCGTGTCCGACGCCCTGGACGGACTGGTCGTGCACGTTCCGGAACGGCAAGCCTGACCGCAAGGCCTGTGCGTCACTCGGCGGCTGTCCGCGCGGCGGCGAAGAGGTCGGGGCCTTCGGGGTCGCCCGGCGCCGTTTCGGCATCGAGATCCGGAAACGCGACGATGCGCCGGCCCTTGAGGTCGTTTCGCAGGACGACGAGACCGTTTTCCTCGAAATAGGTCAGGAAACGCCGCGCGCGGCGCGGCGAATGGGTGCCATAGGCGCGTGCCAGCGTGGCGTCCGACGGGCAGGGCTCGCGCTCGATGGCCGCGCGCGCGACGAGCAGGAAGACGCCTTGCAAATCCTCGGGAATGTTGCGCGACAGGTTTACGGCTGTCTCCCATTCCCGTGTCGCCGCCGTCGCGGTTCCGGCGCCTGCGCGCGCCACGGCGAGCCTGTTGCGGAATGCCGCCATGGCCGGCGGCTCCCCGGGGATGCGGCGGATGCGGCAGCGCACGAGGAAATCCTGGTAAAGCTCCGCGTCGGTGCGGAAGCCCGCTTCGGGATCGGCCATGATTTCGGCCATGACGGCATCGAGGCCGGCGTCGCGCGCGGCTTCGTCCACCGGGGCCGGCGCTCCGTCGCCGGCGGCTGCATCACCGGAGGCCCGGGCGGCGGCGCGGGCAAGCTGCTCCAGGATGCCTTCGGCCGGCGGAGGCGCGGCAGGCCGCGCGGGCCTGCGGACAGGCCGTGCGGCCTCCATGGCCGCGTCCTTCAGGATGAGGTCGCGCGCATCGGCCGGCGTGTCGGGCAGCGGCACGAGTTTCGGGCTGGACGAGCGCGCCGCAGTTTCCACTGCGCCGATGACATAGGGCACCGGGCGGCGCGACAGTGCAGGGCCGAGTGCCACGAAATGGCCGCGCTTCAGGTCGCGGAACATTTCCGCCTGGCGGCGCTCCATGCCGAGCAGGTCGGCGGCGCGAGCCATGTCGATATCGAGGAAGGTGCGGCCCATCAGGAAGTTCGAGGCTTCCGCCGCGACGTTCTTGGCCAGCTTGGCGAGGCGCTGCGTGGCGATGACGCCGGCCAGGCCGCGCTTGCGGCCCCGGCACATCAGGTTGGTCATGGCGCCAAGCGAGGCCCGGCGGGCGTCGTCGGAGAATTCGCCGGCGGCGACCGGTGCGAACATCTGCGCCTCGTCCACGACGACGAGCATGGGGTACCAGTGATCGCGCTCGGCATCGAACAGGGCGTTGAGGAAGGCGGCGGCCGCGCGCATCTGTCCCTCGATCTCGAGGCCTTCGAGATTGAGCACGGTGGAGACGCGATGCTGGCGAACACGCTGGGCGATAACGTCAAGTTCCTCCAGCGGACGGTTGGCATCGACGACGAGATGGCCGAACCGGTCGGCCAGCGTGACGAAATCGCCCTCCGGATCGACGATGCATTGCTGCACCCAGGGCGCGCTCTGTTCGAGCAGCCTGCGCAACAGGTGCGACTTGCCCGAACCGGAATTGCCCTGCACCAGCAAGCGCGTGGCCAGAAGCTCTTCCAGGTCGATCAGTGCGGATGCGCCTCCCGGCGCGGTTCCCATGTCGATTTCGATCTTCATCGGCGAACAGGTCGTTTCGGTCATGGGCCTTGCCGAATCGGCGGTGCCCGGTTTCACCCTTCCTGTTGCCAAGGCCGCCGGCGCCGTTCAACCCGTGCCCGCGCCAACGGCAACGCTAACCCACAGGGGATTTCGGCTCAGTTCACCGTGCCCTTGCGCTCGGCGATGAGCTTTCTGAGCCGCTCTTCGAATTCACTGCCTTCCTTGCGGTCGAACGCGGCGTGAGCCTCGTCGTTGCGCTTCATGATGCGGTTGGTGATGGTCTCCACGCGCGCTTCGAGGGCCTTGCAGTCATCGGGCGAGGACAGGCCGGTCAGCGCGCGTTCGAGCTTGCGCGCGTGACTGGCGGCGATGTCGGCGTGGTGCTTCTCGTGGCGGCGAATGTCGGTGTCGAGCGCGTTCCAGAAGCGCGCGGTGTCGGCGCTTGCGCCCGCCGGCCGCTTCCAGCGCGGCAATGTCATGGTCGCAACGAGGCGGACGTGGACGCCGGAGACGCGGCAGCCACGCCCGGTCTCGACGTAATCGACCCGCGTGTTGAATTCCATGCGCGTCGCTGCCGGGTGACCCTTGTGGCCGCCCAGCCTGGGGCCGCGCCTGGCAAGCTGGCGTTCAATGGCCTGCACCGTGGCGCCACCGATATCGTAATGGCGTTCGACGGTGCGTATGTCGGCGGCTGGCGCGGGCCCGGACGACATGATTGCGAGCAGGAAGGAAACGGCAATTGGACGAAGCGTCATGAATGGCTCCCCGGAAGCGCCAATGTGGTCCGGGGGGACTGCAAAAGCAAATGCTTTGACGCGGCGGGCCGTTTCGCCACGGGAGGGAAAGGATTTGATTTTCATCGAGGACGCGCCCAAAAGGATGGCGTCACCCACCGCCAGCCGGACTTGCCGCGACAAGGAACCCGCCATGACACCGAGAACCTGGCAGCTGGCCCATGGCCGCAGCCTCCGTCTTGCCGGCGAGGGCATCCTGATGGGAATCCTCAATGTCACGCCGGATTCCTTTTCCGACGGCGGCCGTTTCAGCGGCTTTTCAGCGGCTGTCGAGCAGGCCTGGCGGATGGTCGAGGCCGGCGCGGCAATCGTCGACATTGGCGGGGAGTCGACCCGACCGGGGGCCGAAGCGGTCAGCGCCGCGCAGGAGCAGGACCGGGTGCTCCCGGTCATCGAGGCGCTGGCCGGCGCGGACGGGCCGGTGCTGTCGGTCGATACCTATCGCGAGGAGACGGCACGGCTGGCGGTGGCCGCCGGTGCCCATATCGTCAACGATGTGTGGGGTTTGCAGCGCGAGCCGGACATTGCCCGTCTGGCGGCCGAAACGGGCGCGGGCCTCGTCATCATGCATACCGGGCGCGGGCGCGAGCGCCTTTCCGACGTGATCGCCGACCAGCGGCTTTTCCTGGAAAAGTCGCTTGAAACCGCCCGTGCTGCGGGCGTCGCCAGGGAACAGATCATGCTCGATCCGGGTTTCGGCTTCGCCAAGGACCCGCACGAGAATTTCGCGCTGATGGCGCGGTTCGGGGAACTGCATGCGCTGGGCTACCCGCTGCTGGCGGGCACATCGCGCAAGCGGTTTATCGGCCACGCGACGGGGCGGGACGCGGATGAACGCGACGCCGGTACCGCAGCCACGACGGCGATCCTGCGCATGAAGGGCGCTGCCGTAATCCGGGTGCACGATGTCGCAATCAATCGGGATGCGATGCGCATCGCGGATGCGATGATGGCCGAGGATCCAGGAACGAGGAAAAAGAGCCAGCCATGAGCGTCTACACGATACGCATGAAGAATTGCGCGTTCTTCGCCCGCCATGGCGTCCATGACGAGGAGGAGGCGCTTGGCCAGCGTTTCTATGTCGACGCCACGCTGACCGTGAATGCGGGCGATGCGCTGATCCGCGATTCCATCGGCAACACGGTCGATTACGGAACGGCGTTCACGGCCATCGAGAAGATCATCACCGGCAAGCGTCGCTACCTGATCGAGGCGCTGGCGCTGGAATGCGCCAAATCCATGTGCGAGCACTTCCCGCAGATCAGCCATGCCGAGATCACGGTGCGCAAGCCCAATGCGCCGGTGCCCGGCGTCCTGGACCATGTCGAGGTGACGGTTGGCTGGCCTCAGGACTGACCCCCGGCACGCCGTCTGGCTCGGCCTTGGCGGCAATGTCGGCGATGTCGAGACGGCCATGGCCGGTGTCCTGCAGGCGCTGGACGCGCGCCGCGATACCTGCGTGACGGCGGTGTCCGGCCTTTACCGGACGCCCCCCTGGGGTGTGACCGACCAGCCGGACTTCCTGAATTGCTGCGCGGCCATCGGCACCACGCTGGAACCGCGCGCCCTGCTGGAAACCTGTCTTTCGCTGGAGCGCGACTGGCGGCGCGAACGCAAGCTGCGCTGGGGGCCGCGCACGATCGACATCGACATCCTGGCCCACGACGGTCCGCCGGTGGACGAGCCGGGCCTTGTCATCCCCCATCCGCGCGCCGCCGAACGCGCCTTCGTGGTCGTACCCCTTGCCGAACTGGCGCCGGACCTTCCACTCGGCGGCAAGACCGTATCGGCGCTGGCTGCGCAAGCGGACCGCCAGGGCATGGAACGCCTGGCGCGCCCCGCTGACTGGTGGCACGGCGCTATCGGAAAGCAAAAAGCCGGCGCGTGAGGCCGGCTTGTCGCGTCCTGCGGCATGTTGCCGTGTTTCAGCGCCTTATCGAACCCGTCGTGGCGCCGTCGGTGCGCTTGAGGCTGATGCCGATGACCGGGACCATCTCCTTGTCGACCTTGACGGAAACGGTGACGTTCATGGCGTCCTTGCCGGAAAGGCGCGCAAGCATGGCGCCGCGCAGCTTGTTGCGGACCAGCGAAAGCACGACGCGCTCACCGTCGACATTGCCGGAGACGACGTCGAGACCCTTGCCCTTGGCACCGTCGAGGAACTTGCCGCGATAGCCGCGTCCGCGCTTCTCGATGCTGGCCTGCATCTTCTGGGAAAAGACGCCGACCCGGCAGCTTCCGTCCAGCGTCACCCCGACACGTGAGCCGGGTGCCTCGCCGGTGAAATTGCAGACGAATTTCGTGCCCTTGTATTTCCCCGCGACAATCTCGCCGGGACCGGACCACTCGCCGGCCAGCGAACGGAAGAACGCATGGTCGCGGTCCGAGGCCACCGCGCCATCCACCGTGGCGGAGGAAGTGGCCAGCAGGATCGTGGCAATGGCGGCGGCGCTTCTGAGCATGGAACACCCTGTTGGCATGGCGAGAGCAGATGGGCCGGATCATCACCAAGAATGGTTAAGGCTTTCTTGTCCGGATGGTCTCACAGTGAGCGAGTCCCCGGCCTTGCGCAATGCTTTCACGGCTTTCCACCGGTTCCGGCTCCTGATGCCGGACCGGAAAGGCGCGTCAGTGTTGCGAGGATGCCACGCAGGCCGGGCCGCTTGCGGGCCGAGAACGGCATCGGCCGGCAGGCATCCATGGCGGCCAGGCCGATTCGCGCCGTCATCAACCCGTTGACGATGCCTTCGCCGAGACGGGCCGACAGGCGCGATGCCAGCCCATGTCCGAGCACCTGGCCGACGATGCTGTCGGTGGCCGCCAGTGTGCCGGTCACGGCCAGATGCGATACCACGGAGCGGGCAAGCCGGAAAAAACCGAGCGTGCCGGGGCGTCCGCCATAGGTCACGGAGATGCGCCGGATGAGACGCGCGGCCTCGAACAGGACATAGCCAAGGTCGACGAGCGCGCGCGGACTGACGGCGGTGACGACCGAGACGCGCCGCGCCGCATCGACCACCAGGCGGGTGGCCTCGTCGTCGAGCGGTCCGAGGAGATCGGTTTCGGCGAGCGCCAGGAGGTCGGGGCCGTCCACGATTTCCCTTTCCTGGCGGGCCAGCAGGTCGCGGCCGGCGCGGGTTTCTGGCCTGTCCTTGAAGAGCGTGACAAGACCGTCGACGACGGTCCTGGCCTTCTTCGTGTCGCGATGGACCAGGGCGTCCGCGGCTTCCGCCTGGAGCCGCGCAATGCTTGAAAGCCGGGCGAGCGCCAGCATTTCCCGCAACACGATGCCGAACAGGGCCAGCGCGGCGAGGGCGGCCAGACCCGCTGCCGTCCAACCCAGCCAGTCGGCGCGGGAGAAGAGGTCGCGGATGAGACCGTCGATCCAAAGACCGGTGGCGAGGGCAACCAGAAGGCCGAAGGCGGCTGCGAAAAGGCGGGCAAAGGAGAAACCGCGTGCCGGGGCCGGCGGCATGGGCGTCACCGCGTCCTCCAGCGCTTCCGCCAGGAAGGGATCCTCGGCTTCCGGTGTCACATGGGCCAGGGCGTCCCCGCTGATGGCGGCCGGCTTGCGTTTGCGCCGGGTATCGCGCGGTGCGCCCTCATGGGCCATGGAAGGCGATTCGTCGGGCTCGGCGGCGACGGAAAACGCGGCCGGCTTGCGCCGTGGGTCTGTCATGCCAGCTTGTCTCCGATCAGGAACTGCAGGGCCCGGTCAAGGCGGATATGGGGCAGGGACAGCGTGATTCCCTCGGCTGTGCGTTCGAGCCGGGGCGGGCGAAAGCGCACGAAACGCAGCATGTCTGCGTTGCTCCGGCCTTCATCTTTACCGGCGTGGTCGAAAACCGAATCCGGTTTTTCCGGCAAGTCACCGGGAAATATGGCTGTTTCGCGCGTGCCGTCGAAGGTCTCGGGGCCGATCCGTTCTCCGGCCAGGGGCTGGCCGATGATGACCGGCAGGGTTTCGCCATCCTGTTTGACGGTGCCCTCGCGGGTAGCCCGCACGGCTGCCATGGCCAGCACGTCGACCTCGGCGCCGGAGAAACGGGCGCGTTCGGACGCACGCTCGACGAGGCGGCGGACGATGGCCTGCAACCGGTCATGGCTCTCGTGGTGAATGTGGTCGGCCTTGGTCGCGGCAACGAGGATGCGCTCGATACGCCGTGAGAACAGGCTGGTGAGGATATTGCCGCTGCCCTGGCGGAAGCAGGCCAGCACGCCGGTCAGCGCGCGCTCCAGGTCGGCCAGCGCGCCCGGTCCGGCGTTCAGCGCCTGCATGGCGTCGACCAGCACGATCTGGCGGTCCAGCCGGGTGATGTGCTCGCGGAAGAAAGGTTTGACGACATGGGTCTTGTAGGCCTCGTAGCGCCTTTGCATCATCGCCGCGAGGCTGTCCCTGGCCGGCGGCTTGCCATCTTCCAGTGGCAGCGGTGCGAAGGTCAGCGCCGGGGAGCCCTCAAGGTCGCCGGGCATCAGGAAGCGGCCGGGCGGCAGCGTTGACAGGGCGCGGTCGTCGGCCCGGCAGGCGCGAAGATAGGCGGTGAAGGCCTGGGCGAGGTGCAGGGCCTGCTGCTCGTCGGCCGGGGCGTGGGGATCGACACTGCCCGCCATGGCGAGCCATTCAGCCGACAGGTCGCGGCGGACAGGCGTGGCGGCAAGGTCGAGCGATTCGCGCGCGAAGGCACGGTAGTCCTGCGCCAGCAAGGGCAGGTCGAGCAGCCATTCGCCGGGATAGTCGACAATGTCGATGGACAGGCGCCCGCCGGAGAAAACGCGGCCCCAGCCGCCCGCCGATTCGTACTCCACGGTCAGGCGCAGTTGCGAGACAGCGCGCGTGGACTGCGGCCAGGAACGGTCCTCGACCAGCGCGCGGACATGGTCCTCGTACTGGAAGCGGGGCACCTGGTCATCGGGCTGCGGCTGGAGATAGGCGCGCCCGATGCGGCCGGACTTGTGCGGCTCGAACAGCGGCAGGCGGCCGCCATGGACAAGGTTGTGCACAAGAGCGGTGATGAAGACGGTCTTGCCGGAGCGCGACAACCCGGTGACGCCCAGCCGGACCGAGGGATGGGCGATGCCGGCAATGCGCTCTCCAAGCGTATCGAAGGCGATGCGGGCCTCGTCGGTGATCGTCGTCATTGAAGTGGCCATGCCGGCGCGCCCCTTTCTCTCACCTCGCGGATATAGGCGTGTGGCATCCGTATTGAAAGGAAGGGCGGCGCGGCAAGGTCCGGACGCGCGGGTTCAGAGATCCTCGGGCGTCATGAAAAGGCGCAGCCGGCCCTTGCCCGGCGCGATTTCGCTGAGCGGCGTCTCGAAATCGATGACGGCGAGCCCGCAAGGCGCAAACCCGTCTTCCATCGTGGCGCTGTCGCTTTCGCCGCCGCGCTTGGACAGGGCAAAGGCCAGGTCCTCGAGCATCGGATTGTGCCCGATCACCATGACCGAATCGCGCCGGCCGCACTCCCGGATCATCTCCACATAGCCGGCTGCGTCATTGCTGTAGAGTTCGTCGCGGTACTCGGCCGCGGAGGGATCCATCTCGAGGCCGTCCGCCAGGCGTTCCCAGGTCTCGCGGGTGCGCCGCGATGAAGAGCACAGGACGCTGTCGGGACGCTGGCCGTTGGCGCGCATCGCAAGCCCGATGGCCTGCGCGTCATTTTCCGCGCCGCGTTCGAGCGGCCGGTCGAAATCGCGCATGCCGGGCGCTGGCCAGGCCGCACGGGCGTGGCGCATCAAGTACAGCCGACTCATCGGCGCTCCTTTCGCGGTTGTGCCGCCATTTCCGGCGTTGAGACAAAAACTGTTCCGATCCGGAAAAATCTGCTAATGGTCCGCCCGCCAAATTAGGAATGGCGAAAAGCCGGTGCAATTGGCCGGATGGATGATAGACACTTGCAGAACCGCCAGCCATTGGTGTTTCGGCAAGCATCCGAGGCTTGCGTGTGCGGGTTTTGGCACCAAAAATACCAACAATTTGAAGACCTTGTATTGTTTTTCGGAACTTGCTGGGATAAAGCAGCCGCAATCGCGAGACAGGCGTGTGGCAGTTCGGCGATTCCTTGCCGGGCATGCCCAAAAGAGCGGCAACTGAACCAAGGATGGCGCTCCCTGACCTCGCAACAAGCCGGAGACCGGCGGACTGGAGCGAATGCGAAGGGGAGGACTTATGGCACGGCACTTGCATATCGAATGTGGAAGGATTTGTCGCAAATCCTTCGCGAAAGCGCGTTAGCGGCTTGCCGCGAGGAAGGGTGTACATATCTCTGGTCAAGGAAAACGGGTGAATTGCATGGCGGATCTGATTGATACGGACTACGTGCCGTCGGATAACGAGCCTTTCATGAATGAGCGGCAGAAGGCCTATTTCCGCGAAAAGCTCATCAACTGGAAAAACGACATCCTGCGTGAGGCGCGCGAGACGCTGGAGACGCTGCAGCAGGAGAGCGAGAACCACCCGGACCTGGCGGACCGGGCGTCCTCGGAAACCGACCGCGCCATCGAATTGCGGGCCCGCGACCGTCAACGCAAGCTGATCTCGAAGATCGACGCGGCGCTGATGCGTATCGATGACGGAACCTACGGATACTGCGAGGAGACCGGCGAGCCGATTTCGCTGCGGCGTCTGGATGCGCGTCCGATCGCCACGCTGTCCATCGAGGCGCAGGAACGGCACGAGCGCCGCGAGAAGGTCTATCGCGACGACTGAAGGCCCGGGCTTCGGGTTTCCATGTCTTGCCAGGAGTGAGAGCGGCCCTTGTGGCCGCTCTTTTTTCGTGGCCGGTGACACGCCGCCGGCCGCTCCCGGCCATGCGGGCCGTCCGGTGGGATCAGGGCTTGTTGCCGTCGCGGGTGAGGTCCTGCAGCAATTGCGACATTTCCTCTTCCAGCGACATTTCCCGCTTTGCTGGGGGCGCCGGCTGCGGCGGCGGCGTTTGCTGTTGCGGCTGCGTGTAAGGCTGCCGGACAGGCGCGAGCGTCTCCTGAAGCTCGCGCATCAGCGCCTCGTCGGTCCACTCATCCTCGTCCGGTGCCGGGCTCCCGTTTTCCGAAAGATCAGGTGGTGCGGGCCGGGGCACGGGCTGCGGGCGGGGCGGTTCGGGCTGCCCATGGACAGCCGAGGTAACGCGCTGCACGGTGGCGGCGGGCTGCGCGGCGGTTTCGCGAGGCATGGCGGGCTCCGGAATGGCCGCCGGCACGGGCTCATCGCGCTGCACCGGTTCTCCCTGGTGCGGTGCGCGGCTGTCGGCAGCCGTCCGGTCCGGCGGAACGGGGTCAGCAGCCGGAGCCGCCACGGTGGCCTGCTCACGGCGCTGAGGGGTAGGCGGCGGAGGGACGGTGGCGGCCGCAACGGCGGCCATGGCACGGCGGGCAACCTGTTCACCGGCCGTGCCGCCCGGTCCGGCATCGACGGGTTCAGGTCCGGCAGCGCGCGGCCTGGCGACCGGACGGTCCGGAGCCACGGCAGCAGCCGGCGCACCGATGCCTGCTTCCACCACGACATCGCCCGCGCCGCCGATCAGCAGAAGGTGTTCGACACCGTCCCGGCGCACGAGAATGAGCCGGCGCCGGGCATCGACGGGTGCGGCGTCGACAACGGCCAGACGGTGACGGCTCTTGCCGCCCCGGACATAGGTGCCTGGCAGGAGGCTGCGCAGCATCCGCAGGACCAGGAGGAGAAGAAGGACCACGACAAGGACAGCGATGATCCAGGTCACCGCGGTCGCCGCTGTCGGTCCGATTGCGTCGACAAGCCAAGGCATCAGGCCATTCCTTCCCCTGTTTCCCCCTCCTGGCGTCCCTTTTCCGCCCGGTACGCCTTCCCCGGAACATTAGGCGGCATTGCCGGGGCCGCAAGGGCCAAGTCGCCTATCGCAACCTTTATGCACGTCATTCGGGCGATTTCCGGGGCATATCCGGCGCCGGGGCTTCCGGTTGGCGGCGGAATGTGATTCAACCAGCCGGGGTACGGCGGATTCCACGGAAGCATACGCGGACGGCAGAGGCGATGGCGCGGGACAAACAGGGCGAGTTCTATCCGGTACCGGTCATCGACAAGGGCCCCGGACCGGGGCCGGTGACGCGGCTGCTGATCTTCGCGGCGGCCCTGACCGTGGCCGCCTTCGCCTTCGTGATCTTCCGCGACCGGATCAGCGAGCCCCTGCTGCTGGGTTTCCTCGGCCTTCTGGCGATGATCGGCGTGGGCTTTTTGTTCGCCACCGTGACCGGCGTGGTGCGCGCGGCGCCGCAGGCATCGGGCAATGACCTGGCCAAGGCCTTCATCGATTCCATGCCGCAGGGCATGATCGTGACCGATGCGCGCCAGCGGGTGATCTATGCCAACCGCGCCTATGCCGACATCACGGGGGCCACATCGATCTCCGATATCCGCACACCGCGCAGCCTGCTGTCCGACAATCCGGAATCGGCGGAACCCGTGGCGCGGCTGTCGCAGAGCCTTGCCGACGGACAGGAGGCCGATGCGGAATTCCGCCTGACAACGGCCATCCGGCCGGGTGCCGAGCCGGGCGCGCGCTGGTACAGGCTGCGGGTCCGGCCGGTTGCCATGCCGGGCCACCGCCAGCCCTTTTCATCCTGGCAGATCGCCGACATCACGGTCGAGAGGGCAGAGCAGGAACGCTATTTCCAGGACCTGCAGCAGGCCATCGACCATCTGGATCACGCACCGGCCGGTTTCTTCGCCACCGACTCGGACGGCCGGGTGACCTATCTCAATGCCACGCTGGCTGAATGGCTGGGCGTCGATCTCGCCCGTTTCGCACCGGGCTCGCTGTCCTTGTCCGGCATCGTGGCGGGCGATGGCATGGCGCAGATCAATGCCGTCAAGGCGGAACCCGGCGCCAGCCGCGACGCGGTCATCGACCTGGACATCACGACCGAGAACGGGGAGGCGCTGCCGGTCCGCTTCATGCATCGCGTCACGGCCAGCCGTGACGGCCGGCCGGGACCGATGCGCTCCATCGTGCTCAACCGGGCGCAGGGCGACCATGCCGGCCTTGACGCGCGCGCCGCCGAGATCCGGTTCACCCGCTTCTTCAATTCCACGCCGATGGCAATTGCCGGAATCGACGGTGAAGGGCGGATCCTGCGCACCAATGCACCGTTCCTGTCGCTGTTCACCGGCATCGTCGACCGCGACACCGTGGATGCCCATGCCACGCTCGACGCCGTGATCGCGCCGGACCAGCGTGACGATTTCGCGCGCGCGCTCGATGCGGCCAAGCAGGGCAAGGCCGAGATCGCACCCATCGACACGACGCTTCCCGACGATCCGGAACGCCACATGCGCTTCTATGTCAATGCGGTGGTGGACACGGGCAGCGAGGAGGCCGAGGAGGCGGCCATCGTCTATGCCGTGGAGACGACCGAGCAGAAGGCGCTGGAAGCGCAGATGGCGCAGAGCCAGAAGATGCAGGCCGTGGGGCAACTGGCCGGCGGAATCGCGCACGACTTCAACAACGTGCTGACCGCCATCATCATGGCCTCCGACCTGCTGCTGATCAATCACCGGGCTTCCGATCCCTCCTTCCCGGACATCATGAACATCAAGCAGAACGCGAACCGGGCCGCCTCGCTGGTGCGCCAGCTTCTCGCCTTCTCCCGGCGCCAGACGCTGCGGCCGCAGGTGCTCAACCTGACGGACGTGCTGGCGGACCTGCGGATGCTGCTCGCCCGGCTTGCCGGCAACGAGGTCGACCTGAAGGTGGAACACGGGCGCGACCTCTGGCCGGTCAAGGCGGATCTCGGCCAGTTCGAACAGGTGATCGTCAACCTTGTCGTCAATGCCCGCGACGCCATGCCCGGCGGCGGCACGATCACCGTTGCCACCCGCAATGTCGATTCGGATGAAGCCACGGCTTCGGGATGGAAAGGGTTGACGCCGGGCGACTACGTGGCTGTCGAGGTGACAGATACGGGCACCGGCATAGAGCCCGAGGTCCTCAAGAAGATCTTCGAACCGTTCTTCACGACCAAGGAGGTCGGCAAGGGCACGGGACTCGGCCTCTCCATGGTCTACGGGATCATCAAGCAGACCGGTGGCTTCATCTACTGCGATTCAGAGGTGGGCAAGGGGACGCGCTTCACCATCCTTCTGCCACGCCACGTGGCCGCCGAAACGGCGACGGCGCCCGAGGGAGACAACCCGGCCCTGGCCGCCAGGACAGACGGGGAGGCCGGTGGCCCGGCCGCGAAACAGGGCCAGACGGACCTGTCAGGATCGGCCACTGTGCTGCTGGTCGAGGACGAGGATGCGGTGCGCATGGGCAGCCTGCGGGCGCTGACCGCGCGGGGCTACACCGTGCACGAGGCATCCTCGGGAATCGAGGCGCTGGACGTGTTCGAGGAACTGGAGGGGGCGGTGGACATTGTCGTCTCCGATGTCGTGATGCCGGAAATGGACGGGCCGACCCTGCTGCGCGAATTGCGCAAGCGCCGGCCCGACATCAAGTTCATCTTCGTCTCCGGCTATGCCGAGGAAGCGTTCTCCAAGAACCTGCCGGCTGACGCGAAGTTCGGGTTCCTGCCAAAGCCCTTCTCGCTCAAGCAACTGGCGCAGACAGTCAAGGAGATGCTGGAAAGCGACGGCTGAAACGCACGGAATCAAGGCTGATCCAGTGTGCCACCCTCACGCGGCGGGCCGGTTCCGGGCGCTCGGCGGACAGGCGTGATGCTGGCCGAACCTGTGGATTGTGAATAACAATATTTGAATCCCTGGCCATAATCGCATCATGATCGTGACGGTCTTTCGGGGGAGTGTCATGAGCAACGTGATTCGACTGGTTCCGCCCGCCGGCGGTGGCAAGTCAGCCCGTCCTGCAGCCCTGACGCCGGGTGTCGGTTCCGGCAGGCCCGCGTCTTCCGGGCGGCCGAAGCACACCAGTCTGACCGGAGTGGCCCGTACACACGGTTTCGAAGCCTATGCCGTGCTCGATATCGGTGAGAGGCGCGACGGGCTGATCTTTCCCAGGATGAGCTTCCACAATCTGGAGGAAGCGCTCGCCGTGCAGATCGGCCGGATCGCCGACCTCACGCAATGTTCCGTCTTTCTCATGCTGGGCGAAACGAATATCCCCTTTCCCTTCACCACCGGGCTTGACTGCCGCACGAACGAGACGCCCGACCCGTCACTGCTCGACAACCAGCTGGACACGCTGCTCAACATGTTCGGCCTGCGCGGCGGCTACTGCGTGCCGGTCTGCGATGCCGATGCGCGGCGCAGTGTCGTGATGTATTTTGGCGTGCGCGAGGAAATGAACAGCCGCTATCCGGGCCTCGTGATCGACACGATCGAGGCCTTTGACGCCATCGGCGCGCACCGGACCGCCGATGGAGCGGGCGCGGATTTGTCGGCGCTTGAACGCAAATGCATCAACGGTCTGGCAAAAGGCCTTTCCATGCGGCAGCTCGCTTCGGACATGGCGCTGGGCGAAACCACCGTCATGGCCCTGGCACGTTCGCTGACGCGCAAGCTGGAAGCCGGATCGCTGCTTGAGGCCATCCACAAGGCAGGCAGAACCGGACTTCTCGAAGACTGACCTTGCCGGGACTGCCACAGCCGGCCAGGCCTGGACGTTCGGGAACGGCCAATCAGTTCTCGAACGTGTGGCAGTGTTCCTCGAACAGGCGCAGAATCCCCGACAGGGCTTCCGTCTGGACTTCGGATGCGCTTGCCGTCGGGGCCAGCGTGTGCAGCAGGAAAACCACGAGTTCGCGCGCTTCCGCCTTCGTCTTCGGCTCAACCGCCAAGAGTTCATCCCACAGCGCGGAGAGCTGCCGGTCGATCTCACCGATCCGTGCGCTGTCATTTGCCTCGATGGCTTCGTCCATGGCCGTCGACGTCGCATGAAATGCCCTGACCAGTTCGGAAACCATTGCGTGCTTACCATTGCTGCGGCGATGCGATATCTTCACCGTGGTGAAACCCCCAACCTTGAACTTTGACGTTCAGCGCGCTGAAACCTATGGAAACCAGCGGCTTGTGTCACGCATCAAACCGTTTCATGCTTAATATGATCATTCAATTTTTACATTAAATACTAAAGTCGGTTTCAGTCGGGTTAAAGTTTTGCTCGCTAGGACTTGTGCGTCGAAATAGCGCGCAACATGGCTTCCTGCCGGGATTGTTCCGGGAAGGCGCCTCGGGATGTTCAAATGGATTTTCAGGCAAAGCTCGGGCCGGCACAGATCACCATCCTGAGAGGATTGGCCAACGGGCTTTCGCCGCGTCAACTGGCCGCGGACCTCGGCTTCAGCGAGCATACCGTGACGATGATGCTGCGCTGTGCCAGGGATGTACTCGGAGCCCGCTCGGAAATCCAGGCAGTGATTTTCTATGACAGGCAGGCGAGCGGGCGGTGAGTGGCACGTTGACCAGTGTCACGCCGTTCCTGCAAGCGCCGAGGCAATTCCGGCAGCCAGTTTCGCGTTGTTCCGCACCAGAGCAATATTCGTGGCCAGGCTGCGCCCGCCGGTCAGTTCGACGATCCGGCCCAGCAGGAAGGTCGTGACCGCCTTGCCGGAAATGCCCTGAGCGTCCGCCTCGGCCTGGGCGGCCGCGATATGGCGGTTCATCTCGGCGGCAGGGATTTCGTCAGCCTCGGGCACCGGATTGGCCACCAGCATGCCGCCTTCGATACCAAGCGCGTTGCGCATGGCCTGAAAACGGGCAATTCCCCCTGGCGTGTCGATGGTCAGCGGTGCCGGAAAGGGTGAATTGCGCGACCAGAAGGCCGGCATGGTACGCGTGGCGAAACCCACAACGGGCACCCCATGGGTTTCCAGAACCTCGAGCGTCTTGCCCACGTCGAGGATGGCTTTCGCGCCCGCGCTGACCACGATGACGGGTGTACGCGCCAGTTCGGCCAGGTCGGCGGAAACATCAAAGGTCAGTTCCGCGCCCTTGTGGACGCCGCCAATACCGCCGGTGGCAAAGACGGCAATGCCGGCACGGGCGGCCGCGATCATGGTTGCGGCGACCGTGGTGCCGCCGGTGGCGCCGGTCGTCATGGCAAAGGCCAGATCGGCCCGGCTCAGTTTCATGGCACCGGTGGTCTGCGCCAGCGCATCGCGTTCGGACGCCGACAGGCCGATCTTGAGCCGTCCCGCGATGACCGCAATGGTGGCCGGGACCGCGCCGTTTTCCCGGACGACGTCTTCCACCGCCCGCGCCATGGCGGCATTGTCCGGAAAGGGCATGCCGTGTGTGATGATGGTCGATTCGAGCGCCACGACCGGGCGTCTGGCCGCCAGGGCGGCGGCGACGTCAGGGGCGATGTCGAGCGGCAGGTCAGTCATGGTGCATTGAGCCTCCGGGCTTCGGCAAGACGGGTCTGGAAGGCGGCGGCTGTCAGGTCCGGCGCGGATGCGTCAGTTTCCACGGCCAGTGCGGCGGCGGCAAGACCTTCAAGGGCGGCGTCATGCAGGTTCCGGCCGTTCATCAGGGCGGCGAGGGTGGCCCCGGTCAGCGCGTCACCGGCGCCGGTGACATCGACCGGGCGGACAGGCAGTGGCCGAAGCAAGCGGACCCGTCCGTTCTCCAGAAGTTCGAGCGGACCGTTACCCGACGTGATGACGGCTTGCACAAGGCCGCGGGCGGCAAGCCCCCGGGCCAGTTCCCCGCCTCGGGCGCTTGCGGCAAGACCGGTCAGCGCGGCGGCCTCGGCCCTGTTGCAGAAGAGGCAGGCGATACGTTCCAGAAGCGGCGTCCAGCGCAGTGCCTTGGCAGGTGATACCGCCATGGCGTGAAGCGGATGGTCACCGGCAATCTCCGCCAACCGCCGCAGGGCCGATTCCGGAAGGTTGGCATCGGCAAGAACTGCATCGGCGGCCGCGACTGCATCGCGCAGCGGACGCCGGCGCAGAAGCCTGTCGAAGGCTGTTTCATAGAGCGCCATGTCGGCAAGGCCGGCGATCTGTTCGCCTTCCCGGTCCAGCAGGGACGTGTAGGAGGGGGTGGTCCGATCCAGGAAGGTGGAGGAAAGATCGCGGATCCCGGCATCGACAATGGCTTCGGCCACGGCGGCGCCGGCGGCGTCGCCACCACGTGCGGAGAGCAGCGCGGCCTGAACGCCGCGTCCGGATGCCGCGCGGGCGGCATTGAATGCGCCGCCGCCGACCGTTTCGCGCATGGCGCCCGGATGCGAGGCGCCGGGCGAGAAGGGGACGGCCAGGCGGCCTCGGCGGTCGACATGGGCGCCGCCAACGGCCACCAGGGCAGGTACAGGCGAAGTCATGCCACCGCCAATCCCGCCGCCGCGGTGCGCACCGGCGGCGAATCGCGATGGAGACCGCAGGGCCCGCCCTTGCCCGGCCTGGCCGGCAACAATCCCGTTACAGCCCTTTCCAATTGTGGATACCCCATGCGGAACAAAATTTGAACATCATTTGAAAACAACACGTTGGTACCCTTGTCAAGATGGAACAAAAAGCGTACAAATAATTTACGGCGTTGCGGCGCCCGATCGTTCAAGTCGGGGAACAAGGTGTATATCATGGCGCAGAATTCGTTACGGCTCGTTGAGGACAAATCAGTGGACAAGTCAAAGGCGCTTGACGCCGCGCTTTCGCAGATCGAAAGGGCATTCGGCAAGGGATCGATCATGCGGCTCGGCCAGAACGAGCAGGTGGTCGAGATCGAGACGGTGTCGACCGGTTCGCTCGGCCTGGACATCGCGCTCGGTATCGGGGGGCTCCCCAAGGGGCGCATCATCGAGATCTACGGGCCGGAAAGTTCCGGCAAGACCACGATGGCCCTGCAGACCATTGCCGAGGCGCAGAAGAAGGGCGGCATCTGCGCCTTTGTCGACGCGGAACATGCGCTGGATCCGGTCTATGCGCGCAAGCTTGGCGTGGATCTGGAGAACCTGCTGATTTCCCAGCCGGATACCGGTGAGCAGGCGCTGGAGATTGCCGATACCCTGGTGCGGTCGGGCGCGGTCGACGTGCTCGTGGTGGACTCGGTGGCGGCCCTGACGCCGCGCGCCGAGATCGAGGGCGAGATGGGTGATTCGCTGCCGGGCATGCAGGCCCGGCTGATGAGCCAGGCGCTGCGCAAGCTGACCGCATCGATCTCGCGTTCCAACACCATGGTGATCTTCATCAACCAGATCCGCATGAAGATCGGGGTCATGTTCGGTTCGCCGGAGACGACGACGGGCGGCAATGCGCTGAAGTTCTACGCCTCTGTCCGTCTGGACATCCGCCGGATCGGCTCCGTCAAGGACCGCGACGAGGTGGTGGGCAACCAGACGCGCGTGAAGGTGGTCAAGAACAAGATGGCGCCGCCCTTCAAGCAGGTCGAATTCGACATCATGTATGGCGAAGGCGTTTCCAAGACGGGCGAACTGATCGACCTGGGCGTCAAGGCCGGCATCGTGGAGAAGTCCGGCGCCTGGTTCTCCTACAATTCCCAGCGCCTGGGCCAGGGCCGCGAGAACGCCAAGCAGTTCCTGCGCGACAACCCTGAACTCGCCAACGAGATCGAGACGGCGCTGCGCCAGAATGCCGGGCTCATCGCCGACGGGTTCCTCGACAATGGCGAGGGCGATGCGGGGGACGAAGCGAGCGGCATGTAGCGGCCGGTTGCATCGCTGATATCGCGCCGCGCGGTCCTCCGGCAGGCCGTGCGGCGTTTCGCATTTGCGGGGCGGTGCTTTCCCCTGACATTCTGGACAGTGCCGGTGGCGAAAGATAAAAGGCGGGTTCGCGCAACCCGCCGGCCCGGCGGCCCCTTCTCAGCAGGACAGGAACCATGAGTGGCGTAAACGAGATCCGGTCGGCTTTTCTCGACTTCTTTGCCAGGAACGGACACGAGACGGTCGCGTCCAGTCCGCTGGTCCCGCGCAACGATCCCACGCTGATGTTCACCAATGCCGGCATGGTGCAGTTCAAGAACGTTTTTACCGGACTGGAGAAGCGCGACTACAATCGCGCGGCCACGTCGCAGAAATGCGTGCGCGCCGGCGGCAAGCACAACGATCTCGACAATGTGGGCTATACCGCCCGCCACCATACGTTCTTCGAGATGCTGGGAAATTTTTCCTTCGGCGATTATTTCAAGGAAGAGGCGATCCGTCTTGCCTGGGAACTGATCACGAAGGAATTCGGCCTGGCGAAAGACAGGCTGCTCGTCACGGTCTATCACACGGATGACGAGGCAGCGGGTCACTGGAAGAAGATTGCCGGCCTTTCCGATGACCGGATCATACGCATCGCCACCTCGGACAATTTCTGGGCCATGGGCGATACCGGCCCATGCGGTCCGTGCTCGGAAATCTTCTACGATCATGGCGACAAGATCCCCGGCGGACCGCCCGGAAGTCCGGACGAGGACGGCGACCGCTTCATCGAGATCTGGAACCTCGTCTTCATGCAGTACGAGCAGGTGACGAAGGAAGAACGGGTCGAACTGCCGAGGCCTTCCATCGATACCGGCATGGGGCTGGAGCGCATCGCGGCGGTGTTGCAGGGCGAACACGACAATTACGACATCGACCTGTTCAAGGCGCTGATCAGGGCGTCGGAAGAGGCGACGGGCGTCGAGGCGCAGGGCAAGTTCCGGGCGAGCCACAGGGTGATCGCCGACCATCTTCGCGCCTCCAGTTTCCTGATCGCTGACGGTGTCCTGCCATCCAATGAGGGCCGGGGATATGTGCTGCGCCGGATCATGCGCCGCGCCATGCGCCATGCGCAGCTTCTGGGCGCGCAGGACCCGCTGATGTGGAGGCTGGTTCCGGCGCTGCTGCGCGAAATGGGGCAGGCCTATCCGGAACTGGTGCGCGGCAGGGATCTCATCACCGAGACGCTCAAGCTTGAGGAAAGCCGCTTTCGCAAGACGCTCGCCCGCGGCCTGTCGCTGCTGGAGGATGCGACGTCGGACATCGGTGCCGGGGGCGAACTGGACGGCGAGACCGCCTTCAAGCTTTACGACACGTACGGCTTTCCGCTTGACCTGACCCAGGACGCGCTGCGGCAGCGCGGCATAGGCGTCGACACGGAGGGCTTCAATTCCGCCATGGCGCGCCAGAAGGCCGAGGCGAGGGCCAATTGGGCCGGATCGGGCGAGGCGAAGACAGAAACCGTATGGTTCGAACTGCGCGAGAAACTGGGTGCGAGCGAGTTCCTCGGCTATGAAACCGAAAGCGCTGAGGGTGTGATCCAGGCGCTCGTCCAGGATGGCAAGCCGGTTGACCGGGTTTCCGAGGGCGGGAATGTCGCTGTCGTCGTCAACCAGACGCCGTTTTATGGCGAGTCCGGCGGCCAGATGGGCGACACCGGCATCATCACGGGCGACGGCTTCGTCGTGCGCGTCACCGATACGCAGAAGCGGGCGGATGGCCTGTTCGTGCACTTCGGCACCGTCAGTGAGGGCGAGGTCAGCACCGGGGCCGAGGTCGAACTGATGGTCGATTCGGCTCGCCGTTCGCGGCTCAGGGCAAACCATTCCGCAACCCACCTTGTCCACGAGGCGCTGCGCGAGGTGCTGGGCACGCATGTGGCACAGAAGGGATCGCTGGTTGCGCCGGACCGGTTGCGCTTCGACTTTTCCCATCCCAAGCCGATCAGCGAAGAGGAACTTGAGCGTATCGAGGATCTCGCCAACGAGATCGTGGTGCAGAACGCGCCCGTCTCCACCCGTTTGATGGCTGTCGATGACGCAATCGCCGAGGGCGCCATGGCGTTGTTCGGGGAAAAGTACGGCGACGAGGTCCGCGTGGTGTCCATGGGCACCGCGCTGCATGGCGAGCGGGCAGGCAAGCCCTATTCGGTCGAGCTTTGCGGCGGCACCCATGTGCGCGCCACCGGCGACATCGGCCTGGTGCGGCTGGTTGCGGAAAACGCGGTGGCCGCCGGGGTCCGTCGTATCGAAGCCCTGACCGGTGAGGATGCCCGCCGCTATCTCGACGAACAGGACCGGCGTGTGCGCGACATGGCGGCAGCGCTGAAGGTGGCGCCGGCCGATGTGGTTTCGCGTCTGGAACAGGTGCTCGACGAGCGCCGGAAACTGGAGCGTGAACTGAACGAGGCGCGGCGCAAGCTGGCGCTGGGCGGCGGCGGTTCGGGCGATGGCGGCGTGGAAGAGGTGAACGGCGTGAAGTTCATGGGACGTGTGGTCGAGGGGGTCTCGCCGCGCGATCTCAAGCCGTTGGCGGATGAAGGCAAGCAGGCGCTCGGTTCGGGCGTCGTGGTCTTTGCCGGCAAGGGCGAGGATGGCAAGGCGAGCGTCGTCGTTGCCGTCACGGCGGACATGACGGAACGCTTCTCGGCGGTCGACCTGGTGCGCATCGCGTCCGAGGCGCTGGGCGGCAAGGGCGGCGGCGGCCGGCCTGACATGGCGCAGGCCGGCGGGCCCGATGCCTCGAAGGCCGGTGACGCAGTCGCCGCGGTGCGCGCAGCGCTGGGGTAGTGCGAGGCGGCCACGCCTTCCGGCCCGATGATTCGCAATAGGGAAAGGGCGCTGCCTTTGCTGGCGGCGCCCTTTTCGTTTGGTCCCGCGGAGAGGCGAATCACGGGTCCATGCCACAGCGCATTTTCGCGCTGGCCGGCAGGTTTGTCAGTCTCGGGAATAGTGATGCTCACCACGGCATTTACGGGTGCCGGAAGCCCGGAAAGGGCGCGCTGCCGAAGACCGGGGGCGGTGGCAACGGCAGCGCTTCACGTCGAGGCCGGATGTGTGCGGTGACCTCGCCGTGCAGGTGCAATTAACAATGAAACGCTAATGAATTCCAGTGTTATCTCACCGGAATGTGAAAATTTCCGCATGTCTTCAGGCATGTTTCCTGCTTGGCCCGAAAGGTGGTTGTTGCAGCCATCATCGCAAGGGAAAGGGCGGCCGGTTTCGGCGGAGGAGACTGCAGCCGGAGGTTTGCGCGCATGAAAAAACCGGCGTCGCGGGACGCCGGTTTCCATGTTTGCACGTCATTTGACGCGATGGTCAGCCCATCGCCTTCTGCAGGTTCTCGTCGATCTTGTCGAGGAAACCGGTGGTCGACAGCCAGGGCTGGTCGGGGCCGATGAGAAGCGCAAGGTCCTTGGTCATGTAACCCGATTCGACCGTATTGACGCAGACCTTCTCCAGCGTGTCGGCAAAGCGCGCCAGTTCGGCATTGTCATCCAGCTTGGCGCGGTGAGCGAGGCCACGGGTCCAGGCGAAGATCGAGGCGATCGAGTTGGTCGAGGTTTCCTCGCCCTTCTGATGCTGGCGATAGTGACGCGTCACGGTGCCGTGGGCGGCTTCGGCTTCGACGGTCTTGCCGTCCGGCGTCATCAGGACCGAGGTCATCAGGCCGAGCGAGCCGAAGCCCTGGGCCACGGTGTCGGACTGCACGTCGCCGTCATAGTTCTTGCAGGCCCAGACATAGCCGCCGGACCACTTCAGCGAAGCGGCAACCATGTCGTCGATCAGGCGGTGCTCGTACCAGATCTTGGCTTCCTTGAACTTCTCGACGAATTCGGCCTCGTAGATCTCCTGGAAGATGTCCTTGAAGCGGCCGTCATAGGCTTTCAGGATCGTGTTCTTGGTGGAGAGGTAGCAGGGAACCTTGCGCTGCAGGGCGTAGTTCATCGAGGCGCGGGCGAAATCGCGGATCGAATCATCGAGGTTGTACATGGCCATGGCCACGCCGGAGCCCGGCGCCTGGAAGACCTCGTGCTCGATCTCGGTGCCGTCGTCGCCGACGAACTTGATGGTCAGCCGGCCCTTGCCGGGGAAGCGGAAATCGGTGGCGCGATACTGGTCGCCAAAGGCGTGGCGGCCGACGATGATCGGCTGGGTCCAGCCCGGCACCAGGCGCGGCACGTTCTTGCAGATGATGGGTTCGCGGAAGATGACGCCGCCCAGGATGTTGCGGATGGTGCCGTTCGGCGAGCGGTACATGCGCTTCAGGCCGAATTCCTCGACGCGGGCCTCGTCAGGGGTGATCGTGGCGCATTTCACGCCGACGCCGTATTCCTTGATCGCGTTGGCCGCGTCAACGGTGATCTGGTCGTCGGTCTCGTCGCGCTTCTCGATGCCGAGATCATAATACTTGAGATCGATGTCGAGATAGGGATGGATCAGCTTTTCCTTGATGAACTGCCAGATAATCCGGGTCATCTCGTCGCCGTCCAGTTCGACGACGGGGTTGGCCACCTTGATCTTCGCCATGATATTTCCTCGTATTGGAGATGCGGCAGGGCGCCGCGGTGCTGACGGGACAATTTTGACGCCCCTATAGCACCGGCATCCGCCAAGGCAAAGTCATGCTCTTGGCGCATGCGGCCAAAACAGGTTCGCACCGCGCTGACGGGAGGAAAAGCGGCATGAGCATACGGTTTTCGCAAGCAGAACTGACCGCCGGCACGTTCCATTTCGCCGAGGCGGGGGAGGCGGGAAAGCCGCTGCTGCTCTGCCTTCACGGGTTTCCGGAATCATGGCTGGCCTGGGAAGCGGTGATGGAATTGCTGGCCGGGCATTTTCATGTCGTGGCGCCGGACCAGCGCGGGTTCAACCGCTCGCCCAAGCCCGCCGGTGCGGAGGCATACCAGACGCGCCACCTCGTGGGCGACATGTTCGAACTGGCTGAGAGGGTTTCGCCGGGAGGGCCATTTCATCTGGCAGGCCATGACTGGGGTTCGGCGGTCGCCTATGCCATGGCCTTTGCACGGCCGGACCGCATCCGCCGGCTGATCGTCGCCAATGGCGTGCATCCGTGGTGTTTCCAGAACGCCATCGTCAACGACCCGGGCCAGCGGGCCGCCAGCCAGTACATGAACCGGCTGCGGGCGGGCGATGCGGCAGGGCTCCTGGCGGCCAATGATTTCGAGAAACTGATGAACATGATGGCCGGTTTCTCGGCGACCGACTGGCTGGGCGACGACCTGCGCGCGGCCTACAAGGCGCAATGGCGCCAGCCGGGGGCGCTGGAGGGGATGCTGAACTGGTATCGCGCCTCGCCGGTCGTCGTTCCGGGCCTTGAAGCGAAAGATGTGGAGGCGCCGCTGCTGGCCATGCCGGAAGAGATGCTGACCGTGCGCATGCCGCATCTCATCCTCTGGGGAGAGGCCGATGTGGCGCTCACACCGGCCTGCCTGACGGGCATCGAACGCTTCGTGCCGGCCCTCTCGATCAAGCGCATCGCGGGGGCGAGCCACTGGATCCTGCACGAGCAGCCGGAGCGCGCGGCGCAAGCGATCATCGCTTTTGCCGGCGGGCGCGACTGAAGGCTTTGACCGGGCGCCGCTTTCAGGCTAACGCGACGGCCATGGCTGGAACAGACAGACATCAGGACCTCATCGCCGACGGCCCCGTGGTCGTGCTGGTGGAGCCGCAACTGGGCGAGAACATCGGCATGGTGGCACGCGCCATGGCGAATTTCGGGCTTGCGGAACTGCGGCTGGTCAATCCGCGCGACGGCTGGCCTTCGGAAAAGGCGCGGGCGGCGGCGAGCAAGGCCGATCACGTGATCGACGGCGTGCTTGTTTTCGACACGCTGGCGGAGGCAATCGGCGACATGGAGTTCGTCTTCGCCACCACCGCGCGCCTGCGGGACGGTTTCAAGACGGTGCGCGGACCGGTGGAAGCCTGCCGCATGCTGCGGCCGCGCCATGCGGCGGGCCAGCGCACGGCCATTCTCTTCGGGCGCGAGCGCTTCGGACTGTCGAACGAGGAGGTGAGTCTTGCCGACGAGATCGTGACCTTTCCCGTCAATCCCGCCTTTGCATCGCTCAACATCGCGCAAGCCGTCTTGCTGATGAGCTATGAATGGATGAAGAGCGGGCTGGAAAGCGAGACGTGGACGAACTTTACCGGCCCCGAAATGGAGCCGGCCCGGCGCGGACAACTGGTCAGCTTCCTCGACTATCTGGAGAGTGCGCTCGACAAGCGCGGCTATTTCCGGCCACCGGAGAAGCGGGCGCGGATGATCGACAACCTGCGCGCGGTGTTCACGCGGCCGGGCTTCTTCGCGCCGGAGATCGACGTTCTGCGCGGCATTGTCACCTCGCTTGACAAGTTCACGCCCGACCGCAAGCGTGGCGACGGTCCGCCGGAAGACTGAGCGGGCGGCAGGAGCCCTTTGGCAGGCATGAGCGGAACGATCCTCTTCTTCGACAGCGGCATTGGCGGGCTTTCGGTCGTAAAGGAGGCGCGCGTTCTGCTGCCGGACCATCGCTATGTCTATGTCGCCGACGATGCGGCCTTTCCCTATGGCGCATGGGAGGAAGCGGCACTGAAGGGCCGGCTGACCGGCCTGTTCGGCGACCTGCTGGAACGATTTTCCCCCGATGTGGCGGTGATCGCCTGCAATACCGCCTCCACGCTGGTGATCGACCATCTGCGCGCGGTCTATCCGGAGCAGGCCTTTGTCGGAACCGTCCCGGCGATCAAGCCGGCGGCGGAGCGGACCGCGTCCGGGCTGGTCTCGGTCCTGGCGACACCTGGGACAGTGAAGCGGCAATATACGCGTGACCTGATCGCCAGATGGGCATCGAAATGCCATGTGAGGCTGGTCGGTTCGCAGGTGCTGGCGGAACTGGCCGAGACCTACATGCGCAAAGGCTTCGTCGACGAGGCGGCGGTGCGCGCCGAGATCGCCCCTTGTTTCATAGAGCAGGACGGGCGGCGCACCGACATCGTCGTGCTGGCCTGCACGCACTATCCTTTTCTCGTCAACCGGATGCGAAAGACCGCGCCCTGGCCGGTGGACTGGATCGACCCATCCGAGGCCATTGCACGGCGCGCGGCCGCGGTTCTGGACGGACAGGGAAGCGGCGATCCGGTGGCACGGGCCGGGCTTGCCGACCTTGCCCATTTTACCTCGGGAAACCCTGACCCGGCGCTTGCGCGCCTGATGCGCGGCTTCGGCTTTTTCGCCATCGTCTGAGGGCGGCCGGCGTCATGCAACTGTTACGAATGGCGGCTAGCGTCCGGCGACTTTCCGCCCCGCGCCGGGCGGAAGCGATCAAGCCAACCCGCAAGCAGACATGAAGGGCCAGCCATGACGATCCATTCGCATGACATCAAGACGCCGACCGACATCCGCGAGGAATCGGAGGATATCGGGCGCAACCAGAGCGCCAATCCGACGCTGGGCGACGTGATCAATGCCCGTTTCTCGCGCCGCTCCTTCCTGCGCGGCACGCTGGCGGTCAGCGCGATTGCCGCGACGGTCAGCCCGATGGCGATCATGGTGGCCGATGAAGCCCGCGCGGCCGGCGCCAGCGCCTTCAACTTCCCGGAAGTGGAAGCCGGCGTCGACGGGACGCACCATGTCGCCGAGGGCTATGACGCCGACATTCTCCTGCGCTGGGGCGACAAGGTGTTCGCCGATTCGCCGGACTTCGATCCGATGAACCAGACGGCCGCCGACCAGGCCCGCCAGTTCGGCTACAACAACGACTATGTCGGGTTCATTCCGCTGGACGGAAATCCCGAGCACGGCCTCCTGGTCGTCAATCACGAATACACCAACGCGGAACTGATGTTCCCCGGCTTTGCCCGCGTCGAAAAAGACGCCGAAGGCAAGGAAAAGGTGAAGATGGGCGAGTACACGAAGGAACTCGTCGACATCGAGATGGCGGCCCATGGCGGCACGGTCATCGAGATCCGCAAGGAAAACGGCAAGTGGGCGCCGGTGCTCGACGGGAAGCTGAACCGCCGCATCACGCCCATGACCGAAATGGTGCTGACCGGACCTGCCGCCGGCCATGACCGGATGAAGACGGCTACGGATGCCACCGGCACCAGGGTGCTCGGCACGATCAACAATTGCGCCGGAGGCGTGACGCCCTGGGGCACCTACCTGATGGCGGAAGAGAACTTCCACGGCTACTTCCTCGGCGAACTCCCGGAAGGCCACCGCGAGGCCGCCAACTACAAGCGCATCGGCGTGCCGGCCGGCTGGTACAACTGGGGCAAGTTCCACGACCGTTTCGACGTGAGCAGGGAGCCGAACGAGGCCAACCGTTTCGGCTGGGTGGTCGAAGTCGACGTCATGGACCCGTCCTCGACACCGAAGAAGCGCACGGCCATCGGCCGCGTCAAGCACGAGGGCTGCGGGACGATCGTCAACAGGGACGGCCGCGTCGTCCTCTATTCGGGCGATGACGAGCGTTTCGACTATGTCTACAAGTTCGTGACCGCCGGCACGTTCAACGCGGACGACCGCGCCGCCAACATGGACCTGCTCGACGAGGGCACGCTCTACGTTGCGCGCTTCAACGACGACGGTTCGCTGGACTGGCTGCCGCTGACCCATGGCGAAGGCCCGCTGACGGCTGAAAACGGCTTCGAAAGCCAGGCCGACGTGGTGATCGAGACGCGCCGCGCCGCCGATCTTCTCGGCGCCACCAAGATGGACCGTCCGGAGGACGTGCAGCCCAACGAAAAGACCGGCAAGGTCTACGTGATGCTGACGAACAACACCAGGCGCAAGGAAGGCGACGAGAACGCCGCCAATCCGCGTGCCAACAATGCGTTTGGCCACATCATCGAGATCACGGAGACCGATGGCGATTTCGCCGCGACACGCTCGACCTGGGAAATCCTGGTCAAGTGCGGCGATCCTTCGATTGCCGAGGTCGGCGCGACCTTTTCGTCGGCCACCACCGCCAATGGCTGGTTCGGCATGCCGGACAATTGCGCCATCGATGCCGATGGCCGCCTCTGGGTGTCCACCGACGGCAATTCGGGCAAGAAGACCGGCCGCACCGACGGGCTGTGGGCGGTCGACACCGAAGGCGAGGCACGCGGCACGTCGCGGCTGTTCTTCCGTGTTCCGGTGGGTGCTGAACTGTGCGGCCCGCTGTTCTCGCCCGATGGCACCACGGCCTTCTGCGCCGTCCAGCATCCGGGCGGCGAGGGGCTTGCCACCTTCGAGAACCCGGCGACCCGCTGGCCGGATTTCAGCGAAAAGCTGCCGGTCAGGCCGTCTGTCGTCGTTGTGACGAAGCAGGGCGGCGGCAAGATCGGCTGACCCTGGCCTTCGGCGGGACATGACTTCGGCCGCGGGTGCGCCCGCGGCCGTTTTGCCTTCAACGGGTGATGATCAAGGCCGAGCCGATCACGACGAGTGCGGCGCCGATCCAGGCACCGGCGGCCGGGCGCTCGCCAGTGCGGATCCACAGCAGCGGCAGCAGCAGGGCCGGCGTTGTGGCCGACAGGATCGAGACAATGCCGACCTTGCCGCCAGACAGGGCAAAGAGCAGCAGGGTGACGCCCAGCGCCATGCCGATGATGCCCGAGGCCGCCGTCAGGGCGAAGAGCGACGGCGTCCAGGGTGCGCGCTGGCGGGCGAAGGGCGCGCCGGTGGCCATGACAAGGGACAGGGCCGCGGCTGCCACGCCGATCCGGATGGTCGAGGCCACGACAGGGTCCGTTCCCGCCGCCATGACAGGGCGGGCGATCAGCGATCCGGCCGATTGCGAAAGCGCGGCGGCAAGGCCGAAGCCGATGCCGACCCAGAGCGGGCCCCGGACGCTTTCCCACTGGTGCAATTGCGATGGCCGCTTGCCATAGAGAATGGCGAGCGTGACGCCGGCGAAGACGATGGCGATGCCTGCGAGCGTCCAGCTTGACAGCACTTCGCCAAGCACGAGCCAGCCCAGCAGGGCGGACAGGGGCGCGTTCAGCGAGAAAAGCATGTTGGAACGGCGCGGGCCTAGCCGGTTCATGGTGGCGAAAAGTGCCGTGTCGCCGAGGAATATGCCGATGAAGCCGGACAGGAAGAGGAGCCAGGCGGTTTCTCCGTCCAGGCCCTGCCAGCCGCCGGTGACCGTCAGCCATGCCGCGAACAGCACGAAGACGATGGTCATGCGCGCCCGCACGAAGGCGATGGGTCCGAGCGCCTGGGCGGGCACGGGCGAGATGACGCTGGTCAGCGCCCAGGTGAGGGCCGTGGCGAGCGCGGCCAGTTCGTAGATCATGAAAGCGGTGTCCGGCGCCGGGATGGCGGCGCGGCTTATAGCGGTTGGCGGCGGCGTACGGAAGCCGCCAATGCGGTCCGCGCGCGTGCCTTCGGGACGTGAGGCTTGACAGTTGGCGCGCCAGGGCCTAGTGAACCGCCAGCGCCGGGCCGAAAAGCCCGGTGTTTCATTTGACATGTCCCGTGGGCCGGTTCCGCAATGCGTGCGTGGGCGGCCCTGTCAGGGAGCGAAAAAGGCTCCCAGAGGAGGGCGTGTTTCCTTCATCCGGTGCGTGAAGCGCCGGGTGTACCACTTTGAAAGGGAATGCGATGAGCAAGCGCGAATCCGCCAAGTACAAACTCGACCGCCGCATGGGCGAAAACATCTGGGGCCGCCCGAAGTCCCCGGTCAACAAGCGCGAATACGGCCCCGGCCAGCATGGCCAGCGCCGCAAGGGCAAGATGTCGGACTTCGGCGTCCAGCTGCGCGCCAAGCAGAAGCTGAAGGGCCATTACGGCGACATTTCCGAGAAGCAGTTCCGCGCCGTCTACGACGAGGCCGTGCGCCGCAAGGGCGATACGCCGGACAACCTGATCGGCCTGCTGGAATCGCGCCTCGACGCCATCGTCTACCGCGCCAAGTTCGTGCCGACGATCTTCGCCGCGCGCCAGTTCGTCAACCACGGCCATGTCATGGTCAATGGCAAGCGCACCAACATCCAGTCCTATCGCTGCCGTCCGGGCGACGTCATCGAGGTGCGCGAGAAGTCCAAGCAGCTCGCGCTCGTGCTGGAAGCCACGCAGCTCGCCGAGCGTGACGTGCCGGACTATATCGACGTCGATCACAACAAGATGGTCGCAACCTATACCCGCATCCCGGGCCTGGCCGATGTGCCCTATGCGGTGCAGATGGAGCCGAACCTGGTCGTCGAATTCTATTCGCGCTGACGGGTTTGCCGGTTTCTGCCGGTCACGATCGAAAGGCGGCTCTTCGGGGCCGCCTTTTTGCATCCGGGCGTGCGCATTGATCCGCGCCCGGTGCTGACATGGCGCGGCGATGCGTCTATACGGGCGCGACGGCTGACACTATCGGACGAGTTCCCCACATGACCGAGCCTTGCATGCTTTGCGGATCGACCCGCCACGAGACGGTTTCCACAAAGGACCGGCACGGAAATCCGCTGACGACCGTGCTTTGCCTGGGCTGCGGCATCATCACCAATGATCCGATCCCCAGCGACGAGGAACTCGCCGCCTTTTACCGGACCGACTATCGCAAGGACTACAAGGGTGCCGAAAAGCCGCGAATGCGCCAGGTCTGGCGGAATTTCCAGCGCCTCGAACAGCATGTGAATGCCAATCGCGACATCTATGCCGGGCGCAAGAGGCTTCTCGATCTCGGATCCGGTTCGGGCGAGTTTTCCTTCCTGGCAAGCCGGCTGGGCATGGAATGCCACGGTGTCGAACCGAACGAGGATTATGCCGCCTACAGCCGCGACGAACTGGGCCTGAACGTGGCAACGCAGACGCTGGAGGAAACGGACTTTCCGGAAGGCGCCTTCGACCTGATCCGGCTTTCCCACGTGCTGGAGCACATGCGTGACCCGGTCCGCTCGCTCAAGGTGTTGCGCGGCTGGCTGGCCGATGACGGTGTCCTCTACATCGAGGTGCCGAACATCGAGCGCGAGGCCGATCTCAAGATGCGCGGCAGGATGTTTCACTTCGGCCACATCTTCAACTACAACCCGGTCACGCTGCGGCTGGCCGCCGGGCTGGCCGGGCTGGAGGAATTGCCGGCCGTGCGTGCGCGCAATGCCGACACCTGCGGCACCTTCTTCGTCAAGGCCGAAGCGCCATTCACGCCGGAGGCCGACCTTGAGGCCAATGCCCGGCGCATGAAGGCCGCCATGGACAGCCACAATGCGCGCACCCTTCCAAGGCCGAATGAGGGAACGGCCCTCGGGCGCTTCTTCCGGATCAATCGGCAGCGGCTTTCGGAAGTGCTCGCCGCGCGGCGGTTTGCCACGCACCGGCAGATCGCGGACCATTTCGGCAACCGTATCTGACGGGAGGGCCCATGACGGTTCACGCTGACATTTTGGAAGAGGATGGCGCGGCCTGCCATCCGCTGTTTTCCGGCATCGCGACATCCGTTGAATTCAACAAGCTGCGCAAGCGCCTGCTGCGCCAAACGCGCCAGGCCATCGAGGATTACGCCATGGCGCGGGCCGGGGAGCGCTGGCTCGTTGCGCTGTCCGGCGGCAAGGATTCCTATGGCTTGCTGGCGGTGCTGCTCGACCTGAAGTGGCGCGGCCTGCTTCCGGTCGACCTTCTCGCCTGCAATCTCGACCAGGGACAGCCGAATTTCCCGAAGCATGTGCTGCCGGACTGGCTCGACGCCCACGGGATCGCGCACCGCATCGAATACCAGGACACCTATTCGGTCGTGACGGACAAGCTGCCGGAGAATGCCACATACTGTTCGCTCTGCTCACGGCTGAGGCGCGGCCATCTCTACCGCATCGCGCGGGAGGAGGGGTGTTCGGCCTTGGTGCTGGGGCACCACCGCGAGGACGTCCTGGAAACCTTCTTCATGAACCTTTTTCATGGCGGGCGCCTGGCCGCGATGCCGCCGAGGCTCGTCAACGACGAGGGCGACGTGGAGGTGCTGCGCCCGCTCGCCTTCTGCGCCGAGGCCGATCTGGAGAAGTTCGCGCGTCACATGGCCTTTCCGATCATTCCGTGCGACCTGTGCGGAAGCCAGGACGGGCTGCAACGCAATGCCATGAAGGCCATGCTCAACGATATCGAGACGCGCATGCCGGGCCGCAAGGACACCATGATCCGGGCGCTCGCCAATGTGCGGCCGAGCCATCTGATGGACCGCAAGCTCTTCGATTTCGCCGCGCTCGCGGCCAACCCGTCAAAGGACGATTGATGCGCTTTTCCGACAACGATCTGGACTGGCTGGTGGAATGCCTGCAAGGCGCCGCCCGCCAGGAAATCCTGCCGCGTTTCCGGCAGCTTGGCGACAGCGACATTCATGAGAAGACATCCGGGTCCGATCTCGTGACCGAGGCGGATGTGAATGCCGAGCGCGTCATCACCGCTGAACTGAAGGCACGGTTTCCCGGCGTGCGCGTGATCGGCGAGGAGGCCGTTTCGGCCGATGAGAGCCTGCAGCACGGCTTCGCCGGCGAGGGGCTGGCGGTGACCGTGGACCCGGTGGACGGAACGTTCAACTTCGCCTCGGGCGTGGCGGTGTTCGGGGTCATGGCGGCGGTGGTGCTGGACGGCGAGACGGTTGCTGGCGTGATTCACGATCCGATCGGCGGCGACACGATGGTCACGACGCGGGGCGGGGGTACCTTCGTGCGCCGCGATGGCGCGCCGGACCGGCGGCTCAAGGCGGCACCTGCGCTTCCTGTCGAACGCATGATCGGCGCGGTCTCATGGCAGAATGCCAGTCTGGAGGACCGCATCCGGCTGGCGTCCGGCCATGCGCGCTTCGAGGCGCCGGTCTGCTACCGTTGCGCCGCGCAGGACTACCGGATGCTGGCCGATGGCCACATGCATTTTTCCTATTACTCGAAACTGACGCCGTGGGACCATCCCGGCGGCGCGCTGGCGCACATGGAAGCCGGCGGCCATGTCGCCAAGCTCGACGGCACACCCTACCGCGCGGACGACCTCGACGGACACCTGCTGGCCGCGCCCGATCCCGATAGCTGGCAGGAGATCCGCGCGGTCCTGCTTGGCCGCTGAACCGGGACGGTCAGGCCGGTTTTGCCAGGGCGAAGCGGCTGACGAGGCCGGTCTCGACCCAGCCGCGCAGATAACCCGCGACACGCATGGCCGCGTTGTCCGGATCGTCCATCATGGCCGCCATTTCGCACAGCAGGCCGAAATGGGCGCCCGTCCGTGTCTCGCGCAGCAGCATGGCCTCTTCCGGGTCCAGCGGGCGATAGCGCGTCTGCATGTCGATGCGCCAGACGAGCACGGGCGCGCCGCCTTCAGCGAATTCAGGCGCCGGCGGCGGTTCGTCCTGCCGCAGGGCACGGAAGATGCTTGGCGCGTTGGTCGACAGGTCGAGCAACTGCACCGAGGGATGCAGGTGCAGGCGGATGTCCATGGCCCTTTCAGGCGGCACCCGCGCCATGTCTTCCAGACCGGCCACCGCATCATCCGGTGCGTCGAAGGCCCATGACAGCGCCCATTGCAGGGCCGCGAGGTCGCCGATGACGGGATGCCGGCTCCATGGTTCCGTTCCGCCGGCAAAGGCGGCGAAGCGTTCGCCATACCAGCGGGCATTGCGGGTGGTCGAGGGGCAGGCGTCAATATAGGCCTGCGAAAGGAGATCGAACTGCTCGTCGCCGAGGAAGGCATGCAGGGCGTCGTAGTCGTCGCGCAGGATGCCGGCGAGGCGCAACCGGTAGGCCTCGCGATAGGTGGCAAGCCGCTCGGCCCGGCTGTTGTGCGGCGGCGCGGCGATCAGCGCCAGGGCAGCCTCGTCACCGTCCTTGATGGCGGCCTGCATGCTTGCCTGCAATTGCGCGAGCGTCAGGCCGGTCATGCGGCGCGCGCCTTCGCAGCATCGCCGAGGACATCCCGGGCGATGGCGCGGGTGCGATCCAGTTCCGCGAGGAGATCGGCCAGTGGCGGGATGTTGTCGTCGCGCTCGATCATGGTGGAGACAGGACCGAAGCGTCGCAGTGCCTCGCCATAGAGGTCGAAGACCTCGTCGCAGACAGGCTGGTCATGGGTGTCGATCAGGTGCCCGTTGCCTTCGGAATGGCCGGCGAGATGGAACTGGACGACGCGGTCGACGGGAATGGCATCGATGAAGCGCGCGCCCTCGAAGGCATGGTTCTCGCCGGAGACGAAGACGTTGTTGACGTCGAGGAGAAGCCAGCAATCGGCGCGCCGGGCCATTTCGGCCACGAACTCCCATTCGCTCATCTCGCTGCCGGCATATTCGATGTAGGAGGACACGTTCTCGATGGCGATACGCCTGCCCAGATAGTCCTGCACACGGGAAATGCGGTCGCAGACATGGGTCAGCGCCTCTTCCGTGTAGGGCACTGGCAGCAGGTCGTGCAGGTTCACGCCATGGACGCCAGTCCAGCAAAGATGGTCCGAGACCCAGCGCGGATCGACCCGGCCGGCCAATGCTTTCAACTGCCCGAGGTAGTCCATGTCGAGCGGCGCGGTGGAGGCGATGGAAAGCGAGACGCCATGCATGACGAGCGGATAGCGTTCGCGGATGCGTTCCAGCATGCGCATCGGTTGCCCGCCGCGAACGAAGTAGTTTTCCGAGATGATCTCGAACCAGTCGATCTCCGGCTCTCCGTCCAGGATTTCGGCGTAGTGCTGCGGGCGCAGGCCCAGGCCAAAACCCAGATAGTCCGGCTTGTCGTCGCGAAGCGTCATGATGTGCTCCAGAAGCAAGGTATTTTGCCGCTAGAAAAGGGCAGGTGGAAGGCCCCCGCATTCCACCTGCCGACGGCTCGATCCTCAGCTATCGAGGACCTTGCCGCCCTTGGCTTCGCATTCCGACTTGGTCAGCGAAATGAAGCCATGGCCCTTGCAGGAGTTCTGGCCCTTGCAGGAATTGGAAGCGGTGGCGCACTCGCTGGTTCCCTTGCAGGAATTCACGCCCGAGCACTTGACCATGCCGTCCGCGGCCTGGGCCGTGGTGACGGCAACCGGAGCCATGCCGGAAATCGCCAGGGTGAACGCAGCGGCGGCGAGCGCCGCACCGGACTTGCCTATATGTTTCATGTTGTCTCTCCCATCTGGGTTGAAGCCTCACGCGTCTTGCGTGCAGGGAGATAAGACTGAACACTGTGTTCAATGGGAAGGCACGATCTCGTGAGCGTTGCGTGCGCGCCGGTGACGGAAAATTGGTTGCACCAATGAATAAAAGTTAGCGCTTAAATAGAAGAATCAGGCGCGGACGGGCCGACCGAGAACAGCCGGCCCTTCTCGGCGATCAGCACGAAAACCAGGGCAGCAGCGGACACCACCGCGAAGCCGGCCATGACCGGCGTGATCGTGCCGTCGAAGGACTGGCCGATGCCCGCGCCGATGAGCGCGCTGCCGGTCGTCTGGAAGAAGCCCTGTGCGGAGGACGCGATGCCGGCCACGCGGCCGAGCGGTTCCATGGCGATGGAGCTGAAATTGGACGTCAGCATGCCGAAGGCGCACATGGCGACGGTGAACAGGGCGAGGAAGAGCGGCAGCGGCACGGTGCCGCCCAGCGAAAGCAGCAGCAGCGTCATGCTCATGGAGAGGAACACGAACAGCGCGGTGTGGGAGACGCGGCGCATGCCATGGCGGCGCACGATGCGGGAGTTGAGCCAGGAAAAGAAGGCCATGGAGCCGGCAACGAGGGCAAAGACCAAGGGGAAGGCGTTGCCGAGCCCGTAGATGCCGACATAGATCTGCTGCACGGTGTTGATGAAGCCGAACAGCGCCGACAGGATCGCCGTCATGGCGAGCGTGTACCACAGCGACATGCGGTTGGTGACGACGGCATGGAAGCCCGCCGCGATGGCGCGGAAGGATACCGGGCGGCGGTTGTCCGGCGCCAGCGTTTCGGGAATGCGCAATGCCATCCAGGCAATCACGGCGGCGCCGCCAAAGCCCATGAAAAGGAAAATGGTGTGCCATTCGCCGGCCAGCAGGATCACCTGGCCGAGCGCGGGGGCGATCACCGGCATGATCATGAAGACCATGAAGACCAGCGACATGATTTCCGCCATGGCGCGTCCGCCGGCAACATCGCGCACCATGGCGACGGTCAGCACGCGGGTCGATGCCGCGCCGGCGCCCTGCAACAGGCGAAGCAGGAGCAGCGTCTCGAAATCCGGCGCGTAGGCGGCGGCAAGCGCGGCCAGCACATAGACCGTCAGGCCTGCCATCAGCGGACCCTTTCGCCCGAACCGGTCCGAAAGCGGACCGAAGACGAGTTGCATGGAGCCGAAGCCGAGCAGATAGGCGGTGATCACGAATTGCCGCTCGTTCTCGTCAGCCACGCCGAGCGAGGCGCCGATCTCCTGCATGCCGGGCAGCATGATGTCGATGGCCAGCGCGTTCAGCGCCATGAGTGCGGCCATGACGGCAACGAATTCGGCGCGGCCAACGGCGAGCGGCCATGCGGTTTCACGGGTCAGCGACATGGCGCACCTGTCTGTTGCCGGTCAGGGAATCAATCAAATGAAAACGGCGCGCCGGTCAGGCGCGCCGCAAGAACTTGCGGATATTCCTTTGGGAATCACGCGGCCGAAGTGGTTTCGATGCCCTTCTCGGGCAGGTGCTGCTGCAATTCGCCAGCCTGGAACATCTCGCGGATGATATCGCAGCCGCCGACGAATTCGCCCTTCACGTAAAGCTGCGGGATGGTCGGCCAGTTGGAGTAATCCTTGATGCCCTGGCGCATTTCGTCGGAAGCCAGGACGTTGATACCCTTGTACTGGACGCCCAGATAGTCGAGAATCTGGACCACCTGACCGGAGAAGCCGCATTGCGGAAAGCCCGGAGTGCCCTTCATGAACAGCACTACGTCACTGGACTTCACTTCCTGGTCAATCAATTCCCTGATGTCGCTCATTGCTTCTATCCTCTTCCTGCCGGATTCAAGGTCCGGTGGTTTCCTGATCCCTCAGATAGCGTGCCAGCCGCCCCGGCACAAGCGTCGCCATCTTCCGAAAGCACCTTGCGGCCATGAATCAGGGACATGAAAGGGCGTGGCGCGCTGTCACCTTCACCGTGCTGCTCCTCGCCGTGGCAGGCGCGGCCATCTACAGCATCCGGTCGCGTGACCGGACGGGGCCTGTCATGGAGAGCCACGTGGACATCGACCCGCTTCTGCCGCCCGCCTGCCGCTTCGCCGTTCACGAGGGCGAGGGATTCATCGCCTGCCGGTTCGACCCGCGTAGCGTGCGGTTCGAGCTTGCCCATGCACGGCCGGACGGAAGCGTCCATGGTTCGCTTTCAGCCTATCTCGAGCACACCGGTCAGGCCGGAACCATGCCGGTGGCCGCCATGAATGCGGGCATGTATCATCCCGACATGCGCCCGGTGGGTCTGCATGTCGAGCAGGGCAGGAAAATCGCCCCGCTGGACACGGGAGAAGGCGAGGGGAACTTCTACCTCAAGCCGAACGGGGTCTTCTTCATCGATGCCGAAGGCCGTGCAGGCGTGATGGAAACGCAGGCCTTCGCGGCATCGGGCATCCGGCCCTGGCTGGCCACGCAATCCGGCCCGATGCTGGTGATCGATGGCGCGGTGCATCCGCGCTTCCTGCCTGACGGCTCGTCCCGCTTCATCCGCAATGGCGTCGGCGTCACCGCCGATGGCGCGGTGGTGCTGGCGATCAGCCGCGATCCGGTGTCGCTCGGGCTGTTCGCCCGTGCGTTCCGGGACCAGTTCTCGTGTCCCGACGCACTCTTCCTCGATGGCGGCATATCTGCCTTCGCGGCGAACGGGCGAATGGCCATCGGCGGCAATGAACCGGCCGGACCGATCCTCGCCGTTTTCGAAAAGTAGGGACGCGTCGTGGCGGTGGTCAGCGCTTCGTTCGCCGCCGCGCGGCGGATTTCGCGCGGGTCTTGCGTTGCGCCGTCTTGGAGCGGCGGCGCGCGGTCGCCTTGCGGCTGGTCTGCTTCTTCGCGGGCGCGATCAGCTTTTCCAGTTCGCTGACAATGGCGCCGGTGACGCCGGAAGCCTTGCGGCGCCGGCGCGCCGTGCGGCGCGGTTTCCTCATGATTTCCCGCAAGGCGCCGTCAACGGTTTCGGAAATGAGGTCCGAAAGGATGTTCGCCATGGCCGGGCCGCCTCAGTCCGGCGCGGATGTCTGTAGGGCGAGCGCATGGAGGACGCCGCCCATGTTGCCCTTCAGCGCCTCGTAGACCATCTGGTGCTGCTGGACGCGGCTCTTGCCGCGGAAGCTCTCCGAGACGACCTCGGCGGCATAATGGTCGCCGTCGCCGGCCAGATCGCGAATCGTCACCTTCGCGTCAGGAATGGCTTCCTGGATGAGCTTCTTGATGTCGCCGGCGTCCATCGGCATGGGAGGTCTCCTCAGGCTGCGTCGGCGCTTTCGACGAACTCGCCGGCCATGAAGTCCGGGAACCACGATTCGTGCGCCTGTTTCATCTCGTCCAAGGATATGGACAGGATGGAGCCCGCCGTCAACGCAGACCCGCCGGCCTTGCCAAGGATGCGGAACGGCACGCCCGCGCCTTCGGCGTTGATGGTGAGCCAGTTGGCCATGTCCGCGCCGACAGCCACGACATAACGCGCCTGGTCCTCGCCGAAGAGCAGCGCATGGGCCTGGCCGTCGCCAATGTCGATATCGGCGCCGACACCGGCCGCAAGGCACATTTCCGCGACCGCGATGACGAGGCCGCCATCGGAGATGTCATGGCAGGCCTTGATCTGGCCATTGGAAATGGCTGACCGCAGGAATTCGCCGTTGCGCTTCTCGATGACGAGATCGACGGCGGGTGGCGGGCCGTAGGCCTCGCCCAGCACGTCGCGCAGATAGACGGACTGGCCCAGATGCGTGCCATCGCCGCCAAGCAGGATCAGCACGTCGCCCTCGCCGAAAGTGCCGATCCGGGTCATCTTGCCCCAGTCGGCGATCAGGCCGACGCCGCCAATGGTGGGGGTGGGCAGGATCGCCAAGCCGTTGGTCTCGTTGTAGAGCGAGACGTTGCCCGAGACGATCGGCATGTCGAGGGCCGCGCAGGCCTCGCCGATGCCCTCGATGGCCTTGACAAGCTGGCCCATGATCTCCGGCTTTTCCGGATTGCCGAAATTCAGGTTGTCGGTGGCGGCCAGCGGCAGGGCACCCGTGGCGGTCAGGTTGCGCCAGCATTCGGCCACGGCCTGCTTGCCGCCTTCATAGGGGTCCGCCTCGACATAGCGGGGCGTGACGTCGGAGGAAAAGGCGAGCGCCTTGGTCTCGTGCCCGTCGACGCGGATGACGCCGGCATCGCCGCCGGGGATCTGGAGGGAATTGCCCTGGATCAGCGTGTCGTACTGCTCCCAGACCCAGCGCCGCGACGACCCGTTGGCCGAGCCCAGCAGCCGGAGCACCGCCGCGCCATAGTCGTCCGGTTCGGCGACATTGGAGGCGTGCAACGGGGCGTGGCGTCCGGGCTCCATCCACGGGCGGTCGTATTCCGGCGCCTCGTCGCCCAGTTCCTTGATCGGCAGGTTCGCCACTTCCTCGCCCTGGTGCAGGATGCGGAAGCGCAGGTCGTCGGTGGTCTTGCCGACAATGGCAAAGTCGAGGCCCCACTTGACGAAGATCGCCTTGGCCTCGTCTTCCTTTTCCGGGCGCAGCACCATGAGCATGCGCTCCTGGCTTTCCGACAGCATCATCTCGTAGGCGCTCATGCGCTCCTCGCGCACCGGCACGCGGTCCAGGTCCAGTTCGATGCCCAGATCGCCCTTGGCGCCCATTTCGACCGCCGAGCAGGTCAGTCCGGCCGCGCCCATGTCCTGGATGGCGATGACGGCGCCGGTCTGCATGAGTTCGAGGCAGGCCTCCAGCAGGCATTTTTCCGTAAACGGATCGCCCACCTGGACGGTCGGGCGTTTTTCCTCGATGGAATCGTCGAATTCGGCTGAGGCCATGGTCGCGCCGCCGACGCCGTCGCGGCCCGTCTTGGCGCCGAGATAGACCACGGGCAGGCCGACGCCCTCTGCCTTCGAATAGAAGATCGCGTCGGTCTTCGCCAGGCCTGCCGCGAAGGCATTGACGAGGCAGTTGCCGTTGTAGCGGGGATCGAACTCGACCTCACCGCCGACCGTTGGCACGCCGAAGGAATTGCCGTAGCCGCCGACGCCCGCCACGACGCCTGAGACGAGGTGGCGGGTCTTGGGATGGTCCGGTTCGCCGAAGCGCAGGGCGTTCATCGCCGCCACGGGGCGGGCGCCCATGGTGAAGACATCGCGCAGGATGCCGCCGACGCCGGTCGCCGCACCCTGGTAAGGCTCGATATAGGACGGGTGGTTGTGGCTCTCCATCTTGAAGACCACGCAGTCGCCGTCGCCGATATCGACCACGCCGGCATTCTCGCCGGGGCCCTGGATGACCTGCGGACCGGTGGTCGGCAGGGTGCGCAGCCACTTCTTGGACGACTTGTAGGAACAGTGCTCGTTCCACATGGCGGAAAAGATGCCAAGCTCGGTGAAGGTCGGTTCGCGCCCGATCAGGTCGAGGATGCGCTGGTACTCGTCCGGCTTCAGGCCATGGGCGGCAATAAGGTCGTCGGTGATGCGGATATCGTTGGGAATGCTCATCTTGTCTCTGCCAGTTCCTGTCAGGCCTTGCAGCCGGTGCCGCCGGTCGCCCAGCGTGTCACGTCGGTGTTGATGCGGGCCGAAAGCTGCCCCTGTGCCAGCGGGCCGTAGGTTGTCAGTCTCACGGGGCTGCCCTCGGCCTCGATCACCAGTTGCGGCAGGCCCTGCGCCGCGCGGGCGCGCACGAGCAGAAGCCGTGGCTTGCCGACGCGCGTATCCAGTTCGGGGATCAGGCGGTAGTCCGAGAAGGCCCGGTCGTTCGAACGGATCCAGCAGGCATGGGCCTCGCCGTTGACCTTCTGCAAGACGGCCACGGCGGCGGTATTGTCGACCGTCGCGATCAACGGGCCGCCGGCCGGTTCCGTCTGGCAGGCGGCCAGTGCCGCAGCCGCGATCATCGCGGGAAGGAGAACGGCGGCACGGGCGGGTCTGGTTCGCGCCATGGCTTCACCGCAACGCCTTGATGATCTGGCTGTGCACCTCGCGGGCAATGACCCAGTTCTCCGTCATGTTCCAGTGGCTTTCGGAAATATAGGTGATGTCTGTGCGGTCGCGGATGTCGATGTTCTCGACGCGCCCGGCCATGCCGTCGGGCACATCGAGCGCCTTGCCGAAGGCGTTGACCTCCGTGACCAGCGCATTCACCGACAGATAGTAGTTGCGGTAGCGGCCCACGGAAGGCGATACCGGTCCGCCCAGCGTCGGATCCATCGTGACGACCAGACTGATCGGCACGCCCCTTGCCGCGAGGTCGCTGGCGAGTGAAAGCGCGGCGTTGGCACCGAAGGAATGGCCGACGAAGATGATGGGACCGCTGAGCGTTGAAGACAGGATCTCGTTCTGCGCATCACCTTTTTCCCGCCAGGAAAAGACGCGCGCGGTGATGCCCTGTTGTGCCAGCCGTCCGGCAATGTCGTCCAGACCCCTGGAAAAGGCGCCGCCGAAGAAACCGCGGAAGAAATAGACCTGGGCGGCCTGTGCCGGCAGTGCGTGCGACGGCGCCAGGGAGGCGGGAAAGGCGGCGGCCATGGCCAGAAACAGGGCCAGCACCGTTGCACGCCGCGTCCAGCCGCGCTCCCGGTCCGCCGTCCTGGCAGCCGCGTGCCTCATGCGGGCATCCCTGCAAGGCCCAATGCGCTCTCGAAGAGCGCGCGCCCGTCATCGCCGCCATGGGCCGGCTCGATGAGGTTTTCGGGATGCGGCATCATGCCCAGCACATTGCCCGCTTCGTTGACGATGCCGGCAATGTCGTTGACCGATCCGTTCGGATTGGTGCCTTCGGCATAGCGGAAGACAACCTGTCCCTTGTCCTCGATACGCCGGAGCGTTTCCGGGTCGGCGAAATAGTTGCCATCGTGGTGGGCGACAGGGCAGCGGATGACCTGCCCCTGTGCGTAGCCGCTGGTGAACACGGTCGCCGCATTGGCCACTTCCAGCTTCACCTCGCGGCAGACGAAATGCAGCGAGGCGTTGCGCATCAGCGCGCCGGGCAGGAGGCCGGCTTCCAGCAGGATCTGGAACCCGTTGCAAACGCCCATGACGCGCACGCCCTTCGCCGCCTTTTCGCGCACGGCATCGAGCACGGGCATGCGCGCCGCGATGGCGCCGCAGCGCAGATAGTCGCCGTAGGAGAACCCGCCGGGAATGACGACGAGATCGACATCGGGAATGGACGTGTCGGTCTGCCAGACGGTGACGGGAGGCGTGCCCGAAATCTTCGTCAGCGCCGCGATCATGTCGCGGTCGCGGTTGAGGCCGGGGAGGAGGATGACCGCTGCTTTCATTCGTCGAACCTGTACCTTTCCTGGGCCTCCGCCAGTTCCCGCATTTCGAGCCGTGTCCCGATCCTGTCGAGGCGGCTGCCGTGGCGGGCGCGGATGCCATGGATGGAGTGAGCGCCGGCTTGCCTGGATACCATGGCTGCGCGCGCGGAAATGAATTCACCTATGCCGTTTCCCAGAAGCGGGATGTCGGCCCGCGTCCTTCCCGGCAGTTCATCCACCAACACGTTCGTCGCTTCCGTCATGCCAGCGTCCATGCAACCTCAGGTGATGGAGACAGTGTAGTCCTCAATCACCGTGTTTGCGAGCAGCTTTTCGGCCATGGCCTTCAACTCGGTCTCGGCGCGGGCCCGATCGTCATGATCGAGTTCGATGTCGAAGACCTTGCCCTGGCGGACATGGCCGACGCCGGAAAAGCCCAGCGTGCCCAGTGCGCCCTCGATGGCCTTGCCCTGCGGGTCCAGAACGCCGTTCTTCAGTGTGACGGTGACGCGTGCCTTGATCACTTGTTGTCTGTCCTTGCTTGCCTGACTGTCGCGGCGGCGGCTCAGTGGACCGAGCCGCCGTCCTTGTCGTCCTTGCTGGAAACGAGCACCGGACCGGAGGAACGCGGCGGCTCGTTCTCGTTGATGATGCCCAGGCGCCGGGCCACTTCCTGGTAGGCCTCGACGAGGCCGCCCATGTCGCGGCGGAAGCGGTCCTTGTCCAGCTTGTCCTGGGTGACGACATCCCAGAGGCGGCAGGAATCGGGCGAGATCTCGTCGGCCAGCACGATGCGCATCATGTCGCCTTCCCAGAGCCGGCCGCATTCGATCTTGAAGTCGACAAGCTGGATGCCGACGCCGAGGAACATGCCCGACAGGAAGTCGTTGATGCGGATGGCCAGCGCCATGATGTCATCGATTTCCTGCGGCGAAGCCCAGCCGAACGCCGTGATGTGTTCCTCGGAGACCATGGGGTCGTCCAGCGCGTCGGCCTTGTAATAGAATTCGATGATGGAGCGCGGCAGGACCGTGCCTTCCTCGATGCCGAGGCGCTTGGACAGCGAACCCGCGGCCACGTTGCGCACCACGACCTCGAGCGGAATGATCTCCACTTCCTTGATCAGTTGCTCGCGCATGTTGAGGCGGCGGATGAAGTGGGTGGGAATGCCCATGCGGTTGAGATTGGTGAAGATGTGCTCGGAGATGCGGTTGTTGAGCACGCCCTTGCCATCGACGATCTCGTGCTTCTTGGCATTGAACGCGGTGGCGTCGTCCTTGAAGAACTGGATCAGCGTGCCCGGCTCGGGGCCTTCATAGAGGATCTTGGCCTTGCCTTCGTAAATGCGGCGGCGACGGTTCATGGGCTTTTCTCTTCAAGACCTTGCGCGCTCAAGGGCGCGGCGCGCGAACGCGGAATCAGTTTGGCGGCACGCCATCGCGCACCGTCCCTGCCGGGGTCTCTAAACCAAAGCCGGGTTTTCCTCAATGGGCGTCATACGCCATCAACCGCTTTCTGCCGGCACAATTTGCGGCCAACGCGGCGATGGTCGCGTTTTCAAGTGGAAAGCCTTTTGCTAAGAGAACGCAAAACCCATATTGGGGTAGCCTCAATCATGCCCTGCCGGCTTGTCCGGCGCGCCCAGACACAAGGATCGTTTCAATGAGCCAGATGAGTGACCGCGAAAAGGCCTTCGAGAACAAGTTTGCCCATGACGAGGAACTGAAGTTCAGGGCCATGGCGCGCCGCAACAAGCTGCTTGGCCTGTGGGCAGCGGAGAAGATGGGCAAGACCGGCGACGCCGCCGAGGCCTATGCCAAGGAAGTGGTGCTCGCCGATTTCGAGGAAGCCGGCGACGAGGACGTGTTCCGCAAGATCCGCGGTGACTTCGACGCCGCCGGCGTGGACCAGTCCGACCACCAGATCCGCCGCACCATGGACGAACTGCTTGCCACGGCGGCCGAGCAGGTGACCAAGGAATAAGGCGGGACGTTTCCTGCGGGGATTGACGGCCGTCCGGTCTTGCCGGGCGGCCGTTTTGCTTGCAAGGATGACGCATCGTGCCGGCCGATGGCGGCGAGGAGGAAGAAATGTCGAGACTTACCAGCCTGGCCGACCGCATGCGCGCCGGCGAAACCCTGCTCAGCGCATGGTCGGCCATTCCCGATCCGGTGACGATGGAGGCGGTGGCCGCGACGGCGTTCGACACGGTCATCCTCGACATGCAGCATGGCGGCCATGACGACGGTTCGGTGCTGCGCTGCCTGCCGCCGGTCCTCACGGCTGGCAAGCCAGCCATCGTGCGCATCCCCGTCGGCCGATTCGACATGGCAAGCCGTGCGCTGGATTTCGGCGCCGACGCCGTCATCGCGCCGATGATCAACACGCTTGACGATGCCCGCCGCTTTGCCGCGGCGATGAAGTATCCGCCCGTCGGGGGGCGGTCCTGGGGACCGACCATCGGGATACCGCGGCGCGGCGTGGCCGGTGGCCAGGCCTACCTGGAATGCGCCAATGCGCAGACGCTGGCCTTTGCCATGATCGAGACGCGCGAAGCCTTCGAGATCGCCGACGACATCCTCGACGTGGACGGGATCGACGGCGTTTTCGTCGGTCCGTCGGACTTTTCCATCGCCTGGTCGGGCGGCCACCGGATCGATCCGCTGATGGACGACATGATGGAGGCCATCGGCGCGATCGCGGCCAAGGCGACGGCGCGTGGCAAGCTCTCTGCCATCTACGCCATCAACACGGCGATCTGCGCGACCTATGCCGCCATGGGCTACCGGCTGATGGCGGTGGCGACCGAAGGGCTTTACATGGCCGCCGGCGCGGCGCAGATGGTTGCCGAGGCCCGCGAGGCCATGGACAAGGGCTGAAACCGGCCGGGCCTTGTTCCGGGCTTCCGGTCAGGCTTTCAGGTGGGACAGGAATTTCGCGAAGACCATGGAGCCTTCCGGCCATGGCCCGTGGCCGGATTCGGCATTGATGTGGCCGCTTTCGCCGCCATCGAGAAAAAGCGCGCCCCAGCTTGCCGCCAGGTCTTCGGCCACGTCGAAGGCGCAGAACGGATCGTTGCGGCTGGCAATGACCACTGCGGGAAAGGGCAGGGGATCGCGCGGATAGGGGCCGAAGGTCATCAGGTGCTTCGGCCGGACGGCCGGATTGGCGGTATCCGGCGGAGCGGCGAAGAAGGCGCCGGCGACCTTGCCGCGAATCGCCTGCGCGCCCAGCACGCATATCGCGGCACCCAGCGAATGCCCGACGAGGACGACCGGTTTTTCCGCGCGTTCCACCTCTTCGACGAGGCGGCCGACCCAGTCCTCGCGCACCGGTTTGCTCCAGGCGTCCTGCTCGACGCGCCGAGCCGTGGAAAGCCGGCTTTGCCAGCGGGACTGCCAGTGATCGGGGCCTGAACCGGTATAGCCGGGGACGATCAGTATTTCGCATTCGGATGATTTCATGGGCGCGCATGTAATGCAGGCGCTTTCGCCCTGCAAGGCGCAATCCGTGCCGTCGCGGCGCCTCCTGGCATGGGGTGCGGTCCGCCCGGTGGGAAAACGGACCATATTGCGCTATACTTTCCGTTTCAGGGGTCTAGCTGCGGTATCTCGCGCTGCCCCCGGCACGACCGGTTCCGCCGCAGCCCCGTTGAATGAACGGAGGTGCTGCCATGAGCGGATTTCACGTGGTCGCGGGCGCCAACGAGACGTTCACGCGCCCGGCAATCAGGCGCCTGTCCTTTGCGGACCTGCGAACGGCCCTGCGGCTGGGCCTTGAGGATTTCTTCGAAAAGCCGTCGCACTACGTCTTCCTGTGCCTGATCTATCCCGTCGCTGGCCTCGTCCTGTCGGCGTGGATGACAGGCGCCAACATCCTGACCCTTTTGTTCCCGCTGATGTCGGGATTCGCACTGGTCGGTCCGGTGGCAGCCATCGGGCTCTACGAGATCAGCCGGAGGCGCGAGGCCGGCATGGACACGTCGTGGTGGCACGCCTTCGACGTCCGGCACTCGCCGGCGCTGCCCTCGATCATCGGCGTTGCCGCGTGGCTGCTCGGCCTCTTCGTCGCATGGCTGCTGACGGCGCAGGCGATCCATGCCGCCCATTTCGGGGATACGCAGCCGCAAGGCCTGGCCGACATGGTGCAAATGATGCTGGCGACACAGGCCGGGCGTTCCGTGATGCTCTGGGGCAACCTGGCAGGACTGGGCTTCGCGGTGCTTGTGCTGGCGACAACGGTGGTCGCCTTTCCGCTGCTGCTCGACCGCGATACCGGCGCGCTGGCCGCGCTGGATACGTCCGTGCGCGTCACGCTGGCCAATCCGGTGCCGGTGGCCGGATGGGGACTGATCGTGGCCGGGCTGCTGGTGATCGGCACGGTGCCGTTCTTCGCCGGCCTTGCCGTGGTCCTGCCGGTGCTGGGCCATGCGACATGGCATCTCTACCGGCGGGCGGTGGCCGAAGAAGCCGGCTGAACGCCGGCTTCCTCAAGTCCTGTTCCGGTCAGGCCTCGGCGGTGCCGAAGACCCGGGCGAAGATCGTGTCGGCGTGCTTGGTGTGATAGCCGAGATCGAAGCGGGAGCGGATTTCCTCTTCCGACAGCGCCTTGCGCACATCCTCGTCGTTCAGCAGTTCCTCAAGGAAGTCCACATCGGCCTGACCGCTCCGCTGGTAGCTGTCCCAGACCTTCATCGCGTTGCGCTGGACAAGACGGTAGGCGTCCTCGCGAGACACGCCGGCCTGGGTGAGGGCAAGCAGGATGCGCTGCGAATGGACGAGCCCGCCGAGGCGGTCCATGTTGCCCATCATGCGTTCCGGATAGACGACGAGGTTTTCCACCACATTGGTCAGGCGGGCGAGCGCGAAGTCCAGCGTCACGGTGGCATCCGGGCCGATCATGCGTTCCACCGAGGAATGTGAAATGTCGCGCTCGTGCCAGAGCGCCACGTTTTCCATGGCTGGCATGGCATAGGCGCGGACCATTCGGGCAAGGCCGGTCAGGTTCTCGGTCAGGACCGGATTGCGCTTGTGCGGCATGGCCGACGAGCCTTTCTGGCCCTTGGAGAAATATTCCTCGGCCTCCAGCACCTCGGTGCGCTGGAGGTGGCGGATTTCGGTCGCCAAGCGCTCGATGGAGGAGGCGACGACACCGAGCGTGGCGAAATACATGGCGTGGCGGTCACGCGGGATGACCTGGGTGGAGACCGGTTCGGGCTTCAGGCCCATCTTCTCGGCCACATGTTCCTCGACGCGCGGATCGATATTGGCGAAGGTGCCGACGGCGCCGGAAATGGCCACCGTGGCCACCTCTTCACGCGCATTGACAAGGCGCGTGCGGCAGCGGTCGAACTCGGCATAGGCCTGGGCGAGCTTCACGCCGAAGGTTGTCGGCTCGGCATGGATGCCGTGCGAGCGGCCGATGGTGACGGTGTCCTTGTGCTCGAAGGCGCGTTTCCTGAGCGCTGCCAGCAGCTTGTCCATGTCGGCCAGAAGCAGGTCGGTGGCACGTACGAGCTGGACGTTGAAGCAGGTATCGAGCACATCCGACGAGGTCATGCCCTGGTGGACGAAGCGGCTGTCGGGGCCGATGAATTCGGCCAGGTGGGTGAGGAAGGCGATGACATCGTGTTTCGTCTCGCGCTCGATCTCGTCGATGCGGTCGATGTCGAACCTGGCCGCCCCGCCTTTTTCCCAGATGGTCCTGGCCGATTCCTTCGGGATGACGCCGATCTCGGCGAGCGCGTCGCAGGCATGGGCCTCGATCTCGAACCAGATGCGGAATTTCGTTTCGGGGGACCAGATGGCGACCATGTCGGGCCGCGAGTAGCGCGGGATCATCGGGAAAACCTGTCCTTCGGGGGTTCTTGCGGATGCGTGCTGTTAGCACCGGGCGGCGGATTGCTCAACTTCGGCCTTCGGGCCATCAGGAAAGCGGTGGCGGCAAGCGCCGGCAGGCCGAGCGGAACGAAGAGCCGCAGGCCGTTGACGAGGAAGTGGTAGATCGCGGCCGCGGTTGTGAAGACGGTTTCCACGACCCATTGGCGGCTTGCGAACGGAGCGTGGAATTCGGCGAAATACTGGCGGAAGACCTGTGAGAAGATCAGTGCCGTAACGCCGACCGAGCCGACGCCCAGCAACACGAAGACGGCGGCGAAACGCTGGCCGCGGCGAAAGCCCAGCCAGTGATCGAGGATGCCGGCGAGCCACAGGGCGAGCGGGAAGGCGGCCGCGCCGCCGAAAAAGAAGATCATGAGCGGCGGCGGCATGTCGGCCGGCGCCCAGCCGCGCAGGAACAGCGTGAGTGCGGCGCTCGTCAGAAGGGTTGCGCCCCAGGCCAGCGCGCCACCGACCGCCATTGGCCAGCCGGGCAGGCCGGCACGCAGGGCCGCCATGAATGGCAGGCGGCCCTTGCCCCGCATCAGGCGCGCCCGCGTTCCGCAGCGGCGCGGATGGCGGCGATGTTCTCCGCATAGGCTTCCGGCGTGCCGCCCTTGAAGACGGCAGAACCGGCGACAAGCGCATTGGCGCCGGCGCGGGCGATGGCCTCGGCATTGTCGGCGGTCACGCCGCCATCGACCTCGATGTCGATGGGTCGGCCGCCGACCATGGCCTTGACGCGGGCGATCTTGTCGAGCGCGGAGGGAATGAATTTCTGGCCGCCGAAGCCCGGATTGACGCTCATGACGAGGATCAGGTCCAGTTCGTCGAGGCAGTATTCGATGACGCTTTCCGGCGTGGACGGGTTGAGCGAGACACCGGCCTTCTTGCCCAGTGCGCGGATGGCCTGCAGCGAGCGGTGCAGGTGCGGACCGGCCTCGGCATGCACGGTGATGATGTCGGCGCCTGCCTTGGCGAAGGCCTCCAGGTAAGGGTCGCAAGGCGCGATCATCAGGCGGCAGTCGAAGGTGGCATCGGTGTATTTGCGGATCGACTTCACCACGTCGGGCCCGAAGGTGATGTTGGGCACGAAATGGCCGTCCATCACGTCCAGGTGCACCCAGTCCGCGCCCTGGGCGATGACATCGCGCACTTCCTCGCCAAGGCGCGAAAAGTCGGAGGCGAGGATGGAGGGCGCGATGGCGAGCGGACGGGTCATGTCGGGTGGTTCCGGGTGGATTGAACGATGGCGCCCCGCCTAGCAGAAAGGGGGGGCGGAAACAATGTGCGCGCCGCCGTTACCCACGGCCAAGGGTGCACCAGGCGGGGTAAAGGTCGCCGTCCGCCGGGCTGGCGTCATGAACGCCGCGGGCAATGGCACGGGCCATGGTGGCCGAGGCGGCGGCGCACAGGTCGATGAAGGCATCGCCGTCGGCAGGGCGCGGGCGGCTTCCCGTGGCCAGCGAAAAGACCAGGTCGCCGTCAAGCGGGGTATGCACCGGCCATATGGCGCGGGCGAAGCCGTCATGGGCGGCCACGGCCAGGCGCTTGCATTCGGCCTTGCTCAGTGCCGCGTCGGTGGCGATGACGGCGATGGTCGTGTTCTCGATGCCCTGCCTGCGCATGTCGCGGAACTTGATGCGCAAGCCGTCGGCATCGCCGGGCATGGGCGAGGGCAGGCCGAGGCCGCCGAATTCGCCGCCGATCTCGAAGGGCGCGACCCAGAAGTGATGCGTTTCGCCCACAAGCGGAGAGCCCACCGGATTGGCGATGACGAGGGCAGCAACGGTGGTTCCGTCGCCAAGAACCGTGGAGGCCGTGCCGAGCCCGCCCTTGACGGTGGCGGTCAGCGCGCCAAGTCCGGCGCCCGCCGAACCGGTTTCGAATTGCGTGGCCGCAGCAAGCGCTGCTTCGTAACCCAGTTCCCGATAGGGGGGATACCGGCCCCAGTCCTTCGGCGCGCCATTGGCAAGGTCGAAAATGATGGCTGCGGGCACGATCGGGATGATGTGCGGGCCGATGGCAAAGCCGCGGCCCTGTTCGCGCAGCGCGGCCTGAACGCCGGAGGCGGCGTCGAGCCCGAAGGCGGATCCGCCGGAAAGGACCAGCGCATGCACCTTTTCCACGCTGTTGTGGGGATCGAGAAGGTCGGTCTCGCGCGTGCCCGGCGCGCCGCCCAGCACCATTACCGATGCGGTGACGGGCTCATCGGGAACAATGACCGTGACGCCGGAGCGCAGCCGCTGGTCGCCGGCATTGCCCACCTTCAGGCCGGCAATGTCGGTCAGCGAATTCACCGGTCCGGTCCTGAACTTGCTCATGGCGCAATCTCCCAGTTCTCGCCATCGAACCGCAGGAGGCGGTAGGGGTTTTCGGCGCGGTCGCCCCTGCCGTCGAAGGTCAGCGCGCCGGCCGGCGTTTCGAAGGTGCGGCCGTCAAGGCGCTCGTGCCACTCGGCAGCCGTTTGCGGCGGGGCGTCGCCGAGGGTCTGCAGCGCGATGGAAGCGGCGATGAAGCCGGGCGCGACATAGCCTTCGGCGACGACACCGTCCGAGGCGAGAGCGGACCGGATGCCTTCGGGCAAGGCATCGTTGGCGTCCGGCATGGCGATGGCCAGTGTTCCGGCGGGCAACGGCACATCCGACGTGTCCTTCACGAGGGCCTCGCCGCCGGCCAGTGTCATCGGCGCTTCGAGGCCGTCAAGGTCGCGGGCAAGGATGGCCGCATCCTGGCGGTCGCCGCCGATGAAGACACGGGTTGCACCGGTGCGTTTGAGGCGGCCGGCAAGCCCGATCTGGTTGGGCATCTGGGGACGGAAGGTGTCGGTGAAGACCGGTTCGAGGCCGGCCAGTTCGGCCTGCAACCGCACTGTCTCGGCCAGTTCGCGGGCGGCGATGGTGCCGTCATCCACGATGGCGAAGAACTCGTTGCGCCAGCGCCGGGGGATGATCTCGCCGGCCGCCCTTCGTTCGGCATCGGCGCGCGGGGCGGTGCGCCAGACGAGCCAGCCGGTTCGTTCGCGATTGTCGGTGATCCCATCGGTGCGCACGCCGGGCGTGATGACGGGAATGCGGGCGTCCTTGAGCAGGGGAAGCGCCGCCTCCAGCGCCTCGGTGCAGAGAAATCCGACAGCGATGGACGCTCCGCCACGGATCAGGGTGCGCGCGGCCTTTGCGCCTCCCTCCGCGGTGCAGGCCGTGTCGGCGGCAACGACCGTGTGTCCGGCGGCGGCGGCGCGGACGCCGGCTTCCATCTGCCTGCCCAGTCTTTCGGCAAAGCCGGAGAGCGGTGCTGCGAAGCCGAGGGTCGCCGCGCCGGCCTGTCCGGGAAGGCCGGACACGGCCGCCAGGACGAGGGAGAGGACGATATGAACGTGGCGCAACAGCACTTTGCGGCTCCGAAAGGGCTTCCCGGCTCACCGTTAGCCGCCGTGACAGGCGGGCGCAACCGGTTTGCCTTGCATGAGTGGACCTTGCGCCTATATTGCCGGGTTCAAACCGGCGGCGCTGCCGCTGTCATTCACCAGTTCCGGGCGGGTTTCCTTCCTTGCTGCATCCTTTGCCAGTCGATGGTCAGGCCTATCGCGACGCCATGGCGCGGTTCGCCGGCCAGGTCCACCTCATCACCAGCGACGGCCCGGCCGGCCGGCGAGGGACCACGGTGATCGCCGCCTGTTCGGTTTCGGACGATCCGCCGACGGTCCTGGTCTGCCTGAACCGTCACAATCCGAACAATGGCACGATCTTCGAGAACGGCGTGTTTGCGCTCAACACCCTGGCGAAGCCGCACCAGGCGCTCTCGCAGGCCTTCGCAGGACTTGGCGGGATGAACCAGGACGAACGCTTTTCGCTGGGCGAATGGACAACGCTTTCCACCGGATCCCCGGTGCTGAAGGGTGCAATGGCCGTGTTCGACTGCATCGTCGAGGATGCCCGGGACTTCGCCACCCATCGTGTTCTTTTTGGCAAGGTGACAGGCCTTGCCACCGGCGATAGTCTCGATCCGCTCATCTATTTCAACAGGTCGTACCGCTCCTGATGCGCTCGCGGCCGAACCCCCTGGGAGGAGGGTCATGAAGGCGCCCACGCAGCCGCAATCCATCGACGAAACGCTGGAGTTGCTCCAGAATCAGAACTACGTGGCGGACCGGGCGCTGGCGACCGTGCTGTTCCTTGCGCTGCGCATGAAGCGGCCGCTTTTCCTGGAAGGCGAGGCCGGCGTCGGCAAGACCGAGATCGCCAAGGTGCTTGCACAGGCGCTCGGACGCGACCTCATCCGTCTGCAATGCTACGAGGGGCTGGACGTCTCGTCGGCGGTCTATGAATGGAACTATGCCGCGCAGATGATCGAGATCCGCATGGACGAGGCGGCCGGCGAGACGGATCGCGGGGAAATGGAGAAGAATGTCTTTTCCGAGAAGCACCTGATCCGCCGGCCCGTGCTGCAGGCGCTCGAGCAGGGCATCAACGGTGCGCCGGTCTTCCTGATCGACGAACTGGACCGAACCGACGAGGCCTTCGAGGCCTTCCTGCTGGAAATCCTGTCGGATTACCAGGTGACGGTTCCGGAACTGGGCACGATCAAGGCAGCCGAGCCGCCCATCGTCATCATCACCACCAACCGCACGCGCGAGATCCATGACGCGCTGAAACGGCGCTGCCTCTATCACTGGGTCGATTACCCGACGGCCGAACGCGAACTGGAAATCGTCGCGCGCAAGGCGCCCGGCGCCAACCGGCGCCTGTCGGCCGAGGTCGTCGCCTTCATCCAGAAACTGCGCGAGATGGACCTGTTCAAGGTGCCGGGCGTGGCCGAGACCATCGACTGGGCCTCGGCGCTGACCGAACTGGACAAGGTGGCGCTCGATCCGGAGACAGTGTCCGACACGATCGGCGTGCTGCTGAAATACCAGGACGACATCGCGCGCATCCAGCAGGGCGAGGGCCACCGCATCCTCAAGGAGGTCAAGCAGGAACTTTCCAGCGCGGAATGATGCCATGAGCGACGCCCCCGCCGAGAAGAAACTGCCGAACGCCGCCAAGCCGGACGGCCGCATCGCGGACAATATCGTCTATTTCGCGCGCACGCTGCGCAAGGCGGGCATGCGGGTCGGACCGGCGTCCATCGTGGAGGCCATCGCGGCGGTGGAGGCGGCGGGCATCGGTTCGCGCGACGACTTCTACTGGACGCTGCATGCGGTCTTCGTGAAGCGGCGGGAGGACAGGCCGGTCTTCGACGAGGCATTCCGGCTCTACTGGCGCTCGCGCGAACTGATCGAGAAGATGATCGCCATGTTCTCGCCGCAGGCCGCGCCCAACCGCGAGCCGGAAAAGCCGCGTCCGGGCGAAAGCCGCGTCTCGCAGGCCATGTTCGAGGGGCGCGAGAAGGACCGCCCGCTGCAGGAGCAGCCGGAGATCGAGGTCGATGCGCGCTTCACCTTCTCCGGCAACGAGGTGCTGCGCCAGAAGGACTTCGCGCAGATGACCGCAAAGGAGCTGGACGAGGCGCGCAAGGCGCTGTTGAGCCTGCAAATGCCCTTCGACACGGTCAAGACACGGCGCTACCGGCCGGATGCGCGGGGCCGCCGGCACGATCCGCGGGCAACCATGCGGGCCGCCATGCGAACGGGCGGCGATTTCATCCTGCCCAAGTTCCGCTCGCAGCGCGAGGTGCACCCGCCGCTGGTGGTGCTGGCCGACATCTCCGGCTCGATGAGCCAATACACGCGCATCTTCCTGCATTTCATGCATGCGCTGACGGCCAAGCGGCGCAAGGTGCACACCTTCGTGTTCGGCACGCGGCTGACCAACCTGACGCGGTCCATGCGCTATCGCGATCCCGACGAGGCGCTGGCGGAATGTTCGGACCTGGTCAAGGACTGGTCGGGCGGCACGCGTATCGGCGAGGCGCTGCATGCCTTCAACCGGCTGTGGTCGCGCCGCGTGCTGTCCCAGGGCGCGGTGGTCCTGCTGATCACCGACGGGCTGGAGCGTGACGAGATCGGCAGCCTGGAGACGGAAATGGAGCGTCTCCACAAGTCGTGCCGGCGGTTGGTCTGGCTCAACCCGCTGCTGCGTTTCGACGGCTTCGAGGCGAAGGCGCGCGGCGTGAAGGCCATGCTGCCGCATGTCGACGAGTTCCGCGCGGTGCACAATCTGGAAGCCCTGGGCGACCTGGTTGCCAGCCTCGGCACAGGGCGGGCGCGGGAAGCCGATCCGCGCCGCTGGCTCCAGACGGTCGGACGCATGGCTGCAGAACAGGGCCAGGGAGGATAAGCGATGAGCGAAACGACGGTTCTGGACGAAACCCGCGATCCGCTGGTCATTGCGGAAAAATGGATGAGCGACGGCAAGGCGGTGGCCGTTGCGACGGTCATGGAAACCTGGGGTTCGGCGCCGCGTCCCGTCGGCAGCCATCTGGTCATCAACGAGGATGCCGATTTCGAGGGGTCGGTGTCGGGCGGCTGCGTGGAAGGCGCGGTGGTGGCCGAGGCGATGGACATCCTGGAAAGCGGCGAGCCGAAGATGCTCGAATTCGGTGTCGCGGATGAAACGGCGTGGCGCGTCGGCCTGTCCTGCGGCGGGCGTATCCGTGTCTATGTCGAACGGCTGGGCTGAGGCGTCATGGATCCGTTGAACCTGAAGAAGCTCAATGCCGCCCGGCGTGCCCGCCAGGCGGTCGCGCTGGTGACCTCCATTGCCGACGGCCGCGACCGGATCGTGCTCGAGGGCGACCCGGTGGGCGGTGAACTGGGCGAGGCGCTCGGCAAGGCTTTCCGCTCGGGCAAGTCCACCATGGTGACGGCGGACGGGGCCGAGTTCTTCATCAATGTCCACCTGCCGCCGGCGCGCATCGTCGTCATCGGCGCGGTGCACATCTCGCAGGCGCTGGCACCCATGGCCAAGATCGCCGGTTTCGACATCGAGATCATCGATCCGCGCACGGCCTTTGCCAGCCCGGAGCGATTTGAGGGCGTGACGCTTCATGCCGACTGGCCGCAGAACGTGCTGCCCGAGCGCCCCTTCGACGCATGGACGGCGGTTGCCGCGGTGACGCACGACCCCAAGATCGACGATCCGGCGCTTGAGGCGGCGCTCAAGGCCGGCTGCTTCTATATCGGGGCGCTGGGCAGCCGGAAGACGCATGCGCGGCGCGTGGAACGCCTCACGGAGGCCGGCTTCACGGCCGATGAGATCGGGCGGATTGCCGCGCCCATCGGGCTCGACATCGGCGCGGCAAGCCCGGCGGAGATCGCGGTTGCCGTGCTGGCGCAGATCATCCGGGCGCTGCGGACCCGCGGGCTTGCCGGGCCGCGCGTGCAGAAGGGGGAAGCGGCGTGACCTTCGGCGCCATCGCTGTGTCAGAGGCGCTTGGCGCGGTGCTGGCCCACGGGGTGCAGGCGGGCAACAAGCGGCTGCGCAAGGGAACGGTCATCGACGGGGACGTCCGGGACGTTCTCCTGGAGGCCGGTATCGAGACGGTGATTGCTGCCGTGCCGGGACCCGGCGACATTGGCGAGGACGAAGCTGCCGCGCGTCTGGCCGCCGCCTTGCGCATGAACGGCTGCTCGGCCAAACCGCCTGCGACGGGCCGCGTCAACATCCATGCCGATCACGATGGCGTCTTCACGGTTTCGAGGCCGCTGGTGGATGCGATCAACCGGGTGGATCCGGCGATCACGCTGGCGACCGTCGCCGATTTTTCCGCCGTGCGGGCAGGGCAGATGGTGGCGACCGTCAAGATGATCCCGTTTTCGGTGGACGGGGTGCATCTGGAAAAAGCGGAATCCATCGCGTCGGGCGAGACGGTGTTCATGGTGCATGGCTTCAGGCCGCGCGTGGCGGGCCTGATCCAGACGGAATTGCCGACCGTGAAGGAGTCTGTTCTCGCCAAGACGGCCGGCCTGACAGCGGGACGGCTTGCGCGGTCCGGTTCGCGGCTTGGGCGGGAAATGCGCTGCGCGCACGATGCCGGCGCTGTCGCGGATGCCATGCGGGACCTGATGGCCGACCATGATCTCATCATCGTGTTCGGGGCCTCGGCCATGGCCGACTTCGACGATGTCATCCCGGCGGCGATCCGGATGGCGGACGGAGCGGTCGAGCGTGCCGGCATGCCGGTCGATCCGGGCAACCTTCTGGTGATCGGCCAGGTCGGCGAAACGCCTGTCATAGGGGCGCCGGGATGCGCGCGCAGCCCCAAGGAAAACGGTTTCGACTGGGTGCTTGATCGCCTGATGGCCGGCCTGCCGGTGACCGATGCGGTGATCGCCGGCATGGGCGTGGGGGGACTGCTCATGGAGATCGCCAGCCGCCCGCAACCGCGCGAGCGGAAGGCTTCGCCGGCGCGCCCGGCAATCGAAGGCATCGTTCTTGCAGCCGGCCAATCGACCCGGATGGGTGCATCCAACAAGCTGATGGCTTTGTTCGACGGAGAACCGCTGGTCCGGCGCACCGTTCGCGCGGCGCTGGAATCAGGGGTGCTTCGCGGCGTCACCGTTGTGACGGGACACGAGGCTGACCGGATCGGCGCGGCGCTGGAGGGGCTGGACATGCGCATTGTCCACAATCCGGACTACGCCACAGGCCTTGCATCCTCGCTGAAGGCCGGGCTTGCAGGGCGCGGCAGCAACAACGAGGCAAGTGTCATGATCCTTCTCGGCGACATGCCGGGAATAGGCGCCGCCGAAATCCGTGCGCTGGCACGGAGCCATGACGGAACACAGGTGGTGCGCGCCGCCCATGGCGGGCAGCGCGGGAACCCGGTGATCCTGCCGGCCGAAGTGATCGCGCGGGTGCCGCTGATTTCCGGCGATACCGGCGCGCGGCACCTCATCGAGGCATCCGGCATGGCCGTGCATGACGTGGAACTGGGAGAGGCGGCGCTGGCGGATGTGGATACGCCCGAGGCGCTTGCCGCGGCCGGGGGCGTCCAGGCAGCGGGATAAGCTCCCAGCTGTTGCTAAACAAAGTTAACGAACCGCAAAGCATAAACTATTTCCGGTTGCAGAAACCTTTCGTTCACCAAGAATCCTAAGGTCCCGTTCACGATACCGGCCTTACCACTCGAGCAGGCAGGGAATGGGGTGAATGCGGGTGTCCGGCGGCAAGGCCGGCCTTGATTCATTGCGCCAACTCCTCTGCCGTCAACGAACCCGGACAGAACCGGGAGGCCCGGATGGGCGGTCAAAGGAGCATGATAATGAAGAATATTATGAAATTTACGGTTGTGGCAGCGATTCTTGCCCCGGTGCAGGCGTTCGCCGCGTCCGGTGACATTCCGTTCAACGGGACGATCGTCGATACCTGCGTGATCACGGTCGGCTCCGGGGGAACGATCGCGCCGAATTCGGCCTACACCGTGCTGAGTTCCAAGGAAGCGGCGGGTTCTGCGGGCAAGGCGACACTGCTGGTCACCGGCAATGCCTATTCGGTCACCGCCGAAGCGCCAGCCGCCTGGTCGACGGCTCCGGCTTCGGCGTCGTCGGCGACGTTCGCATCCGAATACGACCTGTCGGGCGCCAACACGGCGGCCAATGTGCCCGGCGCCACGGCAACGCCGCTGGCGAACGGCACCACGAATGTCGATGTCGACCTGACGGCAGCGCTTCCTTCGGGAGCCTACGAAGCCGGTACCTACCGCGCGGTCGTCGTCCTGCGCTGCGAGTAACCGGGCTGGGCGCGAAGACGCCCGACGTTGTTTGGGGGCAATCATCATGAAGAATATACTCATCCTTTCGACCGGCGTCTTCGCGCTGGCGCTGGCGCCGTGCGCGGCGGTGGCGCAATCCATGTCGCCGATGCGCGCGGAGGTGCAGAGTTTTACCGACACCTTCGCCGTGCGCGTCTATCCGGCGAACCCTTACCAGCACCGCATCCGCATCGAGGTGAAGGTCTATGACCAGCACTTCCGCGAGATCCCCGGTGCTGTCGCTTCGCCTGCCATCTTCACGCTCGGCTCGCGTTTCGCCCGCCCGGTCACCGTGATGGTGCCCTTTGAGGGTGAGGCGCATCGCAAGGTGCGCATCTGCACCGAATCCGTGCCGTTCCCGGGACAGACGACAAGCATCAAGGCTCAGATATGCGGAAAATTTCTCGGCAAACGGCTTTGACGGTCATCGCCGCAGGGCTGCTCGCGCTCGGTGCGCAGCCCTTGCGGGCCGATGACGTCAACTACATCTCGCAGAACATCCAGGGCTTCAACCTGCCCGGCGTGCAATTGCCGCAGGGCGCCGACGAGGTGCGGGCAGCGGACGGCACGACGTGCCGCTCGGCGGTGTCCGGCAATGGCGCCTATCTTGATGTCGGCGTGATCGGCACCCCGAAATCGTCCGGGGCCGGGGGTTCCACGGCCTCGGCCTACGGGCGGATCGTCATCCCGCTGGGGCGCAGCCCGAAGCGGCTGGACTGCTCGCAACTCTACGCGCTGGAGGTGGAGCGGCTTAAGATGGAACTGCGCCTCATGCAGATGGGACTCGGCGCCCAGGCCATCGCACCCGATCCCGTGACGACCGCATCCACGCCCGCCGGCCCGGCAGCAACCGGGCAACACGCCAACGGCGTTCGGGCCGAGACTGCAAGCGCGCGATCGAAGCACTCGTCCTGGGCCGATGAAGGCTGGTCGACCGACGGGCGGAAATGACCGGTGGCGGGGCAGCGGCGCATGCCGTTGCCCGCATCCCGTCGCCAGCACTCCGTTTACCGGCGGTAAAGCATAAAAGGCAGCTGCCTGTATTAAGGTTGCCTTAACCACGATTCCTAAGCCCAACTTAAGAGCATCCGAATATGTTCATTTACGGCAGGGAATTGGGGAATTTTGTTTAGGTCCGGCGGCAAGGCCGGGCATGGGCAGCGTGCGCCCACTCCTCTGCCAGCAACAAACCCGGGACAACCGGGAAACCCAACAGGGCTGTCAAAGGAGTTATACAATGAAGAACGCTCTCAAAGTGCTTGCCGCCGTTGCCGTCATCGCACCGGTGCAGGCTTATTCGGCTACCGGGAACATCCCGTTCAACGGTTCCGTCACGGATACCTGCGTGATCACGGTCGGTTCCGCCGGTACGATCATGCCCAACACCGCCTACACGGTCCTGAGCTCGAAAGAGGCAGGCGGCGCGGCCGGTACGGCGACGATCCTTGCCACAGGCAATGGCTATTCGGTCAGCGCCGATGCTCCGACCGCCTGGTCCACGGCGCCCGGCTCCACGCCGGCCACGACCTTTGCCGCCGAATATGATCTCTCGGGCGCAAACTCGGCAACGAACGTCTCCGGCAATACGCAGACGGCGATTTCGCATGGGTCGACGAACGTGAATATCGACCTGACCGCGTCGCTCCCGTCCGGAACGTACGAATCCGGCACCTATGCCGCAACCGTCGTGTTGCGCTGCGAGTAAGCGGGTCGCCAAGGGCGCGAAGACGCCGGAACTTTTTCGGGGATTATCATGAAATTCGCAATGAAACTGTCAACCGGCGTCTTCGCGCTGGCGCTGCTGCCGTGCGCGGCGGTAGCGCAATCCATGTCGCCGATGCGCGCCGAGGTGCAGAGTTTTACCGACACCTTCGCCGTGCGCGTCTATCCGGCGAACCCGTACCAGCATCGCATCCGCATCGAGGTGAAGGTCTATGACCAGCACTTCCGCGAGATCCCCGGTGCTGTCGCTTCGCCTGCCGTCTTCACGCTCGGCTCGCGTTTCGCCCGTCCGGTCACCGTCATGGTGCCGTTCGANGGTGAGGCGCAGCGCAAGGTGCGCNTCTGCACCGAATCCGTGCCGTTCCCGGNACAGACGACCAGAATCAAGGCTCAGATATGCGGAAAATTCCTCGGCAAACGGCTTTGACGGTCATCGCCGCAGGGCTGCTCGCGCTTGGTGTGCAGCCCTTGCGGGCCGATGACGTCAATTTCATCTCGCAGAACATCCAGGGCTTCAACCTCCCTGGCGTGCAATTGCCGCAGGGCGCCGACGAGGTGCGGGCAGCGGACGGCACGACGTGCCGCTCGGCGGTGTCCGGCAACGGGGCCTATCTCGACGTCGGCGTGATCGGCACGCCGAAGTCCACGGGCGCGGGCGGTTCCACGGCCTCGGCCTACGGGCGGATCGTCATCCCGCTGGGGCGCAGTCCGAAGCGGCTGGACTGCTCGCAACTCTACGCGCTGGAGGTGGAGCGGCTGAAGATGGAACTGCGCCTCATGCAGATGGGGCTGGGGACGCAAGGCCGGCCGGCGGACATGACCACAACCGCATCGACCGCCGGTGCGCAGCCTGCCGCTCAAGCCGCGGCAGCGCCGGAGACGGGCCGTGAGCCGCAACCGTCCCAATCAACCGGATCGTCCTGGGCCGATGAAGGCTGGACGACGTCGGGCAAGGACTGAAGCCGATGGCGGGTCGCGCAGTTTTGCGGAGGGTCGGCCGTGCAGCGTGTACGGGCCGCGCCCGTGACACCGCGACTGCCCTGGCTGTCCTCGCGGCGCTGATGTCCGCCACGGCGGGAATCGCGGAGGAAACGGACGCAAGAACGAAAGCCCGACCGCTGCCATCGCTTCTCGATGAGGAGTTCCTGTTGCCAGCCGCAAGCCGCAATCATGGCTGCACGATCATGATCGGCGCTCCGGGCGCCATGGCGCCGAGCATCGGGCGCGACCTGATGAGTTCGAAACTGAGCGGGGGATATCCGGGCAGTGCCCAGGTCTCGGCGACAAACAGCTCCTACCGGCTTTCCTACGACGTCCCGGCAGGGTTTGCGATCATGCCGTCCGGAAATACCGGGGCAATCAGCTTCACGGGTTCGTTCTCGGGCAATGGAGCCACGGACTTCCTCGACGTGCCGGCTTCGCAGGAAGTGCGCATCAAACGGGGATCGACCCTGATCAGTCTCGACCTGACCGCATCCATGAACGGGTCGACATTTGTTTCCGGGGACTACCGCGCGGAAGCGGTATTGCGATGTGAGTAGGCCGGGAAAACACGAGGGGACCGGACAATGACGGGCAGAAAAATCCTGACAGGCCAAGCCATTGCAGCGCTTGCTGCCATGCTCTTGCCGGCCCCGGCACAGGCCGCAGGCGGAGACGTCCATTTCGGGGTCAACATAACCCGGATCAATTTCTGCACCATCTTGCTGCAGGAGCCGGGCGCCATCGCGCCGGATGCATCGAACCAGGTGCTCAGTTCAAAGGAAGCCGGCGGCCAGCCGGGCAAGGCGCGCGTGACCGCGCTGACCAATTACCAGGTGACCGTGGACGATGTCCCCTTCTTCCTGAGCGAGCCGGGCGGAATGAGTGTGGGTTCGAGCTTCGTCGCGTCGTTTTCCGGTCAATCGGTCTACCGCGGCATCAATTTTGCCGAACGTGATGGCGCGAATGCCGTGACTCTGCCCCGGCGCTACTCGATCACCGACCTGACCATCGACCTGGAGGTCTCGCGGGCCAGCGCGTTTGCGGCCGGCGACTATACGGCCCTGACCATCGTGCGTTGCGAATAAGCCGGTCCGGACGGTTGCACAAGACGCGGCGATCGGGTCAACATGCCGGACCATGGTGCGCGCTTTTTCCTGTCTGTTTTTCCTTTTTTCGGCCTGTGTGGGTGCTTTCGCGGCGAATGCGGCGGAGATCGCGCCCTACAAGGACAGGCTTTTTGCCTATCCGGACCTGCTCAATGGCAGCGAACCGCCGGTCTATCGCATCGTCGACTACCGTGAAATGCGCGACATCAACGGCCGTGACGCGATACCGGAACGCCGCGTGAAGGACGATTATGTCTCGCTCGCGGTCGCGCGCCAGCGTGCCGACCTGGTGCTGAAGACCGAGGGGCTGGAGATCGCGCATGTGGCGGCGGGCCGGCGCGAGAAGGCAAGCCTGATCGTGATCTACCTGCACGGGCAGGGCGGCAACCGTATCCAGGGCGTTTCGGACTATACCTTCGGCGGCAATTTCAACCGCGTGCAGAACCTTGTGGCCGCGGCGGGCGGACTTTACCTCTCGCTCGACCTGCCGGACTTCGCCGAGCGCGGCGCGGCGCATGTGCGAACGCTGGCGGACCATTACCTGACCGCTTCGCCGGATGCGCGCCTGGTTCTGGCCTGCGGCTCCATGGGCGGCCAGTTGTGCTGGCGCCTGGCGAACGATCCCGGTTTTGCGCGGACGCTGGACGGAATGCTGCTGCTCGGCTCGATGTGGGATGACGGCTACATGGCAGGCCCGGCATTCAAGGCGCGCATCCCGCTGTTCTTCGGGCATGGCAGCCGTGACACGGTGTTTCCGATCGCGCGCCAGGAAGCCTTTTTCCGCTCGATCCTGAAGGCGGCGCCCGGTTATCCGGCGCGCTTCGTCCGGTTCGAGACGGGAACGCATGGCACGCCGATCCGCATGACCGACTGGCGTGAGACGCTGAACTGGATGCTGGACCAATGAACCTGGAGAAGGAGGGACCATGACTGGCCATATCGATCCGACGCGCGAGACATTCGGCGAATTCCGGCGGATGGACCGCGAAGGGCCGGTCCACATGCTCAACCTCGTGCGCCTGCGCGACAGGGCGGCCTATCCGGACGGCCGCGAGGCGACGGGCAAGGAAGCCTATGCGGCCTATGGCCGGGAAAGCGGTCCGGTCTTCCGCGGCGTCGGCGGGCGCATCGCCTGGAGCGGATCCTTCGAACTGATGCTTATCGGCCCGGCGGAGGAGCGCTGGGACATCTGCTTCATCGCCGAATATCCGTCCGTGCAGGCCTTCGTCGACATGGTGAAGAACCCGGACTACCAGAAAGCGGTGGTCCACCGGCAGGCCGCTGTCCTCGATTCAAGGCTTGTCCGGCTTGAGCCGCGGCGGGGCGGTGCCGGGTTTGGCGAATGAAAGACGTTTGATTTCCAGTTGGATGAAGCCGTTCGTGAAGAATTCGATTCAGGGAGCGGAATCCTTGTCGAAAACGATCACGCCTTCGTCCTTCTCATCCATGGTCGGGTCCACCTCGAAGCGAACGAGCGAAAAGGAACCGCCCCGGAAGATCCATTTGCCGGCCGACCAGGAATCCCCCAGGCCGCGCCACTTGGAAAAGGATGTGATCGTGTAGGTGTCCGGATCGTATTGCGCATTGATGAGCTGCGCTGCGGTCTGGAAGCCGATGATTATCATCGAATCGAGCCTGGCCGGATCGTCATCGACATACCGGATATCGAGTTCCGGTTCCGCAAAGGCGAGCGGGCGAAGGCCTTCGGATTCGTCCCACTGGTAGAAAACATCGACTACGTTGTAGGCCGCATAGCGGCAGGTGAAACCGTAGAGCCATGCGCGGCGCTTGGGCGCATCGGCCAGGTCGCTCATGTAGTTGAAATCGATCGGCCAGGCCTTCGGACCGTCTGCCGAGGCTTGCATGTCGCAATTGCCGGCCCATTCTGCGCGGAAACGGTCGCGCACGGTCTGCAGGCGCCGTTCGTCCGCGCTCAAGGCCTCGCCGGCACCGCATCCGGCGGGCAGGGCCTCCTCGAAGGGAGCATCGGACAGCGCGAGCCGGGCGCCCTCGAAAGCCATCGGGCGATAGGGTTCGCCCTGGATTTGCGGATTGGCGAGGCGGGCGACATAGCAGCCGGCGAAAACCGTCTCGCTGCCGTCTGTCCCGGTGGCCCGGATTGCCACCGGCACGTGCCAGCGCGTCGTGCCCGCAGCGCCATCCGCTTCGGCAGGCCCTGTGCGGACCGCGACGGTTTCCGTGCCGTCGAAGCCGGCGACGTAGGTGTCGAAATCCGCCGAAGGCTTGGTCTCGAAATAGGACCAGGCGCGGGCGAATTCCTTGTTGGCAAGGGCGTTGTAAAGGCTTTCGACCAGGCGCTCCGGCGTCGAGCGGTCGTCCAGATACGCTGCCCTGGCGCCGGTGAAAGCCAGAACGGAAAGGGTGATTGCAAGAAGGGGGCTGCGAAGGCGGTGCATGGGGCTTCTCCGGGCATCGGCAAGCAAAGTGTCAGACCTTGCCGGCTTCTTGGCAAGGGCGGTCACGGCTTTCTTTGCTGTCGTGAACGGAAATGGTGGCAGGAAAACGAAAACGGCGCCAGCGAGGGAGGAGGTTCGCTGACGCCGCTTTTCGCACACGGCCCTGGGAAGAGGATGGGCCGTCTGGTCTCACCGGTCCTGGGAGGAGGATGGACCGGAGGAGAACCCGGGAAGCGCCGGAAGCTTGCCGCCGCTTCGTTGGTTCGAATATGCTGATTGTTGTGCAATGCAACAATAGCTGATTGTGCAATGCAGCCATGCATGTGGTGCATGGCTTGGCTTGGCTACCTTACCAACCCGAGAAGCGGGCGCGCAGGATCTCGCGCTGGCGGCGCTCCAGGTCTTCAATGGAACTCGACTGCGCAAGCCATGCATCCTGGGTGGAGCGGGCGCGGGCATTGGCGAACAGGGCCGAGATGCGTTTCATGAACATAGGATTTCTTCCTTTTCGTAATCGAGGCGGAGATAGTCCTTATGTTGCGCTGCAACAAGAGCGGTTTCTGCACATCAGGCATGCAAATGCCGCATGGCGGTGCATGGTTCTGTCCATGTTCCGTCTCACCGTCGGGCCGTCGCCAGGTCCGCTGTTCAACTGCCGGACGCGAGCATGTCCGCCATCCGGTCGCGCATGATGAACTTCTGCGGCTTGCCGGTGATCGTCATCGGCAGTTCGTCGACGACGCGGACATGGGCCGGGATCTTGTAGTGGGCGATCTGCCCCTGGCAGAAGGCGCGGATTTCCTCCGGATCGACGGCTTCGCCGGGCGCCGGGATGATCCAGGCGCAGACGATCTCGCCATATTTCTCGTCCGGTACGCCGAAGACCTGGACCGCGCTGACCTTGGGATGGCGAAAGAGGAATTCCTCGATCTCGCGCGGGTAGACGTTCTCGCCGCCGCGAATGATCATGTCCTTGACGCGTCCGGTAATCGAGCAGAATCCCTCCGCGTCGATGCGGGCGAGGTCGCCGGTATGCATCCAGCCGTCGCGGAGCGATTCGGCGGTACGCTCCGGTTCATCCCAATAGCCGAGCATCACCGAATAGCCCTTGGTGCACAGTTCGCCCTGTTCGCCGACGGGCAGCGTTTCGCCTTTCTCGTTCACGATCTTCACTTCCAGATGCGGATGGATGCGCCCGACCGTGGCGCAGCGCTTGTCCGTCGGATCGTCGACGAAACTCTGGAACGAGACCGGCGAGGTTTCCGTCATGCCATAGCAGATGGTGACCTCGGGCATGTTCATGTCGGCGTTGACCCGGCGCATGACCTGTTCGGGGCAGGGCGCGCCGGCCATGACGCCGGTGCGCATGGCGGACAGGTCGCGCGGTCGCGTCTTCAGCGCTTCGAGCATGGCGATGAACATGGTCGGCACGCCGTAGCAGGCGGTGCAGCGTTCGGCCTCGAGCGCGTCGAGCGCGGGTTCGGCGTCGAAGCCTTCGCCCGGGAAGATCATCGCCGATCCCCAGGCTGTGCAGCCGAGCACGCCCATGACCATGCCGAAGCAATGGTAGAGCGGAACGGGGATGCAGAGCCGGTCGGCTTCGGTGAAATTGATGCGCCCGGTGACGAAGCGGCCATTGTTGACGATGTTGCGATGGGTGAGCGTGGCGCCCTTGGGCGCCCCCGTCGTGCCGGAGGTGAACTGGATGTTGATGGCTTCGTTCGGGTCCAGTGTCGCGGTGATGGCATCGAGGCGTGCCGCTTCCGCGTCGCCGCCCATTGTCATGAGTGCAGGAAAGGACAGGATTCCGGGACCGGCCTCGTCGGCCATGGCGATGACCCATTTGAGGTGCGGCAGGGTCTTCGATTGCAGCCGGCCCGGTTCACTCGTCTCCAGTTCCGGGGCAAGCGTGCGGATCATGCCGATATAGTCGGATGTCTTGAAACTTTGGGCAGTCACGAGCGCCTTGCATCCGACCTTGTTGAGGGCGAATTCCAGTTCGGACAGCCGGTAGGCCGGATTGATGTTGACGAGGATGACGCCGATACGCGCGGTGGCGAACTGGGTCAGCACCCATTCGTGGCGGTTGGGCGACCAGACGCCGACGCGGTCGCCCTTTTCGAGGCCGAGCGCCAGAAAGCCGGCGGCCAAGCGGTCGACCTCGGCGGCGAATTGCGACCAGGTGCGGCGGATGCCCTGGGCGCGAAAGATCACGGCCTCGCGGTCAGGGAAGCGGGTGGCAGTCTCGGCGAGCACCTGCGGAATCGTCTTTTCCCACAAGGGTTCATCGACCGGGCCGACGACATGTGACAGGCCATCCAGCGGCGCGCCGAAGGGGCGCGCGGTTTCTTTCGCATCCGCGGCGATGTGTGTCATGAAGTGCCCTCCCGGCTTTGCGCGGCCGGATCTGTCCGGCTCGTCCTTCTTTTCTGAAGGGGATGTTGCGGTCGCGACGTGGCGTTGTCCAGTACCGTTGAAGCCGGACCCCGCTCAGTAACGGATGGTGGCGAGGTCGCGCAGTTCGCCGGCGGTCGCGGAGGGATAGCCGAAGAATTCCAGATAGGCGGGAATCTGCTCGAACAGCATGTCCGTGCCGACCTGGGTCATGCAGCCGCGCGTCCGGGCAGCCGCCAGAAAGGGCGTCTCTTCCTGTTTCATCACCACTTCGCCGACAAAGGTGGCGGGCGCCAAGCGGTCCATGTCCATGGGCAGGGGGTCGCCTGCCGTCATGCCGAGCGGCGTGGCGTTGACCACGATGTCATGGCCCTCAGGATCGCTGGAGCCGGTGACGATGGTGAGCGCCGGGTAGTGCGCCTTCAGGCTGGCTGCCAGCCGTTCGGCGCTTTCGGCGCGGGTGTCGAAAAGGCAGAGCCGCGCGGCACCGGCACCGGCAAGGGATGCGGCAATGGCCGAGCCGACACCGCCCGCACCAACCACCAGCGCCGAGGTGCCCGCGATCGTGCGGCCCTTTGCCAGCACGCCGCGCACGAAACCCTCACCGTCGAACATGTCGCCGACAAGGCGTCCGGCGCTGTCGCGCTTCACGGCGTTGCAGGCGCCGCAGACCTTCACGGTGGTACTCGTTTCGTCGAGGAGACCGACCACGGACACCTTGTGGGGCATGGTGATGAGTGCGCCGGCGATGTTGCGCATGCGGAACAGCAGCGGCAGGAAGGCCGCGAAATCATCCGCCTCGCAGCCCATGGGAACCACGACGGCGTCGATGCCGCGCGCCTCGAACCACGGATTGTAGATCATCGGCGCCTTGAAGCTTTCGGTGGGAACGCCGAGATGGGCGATGAAGCGGGTGTGGCCTGAAATGATCATCCGGTTCGTTCGTTTCCTGACCGGTGCTCAGGCGAGCAGCGTGCCCATGCGGCGCACGGCCAACTCATAGCCTTCCACGCCGAAACCGGCCATCACCGCGTCAGCGCGGTGCGACACATAGGAATGGTGGCGGAAGGCTTCGCGCTTGTGCACCTGCGATATGTGTATCTCGATCACGGGACCGTCGAAGGCGTTGAGCGCGTCGAGGATGGCGACCGACGTATGGGTGAAGGCGGCCGGATTGATGACGATGCCTGCCGCCTGCTCGCGGGCCTCGTGGATCCAGTCGATGATCTGGTGTTCGGCATTGGACTGCATGAGGCGGATCTCAAGACCGAAACCGGCGGCGACCTCGCGGCAGCGCGCCTCGACGTCGGCGAGCGTTTCGCGGCCGTAGATCTCGGGCTGCCGCTTGCCGAGCAGGTTCAGATTCGGACCGTTGAGAATGTAGACAAGCTTGGACACGGACGACGCCTTTCACCGCTTTGGGCCAGGTTGCGCGGCAGGGCCGCGGTTCCAGACGGCATAGCCGCAATCGGCGCGATTTCCAATATGGCGTGGCGCGTCAGGCCTGGTCCTCTTCCGTCTCGCCGGCCAGGCCGGCGCGGATCAGGTCCCAGAGCCTGGCGGCCAGCGGGCTTGGCGCATGGTTCTTGCGGGCGATCAGGTGATAGGGATTGACGATGACCGGTTCGGCGGGTTCGAGGCGCGCGAAACCGCTGGCCGCATCGCCCGCGCCGATGAGGTCGGCCACTTCGCGCGAGACGGGGGCAATGGCATCCGTCGAGGCCAGATAGGCGATCATCACGAGGAGGGAGGTCGAATTGACGATCTCGCCGGGAAGCGGGATGCCCCTTGCGATGAAGGCTTCCTCGACGGCCTGGCGCATCGGGGTGTGCGGCGCCTGGACCACCCACTCATAGCCTTCCAGCGCCTCAAGCGCCACGGGACGCGCGCTGTTGAGCGGATGATCGCGGCGGATCATGAAATGGATCACCTCCACCCGGCCGCGCCGGACGATGAACTGCCGCGCGTCCGTGCCGGGCGGCACACGCGAAAGCACGAAGTCATAGTCGCCACGCAACAGGCCGTCGATCAGCACGTCGCTGGGGGCGACATCGATGTGGATGTCGGCGTGGGCCGCATCGCGCTTGAGCCGCTGGATGGCGGGCACGACATGGGCGACGGCACCCCCGGTGACCGAGCCGACGCGGATGGTGCCGGCGCGGCCCGCGCCGACCGCTTCCACTTCGCGGGTGGTCTGCTCCATGCCGTTGAGAAGGGTGACGGCGTTGCGGGCCAGGATTTCGCCGAGCGGTGTCATGGTCATGCCCCTGGGATGACGCAGGAAGGCGGGGGCGCCCATGGTGCGCTCGATGGCGGCAAGCAGGCGCGAGGCCGCCGGCTGGGTCATGCCGAGCTGTTCGGCCGCAAGGGCAAGCTGGCCTGTTTCCGCGATGGCGCGGACAAGGCGGAAATCGCGGATCTGGAGGCGGTTCGCGAGATTCTGCATGGTGAGACTTATCGAATTTGATATGCAGAATGTCAATTTGTGCAATTGAAATGCAAGCCGTCCGGTCCTTAACCTGCCGGCGGATCGAGACGGTCCGCCAACAGGGCGCGCATGCCGGAGCCCAAAAATGCCGGCGGCGCGCATCGTTCTCTCGGGAGGAATTCGATGAGGAAACTGATTTCCGCAATGGCGTCGCTTGTCGTCGGCGCCAGCGTCCTGGCCGGCCCGGCCGTGGCGCAGGACAAGGGTACCGTCGGCATCGCCATGCCGACAAAGTCGTCGGCGCGCTGGATTTCCGACGGCGATTCGATGGTCAAGCAGTTCGAGGCTGCGGGCTACACGACTGACCTGCAATATGCCGAGGACGACATTCCCAACCAGCTTGCCCAGATCGAGAACATGATCACCAAGGGCGTGGACGTGCTGGTGATCGCGGCCATCGACGGCACGACGCTTTCCAACGCGCTTGAAAACGCGGCGGCGTCCGGGATCAAGGTCATCGCCTATGACCGCCTCATCCGTGACAGCGGGGACGTCGACTATTACGCCACGTTCGACAACTTCAAGGTGGGCGTGCAGCAGGCGTCGTCGCTGGTGCAGGGCCTGAAGGAGCGCTTCCCCGACACCAAGCCGTGGAACGTGGAACTGTTCGGCGGTTCGCCGGACGACAACAATGCCTACTTCTTCTACAACGGCGCGATGAGCGTGCTGCAGCCGATGATTGACGCCGGCGAGATCGAGATCGTGTCGGGCCAGATGGGCATGGACACGGTGGGCACGCTGCGCTGGGACGGCGCGGTGGCGCAGGCGCGCATGGACAACCTGCTGTCGGCCAATTACACCGACAAGCAGGTGCACGGCGTGCTTTCGCCCTATGACGGTCTCTCCATCGGCATCCTTTCCTCACTGAAGGGCGTGGGCTACGGTTCCGGCGACCTCAAGATGCCGATCGTGACCGGCCAGGATGCGGAAGTTCCGTCGGTCAAGTCGATCCTCGCGGGCGAGCAGTATTCCACGATCTTCAAGGATACCCGCGAACTGGCCCGCGTGACGGTTGGCATGGTGGAAGCCCTGTTGCAGGGCGGCGAGCCGGAGATCAACGACACCTCGACCTATGACAACGGCGTCAAGGTGGTTCCTTCCTACCTGCTGGAACCGGTGGCGGTCGATGCGTCGAACTGGGAGCAGATCCTGATCGGTTCCGGCTACTACACGATGGACCAGATCAAGTGACCTCCTCTTCCTGAGGAATACGGACGCCCGCGCGGCTAAGCCGCGCGGGTTTCCGGTCCACTGCTTCATTTTTCCATCCGGGGCCCGAACCATGGCGACGCTGCTCGAAATGCGGTCGATCACCAAGACCTTTCCCGGCGTCAAGGCGCTGGACACGGTCAACCTGACCGTGGAGGAAGGCGAAATCCATGCCCTTGTCGGCGAAAACGGGGCCGGAAAATCGACCCTGATGAAGGTCCTGTCCGGGGTCTATCCCGCCGGATCCTACGAGGGCGATATCGTCTATGACGGCGCTGTGGCGGCCTTTTCGGGGATTTCCGACAGCGAAAACGTCGGCATCATCATCATTCACCAGGAACTGGCGCTGGTCCCGCTGCTGTCCATCGCGGAGAACATCTTCCTCGGCAACGAGCGCGCCAGCGGCGGCATGATCGACTGGCGCGAGACCTTCCGGCGCACCGAGGCGCTGCTGAAGAAAGTCGGCCTGTCGGAGCCGCCGGGTACGCTGGTCGACAAGCTGGGCGTCGGCAAGCAGCAACTGGTCGAGATCGCCAAGGCGCTGTCCAAGGACGTGCGCCTGCTCATCCTCGACGAGCCGACGGCGGCGCTTTCGGAGAGCGACAGCCAGGCACTGCTTGATCTCCTGCTCGAACTCAAGGCGCAGGGCGTGACCTCGATCATCATCAGCCACAAGCTCAACGAGGTGCGCCGCATCGCCGACCGCGTCACGGTCATTCGCGACGGAACAACGATTTCCACGCTGGATGCACGCCGCGAGGCGATCACCGAGGACCGTATCGTGCGCGACATGGTGGGGCGCGACATGGCGCACCGCTATCCCGAGCGCGAGCGGCGCGCCGGCGAGGTCATCTTCGAGGTGCGCGGCTGGAACGTCTGGCATCCCGAACATGCCGACCGGCAGGTGATCCGCGACGCGAGCCTGACGGTACGGGCCGGCGAGGTCGTCGGCATTGCCGGGCTGATGGGGGCAGGGCGCACCGAACTGGCGATGAGTATTTTCGGCCGGTCCTACGGCCGCAACATCTCCGGCGAGGTGCTCATTCGCGGCAAGCCCGCGGATGTCTCGCGTGTCGACCGGGCGATCGCGGCCGGGCTTGCCTATGTTACCGAGGACCGCAAGTCGCTCGGCCTGGTGCTCGACGAGACGATCCAGCGCAACATCACGCTGACCAACCTGCCGGCGGTCTCGGCCAGGGGCGTGATCTCGGAATCGGCGGAAACGCGCGTGGCGGAGAATTACCGTGGCGCCATGAACATCCGCACGCCGTCGGTGTTCCAGAAGGTGGTCAACCTGTCGGGCGGCAACCAGCAGAAGGTGGTGCTGTCGAAATGGCTTTTCGCCGGACCGGAAGTGCTGATCCTCGACGAGCCGACGCGCGGTATCGACGTGGGTGCGAAGTTCGAGATCTACGGTATCATCAATGCGCTGTCGGCCGACGGCAAGGGCGTCCTGATGATCTCGTCGGAAATGCCGGAAATGCTGGGCATGTGCGACCGCATCTATGTGATGAACGAGGGCGAATTCGTCGGCGAACTGGATGCGGCGGAAGCAAGCCAGGAGCGCATCATGTCGCTCATCGTCACGGATTAAGGGGAGGCAGTATCGATGGACTCGGTTCACGGTTCCGGCGGCGAAGCTGCCGCACCAAAGGCAAAACCCATGGGCATCGGGGCCTATCTTGTCAGGCACATGCGCGAATACGGCCTTCTGTTCGCGCTCATCGCGATCATGGTTTTCTTCCAGATCGTGGCGGACGGTACCCTGCTGAGGCCGGTGAACATCACCAACCTCCTGCTCCAGAATTCCTACATCGTCATCATGGCGCTCGGCATGCTGATCGTCATCGTGTCGGGCAATATCGACCTGTCGGTCGGCTCGGTCATGGGCTTCATCGGCGCGCTGGCCGCGGTAATGATCGTCAATTTCGACCAGCCGGTGTCGGTCACCATCATCACCTGCATCGTGGCAGGCGGGCTCATCGGCGCGGCGCAAGGCTACTGGGTGGCCTACTGGAAGATCCCGTCCTTCATCGTCACGCTGGCCGGCATGCTGGTCTTTCGCGGGCTCTCGCTCTGGCTGCTTGAGGGCCAGTCGGTCGGCCCGTTCCCGCGCGAGTTCCAGGTCATCGCCAACGGTTTCGTGCCGGACATTTTCCCTGCGGGAATGGGCGAGAGCCTGGCCGGCCTGTTCGATGCACGCAAGGTCAACGTGCTGGCGCTTTTCTCGGGTGCGGTCATCGTGGCGGTCATCCTGTGGCTCGGCCTGCGCCAGCGGGCGCGCAACAAGGCCTATGGCATCGAGGACGAGCCGCGCAGCTTCTTCATCGCGCGCAACGCCATCGTCGCCTTCGCGCTGATCTTCATCATGTACAAGCTGTCGACCTTCCGCGGCCTGCCGAACGTGCTGCTTACCATGGGCGTGCTGACCATCATCTATGCCTTCATCACCGAAAAGACGGTCATCGGCCGTCGGGTCTATGCGCTCGGCGGCAATGAGAAGGCGGCCAAGCTGTCCGGCATCAAGACGGAGCGGCTGACCTTCCTGGCCTTCGTCAACATGGGCGTTCTGGCGGCTATCGCCGGCCTGGTGTTCGCCGCACGGCTCAACACCGCCACGCCGAAGGCGGGTTTCGCGCTGGAACTCGACGTGATCGCGGCCGTTTTCATCGGCGGGGCCTCCATGTCCGGCGGTGTCGGCACGATCATCGGCGCCGTGGTCGGCGCCTTCCTGATGGGCGTGCTCAACAACGGCATGTCGATCATGGGCATCGGCATCGATTACCAGCAGATGATCAAGGGCCTCGTGCTGCTCGCAGCCGTCATCTTCGACGTCTACAACAAGCAGAAGCAGGGCTGACCGGCGTGCCGCCAGCCACGGCCGGCCGGCGGCGCAGAGACGACAAGGACGCTATCGCATGACCATGAAGATCGCCCTTCTGGGCATCGGCAAGATTGCCCGCGACCAGCATGTGCCGATGATCGCTGCGTCGCCCGACTGGGAACTGGCTGCCACCTTCTCGCGGGAAGGCGAGGTCGAGGGCGTGCCCTCCTATCGCGATTTCGCGCAGCTTCTGGCCGAGCGGCCGGATATCGGGACCGTGTCGCTCTGCCTGCCGCCGGTGCCGCGCTTCGAATTCGCTGCCCAGGCCATCCGGGCCGGACGAAATGTCATGCTGGAGAAGCCGCCCGGCGCATCGCTTTCGGAGGCGCGCGCGCTGGAAGCCATGGCGCGCGACGCAGGTGTGTCGATCTATGCGACTTGGCATTCGCGCGAGGCGGCCATGGTGGCGCCGGCCAAGGCCTGGCTCAAGGACAAGCGGCTGAAAAGCCTTCGCGTCATCTGGAAGGAGGACGTTCGCCGCTGGCATCCGGGCCAGGCCTGGATCTGGCAGGCCGGCGGGCTCGGCGTGTTCGATCCGGGCATCAATGCGCTGTCGATCGTGACGGAAATCCTGGCCGACCCGATCCACGTGACCGGCGGAGAACTGTTCTTTCCAGAAAACTGCGAGACGCCGATTGCCGCGAATGTGGCGTTCCATCACCCGCATGGAACCGTGACGGCGGAGATGGACTTCCGCCAGGAGGGCGAGCAGATCTGGACCATGGAGATCGAGACGGACCAGGGCCTGCTGGTGCTGTCGGAAGGCGGGGCGAAACTTGCCATCGACGGAAAGCTGCAGGCAGCGTCGGCGGCGCTGGAGGAAACCGGAGACGGGAGCAATCCGCTGCTGGGCGGCGAATATGCCCGGCTTTATGCCAGGATGGCGGCGCTGGTGCGGGCGGGCGGTATCGACATGGATCTCTCCCCCATGGCGCATGTTGCCGACGCCTTCCTGCTCGGCAGGCGCGTGACCGTCGAACCATTCATCGAGTAGGGACGATGCCGCAGAAACAGACAATGGCCGGACTGGACTGGATCGCCGTGGACTGGGGCACCACTGCGCTGCGCGTCTGGGCGCTCGACGCCAAGGGCCGGGTACTGGATCGGGTCTCTTCACCGGAAGGCATGGATACGCTCTCGGGACCTGACGCCTACGAGGCGGCGCTGCTTCGCCTGGCTGGCGGCTGGCTCGACGGGCATAAAAAGGCGGTGCCGGTCATCGTCTGCGGCATGGCCGGCGCACGCCAGGGCTGGAAGGAAGCTGCCTACCGCAAGGCGCCGTGCCGGCCGGCGAGCGGCACGGGGCTGACCACCGTTTCCACGCGCGACCGGCGGATCGAGGTCAGGATCGTGCCGGGCATCTGCCAGGACGATCCCGCAGACGTGATTCGCGGCGAGGAAACGCAACTGGCGGGCCTCGTCTCGGCCATCGGTGTCAGCGATGGAATCGTCTGCATGCCGGGCACGCACAGCAAGTGGGTTCGGCTGGCAGGCGGGCGCGTCACCGCGTTTTCCACCGTGATGACGGGCGAGATCTTCGCGCTCATGGCTGAACGCTCCGTGCTGCGCCATTCGGCGGCTGGCGACGGGCATGACGAGGAGGTGTTTGCCGCCGCGGTGCGCGAAATGATCGCCGCGCCGGAAACGCTGACCGCGGCGCTGTTCTCGGTGCGGGCCATGGCGCTGCTGGACGATGCGTCACCGGCGGTTTGCCGGGCGCGCCTTTCCGGTCTGCTGATCGGCGCGGAACTCGCGGCAATGGGCGAATACTGGAAGGCGGGCGCGGTCCATGTCGTCGGCGCGGGTCCGCTCGTCGCGCGCTATGCGCAAGCCATCGACCTTGTTGGCGCGCAGGCCGTGCCGGAAGACGGGGAGGCGTTGACGCTGGCCGGACTGACAGCCGTGCGGGCTGAACTCGACGGGAGCAAGGGTTGATGCGCAAGCTTGTGGCCATCCTGAGGGGTATCCGTCCCGGCGAAGCGGTGGACGTCGGCGCGGCGCTCATCGAAGCCGGCTTCTCCATGATCGAGGTCCCGCTCAATTCGCCCGAGCCGCTGGACAGCATCGCCCGCCTTGCCGGCGCCTTTGGCGACCGGGCGCTGATCGGCGCGGGCACCGTGCTGACGCCCGAACAGGTGGATCATGTGCGGGGCGCGGGCGGGCGCCTTGTCGTGTCGCCCAATTGCGAGCCGCAGGTCATCGCGCGGACACTGGAGCACGGGATGGTCTCCATGCCCGGCGTCTTTACCCCGACGGAGTGCTTTGCCGCGATCCGGGCCGGCGCGAAGGCATTGAAGCTGTTCCCTGCATCGCTTGCCGGACCGGACGGATTGAAAGCGATCAAGGCGGTGCTGCCGCCGGATGTCGAGGTCTTCGCGGTGGGCGGCGCATCGGCAGATAATTTCGGTGACTGGCTGGCTGCGGGCGCTGCCGGGTTCGGCATCGGTTCGGCGCTCTACCGGCCGGGCGACGATGCCGCGACCGTTGGCGAACGGGCGCGTGCCATTGTCGCGGCCTTTGACGGTGCGGCGCGATGACTTTTTTCAGGCCGGCAGGGCCGCATCGCGACCAACTCCTTGCCGCTTCCATGCGCTGGCGGCACCTTTTCGCAGAGAGGACATGACAGATGAAAACCCCGCTTTCCGGCATTCTTCCGGTCGCGCCCACACCTTTTCACGACGACGGCAGTCTCGACACGGAAGGCATGAAGCGCGTCATCGACTGCATGATCGACCAGGGTGTCGATGCAATCTGCATCCTTGCCAACTATTCCGAGCAGTTCCTGCTGTCCGACGAGGAACGCGCAACGCTGATGAAGCTGAGCCTTGAGCATGCGGCCGGCCGCGTGCCGGTGATCGTGACGATCAGCCATTTCTATACAGATATCGTGGTTCGCCGGGCGCGCGACGCGCAAGCCATGGGGGCATCCATGGTCATGATGATGCCGCCTTACCACGGCGTCGGACTGGTGCCCGCGCCGCAGGGCATTTTCGAGCATTTCCAGGCGGTGAGCGACGCCATTTCCATTCCCATCATGGTGCAGGATGCGCCGCTTTCGGGTGCGCCGCTGCCGGTCGATCTGCTGGTGCGCATGGCGCGCGAACTGGAAAATGTCTCCTATTTCAAGATCGAGGTGCCGTTTGCCGCCGACAAGCTGGCGGCGCTGATCGAGGCAGGTGGCGAACATGTCGTGGGGCCGTTCGACGGCGAGGAGGCAGTGACGCTGCTGGCCGACCTGGATGCCGGCTGCACGGGAACCATGACCTCGGCCATGTTCCCCGACCGGATCAAGCCGATTGTCACCGAACACCTGGCGGGCAACAAGGATGGCGCACTGGAACACTGGACGCGCTGCCTGCCGCTCATCAACCACGAAAACCGGCAATGCGGGCTGCGCGCCGCCAAGGTGGTGATGAAGGAGGGCGGCGTGATCGGTTCGGACCATGTGCGCCACCCGCTCAAGCCCATGTCTTTACGCACGCGCGAGCGGTTGCTGCAACTGGCGCGCGACCTCGACATCCTTGCGCTGAAGTGGGGCAAATAAGCGGGAGGGACGCGCGATGACCATCGTCAAGGCGAATACCGTGAAGCTGGCTTCGCAGTGCTGCGAACTGGGCGAGGGGCCGCATTACGACCGGGTCCGTGACACCGCCTACTGGTTCGACATCGTGGGTTGCCGGCTGCATGAGCACCGGTTTGCCTCCGGCGAGACAATCGCGCATGACCTGCCGCGCATGGGGTCGGTCATCGCGCGCATCGACGATGGCCGCCAGATGCTGGCAATGGAGGACGGGCTCTATCTGCGCGACGTGGCTTCGGGCACGCTGGACCTGCTGGTGGCACTGGAAGCCGACAAGCCCGCCAACCGTTCCAATGACGGGCGGGTGCATCCCTCCGGCCGGCTCTGGATCGGGACCATGAGCAAGACGGCCGAACGGGCGGCCGGTGCGATCTACTGGTCGGACGGGCGCGCGGTGCGGCGGCTGTGGGACGGTATCTCCATTCCCAATTCGATCTGCTTTTCGCCCGACGGCAGTGTCGGGCATTTTGCCGATACCGGGGCCAACAAGGTGTGGCGGGTTGCGCTCGATCCCGAAAACGGAATGCCGAGGGGCGAGCCGGAACAGTTCCTCAAAGGCAGCGACCTGCCGCTTGGCGGCTGGTTCGACGGTTCCGTCATGGATGCGGACGGGGTCTTGTGGAACGCGGCCTGGGGCGGCGGTTCCGTCTCCGGCTTCGCGCCCGACGGCTCGCTCGTGGCGACCTATGAAATACCCGCCGGACAAACCAGTTGTCCGTGTTTTGTCGGGCCCGATTTCGATCGCATGCTTGTGACGACGGCATGGCAGGGCTATTCCGAGGCCAAACGCGCCGCGGATCCCGGAGCGGGTTACACCTATCTCGTCGACGGACAATTCAAGGGCATGGCGGATACCGATTTCCGCCTCGACGCCTGAAACGCAAACACAGGGACACTTTGAAATGCTGACAGGCAAGCACCTCGTTGCCGGCGAATGGGTCGCCACGCAAACCACGTTCACCTCGGAACCGGCACACGGGCCGGCGCATGATTTCGCCGTGGGCACGCCGGACCTGGTGGACCGGGCAGCGAAGGCGGCGGAAGAAGCCTTCTGGTCCTACGGCTATTCGTCGCGCGAAGAGCGCGCCGCCTTCCTCAACGCCATCGCCGACGAGATCGAGGCACGGGGAGAGGCCATCACGGAAATCGGCACGCAGGAAACCGGCCTGCCGGAGGCGCGCCTCAACGGCGAACGTGGCCGCACGACCGGCCAGCTTCGCCTCTTCGCAAGCCATATCCTGAAGGGCGAATACCTCGACCGGCGCCACGATGAGGCACTGCCCGACCGCCAGCCGCTGCCGCGGCCCGACATCAGGCTGGTGCAGCGGCCGATCGGCCCCGTGGCCGTGTTCGGCGCTTCCAACTTCCCGCTGGCCTTCTCGACGGCGGGCGGTGACACGGCGGCGGCACTGGCGGCCGGCTGTCCGGGCGTGGTCAAGGGCCATTCGGCCCATCCGGGCACGGGCGAGATCGTCGCCCAGGCCATCGACGCGGCGATCAAGGCCTGCGGCGTCCATCCGGGTGTCTTCTCGCTCATTCAGGGCGGCAAGCGCGATGTGGGCACGGAACTCGTCCAGCACCCGCTGATCAAGGCGGTCGGCTTCACCGGATCGCTGGCCGGCGGGCGCGCGCTGTTCGACCTGTGCGCCCGGCGGCCGGAGCCGATTCCCTTCTTCGGCGAACTGGGTTCGGTCAACCCGATGTTCCTGCTGCCCGAAGCCATGAAGGCACGCGGCGGCGAGATCGCGAAGGGCTGGGCCGGTTCGTTGACCATGGGCGCCGGGCAGTTCTGCACCAATCCCGGCATTTGCGTGGTCCTCGACGGACCGCAGGCTGATGGCTTCATCGAGGCGGCAACGGCTGCGCTGGAGCCCATCGGCGCGCAGACCATGCTGACCGACGGGATTGCAGCGGCCTATCGCGCGGGCCGCGACCGGATCGCCGGGACGGCCGGCGTTCAGGAAGTGCTGACCAGCATGTGCGACCTGCGCAATGCCACGCCCTATCTCTTCGCCACCACGGGCACGGAATGGCTCGCAAACGAAGTTCTGGGCGAGGAGGTGTTCGGCCCGCTCGGCCTCATCGTGCGGGTGTCCGATTTCGACGAGATGCTGCAGATCGCGCGCTCGCTGCATGGCCAGCTGACCTGCACCATCCACATGGACGAGGGCGACACGGCGCATGGCCAGGCACTGATGCCGGTGCTTGAACGCAAGGCCGGCCGCATCCTCGCCAACGGTTTCCCGACGGGGGTGGAAGTCTGCGACGCCATGGTGCATGGCGGCCCTTACCCGGCTTCGACGAACTTTGGCGCGACCTCGGTCGGCACGCTGTCGATCCGGCGCTTCCTGCGCCCGGTCAGCTACCAGAACATGCCGCAAGCCCTGTTGCCGGGCGACCTGAAGTAGACAAGCGCTGGCCCGGCAGACCATTTGCCGGGCCGGTTGCTCATGGGGACGACCCGCCCGATCAGGCAAGAGCGTCAATGAGCGGGCCCAGCCAGGGCTCGTATTTCCGCCAGGCCTGCGAACTGCCCCTGTAGAGCGGTTGGCGTACCTGTGCCGCACTCGCGGTGCGCACGCTGCGCCCGGTTTCGTGGAAACGCAGGCATGCGTCGTCCCAGGGCAAGCCGCAGATATCCAGCAGGCGGCGGGTTTGCGCCTCCTGGTTCTCTGTCAGCGCCTCGTAGTCCAATTCGTGAATGCGGCCGGGGAGGCGCTCCTTCCAGAATGCCATGAGATCGTCATGCAGGCGCGTATAGGCCGCGATATCGGCGAGATCGAACGAGAATTCCAGCCCGCGGGCCGGGAAGAAGGTCCGGAAAATCGACCAGCCTGTCGCCACGGCGTCGCGGCGGGTATGGATGAATACGGCCTCGGGCAGGGCGGCAGCGGCATGGCCGATCCAGCGGAAATTGAGCGGCATCTTGTCCACGACGACGGGCCGGTCCGTGTCAAGTGCGGCGAGTTGGTCAAGGTAGCTTCGCCGGATCGCTGCGATCCCGTCCGGGTCGGTGCCGGCTTGCGCAAGCGCCGGCGCGACAGCCAGCCTCAGGGCCTGCAATTCACCGGCGCCGTACACGTCCGCGTGGCTGGCGAGGATTTGTTCCGCCAGCGACGTTCCCGACCGCGGCATTCCGACGATGAAAACGGGCCGGCGCGGGCCGGGCGGCGCTTCGACCGCGGCGGGCATGCCGGCCGCGAACTGGCCGCGGATCCGGGCAAGCAGGGCGTGGTGTTCCGCCATCACGTCTGCGGTGCTGTTGCGGGCGATCCGGTTGCCATCGGCAAAGAATGCGAAAGCGCGCGCAGGGTCGCCGCTGTCATCCAGTGCCTTGCCGAGTGCAAAGGCGAGGTGCATGCGGTCGCTGCCGTTGGTCGCGGCTGCGAGGGCGTTTTCCATGATGGCGATCGACGGGTCTCCGGCGCCGAAGCGGATCTCGTTGGCGAGGTTGCGCCAGGCCTGCGCATAGTCCGGCCTTGCCTGCAAGGCGGCCCTGTAGCGGGCGACGGCCTCTTCATTGCGGCCGAGTGCGGACAAGGCAATGCCCAGATTGTTCAGGGCTTCGGCGAAACCGGGCCGCAGTGCCAGGGCTTTCTCCAGAAAGGCAATGGCTTGCAGCGGTTTGTTCAACCCGATCATGGCACTGCCGAGATTGTTCAGCGCCTCCGGGTAATCCGGCTGCAGGGCGAGCGCCCTTTCCAGATGCGCAACGGCCTCACCGTGATGGCCGAGCGTGTTGAGCGCGTCGCCGACATTGTTGTGATGGCCGGCGACATCCGGCGCCAGCGCGAGTGCGTGGCGGTGGGCTTCCAGCGCCAGGGCATGCGCTCCACCGGCAGCATGGCAGGCGCCGCAAATCGTGTGCAGGAAGGCTGTGTCCGGGAACCGGACGAGAAGGGACTGCGCGCGCGCCAGCGCCTCGCCCGTGCGTCCGGATCGCCATAGCCCCAGCACGGATTCGGCGGTGGCACGATCAAGCACCGGCGTTTTCGGCCGGGCGGTCCGCAGGGCGGCGAGGGCATCGGCTGCCCGCCTGTTTTCCGGGAAGCGCTCCAGAATTGCCTCATAGAGGGCTTCCGCACCCGTTCGGTCGCCCTTCCTCGTCAGCGCGGCTGCCTTCTTCAACGCCTGATCGGCGGAGCGGATGGGAATCGTCATGGCAAGTATCGCGTCTGTCGGGCCGGCCCTGTGATTGCGCCGCCATGGTGACGGACCAACCTTGCCCGAAGCCGTTTCGACCCGGCGAACCTGCCGTGAACCGCCCGCTTGCAAAGCCGGACGGCGGGTGGCGTCAGCCGACGGCAGTCTGGGGCAGGACGAATTGCACGCGGTCCGGTACCTGTCCCACGCGCAGGCGGCAGCCATAGACATCGGCGAGCAGGCCGTCAGTCATGGTTTCGGCGGGCGTGCCGGAGGCCGCCACATGGCCGTTCGCCAGGAACGTGACATGGTCGGCATACATGGCCGTCAGGTTCAGGTCGTGCATCACGGCAATCACGCCGCCGCCGCGCCGGGCGAAATCCCGTGCGATATCCATGATGGTCAACTGGTGGCGGATGTCGAGACTGGAAACCGGCTCGTCCAGCAGCAGCCAGCGCGGACCCTCAGCCGTCATCGGTTCCCAAATCTGGCACAGGACGCGTGCAAGCTGAACCCGCTGGCGTTCGCCGCCCGAAAGTTCCTGGCAGAAGCGGCCGGAGAAACCGTCCAGATCGACGCGGGCGAGGGCTTCGGCGATGCGTCCGGCCCGCGCCGCGGCGTCCGGCATGGTCCCGGAGATGCTTGCCATGCCAAGGCCGACGACCTCGGCAACAGTAAAGGGAAAGGCCAGCGCGGTTTCCTGCGCCAGGACTGCGCGGGTGCGCGCCAGCGCGCCGGGGGCGTAGCGGTCAAGGGCCCGGCCGTTCAGCACGACATCGCCGGTCATCTCCACATCGCCGCACAGCGCCCGCATCAGGGTTGTCTTGCCCGATCCGTTGGGGCCGGCGATCACGGTCACCTCACCGGCCTTCGCCTCGAAACCGATCCCGTGGAGGATTTCTCGCCTGCCATAGCGGACATGGAGTTGGCGGGCCTGAAAGAACATGTCGGTGGTCCTCACAGGTCAAGCAGGCCGCGCCTGCGCAGCAGGATCCAGAGAAAAAAGGGGGCGCCGACGGTCGCGGTGACAATGCCGATGGGCAGTTCGGCCGGCGCGACGATGGTGCGGCTGACAGCATCGGCCATGACCAGGAAGGTGGCGCCGAGGAGACCGGCGGCCGGCAGCAGGTAGCGATGGTCCGGGCCAATGGCGAGGCGCAGCAGGTGAGGCACGACGATGCCGACAAAGCCGATCGTGCCCGCGACGGCCACGGCGGCGCCTGTGGCCGCGGCCACCATGACGATGGCCGCGTTCTTCATGCGCTGCACGGAGATGCCCATGTGACCGGCAGCCGATTCCCCGAGGGCCAGCGCGTTGAGGCTGCGCGCCAGGAATGGCGTTGCAAGGAGCGCAGCCAGGATGACGGGACCGGCGGACCAGATCTTCGTCCAGGTCGAACCGGCCAGCGAGCCAAGGTTCCAGAACGTCAGGTCACGCAACTGCGCATCGTCGGCCATGTAGGTCAGGATGCCGGTCAGCGCGAAGGCGAAGGCCGACAGCGCGATCCCGGCGAGCAGCATGGTGGCGATGGAGGTGCGGCCCTGACGTGTGGCGATGCGGTAGAGAAGCATGGTGACGGTGAGCGCGCCAAAGAAGGCGGCGAGCGGCAGGGCGAATGCCCCCGCCAGGCCGGAAAGGCCGGCGAGCAGCGTGTTGCCGAGCACGATGACGGAGACCGCGCCCAGGCTCGCGCCGGCCGAGACGCCGACAATGGTCGGATCGGCCAGCGGATTGCGGAACAGGCCCTGCAGCACGGCGCCGGACATGGCGAGCGCCGCGCCGATGAGGACGCCCATGACGATGCGCGGCAGGCGGATAGAGCCCATGATCAGCATGTCTGCCGCGCTTATGCCTTCACCGTCGGTGAGACCCGCCCAGGCGGCGAGCACGCCGAGGGCAGGCGTGCCGGAGGCCGCTCCCACGCTCAGCCCGGCGAGGCACGCCACGGCCAGCAGCACCGCCAGTCCGGCGATTGCCAGGCAGCCGAGATGCGTCCGGTCTCCCTCGAGGCGAATGCGCGCGGCCGGAGCCGGCGTAACGGTGTCGGTCGTCCGTTGAAGCATGGGCTCAGTTGCTCCGCTCTCCGGCGCCGGTCCCGGCGATCGCCCGGCCCAGTTCCATGGCCGCCTGCGCCGTGCGCGGGCCGAAGCCCAGCAGGTACAGCCCGTCCATCCTGACCAGTGCGCGATTCGCCGCTGCCGGTGTCGGGGCGATGGCGGGATGGGCAAAGACCGTTTCTGCCGATACATCGTGATCGCCCATGCGGTTCATCATCAGGATCAAGTCGGGTGCCGCCTGAATGAGCGATTCGTCGGTCACCTGCTTGTAGCCTTCGACATCCGCCATGGCATTGACGCCGCCGGCCATGGCGATGATGCCATCGGCATGGGTGTTGCGCCCCGCCGCCATGATGCGTCCGCCCTGCATGGACAGGATGAAGAGGACCTTGCGCTTCGGCGACACACCGCGTGCCGCGCGCGCCGCCGATTCCAGGTCGGCGCTGACCCTGGCGGCCAGCGCGGCGCCCTTGTCCTCGACGCCGAGGGCGCTTGCGACCTTCCCGATCTTGGCGAGGATCGCCGCGCCGTCATGGCCTTCCGGCACCTCGACGAGCGGGATGCCGGCCTGGCGCAGGACGGACGCGGCTTCGGGCGGACCGTAGCCTTCAAGCGCGATGATCATGCCGGGATTGACCGACATCACGCCTTCGGGGGAGAGGGCGCGGATATAGCCGATATCGGGCAGTCCTCCGGCTTCCCGGGGATATGTGCTGGTCCGGTCCCGCGCCACCAGGCGCTCCTGCTCGCCGAGAGCATAGATGATCTCCGTCACCGATCCGCCGATCGAGACAATGCGACCGGCGCCCGCCGTCTCGCCGGCACGCGCCCAGGGCGCCATCATCATGGCGAGCCAGATGGCGGAAACGATGAGGAGCGCGCATCGGGCGGCACGGGTGGAAAGCATGGCTTGAATTGTCATGTCAGGCAGCCTTCGGTCCGGAAATGCGGGGCAGGTTCTCCATGATCATGCGCCAGCCGGGCCGTTCGTCCTGACCCTCGATGCGCTTGCCGAAGAACTGGATGATCAGTTCGCCGTCCGCACCATAGGCTTCCAGCGACGTGACATGGCCCTTGTCGGTCGGCTTGCGCACGGCCCAGACCTCGGCGATGTGGTCGGTGCGCAGATGAAGGTGAAAGGCCGGGTCCATGACGTTGAGCCATGGCCCCATCTCGCGGATCGTGGCGATCTCGCCGGAATGGATCTGGATGCAGCCCTCGTTGCCAACGAAACACATGATCTGGAGGCTTTCGGCGGCGGCGAGCTTCATCATGGCGTGCACGGCGGAATTGTCGATCTGCCAGGCATAATCGGCGCCGACCTTGCGCACCGCGTCGAGACGTTCGAATTTCAGCTTGCGCAACAGCGGAAAGAACTGGTGCGTGTCGGTCATGCGGCTCCAGCTTTCGCGCAGTTCCTCCACCGGGGCGGGATCATACGGATCCCCGGCCTTGCTGCCTGCCTGCGCCTGCGTTTCCACCGACGGCGACTGGTCGGCCACGGCAAGGCCTGCAACAAGGCGGTCCCAGGCTTGCGTGTCGGTCGCCGGGCGGGCATGGATCTTGTGAACCGCCTCGCCGGCCGCATCGAAGAACTGGAGGCTGCGGCGGACATCGCCGTCATCGCGGCTCTCGACGGCGAAGCCATGCACCCACCGGGCGGGAAACATGCGCGTGTCGATCGCTTCGCCCAGCATCATGGCGGCGTGCTTTCCGCTGACGTACTTGTCGTAAACGCCGATCTTCTCGTGAACCGCGCTTTCGTTGCGCGTCAGGCCCATGACCTCGCCAACGCCTTCGAGCGCCGGGAAGATGCGGTCGAAATCGACAGCGATGCGCCGGGTTCCGTGCCCGCACCATGCCGCGACATACTCTGCCTCGGAAATGCCGAGCGACGTTGCGAGATCGCGCGCGCGCATTTTCGGATTGTCCGCCTGTGCCCGGCGAACGGTTTCGGAATCCAGCCTCTTTGTCATGGCTGCCCGGCCCTCCGTTGTGATGTTTTCCTGTTCTTGAAAGCCGGGCTGGCAGAGGGCTGGCTGGGCTCGTCCCCGACTGGAGACTTGACTCGGTTTATCATGTTTTGTAGGCGATGCAATACCGGACAGAAACAATCATGTTTTCCGGCAGCCAGCCAGCCACGACGCCAGCCAGCCTCATAAATCCATGCAGTTCAGGAGAGGGTCATGGGGATTCTGGCTTCAAGGTCAGGCGTTTTGCTCGCAAGTGCGGGTGTGTTCGGTTTGCTGGCGGCGGGTCCGGCATGGACGCAGGACGATGCAGGCGGCGCGGCCGCCAAGCAGGGCCGCGTGACCCTGCTTCAGCGTCTTGTGGTCGGTGCGGGCCAGGACAAGGTCGCCATCGACACGCCCCAGGCGGTGACCGTCATCGAGCAGGAAGACATCGAGAAGACCCAGCCGACCACGGTGGGCGACGTCATCCGGCAAATTCCCGGCGTCAACGTGTCCGGTTCGGACCGCGTGCTCGGACAATCCTTCAACATCCGCGGCATCGGCGCACCGGAACAGGCGGGCGAGGAAGGCCGGATCATCGTCAAGGTGGACGGTGTCGACAAGTTCTACGAACAGTACCGGATGGGCGGGTTCTTCTCCGATCCGGAACTCTACAAGCGGGTGGAAGTGCTGCGCGGTCCGGCTTCCTCGACGCTCTACGGTTCCGGCGCGCTGGGCGGAGTGGTCAATTTCACCACCAAGGATGCCAGCGATTTCATCACGCCGGGCGAGCGCGGCGCCTTGCGGCTGAAGAGCGCCTACGATTCAAACGGCGATGGCTGGCTCGGCTCCGTCATCCTGGCGCAGAAGCTGACCGAACGAACGGACCTCCTGTTTGCCGGCAACTACCGGACGGCGGACAATTACGAGACCGGCAACGGAACGCAGGTGCGTTCCTCGTTCTTCGACACCTGGTCGGGCCTTGCCAAGGTGACGAGCCAGGTCGCCGACGAGGGCCGGCTGGAATTCTCCTGGCAGCGCTGGGATTCCGACGCCGACGGGCAGGATCTCGTGCAGGTGGGCACAGATACGCTGATCGGTGGCGTGCCCATGTTCGGCCTCGTGGACCGGCATGTCACGGACGACACGTTCCGCGTGGCCTGGTCCGATCCCGTCTCCGGCAATGACTGGCTCGATTTCAGGATCCAGGCTTCCTATTCGAGCACGAGGAACGAGCAGCGCAACGCGACGGGCAATCCGATGTTCGGCCTTTCCTGCGCGACGAGCCAGCTCTTCTGCGACACCGACTATGCCTACAACACGTTCCAGTTCGATGTCGAAAACACCAGTGAATGGCATGGCGAGACCTGGGAGAACTTCCTGACCCATGGCTGGCAGTTTGCCCGGCAGGAACGCGTGGCCGACGTGCTGACCGGCACGCCGGGCATCGGTTTCCACCCCGAAGGCACGGACCTCCGCAACGGCTTCTTCGTGCAGAACGAGTTCGTCTGGAACGAGAAGCTGACGTTGATTCCCGGTGTGAGATTCGATTTCCGGTCCCTGGCGCCCGGCGCTTCCACCGGGGTGACCGGCAGGTTCACCGACACGGCGGTCTCGCCGAAGATCGCCGCGCATTACCGTTTCAACGAGAACGTTGCCATTTTCGGCTCGTTTGCCCATACGGAACGCTTCCCGACCCTGGACGAGGTGTTCTCGACGACGTCGAGCCGTTATGTCTTCCAGCCGAGCTTCGGGCTCCGGAAGGAGCGGTCCGACAACTGGGAAGCTGGTATCGCGCTTTCGGGCTACGACCTGGCGGCACCCGGCGACAGCCTGCAACTCAAGACGACCGTCTTCCACAACTCCATCAAGGACCTCATCACGCTCAATCCGGCGCTGACGCCCGGATTCAATCCGCGGCCCGGTTTCGTGAACGTCGCCAATGCCCGGATCTATGGCGCGGAGCTGGAACTGTCCTACGATTCGGACTATTTCTTCGCATCGGCGGCTTACACCCACACGGTGGGCAAGGACCTGACCAACGGCTGGGACCTGACCACGGTGGCCCCGCACGAACTGGCGCTGACGGTGGGCGGGCGCATTCCGGACCGGGCACTGGAATTCGGCTGGCGGTCGCGATTCGTGGCGGATCCGGCGGATGCCTGCCGCGTCGCGAATGCAGCGGTCATCTGCGCCGGCGGTGCCTCCAGCCGGTTCTCGCAGTCGTTCAACGTCCATGACGCCTATGTCGCCTGGACGCCTCAAGAGGGCCGCTGGGCCGGGCTCGAAGCCCATTTCGCCGTCGAGAACATCTTCAACGAGCAGTACAAGGAATTCCTGTCCAACGACCTTGCTCGGGGCCGGACATTCAAGGTCGCGCTCACCAGGAAGTTCGGCTGGTGATCATGCGGCGGGCGTTTCTCTCTCTCCTTCTCGCAGCCGGGGCGGTTCTTTCCGCCCCGGCATCGGCGGACGGCGCGCTGGCGATCGAACTCAACCGGCTGGAACAGAACGGCAGCGCCTGCCGGGTCACCTTCGTGACGAAGAACGGGCTCGGCGCGCCGCTGGATGAACTGGCGGTGGAACTGGTGCTGTTCGACAAGGCCGGGCTGGTGTCGCGCATGACGGCGGCCGGCTTCGGCGCCATGGAAAGAGGCAAGACCCTGGTCAAGCGCTTCGACATGCCGGACCTGGCCTGCGCGGATGTCGCGCGCGTGCTCGTCAACGGCGTGGCCGCCTGCAAGGGCGACGGGCTGGACGGCAAGGCCTGCGCGCAAGGGCTTTCAACCACCAACCGGACCGGCGTCACGTTCGGCCGCTGACAGACAGGCAGGAGACAGTCATGGGCATTCTTTCGGACTATCTCGCGGCGATCAGCGCCTTCGTGGCGCTTGGCGGCCCGGTCGTCGCGATCCTCCTCGGCGTTTCCGTGGTTGCGCTTGCGGTGATCCTGGCCAAGGCCGTGCAGTTCTGGCGGGCCCATGTCGGCTGGCGCAAGCGGGCGGAAAGGGCGGTCTGGCTGTGGCAGCATGGCCGCCCGCGCGAGGCGTTCGACCATGCCGCGGCAGGGCGCAGTTCCGCCTCGCGCGCCGTGGCGCTTTCCATCCGGCTCGGCATGGGCGGCCGGATGGCCAGGGCCGACGTGGAGGAAAGGGTTGCGCGCCAGGTCGCGCAGGACCTGCATGACCTGCAATCGGGCTTCCGGCTGCTGGATGCGGTTGTCCAGCTTTCGCCGTTGCTCGGCCTGTTCGGTACGGTGCTCGGCATGATCGAGGCCTTCCGCCAGCTTCAGGGCGCCGGAAACGCGGTCGATCCCTCGATCCTCGCGGGCGGGATCTGGGTCGCGCTGCTGACCACGGCGGCCGGCCTTGCCGTCGCCATGCCCGTCTCGGTGGCGCTCACCTGGCTGGAGTCGCGCGTCGACGACGAGCGTATTGCCATTGAGACGCTGACAGCTGACATCCTTGCCGCGCCACCGGGCGGCGCGACCGGTTCAATGCGGGAGGCCGCAATCGGCGAAGGAGCGGTCCTTGCGCATTGAGCGGACCATGGTGAGGCGCAGGCGGCTGTCGCTGACGTCGCTCATCGACGTCATCTTCCTGCTGCTGCTCTTCTTCATGCTGTCATCGACGTTTTCGCGCTTTTCCGAGGTCCGGTTTGCCGGCGGCACATCGGGCGGCAGTGCGGGGCAGCGGCCCGATGTCATCCTCTCGCTGGCGGGGGGAACGGTGCGCCTGAACGGCATGGCAACGGAACGGGACGGCATCGCGGATGGCCTGTCGCGGCTGAAGGAGAGCGGCGCGTCGAATGTCCTGCTCACCTTTTCGGATGAAACATCGACCGAAGATCTGGTGACCGTGATGCAGGCGGTCTCGCGGACAGGCTTGCCGGTCTCGGTTGCACGGAGCGGGCCATGATCCGGGTTCGCCTGCGCCAACGCTCGCAGAAGGCGGAGAGCACGGTCGCGCTCATCAATGTCGTCTTCCTCATGCTGATCTTCTTCCTGATTGCCGGCACGCTGGCACCCACGGGCGACCGCGCGGTGGACCTGGTGGCACTGACGGACGCCGACGCCGCTTCGCCGCCCGACATGCTGTTCATCCGCGCGGACGGCACCTTGACCTGGCGCGGCGAACCGGTGGACGCGGCGGACCTGCCGGCCATGGCGCCGGGTGAGGCAGGCGGGAGCGAAGCAGCCCGGCCGTTCCGGATTGCCGCGGACCGGGCGCTTCCGGCCGGAAAACTCGTCGAGACGATCGGCACGCTGCGCGCGCTGGGCTTCGCCGACATCGCCGTGGTCACGCGGAAGGTGTCGCCATGAAGCCGCGCAAGAGGTCCATCCTGCTGGCGATGATCGCGTCCGTCGCGGCCCACCTGGCGGCAGCGGCACTGCTGCTTGACGGCGAGGAGGCCGTGCAGACCGCCGGCGGCGCGCCCGTCGCCATGATCATCATGGGCAATGCCTTCGAGGATGCGGCCAAGGTGGGCGCGGATGGCGCCATGCAGCCGGCTGAGGACATGCCGGAAACGCTGGAGCCCGCGGCTGGGCAGGACTTGCAGGCGGCCGATGCGCCCGCAGCGGAAGCTGACGGCATGGTTGAACCGGCGCCGGTCGAGACCGCAACGGAGCCGGTGGAGGTAGCGCTACCCACGACCGCGAGGTCAGCCGAGACCGCACCGGCACTGGAAGCGGCGGACGCGGCGGTGCTGCCCGCCTTGTCCGGCCTTTCCGATCCTCAAAGCCCGATTGCCGTTCCGAGGCAAGCGCGCGCGGTCCCGGCGGATGCCGTCGATCCGCCTGACCCGAAAGCCGTTGCTGCGGTGGAGCCGCAGCGCATGCTTGAGACGGTGAGCGAGGACAGGCCTGCTTTGCCAGAGGCCGACGCTGTACCCGTGCCGACCCCGCGTCCGGAATACCGGCGTGCCGTTCCGGAAAGCACGCCGGTCGAACACCGGGCGGAAAAGGCCGCGAAGCCGAAGGAGCGGGAGACCGGGAAAGCACCAGCGCAGGCCAAGCGCAAGAAAGCTGTCCGGCGGGCGTCATCGGGCGGATCGGGCGGCGCGGCGGCCGCCGATACCCAGCGCGCGACGAGCCGTTCGAAGGCAAGCCAGGCAGCGCGTGCCGCGGGCAATGCGGCGGTCTCGAACTATCCCGGCAAGGTGGCGTCAAAACTCAGGCGCGCGCTACGTTATCCGCGCGAGGCACGCAGCCGGCGAATCCGCGGCGAAGTGGTCCTGTCCTTCGTGGTATCGGGAAACGGATCGGTCAGCGGGGTTCGCATCGCGCGCAGTTCCGGCTCGCCGATCCTCGACCGGGCGGCCAGCGAAGCGGTTCGCCGCGCCGCGCCCTTTCCGCCGATCCCGGCAGGCGCGGGACGGGCAAGCTGGCCTTTTTCCGTGCCGCTGGCCTTCACGCGGTAAGGGGCATGATACAGATGAGGCCATCGAACGATCCCCGCCGCCATCGCGGCACGCAGTTCACTTGAAAGGAGAAACAACCCCATGTTCATAGCCATGAACCGGTTCAAGGTCGAAAAGGGTTCAGAGGATGCCTTCGAGGCCATCTGGAAGAACCGCAAGTCCACGCTGCACGAGATGGACGGGTTCGTCGATTTCAACCTCTTGCGCGGCCCGGAAAACGAAGCGGAGGGCTATCGCCTCTACGCGTCCCACACGATCTGGAAGAGCGAGGCGGATTTCCTTGCCTGGACGAAATCGGAGAACTTCCGCAATGCCCACAGGAATGCCGGTCAGCACAAGGTGATGTACAAGGGGCCGCCGCAGTTCGAGGGGTTCACCGCCATCGAAGGCGTCTGAGGCGCGCGCGCCCTGATCCGTCCCGGCGCAATTCACATCCGTGAAGTTCACCGTGCAGACCGGTGGCGGGTTCGCAATGCCCCGCCGCTTCGGCCAAGATGCTCCGACAGGCCACAAATGCCGGGAGGGCTATCATGAGCGCGCTGTTTTCCCCGTTCCGACTGGGTCCGCTGGACCTTGGCAACCGCATCGTCGTCTCGCCCATGTGCCAGTACAGCGCGGTGGAGGGTGTGGCGCAGCCGTGGCATCTCATCCATGCCGGCAATCTCATGATGTCGGGTGCGGGGCTCGTCATCCTGGAAGCCACCGCCGTGGAGGCACGCGGGCGGATCACCCATGGCTGTCTCGCCCTGCATTCCGATGCACAGGAAGCCGCGCTGGCCGGCATCGTCAGCGAGGCGCGCAAGCTGTCGGACGCGAGGATCGGCATCCAGCTCGGCCATGCGGGGCGGCGCGGCTCCGCCCGCTCGATCCGTGACCGTTGGAAGGGCGAATCGCTGCCGCCGGAGGAGGGCGCCTGGCGCACCTGCTCGCCCTCGGCCGTCGCCTATAACGACACGTGGGCGGTTCCGGAGGAACTGACGCCCGAAGGCATGGCGGCCATAGCGCAAGCCTTCGCCGATGCGGCGCGGCGCGCCGAGCGCGCCGGTTTCGACCTTGTCGAGGTGCATGCCGCCCATGGCTATCTCCTGCACTGCTTCCTGTCGCCGCTCACCAACCGGCGCACCGACGCCTATGGCGGCAGCCTGGAAAACCGGATGCGCTTTCCGCTGGAGGTTGTCCGTGCGGTGCGGGATGCGCTCGGTGGACGGCTCGCGCTCGGCGTGCGCATCAACAGCACGGACTGGCATCCGGACGGCTCCACGCTGGACGACGCGCTGGCCTTCGCGAAAGCGCTGCAGGCGGAAGGCGTGGACTATGCGGTTATGTCGGCGGGCAATCTCGTCCCGGATGCCGTCATCCCGCCGGCCACGCCGGGGCACCAGGTGCCGTTCGCGGCGCGGGTGAAGCGGGAGACGGGGCTTGCCACCATGGCCGTCGGCTTCATCGTCGAGCCGGACCAAGCCGAGGCCATCGTGGCGGAGGGCGAGGCCGACATGGTGGCGCTGGCGCGCGGCATGCTCGACGATCCGCGCTGGGGCTGGCATGCCGCCGCGACGCTGGGTGCGGATATCGACTATCCGCCGCAATATCTCAGGGCACGGCCCAACAACTGGACCGGCTACCGGATCGTTCATCCCGACAGCCAGCCGGCCGAAAGCGGCACGCAGGCCGACCGGCCGTCCGCTTCCGGGTGGGACAGGCCCGGCGCGAATGAGAAGGGCCGCCTGACCGGCTGAACCGGGGGCGGCCCGTCATCGACGACAGTCCTGGTGCGTCAGGCTGCCGCCGTCTGCTGCTGCCTGTCAAAGACGAAGTCCCTGTAGCCTTCGAGGCGGGCCTTCTGGCAGTGCTCGCGATACTTGTTGAAGCCGCCGATGAACATGGTCAGGCCTTGCGGCTTGCCCTTCACATTAGCGCCCACCCACCAGGTGTTGGCCTTGCGGATGAGGGAATGCTCGGCCAGCGTGGCGACCAGTTTCATCCAGGCGTCCTCGGCCTGCTGTGTCGGTTCCACCGATTTCAGGCCGGCGCTGTCCATGTGGGTGATCATGTCGGCGATCCAGTCGACATCGTGCTCGGCTATGGTGATCAGGTTGGCCAGCGCCGCCGGACCGTTCGGGCCGCTGACGGCAAACAGGTTCGGGAAGCCGGTCAGCATGGTGCCGAAGAGCGACACCGGGCCGTCCTTCCACTTGTCCTTCAGCGAGATGCCGTCACGTCCCGTCACGTCGAAAGCGAGCAGGGCGCCGGTCAGCGCGTCATAGCCGGTGGCGAAGATCAGCATGTCGAGTTCGGTTTCGCCGGATTGGGTGCGCACACCCTTTTCGGTGATCTCGACGATCGGGTCGCTCTTGCAATCGATCAGGTGGACATTTTCGCGGTTGTAAGTGTCGTAATAGGAGGTGTCGAGGCAGGGCCGGCGGGCGAAGATCGGATAGCCGCGCGGCTTGAGCGCCTCGGCCGTCCTTTCGTCCTTGACGATCGCGCCGATCTTCTCGCGCACGAAATCGGCGACTTCCTCGTTGGCGGCCGGATTGGTCATCAGGTCGGAGAAGATGCCGAGGAAGGTATGCCCGCCATTGATCCAGGCCTGTTCCATCAACTGCCGGCGCTGGACCGGTGGCAGGCTGAAATAGGGGCGGGTGGAAACCGGCCGGGCGCCGCCGGTCGGATTGTTGCGGCAGGCTTCGCGGATGGCCGGGTAATGGCGCTTCATTTCCGCCACGTAGTCCGGATCGAGGTCATGATTGCGCATCGGCAGGGTGAAGCTCGGCGTGCGCTGGAAGACGAAGAGTTCGCCGGCCAGAGGGCCGATTTCCTGGATGATCTGGATGCCCGTCGATCCGGTGCCGATCACGCCGACGCGCTTGCCTGCATAGCTCACCGGTTCATGCGGCCACTTCTGCGCGCGCAGCAATTCGCCCTTGAACCTGTCGATGCCGGGGATGTCGGGGTCCTTCGGGATCGAAAGCGGACCCGTGGCCATCACGCAATAGCGCGCTTCGAGCACCTCGCCGGCGTCGGTCGTCGCGCGCCAGACCTTTTGCGCCTCGTCCCACTTCGCGCTGGTGACCCGGGTGTTGAACTTGAAGTCCTTGCGCAGGTCCAGCCTGTCGGCGACGAAGTTGGCATAGGCAAGGATCTCGGGCTGGGCGGCGAACTGCTCAGACCAGGTCCATTCCTGCTGGATCTCGTCGGAGAAGCCGTAGCTGTAGTCGATGCTCATCAGGTCGCAGCGCGCGCCCGGATAGCGGTTCCAGTACCACACGCCGCCGACATCGCCGCCGGCCTCGATGCCGACCGTCTTCAGGCCCATGCCGCGGAACTTGTAGATGGCGTACATGCCGCCGAAACCGGCGCCGACGACGAGAACGTCAACGCGTGTGGCCTTGTTCGCGGCATCTGCGGCCGCCTGGTTCGTGCTCATGGCTTTCCTCCCGGTTCAGCAAAACTGCTGTCTCATTGAGCCAAGTAAAGGCGCAGAGCCTGGCTTCATCAAGCGCTGTCAGCCCGCTGAAGCGCAGTTTTACATGTGTGAATTCGACCGCGCACAATGACATTTTTCCGGCGCGCGAAAACGGCCCGGCGGGAGCCGCCGGGCCATGCTTTCCGGCTGTTTCGCCGGCTCAGGCCGCCTTTTCGAGGCCGCCCTTGAGGCCCTGCAGCGTGCCGCAGTAATTGATGAGCGGCATCCCGTCCTCGCGGGCCTGGCTGGCCGCGACGACCTGGCCGATCAGGACGGTGTGCGATCCGGCGCGTTCGCGGATGACCGGACGGCAGATGACGCTTTGCAGGGCGTCGGCCAGGGCCGGAACACCGCCGCTGTCCTGCCAGTTTCCGTCGGCAAAACGGCCGGCGCCGCTCAGTCCGCTCATGCCGGCGAAGGTGCGCGCGATACCGTCCTGCTCCTCGCCGAGAATGTTGACCGAAAAGCGCTCGGCATTGACGATGGCATCGTGGCTGGCCGAGTCCGTATTGATGCAGACCAGGATCATCGGCGGTTCCGCCGAGACCGAGGAAAAGGCCGATACCGTCATTCCGCGCCGTTCCTCACCGGCACCGGCGGCAACGACGCAGACACCGGAAGCGAACTTGCGCATGGCATTGCGGAAGGCATCGTTGGAGACAGCTTCTGGCCGTTCGCGGAACTCGATATGGGCGCGGATGGCGCCGCCTTCGCCGATCCAGCCGCGCGAACGGGCGAATTCGGTCATCCTGGCGAAGCCGGCTTCCCAGTCGGCGGGAAGGTCGACCGGGAGGAGGGCGCGCAGGCAATCCGGGCGCACCCAGGCATGACCGTCACAGGAAAGCCGGCCGATGCCGCGCAGGGCGGCACCGGGGGCGCTGCGGAACCCGCCATCCATCAGGATGGAGAAACGCGTGAAGTCGCAGGGATCTTCAAGACGCGGCGGGCCGGAGTGGGCGATGACGATCCGCATGGCTCAGGCCGTCGCGTATTGCCGGGCCCCGGTGCCGGAATCGTTGCCGGAATCGCTGCCGAGTGCCTTGCGGATGGCCGGGATGATCTTGTCGCCCCAGACCTCGATCTGGCGCAGCATGGTTGCCTGGTCGCAATCGCCAAGCTGCGTCTGCAGGGCGATGTGGCGCGGCATGAGGATCTCGATCTCCTCCAGCATCCGGTCGATGACCTGGTTGACGCTGCCCACCGGCAGGTTGGCATGCATCTCGTCGAGCGTCATCTCCTGCTGGAGGGGCACTTCCTGCATCAGGTAGCCGTCATCGGTCTCCTGGCGACGGTCGCGCAGGCTCTCGGAAAGACGGCGGGCAAAGCGGGCGCTGTCGAGATAGGCGTCGATCTCCGCCCTGTTCTCGCTGGCAAAACCGCAGCGCAGGAAGCCGAACTTGGTGTCGTCGACATTGGTGCCGGCGGCTTCGGCGGCTTCCTCCATTCTCGAGCGCAGCAGGCGTATCGCATCGAGACCGCCCAGTAGCGCGGTGATGAAGAGATTGTAGCCCTCGCGCATGGCGCGGGCACGCACCAGCGGATTGCCGGTCGTCACCCAGATCGGCGGCATGGGATCCTGCACGCATTGCACGTTGAGCGACGTCTGCGGGATCTTCAGATACCGGCCTTCATACTCGAACGTCTTCTGCGTGAGCGCCATCGGAATGACGTCCATGTATTCCTGGAACATCTTGCCTGCCTCGGAGAGGTCGGTGTTGAAGCGCTCGAACTCGAATTGCTGGTAGCCGGAGCCAATGCCCAGTTCCAGGCGGCCGTTCGACAGCGTGTCGACGAGCGCGACCTCTGCCAGGAAACGCGGCGCCTGGTAGAGCGGCAGCACGCAGACGGCGGGGCCAAGGCGGATGCGGGATGTCTTCGCGGCCGCATGGGCGCACAGCATCAGCGGAGAGGGCGAAAGCGAATAGTTGTTGAAATGGTGCTCGGCATACCAGGCTGCGTCGAAGCCCGCCTGCTCGGCGACGACCGTCTGCTCGATCGAGGCGCGGATGACATCATGGGACGACTGCGCGTAGCTGCGCTGCTGTGCCAAAAGGAATACGCCGAATTCCATCTTCTTCCTCCCTAAAAAAGACTGACTGACCGGATGGTAAGTCAGTACATTTGTGATAACAATAGCGGCATTCCTTGTGTCAGCTTTTCAGAAAATGCAAAGGTGAGCGATGGACAAGCTCAGGGCAATGGCCTTGCTGGTGGCAACCGCGCAGACGGGCAGCTTTTCCCAGACAGGCCGGAAATTCGGCCTGTCGCCCGCCAGCGTCTCGCGCCAGATCGCGGAACTGGAGGACAGGCTCGGCGTCACGCTGGTCCACCGCTCGACCCGCAATCTCGTGCTTTCGGAAGCCGGACAGCTTTATGTGCGGCAGGCGGAAATGATCCTTGCCTCCGTCGATGCCGCCGATGCCGGCATGAGCGCCATGCAGCAGGTGCCCACCGGCGTGCTGCGGGTCCATTCGCGCACCATGTTCGGCGTGGCGGTGCTGGCGCCGTTGCAGGTGGAATTTGCCCGGCAGTATCCGGACGTGATGGTGGAACTGCACCTGTCGGAGAAGCCGGTGCGTCTGCGCGAGGACGGTTACGACCTCGATTTCCGCATTGCGCCCCCGCAGGAAACGGGGCTGATGCGAAAGCGCCTTTTCCTCAGCCAGCGCATCATCGTGGCCTCTCCGGACTACCTGGCGGACATGCCCCCAATCGCCGCACCGGGTGACATCCGCGCCCACAACTGCCTCGTCTACTGGATCAACGGCGATCCCGTGACCTGGCGGTTCCGCAAGGACAGGGCGGTGGAAGAGATCCAGGTGCCGGCCAATTTCGCCTCCAACAACGGCCAGGTCCTTCTGGAGGCGGCGAAGGCGGGGCAGGGGCTGGCCCTGCTCGACGACTATACCGTGGCCGACGACCTGGCGGCCGGGCGGATCGTGCGCGCGCTGCCGGATTACAGGATCACCAACACCACTTTCGAGGAGGGCATCTACGCGACATTCCTTGAAGGAATCCAGATTCCGCTGAAGCTGCGCGTCTATCTCGACTTCGTGTCGGAGTCATGGGCCCGCAAGGTTCGCGCGGTTTCTTGACCCGGCGGTCAGCCCGGCGCTATAGACCGGTAAATGATGGCGATTGCCGGAGAGGGGACTGACATGGCGGATGCGGCGCGGCCGATGGGCGAGGCATATCCGGGCGAGGAGGGACAGAGCGACCGTGTCCGCGAGATCCTGCGCACCGGCGCGCGCATCTTCGCGCAAAAGGGGTTCGAGCGTACCTCGATGCGCGATATTTCCGATGCCTGCGGCATCTCCAAGGCGCTGCTCTACCATCACTTCGACAGCAAGGATAACCTCTATGCGCTGATCGCCCACAATTCGGCGCAGCACCTCTACGAATTCGTCTACCAGCGCATTCCAGAGGAGGGGACGGCCGGCGAGAAGATCAAGGCCTTCATGGTTGCCATGGCGACCTTCTTCGATGAGCATCGCTGGGCCTGGATTGCCTCCAGCGCGGCCTTCTGGAGCGATCCGGACCGCAAGCGCATGGAAACACGCATCCGGCAGCGCAAGGAACTGGAGAACCGCCTGCGCAACCTGATCCGCGAGGGAATCGAGAGCGGCGAGTTCAACGAGACCGACCCGGCCATGACGGGCCGGCTGATCCTTTCGGGCATCAACTGGATGCACCGCTGGTACAATCCGGAAGGAAAGATGCGCGCTGCCGATATCGTCGCGGCCTATTTCGACACGATCTACAACGGCCTGGCCCGGCGCTGAAATTCCGTCCGGCCCCAAAAGAAAACCCCGGCGGTCGCCCGCCGGGGTTTTCCATTTTCCCGGACTGACGGCCAGGGATCACTGGATCGTCAGGTTGTTCTCCTTGATGATCGCGCCCCAGACCTTCTGGTCGTGGGCAAGCTGGTCGGCCATGGCCTGCGGGCCGCCCGGCAGCGGGTTGAGGCCGCGGCTTGTCAGAAGCTCTGTGATCTCCGGCGTGTTCATCGCCTTCACGGCTGCTGCGCCCAGCCGGTCAACCGTTTCCTGCGGCGTGCCGGCCGGAGCGAGAAGCCCGGTCCAGAACGAGGCAATGAGATCGGTATAGCCGAGTTCCACCATGGTCGGGATGTCGGGGAACTTGGGGTGGCGCTCCTTGGTGGTCAGCGCGAGGATCTTCACGTCGCCGGCCTTCATGTGCTCGACCAGCGCAATCGGTGTGGCGAAGCTCAGTTCGGCCTGCCCGCCGATCAGGTCGACCAGCGAGGACGGGTTGTTCTTGTAGGCCACGTCGACCATTTCGGTGCCAAGCTGCTGTTCAAGCAGCAGGCCGAAGAGATTGGTCACGCTGCCGGGGCCCATCGTGCCATAGCGCAGCGGGTTTCCATTGTCGGCGGCATATTTCTTGAGGCCGTCGATGTCGTCGACCTTCATCCAGGTGGGAACCGTGACCGACAGGGGGCCGTCGAACAGCATGGCGACCGGGGCGAAGCTTTCCACCTTGTAGGGCAGTTCCGGGCGCAGCATCGCGTTGAGCGAGACCGGGCCGGTGCCGCCGGAAAGCAGCGTCAGGCCGTCGGGCTTGGCGCTTGCCACATATTGCGAGCCGATGATGCCGTTGGCGCCCGGCTTGTTCTCCACGACGACCGGCTGGCCCAGTTCCTTCGACATGCCCTCGGCCACCATGCGGACGATGGAATCGACGGTTCCGCCGCCCTGGTAAGGCACGACGATGTGAATGGTCTCGTCGGCCAGGGCGGCCGGCGCGAAGGGCGCGGCAATGCTGGCTGCCGCGGCCATTGCTGCCGCCATAACGGTGCGGCGATTGATGATGGTCATGATCTGCTCCTCCACTTTGGCACGTGCGACTTGCGAGCCTGCCGCTGCGGCAGCCCTCCCTCGCCGGACGCGATACTAGGGTGTGACTGACCGGACAGTCAACCCACCTGATTTTGGTTATGGCGCTTGTCACGGGGCGGGGGCGATGTTAGGAAACATGCTTCTGACTGACCGGACGGTCAGTGCCTTGAGGGAGGAACGCATGTCAGAGAACCCGGTCCGCATGGAGATGCACGGGCATGTCGCGCTGGTCACGCTGGACAGGCCGCCGGTCAACGCGCTCAACCGCCATGCACGCGCCGAGATCATCCGCACCTTCGACGTGATCTCGCAGGACGCGAACATACGCTGCGCGGTGCTGACCGGCGCGGGCAAGACCTTTTGCGCCGGCGCGGACCTGAAGGACCGGCCCGATCCTGCCACGCCGGGCGATTTCCTTGAGCACAACCGGATCACCCGCGAGACCGGCAATGCCATCCGTGAATGTTCCAAGCCGGTCATCGCGGCCGTCAACGGTCCGGCGCTTGGCGCCGGTCTCGGCCTGATGGCGGCCTGCGACATCTACTATGCCTCGGAAAACGCGGTCTTAGGCATGCCGGAAATCAATGTCGGCCTGGCCGGCGGCGCGTCCATGCTGCACACGCTGTTCGGCCGTTCCACCATGCGCCGCATGTTCTACACCGGCGTGCGGCTCACCGCGCGAGAACTGCTGGAGCGCAGCATCATCGAGGCGGTGACGGCGCCTGACGACCTGGTGCCAACGGCCATGGCGGTGGCGCAGGACATCGCCGGAAAGAGCCCGATCGCCATCCGCTATGCCAAGCAGGCCATGACGATCTCCGAATACATGCCGCAGCGCGACGCCTACCGCATGGAGCAGAACTACACCATGGCGCTGGCCGAAACCGAAGATGCGAAGGAAGCGCGCATGGCGTTTCTGGAGAAGCGCGAACCGCAATTCAAGGGACGCTGACATGCCTAACCAAACCGAACTCGGCCGCGGCCTGAAGCAGATGTTCAAGCCGCGCTCGATCGCGGTGATCGGGGCTTCCTCCGATCCCACCAAGACCGGCGGCCGGCCGGTCAGCCTGCTGAAGAAACACGGCTTCGACGGCGCGATCTGGCCGGTCAATCCCAAGGGCGGCGAAATCCAGGGCCTTCCGGCCTACGCCTCGGCCGCCGACCTGCCGGCCGCGCCGGATCTTGCCATCATCGCGGTTCCGGGCGCCGGAGCCGTGGACGCGGTGGAAGCCTGCGCGGCGCGCGGCACGCCTGCGGCGATCGTCCTGACGGCAGGCTTCGCCGAACAGGGCGAGGAGGGCAAGGCCCGGCAGCAGCGCCTTCAGGACATCGCGGCCGAAACGGGCATCCGCATCCTGGGGCCCAACTGCCTTGGCACGATCGGCGTGCCGGAGCGCGCCATCGGCACGTTCACGGTGGCGCTGGAAACCGATTACCCGGCAAGCGGTCCCGTCGCCGTGATCTCGCAGAGCGGCAATGTCGCCTCGGTTGCGCTGAAGATGCTCGGCCGGGCCGGTGCGGGTCTGAGCCGTTTCATGGCGACCGGCAACGAGGCCGATGTCGACATTGCCGACGGTATCGCGTTCGCCGCGCAGGACGATGCCACCGGCGTGATCCTGTGCTGCATGGAAACATGCCGCAATGCCGCCCGGCTCACCGGCGCGCTCGACATGGCACGCGCGGCCGGAAAGCCGGTCTTCATCCTCAAGATCGGCACGTCGGAGGCCGGACAGGCGGCCGCGCTGTCCCACACGGGCGGGCTTGCCGGGGCCGACCGGGTTTTCGATGCCGTCTTTGCCCGGCATGGCGCGGTGCGTGTCGACAGTCTCGAAACCCTCGTGCAGGTGGGGGCGGCGGCTTCGGCGCTCAGCGGACGCAAGCTGCCGGCCAATCCCAGCGTGGTCGCGGTGGCCGCGTCCGGCGGCTTCGGCATCATGATGGCCGATGCCGCGCATGATGCGGGCGTCGCCATGAACCCGATCTCGCAGGCGGCGGCAGAGCGCATCAGGGCCGCGCTGCCGCTGGCGACAGCGGCCAATCCGGTGGATGCGACGGCGCAGATGTCGGCCAATCCGGAAGTGCTGGAGGAAATGCTGACGGCATTGCTGGAGGACGACAGCAACGACGTGGTCTGCATGATGCTGGCGCTGGGCATGGAGGTGCCGCGCCTGCGCGCCATCTTCACCGAGACCTTCCGCAAGCTCGCCGCGGCCTATCCCGGCCGTTACATCATGGCCTGCGTCGCCGAACCGGTGGAGGCCGTGCGCGAACTCACCGAGATGGGCGTGGCCTGTTTCCCGACGATCCAGGCGACATTCGCCGGGATCGCCGCACTGGCCAGGGCCGGGAACATGCCGCCGCTGGCGGCTTCCGCGGAAGGTGTTACGACCGTTGAGCCGCTCGATGCCCGGGCCTTCCGCAACGAGGTGGAAGGCAAGCGGGCGCTCGCAGCAGCGGGTGTGCCGGTGATCGACGAGCGTATTGCCGCTTCCGCGGAGGAAGCCGGCGCGCTCGCAGAAGACATGGGCTGCCCGGTGGCGATGAAGATCCTCTCTCCAGACATCCAGCACAAGTCCGATATTGGCGGTGTGGTTCTCGGCGTGGAAGGCCGAGAGGCCGCGCAAGCCGCCTTCGCGCAGATCATGGAGGCCGTGGGGCGGAAGGCCGCCGGGGCGCGCATCGACGGCGTGGTCATGTCGCCCATGGTTTCTGGCGGAACCGAACTCATCCTCGGCATTTCAACCGATCCGCTGTTCGGACCGATGGTCATGGTCGGCTTGTGCGGCATCTATGCGGAGGTCTTCCGCGACACCGTGCTGCGGCAGGCACCCGTCAGCGAGGCGGAGGCCGGCGAGATGTTGCGGGCGCTGAAGTGTTTCCCGCTGCTGGATGGCGCGCGCGGCAGGCCGAAGGGCGATGTGGCCGCCGCAGCCTCGGCCATCGCGGCGCTGTCGCGGTTCGCCGCGCGCCATGCCGGCGAGATCGCCGAGATCGACATCAATCCGCTTCTCGTGCGGCCTGAAGGCGCGATGGCACTCGACGCGCTGCTGGTGCCCGCACGCCGCGACAACATGGAGCATGGGGCATGACCAACGCGAACCCGAAGCCTGCTGAAGGCGGCCAGCCGGTCGATCATGGCGCCGAGGCGCGCCGCTGGCTCGACAACAACCTGCCCGCGGTCATGCGCACCGACATCCTCCAGGATAACGATCCGTCGATCCCGGAATTCCGGGCCTGGGAAGGCGCGATGCATGAAGCGGGTCTTGTCGGCATCACCTGGCCGGTCGCCTATGGCGGCTACGGGCTTACGCTCAACGAGCACCTCGCCGTCAGCCGCGAGATCGGCCGCACGCCGATGCAGGAAAGTGTCAACTCCATCGGCAAGGAACTGGCCGGGCCGATCATCCTCAACATCGGCACCGAAGCGCAGAAACTGGAACTGCTGCCGGCCATCCTGGATCTCCGGAACATCTGGTGCCAGGGGTTCTCCGAACCGAATGCCGGATCGGACCTGGCGGGCCTTCGCACCCGTGCCGAACTGACCGGGGACGGATGGCGGGTCAACGGCCAGAAGATCTGGACCTCCGGCGCGGCGAAGTCGCAGCGCTGCCTCCTGCTGGCGCGCACCGGCAAGGCGGAGGACCGCCACCGCGGCCTCGTCCTGTTCGCGGTGCGCCTCGACAGTCCCGGCGTGACGGTCAACGAGATCACGTCCATCGATGGCAAGAACTCGTTCTGCGAGGTCTTCTTCAACGATGTCATCGTGCCGGAAAGCGACATGCTGGGTGCGCCGGACGAAGGCTGGACGGCAGCCACGCGGGTGCTCTCCATCGAACGTGCGACCAACCGGATGCACCGGGCATGGCGCTTCGAGAACGAACTCGAGCATCTCGTCACCGCCTGTCTCGGCGATCCCGCCACCCGCCACCTGGTGACGACCTACCGCCGCCAGCTTGCGGCCTCGCGGGTCGATGTGGAACTGCTCAAGGGGCATGTGGAGACGCTCGTCGCCTCGCTGGTTGCCGGTGAGGAAATCGGGCCGAAGGGCAGCTTCCCAAAGCTTTTCTGGAGCGAGGCGCACCAGCGCTTCGCCGCGCTCGGGCTGGAGATGGTCTCGCAGTTCCCGGCCGACGGGTCGGCGGCGCTGAAGGCAGCGAAGGCGCGCATGGAAGACATCTACCTGAAGAGCCGGGCAGAGACGATCTATGCCGGCACCACCGAAATCCAGCTCGACATCATCGCCAAGCGCATTCTCAAGCTCGGCCGGGGAGGATGATCCCATGACCATGCACAGCGATCTCAATCCGGCCGATTTCGCCGACACCGCGCAGGCGGTGATGGAATCGTGCCGCCGGGAGGCGGCGTTCGACGGACGTGCGGCGCTGCTGGCCGAATCGGGCCTGCTCGGCGTGCTTGCGCCGGAAACCGCCGGCGGCATGGACCTGCCGCCCGCCTTCGCCGTGCCGGTGCTCGAAGCCGCCGGCGCGAACCTGCTGGAATACCCGCTGGCAGAAGCCTTGCTGCTTTCGCAGGCCTTTGGCGAGAGTGCCGAGGCGCTTGTGGCCGCCATCGTGGACGGGACGATCCGGCCGACCATCGCCTGGTCCGGTGAACTGGCCGCGCAAAGGGGCCATCTGGCGCGCGCGCCCTTCGCCCTGGAGGCAAGCCACGTGCTGGCCTTCCAGCAGGATGGAAGCGCCATCCTGTTCGAGGCCGGATCGCGCGGCGTGAAGGCCGAGGCCGCCGATACGCTCGACGTCACCTGTCCCGAAGCCTCTCTCGTCCTGCGCGAAGCCGTGGAGGGCGTTGTGTTGCCGGTCGATCAGGTGGCCGGATTGCGCCAGACCGGCCTGCTGCTGCGCGCCGCGCTCATCCTCGGCCATGCCGGAGAGTGCCTGGGGCTCGCGCGCGACTATGCCGACCAGCGCGAGCAGTTCGGGCGGACGCTTTCTTCCAACCAGGCCATCCGGCACCGGCTGGCCCGCCAGAGCCTTTCCGTCGAGACCATCCGAAATGCCATTGCGCGGGCGCTGAGCGCGGGCTGCGAAGACCGGGAACTTGCCGTCTGGTCGGCCTTTCTCGGCGCCTGCGATCTCGGCGCGACCGTCGCGGAGGGCGCGATCCAGATCCATGGCGGCATGGGCTTTACCTGGGATGTGCCGCTGCACCGCCATCTGCGCCGGATCAAGGCGCTGGCGGCCCAGGGACAGGCCGCCCATGTGGCGGACCTCGTCGCGGGCCGTCTGACCGGAACCCGTGAAGGAGGAATGCGCCATGCCGGATGACAACAAGGTTGCCCTGATCACCGGCTCGGGCCATGGCATCGGCAAGGCCGCCGCCCTGCGCCTGGCCGGGCGCGGCTGGACCGTGGCCATCAACGACCTCAAGCCGGAATTCGTGGACGAGGCCGTCGCCGAGGTCGAAGCGGCGGGGGGCAAGGCAATCCCGGTGGTCCGGAATGTCGGCTCGCGCGAGGGCGTCCATGCGGCGGTCGATACGGTGATGGCACAGGCAGGGCGGCTCGACGGCTTCGTCAACAATGCCGCCTGGGTCCGCTACCAGGCCATTCCCGACATCGCGCCGGAAACGCTGGAGCGCATGGTGAATATCGGCTTCTCCGGCTATATCTGGGGCATCCAGGCCGCGGCCGCGGCCATGGACGATGCCCGCGGCGGGGCCATCGTCAACGTGGCGTCGGCGGCAGCATTCCGCTCCGCGCCCAATTCGCTGGTCTACAGCGCCATCAAGGCCGGCGTCACCGGCATGACCCGTGCGGCGGCAACGGAACTCGGGCCGCGCGGGATACGCGTCAACGCGGTCGCGCCATCGGCCATTCCGACGGAAGGGACGCAGAAACACCGCAATGCCGAGCGCGACGCGCAGCGCATCGCGGCGACGCCGCTCGGCCGGCTGGGTACCGTGGACGATATCGCACGTGCGATCTGCTACCTGCTCGACCCGGAAAGCGACTTCGTGACCGGTCAGGTCATGGTCGTTGACGGCGGCATCATGACCACCATCCGCTGACGGGGACTCATGACAACGCCAGCGCCCACTGCCGGCCTTCCGGTCCGCCGCATCCTCGTCACGGGCGGTGCGCATGGCATCGGCCAGGCAATTTGCCGGAGGTTTGCGGCAAGCGGAGCCGTGCTGGCCATCGCCGACATCGATGCGGGGGCGGCCGAGGCGCTGGCCCGCGAACTTGGCGAAGGCCACGTTGCGCTTGCGGCGGATCTTTCCGACGGACGGCAGGCCGCGGCGCTGTGCGGTCGGGCGTCGTCCCTGCTCGGCGGTCTCGACATCGTGGTCAACAATGCCGGCATCACGGAAACTTCGGGCGAAACCATCGCCGGGATGGACGCCGAGCGTATCCGCCGGCTCGTGGCGGTGAACCTGTCCAGCGTGGAGACGATCTGCCGTGCGGCGGGCGGCCAACTCGGTCCGGGCGGCGCCATCGTCAACATTGCCTCGGGGGCGGCATTCCGGCCCATCGCCCTGCGCGGCGCCTACAGCGCCAGCAAGGCCGGCGTGGTGGCGCTGACGGGCGCGCTGGCCGGTGAACGGGCGGCAGGCGGACCGCGCATCGCGGCCATTGCGCCGGGCTTCGTGCGCACAGCGCTGGTCGAGCGCCTGATTTCGCAAGGCCGCCTGGATGTGGACACTGTCGTGGCGCGCATTCCGCTTGGCCGCATGATCGCGCCTGAGGAGATCGCCGATGCGGTCGCCTTCGCGGTCTCGCCGGACGGTGCGGCGCTCGACGGGCTGTGCCTGGGCGTGGACGGCGGCTCACTTGCCGCGGCAGGCGCCGGCCTGCCACCGGGGGATAATCCGGAAGACGTTCGACCGGCCGCGACAGCACTGGTCGTGGGGAACGGGGCGCTTGCGTCGCGGGTTGCCGGGAGGCTTGCCGCAGACTTCTCGGTGACACGGCAGGATGCCGCGAGATGCGATGGTTCTGGACCGTTCGACACCATCGTCGCGGTGTGGGATGCCGCTGCCCGCCCGGTAACGGACCTCTTGGAAGAGGCGGGCCGGATCGCCTCGATGGCCGTAAAAAGCGGCGCAGCCTGCGCCTCGGTGCAGTTTCATGCCGTCACCGGCGACGCGGCGAATGCGAGCGCGCGTGCGGCTGCTGCCGCACTCGGCATGTTCGCCCGCACACTTGCACTGGAACTGGCTCCGCGCGGCGTGCGGGTGAATGGCGTCACGTCGCATGAAAGCGAAACCGATGCCGTCGCCGGTCTTGCCGTCTTTCTCGCCGGTGAAGGCGCGCGGTCCGTCACCGCAACGCATCTGGAGACGCGGGCGGCGGCATGAGCGGGCCGGGCAAGGCCCGGCGGAACGATGATGCGCCGCGCTTTCAGGCAAGCGGCGCAACAAGGGACCGGCGAGGGGACGCCGGGGGACAGAAAACGGGAGGAAGGCATGCGCGGGATACTGGCCAACAGAAGCAGTGACCTCATCGGCGGGCTGATCGCCCTGGCAATCGGCGCCTATATCGTGTTGGAGGCATTCGGCTTCCGGATGGGCACGCTGCGCAACATGGGTCCGGGCTATTTCCCCGTGCTGCTCGGCGCGGTGCTGGCCCTGATGGGCCTCCTGCTGATCGTGCTCGGCAGCAAGGAAAAGCCGTTCGGCGCGGGCTCGATGGGCACGCTGCGCGGCATGATCCTGCTGGGATCTGCCTTTCTCGCCTTCGCCCTGCTGATCGAGCGGGCAGGGCTTGTGCCGACAGCCTTCATCACGACGTTTCTCGCCAGCCAGTCGGATGTCCGCATGACGCTGCTTTCCGGCGCGATCCTGGCGCTGGCGACGGCGACCGGGGCCTTTGTCATCTTCAACATGGCGCTCGGCATCCAGATCGAGGCTTTCCCGTCATGATCGAGCTGTTCGACAACCTGGCGCTCGGCCTTTCCGTTGCCGCCTCGCTTGACGGCCTGTTCTACTGCCTTGCCGGCGTGACGCTCGGCATGCTGGTCGGCGTCCTGCCGGGCATCGGGACCATGGCCACGCTCGCCATGCTGCTGCCGATCACCTATCACCTGCAGCCGAATTTCGCGCTGATCATGCTGGCGGGGATTTATTACGGCGCCTCCTATGGCGGCTCGACGGCTTCGATCCTCCTGAACCTCCCCGGAACCGCGACCAGTGCCGTCACCGCCATCGACGGCTATCCCATGGCGAAGAGCGGCAAGGCCGGCGTTGCCCTGTTCATGACAGCCATCGCGTCCTTCGTCGGCAGCCTGTTTGGCGTCATGCTGCTCTCGCTGTTCTCCGTGCCACTGGCGCGGCTTGCGCTGGAATTCGGGCCGCAGGAATATTTCGCGCTGATGCTGCTCGGGCTGATCGCGGCGGCCTTCATCGGTTCCGGCCGTCCGGTGCGGTCGCTGGCGGCGGTTTCGCTCGGTCTCGTGCTCGGCCTGGTCGGCCTCGATCTCAACAGCGGCGTGGCGCGCTTCACTTTCGGCTTTCCGGAATTCTACGACGGCCTCTCGCTGGTGGCGGTGGCCATCGGCCTGTTCGGCATGCCCGAGATCATCGCCAGCGCCGGGCGGCGCATCCGCACGCAGGCGAGCGCCAGGGACATCACGCTGCGCTCCATGCTGCCGTCGAAGGACGAATGGAAGCGCTCGGCCATGCCGATGGCGCGGGGATCCGGCGTTGGCGCCTTCTTCGGGGCGTTGCCCGGCACGGGCGGCGTGGTGGCCACCTTCATCTCCTATGCCATCGAGAAGCGTGTCAGCCGGAATCCGGAAGCCTTCGGCAAGGGTGCCATCGAAGGCGTGGCCGCGCCGGAAGCAGCCAACAACGCCGCTGTGCAATCGGCCTTCATCCCGACGCTGAGCCTCGGCATTCCGGGCGACCCGGTCATGGCCATCATGCTCGGGGTGATGATGATCCACGGCATCCTGCCCGGACCGAACGTGATTTCGGGATCGCCGGACCTGTTCTGGGGCCTCGTCGTCAGCTTCATCATCGGCAACATCTTCCTGCTGGTCCTGACCCTGCCGCTCATCGGCATCTGGGTCCGCCTGCTGGCAATCCCGTATCACTACCTGTTCCCGGTCATTGTCACCTTCATCTGCATCGGCATCTATTCGGTGAAGTTCCAGGTCATCGACATCTACGTCCTGCTGGCCTTCGGCTTCCTGGGCGTCGGCATGAAGCTTCTGCGCTTCGAGGTGGCGCCGATGCTGCTCGGCTTCGTCCTCGGGCCGATGATGGAGGAATATTTCCGGCGGGCGCTGGTGGTCTCGGGAGGCAATCTCGCAACCTTCCTGGAACGGCCGATCAGCGGCGTGATCATGGTCATCGTGTTCGCCATCATCGGCTGGTTCGGGGTCCGCGCGCTCCTGCGCCTCGTCACCGCGGGCGGATCGCGCACCAATGCGAAAACCAATGCGTGACGCAGGAGGACGCATGATGGACATTCCGGCCGGCAAGACGGGCACCGCTGACATCCGCTCGATGGATTTCGCCACCTATCTCGACACGATCCGCCGCTTCACGCAGCACGAACTGATCCCTGCGGAGGACCGGACCTGGGCGGACAACCGCATTCCCGATGCGCTTGTCCAGCGCATGCGCGATCTCGGCCTGTTCGGGATTTCGCTGCCGCGCGCGCTGGGCGGGCTGGACTGGTCGATGGAGGAACAGGTCCGCCTGACGATGGAGTTCACGCAGGCGAGCGCTGCCTTCCGGTCGCGCTTTTCCACCACCATCGGGCTGTGCTCGCAGACCCTGAACGAATACGGCACGCCGGCGCAGCGGGAAGCCTTCCTGCCGGACATGGCCGCGGGAAAGGTGACCGCTTCCTTCGCCCTGACCGAGGAACAGGCCGGCACGGATGCCGCCAACATCGCGACGCGGGCCGTGCGCGAGGGCGACCACTACGTCATCGACGGCGCCAAGCGCTACATCACCAATGCGCCGATTGCCGATCTCTATCTCGTCATGGCGAAGACCGGCGAGGGCACTTCCGAGGACATGTCGGTGTTCCTGGTCGACCGCGCAACGCCCGGCGTCACCGCCTCCGAACCCTATGCGATGATGGGCCAGCGCGGCTCCGATGTCGGTGGCATCGTGTTCGACAAGGTCCGCGTGCCGGCCAGCCGCCTGCTCGGCGGTGAGGAAGGGGGCGGGCTGAAGAAGGCGCTGCGCGGCATCAATCATGCGCGCACCCATGTCGCGGCCACGGCGGTCGGTCAGGCCCAACGCCTGCTGGACGAGGCGCTGGCCTATGCCGCCCGGCGCGAGCAGTTCGGCCAGAAGATCCATGAATTCCAAGCGATACAGGTCCTTCTGGGCGAAAGTTACAGTGAACTGGCAGCCGCACGCGCGCTCGTCCTGGATGTGGCCCGCCGGTTCGACGAGCAACCGCGGCCGCATGTCGACATCGCCGCGGCCAAGCTCTTCGCCACCGAGATGGTGGGCCGCGTGGCGGACCGTGCGGTACAGGTGCTGGGCGGCGCCGGCTTCATGGACGACCAGCCGATTGCCCGTTTCTACCGCGATGTGCGCCTGTTCCGCCTGTTCGAAGGCACGTCGCAAATCAACCAGATCAACATCGCCAGGGCGATGATCCGGCACGGCCGGGCCATGGCCTGAACCGGACGGGGGAACCATGAACGGGGAAAACGAAACCTTCGGCCCGCTGGCCGGTCTCAGGGTCATCGACATCGCCACCATCATCGCCGCGCCTTTCGCCGCCTCGCTGCTGGCGGATTTCGGCGCCGATGTCATCAAGTTCGAGATGCCGGGCCATGGCGACGGCCTGCGCACCTTTCCGCCCTACAAGGACGGCAAGCCGCTGTGGTGGAAGGTCACCAATCGCGGAAAGACGTTCGCCACGCTGGACCTGCGCCGCCCGGAAGGCGCGGACATCCTCAAGCGGTTCGTGGCCACCAGCGACGTGCTGATCGAGAACTTCAGGCCCGGCACGCTGGAAAAATGGGGGCTGGACCGCGATACGCTGTGGGCGATCAATCCGAAGCTCGTGATCCTGCGCGTCTCGGCCTTCGGCCAGACCGGACCGAAGGCCAGCCAGGGCGGCTTCGCGCGCATCTTCGAGGCGATGGGCGGACTGACACATATCACCGGGCATGGCGACGGTCCGCCGATCCATCCCGGCTATCCGCTGGCCGATGCCTTCGGCGGCCTGTTCGGTGCCTTTTCCATTCTCGCCGCGCTGCATGGCATCGACCGCAACCGCTGCCAGGGCGAGGAAATCGACCTTGCCCTGACCGAGGCGACATTCCGCCTGCTGGAGAACATCGCCATCGAATATGACCAGCTTGGCGCCATCCGCCAGCGCAACGGCAATTACAACCAGTATACCGCGCCATCCAATGTCTACCGCACGGCGGACGGGCGCTACGTCACGGTTGCGAGTTCGACCAACTCCACATTTCTCAACAATTGCAAGGCCATCAGCCATCCGGAACTGGCAGCGGATCCGCGTTTTTTCACCAATAACGGGCGGCTTGCCCATGCGGAGGAACTGGACGTCCATTTCGCCGGTTTCATCGGCGCAAACGACCTTGAGACGGTTCTCGATGCCTTCCATGCCCATCACGGGACGATCGCGCCTGTCTATTCGGTGGAGCAGATCTTCGAGGACCGGCAGTTCGCTGCCCGCGATGCCATTCCTTCCGTTCCGGACGAGGATTTCGGCACGGTGCGCATGCAGGGCGTGGTGCCGAAACTGCGCAATGCGCCGGGGCGCATCCGCTGGGCCGCGAAGGGGATCGGCGCGGACAATGACACGGTTTTTTCCGAACGGCTCGGCCTGTCGGAAAGCGAAATCGCGGCATTGAGGTCGCAAGGGATCATTTGACCTCCGGACGGGCGGAAAGCAGAACCATGACGAACACGAACAACGGGACTGGCACGGTCCTCAAGGCCGAACAGGAAGGCACCATACGGGTGCTGACGCTGGACGGGCCGCAAAGCCGCAATTCCATAGGCCCGGAAAACTACCGGGACTTGCAGCGCCGGATCATCGACGCAGCCGAGGACAGTTCGGTGCGCGCGATCGTGGTGTCGGGCGCGGGCGGCTTCTTCTGCTCCGGCGGCAATGTCACAAACCTGCAGCGCAGCGCCGCAGGGACCATGGCCGAGGCCACCGCCAACACCGATGCGCTCAACGCCATGATCCTTGCCATCCGCCATTGCCCCAAGCCGGTGATCGCTGCGGTGGAAGGCGGCGCGGCGGGGGCAGGCTTTTCGCTGGCGCTTGCCTGCGACCTGATCGTGGCTGCGCAAGGTGCCAGGTTCCTCGTTTCCTATGTCAAGGTCGGCCTCACGCCCGATGGCGGTGTGACGCATTTCCTGACCGGCGCACTGCCGCGCCAGTTGGTGGGCGAACTCTGCCTGCTCGGCCGTCCGGCCAGCGCGGAGAGGCTGCACGCAGCCGGTGTTGTCAACACGCTGAGCGAGCCGGGCAGGGCGCTCGGCGATGCCATGGCCCTCGCGGGCGAACTCACTGCCGGCGCATCCGGCGCCCAAGCCGTCATCAAGGCCGAAATCGCCGCCGCACCGTTCAACGACCTGGCGAGCCAGCTTGACCTGGAGGCACGGGGCATCAACCGGGCACGGTTCGGCGCCGAGGCGCGCGAGGGACTGGCCGCGTTCCTGGAAAAGCGGAAGCCGGAATTCCACCGGTAGCGGCTTTCGTGAAACCGGGGTGGTTTCACATTTCTGAAACTTTGGATCGGGTGGCTGCAGACGTTGACTTACCGGTCAGTTAGCCGGAAAGTCCGGCCAGACCCGGATCACGGGCGACAGTGGGAGGAGAGAAGACCGCATGCTCGGACTCATGCAGAACCGGCAGTTGCTGATTTCGTCACTGATCGAGCACGCCGCGACCTATCATCCGGATGTGGAGATCGTCAGCCGGACCTGTGAGGGAACGGATGTGCGCACCAATTACCGCGAACTGAGGTCGCGGGCGGCGAAGCTCGGCAAGGCGCTGCTGGCCATGGGCGTGCGTCCGGGCGACCGGGTGGCGACGCTGGCCTGGAACACGCACCGGCACATGGAGCTTTACTTCGCGGTCTCCGGCATCGGTGCGGTCCTGCACACGGTCAATCCGCGCCTGTTCCCCGAGCAGATCGACTATATCCTCAACCATGCCGAAAGCCGGGTGCTGTTCTTCGACATCACCTTCGACAAGCTGGTCGGCGACCTCCAGGCAAAGCTCGGCAAGGTGGAGACCTTCGTCGCCATGACGGACAGGGCACACCTGCCGTCCTCTCCGGAAGGCTGTGCGGTCTACGAGGACCTGCTGGCCGGTGAGGACGACGAATTCACCTGGCCGGAGTTCGACGAGAAGACCGCTTCGTCGCTGTGCTACACGTCCGGCACGACGGGCAATCCGAAGGGCGTGCTCTATTCGCACCGCTCCACGGTGCTGCATTCCTTCGCCGCCTGCGCCGCCGACGGCCTGAGGCTTTCCAGCGCCGACAGCGTGCTGCTGGCCGTGCCGCTTTTCCATGTCAACGCCTGGGGCATTCCCTATGCCGCGGCCATGTGCGGGGCCAAGCTCGTCCTGCCCGGCCCGCATCTTGACGGCAAGAACCTGTTCGATCTGGCCGTGGCGGAGCGTTGCAACTTCTCGCTGGGCGTGCCTACCGTCTGGCTCGGCCTGTTCAGGCATGTCGACGAGACGCCCGGCATCGATACATCGAAGCTCTGCCTCGAACGGGTCGTCGTCGGCGGATCGGCCGCGCCGCGCGCCATCATCGAGCGCTTCCGCAAGGATTTCGGCGTCTTCGTGATCCACGCCTGGGGCATGAGCGAAACGAGTCCGCTCGCCTCCATCGGCAATCTCCTGCCGAAGCACGAGGCGCTTCCAGAGGAACAGCAGGTGGATGTGCAGGTGCTGCAGGGGCGCGCCATCTACGGTGTGGAACTGCGCATTGTCGGCGAGGACGGGTCGCCATTGCCGCAGGACGGTTCCGTTGCGGGAGATCTGAAGGTGCGTGGCCCCTGGGTGACGGCCGGCTACTTCAAGGGCGAGGGCGGTACGGTGGTCGATGCCGAGGGCTGGTTCGCCACCGGTGATGTCGCCAAGATCACATCCGATGGCTATGTCCAGATCACCGACAGGTCCAAGGACGTCATCAAGTCGGGCGGCGAATGGATCTCCTCCATCGACCTCGAGAACGCTGCGATGGCGCATCCGGACGTGCAGGAAGCCGCGGTGATCGGCCTGCCGCATGATCGCTGGCAGGAGCGGCCGTTCCTCATCGTGGTCGCCAAGGCGGGACGCCAGCCCACGCGCGAGGCGCTGATGGACTTTCTTGCCGGCAGGGTCGCCAAGTGGTGGCTGCCCGACGACATCGCCTTTGTCGACGAACTGCCGCACACGGCGACGGGCAAATTGCAAAAGACGAAGCTGCGCGAACAGTTTCGCGGACACGCGCTGCCGGCCTGAGGCAAGCGCAGCGCCGGATGGGTCCGGCGGGACCGGGGAGGAAGAATGCCGCAATTGCATTTCGATGATGGCGACGGAACGCTGGAAATGCTGCGCGACAGCGTGGCTGCGCTGGCCGCGCATCATCCCGGGGCAGCCTCGCTGCGTGCGCGCCGCGAGGCCGGCGCCGACATGGATCGTGAGCTGTGGGGCGCGATGGCGGAAGCGGGCTGGACAGGCCTCATGCTGAGCGAGGCGCTTGGCGGATCGGGCCTTGGGCCGCGCGAGCAGGCGGTGCTGTCGGAAGCGCTGGGACGGGCGCTGATCTGCGAACCGGTCGCCGGTTCCGCCGTGTTCCTCTCCACGTTGTTCAACGGCGCGCCGGACAATGCCGAAGGCGCCCGGCTGGCCTCGGGCCTGGCCGATGGCAGCCTGATCGTGGCCCGGGCATGGCGCAACGGCACCGTTCAAGCCCGTGCCGATGGGGACGGGTTCACGCTGTCGGGCGCAGTGGCGCATGTCGACCAGGCGCAAGGCGCCACCGATTTCCTGGTCATGGGCCAATGCGAAGGCGGCCCGGCCTTTTTCAGCGTGCCGGCCGGAATTTCCGGGCTCGGGCTTGATCTCCAGCGAAGCGTCGACGGCGCGCTGCTCGGTACGCTGCGGCTGGACGGGTGCCATGTGCCGGCGACCGGCCTCGTGATCGGACCGGACATCTGCGCTCCGCTCCTGGAACGTGCCGTCGCCGCCACCCGCCTGGCGCTGGCCGCGGAACTGGCCGGTATCGCGGCGCAGGCGTTGCAGGCGACCATCGACTACACGACGACACGCATCCAGTTCGGCAAGCCCATCGCCAGCTTCCAGGCCATCCAGCATCGGCTGGTGGACATGTGGAGCGATGCGGAACTGGCCTTTGCGGCCGTGAACAACGCGGTCGAGGAAGCCGAAGCAGGCGAGGGGCGTGCCGCCGCGCTCGCCATTCTCGCGGCCAAGGCGCGGGCCGGGGATGCCGCCGTTTCCATCTGCCGGCGCGCGGTGCATCTGCACGGTGCGATGGGCTTTACCGATGAATGCGACATCGGCCTTTTTCTCAAGCGGGCGATCAGCCTGAATGCCATGCTGGGCCAGCCGGAAGAACTGCGCCTGGCTTTCGTGAACCTGGAACGCGCGGCCTGACCGCCGGAGGAGAGATCACTTGCAGAACAATCTCATCAAGACCGAAATTGCCGATCACGTCGCGGTCGTGACGATGGACAATGCGCCGGTCAACGCCTTTTCGCGGGAATTCGCCGAGGAACTGACGGACGTCTTCGATGAACTGATGGATACGCCCGAAGTGCGCTGCATCGTCATCACCGGGCGCGGCAAGATCTTCTCGGCCGGTGCCGACATCAAGTCGCGCGGCAATGTCGGCGCGGTCAAGGGCGAGACCTCGAAACACCTGAGGCGCACCCGCGAGGTGGCCAACTGCATCCTGGAATCGAGCAAGCCGGTCATCGCCGCGGTCAACGGTCCGGCGCTCGGTGCCGGCATGGGACCGATCGTCAATGCCGACATCATCCTGGCGTCCGAAAACGCGGTCTTCGGCCTGCCGGAAATCGACATCGGCCTGATGGGCGGCGCACGCCACACCATGCGGATCTTCCCGCATTCGCTGGCCCGGCGGATGATCCTGACCGGCTATCGCGTGCCGGCGGCGGAGGCCTACCGGCGCGGCATCATCGAGGCCTGCGTGCCGCTTGAGGACCTGATGGAGGAGGCGATGAAGATCGCCCGCAACATCGCGTCCAAGAGCCCGAAGGCGCTGCAACTGGCCAAGCGCGCCATCAACACGGTGGAAAACATGCCGCTGCGCGACGGCTACCGTTTCGAGCAGAACCTGACCGTGGAAATGACCCGGCACGAGGATTCCAAGGAAGCCATGCGCGCCTTCCTGGAAAAGCGCGCACCGGTGTTCAAGGACGAGATCTGATGGCCACGGACTGGAACGCGGTATCCGACGACGACTTCCGCCAGGCCTTCGCGCGCCTGGTGGAAGACTGCTGTCCGCCGGAACTGCGCTTCATGCGCAAGCAGCGCCCGACCTTCGACGAGGTGGCGGTCTTCTACCACGGCCTCGCCGAAGCCGGCTGGCTGGCGCCGACATGGCCTGTCGAGCACGGCGGCATGGGGCTCGGCCCTGCCAAGCACATGATCTACGTGGAAGAATGGGGCCGGCTCGGGGGCCCGCGCATTCCGGACCACGGCATCGGGCTTGTCGGACCGCTGCTCATCGAGCACGGCACCGAAGAGCAGAAGGCATTCCACCTGCCGAGAATCCTGTCGGGCGAGCATGTCTGGTGCCAGGGGTATTCGGAGCCGAATGCGGGCTCCGATCTTGCCAGCCTGCGCACGGCGGCTGTGCGCGACGGCGACGCGTTCGTGGTCAACGGGCAGAAGATCTGGACGACGCTGGCCCATTGCGCCAACTGGATTTTCGTCCTGGTGCGCACCAGCCGCGACGAGAAGGTGCGCCAGAAGGGCATCACCGTGCTTCTCGTCGACATGAGGTCGCCCGGCGTCCGTGTGCGTCCCATCGCAAACCTGCGCGGCGAGACGGATTTCTGCGAGGTCTTCTTCGACGATGTGCGGGTGCCGGCGGAGAATGTGGTCGGCGAAATCGACCAGGGCTGGACCGTGGCCAAGTCGGTGCTCGGCCACGAGCGCATCTTCCTCGGCGCGCCGACGCGGCCCGAGATCGCCATGGAGCGGCTCGAAAAGCTGGCGAGGGCGCGCGGCGCCTTCGACGATCCAGCCTTCCTGTCGCGCTATGCGAAGCTCCGGCTCGATCTCTACGATCTCGGCTCGGCCTTCGAGCGCCATGCCCGCATCCTGCGCGAGGGCGGGGAACTGGGCGCCGACGTGTCGATGCTGAAGATCTTCACCACCGAGCTTTACCAGCGCATCACCGAGGAAACGCTGGCACTTGCAGGTGAGGATGCGCGGCTTTTCGACGACATCGCGACAGGCAATGACCGCGTCGATGCTATGAACCTGTTCCTGGATGCGCGCGCGCCGGCCATTTTCGGCGGCTCGAACGAGATCCAGCGAAACATCCTGGCCAAGGCGGTGCTTCGGCTGCCGAGTTGAATAGTGGCTGCCCGGGGGCGGCGAAGGGAGGAAAGACATGGCCACGAGCACGGCGGGAGGGCCGCAAGGCGCGATCGCGACGTCCAGGGACGACCACGTCCTCATCGGGCGCAACCTGAGCAAGGTCTTCGGCGGGTTCGCCGCTGTCAAGCATGTGAACCTGGAGGTGCGCCGCGGCTCCATCCATGCGCTGATCGGGCCGAACGGGGCGGGCAAGACGACCTGCTTCAACCTCTTGACCAAGCCCCTGCAGCCGACCGAAGGGCAGATCATCTTCGACGGCGAGGACATCTCGAAGCTGCGCACCGCGGAAGTGGCGAAGCGCGGCCTCGTGCGCTCCTTCCAGATATCGGCGACCTTTCCCAACCTGACGGCGCTGGAAAACGTGCGCGTGGCGCTGCAATCGCGCTACGGCAAGGCCTATCACTTCTGGCGCTCGCTGGATGCCGTCGCGCCGCTCAATGCGCGCGCGGAAGAACTGCTGGAGCAGGTGGGCCTGGCCGACAACCGCGACACCGTGGCCGCCGAGCTTTCCTATGGCAAGAAGCGGGCGGTGGAGATCGCGACAACGCTGGCGCTGGAACCGCGTGTCATGCTGCTCGACGAGCCGACGGCGGGCATGGGGCACGAGGATGTCGAACCGATCACGCAACTCATCAAGCGGGTGGCCGAGGGGCGCACAATCCTGCTGGTGGAGCATAACCTGTCGGTCGTCTCGACGCTGTGCGACACCATCACGGTGCTCCAGCATGGCGAGATCCTGGCCGAGGGCAGCTATGCGGAGGTTTCCAACAATCCCGCAGTGGTGACCGCCTACATGGGAGGCGTCGATGAATGAGCATGTGACCGGTGTGGCCGCAGCGCAGGACACGCGTCCGCTGCTTTCCGTGCAGGACCTGAACGCCTGGTATGCCGAATCCAAGGTCCTGCACGGCATGACGTTCGACGTGCGCGAAGGCGAACTGCTGACGCTGATCGGGCGCAACGGGGCCGGCAAGACCACGACGCTGCGCTCCATCCTTGGGTTCCTGCAGAAGCGGACCGGCTCCATCCGGTTCAGGGGCGAGGAACTGATCGGCAAGCGGACCTACGAGATCGCCCGCAAGGGCATCGCCTACTGTCCGGAGGAGCGGGGCATATTTTCCTCGCTTTCGGTCAAGGAAAACATGTTCCTGCCGCCGGTGCTGAGCCAGGGCGGCATGTCGGATGCCGACCTCTACGCCACGTTTCCGAACCTGAAGGCCCGCGCAGCCAGCCGCGGCACGCTGCTTTCGGGCGGCGAGCAGCAGATGCTGGCCATCGCGCGCATCCTGCGCACCGGCTCGCGGCTGCTGCTTCTCGACGAGCCGAGCGAAGGCCTGGCGCCGGTCGTGGTGCAGGAGATCGGCAACATCATCCAGCACCTCAAGAAGCAGGGTTTCACCATCCTGCTGGTCGAGCAGAACCTGCGCTTCGCGCGCAAGGTCGCCGACCGCCACGTCGTCGTCGAGCACGGCAAGGTGGTCGACATCCTGACGCGTGACGAATTCGACACCGGCATGGACCGGGTCAAATCCTATCTGGGGGTATGAACGCCATGTTCGAGAACATCTCCACCCAGTTGCTGATGGGCCAGGTCCTCCTCGGCCTCATCAACGGGTCCTTCTATGCGATGCTGTCCATGGGGCTGGCGATCATCTTCGGCCTGATGAACGTGGTGAACTTCGCCCACGGCGCGCAATACATGCTGGGTGCCTTCGTCGCCTGGATCCTGCTGACCACGTTCGGCGTGCCGTACTGGGGGGCGCTGGTCCTTGCGCCGGTCATCGTCGGCATCTTCGGCATGGCGATGGAACGGCTGATCCTGCGGCCGCTGCAGAACCTGGACCACCTCTACGGCCTGCTCGCCACCTATGCCATGGTGCTGGTGATCGAGGGCCTGGTGCGCCAGCAATACGGCTCGACCGGCATTCCCTACCAGAATCCCATTCCCGGCGGGGTGAACCTGGGCTTCATGTTCCTGCCCTATTACCGCCTGTGGGTCGTCGTCTTCTCGCTCGTCACCTGCGTCGGCACATGGCTGCTGATCGAGCACACAAAGCTCGGCGCCTATCTGAGGGCGGCCAACGAGAAGCCGCACATCGTGGAATCCTTCGGCATCAACGTGCCGCGCATGATGACGCTGACCTATGCCTTCGGCGTCGGCCTTGCCGCGCTGTCCGGCGTCCTGGCAGCGCCGATCTACCAGGTTTCGCCGTCCATGGGGTCGAATGTCATCATCGTGGTCTTCGCGGTTGTGGTGATCGGCGGCATGGGCTCCATCGCGGGCGCGGTGGTGGCCGGCTACGCGCTCGGTGTCGTGGAAGGCCTGACCAAGGTCTTCTATCCGGAAGCGGCCTCGGTGGTGATCTTCCTGTTCATGGCGGCGGCGCTGTTCTTCCGTCCCGCCGGCATCTTCTCCGGCAAGGAGTCCACGTGATGAAACCTGTCCATCTGGCGCTCGTTCTCGGCCTTGCCGCCGCGCTGGCAGCGCCGTTCTATTTCTACCCGGTGCTACTGATGACGATCCTTTGCTTCGTCGTCTTCGCCTGCTCTTTCAACCTGCTGCTCGGCTATACGGGGCTGCTGTGCTTCGGCCATGCCATGTTCTTCGGAACGGCGGCCTATATGACCGGGCTGGCGCTGAAAACCACGGGCGTGTCGATCGAACTGGCCATTGCCTTCGGCGGCATCGTGGCCGGGTTGATGGGGCTGGTGGTCGGCTATCTCGCCATCCGCCGGCAGGGCATCCAGTTCGCCATGATCACGCTCGCCTTCTCGCAACTGGTCTTCTTCGTCCTGCTGCAGAGCGAGTTCACCGGCGGCGAGGACGGCATGCAGGCCATCCCGCGCACGCCGCTGTTCGGCATCTTCAATGTGGAAGACAGCTTCACCTATTATTACGTCATCCTGGCCATGGCCATCCTGGCCGTCGCCGCCTATTACCGCATCGTCAATTCGCCCTATGGCGAGGTGCTGAAGGCGGTGCGCGACAACCAGGAACGGGTGGAGTCGCTTGGCTTCTCGCCCGAAAAGGTGAAACTGGTCGCCTTCATCCTGTCTGCCACCATGGCTGGCGTGGCCGGCGGCATGAAGGCCACGGTCTACCAGTTCGCAACGCTGACCGACGCATCGTGGCAGGTGTCGGGCGAGGTGATCGTCATGACGCTGCTCGGCGGCCTCGGCACGCTGACCGGTCCGCTGTTCGGCGCGGGCATCATCATCTGGCTGAATGATGAACTGGCCGGTTTCGGCGAGTGGGCGCTCATCCTGCAGGGTGTCATCCTGCTGCTCGTGATCATCTTCTTCCGGCGCGGCTTCGTGGGTGAACTGTCGGCGCTCTGGCGCTGGCTGGCGCGCCGGCGCGATGGCGGAGCTGAGCTCGCATCGAAAGCGGCAGCCGGGGAGGCCGGCTGACGCCAGCCGGGCTCAGATCCCGATGTCGATCGGCATGTCGAAGGGATCGGACGGATGAATGGACTTCGCCGCCCGCTGGAGGGCGGCGAGGTAGTTTTCGCGGTTGGCGCGCACCCGTTCCGCGACACCGCCCAGGCCCAGCGCTACCGGCTGGTTCTGGATGGTCACCGGCAGCAGCACGCAGAGCGTTGCGCCGCCGAGGAACGGCAGGTTTTCCGTGTAGCCGTAACCTTGCGCGCGGATCTGCTCCACCTCGGTCATGATCTTCTCGATGCGGACGCGCTCCGCCGGCTTCGCGATCGCGATGTTGGTGCGGCGCACGATGTTGTCGATCTTGTCGTCGGGCAGCGTCGACAGAAGGACCCAGCCGACAACGGAATGGGTGAGGAAGCGCAGCGTGCCCTCGTCGACATGGAAGCGCATGGCGTGGATCGACTGGATGATCTGCACGTATTGCAGGTAGATATCGTTGCGCGTGTTGATGGATACCGTCTCCCCCGTGGCGGCATGGACGTCATGCATGGCGTCCAGGACACGTGTGTTGCCGAACAGCGCGCGCGGGATCCAGTCACCCAGCGCGGTCACCTTCGGGGTGGGAAAATACATCCGCTCGACACGGTCGAAATTCAGGTAGCCCAGATTGACCAGGGTCTTGAGCAGGACGGTCGTGCTCGATTGCGGGTAGCCCAGCGCCTGGGCGATGTCGGACATGCCGCAGGGCTCCTTGATACGCTTGAAAAAATCAAGAATTTCAATGGCGCGCGTGGCTGACTTGACCTGCGACGGCTGCATGGGGGACCTCCCGTTCGTCGGGCCATTTTCAGAAATGTGAAACTGGACCGCAAGGATGAATTGCTTCTGGCTACTCCACGGCGGCCATGACAAGCTGTTTTCAACAGGCCGGATACACGGCTGCGAGGAAAAGCGATAGCAGTGAAACCGGAGCGGTTTCCTGCAAAGGGAGGCAAGTCGTCATGGAGCTGGTGCTTCCGGACGCAGGTTCCGGTTTGCAATCTCAGATTGAAAATGCCGCGCCGGCCGGTCTGGCGCAGTCTGCTCGCCGCTGTCGCCTTGCGAAGCCGGAAAGGGCATTGCCTTGAGCGGTCGTCTGCAGGGGCGCGTGGCGCTCGTTACCGGGGGCGGGCAGGGGATCGGCCGCGCCATATCGGAGGCCTTCGGGCGCGAGGGCGCACGGGTCGCCGTCCTGGATCTGAAGCCGGAAGTGGCCGAAGAGGCTGCCGCTGCCATTCGCGCGGCCGGCGGCGAAGCGATCGCCCTGGGCGGAAACGTGGCGAAACGCGAAGACGTGTTCGGCGCGGTCGCGGAGGCGAAGGCGGCTTTCGGGCCAGTGGCGATCCTGGTCAACAACGCGATGTACAACCGCTACGGACCGCTCGAGGAGCAGGACGAGACCCTGATCGGCCGCATGATCGATGTCGGTTTCAAGGGCGTGATCTGGGGCTACCAGGCTGTCCTCGACGGCATGACGGAAGCAGGGGGCGGGGCGATCGTCAACATCGCCTCACCGGCGGCCGTGATCGCGATGAAGAACGGCATCATGTATTCCTCGGTCAAGGCAGCCGTGGCTGCATCGACGCGCTCCGCTGCGGCCGAGTTCGGACCGCGCGGAATTCGCGTCAACGCCATCGCGCCCGGGCCGACGCCGACCGAAGGCGCCAATCGCGTCGTCAGCGACGAGGCATGGGAGCGGCGCCGCCAGCGCATGCCGATCGGCCGCCTGGGCACGCCACAGGATGTGGCCAATGCAGCCGTGTTCCTGGCCAGTGACGAAGCGGGGTTCATCACCGGCGACATGCTCTTCGTGGACGGAGGCATCACCTACGCCTTTTCCTGACGGCCGGCACGGGAGGCCGGACGTTCCATCATGCAACGGACAACACTCGAAGTGGAGGAAATGAAATGACGACGAAACAGAACCTGGGCGTTGCGGTGCTTCTTGCCGCGTCGACCGTGCTTACGCCGCTTGCCGCCTCGGCGCAGGGGGTATCCGATGACGTGATCCGCATCGGCATCATGAACGACCAGTCCGGCCCCTATGCCGACAATTGCGGCCCCGGTTCGGTCGCCTCGGCGCGCCTGGCGGTTGAGGATGCGGGCGGCGAAATCAACGGCAAGAAGATCGAGATCGTCGTTGCCGACGACCAGAACAAGCCCGATATCGGCGTTGCGGCGGCGCTGAAATGGGTCGAGCAGGATGGCGTGGACGCAATTGTCGGCTGCTCCGCCTCGTCCATCGCCGCTGCCATCAGCGACATGATGAACGAGAAGAAGAAGCCCTATCTGCTGGCCGGCTCGGCGGCGAGCTTCTTCACCAATGACAAGTGCAACGCCATGACCACGCAGTGGATGCAGGACACCTACGCGATGGCGAAGGCGACCATCAACTCGCTGCTGCAGGCGGGCAACAAGAAGTTCTACTTCATCACCGTCGACTACACCTTCGGCAAGGTGTGGCAGGAAGATTCCACGAAGTTCATCGAAGAGGGTGGCGGCGAGGTGATCGGCTCGGTCCTGCATCCGCTCAATTCCAACGACTTCTCCTCCTACCTGCTGCAGGCACAGGCAAGCGGTGCGGAAGTCATCGCGCTGGCGAATGCCGGCAATGACCTCGGCAACGCCATCAAGCAGGCCGCCGAGTTCGGCATCACGCAGAGCGGCCAGAACCTGGCGCCGCTGGGCATGTTCATCAACAACGCCCATTCCATCGGTCTGGATGCGCTGCAGGGCGTGCGCTTCACCACACCGACCTACTGGGACCTCAATGACGGCACGCGCGAGTTCACCAAGCGCTACCAGGCTGCCTTCAACGACCGCTATCCGAACGAAGCGCAGATGACGACCTACAGCGCGGTTGCCCATTACCTCAAGGCCGTTGCCGCGGCCGGAACGGACGAGGGCGATGCCGTGATGGCGAAGATGCGCGAGACGCCGATCAACGACTTCCAGATGGACAATGTCTCGATCCGGGCCGACGGCCAGGTCATGCGACCGTCCTACGCGGTTCGCGTCAAGTCGCCGGACGAATCCAAGGCGCCTTACGACTACTATGAAGTGGTGGCGACCCTCGATCCGGAACAGGTCTGGCGTTCGCCCGAGAACAGCTCCTGCCCGCTCATGAAGCAATAAGCCGCCCAAGGCTTTGGCGGAGGGCTCCGGCCCTCCGCCGACCATTTCTTCTTCCCGGATTCGCCGCCATGACCCTCACCGTCCGTCACGTCTGTGATACGCCTGACATGCTGGGCGAGAGTCCCGTATGGGATCACCGGCACGGCAGGCTCTATTGGGTCGACGGCGTGTCGCGCCGCATCCGCTGCCTCGATCCGTCAACGGGCGAAACACGGCATTGGGAGACGCCCTCGATGGTCGGCTCCGTGGCCCTGGCCGAGGGAAGCAGGCTCATCTGCGGGCTGGTGGACGGCATCTGGCTGATGGACACCGGAACAGGGACGTTCGAAGCGCTTTTCCGTCCCGAGCCGGCGGATCCGGCTGTCCGCTTCAACGACGGCAAGACCGACCGGCAAGGCCGGTTCCTGTGCGGGTCCATGGGCATTCACGCCGATCCGCTGGGAAAGCTGTGGCGGGTTGACGGGGAGGGCCGGACACGCGTCTTTGCCACCGGCATCCGCATCGCGAATGCACTCTGTTTCAGCCCGGACGGCCGGACGATGTATTTCGCCGACAGCCTGGAGCGGATCATCCGGGCCTTTCCCTATGGTCCCTCGGATGACGATCTGGGCGAACCGCGTGTCTTCGTGGACACCGGGCCGTGGGACTCCGGACCTGACGGCGCCACCGTGGACAGCGAGGGCTATCTCTGGGTGTGCCTGATCCAGGTGGGCAAGATCGCCCGCTTCTCGCCCGATGGCCAACTGGACAGGCTGATCGACGCGCCGACCGACCTGCCTTCGAGCCTGGCTTTCGGGGGTCCGGACCTCGACACGCTCTATGTCACCTCGATCAGGGATTCCGGGTCCGGCCGCGCGATTTCGAGGCATCCCGATGGCGGGCGCCTCCATGCCATCGAAGGTCTCGGCGTCCGGGGCCTTCCAGAAACGCCGTTCCGTGCCGCCGCCCGCAAGGACGCGGCCTGACCGCACGCATTGTCAAGGAAAGGTCGCCTCCGATGGCCCAGGACAAGCTCACCGAACTCATGGACCGCGAAGCCATACGGGATTGCATCTACCGTTATTGCAGGGGGATCGACCGCGCCGACGAGACGGACCTGCGCAGCGCCTACTGGCCGGATGCCCATGACAGCCATGGTGCATATAACGGCCCGGCGGAGGGGTTCATCACCCATGCCCTGAAGGTGTTCAAGGCCGGCCCGCGCAATGTGCACCAGGTCGCCAATATCCTCATCGAGTTCGCCGGGCCTGACATCGCCATCGTCGAAAGCTATTTCAATGCCTTGCAGCGCGGACCGGACGCGCAGGGGACTGTCCGCCAGTTCCTGCTGGCGGGGCGCTATTGCGACCGGATGGAAAAGCGGGACGGTGAATGGCGGGTCGCCGACCGGACGGTTGTCTACGACTGGGTCGAGGAGCAGACGCCGCCCGCCGAAACCGAGGCCGAACGCTTCGGTCCTCGCCAGCCGATTGGGGCCGCAGCGCCCTCCGATCCGATTTACGCGCTGCGCAAGGCCGCCGGCCTTTCGTGATCCGGCGATGACCATCCCGTCGCCATCGCAGCGTCCCGGCATGCCCGGCATGTCGCCGGAGGAAGGCATATCGGAAGCGGAATTCAGGACCGCCATGCGGCAGGTGACGGCTTCCGTTGCCGTCATCACCGCTGCGAACGGAGAATCGGGAAACGGGCTCACCGCCACCTCGGTGTGCCCCGTCGCCTTGGAACCGCCCACACTACTTGTCTGCGTGAGCGATGACGCCCCGGCATTACCGGTGATCACCGCGAGCGGGTCTTTTGCCGTCAATTTCCTGACGGAAGACCAGCACCAGGTCGCGCGCCTTTTCTCGACGCAGAAACTCGATGCCGGAGCCCGGTTTGCCGGAGGTGACTGGACGTCGCTGGCGACCGGCGCGCCGGTGCTCGAAGGCGCCCTGGCGAGCTTTGACTGCCGGCTGGAAAAGTGCATCCGCCACGCATCCCACAGCATCCTGCTGGGGCGCGTCGTGGCGGCGGCTATCATGGGGGAAACGGGACTGCTCTATCGCGACGGACAGTTCCGGCGCCTGGCGCCGTTTATGTGAAGGAACGTTTGCAAATGACTGTTTCGCAGGAAGGACGCATTGTCGTCGTTACCGGGGCCGCCGGCGGGATCGGCCGCGCCCTTGTGGAACTGCTGGCCGCTGGAGGCGACACGGTGATCGGCGTCGACCTGGCCGGAACCGGTATCGAGGACGTCATGGCAGCCCAGGGCGCGCAGCATTGGGGACTGGCCTGCGATGTCGGCGACGAAGCGGCCATCGAGGCGATGTTCCGCGACATCGATTCCCGGTTCGGCCGCATCGACGTCCTGATCAACAACGCCGCGCTCGGGCCGACCATGGCCGCCACGGTGGAAACGCCATTGCCGGATTTCCGCAAGGCGATTTCGGTCAACCTGCTTGGCCCCTTCGTTATGGCACGCGAGGCGGCGCGGCGGATGACGCAAGGCGGGGCCATCGTCAACATCGCATCGCTCGCCGGCGTACTCGGCAATCCGCGCCGCAATGCCTATGCCGCCTCGAAGGCCGCACTCATTTCGCTGACCAAGTCCCTGGCCTGCGAATGGGCTGCAAGAGGCATCCGGGTCGCCGCGGTGGCGCCGGGTTATGTCCGCACGCCCATGGTCGCGGAACTCGAACGGACCGGAAAGGCGGATCTTGCCGCCGTGCGCCGCCGTGTTCCCATGGGCCGGATGGGACGTCCCGATGAGATCGCGCGCGCCGCCATCTTCCTGGCGTCGGCGCAGGCGCGCTACATCACCGGATCGGTTCTGGCGGTGGATGGCGGATGGATGTCGTTCAACCAGCCGGGCGAGGCGCATCCACCCGTGGAGGGGACGCCCGACAGGGAATTGTCACCGGCCACCGAAACGCGGCGCCAGCGGATCGTCGCCGTCACCGGCGCGGCAAAGGGCATCGGCGCGGCCATCGCACGGACGTTCGCCGCGGCAGGGGACCGCGTGGTTCTGCTCGACCGGGACCGTGACGCCCTGGAGGCCGCCGCAGCGTCGCTCGGCGAAGGGCACCTTGCCATGGCGATGGATGTCACCGACGAAAGCGCGGTCGAGGGCGCCTTCGCTGCCATCAGGGAGACGTTCGGGCGCGTCGACGTGCTCGTCAATGACGCTGCCGTTGCCGATGCCTTCAAGCCTGCGCTGGAACAGACGAAGGCGGACCTGGAACAGGTGCTCGACATCAACCTTGCCGGCGCCTTTGTCTGCACCCGCGAGGCGCTGAAGGCCATGGGTCCGGGCGGCGTGGTGGTCAATCTCGGTTCGATCAACACCTTCCTGCCCTTCGCGCCGCGCCATGCCTATGGTGCCTCCAAGGCCGGTATCGACATCCTGACACGCTGCATGGCGGCCGAACTCGGACCCGCGGGCATCCGCACGGTGACGGTTGCGCCGGGCTATATCCGCACGCCGGGCGTCAAGGCGCTGGAAGACGCCGGGCGCATCGACAGCCCCGCCATCCGCCGGCGCATCCCGCTCGGCGACATGGGGCGGCCGGAGGACATCGCCGATGCCGTCCTGTTCGTGGCGTCCGGGGATGCGTCCTATGTCAACGGGTCGATCCTCTATGTGGACGGCGGCTGGACATCCTTCGGCAATGCGGGCGATGCCAGCGCGCAGGAGTGAAGGGTGCCGTCCGGCCGGTCCGGGCGGCGACGGCATTACTGGAACATGGCCTGCGGGATCAGGAGCGCGATCTGCGGAAAGGTCACGATGGCCAGCAGGCAGGCCGCCATGGCGAACCAGAAGGGCAGGACGCCGCGGAAGATCGTCGCCATCGGCACGTCTCCGGCAACGCTCTTGACGACGAACACGTTCAGTCCGACCGGCGGGGTGATCATGCCCATCTCGATGACGATCACGGCGATCACGCCGAACCAGATCGGATCGAAACCCAGCGCCGTGACGATGGGAAAGAAGATCGGGATCGTCACCACCAGCATGGCCAGTCCGTCCATGAACATGCCCAGGACGAGATAGGCGACGACGATGAGCAGCAATACGCCGTAGGGGCCGAGCCCCAGCGATGTCATGATCTCGCCGAGCGTCGCGGGCAACTGCGTGAGCGCCAGGAAGGGATTGAGCAGGCCCGCGCCGATGATGATGAGATAGAGCATGGCCGTGGTCCGTACCGTGTCCCGGACCGCGCCCCTGAAGGAGGCGAATTCGAGTTTGCCCGACAGGACAGCCATGATCAGCACCAGGCCGGCGCCGACGCCCGCGGCCTCCACCGGCGTGAAGACGCCGAGATAGATGCCGCCGATCGACACCACGATGACGAAGAGCAGCGGCAGGGCGCGCATCAGGGCGGTGAAGCGCTCGCCCATGGCCACGGATTCGCCGCGCGGGCCGGCTTCGGGATTGCGCATGGTCACGAAGGTGACGGCGAGCATGAACAAGCCGGTCAGCAGCAGACCGGGCAGGATGCCTGCCATGAAAAGCTGGCCGATGCTCTCCTCGGTGAGGATGGCATAGAGCACGAAACCGGTGGAGGGCGGGATCAGGAAGCCGAGCGTTCCGCCCGCGGCGATGGCTCCGGTGGACAGCGCGTCGGAATAGCCGAAGCGCTTCATCTCGGGCAGGGCGACCTTGCCGATGGTGACAGCGGTGGCGACCGAGGAGCCGCTGACGGCGGCAAAAGCGGCACAGCCGACGATGGAAGCCGATGCAAGGCCGCCGCGAAGCCAGCCGACCCAGGCGAAGGCCGCCTCGTAGAGCCGGCGGCTGAACCCGGCCGCCGAGGCAATGTTTCCCATCAGGATGAAGAGAGGCACGACGGTCAGCGAATAGTTCGACGTCACCGAAAAGGTCTCTGTGACGAGCAGGGCATTGGCCGAGCGCGCGCCGTTCAGCACCATGGCCCCGAAATATCCGGCGGCGAGCATCGCCATGCCGACGGGCATGCGCAGGATCATCAGGATGAACATGACGCCCAGCCCGGTGACACCGATCATGAAATCACTCACGGCCCTTCACTCCCCCCTTGAGGATGTCGGCAAGCTGCAGGGCAAGCACAATCACATAGAGCGTGGCACCCAGGACGAGCAGCCCGTAGAACGGCCAGAGCGGCAATTGCAGCATGTTGGTCGCGTCGGCGAATTCGGCGGCATCGAGCATCTTGTCCCAGGCGCGCAAGGCCAGCATCACGAGGATGTATCCGGCGATCAGGCGCGACAGGACATCGCCGGCGAAGCGGCCGAGCGCGCCGATGCGGTTGTCGAAGACATCGACGCGAATGTGGATTTCCTGCTGGGTGGCCATCGGCATGGCCAGCATGACCAGGCCGATGGAGGCAAGCTGGATGATCTCGTTGCTGCCGAGGATCGGCGCGGCGAAGACATAGCGCATGACCACGCCGGCAAAGGTGACCAGCAGCACCACGGCCAGCGAGATGGCGGACAGGGCACCCAGCAGACGGACGGCCCATTCGACAGGTTTCGAATGGGCCAGCCCGCCTTGCGTATCACCGGATGTGTATCCGCTCATTTCTTCAGGGCTTCGACGAAGGCCGTTGCCTCCAGACCCGCGGCGTCGGCTTCAGCGATCACCTTTTCCACGACCGGGGCGGAGGCGGCATTGAACCTCGCGGCTTCCTCGCCCGAGAGTTCGATCACTTCCTTGCCTTCTTCGGCCTTGAACGCGGCCAGCGCCTTGTCCGCGATTTCCAGCCAGGCCTTGTTGCCGTTGATTGCCGCCTGCTTGCCGGCTTCGCGCACGGCCTCCTGCTGGTCGCCGGTGAGGTCAGCGAAGCTGTCGCGGTTCATGATGAGGAAGAAGGCGGAAATGGTGGTTTCCATCCCGGTGGTGATGTATTTCGTCACTTCCTTCAACTTGAAGGCATTGAGTGTCGTCGCGTCGATCATGGCGCCGTCAATGACGCCGGTCTGCATGGCATTGTAGATTTCCGGCGCAGGCATCGACACCGGGGTGGCACCCCAGGCTTCGACCACGAGGCCGGCATTGCGCGAGGGCACGCGGATCTTCAGGCCCTTCAGGTCATCGAGGCTACGCACCGGCTTCTGCGCCGTGAACAGCAGGTTCGGCGCGTTGTTCCACAGTGCCAGAAGCGCCACACGGCGATACTCATTCGCGAGCATATCCATGTTGGCGACGATTTTTTCGGTGCCGGTATCGGCGGAAATGACGCCGGGAAGTTCGGTCAGCAGCGTCTTGGGAAAGTTCGACGCGGTGTAGCCGGGCAGGCCGAAGGCGATGTCGGCGACACCATCGACGGCACGGTTGTACTGCTCGGCAGGGCCGGGGCCCAGTTCGCCGCCCATGAACACCTTCAGGGAGACCTCGCCATTGGTGGCCGACGAAATCGATTCATTCATGGGGTCATAAACCTTGCCGACGACGAAATGCGTCGGCGGCTGGAAATCGGCGAGATTGAGTTCGCCGGCCTGCACCATGGGGGCGGCCATGACGAGCGCCGAGGAAAAGGCAGCGGCAATCAGGGTCTTCATCTGCATGTCATCCTCCCGTTGCGGATCATCGTGCGTGACCGCTCCAGGGCCACTGCACCGGTTGTTTACGGCATGGAAAGGAACCCGGATGCCGGACGCCGCTCATGAGGAACCGTTTCCGGCATCATGTGCCGGGGCAGGGCCGGTCATGCGGCGAACTCCATCCTCCCTTTCGCATCAAAGCATCCTTAGCTGAGCGTGGACCCGGACAGAATTGCTTTTCCGATATCTTCTTATATCATAATTGTCATATCAACTGCCGGGTCTGCCGGCTTCCCATCAGTTTTCCGGCAGGTCTCATGGCCGTCAACGACAATCGGATCAAGTTCCGCCAGATCGTCTGCTTCCTTGAAGTGGCACGTTACGAAAGCGTCAGCCGGGCGGCGGAATCGCTCAACATGGCCCAGTCGGCGGTGTCGCGCGCCCTGGCAGACCTGGAAGCCATCACGGGCGCGAAGCTGACGGAGCGCAGCAAGAAGGGCAGCCGGCTGACGCCGCTGGGGCGCCGGTTCTACGAATACGCCGCGCCGGGCGTGGCGCAGATCCGCCAGGCCTATTCCGTTCTCGAACCATCCGAGCATACCGACGGAACCATCGTCGTGGGAACGCTGCCCGAAGCGGTCGCGCTCATGCCCGAGGCGCTGACCCGCATGCGCAAGCTGGCGCCGCATACGGTGCTGCGGATCCTGCACGGCACCAATGCCGATCACATGGCCATGCTGCGCCATGGCGACCTGACATTCGCGATCGGGCGGATCGCGGGGGCGGACCTGCTGACAGGCCTGTCTTTCGAGCATCTTTATTCCGAACGGGTGACCTGCGTGGTGCGTCCCGGCCACCCGTTGCGCGATCGCGCCAGCATGACGACCGGCGAACTGGCCGGGATGCGGCTTGTCCTGCATCAGCCTGACACGATCATCCGTTCCGAGACCGACCGTTTCTTCTTCTCCCAGGGGGTCAGCCGTCTGGAGGATGCCATCGAAACCGATTCCATGGCACTGGCGCGCCGCCTCGTCATCGACGACGACCGGATCTGGATTGCTCCCGAAGGCGTGGTATCGCGCGACCTGGAAACGGGGGAACTGACCGAGTTGCCCGTTGCGGGATGGCGGATCGACGCTTCCGTCGGCATCACGACCGATCCCCGGCGAAGGCTCACGCTGGTTGAAGAACGCTTCCTCGGCGTGATCCGGGAGATCGCCGCCAGGAAGAACATGACAGAAAAAGCATATTGAGCCCCAGTATTCGCATTTCAAATGCTGAAACCGTCAAATTAAGAGGGATGCTCCCGTTTCGACATTTCCGGAGGAGCTATACCCATGGCACGGATCATAGGCGGCATCGGCGCTTCGCATTCACCCACGATCGGCTTCGCCAAGGATACCGGCAAGCAGGACGATCCGGCATGGAAGCCGATCTTCGAGGGGTTTGCCGCGGTGCGGAATTGGATTCATGAGAGGAAGGTCGACGTCCTGTTCATGATCTACAACGATCATGTCACCTCGTTCTTCTTCGACCATTACTCCGCCTTTGCCATGGGGATCGACGACAGCTACTTGGCGGCCGACGAGGGTGGCGGGCCGCGCGACGTGGCGCCGGCGCACGGCCATCTGGGGCTGTCGCAGCACATTGCCATGGCACTTGTCGCCGACGAGTTCGACATGTCCTTCTTCCAGGGCAAGCCGGTGGATCACGGCTTCCTGTCGCCGCTGTCGATGCTCGGTGACGAGAACGGGCCCTGGCCGGGCAAGGTGGTGCCGCTTCAGGTCGGCGTGCTGCAACTGCCGATTCCCAGTCCCCGGCGCATGTGGAAACTCGGCAAGAGCCTGCGCAAGGCCATCGAGAGCTATCCGGAAGACCTGAAGGTGGCAATCTTCGCGACGGGCGGCCTGTCGCACCAGGTGCATGGCGAGCGCGCCGGATTCGTGAACGAGGACTGGGACGCCGAATTCCTCGACCTGCTGGAAAGGGACCCGCAGAGACTGGTCGACATGCGCATCGCCGACTATGCGGTGAAAGGCGGCATGGAAGGGGCGGAAGTCGTCATGTGGCTGATCATGCGCGGGGCGCTTTCGGAAAAGGTGAAGCTCGTCCACAAGCAGACCTATGCGCCCTCGGTCACCAATATCGCGACGCTCGTCTTCGAGGACCAGGGCGGCGAACCCGATGCCTCAGAGGTCGCTGCCTATCGCGCGCATATCACCGACCAGCTAAAAGGGGCGGAGGCCCTGACGGGCACCTATCCGTTCACCCATGCCCGCAGCCAGGCAAATTTCCGCATCAACGACTTCCTGCACCGCCTGGTGGAACCGGCCCATCGCGCCCGTTTTGTCAACGACTTCGACGGGCTGGCGAGCGAATTCGGGCTCACCGGGGAGGAAAAGGACCTAATCAGCGGCCGAAAGTGGATCGAGATGGTGCGCCGCGGTGTGTCCTTCTTCGTGCTGGAGAAGATGGCAGCGGTGATCGGCGTATCCAATCCGGAGGTCTATGCCGCTTTCCGGGGCGAGACGCTCGACCAGTTCCTCGCCACACGCAAGGTGCCGATCACTTACTCGGTGGCTGGCGGCGACAAGGCGAAGGCGATGGACAAGGCCTGAACCGCCATCGCGGACCGTGCGGCGCGGCGCAACGGCCGTCCTGGCCTGTGTGCCGGGGCCGGCTTCCTCAAGGCAGCGCGTAGGCGATCAGGTAGTCGCCGACCGGCGTTTCCATGAAGTGGTGGCCGGTGGCCGCGATCATCACATATTCCTTTCCGTCCACCTCGTAGGCGATGGGATTAGCCTGACCGCCGGCAGGCAATTCATCCGACCAGAGCGTTTCGCCGGTCTCTATGTCGATGGCGCGGAACAGGTTGTCGGTGGCCGCGCCGATGAAGACCAATCCGCCCGCTGTCACGACTGACCCGCCATTGTTGGGCGTTCCGATCCTGAAGGGCAGCATCGAAGGGATTCCGAACGGTCCGTTCTCGCGCGCGGTGCCAAGCGGCACGTCCCACAGCGTTTCGCCGGTTTCAAGGTCGATGGCGCGGATGCCGCCATAGGGCGGTTCGGTGCAGGGCATGCCGGTCACCGGATTGCGCCAGCCGGCATTGACTTCAATCGCATAGGGCGCACCGGCCTGCGGGTCGCCGGCACCCTCGGCGTTTTCGCCGGAGCTTTCGCCGGCGCCCTGCTTGTGGATTGGCTGCAGGTTGCGCTCCTCGGCTTCCTGGCGCGTCAGGAGGCGGTTGTAGTTCGGAATGTTGTTGTAGTTGGCGATGAGAATGCGCCGTTCTGGATCGATGGCGACCGATCCCCAGTCCGACCCGCCATTATAGCCGGGATACTGGATCCATGGCCGCTCGGAGGATGGCGGTGTGTAGATGCCTTCGTAGTTTGCGCGTCGGTACTGGATCCGGCACCACAACTGGTCGAGCGGCGTGAAGCCCCATGCGTCCTTTTCCTCAAGCGGCGGCATGCGCAAGGCATGCCATTGCGAAACCGGCTGGCTGCCGGAAATGTAGTCCGGTTCGATGTGGCCCCTGGGCAGGCCTGTCAGTTCGCCGACCGGTGTCAGGGGCTCGCCCGTTTCCCGGTCGAGAATGTAGATGTCGCCCTGCTTGGAGGGCAGGAGAATGGCAGGTGTGTCCTTGTAGTCCAGAAGCGTCGGCTGGCTGCCGAGGTCATAGTCCCAGACATCGTGGCGCACGGTCTGGAAATGCCAGGCGGGTTGACCCGTCGTCACGTCGATCGCCACCAGGGAGGTGGCATATTCATTCTCGGCCTCGGAGCGGTTGGAGCCGTAGTAATCCACCGACGAATTGCCCATTGGCAGGTAGACAAGGCCCAGTTTCTCATCCGCGACGGCCGTGGTCCACATGTTGGGCGTGCCGCGTGTATAGACCTCGCCATCAGGCGGGCCGTTCCGGTTGGCGTCGGGCGCGGCCAGATCCCAGGCCCATACCAGCGCGCCGGAGCGCACATCGTAGCCGCGGATCACGCCGGAAGGCGCATCCTCGGCCTGTCCGTCCTTGACCTGCGCGCCGGTGACGATGACGCCGCGCACGATGGCGGGCGGGGCGGTCACGGCATACCAGCCCGGCACCCGCTCGCCGATATCCTGCCAGAGATCAACCGTGCCGTTCTCGCCGAAGTCCTCGCATGGCCGCCCGGTTCCTGCATCCACCGCCACGAGTTTCGCATCAAGCGTTGCCTCGATCACGCGGGTCGCACATGCGTCGCCTTCGCCGGCTTCCGCGTCAGCATGAACCGCAACGCCGCGGCAGGTTGCACCATAGGGAATGGCTTCGTTCGGCACGCCCGGATTGAAGCGCCAGTTTTCCTCTCCGGTCGCCGCGTCGACGGAAATCAGGATGTTCATGGCCGAGCAGAGGAGAAGGTCATCGCCGATCTTGAGCGGCGTGGTCTCGGGCGAATATTTTCCCTTTGCCGTTCCTTCCGGCATGTCGCCGGTGCGGTAGGTGAACACGCGCGTGAGATCGCCGACATTCGTCCGGTCAATCGCATCGAGCGGGGAATAGCGTGTGGCGTTCGCCCCGCCACCCCACCAGGGCCAGTCGGCACCGGCCTGGGCGGGCACCCTGGCGGGCGTCGGATAGGGCGCAGCGCGGGTGTCCAACGCTTCCAGTCGTGACCGTGCGCGATCATCTGGCGGTGGTGTTTGCGCCGCTGGCTGCGCTGACTCCTCGCGCGATTGCGGTGGCTCCGTGGTCTCTTCCTGCTGGGCCATGGCCGATGGAACGGCCGTGACAAATCCCAGAAGAAGCGCTGCGATCCTCGTTTTCATGGGCAAATCTCCCCGGTCGACGCGTGTGCAACGGGAGGCTGCCGGATTCGAGGCACCCGGCACGTCGGGATGACATGCCTTGGGCGGCCGGGCGTCCTTGAGCCGGACGGCCTTCCGTTCCGCACCAATGCAAACCGCCGACTGCCGCGGATGTTCCCGATCCGGCGCATCCGGGCGGTGTCTGGCGGCGTGCCTGCATATAGCCGGTCACAGGACGCGGCAGGAACATTCCGCTGCAAAGCGTGTTCGTCTGGCAAGGCAATCCGGAACAGGAGGCGGCGATGAGCGAAGCAACAGCAAGCGGGGGGCGGGGCGGTTGGTCTGCGGGCTATATCGCGACCGTTGTTCTGGCAATCGTGATCGGCGGCTTTGGCATTCTCATCCTGGGCGGCGGTATCTGGCTGATCGTCCTGGGCGGAAGCTGGTACTACGCGGTTGCGGGCGCGGGATTGTGCATCACGGCCTGGCTGCTCGCGCAGCAGTCAATGGCAGCCTTGTGGGTCTATCTCGCCACCTTCGCATTCACCGCGGTCTGGGCGATCTGGGAGAAGGGCTTCGACGGCTGGGCGCAAGTGCCGCGTCTTGTCGCCCCGACGGTCGTCCTCATCCTGTTGCTGCTGACGCTTCCTGTCCTGCGCAGGCGGGACCGCCAAACCCGCTGAAGCGGGTTCTCCAGATTTTCCCACATCGAAGGTTTCTTTCCATGACCCAGTATTCCGACGATCGCGTCCAGTCCCAACAGCCGGGCCTCGAACACGAAATGTCGCCAAGGCCCGACTTCATGCCGCGCTTTCCCGGCGCCGGGCGTCTCGATGGGCGTGTCGCCATCATTACCGGCGGTGACTCGGGCATCGGCCGTGCGTCCGCGGTGCTCTTCGCACGCGAAGGTGCGGCAGCCGTGGCGATTGTCTATCGCAACGAGGACAAGGATGCCGAGGCGACGATGGAGGCCATACGGGCGGAAGGCGCCGAGGCCCTGGCCCTGAGGGGTGACATCGGCGAGCGCGCCTTCTGCTTCGACGTGGTCGCCAGGGTGATCGAGCGCTTCGGCCGGCTCGACGTCCTGGTCAACAATGCCGCCGAACAGCACGCGCAGGACCGGTTCGAGGACGTGCCGGAACAGCAGATGGAGGACACGTTCCGCACCAATATCTTCGGCCAGATGTTCATGGTCCAGGCGGCCCTCGATCACATGAAGGAAGGCGCGGCGATCGTGGGCATCACCTCCATCACCGCCTATCGTGGCCAGGACCTGCTGATCGACTATTCCGCCACCAAGGGCGCGGTGCTCAGTTTCGTCCGCGCGCTGGCCCACAAGCTGGCGCCGCGCGGCATTCGCGTGAACGCCGTCGCGCCAGGACCCATCTGGACGCCGCTGATCCCGGCATCCTTTCCGCCTGACAAGGTGAAGGACTTCGGCAAGGGCAGCGTGCTCGGCCGCCCCGGCCAGCCGAACGAGGTGGCGCCATCGGTGCTTTTCCTGGCCTGCGATGACGCCTCCTACATGACCGGCCATGTGCTGCATCCCGACGGCGGCGCGCCCATCGCCGATTGAGGCCCGGCACCGGCTGCACGCGGCAATGCCTGCCACGAGCGACGGAGACGCCACGCGTATCACCACCACCCTTCCTGGCCTGCCATTGGCGGTGCGCGCCATGCCGGGCCCGGGATTGGAAGACAGGAGAGACATCATGAGCAAGGACGACCGGGAAAACATCGCGAAAGGTGGCGAGACACACCAGACGGCCGGCGGGAAACGGCCGGTCATGACCACCCAGCAGGGCGTTCCGGTCTCCGATGACCAGAATTCGCTGAAAGCGGGCAGCCGCGGTCCCACGCTGATGGAGGATTTCCATTTCCGCGAGAAGATCTTCCATTTCGACCACGAACGCATTCCCGAACGCGTGGTGCATGCCCGCGGGTTCGGCGCGCGCGGCTTTTTCGAAAACTATGAAAGCCTGTCGGACCTGACGCTGGCCGACCTCTTCCAGCGCAAGGGCGAAAGGACGGAGGCTTTCGTGCGTTTCTCGACCGTGGCCGGAAACAAGGGGTCGCCGGACCTCGCCCGCGACGTCCGCGGCTTCGCGGTCAAGCTTTATACGAAGCAGGGCAACTGGGACATCGTCGGCAACAACATTCCGGTCTTCTTCATCCAGGATGCCATGAAATTCCCGGATCTCATCCATGCCGCCAAGCAGGAGCCTGACCGGGGCTTTCCACAGGCCCAGACGGCGCATGACAATTTCTGGGACTTCATCTCGCTGACGCCGGAAGCGATGCACATGGTCATGTGGATCATGTCGGACCGTGCCATCCCGCGTTCCTTCCGTTTCATGGAAGGGTTCGGCGTGCACACGTTCCGGATGATCAATGCGGACGGCAAGTCGCAATTCGTCAAGTTCCACTGGAAACCGAAGCTCGGGCTTCAATCCGTGACGTGGAACGAGGCGGTGACGATCAATGGCGCCGATCCGGACTTCCACCGGCGCGACATGTGGAATGCATTGAAATCGGGCGATTTTCCCGAGTGGGAACTTGGCCTGCAGGTGTTCGACGAGGAATTCGCCGACGATTTCGCCTTCGACATTCTCGATGCCACCAAGATCATTCCCGAGGAAGAGGTGCCGGTGCGCAAGGTGGGCCGGCTTGTGCTCAACGAGGCCGTCGACAATTTCTTTGCCGAGACCGAGCAGGTTGCCTTTCACACCGGCAATGTCGTGCCCGGCATCGACTTCACCGACGATCCCCTCCTGCAGGGCAGGAATTTTTCCTATCTCGATACCCAGTTGAAGCGCCTTGGCGGCCCGAACTTCACGCATATCCCGGTGAATGCCCCGCGTTGCCCGGTCCACAGCTTCCAGCAGGACGGCCACATGGCCATGCGCAATCCCGCCGGGCGCGCGAATTACGAGCCGAATTCCTGGAGTGGCGAGCAGGGCGGCCCGCGCGAGGACCCTGACACGGGGTTTGTCAGCCATCCGCAGGCCGTCGATGGCAAAAAGCTCCGGCAGCGGTCCGAGACATTTGCCGATCACTACAGCCAGGCGCGCCAGTTCTACGTCAGCCAGACCGGACCGGAACGGGCGCATATCGCCGACGCGCTGGTGTTCGAACTCTCCAAGGTGGAGACCCCGGCCATCCGCGCGCGCCTGGTCGGGCATCTGCGCCATATCGATGAGGAACTTGCGAAAGACGTCGCCGAGGGTCTCGCCCTTGACCTGCCGGACAGACCGGAACCGGCGCGCGAACCGCTGACGGAGCTGCCGGAATCGCCGGCGCTGAGCATTCTCAGGAACGGGCCCGACAGCTTTGCCGGCAGGCGCCTGGGATTGTTGACTGCCGATGGCGTGGATGCCGGCATGGTGGCGCGGCTTCGCGATGAACTGGAGCGCGTGAAGGCTGGCATGGTGGTGGTGGCGCCGAGGATCGGTGGCGTCGTTGCCGGCGACGGCAGCGAGATCGGCGTTCAGGAAAAGATCGATGGCGGGCCCTCGGCGCTGTTCGATGCGGTGGCCATACTGCTGGACGAGGACGGCGCAGAGAAGCTTTCAGGCATGCATGAGGCGCGGGTCTGGGTGGCGGATGCCTTCGCGCACAAGAAGTTCATCCTCTACAATGATGGCGCGCGAGCCTTGCTCAAGGCCGCGGGACTGCCTGAAAGCCCCGACGGGGGGATGTTTGCGCTTGGCGATACCGATTGCGACCGTTTCGTCGAAACCTGCGGCCGGCTGCGCTTCTGGGAGCGCGATGCATGACAGGCCGGGGGGACAGGCCGGGAATGCGGGGAACCGCTCCTCGCGGTGGTTTCCCCGGCATTCCGGGTGGGGGCGAAATCACTTGTCCCTGTTTTCGCCTTCCGGCTTGTCCGTTCGCGGTTGCTCTTCCGTGATCGGACCGGACGGGTTTGGCTTCTTCCGCTTTTGCGTGTCGCCGTGTTCGCCGGGCGCGGGCTGTTCCTCGGTGATGGGCCTGGACGACTTGGTCATGGGATCTCCGATCGGTTCATGAAGGACATGGCAGTTGCCGGAAGGCGCGGGCGGGACGGGCTGCCGTTGACGGCGGTTGCGCGTGCCGCGCCCGGCCGCCTTCGCATAACGTCAACCTCGTCCGGGTGCGATCAGTTCCAAACGGATTCCCGTTCAGGCGGAGGGCAGGCCCTGGCGTGATCAGCGAGCATGACAGGTCCGGCCAGGGGCGAGCCGCCTTGCTGGCCGGCTCCCTTGCCAGCCGTCTGCAACCCGGAGCGCCGATGCCGCGGATCGAAATCCGGTCATGTCCTTGAAAAATGGTGCCCCCGGATGGAACCAAACATAGGCATTATCCCACTGAAAATGCTTGATTTGATAGGCGTTCGATGCTTCAAGTGGTACACCATTCGGTACATGGAGCCTCGAAAATGCCGCCTAAAGCGAAGCAGCGCCAAGCCCTCCCGCAACACATGACCGTCTCCAAGACGGGGGTATTCGGGTATCGCCGCAGGGTCCCTCCGGAACTCCGGGATACCGTGGGTGTCCGGGAAATCAAGAAGTCACTAGGGCGCGACTATGTGAAGGCATTGCAGAAACACGCCGCAGTCAATGCGGAGGTGGAGAAGATGCTTGCCGCCAAGCCGCACCCCAAGGCAACGGAGCGGGCAAAGATCATGGCGGTAATGGAGCGGCACGGCTTCAACGTCGCGGACCTGATAGCCCTGCAAGGCGGGATGAGCGAGGAGAATGAGAACCTGTCCTACGCCTTCGATGCCGTCATAGAGGAGTTGGAAAAGACTACCGGGGTATCGGAGGATGCCCTTGTGGGTGTCGCCCGGGGTTACCTTCCGGCAACCTTGGAAGTCGCCCTGGATGAATATGGCGAGCGCCGGAAGACCGGCAAGGCGGTGACAGACCGGCAGATTGAAACCCGGATTGAGCGGCACAAGGCGCGGCTCATCAAATACCTCGGGGATGACAAGGTGACCCGCAGGCCCCTCCGGCTCTTGAAGCGCGTGGAGGTTCGCCCGCTGGTCGAGGGCTTGCTTTCGGAAATGTCTGCCGCATCAGCCCGCCGCTACATGAATGACCTGTCCGGTGCGGTGAGCGAAGCCATCCGTGAATGGGACCTCGAAATGGTCAACCCCTTCCACCGCTGGAACATCCAAGGTGCCCGGGCGCGAAGGGATGACCGGGAGCCGCTGGATGAAGCCGACATGGAGGCACTTGCACCGGTCATGGAAACCGAGGATGACCTCGGGCTTATCTGGTTGCTCCTCCGGGACACCGGGGCACGGCTTGGGGAGGTTACCGGCCTGCTATCGGGTGACGTGGACGCGAAGCGCAGGACCATCAATATCCGGGGCAATGCATTCCGGGACCTCAAGACCGAGCGCAGCGAGCGGGAGGTGCCTATACCTGACGCGATCTTGGAGCGGATCAAGAATGCCAAGGGCGACTTGGAGAAATCCAGCCCGCTCTTTCCGCAGTACGCAAAGCCCCGGGGCAATGACAGTTGCTCCCAAGCGTTGATGAAGCGGCTCCGCAAGGTGGTGACTGACCCCAAGAAGGTTGGCTACAGCGTCCGGCATCGCATGAAGGACCGGCTCCGGGACGTGGACTGCCCGGAACACCTTGCACGGGAGATCATGGGGCATAGCGAACAGGACAGCGCAGCGAACTACGGGCGCGGCACGTCCTTGGAGGTTAAGCGGAAGTGGCTAGAAAAAGCGTGGTCACAGGAAAGAATCTAACTAGCTTTTTCGAGAACGGTGCCCTTAATGGGAGGCCTCTCGGAAAGGAGGCTCCCGATGACCTATTACGTATATGAGAATTGGACCCGCAATCGGGGAAGAATTCACCGGGCCGACTGCTCCGCCTGCAACAATGGCGCGGGAATTCACGAACAAGATAGCGGGAGCAACGGCAAATGGCATGGGCCGTTTGCAGACCGCGACAAAGCATATCGTGTAGCGCAATCACTGGATCGCGCCGAAATGCGTCCCTGTCTTCGCTGTAATCCATAAAAGGGGCGGGCGGTCCAGCCCGTACAGCGCGTTCTTGCGCCGGAGGTACCCGAGGTACCCCCAAGGCCCCCTTGCGCTTCTACGGCCCCGACCGCCCGGGTTTTCTCCGGTGTTTCCGGCAGGGTCCCGGGCGGTGTCAGTTAAAACCGGCCCATACGGCACACACCAAACGCGGCGCGGCGCATGAGCGGGATCGGCTCAAGCGGCTTTGCGTGTGGGCAGGTTCGGGAGCGGGCTTTCCACCACCTCGAAGTCAACGGCGTTCGGGCTGATCTGCCATCCGAGATCGGCAGCGCCGAACTCATCGAAGGCGACAACGAAGCAGGTGACGGTCGGTTCGCCGGTCTCGTCGAAGTAGGTGATTGCGTAGAAGCGGGGGTCGAGGGTGTCGTCCATGCATGGTTCTCCAGGTTGGTTGGGTGAATGCGGCGGGAGTGATGCCGCAGGCATGACATAGCAAGACCAGAAATCGTTGTAAACTATTGATTTTCCTCCGTTATCGGAGAGAATGCCTAATCGCCGGGCACCCGTTTCCGGGCAGGCTGACAGCAAGGCCCGCTAAAACCCGCTCATACGGAGGGACAGATGTAGATGAGACACCTCAAGGTAACTTATGGTTCTCCTCAAGGTGTCCCTGCTGGTCCTATCTGTTGATGAAGGTGGAGGAGTTCCCCCTAGGGTTCCCCCTCGGTGACCATCGGTTCCCTGCCGGTGCACCCCAGCGGTAACACCTCCTCCTGTCCTATGCTCGGTCGGCAGTATGACGCCCCCTCGGGGTCACCCGGGGTTCACCCGAGGCGTCCCGTCCACCTCCTCCTATACCGTTCCCACCATGCGGAAGGCCCGGCCTAGGTCTTCTGTTGTCCACCGTGCCCGATGATGGCCCAAAGGTTTGCCCCGGGGCGCAGTGCTCCGCCCTGGCTAGCGCCTGTGCGGCTATCATCGGCATGGTCTTCCCTTTTTCAGTACGTAGCGCCGGTCAGGAATGTGTTGCATTAATGCCACACTTGGGGCACCCCTAGGGCACCCCCGAGGCCCCGCCGCCGCTCCACCACCATCCGCACCATCTCCACTCCGAACCGAGCCAAACCATGCCCCGCAGGGCTGGGCGGTCGGAGGCGTGGAGCGTGGTCTCACCCCCGCCCGGTGTCATCGCACCGGCGACCTCCTGCCGCTCCTCCACGGTCGGCAGCACCCAGCTTCATGACGGAGACAAGAGTTGCCCGTTATCCGCTTCGACCTTGAAGGGTCGCACACCGCCCGGTGCGGTGCCCATTCTGTCCGCGTCCAGCGTGGCAGCGCCATTTGCAGCCTTGCCCGCAAGATGATCCGCGAGGGTCACGCGGACCCCGCCGATACGCTCACGGTCTATCGCGGGGATACCCCATGCTTCCGCCCGAAGCCGATTGGCGAATGGGCAGGACTGACCGTCACGGAAGGCGAGGGCGAGACACCCCGGTTCCGCAGGTTCCGCGAATGTGAACTTGAGTGACCCCCGGGGTTCCCCCTTGGGACATGCCCGCATTGGTGAACGGTCGAAACCACAAAGCGCCGTGAAGAACCCCTCTGGGGCAAAAGCGGTTTCGACAAAGCGATAGGCTCTCCATGAATTCGACCGTCCAAACGAACGTTACCACAAATAGGAGTAGTGAGGCTATGGAAAAAACCTGTGGTAAACCCATTGATTGGCTCACCCAGACCCGGCACGGATGCAAGGACCGTCTCCGCAGGATACCCGCAGAGAACGAGCGGGACCGTTGCGACGTGCCCGGTTGCGACAAGCACCGGAACCCCTACGGGCGGTTCTGCAAGAAGCACACTGACCGCGCCCGGAGGGCCGGGGACCCGGTTGCGACCATCCCGCCGCTTGCGGAAATCATGATCTTCGAGCGCGTCATAGATGACTTCCGCGCAATCCTGTCTGACAGGGACCGGGAGTATGTCGAGGTGGAGGAGCGCCGACACGTCCAGCAATGGCAGCGCCCGGCAAGCTGGGTGGCGAAGGCATCCGACATGCACAAGCGCGTCTCCCAAGCGGGTCGCGTGGAGATCATCAAGGCTTGCATGGCCAAGGACGGCAGGCGGCTGGACCGGTTCTTTGTCCGCGCCCTGGCGGTCGAGGGGTGGTGCGCCGCGTACTTCGACGGACTGCCGTCACAACGCAAGCGTTTCGTCGCCGCGCAGGCGGGGCGGTGGACCACCAAACGGTCAGGCCCCACCATGCCGGTGACCAAGCGCATCCGGCATGCGGACACCTCCACCGTCATCCATACCGCCGATGGCCCGATGCACCCGGTCATCGTCACGCTTGAACAGCAGTACCGCAAGTCCAGCATTTCCGGTGCGGTCAAGGCGGCACTTGGAGCCGATGCACTGGCAAGCGCCCGGTCAATCTACGGGCTAGCCCTAGGGCGTCCCGGTCCGTTCTGGGAACAGACGGTCGAGACAAATGAAGCCGGAGCCATGCCGCTCCTCGACTTCGCCAAACATGCCGTGGCGCAGCTTCGCGCATCCGCAGCCTGACACCGTCCACCACCAACAACAGACAGGAGAACAGCGACATGGGTTTCCATGACGACTTCACCGACTACGCCGAACAGATGGAAGCAACAGCTATCGACCGGACAAGCCCGAGCGTTGCCTCCGGCATGGCTGCACCGGTTGCCCCCGAGGGCACCACATGGGTCCCGGAACTGGGGACGTATGTGGACGCCGATGTTGCCGCATCCCTCGGGATCGGCACCGAGGGGCACCCGCAGGACACCCAAGGTTCCCCGGACAACCCCCGGCGTGAACCTCACATGACCGGAGAGCATGACAGCGATCCGGCAGACACCACCGAACGGGACGAAGGCGATGGCATCGCAAGTGACACCTTCCGGGAAATGGTCACGGGCGTGGACCCGGATGACGTGGACGGTGCGCTGGCTCTTATTGAAGCTGGCGACTTTGACGGCACTCTTGCCACTGTGAGCGAGACGCTGGGGCTTGATACGCAGGCCGCATCAACGCTCATCGGCATGGCCGTGGAAGATACCCGCGCCTTGGCGGAGCGGGAGATTGGCACGGAAGCGTACAACGCTCTTGTCTATGCCGCAGGCGCAACCCCTGACCCGATAGCACGGCGCGTGTTGACCGACATTGTGACCGGCAAGGTTCCCGGTGGTCTCATCGGGGCAGCCTATAGCTACTGGTACAACTCACTCCCCGACGCGGACTGACCGCGCCCACCCTCATCAAGACAAAGGACAACAGATCATGACCAAGACGAAACTCACCCGCGACGAACTCCTCGCACAACTGGACGAACTGGACCGCACCGAAACCGTGTCAGCGCAGGCCGCAGAAATCGCCGCCCTCAAGGCGGAAGTGGCAAGCATGGCGGCGCAGCGAGACAAGGCGCTTGCGTCCGAAAAGGACGCCCTGGGTGTCCTTCGGGAGATTGACAGGCTGCTGGTCCGCTACCGCACACGGCTTGATGAAACCCCATCACTGTCCCGGCAGCAACGCCGCGAACAGATCATGGAGGAGGCCCGGGCAGCGCAGGCCGCGAAGCAGGCGGCAACCGTCAAGGCACTCGGGGGTAACCCGGGGGCCAAGCCTATGACCCCGGCGAAGGCCATGAAGGCAAGCGGGCTTGCGCTTACCGCCGCTACCGAGGCGCCGGAATAAATGTTTATGTTGAGAAGGTCACACAGAAAAAAGCAATTGGATGCGCTGGAGATCGCCAATATTCTATATATATCAATCGCTTAAATATCATTTCTCGGACCGATCGATCACGAAATAGTCACCCTAGTACGGCGTCTGTACTATATTTAGTCGGTGACGAAATTGGCGGATTGCACTATAGAAGAGTTCCGGCTTGGGACTGTACCCGTCCTCCAAGACTAAGTGGTACAGCCCCCGAGCCGGTGGCTCCCCGAGGAGAGGGGTCGGCTTCTATTTGGTCGGCCCCTCTTCCTGAGGCATTTTATAATGCAGGCTTTTCCCTAGAACGTAAATACACGCCTCCGTGAAATGTTTGGCATAAGGGCGTTGTTGACACCATCCGCGTCGTGGACATCGACGGGGGCCGTGGTTCGTGGCCCGTGACGTGTGCAACGTTCTTGGCCTTGGGCATGTGACCAACGCCTGCCGCCCCTGGACGCTGACGAGGTTTCCAAGTGTAATCGGATTACACTTGGGGCGCCTCGTTCCCAGAGGTCTGATCTCTGGGAAAGGAACGGCCTACAGGCGCTTGGCAGACGACGAGCGGCGCGATGTCAATCAGGATGACGTTACCCTTCATCGGGTGAAGGGTCAGCGTGGCCGTGGACAAGCGATCCGGCAACTTGGTGTTCTCGCCCAGCCGCTTCACGACCTTGGACAGCGACGAGGTTCGCCTACATCCGATGCAAGTGAACCTCGCTGACGGGCGGGTACATCGCCGGGGAGGAGAAGCCCCGGACCTTTTCCCGAAAAATCTGTGACGGCAATTCGTATGTGCTGAAAACCCATTTACCCCCGGTGGGGGCGGGGGTGGTCGGCAGGCTTCCCTATACCGCGTCCACGGCTTCACAACCGGTCCACATTCCGGTACACCGGAGAGGCAAATCGGTACACGCGAAAGTGCCGGAAGCCAAGGAATACAAGAGTTTCAGAGGATAAATGGTGCCCCCGGACGGACTCGAACCGCCGACCCCCTGATTACAAATCAGGTGCTCTACCAACTGAGCTACAAGGGCGCCGGCGCCATGCCTACCACAATCGGCGCGGGCTGCAAGCATTTTGGTATGCCTGCACAGAGGCAGGAGCGGTCAGGCCTGGTCGTAATCGGGCAGGCGGGCAAAGGCGGCGCGCAGGGCTTCCGACCAGCCCTCCGAAATCGTCCGGTAATAGGGGTCGTCGGTGGTGAAGCGGTGGCGCTGGCGAAGCCTGAAGCTGTCCTTGTCATAGAACATCAGGTCAAGCGGCATGCCCACCGACAGGTTGGAGCGCACCGTGGAATCGAAGGACACGATCAGCAGCTTGGCGGCTTCGGCAAAGGTCATGTCCGGATCATAGGCGCGCACGATGATGGGCCGGCCATACTTGTGCTCGCCGATCTGGAAGAAGGGCGTTTCGTCGCTTGCCTCGATGAAATTGCCTTCGGGATAGATCATGAACAGGCGCGGTTCGCTGCCCCGGATCTGCCCTCCGACGATGAAATTGGCATGAAAGGTCGATTCCGCCTTCTGGCCGCCCTGGGCCGTGGAGGCGATCACCTCCTTCAGCGTATCGCCCACCAGACGCGCGGTCTGGAACATGGACGGCGTGTCGAGAAGGGTGGAGCGGCGCTCGCCCGGCGCCTTGGAGCGCTCGTCCAGCAGGCTGACCACCGCCTGGGTCGTGGCCAGGTTGCCGGCCGAGAGGAGGACGATGGAGCGTTCCCCCTCGACCTCCCAGGAAAACATCTTGCGCATGACCGACACGTTGTCGACACCGGCATTGGTCCGCGTGTCGGACATGAAGGCCAGGCCGCGGTTCATCTTCAGGGCGACGCAATAGGTCATGGCGGGAATCGGTCCGTGCGTGATTGCACACGTTGCGATTACTGCTCCACGTTTATGTTGACCGCAAGCGTTTCTTCCGCGTGGCCGAAGCGGATGCCCGAGACGGGGCCGGCCTCGGTGTAGTCGCGGCCATGGGCAATGCGCGCATAGCGGTCGTCCGGGCACATCCGGTTGGCGCAATCGAAGCCGACCCAGCCCAGCCCGTCGACATGGGCATCGGCCCAGGCATGGCTCGCGACCTGCTGCTCCGTGCCGTCCATGTAGAGATAGCCCGACACGTAGCGCGCCGGCACGCCCATGGTCCGGGCCGCGGCACAGAAGATGTGGGCATGGTCCTGGCAGACGCCGTGCCCGCCGGCCAGTGCCTCGGCCGCGGTCGTGGCCGAACTCGTCCGGCCGGATTCGTAGGCGACCCGGTCGGCGATCAGGTGCATCAGCCTGTGGAGGCTGTCGAGATCGCCGCGCCCGCCGGTTTCCCCGGCCAGCGCGCGGATGGCCTCGTCGGGCTGCGTCAGCGCGGTGGGGCCGACGTAAAGCCAGAGCGGCGCGGGGCCCCTGTTGATCCCGAGCACGCCGGAGGTGTCACGGGTCTCGATCACGCCCGTGGCCTCGATCGACAGGTGATCGGTGCCGTCGCGGGCGCTGACCAGCCAGGTTTCGTTGCCGTATCCGTCGACATAGCGCGCCTCGACCAGGCCGCCGGTGATGTCCAGCGTCCAGGACGCCACCGTCTGGGCCGCGTCGTCGCGCGGTACGAGGCGCAGGCGCTGCAGCGCATAGGGCACTGCCCGGTCGTAGAGATATTCCGTGTGATGGCGGATCGTCAGTCGCATGGCGGTCAATAGAAGCGGTAGGCGTCGGCGATTTCGTTGCCGAGCTTGTTGTTGCCGGAAATGAACTCGATGAGGAATTCGTGAAGGCCCTTGTCGATGATGTCAGTGGCCGATGTCGCCTTGAGCCGGGCAAGCGTTTCCCCGGCGGTGTCGTGGCAGGCATGGCGCACGCCATAGTCTCGTTCGAGATAGTCCAGATTGTCGACGATGTTGGTGGCGCAGAAGGCCAGCGAGCGCGGCATGCGCGGATTGAGGACGAGGAAGTCGATGATGTTGGCCGGCTTGTAGCGCACGTCATAGACCCAGCGGTAGGAGCGGTGGGCGGAGACCGAGCGCAGGATCGATTCCCACTGCTGGGTATCCAGCGCCGAACCGACCCAGGAGGTGCCGGGCAGCAGCACGTAATATTTCACGTCGAGAATGCGCGCAGTATTGTCCGCCCGTTCGATGAACGTGCCAAGGCGGGCGAAATCGAAGCGCTCGTCGCGCAGCATCGTTCCCACGAATGCACCACGGATGAGCGCGGATTCACGCTTGATCAGGTTCAGCAGTTCGGGAAGCCGCTTCTCGTCGACCGGGCTGGAGAGCGCTGCCTTCAGGTTCATCCAGGCGGTGTTGATGTTTTCCCAGACCTCGCGGGTGAGCGCGGTGCGCACCATGCGCCCGTTGCTGCGCGCGGTCTCGAAACATTGCAGCACCGAAGAGGAATTCGATTCGTCGCGCAGCATGAAGTCGATCGCCTTCTGTGCGTCGACCTGTCCGTGAACCGCCTGGAAGGCACCTGCCGCGCCGGCGCTTTGCAGGACGGATGTCCAGGAATCGATCTGGTCGCCGTCGCCGGTCAGTGCGACGTGATGGCCGGTGTCGACGAGGCGGGCGATGTTCTCGGCCCGCTCGATGTAGCGGTGCATCCAGTAGAGGCCGTTGGCGGTGCGTCCCAAAAGCATGTCAGTCGTCCAGTACCCAGGTGTCCTTGGTGCCGCCGCCCTGGCTGGAATTGACCACGAGCGAGCCCTCCTTCAGCGCCACGCGCGTCAGTCCGCCCGGCACGATGCGCACCTGGTCGGATACGAGCACGAAGGGGCGCAGGTCCACATGGCGCGGCGCAAGGCCCTTTTCGGTCAGGATGGGGCAGGTGGACAGCGCCAGGGTCGGCTGCGCGATGTAGTTGGCGGGATTGGCCTTCAGCTTGGCGGCGAAGGCCTCGCGTTCCTTCTTGCTGGCGGCCGGGCCGACCAGCATGCCGTAACCGCCGGAGCCGTGCACCTCCTTGACCACGAGGCTGCCCAGATGCTCCAGCACATAGGCCAGGCTGTCAGCCTCGGAGCAGCGCCAGGTCGGCACGTTGGGCAGGATCGCCTTGCGGCCGGTATAGAATTCGACGATCTCCGGCATGTAGGAATAGATCGCCTTGTCGTCGGAGATGCCGGTGCCGGGTGCGTTGGCGATGGTGATGCCGCCGGCGCGGTAGACATCCATGATGCCGGCGACGCCGAGCGCTGAATCGGGCCGGAAGGTGAGCGGGTCGAGAAAATCATCGTCGACGCGTCGGTAGAGGACGTCGATCGGCTTGTATCCGGCCGTCGTGCGCATCGCCACGCGCCCGTTCTCGATGCGCAGGTCGGAGCCCTCCACCAGTTCGCAGCCCATCTGGTCGGCCAGGAAGGCGTGTTCGAAATAGGCGGAATTGTAGATGCCGGGCGTCAGCACGGCGACCGTGGGCGGGCCGTCGCAGACGGGCGGGGCGACCGCCTCCAGCGAGCGGCGCAGCAATTCCGGATAGTTCTCGACCGGGCGCACCCGGATGTCGCGGAACAGTTCGGGGAAAAGCTGCATCATCGTCTCGCGGTTCTCCAGCATGTAGGAGACGCCGGATGGCGTGCGCGCATTGTCCTCCAGCACGTAGAAATCATGTTCGCCGGTGCGAACGATATCGGTGCCGATGATGTGGGTGTAAACACCGCCCGGCGGCTTCATGCCGAGCATTTCGGGCAGGAAGGTCTTGTTGCGGGCGATCAGTTCGACGGGCAGGCGGCCGGCCTTGACGATTTCCTGGCGGTTGTAGATGTCGTCGAGGAACGCATTGAGGGCGACGACGCGCTGTTCGATACCCTGGGCCAGGCGGCGCCATTCGGCGCCCGACAGGATGCGGGGAACGATATCGAAGGGGATCAGGCGTTCGGCTGCTTCCGCCTCGCCGTAGACGTTGAAGGTGATGCCGGTGCGCCGGAAGACCTGCTCGGCGTCGGCGCTCTTGCGCTTCAGGTCCTCGGCGGTCTGGCGCGCATACCACTCGTCATAGCTCTGGTAGGGCCAGCGGGTTGTCTCGTCCTTTCGCATCTCGTCGAACGCTGTCACGGAAACGCTGCCCTCCTTCCAATCCGGCCTTCAAGTATCAGGCTTGGCTGAACCATTTCACGATTTTGGGAAGCAAAAGGCAAGCCAGTTGGCTGCAAGGCGGGGCGGGCGGTCGAGCAAGGGGGATCGGGCAGGCAGGTGCCTGCATGCTGGGCAATGTGCCTGCGCGGCAGGCAGTCAGGGGGTGGCCGACAGATGCCGCGTGGCCGCGTAGAGGGCGATCGCGGCAGCGTTGGAGACGTTGAGCGATCGGATGGCCCCCGGCATGTCGAGGCGGGCCAGCGCGGCGACGGTGTCGCGCGTCTTCTGGCGCAAGCCCTTGCCTTCGGCGCCGAGCACCAGGGCGATGCGCCCGCCTGCAAGCGTCGCTTCAAGTTCAAGCGGACCGTCGGAATCCAGCCCGATCGTCTGGAAGCCGGCAGCAGCCAGTGTCTCCAGCGCTTCCGCGAGGTTGCGGACGGTGATGTGGTCGATGTGTTCGAGCGCGCCGGAGGCCGACTTGGCCAGGACGCCGCTTTCGGCGGGACTGTGGCGCGCGGTGGTAATGAGCGCGCCCGCCCCGAAGGCGACCGCCGAGCGCATGATCGCGCCGACATTGTGGGGATCGGTGACCTGGTCGAGGACGAGCACAAGCCGGGTGTCGCCCAGGGCGTCGAGGGGTTTGGGGTCCAGCGGGCGGACCTCCAGCAGCGCGCCCTGGTGGACGGCCTCGGAACCCGTGATGCGGTCGATGGCTTTCGGCTCCACGATTTCCACGGGGAAGGGCAGGGCCGCTTCGTCTTCCACGCCGAGGCGCGAGAGGGCGTTGCGCGTTGCCAGCAGCCGTTCGCAACGGCGCGCCGGATTGGCCAGCGCCTCGCGCACGGTGTGCAGGCCGTAAAGGCGCACGAGGCCGTCGTCGGGCATGTCGCCTGCCACCGGCGCGGACTTGCGGCGCGGCGGCGGGCCGCCCCGCTTGGCATCGCGGTGTGCGCGGCGCAACTTGGCGTAATGGCTGTCGCGGTCGCCGCGGGAAGGTTTGTCGTCATCGCTCATGGGGTTCCTTTACCAGCGCCCGCCGGCGCTGCCTATGGGGTTTGCCGCGGCCGGGAAAAAATCCGCACGAGAATGCATCCGGCCCGGTTGACAGGCTTGGACGCAATCGCCATAAGGCCACTCGCGGTTCGGCGGCGAAGGTTTTCCAGACGCTTGCTGGTCTTGCGAAATGCCTCGTGGCTCTGCCTCAGGACCGGTTCCGGAGGGGTGTCCGAGTGGTTAAAGGAGACGGACTGTAAATCCGTTCGCTATGCGTACGCTGGTTCGAATCCAGCCCCCTCCACCACCGGCCTGGCAGATGTGCGGGTATAGCTCAATGGTAGAGCAGCAGCCTTCCAAGCTGAATATGCGGGTTCGATTCCCGCTACCCGCTCCAGTCCCCCTCACAACTGTCATTCGGCCGTATCGGCAGACCGCCGCGCCGAAACCTGTTCGCGCAAGGCTTTCACCTCGCTTGCCAGCATCCGGATTTCGTTGAGCATCTGCTCCTGGTCGGCGTGCAGCGTCTCGCGTTGCTCGGCGGCGCTCTGCTCGTGCTCGGATTGCATGGCCGAGACGATGATGCCGATGAACAGGTTCAGGACGGTAAAGGTGGTCGCCACGATGAACGGGATGAAGAACAGCCAGGCCGCCGGATACGCTTCCATGACCGGACGCACGATGCCCATCGACCAGCTTTCCAGCGTCATCACCTGGAACAGCGTGTAGGCGGAGGCGCCGAGCGAACCGAACCATTCGGGAAAAGACGCGCCGAACAGCTTCGTGGCGATGACCGAGAAGATGTAGAAGACCAGGGCGAGCAGGCCCATGATCGAGCCCATGCCGGGCAGGGCGGCGAGCAGGCCGCCGATCACCCGGCGCAGCGACGGCACCATGCCGACAAGCCGCAGGACGCGCAGGATGCGCAGCGCGCGCAGCACGGACAAAGGACCGGCGGCCGGAATCCAGGCGATGGCGACGACGGCGAGGTCGAAGATGCGCCATGGGTCGCGCGGAAACTGGCGGCCGTGAACGAGCAGCTTCAACGCCAGTTCGACGGTGAAGATCCATAGAAAGATCATGTCCAGCGTCTTGAGCAACCCGCCGGCGGCAGCCATCACGGTGGCGCTGGTCTCAAGGCCCAGGGTCACGGCATTGACGACGATGATGGCCATGATGGCCTGGTCGAAGAGGGGGGAAGTGACGGCGCGGCGAATCGCGGCAATCATCGCGTGGCTCCATTGTTCGAGACGGCAATGAGATGCAGGCGGCGATGGCGGTTTTCAAGTCCGCGTGCCCGGAAGGCCATGCAAAGCTCAAAAAGAGCCCGCACCAAGCCAAATTGAAGCTTGCGTCCAAACCGTTAAAGCCTTATTTGGCGCACTCATCGTTCCGGGCCGCCGGGTAATCAAGCCAAATCATCACGGGAAGACATATCGATGGCGAAGGGTAAATTCGAGCGCAACAAGCCGCATGTGAACATTGGCACGATCGGCCACGTTGACCACGGCAAGACGTCTCTGACGGCCGCGATCACG
>PAPF01000012.1 GCA_002708825.1 Phyllobacteriaceae bacterium | reverse complement strand
GGATCCACGGCGGTGGCGATCCATGCCGTTGCCCGAGAGCCGAGGGCGTATCGGCCGGGCGGTGGCAGATCCCCGGGACAAGCCCGGGGATGACGCCGGAGACGATATCCGGGCCTGACAGTGCTTGCGGCGGCGCCACGGGGGTCAGGGCACTTGCAGAATCTTCGCCTTTTCCAGCGCTATCACTTGCCCAGAGGGAATGGGTAACCGTTCCGGAGTCCCTCCTGCGTTCCCCCTCGCGACCGTCATCCCCGGGCTTGTCCCGNGGATCCACGGCGGTGGCGATCCATGCCGTTGCCCGAGAGCCGAGGGCGTATCGGCCGGGCGGTGCCAGATCCCCGGGACAAGCCCGGGGATGACGCGGGAGACGATATCCGGGCCTGACAACGGGAAGGAGTGCATCGGCGCGTGGCGGGCCATGCAGGCGCGCGGACAAGAAAAAACCGGCGCCCCAAAGGACGCCGGTTCGATGATCAGTCAGTGGCAGGCGCCGGTCAGCGCGGCGCCAGGACCATCATCATCTGGCGGCCTTCCAGCTTGGGCTCGGCCTCCACCTTGGCGATTTCCTCGACCTCGGCGCGAACCTTGTTCAGCAATTGCATGCCGAGTTCCTGGTGCGCCATCTCGCGGCCGCGGAAACGCAGCGTGACCTTGACCTTGTCGCCGTCCTCGAAGAAGCGCCGCACGGCCTTCATCTTCACCTCGTAATCGTGGGTGTCGATGTTGGGACGCATCTTGATCTCCTTGATCTCGATGGTCTTCTGCTTCTTGCGCGCCTCGGCGGCCTTCTTCTGCTTCTCGTATTTCAGCTTGCCCAGATCGAGGATCTTGCAAACGGGGGGAGAAGCGTTCGGCGAGATCTCGACGAGATCGAGACCCGCATCCTCGGCGCGCGCGAGCGCGTCCTGTATCGAAACTTCTCCGAGATTGCTTCCGTCCTCGCCGATGAGCTGGACTCGGGGGACACGGATTTCCTGATTGGCGCGCGGGCCTTCCTTGACTGGAGGCGGCGCTCTGAACGGTCTGCGAATGGTCGTGGTCTCCTCAACTGTTTCGCCAATGAACGACGTTGCCGGGCTGCTTGTTCCCGGCATTCGTGCGGCACTTCTTCCAGCCGCGCTGCAAAGTCAATAGCACAGAATGTTGCATGAATCACCTGCTGCGTTGCAAACAGGTGCGAAAGGGCAGAGGGGCCATTCACATGGACGAGCAGGCCGGCCGGATCAACGTCGAGGGCAATGCCATCGCCTGGCGCCGCGTGGTAGGCGGCGGGCCGGGCCTTGTCTGGCTGGGCGGCTTCAAGTCGACCATGGACGGGACAAAGGCCCAGGCGCTCACCGCATGGGCGCACGAAAACGGCCTCGCCTTCCTGCGTCACGACTACTCCGGCCATGGCGCCTCGGGCGGGGACTTCGCCGACGGGACGATCTCGCGCTGGCTTGCCGAATCGCTCGCCGTCTTCGACGCGCAATCGAGCGGGCCGCAGATCCTCGCCGGTTCGTCCATGGGGGCGTGGATCGCGCTGCGCATGGTGCAGGAGATGGCCCGCCGCGGGCAGAAGGGGCGGATCGCCGGCCTCCTCCTGATCGCTCCCGCGCCTGATTTCACAAGCGAACTGCACGGCCCGCGCCTGACGGATGAGCAGAGGCAGGCACTGGAGCGCGACGGCTTCTTCACCGCGCCATCGGCCTATGACGAGGCGCCTTACGTCTTCACACGCGCCCTGTTCGAGGATGGCGAGGCCAACCGCGTGCTGACAGGCCCGATCGACACATGGTGCCCGGTGCACATCATCCAGGGCATGGCCGATCCCGATGTGCCCCATGCCCATGCGCTCAGGCTGGTGGAACACCTGCCCGCCGATGACGTGACGCTGACACTCGTCAAGGACGGCGACCACCGGCTGTCGCGACCGCAGGACCTTGCCCTGCTGACCCGCGCGGCGGAAAGGATGGTCGCCCGGATTCGTCTCGACAGCGCCTGAGGTTACCGATATTTCGNATTATTTACAGATACTTGTCCGTTTCTAACAAGCATTGTGCTTGAATCGCGGATTTTCCCTTCCCATCTCGAAATCAAGCGGTCGCTGTTGGCCGCTACCACCGAGAGGAATGGCTGACCATGACCCAAACTGCTTTGATCAGACCTGCCTGGACCCCGGCCACGATCGGCCTGATGGTTCTGGGTTTCGTCGTCTTCTGGCCGCTTGGCCTCGCCATGCTCGCCTACATCATCTGGGGCGACCGCCTGGATGGCTTCAAGCGCGACGTGAACCGCGCCACCGATGACATGGCGCGCCAGTTCCGCGGATGCGGCCGCAATCGCGGCCATGCCCGCACCGGCAATGTCGCCTTCGACGACTGGCGCGAAGCGGAAATCGAGCGGCTTGCCGAAGAGCGCCGCAAGATCGACGCGATGCGCGAGGAGTTCGAGATGTACATGCGCGAACTGCGCCGGGCCAAGGACAAGGAAGAGTTCGACCGCTTCATGCGCGACCGCGAGGCCTCCAAGGCTGCCGAAAGCCGGCGCCCGGGCGGCATGCCGGACATCCCGGCCAGCGACATCTGACGGCCCTTCCCTGCCCCGCACCCATGCGGCCGGACCCTGATGCAGGGCCCGGCCTTTTTTCTTGGCATTCACGATTGCGGATTCACGGCCGCGAGGAATCAGCTAGGATTCGCGGCCATGCTGCCCGGTTTCCTCACCCGAAAGAACAAGCCCCGGCCCGCCGGCCCCAGGACACGCGAACGCGTGCACATGGTGGCAGGGCGCGAACTGCCGCTGAAGATCGTGGAAAGCGCCAAGGCCGTGCGCCTCACGCTGCGCATCGGCGCGGGCGGGCAAAGCCTGCGCGTGACCGTGCCGGAGGGCCATCCCGAGCGCGACATCGACCGGTTTCTCGACCGTCATCGCGGCTGGCTGGAGTCCCGGCTGGCAAGACTGCCCGAATGTCCGGACCTGCGCCCCGGTGTCAAGCTGCCGGTTTTCGGCGTGCCGCACCGGATCATTCACGAACCGGGCAAACGCGGCACGGTGGAGCGGACCGTGCTCGANGGCGAACCGGTGCTGGTCGTTCATGGCGACCGGGCCCATCTGAAGCGACGGCTTGCCGATTACATGAAGAAGCTGGCGCGCGCCGAGATCGAGCCGCTGGTCGCCAGACACGCAGCCGCGGCGGGCGGGCGGGCCGTCACGTCGATCCGCTACAAGGACACGGTGAGCCGCTGGGGCTCCTGCTCGTCGGGCGGCGGGCTGTCATTTTCCTGGCGCATCGCCATGGCGCCGCGCCCGGTGATCGACTATCTCGTGGCCCATGAATGCGCGCATCTCAAGCACATGGATCATTCGCCCCGTTTCTGGAAACTGTGCGCAGACCTCTGCCCGCGCATGGACGAATCGAAAGCATGGCTGAAGCGCAACGGGCAGGCCCTGCAGGCCATCGGGTTCACATGATGCGATCGTTCCCGCTCCTGTTCCCGGCGCTCCTGACCGGCCTTGCCCTGCTCGCCGCCTGCCAGAGCCTCGACCCGTCCGCGGTCCGCCCCGAACCGCCTGCGCCGGCAGAGGACGGATACCTGCCCGGCGAAACGCCCATCCGCCCGCTTGCGGCGGATTGAGGCTCGGGGTAAGNCCCGCCCATGGACATCAAGATCTGCGGATTGAAGACGGAAGAAGCGGTGCGCGCGGCCATTGACGGCGGCGCAACCCATGCGGGTTTCATCTTCTTTGCGAAGAGCCCGCGCTATGTGGACGCGAAGACCGCCGCTCGGCTGGCGGCGCTGGCAAGTACGGCCAACGTTCGGTCCGTCGCGGTCACCGTTGATGCCGATGACGCCACGCTTGACGAGATCGTCTCCGTAATGAAGCCGGACATGCTGCAACTGCATGGCAAGGAAAGCCCGGAGCGCGTCGCGGCGGTCAAGGCGCGCCACGGCCTGCCCGTGATGAAGGCGCTGGCGATTTCTCAGGCGGGCGATTTCGTCAGGATCGCCCCCTACAAGGGCGTGGCGGACCGGTTCCTGTTCGATGCCAAGCCGCCGAAGGGTTCCGACCTGCCCGGCGGAAATGCAGTGTCGTTCGACTGGGCCCTGCTCAAGGGGCTGGAGCCGGGCCTCGACTATTTCCTGGCCGGCGGGATCCATGCCGGCAATGTGGCGGAGGCCATCGGCATCGCCCACCCGCCCGGACTCGACATTTCGTCAGGCGTGGAAAGTGCGCCGGGTGTGAAGGATACGGGGTTGATTGCCGCCTTCTTCGCGGCCGTGCGCGCGGCTGCCTGACGACCCCTCGCGCCGGTCCCGCCGGACGGAATGCGGAGCCCTTTTCGCCCGTTTCATGCGTCGCCCCGCTCGCTCATTTCATGCGGGGTCTTGTCCCGAGGATGACGCGGCTTTGAGGGGCGTGAACGCCCGGATGGCTGACGCAGGAAAGGGCAGCACATGACTGCGGGAAGACCCGCGAGGGTCAGGCGAGGGCGATCTCGCCGCGAGCGATGCCGTCCAGCACGGCGTTGACGAACAGCGCCTTGGCGGCGCGGTAATCGGCCATGGACCGGCCGTCGAACAGGCGCTTGATCTCGTTGAAACCCTCGACAAGGGCGGGATGGGCGGCAAGCGCGGCCGCGAAAAGGTGAAAGTGATCGAAGGCACCGCCGATGGCGGCAAGCTGGATACCGGCCGGTAGCGGTTCGCCCGTCATTTCGAAGGCGGCGAAATCATGCGTGCGGACAGAGCCGTTGTTGCGCGGAAACGCCCTGGCAAGCGCGGCGTCCGCGTCCGGAAAATCCGCTTGCGGCACCCGCACGAGGATGTCCACATCGCCCTTCGTCTCCAGCCCGGCACAGGCGGTGGAACCGATGTGAGCGATTTCGGCAGTTGCCGGCAGGAGCGCGCGCAGGCGCGGCGCCAGCGTTTCGAAAAGGCTGGCCGCAGAGCTACGGACGGCAGCGGGATCAGGGTGAAGGCGAAGGCGCTCCATCGCGGTCACGATGGCGGCGTGCCGTTCTCGTCCAGAACGGACCCGGCGAGATAGAGCGAACCGCAGATGAGGATGCGCGGCGGCAGGTCGTCCTCGCTCCAGGTCTCGCGCATCAGCTTGAGCGCGTTCGACACGGAACTGACCGGCTCGGCGGACAGGCCCCCCTCGCGGGCGCGGGCGGCCAGCACATCCGGGCTTTCGCCATCATCGCTGCCGGGAACGGGCACGCAGTAGCAGTGGCGCGCCAGGCCCTGATAGGCCCGGAAATAGCCGGCATGGTTCTTCGTCTTCAGCATGCCGGCGATGAGGAAGAGCGGGCGGTCGTCGCGCTCGCCGCGTCCGGCCAGTTCCTCGGCGATGACCAGGGCGCCGGAGGGATTGTGGCCGCCATCCAGCCAGATTTCCGCACCTTCCGGCGCCAGTTCCACCAGATCGCCGGAATGCAGGCGTTGCAGGCGGGCCGGCCATTCGGCGGCTTCCATGGCGGTATCGGCGGCACGGTGGCCGATGTCGAACCCGGCCATGCGCACGGCGGCGATGGCGGTTGCGGCATTGGCAAGCTGGAAACGGCCGGGCATGGCCGGCAACGTCAGGTCAAAGAGCACGTCATTGTCCTGGTAGACCAGGCGGCCGTTCTCCTCGTAGGCCCAGAAATCCTGGCCATAGGCGACATAGTCGCATTCCAGCCGCAGGGCGGTTTCCTCCAGCACGGCGCGGGCCATGTCGTTTTCCTGGAAGCCGATCACGACCGGGCATTCGGGCTTGATGATGCCGGCCTTCTCGGCGGCGATCAGTTCCACCTTGTCGCCAAGCCAGGCCTCGTGGTCGAGCGAGATCGGCGTGATGACGGAGACAGCCGGTTCGCGCACGACATTGGTGGCATCGAAGCGGCCGCCCATGCCGACCTCCAGGATGCAGGCATCGGCGGGATGTCCGGAGAAAAGGAGAAAGGCAGCCGCGGTCGTCAGTTCGAAAACGGTTGCGGGCTCATCGCCATTGGCCTCGCCAACGCGCCTCAGCGCCTCGGCCAGAACAGCGTCATCGACGAGTTCCCCGCCGCCGGGCTTTCCGATGCGAAAGCGCTCGTGCCAGCGCACGAGATGCGGCGATGTGTGGACGTGGACGGAAGCGCCGGCGGCCTCCAGCATGGCACGGGCGAAGGCAATGACCGAGCCCTTGCCATTGGTGCCGGCCACGTGGATCACCGGCGGCAGGCGGTCCTGCGGATTGCCGAGTTTTTCCAGAAGCGCGCGCACGCGGTCCAGCGACAGGTTGTAGCCCTGCGGGTGCAGCGCGGACAGCCGCTCGATCTCGACTTGCGCAAGGCTTTCGGCGGGACGGATCGTCATCGGATATCCACATGCAGGGGGCGGCGGCCGGCCGCCCGTTCGGTGTTCTTGCGCTGACGGAAAGGCTCAGGCGCCGGCCTTTTCCTCATTGGCGGGGATCTCCGGCGCAGGCTCCGGCGCACCGGCATCCGGCTCATCGTCCGCAGCCTCTTCCGCCAGGGCCGGCTGGCCGGTGAGCATGCGCAGCAGGCGGGCAATCGTGCCTTTCAGTTCCTTGCGCGGCACGACCATGTCGACCATGCCGTGGTCACGCAGGTATTCCGCCGTCTGGAAACCTTCGGGCAGCTTCTCGCGAATGGTCTGCTCGATGACGCGCTTGCCCGCAAAGCCGATGACCGCGCCCGGCTCGGCAATGTGGATGTCGCCGAGCATCGCATAGGAAGCCGAGACGCCGCCGGTCGTCGGGTTGGTCAGCACGACGACATAGGGCAGGCCCGCCTCTTTCAGCATTTCCACCGCAACGGTGGTGCGGGGCAATTGCATGAGCGAGAGGATGCCCTCCTGCATGCGGGCTCCGCCCGAGGCGGCGAAAAGCACCAGCGGGCGCTTCAGTTCGATGGCCTTCATGAAACCGTCGATGATGGCCTCGCCGGCCGCCATGCCGAGCGAGCCGCCCATGAAGGAGAAGTCATGCGCGGTGACGACGACCGGCAGGCCTTCGATCTCGCCGGTGGCGTTGACGATGGAATCGTCCAGGCCCGTCTTGGCGCGGCTTTCCTTCAGGCGGTCGGTATAGCGCTTGACGTCACGAAACTTGAGCGGGTCCTGCGGCACTTTCGGCGCCGGCAGAAGCTCATACCTGCCCTCGTCGAAGAAGCGCTTGAGCCGTTCGCGGACCGGCATCTTCATGTGGTAGCCGGAGGTGGGGATGACCCAGAGGTTTTCCTCAAGCTCCTTGTGGAAGATCATCTCGCCGGTCTCGGGACACTTGATCCAGAGGTTCTCCGGCATGTCGCGCCGGCCCAGCATCGAATTGATCTTGGGGCGGACGTAATTGGTGATCCAGTTCATCTGTTCTCAGGGCCGCGGCTGAAGCACGGCCTTCCCTGTGATGGGTTCCAATGTGGGCGCTTCAACCGGCCTGCGCAAGCCGTGCCTCGGCAATCCCGTCCGCCAGGCCGCGTACCAGCGTTGCCACGGCCTCGGCCGGATCGGCGACAGCGTTGCCCTTCGCATCAAGCACGTTGGCGATGGCGTTGACCACGGCCGTGCCCACCACAACGCCGTCGGCGGAGGCGCCAATGGCCTTGGCCTGGCTGGAGGTCTTGACGCCGAAGCCGACGCAGACCGGCAGGTCGGTATGTTCCTTGATGCGGCGCACCGCATCGGCGACCTTGCTCGTGTCGGGCAGGGCCGAGCCGGTGATGCCGGTCATGGAGACGTAGTAGACGAAGCCCGACGTGTTGGCGAGCACGACCGGCAGGCGCTTGTCGTCCGTGGTCGGCGTGGCGAGACGGATGAAGTTGATGCCCGCCTTCAAGGCCGGAACGCAGAGTTCATTGTCCATTTCCGGCGGCAGGTCGACGACGATCAGGCCGTCGATGCCGGCCTCCTTCGCGTCGGCCAGGAAGCGGTCGACGCCGTAGATGTAGATGGGATTGTAATAGCCCATCATGACGATCGGCGTGTCGTCGTCCTCCTGGCGGAACTCGCGCGCCATCTGCAGCGTCTTGACCAGCGTCTGGCCATTGTCGAGCGCGCGGCGGCCGGCCATCTGGATCGCCGGGCCGTCGGCCATGGGATCGGAAAAGGGCATCCCGAGCTCGATCACGTCGGCGCCGGCCTTCGGCAGCGCCTTCATGACGCGCAGCGAGCTTTCGTAATCCGGGTCACCGCCCATGAAATAGGTGACGAGGGCCGGACGGTTGATCTGCCTGAGGGCAGCGAACTTGCGGTCGATACGGGTGGTCATGTCAGAGATCGTGTCCCAGCATTTTGCCGACGGTGAAGACGTCCTTGTCGCCACGGCCGCAGAGATTCATGACGATGATCTGGTCCTTGCCCATCGTCGGCGCGCGCTTGATCACCTCGGCCAGCGCGTGGGAGGGTTCGAGCGCCGGGATGATGCCCTCCAGGCGGGTGAGAAGCTGGAAGGCCTCCAGCGCTTCCGTGTCCATGACCGGCACGTATTCGACGCGGCCGGTGTCCTTCAGCCAGGAGTGCTCGGGCCCGATGCCCGGATAGTCCAGCCCTGCGGAGATGGAATGGCCTTCCTTGATCTGGCCGTCGCCGTCCTGCAGCAGGTAGGTGCGGTTGCCGTGCAGCACGCCCGGCGAACCGGCGGTGAGCGAGGCGCAATGCTCCTCGCCCTCCAGCCCCTTGCCGCCCGCTTCCACGCCGACGATCTGCACGCTGTCATCGTCGAGGAAGGGGTGGAACAGGCCGATGGCATTCGACCCGCCGCCCACGGCGGCGACCAGCATGTCGGGCAGGCGGCCCTCAACGGCCAGCATCTGCTCACGCGTCTCCTTGCCGATGACCGACTGGAACTCGCGCACCAGTTCCGGATAGGGATGCGGGCCGGCGGCGGTGCCGATCAGGTAATAGGTGTCCTCGACATTGGTGACCCAGTCGCGCAGGGCCTCGTTCATGGCGTCCTTGAGCGTACCCTGGCCCGCGGTGACCGGATGGACCTTCGCGCCGAGCAGCTTCATGCGGAAGACGTTGGGCGCCTGGCGCTCGACGTCGGTGGCGCCCATGTAGACCTCGCAGGGAAAGCCGAAGCGCGCAGCCACCGTGGCCGAGGCCACGCCATGCTGGCCCGCGCCGGTCTCGGCGATGATGCGGGTCTTGCCCATGCGCTTGGCCAGCAGAATCTGGCCCAGGCAATTGTTGATCTTGTGCGAACCGGTGTGGTTCAGTTCGTCGCGCTTGAAATAGATCTTCGCGCCGCCGAGATGTTCCGTCAGGCGCTCGGCGAAATAGAGCGGCGACGGGCGCCCGGTATAATGGGCATTCAGATGATCCAGTTCGGCCCTGAATTCCGGATCGTTCCTGGCCTTGTCCCACTCCTCCTCCAGATGGAGGATCAGCGGCATCAGCGTCTCGGCGACGAAACGGCCCCCGAAGATGCCGAACATGCCCTGTTCGTCAGGACCGGTGCGGAAGGAATTGGGTTTGGCTGGCTGGTTCAAGGCATACTCCCGGACTTGGATCGGCCCTCCCATAAACCATGGCGCATTGCGGGGCAATGCAGGCACGCGACGCGCGGGGTCGCAAAAAGGGCGGCGATACGCCCTTCCCGCCTCGCCCGGCGCGCCGGCCTGTCAACCGCACGTCATTCGCGCGGCGGAATGTTCAGCGCGGCCTGGCTGGCGGGGCGGGCAAGGCAGCGGTCGAGCCATGCAACGACGTTCCTGCGTTCCGGCAACTTCACCAGGCCACCCGCCTCGTAGAAATCCCGCACGGTCCGCACCCAGGGCCAGGTCGCAATGTCGGCGATCGTGTAGTCATCGCCCATGATGAAGCCGCGGCCTTCCAGCCGCTGGTCGAGCACCTTGAGCAGGCGTTCGGTCTCGCCTGCATAGCGCTCCAGCGGCCGCTTGTCGGCAATGTCCTTGCCGGCGAACTTGTAGAAGAAGCCGAGTTGCCCGAACATCGGGCCGATGCCGCCCATCTGGAACATGAGCCACTGGATGGTTTCGTAGCGTTCGGCCGGATCGGCGGACATGAACTTTCCCGACTTCTCGGCGAGATAGATGAGAATCGCCCCGGATTCGAACAGCGGCAGCGGCTTGCCGCCCGGCCCGTCCGGATCGATGATGGCGGGGATCTTGTTGTTCGGATTGAGCGACAGGAATTCCGGTGTGGTCTGGTCGTTGCGCCCGAAGGAGACGGTGTGGGCCTCATAGGGCAGCCCCGTCTCCTCCAGCATGGCCGAAACCTTGATGCCATTGGGCGTGGGGAAGGAATAGAGCTGGATGCGGTCCGGGTGGGCAGCGGGCCAGCGGCGCGTGATCTCGAAGCCGGACAAATCGGTCATGGGAAGAAGTCCTCTCGCATTGTTGCCTGTTGAAGAGGTAACCTGCCGGATCGAAACCACAAGGGGCAAGCGGCAGGTTCGTGCGCGACGGTGTGTCACCACCACGAACATGCGCCTTGCAAGCCGGCGCGCCGGGTGTATCGTCTCGGTGCCGCATGAAAACAGCAAGAACAGGGGGCGGCGAACCAACAGAGGGAGAGATGACATGTGCCATGCGTGCGTGATGGACAACGTGAAGAGCCGGATGCTCAACCGGCGCGACTTCTTCAAGGCGGCCAGCCTGCCGGCCGCGGCAACGGCCCTTGCAGCGACCGGTTTCGCGCCGCCCGCACTGGCGCAGGGGGCGACCAAGGTGGCCGACATGACCCATGCCATGGGCGAGGACTTCCCCACCTTCTTCGGCGAGCAGCAGCTCTTCATCGAGCAGAAGTTCAACTATGCCGAACACAAGTTCAACCTGAAGGAACTGCGCGTCAACGAACACACCGGCACGCACATGGACGCGCCGCTGCACTTCTCCGAGAACGGCATGTCGGTCGACGAGATCCCGGTGGAGAGCCTCGTGGTCCCGCTCGTCGTCATCGACATCAAGGCGAAGGCCGCGGAGAATGCCGATGCGCAGGTGACGCCGGATGACATCAAGGCCTGGATCGGCACCCATGGCGACCTGCCGGCCAAATGCTGCGTGGCGATGAATTCGGGCTGGGACAAGCATGTGACCGGCGCGAAGTTCCGCAATGTCGGCGACGACGGCAAGACCATGCACTTCCCCGGCTTCCATGCGGAAGCGGCGAAGATGCTGATGGAGGAAGCCGATGTCTCGGGCATCGCGGTGGACACGCTGTCGCTCGACCATGGCCCCTCGCCGGATTTCGCCGTGCACTATGCCTGGCTGCCGAGCGGGCGCTGGGGCATCGAGTGCCTTGCCAATCTCGACGCGGTTCCGGCCAGCGGCGCCACGCTGGTTGTCGGCGCGCCCAAGCACAAGGGCGGCACGGGCGGGCCGGCGCGCATCTTCACGCTGATGTAACGGACAGGGAAAGGGAACAGGCGGCATGTCGACAGTCAGGCTTGTGAGCTATGAGGAAGCGGATGCAGCGGTGCGCGCGGTCTATGACGACATCAGGGCCACGCGCGGCTCCGACTTCATCAACAATTTCTGGCTGGCGCTTGCCGCCGATCCGGCGCTGCTGAAAAGCACCTGGGAAGAGGTAAAGACCGTCATGACGGCGCCGGGGCCGCTGGACCCGCTGACGCGCGAGATGATCTACATCGCCGTTTCGGCGGCGAACGGCTGCACCTATTGCGCCCATTCCCATACCGCCTCCGCCAAGGCCAAGGGCATGACGGATGCGCAATATGGCGACCTGCTGAAAGTCATCGCGCTGGCGGGCAAGACCAATCACCTGGCCAATGCGATGCAGGTGCCGGTGGACGCAGCCTTCGAGAAATCGGGCGGCTGAACGCAAAACCGGCTTGGCAAGGAGCGCGGGCAGTGCAAGCCTGCGCCTCCATCACGATACCCTGGAGGAACCTGATGTACACGGTGATCGGCTCGCCCGGCTCGCGCATGACGCGGGTCATCTGGATGCTTGAGGAACTGGGCGAGGCCTATGCGATCGAGAAGGCCAAGCCGCAATCGGAGACGGCGCGGGTGTACAACCCGTCCGGTCGCATCCCGGCCCTCATGGACGGGGAGATGCGGCTGACCGATTCCGCTGCGATCTGCGTCTACCTGGGCGAAAAACATGCCGACAAGGGCTTCGGGTCGCGCTCGCGGGCCGAGCGGGCGCAGATCGACAGCTGGGTGCATTTCGCCCAGTCCGAACTGGAGGCCCCGCTGTGGAACAAGCTGAAGCACCGGATGCTGCTGCCCGAGGAATTGCGGGTGGATGTCGGACCATGGTGCGCGTGGGAATTCGCCCGTGACGTGAAGGCGCTGGGCCGGCGGCTCGGCGAGAACGAATTCGCGCTCGGCGACCGTTTTTCCGCCGTGGACGTGATCCTCGGCCATATCGGCACATGGGCGCGCGGCGCGAAATTCGCCATCGAGTCCGAAACGGTCAATGCCTATCTGGACCGGATCCTGGCCCGGCCAGCGCTGGCCCGCGCGCGCGAACGCGAAGCCGCCGTCTGAGAAAGGCCGATCCGGCCAGGCACACGCACCAAAGAAAAGAGCCCGGGCATTGCACCCGGGCTCTTTCGTCTTTCTGATGCCGAGACTTACTCGGCGGCGTACTTGTCCAGCAGGGCACGGGCGTCGTTGATCATGTCGGTGCCCGGACGGCCTGCGCCGTTCATCTCCTCGGCCCAGGCATCGACCAGCGGCGTGGCGATATCCTTCCAGCGCTGCGTCTCGGCCTCGTCGAGCGTGATCAGACGGGCGCCGGCCTTTTCGGCGACTTCACGGCCGCGCACGTCGCCCGCATCCATGGCCGCACCGAACAGACCCGCCGTCCCGACGCCGGAATTGTCGTCGATGACCTTCTTCAGGTCGTCGGGCAGCTTGTCATAGGCGTCCTTGTTCATCGCGAAGACGAAGGTGGCCGTGTAGAGACCGTTCTTCCCGGCAAAGCCGGTGACGTTGGAAACGATCTCGTCGACCTTGAAGGCGGGCGCCACCTCGAAGGGAATGGTCGTGCCGTTGATCACACCCTTGGACAGCGACTCGGCAACCGCGGTAACCGGCATGCCGACCGGCACGGCGCCGAGCTTCTCCAGCATCTGGTTGACCACGCGGGTGCCGCCGCGCAGCTTCATGCCGCTCATGTCCTCGAGTTTCTCGACCGGTTCCCTCGAGTGGATCAGGCCGGGCCCGTGGGTGTGCCAGGCGATGACATGATAATCCTTGAAGTCGTCCACGCAGTATTTTTCGCAATACTCATGGAACGCCTTGGAGGTCTGCTCGCCATTGGTCATCATGAAGGGCAGTTCGAAGGCTTCCGTGGACGGGAAGCGGCCCGGCGTATAGCCGATGACGGTCCAGGTCAGGTCGATGACGCCGTCGCGAAGCTGGTCAACCAGTTCCGGCGGCTTGCCGCCAAGCTGCATGGCCGGATAGAGATCGATCTGGATACGGCCATCCGATTCCTTCATCACCTTTTCCGCCCAGGGCGCCAGGGCCTTGGCCGGGATCGTGGCCTGGGCGGGCAGCATCTGGTGCAGCTTGAGCGTGACGTCCTGCGCATGGGCGGCAGCCGATGCGGCGAGAGTGGCGGCGGCAGCCGCCAGCAATGTGGTCCATTTCTTCATGCCGGGTTCCTCCCTTGGCGTATCGCGGTTCGTTTCCCAGGAACCGCTGATGGGTCCCATAAAATGTTATGAAGCATATCAATGTCAAGCTTGCTTCCGCCGCATGGCTCGGAAGCGAAAACATACTACCGGGTATGTTGTTGTTGACAGGAAGGCGGCGTGCTTCCTACCATCCGCCGTCATCGTCCGGACTGGCGCACGGGCGCAAGGGGAGAAAGCATCATGCCGGCATTCGATCGCGGGGCAATCGATTTCCTTGTCCACGACTGGCTCCACGCCGAGGAACTTGCGGCGCGGCCGCACTACGGCGATCATTCGCGCGAGACCTTCGACGCGCTTCTCGACCTTGCCGAGAAGATCGCGGAGAACGAGTTCCTGCCCTCCTTCAAGCCGGGAGACCGCGACGAGCCCGAGCTCAAGCAGGACGGGACGGTCACGGTGAACCCGCTGATCAAGCGCGCGGTGCAGGCCTATCTCGACGCAGGCTTCCAGCTTTCCAGCTTTCCGGCGGAGCATGGCGGCATGCAGATGCCGCATCTCGTCGCCAGCGCGGCCAAGGTGTTCTTCCAGGCGGCCAACGTGGCGGCGGGCGCCTATCCCATGCTGTCCACCGGCAATACGCGCGTTCTGCTGACGCGCGGCTCACAGGCGCTCATCGATGCCTTCGCCGTGCCGCAACTGGAGGGCCGGGCGCTGGGCACGATGTGCCTGTCGGAACCGCAGGCCGGTTCCTCGCTCGGCGACATCACGACGCGGGCCGAGTTCGAGTGCGACGACGCACTCGGCCGGCGTTACCGCCTGACCGGGCGCAAGATGTGGATCTCCGGCGGCGACCACGACATCACCGGCGACATCTGCCATCTCGTCCTGGCCAAGATCCCCGGACCGGACGGCAAGCTGCCGGCGGGCACGAAGGGCATTTCCATTTTCGCGGTGCCCAAGCACATCCCCGCGGCGGTGGCCGGCGAGGCGACGCGCAATGACGTCGTGGTGGCCGGACTGAACCACAAGATGGGCTATCGCGGCACCACCAATTGCCTGCTGAACTTCGGCGAGGGTTCGCAGTACCGGCCGATGGGACGCGCGGGCGCTGCCGGCTGGCTGATCGGCGAGCCCGGCGAAGGCCTGGCGATCATGTTCCTGATGATGAACGAGGCGCGCATCGGCGTCGGTCTCGGCGCGGCGGCGCAGGCCTGGCGGGGCTACCTGCTTTCGGCCCAATACGCCCGTGAACGGCGGCAGGGGCGGCTGGCGCATGACCGCAATGCCAGCGAGCAGGTGCCGCTGATCGCCCATGCCGACATCCGCGCCATGCTGCTGGCGCAGAAGGCCTATGCGGAAGGCGCGCTGGCGCTGTGCCTCTACTCGGCGCGGCTGGTGGACGAGATCCATTCGGCCAGCGACGAGAAGGTCCGAAGCGAGGCAGAAACCCTGCTGGCCCTGCTGACACCGGTCAACAAGACCTTTCCCTCCGAATTCGGGCCGGCCGCCAATTCGCTGGCCATCCAGTGCCATGGCGGATACGGCTATACGCGCGACTTCGACGTGGAACAGCTCTACCGCGACAATCGGCTGAACCCGATCCACGAGGGCACGACCGGCATCCAGGCGATGGACCTGATCGGCCGCAAGATCATGGCAGACAAGGGCGAAGGGCTGAAACTGCTGGCCGCGCGCATGGCCGCGACCATGGAGGCAGCGGGCAAGGCCGGCGGGCTGGATGCGCAGGCGAAGGCGCTCGGCGATGCCATGGCGGCGGTCTCCAAGGCGATCGGCGTGCAGGCGGCAAGCCCGGAAACCGCTTTCGCCAACGCCACGCCGCTGCTGTTTGCCTTCGGCCATACGGTGGTCGCCTGGCTGTGGATCGACCAAACGGTGGCCGCGAAGAAGGCCCATGCGGCGGGGACGGCCGGCGAGGCCTTCCTTCGCGGAAAACTGGCGGCGATGGACTACTTCATCGACTTCGAACTGCCGAAGGTGGATGGCTGGCTGGCGCCCTTCGCCGGCGGCAGCCGCGTTGCGCTGGACGCGGGCGAAGACATCTTCTGAGGCCGGGCGCCGCTGCCGGGCATGGCATGGCGGCAGAAGATACGTTCCCGGCGGGCAAACAACCGCCAAGCAGCCTTGCGCGGCAAAATCGCCCTTCTTATATACGCCGCAACACCGGCCCCGGCGGGGGAATCATCTGCCCGTACGGGCCGGCGCACTTCAACGGGGGCCGCCACCGGAACGCCTGATCCATGGGTCCCGGCGGCCTGCTAAACGGAGAGAAGACATGGCTAAAGTAATTGGTATCGACCTGGGCACCACCAACTCCTGCGTCGCCGTCATGGACGGCAAGGACGCCAAGGTCATCGAGAATTCCGAGGGCGCGCGCACGACGCCGTCCATCGTCGCGTTTTCCGGCGAAGGCGAGCGCCTCGTCGGCCAGCCGGCCAAGCGCCAGGCTGTCACCAACCCCGAAGGCACGGTTTTCGCCGTCAAGCGCCTGATCGGCCGCCGCTACTCCGATCCGACGGTGGAGAAGGACAAGAAGCTGGTCCCCTACAAGATCGTCGAGGGCGGCAACGGGGATGCATGGGTCGAGGTTTCCGGCGAGAAGTATTCGCCGTCGCAGATCTCCGCCATGGTGCTCCAGAAGATGAAGGAAACGGCGGAATCCTATCTCGGCGAAAAGGTCGAGCAGGCCGTCATCACCGTTCCGGCCTATTTCAACGACGCCCAGCGCCAGGCTACCAAGGATGCCGGCAAGATCGCCGGGCTTGAAGTGCTGCGCATCATCAACGAGCCGACCGCCGCCGCGCTCGCCTACGGGCTCGACAAGAAGGAAGGCAAGACCATTGCCGTCTACGACCTTGGCGGCGGCACGTTCGACATTTCCATCCTGGAAATCGGCGATGGCGTGTTCGAGGTGAAGTCGACCAATGGCGACACCTTCCTGGGCGGCGAGGACTTCGACATGCGGCTGGTGGAATATCTGGCCGACGAGTTCAAGAAGGACCAAGGCATCGACCTGAAGAACGACAAGCTGGCGCTGCAGCGGCTCAAGGAAGCCGCCGAGAAGGCCAAGATCGAGCTGTCGTCCTCGTCGCAGACCGAGATCAACCTGCCTTACATCACCGCCGATGCCTCCGGCCCGAAGCACCTGGCCATCAAGCTGACCCGCGCCAAGTTCGAGAGCCTGGTCGATGACTTCGTGCAGCGCACCATCGCGCCGTGCAAGGCCGCGCTCAAGGATGCCGGCATGTCGGCAGCCGAGATCGACGAGGTGGTTCTGGTCGGCGGCATGACCCGCATGCCGAAGATCCAGGAGACGGTGAAGCAGTTCTTCGGCAAGGAGCCGCACAAGGGCGTGAACCCCGACGAAGTGGTCGCCATGGGTGCCGCCATCCAGGGCGGCGTCCTGCAGGGCGACGTCAAGGACGTGCTGCTGCTCGACGTGACCCCGCTGTCGCTGGGCATCGAGACGCTGGGCGGCGTGTTCACCCGCCTCATCGAGCGCAACACCACGATCCCGACGAAGAAGAGCCAGACCTTCTCCACGGCCGAGGACAACCAGAACGCCGTGACGATCCGGGTCTTCCAGGGCGAGCGCGAGATGGCGGCCGACAACAAGCTGCTCGGCCAGTTCGATCTCGTCGGCATTCCGCCGGCCCCGCGCGGCGTGCCGCAGATCGAGGTGACCTTCGACATCGACGCCAACGGCATCGTCAATGTCTCGGCCAAGGACAAGGGCACCGGCAAGGAGCACCAGATCCGCATCCAGGCATCGGGCGGCCTGTCCGACGACGACATCGAGAAGATGGTCAAGGATGCCGAGGCCAATGCCGAGGCCGACAAGAAGCGCCGCGAGAACGTGGAAGCCAAGAACCAGGGCGAGGCGCTGGTCCACTCGGCGGAAAAGTCGCTCAAGGACTATGGCGACAAGGTCTCCGAGGATGACCGCAAGGCCATCGAGGACGCCATTGCCGACCTGAAGACCGCCCTTGAAGGCGATGATGGCGAGGCGATCAAGGCGAAGAGCCAGGCGCTGGCGGAAGCCTCCATGAAGCTTGGCCAGGCCATGTACGAGGCGCAGCAGGCCGAAAGCGCGGAAACCGACGCCAAGGCCGACGCGGCCAAGGACGAGGATGTCGTCGACGCCGATTTCGAGGAAATCGACGACGACAACAACAAGAAGTCGGCCTGAGCCTCACGCTGACCTAAAGTTCGCTCCCGGCAGTCATGTTGGGAGCGAACTTTCTCAGGATTGGACAAATGGCCAGATTGCCCGACCCATCGCGAATCGACGATTCTGAAAAGCTACGCAACCTGATGGCGAATGCCAAACGTCTTGGGCATGACGAGCTTGCGCTGGCATGCCAGATTAGGATCGCGGAGCTTGCAGGGGCTGAGTTCGATGACGATCTGGAGCGGGAGTTCTGGATCGCGGTCAAAATGGCTGAGGAGTTCAAGACGGAGGAAAACGGCAGGACAACGCGACTGACGAGAACTCGTCAGAAGCATGCGCGCGATGGCTCGAAGAAATGCATCGAGGATTTGGCCACGCGTCCTGACGTGACTGAGGGTTTTCGAATCCTTGCTGAAAATGGCCGGCCAGACCTCACCTTCGAGGCCGTGCTCCTGCGCCATGCTGACAAATTCGATTCAAGCACTGTCAATTCCGTCAGGAAGAAACTACTCGACTACGGCCTGACTGAAACGACTTTGGAAAAATGGATCCATGGCCAAGGCTGATTTCTACGAAACGCTGGGTGTGGCGCGCGGTGCCGACGAGAAGGAGCTGAAAAGCGCCTTCCGCAAGCTCGCCATGAAATACCACCCGGACCGCAATCCGGGCGATGCGGAGGCGGAAAAGAAGTTCAAGGAGATCGGCGAGGCCTACGAGGTGCTCAAGGACCCGCAGAAGCGCGCGGCCTATGACCGGTTCGGGCATTCGGCCTTCGAGAACGGCATGGGCGGCGGCGGCGGGCCGGGCGGCTTCGGCGGCGGCGGTTTCTCCGACATCTTCGAGGACATCTTCGGCGAGATGATGGGCGGCGGGCGCCGCCGGTCCGGCGGGCGCGAGCGCGGCGCCGACCTTCGCTACAACATGGAAATCACGCTGGAGGAAGCCTTCCAGGGCAAGACGGCGCAGATCCGGGTTCCGACCTCGGTGTCCTGCGACGAATGTTCCGGTTCGGGCGCCAAGCCCGGCACGCAGCCCGAAACCTGCGCGACCTGCGGCGGCGCGGGGCGCGTGCGCGCCAGCCAGGGTTTCTTCTCCATCGAGCGGACCTGCCCGACCTGCCAGGGCCGCGGCCAGACCATCAAGGACCCCTGCCCCAAGTGTTCCGGCGCGGGCCGCGTCACCGAGGAGCGTTCGCTGTCGGTCAACATCCCGGCCGGGATCGAGGACGGAACGCGAATCCGCCTTGCCGGCGAGGGCGAGGCCGGCATGCGCGGCGGACCGTCAGGCGACCTCTACATCTTCCTTTCGGTCAAGCCGCATGAATTCTTCCAGCGCGACGGGGCCGACCTTTTCTGCTCTGTGCCGATCTCCATGACGACCGCCGCACTCGGCGGCCAGTTCGATGTCACCACGCTCGACGGCAGCCAGGCGCGCGTCAAGGTGACCGAGGGCACGCAGAACGGCAAGCGCTTCCGCCTGAAGGGCAAGGGCATGCCGGTGCTGCGCCAGCCCACCATGGGCGATCTCTACATCCAGGTCGCGGTCGAAACGCCACAGAACCTGTCAAAGCGGCAGCGCGAACTGCTTGAGGAATTCGAGACCATCTCTTCGAAGGACAACAGTCCGCAATCGGCCGGTTTTTTCAGCCGCATGAAGGATTTCTTCGATTCACTGGGCGATTGATCCGCCGTCGTGGCACGGCAGGCAAGCCGGAGACCCCTTGGAATCGGGGGCTGGCCGCGCCATAGTGATTTTTATGAGGGTATGATCATACCCGGAAACGGAGACAGACGGCCGATGGCGCTTCCCCAGGGAATACGCAAGTTCCTCAACCACTTCGACGAGGACTTCAAGTTCTTTCGCGGCTGGATGGACAATGCAAAGGCGGTGGGCTCCGTCACGCCGACCAGCCGGTATTGCGCCCGGTCCATGGCATCCGTCATCAACCCGCAGAGCGGCCTGCCCGTGCTGGAACTGGGACCGGGCACGGGTCCGATCACGCGGGCGATCCTGGAGCGCGGAATCGCGCCGGAGAACCTCTACTCGGTGGAGTATTCGGAGGATTTCTACGAGCACCTGAAATCGGAAATTCCCGGCGTGAACTTCATCCACGGCGATGCCTTCGACCTGGACAAGACGCTTGGCGAGAACCGGGCGCTGGTCTTCGACAGCGTGATCTCGGCGGTGCCGATGCTCAACTTCCCCACGGCGACCCGGATCGCGCTGGTGGAAGACCTGCTCGACCGCATTCCCAAGGGCCGGCCGGTGGTCCAGATCACCTACGGGCCGAAATCCCCGGTGCCTTCCGGCAAGGGCAATTTCTCCGTGCGCCATCACGATTTCGTCCTGCGCAACGTGCCGCCCGCCAATCTGTGGATTTACCGGCGCGGCGACTGATGCAGCCTTGCGGCGAGGGCAAAGGGCACCATATGTCCGGTTGCAACCCAACGAACAGCATACTCGCAACCAGGCCTTGCCATGATCCCGAAAATCCTCGTCTTCGCCGGCTCGATCCGGAGCGGTTCGTTCAACGGCCAGCTTGCCGACGCGGCCATGAAAACGCTGGCAGAGGCGGGCGCCGACGTCACGCGCATCTCGCTGGCCGATTACCCGTTGCCGATCATGGACGAGGACCTGCAGAAAGAGCATGGCATTCCGGCCAATGCCATGAAGCTCGGCCGGATGATCGCGGCACATGACGGCGTCTTCATCGCCTGTCCGGAATACAATGCCTCCATCCCGCCGCTGCTGAAGAACACGATCGACTGGGTGAGCCGGATCTCCTCCGACGGCGAGCGGGCGCTGAAACCGTGGAAAGGCAAGCCGGTGGCGCTCGGCGCGGCATCCAACGGCATGCTCGGGGGCATTCGCGGGCTCTATCACGTGCGCGCGGTGCTGATGAATTGCGGCTGCCATATCCTGACCGAGCAGACGGCCGTGCGCCAGGCCTCGAAGGCTTTCGACGAGATGGGCATGCTGCGCGAGGCTTCGGGACGTCCGCTGCTGGATGCAAGCTGCAGGGCGCTGATGGATTACTGCATCGCCTTCTCCCGGCGGTGACGCCAGCGCTTGCCAGGCGCGACGGGCGGTGACAAAAGGCGCCTGCCCGAACCCAGCCGGAGAATCCCGACCATGACCGACACCATGAAAGACCGCCTGATCGTCGCCCTTGACGTGCCGACCGTGAAGGAGGCCGAAGGCGCGGTTGCGGAACTCGGCGACACGGTGTCCTTCTACAAGATCGGCTATCAGCTTGCCTTTGCCGGCGGGCTGGACCTGGCCCGCGACCTCGTGGGCGACGGGCGCAAGGTCTTCCTCGACATGAAGCTGCTCGACATCGACAACACCGTGGCCAAGGGCGTCGAGAGCGTCGCACGGATGGGCGTCCACATGCTCACCCTGCATGCCTATCCCAAGGCGATGCGCGCCGCCGTCGCGGCTGCCTCCGGATCCCCGCTCTGCCTGCTCGGCGTGACCGTGCTGACCTCGATGGACGATGCCGACCTGGCGGAGGCAGGCTATGGGGCGAATGCCGCGGCGCTGGTGGAGCGGCGGGCACGGCAGGCCGCCGATGCCGGCATGGGCGGCATCGTCTGTTCGGCGCAGGAGGCGGTGCGCGTGCGGCCGCTGATCGGGCCGGACATGGCGCTGGTGACGCCGGGAATCCGCCCCGCCGGTGCCGACCATGGCGACCAGAAGCGCGTCGTCACGCCGGCCGACGCCATCCGGGCGGGCGCCAGCCATCTCGTGGTCGGGCGGCCGATTGCCGCCGCAGTTGACAGAAAGGCCGCAGCCAAGGCTATTCTGGCAGAAATGACAAAAGCATAACCAATCCAGACAGGGGGAAAACAGCAATGCCAAAAGGTTACTGGATCGCACGCGTCACGGTTCGCGAGCCGGAGCGTTACCAGGATTACGTCGCCACGGCCCGTCCGGCATTCGAGAAATACGGCGCCCGCTTCCTGGCGCGCGGCGGCGCCTACGAGACGCTGGAAGGCAGCGAACGCCCGCGGAACGTGGTGATCGAGTTTCCGAGCCTTTCGGCGGCGCGCGAGTGCTACTATTCCGAACAGTACCAAAAGGCGAAGGCGATCCGGCAGGCCGTCGCCGACGCCGACATGGTCATCGTCGAGGGTTTCGAGCCCTGACAGGGATAGCGGGCACGGTCAGTGCCCGCTTTCGCCTTCACCACCAGACACCGCCGCGCGACATGCGGATGCGGGGCTTGTCCCGGCATTCCGGGCATTCCGGCGCGACCGCATCATCGGTCCACGGACCGGGAGCGGCCTGCAACAGGCGATAGCGGCCACTTTCGGAATGAACGCTGGGCACCAGCGGTCCGCGGCGCGGGCGCAGCGCAGGCATCGGGATGGCAAGGCCGTCCGGTGTCTTGAGCCGCGACAGGCGGGCCACCCGTTCCTCGGTCTTCGGATGGCTTCGCAGGATGGAGGGGGCAGGCATGCGGCCGCCCGGCAGCATCATGCCTTCCCATTGGCGGACCTGGAACCGCTCGAGTTTCCACAGCGCGGAGGAGAGGCCGTCGGGATCGCCGGTCAGCATGGCCGCGCCGAGGTCGGCGTCGAACTCGCGCGTGCGCGAAAGGGCAAGCTGGAGCAGCGAACCGATGGTCGGCGCGGCCAGCAGCAGCAGGATCGCCAGCCACGGCAGGCCGCCGCCAAAGAGATTGAAGAACAGCAGCACGAAGCCGGCCGTGGACATGGCGGAGGTGTAGCGGGTGACGATATCGGCCAGCGCCATGACCTTCAGGTCCTCGTGGGCGATATGGCTGATCTCGTGGGCCAGAACCCCGGCAAGCTCGCGCTCGGTCAGCGCCCGCGCGAGGCCGTCGGTGATCGCGACGGCGCTGTCGTCAGGCCGGCCGACCGCGAAGGCATTCATCATTCGCGACGGCACGATGTAGAGCCTGGGAACGGCAGGCAGGTTCGCGCGCCGGGCCAGTTCCGTCACGATGCGGTTGCCGGAAGGAAAGAGGTCCGGCCCGGCTTCGCGCGCCTTGTACATGCTCAGCACGATCTTCGGGCTGACGCCCTGCATGGCAGACAGGGCAATGGCGCCGAAAAAGACCGCCAGGACGACACCCGTCACGCCGGCGAAGATCCATGCGGTTACCCCGAGCAGGCCGAGAGAACCCGCGACGAGCAGCCAGGTATGGAAACGGTTGAGCGAACGGTGCCGCTCCTGTTCCAGCAGATCAAGGCGAGGTGGTGCGTTCATGAACGACATATGGGTGGTTATTCGGCATTTGGCGAGTCCGGATAACCCGACCGTAAGGAAAGCATGTCAGTGTCGTCCGGTCACCGGGGGATATGACGACCTTGCCGTTCAAGAGCCATCGACACCGCTGGATCGCGTGGTGCTCACGCCTGCCCGTGCCGTTGCCGGAAACATCCGACATCGCCGCACGCGCTCGCGCGGCACAGGCCGACACGGTCAACCGGCTCTCGCCGCACATGATGGCGGTCAACATCTTCAACGCCACGGTGGCCGTGGCTTTCCTCTATGACCATGTTCATCCCACCATGCTTTTCGGATGGTTTGCGCTGACGATGGCGATGGCGTTCACACGGCTCGCGGAATGGTGGCGGGAAAGCCGTAGCCCTTCGCCCTTGCGCGCCTCACGCAGGAGCATGGCGCTGGTGACACGGGATGCCGGCCTGCTCGGCCTGCTCTGGGGCCTGCTGGGACCGATCAGCTGGGCCAGCGTTCCGGAAGAGACACGCCCCATGCTGGCCGCACTGATGGCGGGCATGGCCGGGGGCGGCGCGCTGACGCTCTATGTCTCGCCACAGGCCATGACGCTTTGGGTCGGCGGGGTGCTGAGCGGCTCGCTCTCCGTGCTGGTGTGGTCGGGCACGGCCCACGACATGGCGCTGGCGGCAATGCTCCTCATCTACGGCCTGGCCCTGATGAAGGCCGGGCGGATCGCTTCGGTGGCCTTCATCGGCAAACATGTCGCATCGGAAAAGATCCGGGAGCAGTCTGAAACCATCGGCATGCTGCTTAACGATTTTTCCGAAAGCGCGCGCGACTGGCTCTGGGAAACGGACTACCGCGGCATGATCGTACGGGGCGGGCGTCCCCTTCTCGACCATCTCGGCCTGACCGGGATCGACGCGGACAAGCCCGTACCGCCCAGGGTCCTGTGCACCAACCGCCGCCTGCTTGCGCGCTTGCGCCAGATGTTTCGCGCCCGGCAGCCGTTCCGCAACGTGGTTGCAAGCTTTCGCCGGGCTGACGGACCGGTGTGGATCAGCGTTTCCGGCAAGCCCATCTTCGGCGAGGATGGCCGGTTCAGGGGCTATCGCGGCGTGGCGTCGGATGTCTCCGACCTGCAGAAGGCGGAAGAACAGATTGCCTACCTGGCCTGGCACGACCCGCTCACGGGCCTGGTGAACCGGGCGAGCTTCTCGCGGCGTCTCGAGGCAAGCATCCGCGACGAGGACGGCGCCAGCCTGTTCTATCTCGATCTCGACGGCTTCAAGGCGGTCAACGACCAGTTCGGTCACGGCATGGGCGACAAGCTGCTGGCCGAGGTCGCGGCCCGGCTGCGAAAATCTGTCGGCCGCGACGATACCGTGGCCCGCTTCGGCGGCGACGAGTTCGCCATCCTCGCGGCCGGGGCCAGGACGCGGGCAAAGGCGGAGCGGCTGGCCCGGCGCCTGGTCGAGCGGATCAGCAAGCCCTACGCCATCGACGGATCGCTGCTGCGCATTTCCGTTTCCATCGGCATCGCCTTTGCTGATGCGAGCCATCGCGGTCCGGCCGAATGGCTCAACCGCGCCGATCTGGCACTGTACAGGGCAAAGGACGAAGGAAAGGCGGGCTTCCGCGTCTATGAAGCGGCGATGGACGAGTTGCTGCGCCGGCGCCGGTTCATCGAGCGGGAATTGCGGCATGCGGTTGCACGCAAGGAAATCTCGGTCGCCTTCCAGCCCTTTTCCGATGCCCGCACAGGGCGTATCGCCAGCTTCGAGGCCCTGGCGCGCTGGACACATCCCGATCTTGGCGAAATTCCGCCTGCAGAGTTCATTCCGGTGGCGGAGCGGATCGGCGTGATCGGGGAAATCGGCAATGCCGTCCTTCGCCAGGCTTGCGCCTTCGCGGTCAACTGGCCATCGGACATACGGGTCGCGGCGAACCTGTCGCCGCAGCAGCTCCAGGCCGGCACGATCGTGGACTTCGTCTACCGCGCATTGCGCGAGAGCGGTCTCCAGGGGTCGCGGCTGGAACTGGAGATCACCGAAAGCACGTTCATCAACAACACCGCCCCGGTGCTGTCTCAGCTTGCCGACCTGAAGGATCTCGGCGTTTCCATCGCACTGGACGATTTCGGCACGGGCTATTCGGCGCTTTCCTATCTGCTCCGGTTCCCCTTCGACAAGCTGAAGGTCGACCAGTCGCTGATCGGCCCGTCGGCCACGGAAACCTCGGCCCGCAACATGCTGGACACGGTGCTCAAGCTGGCGCGCGTCCTTGGCCTCGCGACCACCGCGGAGGGCGTGGAGACGGCCGCGCAGGCAAGGTTGCTCACCGAACTGGGCTGCGACTATCTCCAGGGCTACGGCATTTCGCGGCCGCTCTCCGCCAGCAAGGTACCGCTGTTCCTGATGGAGGCGGCCGAAAGGGAAGATCATCCGGCCGAAAGCGTCACCGCGCAGGCCGGGTGACGCGGCGCAGGGTCAGGTTGACCCGCCCGCCATTGCGCAGGAGCGCGGACGTCTGCGGATAGATGCGGTCGACCCCGTGAAAGCACAACCGCCCCTCGCCGCCCAAAACCACCGCATCGCCCGATTCCAACCGGAACGATACCGTGCGTTCCTCGCGCCGCGTGCCGCCGACCCGGAAAAGACAGGCATCGCCGAGCGACAGCGACACCACCGGTGCCAAAAGATCCTCCTCGTCCCGGTCCTGGTGGAGGCCCATCTTCGCTTCCGGTCCGTAGAAGTTGACAAGGCAGGCCTGCGGCGGCGCATCATGGCCCGAGATCGCGTGCCAGATGTCCAGGAGCGCGTCCGGCATGGGCGGCCAGGGCCTGCCCGTGACCGGGTGTGTTGGCTGGTAGCGATAGCCCCGCTCCCGGTCGGTCACCCAGCCCAGTTCCCCGCAATTGGTCATCCGCACGCTCATCGGGCGGCCGCTGCGCGGCATGACCGGCACATAGAGCGGCGCGGCGCGCACGACATCGCGGACCGCATCGAGCAGGGCGTGCTGGGCACCGGTCTCGAGGAATCCGGGAATGTGGCGGACGCCTTTCGGCAGGACCTTCATGACGGGACTTCCTTGCGCGCAATGGCCTTCATGTCATTATGGCGCGGGGCCAAGTCCAGGCAATGGAGGACACAATGCGTTTCCCGTATTCGAAGGCAGCGCCGGCGGCCGTTGTGACGCTGGCTGTGATATGCGCAGGGCCGGCCTCGGCCCAGGTCTCGGTCGCCAGCACGCTGGCAGGCAGTGCCGATCCGGAGGTGTGCGCCTTCGCCGCCTCGCTCGGCAACGGCACCGACGCCGTCATCGCGCAACTGGGCACGATGGCCGCGCCGTGGGGTGAGTCCGACCGCGCCAAGCTCGGACCGATCATGCGGCCGGAACTGGAGAAGTTCGACATGGAGGCGGGCGTCGTCTACCGGATCGCCGATCTCGCGCCCTTCGCGCAGGAATTCATGGTGGTCACGGCCGACCGGGACGACGGGCAGACGATCTATTTCCGGATCATCTACGAGACCGGACCGGACGGCTACTACTTCAAGAACGTGAACTTCAACTCGGATTTCTACGATATCCTCAGGGGTGGCGTGATGCAGAAACCCGAGGCCGTGGCCTGCCCATAGGCAATGCCATCAAGGGGAAGTGGCGGCCATCGCCGGCCGCCACCTTGCCGGCGCCCGTCAGGCGCGCGACATCAAGCCGACTGGAGATCGGGAATGCGCAGGACCTGGCCGGGGTAGATCTTGTCGGGATCGGAGAGCATGGGCTTGTTGGCCTCGAAGATGACCGTGTACTTGGCGCCCTTGCCCTTGCCGTAATGCGCCTCGGCGATCTTCCAGAGGTTCTCGCCCTTCTTCACCTCGTGGAAGACCGGCTGGCTTGCGGGGATGGAGGCCTTGACCAGTTCCGTCATGTCCACGTCCGGGTTCAGCTTCAGGCCGGAATCGGGCGCGACGACCTTGAGTTCGGATGCCTCGACCTTCGATATGCCGAGCGTGTTTCCCACGGCGACGATCGCCTTCTCGAAGATCGACTGGTCCTGCACGGCACCCTTGAGGATGACCTTGTCGCCGTCGATCTCCACATCCACCTTCTCGGTCCCGAGCCCGTAGGAATCCAGCTCCTTCTTGACGGCCTCGGCCTCCGGCGCCTCATCGTCGCCGATGCCCAGCTTCTTGCCTACATTCTTGACGAAATCGAAAATACCCATACCGCAGTGTCTCCCTGGCAGGTTTCTTGTCCGGCAAGGACTTTTGCATCCCGCCATCACAATTGGAAGACGGCCGATGCTGTTTCGTCGCGGGCGAAACCTTGTTTTCGTCTGGCTGCCCGGCAGCGGCGTTGTTTCAGTCGAGGCCCGGCTTGCCACGCATCTTCTTGACGCCGGCGCGCCCGGCCTTGGCCTTGAGCCGGCGTTCCACCGCGCCTTTCGACGGCCTGGTCTTCTTGCGGGGCGGCGGCGGCGGTTCGGCGGCCCTGGCCAGAAGCGCGGTCAGCCGTTCGCGGGCATCGGCGCGGTTGCGCTCCTGGGTGCGGTGCCGGTTCGCCTCGATGACGATGACGCCGTCCTTCGTCGCCCGGCTGCCGGCGAAGCGAATGAGGCGGTCGCGCACGCGCTCCTCCAGCGACGAGCCGCGCGCGTCGAAGCGCAGTTGTACCGCGGTGGAGACCTTGTTGACATTCTGGCCGCCGGGACCGGCGGCGCGGATGAAGCTTTCCTGCAGTTCGTCCTCGCCGATGACATGGCGCCCGCAACGGATGCCGCCCTGGCTCACGGTTCCATCCAGACGATGACCTCGCCGGCCTCCTTCTTCACGATATCGGGGACGGTGGCGCCGGTGGCGGGATAGCCGGCGACCAGAAGGATGACCGGCTTCTCGTTCTCCGGCCGGCCGCAGATCCGTGACAGGAAGCCCATGGGCGACGGCGTATGGGTCAACGTGGCCAGGCCCGCATCATGCAGGGCGGCAATCAGGAAGCCGGTGGCGATGCCGACCGATTCGGGCACGTAATAATGCTTGATGCGACGGCCGTCCGGGCCGGTGCCGTGACGCTGCGCGAAGACGACGATCAGCCAGGGCGCGGTTTCCAGGAACGGCTTGTCGGCATCGGTGCCGAGCGGAGCAAGCGCCTCCAGCCATTCCTCCGGCGCGCGGCCGTCGTAGAAGGCGCGCTCCTCCTCCTCGGCGGCCGCGCGGATGGCCGCCTTGGTGGCGGGATCGGAGATGCAGACGAAGGTCCAGGGCTGCTGGTTGGCACCCGACGGCGCACTGGCCGCCGCCATGACGCAATCCTCGATGACACTTCGCGGAACAGGGTCGGGCGCGAAATCGCGCACGGTGCGCCGCCGCGCGACAGCCTGGCGGAAGGCCGCTGCCGCAGCCTGCGTCTCCTCCACGCTGCGGCGCCGGAAATCGAGGGGAACATGCTTGCCGGTCTTCATGGCGCGAGATGATCATGGCGGGAAGAAAAAGAAAAGCCCGGCGCCTGTTGCGGCGCCGGGCTTGTTGCATGACGTGAAGCAACCTTATTCCGCGGCAACCGGGGTGCGCGGGGCGGCGTCGCGAACGGTACCGTCGACGTGGGCCTCGAACTTGGCGAAGTTCTCGATGAACATGGTGACGAGGCGCTGCGCCTGCGCGTCATAGGCTGCCTTGTCGGCCCAGGTGCCGCGCGGATCGAGGATCGCGGTATCGACGCCCGGAACCGCGACAGGAACCTCGAAACCGAAATTCGGGTCGGTGCGGAACTCGGCTGCATTGAGCGAACCGTCGAGGGCCGCGGCAAGCAGGGCGCGCGTCGCCTTGATCGGCATGCGCGAACCGGTGCCATAGGCGCCGCCCGTCCAGCCGGTGTTGACCAGCCAGCAGGTCACACCGTGCCTGGCGATCAGTTCACGCAGCAGGTTGCCGTATTCGGAAGGATGGCGCGGCATGAAGGGTGCGCCGAAGCAGGTGGAGAAGGTGGCTTCGGGCTCGGTGACGCCCTTTTCCGTGCCGGCCACCTTGGCAGTGTAGCCGGACAGGAAGTGATACATGGCCTGGGCCGGCGACATGCGGGCAATGGGCGGCATCACGCCGAACGCATCGGCCGTCAGCATGATGATGTTCCTGGGATGGCCCGACTGTCCCGTCGCCGACGCATTCGGGATGAAATGCAGCGGATAGGCGCAGCGGGTGTTCTCGGTCAGCGAGCCGTCGTCGAAATCGGGCACGCGGTTGGCGTCGAGCACGACGTTCTCCAGCACCGTGCCGAAACGCTGGGTGGTGGCGAAGATTTCCGGCTCGGCCTCGGCGGACAGGCGGATCGTCTTGGCGTAGCAACCGCCCTCGAAGTTGAAGATGCCGTTCTCGCTCCAGCCGTGCTCGTCGTCGCCGATCAGCGTGCGCGAGGGATCGGCCGACAAGGTCGTCTTGCCGGTGCCCGACAGGCCGAAGAACACGGCCGCGTCACCCTGCGGTCCGACATTGGCCGAGCAGTGCATCGGCATGACGCCGCTCTCGGGCAGCAGGTAATTGAGCGCCGTGAAGACCGACTTCTTCATCTCGCCGGCATAGGAGGTGCCGCCGATCAGCACGATCATGCGCGTCAGGTCGACGGCGATCACCGTCTCGGTGCGGCAGCGATGGCGGCCGGGATCGGCCTTGAAGGAGGGCAGGTCGATGATCGTCATGCGCGGCTGGAAATCCTCCAGCGCCGAGCGCTCCGGGCGGATGAGCAGGTTGCGGATGAACAGGTTGTGCCAGGCATATTCGGTGATGACGCGGGTCGGCAGGGCGTGGGCATCGTCGGCGCCGCCGACAAGATCCTGCACGAAGAGGTCCATGCCCTCGGCATGGGCGATGAAGTCCTGCAGCAGGCGGTCGAAGTCCTCGCCATCCATCGGCTTGTTGTTGTCCCACCAGACCTTGTCGGCGGTGCTGGCGTCACGGACGACGAACTTGTCCTTGGGCGAGCGGCCGGTGTGCTGGCCGGTGATCGCCACGAAAGCGCCCTTGTCGGTCAGGCGGCCCTCGCCACGGCGCAGGGCTTCCTCGTAGAGTTCAGCCTCCCCGAGATTGTAGTAGACCGTGCCGAGGTTCTTCAGCCCCGACGTCCCGATCCCGCACGCGGGATTGCACAAACCGATCTCTTTCATGCCTGCCACCTGTTTCCTCTCGCAGATGCACGCCTTCCATCCGAAGGCAAGAACTCATCCTGCAATGCCGCAACGGCACCACCTCGAAACCGGGGAGAAACAGAATAGGAAAGCAAATTCAAATCATTAATCGATTTAAAGATTTGAAATTCGTTTCAATCGGTTATAGCGCGGTAAACAGTGCACAGGCTTGCGGCAGATTGACCGCGACGGTTGCATCAGGAATGGGCAGTTCCCACCTTGCGCCGCAGAAGACGGTTTCAGGCCCCTGTTCGACAGCGTCAGGGGAATGTGCCACAATTTGTACCTAATTTGTCCGCCAGAACCGTGCCGTCGAAATGGCAAGGGACAGGTCTGATGAGGGAGAATCCCGGCATGGCAACCATCGCGCTCGTCGACGACGACCGAAACATCCTGACCTCGGTCTCGATTGCGCTGGAATCGGAAGGCTACAAGGTGGAGACCTACACCGACGGCGCATCGGCGCTGGAGGGATTGCAGGTGCGCCCGCCGAACCTGGCGATCTTCGACATCAAGATGCCGCGCATGGACGGCATGGAACTGTTGCGCAGGCTGCGCCAGAAATCGGACCTGCCGGTGATCTTCCTGACCTCCAAGGACGACGAGATCGACGAACTGTTCGGCCTGAAGATGGGTGCGGACGACTTCATCAAGAAGCCGTTCTCGCAGCGCCTGCTGGTCGAGCGCGTCAAGGCGGTGCTGCGGCGCGCCGGCGCGCGCGAAGCTGCCGCCGGCGCCAAGGCGAACGGCGAAAGCACGGCCCAGCAATTGCAGCGCGGGCACCTGCTCATGGACCAGGAACGCCACACCTGCACGTGGAAGGGCGAAGCGGTGACGCTCACCGTGACGGAATTCCTCATCCTGCAGGCCCTTGCCCAGCGGCCCTGCGTGGTGAAGAGCCGGGATGCGCTGATGGACGCGGCCTATGACGAGCAGGTCTACGTGGATGACCGCACCATCGACAGTCACATCAAGCGGCTGCGCAAGAAGTTCAAGGTCGTCGACACGGATTTCGACATGATCGAAACGCTTTACGGCGTCGGCTACCGTTTCCGCGAGGCATGACGGCCGGGCCTGGCGGACAAGGCCGGGCCATCCAGAGGACAGGAATGGAAGGCGCAAGCGGCAAGAGCACGGAAAAGGCAGGCAAGCGCCCGGCCAGCCAGACGCGGCTGCGCGGCGGCTTGCGCGCGTTCCGGCGATTCGCGGGCTCGCTGGTCTTTTCCAGCCTCACGCAGCGCATCCTGGTGCTCAACCTCGCCGGCCTCGGCGTGCTGGTCTCCGGCATTCTCTACGTCAACCAGTATCGCGAGGGCCTGATCGACGCGCGGGTGGAAAGCCTGCGAACCCAGGGCGAGATCATCGCCGGGGCCATTGCGGCATCGGCGACGGTCGAGACCGATTCGCTGCGGATCAACCCGGAGAAACTGCTGGAACTGCAGGCCGGCCAGAGCGTCGGCCCGACCGGCGACGGGCTGGACAGCCTCGACTTCCCCATCAATCCGGAACGCGTGGCGCCGGTGCTGCGCCGTCTCATCTCGCCGACGCGCACGCGGGCGCGCATCTACGACCGCGATGCCAACCTGCTGCTCGATTCGCGCCACCTCTATTCCGGCGGACAGATCCTGCGCTACGGCCTGCCGGGCCTGGACGCGGCGGAGGAGACGACCTGGCTGGACAGCATCGGCGGCTGGTTCAAGCGGCTGATGCAGCGCACCGACCTGCCGGTCGACCGTGAGGAACCCGGCGGGTCCGGCGCGGCCTATCCGGAGGTCATGACGGCGCTGACCGGCACGGGCGACCGGCAGGTGCGCGTGTCGGAAAAGGGCGAGATGATCGTTTCGGTCGCCGTCCCAATCCAGCGCTTCCGGGCCGTCCTCGGCGTTTTGCAGCTGTCGACGCAGGGCGGCGACATCGACGCCATCATCGCCTCGGAGCGCAAGGCGATTCTCGCCGTCTTCGGCGTGGCGGCGGTGGTGACGATGCTGCTGTCGCTGCTGCTCGCCTCGACCATCGCCAACCCGTTGCGGCGACTTGCCGCAGCCGCCGTCCGGGTCAAGCGCGGCGTGAAGAGCCGCGAGGAAATTCCCGACTTTTCCGAAAGGCAGGACGAGATCGGCAATCTCTCCGCGGCGCTGCGGGACATGACCAATGCACTCTATGACCGCATCGACGCCATCGAGCGCTTTGCCGCCGATGTCAGCCACGAGCTGAAGAACCCGCTGACGTCGCTGAGAAGCGCGGTCGAAACGCTGCCGCTGGCGCGCAACCCGGAATCGCGCGAACGCCTTCTGGAGATCATCCAGCATGACGTGAGGCGGCTCGACCGGCTGATCACCGACATTTCCGATGCTTCCCGGCTGGACGCGGAACTGGCGCGCGCCGACAATCGCAGCGTCGACATGCAGAAGCTGCTGTCGGATCTCGTGGCCGCGAGCCGCGAGACCACACGGCCCGGGCGCGACGCACGCATCGAGTTGCGGGTGCTTCCGGCCAGCGGAAACCGGCGCGATTTCCGCGTGCAGGGGCACGACCTGAGACTTGGCCAGGTCATCGCCAACCTGATCTCCAACGCCCGCTCCTTCGTGCCGGCGGAGAACGGGCACATCCTCGTTACCCTTTCGCGCAGCCAGCGCCGCGTCATCGTCACGGTCGAGGACAACGGGCCGGGCATCCGGGCCGAGAACATCGAGCGCATCTTCGAGCGCTTCTACACCGACCGGCCGGCCGCGGAAGCCTTCGGGCAGAATTCCGGCCTCGGCCTGTCGATCTCGCGGCAGATCGTGGAAGCCCATGGCGGGCGGCTGACAGCCGAAAACATCACTGGCGCAAAACCCGGCGACATACGGGGCGCGCGCTTCGTCGTGGCACTTCCCGCCGACAACTGACCCCTTGGACAGGGCCGTGCAGGCGGCCAGTCATCACAGAATCCTTCGCAGTGCAAAAAAGGGCTTGTCAACGCGTTCCACGCTGACAAGATAGCGGCCCGCGAGGAAGCGGCACCGTGACAATAGAAACAGACGGTGACATGGCAATGACGGGAGCCAAGCATTCATGATCGGACTCGTGCTCGTGACGCACGGTCAGTTGGCCGAGGAATTCCGCCACGCGGTTGAACACGTCGTCGGTCCGCAGGAGCATTTCGAAACGGTCTCCATCGGCGCCGAGGACGACATGGAGCAGCGCCGGCAGGACATCGTCGATGCCGTGGCCAGCGCCGATGCGGGCCACGGGGTGATCATCGTGACCGACATGTTCGGCGGCACGCCGTCCAATCTCGCCATTTCCGTCATGGATGCCGGCCGGGTGGAAGTCGTGGCGGGCATGAACCTGCCCATGCTGATCAAGCTCGCCAGCATCCGGGCCGGAAACGACATGTCGGATTCGCTGACAGAGGCGCAGAATGCCGGGCGCAAGTACATCAATGTCGCCAGCCAGATCCTGAGCGCCAAATGAGCGAGACGATGACCGCCGCCGTGACCCGCACGCTCGACATCGTCAACAAGCGCGGCCTTCACGCACGGGCTTCGGCCCGCTTTGTCGAGACGGCGAACGCCTTCGATGCCCGCGTCATGGTGGAGAAGGACGGCCTGGAGGTGGACGGAACGTCCATTCTCGACCTGATGATGCTTGCCGCATCGCCCGGTTGCCGCATTTCGGTGACCACGTCCGGACCGCAGGCCGGAGAGGCCATGGACGCGCTGTCGGCGCTGGTGGCGGACCGTTTCGGCGAGGAGTGCTGAGGCTCTCCCTGTCGTGGACATGGAGGCATAAAGATTTCTTTATGTCTTTATTGCCCGCATGGCGCTTCTCTGTTATGGAGGCGCCAGATGCGGGCCTGCCAAGCCGTGCAAGCCCCAAGCCTTTCCAAAGCAACGGAGTGAGCTTCATGGCACATGACTATGTCGTCGCCGATATCGGCCAGGCCGCGTATGGGCGCAAGGAAATCGACATCGCCGAAACCGAGATGCCCGGCCTGATGGCCTGCCGCGAGGAGTTCGGCGCGGCGCAGCCGCTAAAGGGCGCGCGCATCACCGGTTCCCTGCACATGACGATCCAGACGGCCGTGCTGATCGAGACGCTGCAGGCGCTGGGCGCCGAGGTGCGCTGGGCGTCCTGCAACATCTTCTCCACGCAGGATCATGCCGCCGCGGCGATCGCGGCCACCGGCACCCCGGTCTTCGCGGTCAAGGGCGAGACGCTGGAGGACTACTGGCGCTATACCGATGCCATCTTCCAGTGGCCGGATGGCGGCTTCTCCAACATGATCCTCGACGATGGCGGCGACGCCACCATGTACATCCTGCTCGGCGCCCGCGCCGAGGAAGGCGAGGACGTGCTGTCGAAGCCGGGTTCTGAGGAAGAGGAAGTGCTCTTCGCCCAGATCCGCAAGCGCATGGCGGCCTCGCCGGGCTGGTTCGTCAAGCAGCGCCACGCCATCAGGGGCGTGACCGAGGAAACCACGACGGGCGTCAACCGCCTCTACCAGCTCCAGAAGAAGGGCCTGCTGCCCTTCCCCGCCATCAACGTCAACGACTCGGTGACCAAGTCCAAGTTCGACAACAAGTATGGCTGCAAGGAATCGCTGGTCGACGGCATCCGCCGCGCGACCGACGTTATGATGGCCGGCAAGGTTGCCGTGGTGTGCGGCTATGGCGACGTGGGCAAGGGTTCGGCGGCTTCGCTGCGCGGCGCCGGAGCCCGCGTCAAGGTCACCGAAATCGACCCGATCTGCGCCCTCCAGGCTGCCATGGACGGCTTCGAGGTGGTTCGCCTCGAGGATGTCGCGCCCACCGCCGACATCTTCATCACCACGACCGGCAACAAGGACGTCATCCGCATCGAGCACATGCGCGAGATGAAGGACATGGCGATCGTCGGCAATATCGGCCACTTCGACAACGAGATCCAGGTCGCCGCGCTGCGCAATCTCAAGTGGACCAACATCAAGCCGCAGGTCGACATGATCGAGTTCCCGAAGGGCAACCGCATGATCCTGCTCTCGGAAGGCCGCCTGCTCAATCTCGGCAACGCGACCGGCCATCCCTCCTTCGTGATGTCGGCCTCCTTCACCAACCAGGTGCTGGCGCAGGTCGAACTGTTCACCAAGGGCGAGACCTACAACCACGAGGTCTACGTGCTGCCCAAGCATCTCGACGAGAAGGTGGCGCGGCTGCATCTGGCCAAGCTGTCGGCCAATCTCACCGAGCTTTCGGATGAGCAGGCCGCGTATATCGGCGTGGACACGAAGGGCCCGTTCAAGCCGGAACACTACAGGTACTGATTTTTCCCTGCCGGGACACAAGATATTGATGCCGGGCAATTGACTTTTTGCCCGGCATTATTTTTGTCCGCGCGGCTTCTTCACGCCGATTCGCGGTTTCGGTATGGTGTGATTCGCCAAGCTTCCGGGCGGGGACACGCGAACAGGCAGAGAAGCGGGCAAACAGGGCGGTCTTGGGTTTCATCGCGGAGACGACAAGGCATGCCGACAGACGGGCCGGAGACGGCAGGGATTTCGTTTTCAGCGGCGACGGAAACGGGATCATGTGACGGAAAAGCGAGGGTTCCTGTGTCAAGGAACGACAGGCGACGGCGTGCGCATGCGCACACGCCGAAGGGGACATATCGGCCAGCGGACAGCCACGCCATACCATGTGGCGCGCTGCGGCGGCTGGCAGGCGCCAGCGCGCTCGTTCCCGCCTGGCTGGCCTCCGGCACGGCGCTTGCGGCAGAGACGGCGGCCGTATTTCCCAGCTTCGGCGTCACGGACGTCATCCAGCATTCGATCTTCACCGGCATGCTCGGCGCCGCCATGGTCTCGGCCATCTGGGTGATCCGCGAGCGCGCCCGCGTCTCGGAGGAAAACCGGGCACTGCGGCTGAGAATTTCCGAGCTGAACGCCTCGCTGCAACGCAACGAGAGCCTGCTGAACCTCAAGGACCAGAGGCTCATCGTCTGGAGCGACCCGCAGGCGAGTGCCGAACTGGTGGGCAGCCTGCCGACCGAATGCGGCGCGCCGGACGAGCGTTCCGCCTTCCTCGCCTTCGGCCGCTGGCTGACAGCGGCATCCGCCCAGGGACTGGAACGCGCCATCATCGCGCTGCGCGACCGGGACGAGCCGTTCTCAATGGTTTGCGAAACCAGGAACGGCGCCCTGCTGGAAGCCGACGGGCGGATCGCCCCGCATCACACGGTGGTGCGTTTCACGTCGCTGTCGGAGGCCCGCAACGGTTTCGCCCGGCTGAAGGCGGAGCACCAGGCAATGCTCGGCGAGTTCGAGACCATGCGCCAGATCGCCATGATCGCGCAGATGCCGGTCTGGCTGCGCGACGGCAATGGCCGGCTGAGCTGGGTCAACGCGGCCTATGCAAGGGCCGTCGAAGCCGATACGCCGGCGCAGGCCGTGGCTGAACAGCGGGAATTGCTTCCGACCGCCGCACGGGAGCAGATCGCGCGGCACCAGTTGAACGACGCGGCCTTCGTTTCGCGGCTGTCGACGGTCATCGGAAAGGAACGCCACCAGTTCATGGTGACGGACTGGCGCGGCGAGGACGGATCGGCAGGCATCGCCGTGGACATCACGGCGCAGGAACTGCTGCGCGAGGAATACGAACACGCCCAGCGCAGCCACGCCGACACGCTCGACCAGCTCAATACGGCGGTTGCCATCTTCGATTCCGGCCAGAAACTGCGCTTCTACAATCTTGCCTTCCAGAAGCTCTGGAACCTCGACACCGCCTTCCTTTCCTCCGCTCCATCGCACGAATTGCTGCTCGACCGGCTGCGCGGCGACGGTGTCCTGCCCGAACAGCCGGAATGGCGGCGCTGGAAGGACCAGCTTCTTGGAGCCTACCGGGCCGTGGACAGCCAGGAACACTGGTGGCACCTGCCGGACGGGCGCACCATCCGCGTCGTCGCCAACCCGCAGCACAAGGACGGGGTGACCTGGGTCTTCGAGAACCTGACCGAGAAGATCGACCTGGAAAGCCGTTACAAGACGGCCATCCGCGTTCAGGGCGAGACGCTCGACAACCTGGCCGAGGGCGTTGCCGTGTTCGGCCCGGACGGGCGGGTGCGGCTGTGCAACCCGGCCTTCGCGGAACTGTGGGGCCTGCCGGAGGAACTGGCGCAGGAGAACGTCCACATCTCGGCCATTCGCGGGGCATGCGACGTCATTTCAAGGGACAGTCCCTGGCCGGCCTTCGTCTCCATGGCCACGGGTTTCGACGAGACCCGCGACGAGCGCAAGGGGCGCACGGAGCTTTCCGACGGGACGATCCTCTCCTGGGCGGCCATGCCGCTGCCGAACGGGCAGCTCATGACCACCTTCTTCGACATGACGGATTCGTTCAATGTCGAACGGGCGCTCAAGGACAAGAACGAGGCCCTGCAAAAGGCCGACCAGCTGAAGGACGAATTCGTCCAGCACGTGTCCTACGAACTGCGTTCGCCGCTGACCAACATCATCGGCTTCACCGAACTGCTTTCCATGGAGACGCCGGGGCCGCTGACCGAGAAGCAGCATGACTATGTCGACCACATCGCCACGTCATCGGCGGCGCTGCTGACCATCGTCAACGACATCCTCGACCTCGCCACGGTCGATGCCGGTATCATGCAACTCGATATCGCGGACATGAACGTCGCCGAAACGGTGCAGGCGGCGAGCGACCTGGCCGCAGACCGCTTCGCCGAACAGGGCATCGATCTGGCCGTCTCGCTCGACGGGGCGCCGGCCACGCTGGCCGCGGACGCCAATCGCGTGCGCCAGGTGCTGTTCAACCTGCTTGCCAATGCCGCCAACTATGCGCCCGAAGGCTCGACCGTGGCGCTGACCGTCGATCAAAGGGGCGACCGCGTGGCCTTCACCGTGCATGACGACGGGCCGGGCATGAGCCGCGATGTCCTCGACACGGTGTTCCGCCGGTTCTCCTCGGCCGGCGGCGGGCGGCGGCGCGGGGCGGGGCTCGGCCTTTCCATCGTCAAGAGCTTCGTGGAACTGCATGGCGGCGCGGTGGAGTTGCAAAGCGAACCCGGCAAGGGCACGACCGTCACATGCCTGTTCCCCGTCCGGCGGGACGGGTTCAGGGCTGCCGCCGAATAGGTCGCACGCCCATGGAGCGGTTCGCCACGTCCGTTGCCCTGCCCTGCGAAGCCGCAACGCTGCGGCTTGGCGAAGACCTCGCCATGGCACTCAAGCCGGGCGATGTCCTGGCCCTGTCGGGCGACCTTGGCGCCGGCAAGACCAGCCTTGCACGGGCGCTCATCCGCGCCATCGCGGACGATGACCTGCTGGAGGTCCCCTCCCCGACCTTCACGCTGGTCCAGGGTTACGACGGCCTGCGGCTGCCCATCGCCCATTTCGACCTGTACCGGCTTTCCGGGCCCGACGAACTGGAGGAACTGGGCCTCGACGAGGCGCTCGGCGAAGGCGCGGCGCTGATCGAATGGCCGGAGCGCGCGGCCGGACTGCTGCCTGACAGCACGATCCGTCTGGACCTGTCCCATGAGGGCGAGGGCCGGCGCGCGGATATCGCCTGTGAAGGACCGGCGGGTGAGCGGGTCGCGCGCAGTCTTGCCATTCGGGCCTTCCTGGCCGAAGCGGGCTGGGGGACGGCGGAACGGCGTTTCCTGACCGGCGATGCCTCGGCGCGGGCCTACGAGACCGCGACGCTTGGCGAAGAAACCCGCATCCTCATGGATGCGCCGCGCATGCCGGATGGCCCGCCCATCCTGGACGGACTGCCCTACAGCCGGATTGCGCATCTGGCGGAAGATGTGGCGCCCTTCGTCGCCATTGCGCGGGCATTGCATGACGAGGGCTTCGCCGCGCCGCAAATCCACGCCGCCGATCTCGACGCGGGCCTGCTGCTGACCGAGCATCTGGGGCCGCCGGTCTTCCTTGACGCTGCCGGCAAGCCGGTGCGCGAACGCTACGAGGCCGCCGCCCGGATGCTTGCCGCCCTGCATCTTGTCCAGTGGCCGCGCGCCTTGCCCGTCGCCGAAGGCATCGTCCACCATGTCCCGGACTACGACCGGCGCGCCATGCTCGTCGAACTGGACCTGCTGCCCGCCTGGTACCAGGAATTCGCCAGCGGCGCCGTACCGGACAAAGACGCCCGCGACGCCTTCCTTTCAGCATGGAACACGGTGCTCGATCAACTTGAGGACTGCGAAACCAGCCTCGTGCTGCGCGACTTCCATTCGCCCAACATCATCTGGCGAGCCGATCGCGAAGGCCTTGGCAAAGTCGGTGTGATCGATTTCCAGGACGCCATGACCGGACCGTCCGCCTATGACGTGGCCTCGCTCGCCCAGGATGCGCGGGTGACCATCAGCCCCGACCTCGAAAAGGCGACGGTCGAGGCCTATTGCGAGGCGCGGGAAGCCGCCGGTCCCTTCGACCGAGCCGCATTCGAACGGGCCTATGCAATCATGGCGGCGCAGCGCAATTCCAAGATTCTGGGCATCTTCGTGCGCCTTGACCGGCGCGACGGCAAGCCGAGTTACCTGAAACACCTGCCGCGCATCCGCGATTACCTCTCGCGCGTCCTCGGCCACGAGGCGCTGGCGCCGGTGCGCGGTTATTATCGCGATCTCGGCATCGTGCCGGGGAAGCAGCCATGACCATCCGTCCCGACACGGCCTTCGTGCTGGCCGCCGGGCTCGGCACGCGGATGCGCCCCCTGACCGACACCACGCCCAAGCCGCTGATCGAGATCGCCGGGCGCAGCCTGCTGGACCGGGGGCTCGACGTGCTGGCCGCGGCCGGCGTCACGCGTGCCGTCGTCAATGCGCATTGGCTCGGCGAGCAGATCATCGCCCACGCGCCAACACGCCGCGACATCGCCATCACCGTTTCGGACGAGCGCGCCGAACTGCTCGACAGCGCGGGCGGGATCGTCAAGGCGCTGCCGCTGCTCGGCAAGGACCCGTTCTTCATCCTCAATGCCGACACGTTCTGGCTCGACGGCGCGGTTCCGGCCTTGCCCTCGATGGCGAAGGCATGGGACGATGCAACCATGGATATGATTCTTCTGCTGGCCGATCCGGCCCATGCCACGGGCCACACGGGCGGGACGGATTTCCTTGCCGATCCCGCTGGCCGCCTGTCACGGGCCCGCGGCAGCGCCGGCGGCTACATCTATGCCGGCGCGGCGCTCATCCATCCGCGTGTTTTCAGCAACGCGCCAGCCGGGCCGCATTCGCTCAACCTGCATTTCGACCGGCTGATCGGCGAGGGCCGGCTGTTCGGCCACGTGATGGACGGTCAATGGATCACCGTGGGCACGCCGGACGCCATCGCTCCGGCCGAAGAGGCGATCCGGCGTCACGGGCGAGCGTAACGCCATGGGCGAGCGCCATCCGCGCGTCTTCACCATCGAACCCGGCGCATCCTTCCTGCCGGAACTGGCCGCCGCGCTGGCTGACGGAAGGCTGATCCCGGGCTTTCCCGAGAGCCAGGGGCCGATGGCGCTGGCGGGAGCCACGATCTACGTGCCGACGCGGCGCGCGGCCCGTCGCTTGCGCGCGATCTTCACGGAACGGACCGCATCCGGCGCCGCCATCCTGCCCTCCATCCGGCCGCTCGGCGAATTCGACGAGGATGCCCCCTTCTTCATGGAGGGCGCGCCGCCGCTGCCGGATCTCGATGCACCCATCGGCGCACTGGAACGGCTGCTTGCCCTGGCGCCGCTGGTGCAGGCCTGGAAGGCCAAGGTGACCGGCGAGATCGCGCGCCTGCTGGCCGAACCGGTCACCGTGCCCAACAACTTCGCCGACGCGCTGTGGCTCGCCCGCGACCTGGCCGCGCTGATGGACGAGATCGAGACCGAGGGGGCCGGCTGGGACAAGCTCGGTCACCTGGCCGAAGGCGACCTGGCGCAATGGTGGCAGGTGACGGTCACTTTCCTGGAAATCGTGACGTCGGTCTGGCCGGAGCACCTGGCAACCATCCGCCGCTCCAACCCAGCCGCCCACCGCAATGCGCTGATCGAGGCGGAAGCGGCACGGCTTCGCGCCCGTCCGCCTGCCGGGCCGGTGATCGCGGCTGGTTCCACCGGCTCAATACCTGCCACGGCGCGCCTGCTCGGCGTGATCGCCCGGCTGGACAAGGGTGCCGTCGTGCTGCCCGGCCTCGACCTGGGCCTGGACGCGGAAAGCTGGGCGCTGATCGGCAATCCGGACGCCGCGCCGTCGGTTTACGGCCACCCGCAATATGCGCTGAAAACCCTGCTCGCCCGGCTGGGCATCGAGCGGCAGGATGTCGTGCGGCTGGCGGATGCGCCGCCAAGCCTGCGACAGCGGCGCGCCATCGTTTCGCAGGCGCTGCGCCCGGCCGAGACGACCGACCGGTGGAGCGAAGACGCCGCCGCGATCCAGGGCGCCATCGGCGCCGGTGCGCTTGACGGCGTCGCGCTGGCCGAGGCCCGGCACGAACGCGAGGAAGCCATGGCGATTGCCGTGGCGCTGCGCAAGGCGATCGAGGACGGGCACGAACCCGCCGCGCTCGTCACCGGCGACCGGATGCTTGCGCGCCGCGTCTCCTCCGAACTGCTGCGGTTCGGCATCACGGCTGACGATTCGGCCGGCACGCCGCTGGCCTCTGCCCCGCCGGCCACGCTGCTCATGCTGATGGTCACAGCCGCGCTCAGGCCCGGCGATCCGCTGGCGCTGCTGGCGCTGGCAAAGCATCCGCTGACACATCTGGGCCTTGAGCGCGCGAGGCTCCGGGATACGGCGGAGTTCTTCGACCTGGCCGTTTTGCGCGGCGGTGCCGCGCGGCCCGACATTGCCACCCTGCCCGGTCTTGCCAATGAAAGACTGGCCGGACTTGCCGAACGGCGGCCGCCGCACTGGATCGAACGGCTGACGCCGGAGCGCGTTGCCGCGATCCTCGACATGGCGAACCGCATGGCGCAGGCGGCGCAACCGCTCACCGCCCTGCGCGACCAGGCGGCCGCCAGCGTCGCCGAACTGACGCGGGCCTCCGTTCTGGCGCTTGAAGCGACTGGCAAGCAGGAAGACGGCAGCCTTGCCGAACTCTACCGCGGCGATGCCGGCGACAGCCTGGCGGCGCTGCTGCGCGACCTGCTGACGGCAGGGGAAGACACCATGCTTGCGCCCGCCGAATGGCCCGATGCGCTCGCCGCCATCCTGGCCGGCGAGACCGTCAAGCCGCGTGCCGGCGGCGAAACCCGCGTCCATATCCTCGGCCAGCTTGAAGCGCGGCTGCAGGATTTCGGCTTCCTTGTCCTGGGCGGGCTGAACGAGGGAAGCTGGCCGCGCCAGGCGCAGGCCGACCGCTTCATGTCACGGCTGATGAAGTCCATGATGGCGCTGGAACCGCCGGAGCGGCGCATCGGCCAGGCGGCACACGATTTCGAGATGGCGCTTGGCGCGCCGCGCCTGCTGATCACCCGCTCGATGCGCCAGGACAACTCGCCGGCCACCCGCTCGCGCTGGCTGCAAAGGCTGCTGACCCTGTGCGGGCCGGAGGCCGAAGCCGGCCTGCTGACGCAGGGGCAGAAGCTGATCGGCTGGGCGCGCATGCTGGACCAGGCCGACCGGGTGCCCTTTGCCGAATGGCCGGCACCGAAGCCGCCGTTGGACAGGCGCCCGAAGCATTTCTCGGTCACCGAGATCGAGACGCTGCGGCGCGATCCCTATGCCATCTTCGCGCGCAAGATCCTCAAGCTGAAGCCGCTGGAACCGCTGGTGGGCGATCCCGGCGCGGCGGAACGCGGAACGCTGTTCCACGAGATCCTGCACCGATTCACGAAAGAAGGCATCGACCCGGCGAGGGACGATGCCGCGGAGCGGCTGACGGCCATCGGGCGGACCTGTTTCGACGAACTGGCCTTGCCGGACGACATCGAGGCGGTGTGGTGGCCGCGCTTCACTGCCATGGTCCCCGGCCTCATCGCCTGGGAAGGCAGCCGCAAACGGGGCGGGACACAGGCGCGTGCAGAAGTGGACGCCAGGGCGACGCCCGTCGAGGAGACAGGGGTGACCCTGTCGGCGCGGGCCGACCGGATCGACCTGGGCGACGGGTCCGCCGACATTCTCGACTACAAGACCGGCACGCCACCCTCGGCGAGGCAGGTGCGGGCCCTGCTCGCGCCGCAATTGCCGCTGGAGGCCGCACTCGTGCTGCGCGGTGCCTTCGACGGGATTCCTGCCGGGACCGGTGCAGGCGACCTCGCCTATGTGCGGCTCGGCGCGCGCGGCGAGGTGGATCACAGAAGCGTTCTGGGCAGCGGCAAGGATGCTGTTTCCGGCGCCGAACTGGCAGAGCGGAGCTGGGAGAAACTGGCCGGCCTTCTCACGCACTTCAACGATCCGGCCACGGGCTATGTCTCGCGCCTGCTGCCGCTGGCGGAAGGCAGCATGGAAGGCGACTACGACCACCTGGCGCGGGTGCTGGAATGGTCGGCGGGAAGCGACGGCGAAGGCGGGGCGGACGGCGAATGAGCGGCAAGCTGACGATCCCGGCCGATGTGATCGAGAGCCAGACGCGGGCCGCCAATCCGGCAATCTCGGCCTGGGTGTCGGCCAATGCCGGATCCGGCAAGACGCATGTCCTGGCATCGCGGGTCATCCGCCTCCTGCTCGACGGCAACGACCCGCAGAAGATCCTCTGCCTGACCTATACCAAGGCGGCTGCGGCCAACATGGCGCATCGCATCTTCCGGACGCTGGGCGAATGGGCCATGGCCGGTGACACGAAACTGGCCGATGATATCCGCAAGCTGACAGGCCAGACACCATCGCCACTTCGCTTGCGCGAGGCCCGCAAGCTCTTCGCGCGGGCGCTGGAGACGCCGGGCGGATTGAAGATCCAGACCATCCACGCCTTTTGCGAGGCGATCCTGCACCAGTTTCCGCTGGAAGCGAACATTGCCGGCCATTTCGAGATGCTGGACGGGCGGATGGAGGCCGCGCTGGTGGGCGAGGCGCGCCGCATGCTGCTGACCGCCGCCGGCAGCGACGGGACCGGCCTTGCCGATGCCTTCGCGACGGTGCTGGCGCGCGCGGGCGAGACCGGGCTGGACGCGCTGATGCGCGAGATCGTGGCGCGGCGCGACGACCTGACCCTGTGGCTCGAACACGGCGGCGGAGCCGATGGCTGCCGGGCGGACCTGCTGGCCCTGTTCGGGCTCGATCCGCTGACAAGCGCGGAACGGATCGCGGCTGACGCCTGGCCATTGCCCGGATGCGAGCCGGCCTTCATCGCCGCGATGGATGACTGGGCGCTGGCCAATGGCGCGACGCGGGCGCGCGACTCCTGCACCCATGCCGCCGTTCAGGCCTGCGCGGAGACCGATCCCCTCACCCGGCTTCACGCCATTGCCGGCGCGCTCCTGAAGGGAACTGGAGAACCCTATAACGCGACGTGGCTCTTTCCGTCCGCGATGCGCAAGGCCATGCCCGATCTCGAAGCGCGATACCTTGCCGGGGCCGGGGCCGCGGCGCAGGCGCTCGACCGCCTGGCCACGCTCGACATGGCCGACAATACCGCCGCGGCGCTGACCATCGCCGACCGGCTGATCGCCCGCTACGAGGCGCTCAAGCGGGCGCGCGGCTTTCTCGACTTCAATGACCTGATCCGGCGCACGGCCAACCTGCTGCAGCGTCAGGACGCGGCGGCGTGGGTCCATTACAAGCTGGACAGGGGCATCGACCACATCCTCGTCGACGAGGCGCAGGACACAAGCCCCGTGCAATGGGACGTGATCAAGGGACTGGCGACGGAGTTCTTCGCCGGCCAGGGCGCCCGCGACAACGTGACCCGCACCGTCTTCGCCGTGGGCGACGAGAAGCAGTCGATCTATTCCTTCCAGGGTGCCGAACCGGATGCCTTCGACGCCACGCTCGGCCACTTCCGGGACCTGACGGCAGCGGCCGGGCAGCCGCTGGAGCCGGTGAAACTCACCTACTCGTTCCGCTCCACGCCGGACGTGCTGCGCGCGGTGGACACCGTGTTCGCGGCGGAAGCCGTGCGCAAGGGCCTGACGCGCTATGGCGACGTTCTGGAACACAAGGCGGTGCGCGAAGGCCATCCCGGTCACGTCGAGGTCTGGCCCTCGATCGAGGCGGCGGCGAATGACGAGGAAGAGGACTGGACCAGGGGCATTGACCACGCCACCGCACCGGCGGTGGAACTGGCGAACCGCATCGCCGCCACGGTGGACCACTGGCTGGGGACCGGCGAGACGCTTCCGGGCCAGGGCCGCGCCATCGCGGCGGGCGACGTGCTGGTGCTGGTGCGAAAGCGCGACCGCTTCATCCATGCGTTGTCGCGGGCGCTCAAGAACCTCGGCATACCGGTGGCGGGCGCCGACCGGCTGAGCCTGCCGGCCCATATCGCGATCAAGGACATGATGGCCATCGGCCGCTTCGTGATGCAGCCGGAGGATGACCTGTCGCTGGCCGCCGTGCTCAAGAGCCCCGTCTTCGGGCTGGATGACGGCGACCTGATGGACCTCGGGCTGGACCGGCCCGGGTCCCGCAGCCTTTGGCGGACGCTCTGCACGGCGGCCACCGCAAACCCGCGCTATCAGGCAGCCGAGACCCTGCTCCGGGCCTGGCGCGCCGAAGCCGGCTACCGCCGCCCCGCGGACTTCTACGCCGGTCTGCTGGCGCGTGACGGCGTGCGGCGGCGCATGGTGGCGCGGCTTGGCGCGGAGGCCGACGAGATCCTTGACGAGTTCCTCGCCTTTGCGCTGGCGCAGGAGCGCACCGGCGTCACCGACATGGAGAGCCTGCTGGCCACGCTGGAAACGAGCGCCCCGGAAATAAAGCGTGAAATGGACCAGAACCGCGCGGAACTGCGCATCATGACCGCGCATGCCGCCAAGGGGCTGGAAGCGCCGGTCGTGTTTCTCGTCGACAGCGGCTCGGCGCCGGTGGTGGCGCAGAACCGGCCGGCGCTCACCCCTTTCAAGCCGGAGGGGGAGGCGGTCAAGCGCTTCGTCTGGCGCGCCGGCGCCGGCAGGAACGAGGCCCTGGCGCTGATTGACGCGCAGAACGATGCCCGCGCCGAGGACGAATACCGGCGGCTGCTCTATGTCGGCATGACGCGGGCGGAAGACCGGCTGGTCATCTGCGGCTATCACGGCAAGACAGGCCAGAAGGACGGAACATGGCAGAAGCTGGCCCATGAGGGCCTGGCCGGATCGTCCCATGCCCGCGAGACGGTTCATCCCGTGACCGGCGAGACCATTCTTGTCTACCGCGAGAGCCAGGGCCGCGGCCAGGCGGTGGCGGCGGCGGCGGCACAGGCCGGACCGGCCGTGGCCGAGCCGCTGCCCTTCGATCCGTCGGCAAGGCCTGTTCAGGCCGACCCGATGCCACGGCCGCTGTCACCGTCCGGCGCTGCCCTCATCATCGATCCGCAGGCCGGTGACGCGCCGCCGGCAGGCTCGCCCGTGCTCGACGCGCCGGACATGGCCCCGCTTGCCATCCGGCGGGGCATTGCGGTGCACACCCTTTTCCAGATGCTCCCGGATGTCGCGCCGGACAGGAGGGCCGCAACGGCGCGGACCTGGCTGGCACGCAGCGCGGCCGACTGGCCGGAAGGCGAGGCCGAACGGTCACTCCAGAGCGTCCTCGCCATCCTGGCGGACGAGAGACTGGGCGACGTGTTCGGACCGGGATCGCGCGCCGAGGTGCCCGTTTCCGGCCATGTCGAGATCGCCGGCAGGCGGCATCCGGTATCCGGGATCATCGACAGGCTCAGCGTGAGCGACGACCGCGTGCTGGCGCTGGACTACAAGACCAACCGGCCGCCGCCCGGATCGCTGGAACAGGTGCCGGCCGCTTACGTGGTGCAGATGGCGCTCTACAAGGCGCTGCTCCGGCAGCTCTGGCCGGACCGGCCGGTGGCCTGCGCCCTGCTTTTCACCGAAGCGGCGCGGCTGATCACGCTGCCCGATGCGGCAATGGACGAGGCGCTGGCGCGGCTCAGCCGCCATCAGGCGTGACAAAGATGTGACTTGAACAGCGTTGCCCGAAAGACCACATTGGCGGCAACACGATTCCTGCAAGGAGAAGGAAGAATGGCGACCGTCAAGATCGACAAATCCAATTTCCAGTCCGACGTGCTTGGCGCCGCCGAGCCGGTTGTGGTGGACTTCTGGGCCGAATGGTGCGGCCCGTGCAAGATGATTGCCCCGGCGCTCGACGAGATTGCCGGCGAAATGGCCGGCAAGATCAAGATCGCCAAGGTCAACATCGACGAGAACCCGGAACTGGCCGCGCAATATGGCGTGCGCTCCATCCCGACGCTGATGATCTTCAAGGGCGGCGAAGTGGCCGACATGAAGGTGGGCGCGGCGCCGAAGACGGCCCTGTCGTCCTGGATCTCCGGCGCGGTGGCCTGAGCCGTTACGCTTGGACACACGGCCCGTGAGGCCGTGAAGCTGATGCCTTTCAAACCCCGGTGCCTCGCGCCGGGGTTTTTGATTTGCCGTGGCGCCGGCATGGCGGCTGCACCTGCGGCAACCTGCCATTCAGGCCGCCGACGCCATGCGCTCGCCCGCCATGCGGTAGGATATGGATTCGGCCAGATGGATGCGGCCGACGGTTTGCGCCCCGTCGAGATCGGCCAATGTCCGCGCCACCTTCAGGATGCGGTGATAGGCACGGGCGGAGAATCCCGCCTTCTCGGCGGCATCATGGAGCAGTTGCAGACCCGCGGCATCAGGCTTCGCCACCTGTTCGACCAGTGCTGTCGGACAATGGGCATTGGTGGACGCCGGCGGCAGGCCGAGGGCCTCGTAGCGTTCCGACTGGATGAGCCGGGCCTTTTCCACCCGGCGCGCCACGACCGACGATGTTTCTGCCGCGGACGGGCGGATCAGGTCGGTCGCCGTCACCGCAGGTACTTCGATGCGCAGGTCGATACGGTCGAGGAGCGGGCCGGAGATGCGCGCCTGGTAATCGGCCTGGCATTTGGGTCCGCGCGCGCAACGATGCCCCGGTTCGCCCGCCATGCCGCAGCGGCACGGGTTCATCGCGGCGACAAGCTGGATCCGGGCAGGATAGGAAACGCGGTGGTTGGCGCGCGCGATAAAGCATTCCCCGCTTTCCAGCGGCTGGCGCAGGGAATCCAGCACGGCGGGCGTGAACTCCGGGAATTCGTCGAGGAAGAGCACGCCGTTATGGGCCATGGATACCTCGCCCGGCCGGGCGCGGAACCCGCCGCCGACCATGGCCGCCATGGATGCGGAATGGTGAGGCGCCCGGAACGGACGCCTGTCGGACAGCTTGCCGCCGGCCAGTTCCCCGGCGATGGATGCGATCATCGACACGTCAAGCAGTTCACGCGGTGTCAGGCGCGGCAGGATGGATGGCAGGCGCTGGGCGAGCATGGATTTGCCCGATCCGGGCGGCCGGACCATGAGCAGGTTGTGCCCGCCGGCAGCGGCGATTTCGAGCGCCCGCTTGGCCGTTTCCTGGCCCTTGATGTCGGCCATGTCGGGCAGGTTCGCCGGCGCCTGGCGGATCATCGGTTCCGGGCGCGACAGGACCTGCGTGCCGCGGAAATGATTGGCGATGGCGATCAGGCTGCGCGGGGCGAGGATGTCCATGTCGGCACCCGCCCAAGCCGCCTCGGCGCCAGACCCGTGCGGGCAGATCAGGCCAAGCCCGTCCGCATTGGCGCCCATGGCGGCCGGCAGCGCTCCGGCCACCGGCGCAATGGTTCCGTCCAGCGCCAGTTCCCCCAGGACGACATAGGAGGCCAGCGCATCGGGCGGAATCGCGCCGAGGGCCGCCATGAGACCGAGCGCGATCGGCAGGTCGTAATGGCTGCCCTCCTTTGGCAGGTCGGCCGGCGCGAGATTCACCGTCACCTTCCGGACCGGCATGGTGAGGCCGGAGGCGTGAAGCGCTGCCTGCACGCGCTCGCGGCTCTCGGCCACCGCCTTGTCCGGCAGGCCGACGATGTGCATGTTCATCTTGCCGGGCGCGACCATGACCTGGACATCGACCGGGACGGCTTCGATTCCCTGAAACGCAACCGTGCGGACACGTGACACCATGTGTCATCCCCTTCGCGGACCGCCCCCCAGCAACCCGCCGCTCATGTGTCAGCACGCACCGTGCAAAAAATCACAACCGGCGGAAGAAATCAAGAACAAAGCAAAAACATTCCACCCGCCCCGGTGGAATGCGGTTGCAAGCGGTTGCAACGGTGGAACAGATGCCTTGCCGCTCAGCCGGCGCGGCGTTTCTCGACAGCATCCCAGAACAGGGCCGCGATGTCCGCGCCGCCGAACTTCTTCACTTCGCGCACCCCGGTGGGGGAGGTGACGTTGATCTCGGTCAGCCAGTCGCCGATGACATCGATGCCCACGAGAATGAAGCCGCGCTCGCGCAGCGCCGGACCGATGCGGGCGCAGATTTCCTTCTCCCGCGCGGTCAGTTCGGAATGCTCGGCCCTGCCGCCTACGTGCATGTTGGAACGGCTGTCATGCTCGGCCGGCACGCGGTTGATCGCGCCCACCGGTTCGCCCTCGATGAGGATGATGCGCTTGTCGCCCTTGCGCACGGCGGGCAGGTATTGCTGTACGATGTAGGGCTCGCGGAACACCTGCTCGAACATTTCCAGCAGCGCCGCCAGGTTCCGGTCATCCTCGCGCATGTGGAAGATGCCCGCGCCACCATTGCCATAGAGCGGCTTGATGATGACGTCACCGTGCTTTCGGCGGAAGGCGGCAACATCCTCGCGATTGCGCGTGATGAGGGTTGCCGGCATCAGGTCGGCGAACTCGGTGACGAAGATCTTCTCCGGCGAATTGCGCACCCAGGCCGGATCGTTGACCACGAGCGTCTTGGGGTGAATGCGCTCCAGCATGTGGGTCGTGGTGATGTAGTTCATGTCAAAAGGCGGGTCCTGGCGCAGGAGCACGACATCCATTTCCGAAAGGTCGGTGCGCACTGCCTCGCCCAGGGTGAAATGGCTGCCCTTCACGTCTCGGACCTCAAGCGGCTCGAGCCAGGCATGGACGGCGCCGTCCTCCTGGGAAAGGCTCGCCGGCGTATAGTGGAAAATGCGATGACCGCGCGCCTGCGCCTCCAGGCAAAGGGCAAAGGTGGTGTCGCCTGCGATCCCGATCGAGGAAACATGGTCCATCTGGACCGCGATGTTGAGTGACATGCCCGCTTGCTCCCTGATGGCCGGCTTCAAGCCGGATCCGTGACATCCGTCCTGCCCATGTATCGCCCGGCGGGCGTCTTGCCAATTCCAAACAGCCGAGGGGGGCTTCGGGCTTCACGGCGTTTGCCGGTGCAGGCATCACGATTTGTTCAGGATTTCGCGCCAGCATCGGTCGATCGCGATGGTGAAACAGGGCTGTCCATGCGCATGTCCGGCAGAGACGACCCGCAATTGTCCGCTCAAAACGAGCTTGTGTTGACGGATCCCCTGACAGGGCTCGGCAACCGCAGGCGCTTCATGCACAAGATCGCCCGGCTGATCGAGGACAGGCGGAACGATCCCGCCCCGTTTGCCATCTGCATCGTCGACCTCGACGGCTTCAAGCCGGTCAACGACCTTTTCGGCCGGGTGGCGGGCGACCACATTCTCCTGCAGGTGGCGCTGCGCCTGCGCAATGCGGTGGACGAGGGCGCCTCGGTGGCACGGATTGGCGGCGACGTCTTCGCCCTCCTCTATCCCTGGGTCTTTACCGAAAGGGCCGCCCGCGCCCATGGCGAGATGCTGCTGGAAGTGATTTCGGCGCCTTATGACCTGGGCGACCGGACAGCAAGGCTCAGCGCCTCCATCGGCGGCACGCTCTTCTACAACAGCGAAGACGATACGGACGCCCTGCTGGAGAAGGCGGAGACGGCACTGCGACACGCCAAGAACAACGGCCGCGCGACAGCCACCATCTACAATGCCGCGATGGAGGAGGAAGCGCGCAGGGCGATGCGGATCGAACAGGCCCTGCGCCGCGCGGTCGCCGCCGGGGAGGTCGAACCCCACTTCCAGCCCATCGTGGATCTGAGGACACGGGAGACCATCGGTTTCGAATGCCTGGCGCGGTGGACCGATCGCGATATCGGACCGGTGGCACCCTCGGACTTCATCCCGATCGCCGAGGAGCGCGGAATCATCGGCGCGCTGTCACAGTTGCTGCTGCGAAAGGCGACGCAAGCCGCGCAGGACTGGCCCGGCCATCTGTTCCTGTCGTTCAACCTGTCCCCGTCGCAACTCGTCGATCCGGAAACCGGCCTGACGATCCTTTCCATCCTGCGCGAGACCGGCTTCGATCCACGGCGCCTCGACGTCGAGATCACCGAGACAGGCGTCATGACCAATCCCGCAGCGGCCAGAACGGTCATCGCCGATCTCAGGCGGGCCGGCATCCGCATCGCGCTCGATGATTTCGGCACGGGCCAGTCGTCGCTGGGCCGGTTGCGCGAATTCCAGTTCGACAAGCTGAAGATCGATCGCGCCTTCATTTCCGAAATCCTGCACGACCGGCCTTGCAGGCATATCGTCAAGGCGATCCTGGCCATGTGCGACGGTCTCGGCATGGACGCCATTGCCGAGGGCGTGGAGGAGGAGGCCCAGGCGCAGGTGCTGCTCGAATTCGGTTGCACCGGCGCCCAGGGCTATTTCTTCGGCAGGCCCCGGGACGCCCGGTCGACGCTGGTGTGCATTGGCGATGCCATGCCGGACGACGAAATGCGCGGTGCTCTCCTTCGGAGCAGCACGCCTGGCAGGGGCTGACGGGTCAGCCGTTCACGAGGCAGACCTTGGTGTGGCCGCGCGAAATGAACCCCAGCTTGCCAGCCGCCGCCTTGGAAAGGTCGATCACGCGGCCCTTCACGAAGGGGCCGCGATCATTGATGCGCACGATCACCGAGCGGCCGTTGCGCTGGTTGGTGACCTTCACGCGCGTGCCGAAGGGCAAGGTGCGGTGGGCCGCGGTCATCGCCGCGGGGTTCATGCGCTCGCCGGAGGCGGTGCGCGAGGTGAGCGCGTACCAAGATGCGCTGCCGCACTGCGCCGCCGCCGTTTCCAGAGCCAGAGGCGAGATGGCGACGGCCAGCCCAGCGGCGAGAATGGTGTGCTTTTTCATGATCTACCCGCATTATTCTCTTGAGTTGCCGGCGCGGGTAGGAACGAAACGGGGCGAGAGCGTGGCAGGGGCCGGCGCCGCCGTTCACATGGAATGAACGGCTGAAACATCCCGGCGGCTCAAGAGCGCGTCATTCGTCGAGGCTGACGGCGTCCGGACTGACACCCAGTTCTTCAAGATGGCCCTTGACGGCCTCCATCATGGGCGGGGGCCCGCAGAGATAGAATTCCTGGTTCAGGTTGCCGCCCGTGATCTCGTTCAGCAGGTCAGCATCCACCATGCCATGGTGCATGCCCGACTTGCTTTCCTCCGACAGGACATGGACGACCTTCAGGCCCGGCATTTTCGCCAGTTCGTCACGGCAGATGATGTCCTCTTCCGTCTTGTTGGCGAAGACCAGGGTGTTGCCGGCCAGTGCGTTGCGCGTCTTCAGATCGCGCAGGAGCGCAAGGAATGGTGTGATTCCGGCGCCACCGGCAATGAAGACGCCCGGACCCTTGTAGCGGAAGGTCTCGAAGGGTTCGGCGATGCAGACCGTCTCGCCGACGAGCAGTTCGTGCAGGCGGCATGTCACGCCGTCATGCTCGGGATAGCGCTTGATGGTGAATTCCAGCGTGTCCTCGCCGGGCAGCGACGTCATGGTGAAGGGCCGCGTCTCATCGCGCCATCCATCCCGATCGAGCGCCAGTTCCGTTGCATCGCCCGGCTCATAGGCAAAGCCGCCGGGACGCTCGAACCGGAACCGGTGAACGTCGCGGGTCAGCGGCTCGATGGCGCGTATCTCTACCTTCTGCATCCGTCATCTCCTTCGGTTTCGCTGGATCAAACGGTTCCCGCGCCGGGTGGTTCCGGGCGCGCAAGGCTTCAACGAAAGAGAAATCGGCAATGGCCGGGAACAAGGCGCGCCATCGTTCATTGACAGTGCGTCGACAGAACGCCGCGCGGCGCAAACGATTTTCGAAGCCGATTTGCACCGCGCGGCCATATGCCACCCGGACATACAGAGGAAATATAACATGCTGAAGAAGCTCTTTACCACTACTGCCATGGTCGCGCTCATGACCACGGGTGCCCTGGCCGCAGAACAGAATGCAGCCAAGGACATGAACAATGCCGGCCAGCCGGTGTTCTCGCAGGAAGGTGCACAGGACCTGACCTCGGAGACCGGCTATTTCGAAGCGGCCGCGAGCCAGATCCTGGCGTCCAACCTGCTCGGCGCGACGGTTTACGTGAAAGCGTCCGGCGAGCGTGACGCGGCAGCGGACGGACAGTCCGGCTACGGCACGGGCAACACGGCCGCCACTGACACGACCGCCACGCAGGACCGCGTTGCCGAAGGCGACCAGGCTGCCGGAATGGCGGATGGCGAGCGCACGGCCGAAAACCTTGAAGGCAACGAGGCCGCGAGCGAGCAGGCCGCACGCCGGACGGCCATGATGGACAACCTGGATTCCGTCGGCGACGTCAATGATGTCGTGATGGGCCGGGGTGGACAGGCCGAAGCGGTCGTGATCGGCGTCGGCGGCTTTCTCGGCATCGGCGAGAAGAATGTCGCCGTCGACTTCAGCAAGCTGAGCTGGGTCGAGCGCGACGGCGAACGCTGGCTGATGATCTCGGCGACGCGCGAGGAACTGGAAGCGGCTCCGGCCTTCGACACCGAAACGCTTACCGCCGAGCGCGACACCGACCGCGACAACCGCCAGCAGGTTTCGGACGCTTCCGGTGACGCCGCCATGGACGAAAACGCCCGCCAGGATCGCACGGCGTCCGGCGAGCAGATGAACCAGACCGAAAACCGCGAGCAGATGGCCGCCACGGATGACGGCGACGTCGACCGCGAAACCACTGCTGCCGTCGACCGCGAAGGCTGGACGGCCACCCAGCAGGGTGAAATGAGCGCCGAAAACCTGCTTGGCACCTCGGTCTATGGCGCCAATGACGAGGATCTCGGCGAGATCGGCGATGTGATCGTGACGGCCGACGGCCAGGTCGAAGCCTATGTGATCGACGTCGGCGGCTTCCTGGGCCTTGGCGAGAAGCCGGTCGCGCTTGATGCGCGCGAACTCCAGGTGATGCGGAACGGTGACGGCGAATATCGCATCTTCACCCAGTTCACCCAGGAACAGCTGGAGCAGCAGCCGGCCTATGACGAGGCGACCTATGCCAGCAACAGGGACCAGATGCTGATGCGCTAAGGCGCAGGGCCTGACGAACCGGAAACCGGCCGCCCCGCGCGGCCGGTTTTTCATTGCGCGTCTGGTGGCGGGAACCTCGCCGGGCCGCGCGCGTTCTTCCCCAGACCGAAACGAAAGGAGACACACAGATGGCAACAGCCACCCAACGCGCCTCTTCCACCTCCGAAAAGAGCAACGGCAAGGTGACCGCCTCCGATATCGAGGCACAGATCAGCCAGTTGAAGGGTGACATTTCCAACCTGGCCCGCACGATCGGCGATTTCGGAGCGGATAAGGCGGGGGAAGCGCGTTCGAACGCCGCCGCGCGCGCTGACGATGCCGTGCTTGCATCGCGGGAGGTCCTGGCGAATGCGCGCAGCGAACTCGACCGGCTAGAAGCCGTGCTGCGCAATGAAGTGCGCCGCAAGCCGATACAGACCATCGGCATCGCTGCCGGAATCGGATTCCTCGCCGCCCTGCTGATGCGCCGCTGATATCGATGCTGAGGTTATTGCCCCTGGCATTTTCGCTGATGTCCAGCGACCTGGAAGCGGCCGTGGCGAGGCGCAAGCGCAACGCCATGCTTGTTGCCGCGGCGGCATTTCTTCTCGTCAGCGCCTGGGCGTTTGCCTTGGCTGCCCTGGTCGGCTGGATCGCCCAGACTTATGGTTTCCCAACCGCCGCCGCCGTGGTTGCGGCGCTGCTGGCTGCATCGGCCCTGTGCGTGATGGCGGTGCTGTCATTTCTCAAGTGGCGCGACCGCAAACAGGCGGAGAAGGACAGTCCGGGTACGCGAATCGCAGCCTATGCCGCGCTCGGCGCCGCGCCGTTGTTGCAGCGAAAGGCCGGGCTCCTGGGCCTCGGGCTTGCCGTCGCGCTGGCCTTCGCGGCCAGCCAGGCGTCCTCCTCGGACGCGGGCGAGGAATGAAAGCCTCAGGCGCCCGGAGATAGGACCAAGAGAAAGGAAAACGTCATGAACCGCCCCCTGGAGCCGAAAGAAGCACGGCAAGGCGAACGCGGGAGACCCGTCCTCGTCATCCTCGCGGCAGGGCTGCTCATAGCCATGATCGCCTGGGCCGGCGTCGCGATCTACGGCGAGTCCATCGATACCGCCGTCGATCAGGAGGTCGAAACGACAACCGGCGCCAACTGATCCCGCGCCGCTCCATCCCCTGCGAAAATTCAAGGAGACCAAGACGATGTCCAATGTCACCGCCGTCCTGAAACCGGAAGCCCATGCCGAGAAGATCGATATCGGGCTGGACGCCGCCTACCGGAAGGAGATGGCCGGCCTGCTGACCGGTATCCTGGAGGATACCTACCGGATGACGGTCAAGAGCCACATCTATCACTGGAACGTGGTCGGCCCGCTGTTCAAGCCGCTGCACGAACTGACCGAGGACCATTACGAAGCCCTGTTCGCGGCGGCCGACACGATCGCGGAGCGGATCCGCGCGCTCGGCCATCTCGCGCCGGTTTCGCTGGCCGAAACCTCGAAATTCGCGCCATCGGAAAAGGCTGTCGATCACGCCAGCGCCAAGTCGATGGTGGAGGACCTGATCGAAACGCATGAGAAAGCCGTGAAGTCGATGCGCAAGGCCGCCGGCAAGGCCGGCGATGCGGGTGATGTGGTGACCGAGGACATGCTCACCGAACGCCTGACCTTCCATGAGAAGGCGCTGTGGATGCTGCGGGCCATCGTCGCCGATTGACCGACGCCACGGATGCGGCAGGTCCTGCCGGCCTGCCCGAAACAAGGAAAAGCCCCCGGACGTGCCGTCCGGGGGCTTCTCTTATGGAAAAAATGCAATTTGCGATCCGGTCGGCCACGGCGATGCGCGCGCCACATGGCGCATCACGGCGCGGCAACCGGGTTCCCGGGTGGGGCTGTTGTTCCGACGGTTTCGCCGGCCGTCACGCGGTCGCCCTGCAAATGCAGCACGCGCAACGCCTTGCGTTCGAGCCTGATCTCGACACGCCGCTCCAGATCGACGATCTCGCCGTCGATGAGGGCCTTGGCGCCGGGCTTGTGGCCAGGAAATTCAAGCTTCACCTCGACGGCCGTCATCTTTTCCAGATCGGGATTCGCGTCCCAGCTTCCCAGCGTCAGGTCGGCGGCAAGCTGCAAGCCCGCTGCAGGCGGGAGCGGGCGCGCCGCATAGAGGCCCAGGGCGCCCGAATCGAAGGTGTCGGGATAGGGCAGATGGCCTGTTCCGTGCGGGTTAGCCGAGACCGCGAGCAGGCTGAGATGGCGCCGGCTGGCCTTACCGTCCGCGGTGATGACGGCGCGAAAGGAGGGCGGCCGCATGAGTGGCGACAAGGCCGCGCGGGCGCTGGCCAGTATCTTGCCCAGCCGCGAGCCGGCATATTCGCGGCGTTCCCGTTCCACTACCATGCGCGGCTGCATGCCCACGGAATACTGGTGAATGAAGGCGCGGCCATTGGCCGTGGCGATATCGGCACGGGCTTCCGGGGCACCGGCCAGCGCCCCGGCGGCCTCTTCCAGATCGAGCGGAATACCCAGCGTGCGCGCAAAGAAGTTCATCGTTCCGGCCGGCAGGATGCCGAGTGCCTTGCCCTCCTGCCAGCAGACCGCGGCGGATGCCGAGACGGTGCCGTCGCCGCCACCGGCCACGATGCAGTCGATATCATCACGGCCAGCCTGGCGGCGCAGGGTTTCAACCAGGTTTTCGCCGTCAGTGACATGGCACTCAAGGCTGCGGCCCGCGCCGGCGAATGCCTCGCCCAGGATCGCGCAGAGGCGCTCGACATCCGCCGTGCGGATCGTTCCGCCTTCCCTGTTCAGTACGGCTGCAACGCGCATGGACTGTTCCTCAGATAAACGGGCGCCGGCGCGCCTCGTCCGGCGCCCATGCCGCGATCTTCTCCAGTCCGGCGCGGTCTGACACGACACACCCGTGGTCGGTCCAGCGGATCATCTGCCGGCGGGCCAGCTTGCGGAGCGTCTTGTTGGTGTGGACGAGGGAAAGGCCGAGCGTATCGGCGAAATGCTGCTGGGTCACGGGCAGGCGCTGCCCGTTCGGCCCGTCCGCGCCGGTAACCCGGCTGCGATGATCCAGGAAGACGAGCAGGTAGGCTGCGCGCTCCAGCGCCGAGCGCCGGCCGACGGAGAGCAGGTGCTCGTCGAGAATGCGCTCCTCCTGCGCCGCGATCCACGTGATGTCGAAGGCGAGTTCGGGATGACGCTCGTAGAGTTGCGGCAGGCGGCTGCGCTCGAAGACGCACAGGCGCACATCCGTCAGGGCTTCGATCGTATGCTGCATCTCACCCATGAGACTGCCCTGGAGGCCGACCAGGTCGCCCGGCATGACATAGTTCAGGATCTGGCGCCGCCCGTCTGGCAGGAGCTTGTAGCGGAAGGCGATGCCATCCAGCACGGTGAAGAGATGGGCACTGTGGGCTCCTTCCACGAGGATCGTGGCGCCCTTGTTGACGGCAAGCTCGCCCATCTTGAAACCGGAAACGAAATCCAGTTCGCGTCCGGAAAATTCGCGGTAGCAGGCATTTGCGCGCAGCGGACAGTGCGCGCAATCGGTCTTTCCCCGCTGAACGGTGATATTGCCAGTCATCGGACCTCCAGACACACCGCAACGCGCGGGAACGCCGGAGGTTCCGCAGCGCGAACCCCGGGCATGTCATAGTTAAATGACCCTTGGCGGAAAAGGTGCATGCTGGATTTTTCCCGGAAGGAAGCTGCCATGTCCCAAGAAGAAGGCCTGCGACTACTCATCGTCGAGCCCGAACCACTGATCGCCATCGATATCGAGCGCATCATCGCAGACGCCTATGCCTGCTCCGCGACCATCGCCACCGACTTCGCCAAGGCCGCTTCGGACACCTGGGACCTGGTGATCTGCGATTGCCCCGAACTGTCCGCGGACTTTACCGAACGCCTGTCGGCCTCCATTCCGGAAGGCGTGGCCGTGATCCTCGTGAGCGCGTCGGAGACTGTCGTGCAGGCCCAGGCACCCTGGCCCCGGGTCGGGAAACCCTTTGCCAACAGTTGCCTTCTGGCCGCGGTGCGCAGCGCGCTGGCGGCGGCATCCGGCGGGGACGAAGCGGCCGAAACCACCTGATCCGGGCCGGAAGCCCATGATCATCCTGCAAAGGCACGCTTGGTGACGGTTGCCGAAATCTCGTCCGGTCCGTAATCGCCTTCACCGCTGACGGACAGGAGTTCGGCGAGACGGTTGCGGGCGCGATTGACGCGGCTCTTGATGGTGCCGATGGCGCAGCCGCAAATCTCGGCGGCCTCCTCATAGGCGAAACCGGACGCACCGACGAGGATGATGGCCTCGCGCTGGTCGGCGGGCAACTTGTCGAGCGCGGCCCTGAAATCCTGCAGATCAAGCGCGCCATACTGCGCGGGGTGCACCGACATGCGCTCGGTGAAAAGGCCGTCGGAATCCTGTATCTCGCGGCCGCGCTTGCGCATCTGGCTGTAGAACTCGTTGCGCAGGATGGTGAAGAGCCAGGCGTTCATGTTGGAGCCGGGCTGGAACAGGTGCTGTTTCGACCAGGCCTTCATGATGGTTTCCTGCACGAGGTCGTCAGCCTTGTCGTGCTTGCCCGTCAGCGACACCGCGAAGGCGCGCAGGTTCGGGAGGGCGGCCAGCATGGAACGCTTGAAGTCGCGATCCTCGGCAGAGGTCCTATCCGTCCCGACAGGTTCAATCACGGGCATTCTCCGCAGATGTCTCCCGGCGCGTCTCATCCTTCCTGTCCACGGCATCGAGCCGCTCCAGCAGGTCGAGAAACCGGTCGGGAATCGCTTCTTCCCTGACAGAATCGTAATAATCGCGCAGCCGGCGCGACACGGCATCGCCGGCAGCCCTTGCTGACGGCGAACCTTTTGAATTCGTTTTGCTATTCACGGGAAACCTTTCCATCCTGCCCGACTCGATCATGTTCAAAAATGCGTGCCGGGCAAAAAAGTTCCAACGGGGAGGGAACTTTTTTGCCGTTCGCGCGTCGTGACCGTTACCGTAACGTCCAACCGGACATGGGGAGATTTTCTAGCATGTCATTGTCCACCCGTATTGCAGCCCACCTGCCTTACCTCAGGCGCTATGCACGCGCGGTCACAGGGTCCCAGACATCCGGCGACGCCTATGTCGCCGCCGCCCTTGAAGCACTGATCGCCGACCTGTCGCTGTTTCCGGAAGCCAGTTCCGACCGGGTCTCCCTCTTCAAACTCTTCTCGCGGCTGTTGCGTTCCACCAATATCGAAATCCCCGAACCCGATTCCCCCTTTGCCTGGGAACAGCGCGCTGCCGCGAACCTGGCCAAGGTGCGGCCCGTGGCACGCCAGGCCTTCCTGCTCACGTCGGTGGAATCCTTTTCGGCGGCCGAGGCAGCCGAGATCCTCGATCTCGGCACGGCCGAACTTGAGGCCCACCTGGAAGAGGCCGCCGAGGACATTTCACGCCAGGTGGCGACCGAGATCATGATCATCGAGGACGAACCGCTCATCGCCATGGACATCGAGGCGCTGGTCGAGGAACTCGGCCACACGGCGACGGGCGTGGCCCGCACGCACAGCGAAGCCGTCACGCTGTTCAACAGGACGAACCCGAAAATGGTGCTGGCCGACATCCAGCTCGCCGACGGCAGTTCCGGCATCGACGCGGTGAATGACATCCTCAAGACCGCGCAGGTGCCGGTCATCTTCATCACGGCCTTCCCCGAACGCCTCCTGACCGGCGAGCGGCCGGAGCCGGCCTTCCTGGTCACCAAGCCGTTCAACCCGCAAATGGTCAAGGCGCTGATCAGCCAGGCCCTGTTCTTCAACGAGGCGGTGGCCGAAAACGCTGCATGAGCGGCGTCCCGGCGGGAACCAACCATAGCAAGGCACGTTTACCGGCATATCGATCAACAGGAGATACCCGATGCTTTACTATGCGCTGATCTTTCTCGTCGTGGCCATCATCGCCGGCGTCCTTGGCTTCGGCGGCATTGCCGGCGCCTCTGCATGGATCGCCCAGATCCTGTTCTTCATCTTCCTCGCCGCACTGGTCATTTCACTGATCGCCGGCTTCTTCCGCCGGGCATGACGTTGGAGACCCATTGCCAAACCGGACAAGACAGGCGCCCTGACGGGGCGCCTGTTTCCGTTTCCGAAGCAACGTGCAGATTGCCGACATGCCGCATCGCCTGACCTGGGAAAGCAAGGACAGCAAGGACAGCGCCTTTCGCGACTTCATCGTGCGGGCGCTGAACCAGTCCTATGTCGGCGCGACGCTGCAATCGCTGGACGGGCGCTACATCTATATCGCGAACCTGCCCGATTGCTGGCACGTGGAACCGAAGACAGAACCGGACGAGACGCTCCTTTTCGGCGACCGGCTGGGCGGAACGCTCAGCGAAATCCGTGGCCGGGTGATCGACAACGGCGAAGCGGAAAGCCTGCTGACATCGGGACCCGACGAGCGCCGTTTCGAATTCATCGTCACCCGCACCGGGACGGACCCCGAAACGATGATCCACACGACCATCATCGAACTGACAGAAGAACATCGCCGCGAGCAGATGCTGAGGGCCTTGCTGCGCGAGGTCAGTCACAGGTCGAAGAACCTGCTGGCGATCATCCTGAGCATCGTGTCGCAGACGGCGCGCGGGGCCTCAACCCTCTCCACCTTCCTGCCGGTGTTTCGCGGGCGCATCTATTCGCTGGCCCAGTCGCAGGACCTGGTTACCGATTCAAGCTGGCGGGGCGCCCAGTTCCGCGAACTCGTCAGGGCGCAGGCGGCGAAGTATCTCGATGAGGCTGACGCAGTGCTGACCGTGACAGGTGCCGATCCGCTGCTTTCGCCGAACGAGGCGCTGCATGTCGGCCTGGCGTTGCATGAACTGCTGGTCGACGCCCTTGCAGCGGCGGCCGCGCTCGGCATCCGTCCCGACATCCGGGTCGCCTGCTCGGCCAGCGACACGGAGCCGCGGCAGATCGACATCACTTGGAGCCATGCCGCCAGCGGACCGGATTTCATTTCGGAAGCCGGGCAGGCGGACGCCTTCGCCAGCGTCGTCCTCGATCGCATCACCCCTGCCGCAGTCGAGGGAACCGGCAGGATCGAGCGGCGGGACGACCTCTTCATCTACCGTCTTTCCTTTGCGCAGGCACCGCACGGCTGACTTTCCTTCGCCCCTAGAAAAAAATCCCGCCGTTTGTTTCCTGCCTGATTCGGAACCGGAAGCACGGCTTGGGTATTTGGCTTCCGAAAGGAGGCAACATGAGCGATCACGACAAGGATCACGAGAGCAGGAGTTCGAACAGCAGGCCTCCTCTTTCCAATGGCTGGGTCTTCGCCCTGTCCATGACCGCGGCGCTGGCCACCGGAGCCTGGCTCATCCTCTCGGAAGCGCCGGGAGGGGCGGAATCAGTCACACCGTTTTCCGTTCCCGCAGATGCCGATTCCCGCTAGACATGAAAAACCCCCGGTCCAGCCGGGGGTTTTCCGTTTTCAAGCGAAGGCAAGCGGCCATCACTGGCGCGCGAGGAAATCGTCGATCTCGCGCTCGGCCTCTTCCTGGCCCTTGCCGTAGCGTTCCTGGATCTTGCCGGCAAGCTGCTTGCGATTTCCGGCGATGACATCGAGGTCGTCTCCGGTCAGCTTGCCCCAGTTCTTCTGAAGGTTCCCCTTCATCTGTTCCCAATTGCCTTCGATCTGGTTCCAGTTCATCGCGTTTCTCCTTGGTTCATGAAAGGCGGATGTGGTGCGGCAAGGCCGCGGGGGGCATTGTCAAAACGGCGATGCCCGGCCATCGGTTCCCGGTTCCGCATCGGGCATCGTGAATTCGCGTGGCAGGGAACCGGTCACACCGTTGCGGCGTTTTCACCGCATCAACGAGAGACCGGAGCCATGGAACATCTTGCTGCCCTCATGCTGATCATCGCCTGCGGAAACACGCCGGAAAGCTGCGACGTGCATCCGTCGCCCGTCACAGGTTACGAGTCCATGCAGGCCTGCCGGCAGGCGATCGGCCCGGTCCTGGGCTCGGCGGACCGGCGCGACGGCCTGCTCGTCGCCCGGTGCCTGGAGGTGGATCCGGCTGACGAACGGGAAATGGAAATCGTCTGGGACGTGACCGAGGATGGTGGCCTGCACGCTTCCGTCCAGGCTGTCGAGGAGGCCCCGTCCATGATTGCACAGGCCGGCGGCACGGGTGACGGGCGGACGTTGCGCTGAGCACCCGGCCGCGGCGCCATCCGGCCAAATGCATCTGCAAGAACAAACTGAAACTAGCCTCTTTCCTGCACACCTAAAAAAGGCATACTGACGATAATCCTATTCCCGAGAGACAGGCCAGTTGCAGCGATACGTCCCCGCCCTCGTCTTTGTTCTCGTCGGCTTGATCGGATTCGCGATCACGGCAGCCGTGTACCGTACCGAAAGCGAGGCGGCGCTGGCCCGGTTCGAACTCGTCGCCGATGAAGCGGCCGGGCGGATCGAGGAGCGCGTCCACCAGCACATCGCGCTGCTGGTGGCGACGGCATCCCATTACCGGGCCGTCGGCGGGCAATTGACGCGGCCTGCGTTCGCCGCCTTCGTTTCCGGCCTCGACCTGGACAACCGGTTCGAGGGCATCCAGGGCATCGGCTTTTCCAAGATCCTTCAACCGGGCGAGAATGACGAGGCGCGCAAGGCCCTGCGAGAGGCCTACGGTATCGACCGGGCGGTATGGCCGGAAGGCACGGAAGCCGTGCGCACGGCGATCCTGCTTCTCGAACCGATGAACGACCGGAACCGTGCCGCGCTCGGCTTCGACATGTTCTCGGCGAAAGACCGGAAAGAGGCGATGTGGCGCGCATTGCAGACCGGCGAGGTATCCGCCACACCGCCCGTAACGCTGGTGCAGGAAATCACGTCCATCAAGCAGGCCGGCTTCCTGGTCTACCTGCCGGTCTCCGAACCCGGCGGCAACGTGCCGGCCGGCTTCATTTACGCGCCGTTCCGTGCCGGCGACCTGCACAGGGCCGCGCTGAAAGGGCGTCCGCTACCGGTGGAACTGGCGACCCGGGACATCAATGCCCCTGCCGGAAGCCAGGCGCTCTACACTTCGGGTGGATACACCGAACAGGGAAATTCCGTTTCCTACCGCGCGGTCCGGGAATTCGACATCGCGGGCCGGCTCTGGGAAGTGAGGCTGCATGAAACACCCGAATTCGCCAGCGCCCATCCGGGCATCTACACACTCCTGACCGGGCTGATCACCTTCCTGCTTGCCACGGCACTGGCCGCCGCCACGCGCTGGCAACAGCAATCGATGGCCAATGCGGAGGCCCTGGCCGTTCTTTCGCAAACTGCGTCGGCGGAAAAGGATCTCCTGCTCAAGGAGATGAAACACCGGATCAAGAACTCCATCGCACGCATCCAGGCCATGGCCCGGCAGACGGCGTCCGCAAGCGAGGATATCGCCGCGTTTTCCGAGAGCTTTTCGGCTCGGCTGCAATCGATGGCCAATGCGCAGGACCTGCTGACGCGCTCCAGCGGCAGCGGCGCCGAACTGAAGGAACTCATCGGCACCGAACTCCAGCAGATCTATGGCGCGCAACTCGACGGTACGCGGATGGAGGGCCCCACGGTCCGGCTCGATGCCCGCCAGACGCAGGCCCTGGCCCTCACCGTTCACGAACTGGCCACGAATTCGCTGAAATACGGGGCCGGGTCGCATCCCGGCGGGAAGCTCGACATCCGCTGGACTGTCGCTGACACGCCGAACCGGCTTCTGACGCTCACCTGGCTCGAGAGCTTTCCGGCAGGCGGTCCGCCTGACGAGCCCGAACGCCGCGGTTTCGGCTCCCGCCTGATCGATGCCAACATCCGTGGCGAGTTACGCGGCACGATCGAGCGCGACTACCATGAGAACGGCCTGACCATCGCGATCGAAATCCCCCTGCGGCCGGACAAGGCCTGAGGAACAGATTGCCGCTCCGCGCGTTTTCGGGGGTAGCCCGGAGAAAACAGCCATGCGCCACTTTCCACCCGGACGCGGCGCCAGGCTGGCTTCGCAGAACGGATCGGCCGACCAGTTCATAAAGCTTGCGGCCCGTTTCGCCGCCATGGCCGTGGGCCTGCTGGCACTGACGGTGATCGTCGATCGCGGCCAGGTGCTCATCGCGCCGGTGACGCTGGCCCTGGTCATCGGGCTGATGTTCGGACCGCTTGCGGACCGGATCGAGCGCGCCGGGGTGCCCGCTCCCATTTCCGCCGCGACGATCGTTCTCGTTTTCCTGACGCTCATTTCCGCCGTGATCGCGACCATCGTGATCCCGCTGACCGCCTGGACGGAGCGGCTGCCCGTGATCTGGGCGCGGGTCCAGTCCATCCTGGCCGACTGGAAGGATCTCATGACGACCATGGACAGCATGAGCGCCAGCCTCCAGAACGCGCTTGGCCAGGAGGGCAATGCCGCGGAAGTGAAGGTGGACGACGGCTCTGCTGTCGAGAATGTGGCCTGGCTCGCTCCGGCCATCGCAACCCAGATCGTGCTGTTCCTCGCCAGCCTCTATTTCTTCATGGCGACGCGCCACCAGCTTCGCAGCTCGGTGCTCGGCCTGTGCTTCGACCGCCGCCTTCGCTGGCGCATTGCCCATGTCTTCCGCGACGTCGAAGCGCTGGTATCGAGCTACCTCATCTCCATCACGGCGATCAACATCGCCATGGGTGCCTGCGTCGCCGTGGCCATGGCGCTTCTCGGCGTCCCCTCGCCGCTGCTGTGGGGCATGCTGGCCGGTTTGCTGAACTACGCCATCTATATCGGCCCGGCCATCATGGCGGTCATCATGCTGGGCGTCGGGCTGGCAACAGGGTCGTCGACAACGGATTACGTGGCGCCGATGCTGGCCTATCTGGCGGTCAACATGACGGAAGCGCAATTCGTGACCCCGCACGTGCTGGGCCGGACGCTGACGCTCAACCCCTTCATCGTGCTTCTCGCGCTGGCGTTCTGGATCTGGGTCTGGGGACCGGTCGGCGGGTTCGTCGCCGTTCCGCTGCTGCTGATCGCGGCCGCCGCGATCCGGCATGTCTCGCCGGCCAACCACCGCCGGTTCGCGCTGGAAGCGAACGCGGAAAAAAACTGACGCAGCGCGCGGAACAATCTGCCCGTCCACGGCATTCTACGGGCGTGACAGGCTCCGGATACCCCCCCTCCCCGCACCAAGGCCGTCACCAAAGTCCGCTTCTCCTGCCCCCCCCGGAAGCGGATTTCAAGAGGGAAGCGCCTTCTGCCCGCGGCGCTTCCCTCTTCTTCATCGGATCCCTGCCCCCGGCACTGCGGCCGCTCCTCGCTTCCCGAACGGACGCGCGGGGCGGCCGTCTGCCCGGCGTGCGGTCACGCGACGGAAAAGCCTTGCGGCGTCCTGACAACGGCGATGTCTGGCGGAAATTTGGTGGAGCCAAGCGGGATCGAACCGCTGACCTCCTGCATGCCATGCAGGCGCTCTCCCAGCTGAGCTATGGCCCCACGGGGAACCGGCAACCGGTTCCGGGAAGGAGGCGGAGCATTACGCCCCGCTTCGGTGACGGGCTTCTATCCAAGCCCCGCGGCAAGATCAAGTGCCTTTTGCACCTGTGCCGGATTTTTTAGGAAACGCGGCGGAAACAGCACCGCGTTTCCCGCAGGTCATTCGTCGTCGTCGCTGTTCACGCCGCCGATGATGCCGGTAACGTCGTCATCGTCATCCTCGTCCTCGTCGTCGCCGAGGAACGGATCGTCATCGTCATCGCCCAGGTCGATGTCGTCGTCGTCGTCGTCATCATCGTCGACATCGACCTTCTCGGTCACCGGGCCCTTTGCGCCGCCGGTGGAATCATCCTCGTCCGCGTCCTCGAGGGAAACCATCTCGGTTTCGGCTTCCTCGTCGTCGAGTTCCTTCTCGTCGGCGACGTCCTCTTCCTCTTCCTTGATGGAGGAGACGTTGTCCTGGAAATAGGACAGCGGATAGGAAACGCCGGTATAGGGGGAAACGACCGGGTCCTTGTTCAGGTCGTAGAATTTGCGGCCCGTCTCGGGACAGACCCGCTTGGTGCCAAGTTCAGGTTTCGCCACGGCTCGTCCTCATCGGTTTCGGGGGCGGGCGCACGACCGCCGGATTCGCGGCAGGCCCTGCCGGGCCCTTGCCATAGGGTTCATGAAAAACGCGGACCCCTTATCGTCAAGTGGCTATCCTGTCAAAAGCTATTTCGGTCCTGCAGCGCAGACGGCAAGGGATGACCCCGAAGCATCGAAGTGCTAGACAGCCCGCGTTCGCCCGGCCAGACACCGCCGGGCGCCCCTTCATGCTTATCCAGATGGACAGACCCATGTCGCACTCCGGCGCTCCCCGCCCCGCCCTCGCCCGCAAGAGCAACGCGCTTTCCGGCACCGCGCGCGTGCCCGGCGACAAGTCGATTTCGCACCGCTCCTTCATGTTCGGCGGCCTGGCTTCCGGCGAAACCCGCATCACCGGCCTGCTCGAAGGCGAGGACGTGCTGGCGACCGGCCGCGCCATGGGCGCCATGGGCGCGCAAATCTCCAAGCTTGGCGATACATGGATCATCCAGGGCGCGGGCAATGGCGCGCTGCTGGAACCGGAGGGCCCGCTCGATTTCGGCAATGCGGGCACGGGCTGCCGCCTGACCATGGGCCTGGCGGGCGTCTACGACATGCAGACCGTCTTCACCGGGGATGCATCCCTGTCGCGCCGCCCCATGGGCCGCGTGCTCGATCCCCTGCGGCTGATGGGCGTGCAGGTGCAGGCGCAGGACGGCGACCGGTTGCCGGTCACGCTGCACGGGCCGAAGACGCCGTCGCCGATCACCTACCGCGTCCCGATGGCCTCGGCGCAGGTGAAGTCCGCCGTGCTGCTGGCGGGCCTCAACACGCCGGGCGTGACCACGGTCATCGAACCGGTGATGACACGCGACCATACCGAAAAGATGCTGGCCGGGTTCGGCGCGCAGCTCGAGGTGGAGGAAGACGCCAACGGCGTGCGCACCATCCGCCTGCAGGGCCGCCCGAAGCTGACGGGCCGGGTGATCGACGTGCCGGGCGATCCGTCCTCGGCGGCCTTCCCGCTGGTCGCCGCGCTCATCGTGCCCGGTTCCGACATCACCATCGAGAACGTGCTGATGAACCCGACGCGCAACGGCATCGTCACCACGCTGCAGGAAATGGGCGGGCAGATCGACATCATCAACTGGCGCGATGCGGGCGGCGAGGACGTGGCGGACCTTCGCGTGCGCGCTTCCGATCTCAAGGGCGTCACGGTTCCGCCGGAGCGCGCGCCGTCGATGATCGACGAATATCCGGCGCTGGCCATGGCCGCCGCGCTGGCCGAGGGCGAGACGGTGATGGAGGGCCTGGAGGAATTGCGGGTGAAGGAAAGCGACCGCCTTTCCGCCGTTGCCGAAGGGCTGAAGGCCAATGGCGTGGACTGTACGGAAGGCGAGACGACGCTCTCGGTGCGCGGCCGCCCGGGCGGCAAGGGGCTGGGCGGCGGGACGGTCGAAACCCATCTGGATCACCGCATCGCCATGAGTTTCCTGGTGCTGGGCCTTGCAACGGAGAAGCCGGTCGCCGTGGACGACGCCACCATGATCGCCACATCCTTCCCGGAATTCTTCACGCTGATGGGCGGGCTGGGCGCGGAAATGGAAGAGATTGAAAATGACTGAGAGCAAGGTGGCCCTGATCGTCGGCGGCGGTTCGGGCATGGGCGCGGCGGCGGCGCGAAAGCTGGCAGCGGAGGGATTTTCCGTCGCCGTCATGTCGTCGTCCGGCAAGGGCGAGGCGCTCGGCCGCGAACTGGGCGGGCTGGGTTTCACCGGCTCCAACCTGGAACCGGATGACCTGAAACGGTTCGTAGACCTTGCCATGGAACGGTTCGGACGGATCGACGCCGTGGTCAATTCCACCGGCCATGGTCCGAAGGGACCGGTTCTGGAGATATCCGACGCCGACTGGATGAAGGGCATGGAGTTTTACCTGCTCAACGTCATCCGCATGACGCGCCTTGTCACGCCCGTAATGCAGGCGCAGAAGTCCGGCTCCATCGTCAACATTTCCACCTATGCGGTGTTCGAACCCGAAGAGATGTTCCCGACATCGGGCGTGTTCCGGGCCGGGCTTGCCGCCTTCACCAAGCTCTTTTGCGACAAGTATGCGGGCGACAACCTGCGCATGAACAACGTCATGCCGGGGTTCATCGATTCGCTGCCGGAGAAGGAAGAGCGCCGCGTGCGCATTCCGATGGGCCGGTACGGCACGGCCGATGAAGTGGCCGAACTGGTCGCCTTCCTGGCATCGGACAAGTCGGCCTATGTCACGGGGCAGAACATCCGCATCGACGGCGGGATCACGCGCAGTGTCTAAGGACAGGAAGGACACCCCGCTTGCCATTGCCATCGACGGGCCGGCGGCTTCCGGCAAGGGCACGCTGGCGCGCATGCTGGCGGCCCATTACGGGCTGCGCCATCTCGATACCGGGCTGACCTACCGGGCGGTGGCCAAGGCGCTGATGGATGCCGGCGCGCCGCTGGACGACGAGGACAGGGCAGAAGCCGCCGCGCGGGCGCTGGACCTGGCAGCCATGGACCGGGCGGTGCTGTCGGATCACGCGGTGGGCGAGGCGGCATCGAAGGTCGCCGTCATGCCAAGGGTGCGCCGCGCGCTGGTCGACAAGCAGCGGGCGTTCGCCGCCCAACCGCCCGGTGCCATCCTCGACGGGCGCGACATCGGCACGGTGGTCTGTCCCGACGCGCCGGTGAAACTCTATGTCACGGCCTCGGCGCCGGTGCGCGCAAGGCGGCGTTATCACGAGATCCTGTCGAAGGGCGGAGAGGCGGACGAGGCGCGGATCCTCGCCGACATCGAGCGGCGCGATGCGCGCGACATGGGGCGCGCGGACTCGCCGCTGAAGCCGGCGGACGACGCCTACTTGCTAGATACGTCCAACATGGATATAGAGACCGCGTTCGCGCGCGCCCGGACCCTCATCGACGAGGCAAGGGCCAGGGCACGAACATAACCCGCCTGCCGGCATTCTCCGACGCGCCGGTCCGGCATTTCGCGTCTTCAGGACGCGCGGTGCCATGAGGGTCTGCCAGAGGCGGCCCGGGATGCTTGACGCAGGCAAACGCAACGCAAACCCCCGGCGCATGCAGCCCGCTTTCCGAAAACCTTTTGTCTTGCGGGCTCCCAGGAGAAAACATGTCAGATATGAATCCGTCGCGCGACGATTTCGCGGCATTGCTCGATGAATCCCTGCACGACAGCCCGCTCGCGGAAGGCTCCGTCGTCAAGGGCAAGATCACGGCCATCGAAAAGGACATGGCCATCATCGACGTCGGCCTGAAGGTCGAAGGCCGCGTGGCGCTCAAGGAATTCGGCGCCAAGGCCAAGGACGGCTCGCTCAAGGTCGGCGACGAGGTCGAGGTCTATGTCGAGCGCGTGGAAAACGCACTGGGCGAAGCCATGCTCAGCCGCGAAAAGGCCCGCCGCGAAGAGGCGTGGGTCAAGCTGGAAGAGAAGTTCAACAATGGCGAGAAGGTCGAAGGCGTGATCTTCAACCAGGTCAAGGGCGGCTTCACGGTCGACCTCGACGGCGCCGTGGCCTTCCTGCCGCGCAGCCAGGTGGACATCCGCCCGATCCGCGACGTCACGCCGCTGATGCACAACCCGCAGCCGTTCGAAATCCTCAAGATGGACAAGCGCCGCGGCAACATCGTCGTCTCGCGCCGCACCGTGCTTGAAGAGAGCCGCGCCGAACAGCGCTCCGAGATCGTCCAGAACCTCGAAGAGGGCCAGGTGGTCGAAGGCGTGGTCAAGAACATCACCGATTACGGTGCGTTCGTCGACCTCGGCGGCATCGACGGCCTGCTGCACGTCACCGACATGGCATGGCGCCGTGTCAACCATCCGACCGAGATCCTCAACATCGGTCAGACGGTCAAGGTGCAGATCATCCGCATCAACCAGGAAACCCACCGCATCTCGCTGGGCATGAAGCAGCTCGAGGCCGATCCGTGGGACGGCATCGGCGGCCGCTACCCGCTTGGCAAGAAGGTCACCGGCACGGTCACCAACATCACCGACTACGGCGCCTTCGTGGAGCTGGAGCCGGGAATCGAGGGCCTGATCCACGTGTCGGAAATGTCCTGGACGAAGAAGAACGTCCATCCGGGCAAGATCCTTTCGACCACGCAGGAAGTCGACGTCGTCATCCTGGAAGTCGATCCGGTCAAGCGCCGCATCTCGCTCGGTCTCAAGCAGACGCTGGAGAACCCGTGGGAAGCCTTTGCCCGCAACCATCCGGTCGGCTCCATGGTCGAGGGCGAGGTCAAGAACAAGACCGAGTTCGGCCTGTTCATCGGCCTCGACGGCGATGTGGACGGCATGGTCCACCTGTCGGACCTCGACTGGAACCGTCCGGGCGAGCAGGTCATCGAGGAATACGAGAAGGGCATGGTCGTCCAGGCCCAGGTCCTCGACGTGGACATCGAGAAGGAGCGCATCTCGCTCGGCATCAAGCAGCTTTCGCGTGATGCCATCGGCGAGGCCGCGGCTTCGGGCGAACTGCGCAAGAACGCGATCGTTACCTGCGAAGTGACCGACGTGAAGGACGGCGGCATCGAGGTTCGCCTCGTCGACCACGACATCGACGCCTTCATTCGCCGTTCGGACCTTTCGCGCGACCGCGACGAGCAGCGCCCCGAGCGCTTCCAGGCCGGCCAGAAGGTGGACGCCCGCGTCACCCAGTTCGACAAGAAGACGCGCCGCATCCAGGTCTCCATCAAGGCGCTGGAAATCGCCGAGGAGAAGGAAGCCGTGGCGCAGTACGGCTCGTCGGACTCCGGCGCTTCGCTGGGCGACATCCTGGGCGCCGCGCTGAAGAAGCAGGGCGAATAAGCCACACCCGCCTGCACGGCGGCACGACATGAAAAGGCCCGGCGGATCGTCTCCGCCGGGCCTTTTTTCGTCGATGGGCAGCGCTGTCAGAGCGTGATGCGGAAACGCGCGAAGCCGTTCTCGCCGTCGCCGGCCTCCTCGATGGCAACGCCCTTCACGTCGCCGGCATACTGGCGGCCCTTCGGTCCGGTATCGAAGACCACGGTGGCGCCCTCCACGGGCGCGAAGGTCCAGTTGGCATCGGCGGACGGGTTGATGGTTCCCTGGTCGACGATGTAGCGCACGATCACGTCGCGGTTGGTGTCCGGCGCGACAAGGATCACGACATCCTCGTTCACACCTGGGAAATTGCCGCCGCCACCGGCGCGGTAATTGTTCGTCGCGACGACGAATTTGGCCGCCGGATCGACCGGCTTGCCCTCGAACATCAGGTCGGTGATGCGGCTGGCGCCCGGATTGGCGACCTCGCCCTTGGACGTGTACTTCGCCGGCAGGGTCAGGTCGATGCGATAGGTGACGCCGTCGATCACGTCGAAATTGTAGGACGGGAAGTCCGGATTGATCAGCGGCTGGTCAGCCTTGCCGGGTTCCACCTGGTTGAAGATGCCGGCGGACATTTCCAGCCATTCCTTCACCGTCGCGCCATCGACGAGCACGGCGCGGACCGTGTTGGGATAGAGGTAGAGATCGGCGACGTTCCTGATGGCGACCGCACCGGCGGGCACGTCGGTGTAATAGTCCGGACCGCCGCGCCCGCCCGCCTTGAAGGGCGCCGCGGCCGAGAGGACCGGCAGGTCCTTGTATTCGCCGTCCTTGAGCAGGTCCTTCACGTACCAGGTCTGGGCCCGGGACACGATCTGCACCGAGGGATCGTCGGCCACGAGCGCGAAATAGGAATAGAGCGGGGCCGAGGTCTCGCCGACGGGCGTGCGCACATAGGCCAGCGTTGCCTCGTGCTCGGCCTTGACGGAGGCTTCGACATCCGCACTGCTTTCGACCAGCGGATTGACCTTGCGCTCCACCCGCTCATAGATCGGGCGCGTCTCGACCATGGAGTCGATCACCTTCCAGGTGTTGCCGTCACGCTCGACCAGAAGGTCGATCAGACCCATGTGCGAGCCCCAGAAACCGGCCTGTACCGCCGGCTTGCCGAACAGGCGACCCCTGGCGGCATCCACGCCCTCCAGGCCCTCGAACGCCTTGCCCGGAAAGACCAGATGCTGGTGACCGGTGAAGATGGCGTCGATGCCTTCCACCTGTCCCAGGAAGAGTGAGGCGTTTTCCATGCCGTCCACCCGTTTCGCGTCGATGCCGGAATGGGAAAGGGCGACGACGATATCCGCGCCCTCCTCCTTCATCTGGGGCACCCAGGCGGCAGCGGCCTCGACGATGTCGCGGGTCATCACGTTGCCGCTGAGATGGCGGGAATCCCAGACCATGATCTGCGGCGGGACGAAGCCGATGAAGCCGATGCGGATGGCGTGCTCCTGGCCCGTGCCGTCGACAACCGTCCTGTCAAGGATCACATAGGGCTTGATGTAGAGATCGTCATTGCGCGGATTGTCCGCCAGCACCGTGCCGCGCACGAGATTGGCGCAGACCAGCGGGTAACCGGCACCGGCATTGACCTTGTCCATAAAGGACAGGCCATAGTTGAATTCGTGGTTGCCAAGCGTGCCGCAATCATATCCCAGGACGTTCATCGCCTGGATCACGGGGTGCATGTCGCCTTCCTTCATGCCGCGCTCATAGGCGATCCAGTCGCCCATCGGGTTGCCCTGAAGGTAGTCGCCATTGTCGACGAGCAGGGAATTGCCCGCCTCCCTGCGGAAGCCGCCAATGATCTGCGCGGTGCGGGCCAGGCCCATCGTGTCATTGGGTTTGTCGGCGTAGTAGTCATAGGGCATGACCGCGACGTGGATATCGGTCGTCTCCATGATGCGCAGATGCGCCTGGCCGGCGGATGCGCGCGCGGCAAAGGGATGCAGTGCGATGAGCGCCGAGGACGCCGCGGCGCCGGCCATGAACGAACGTCTTGTCAATCTGTGTGCTGATCCGAGCATGCGAGGAACTCCCAGGTTTGCAACGTCTTCCGGCCAGACGCCCCACCCTCTTTCGCCGGCGCAGAAGTGTGCGGTTGAATCGGCGCGGAGTCCAGCAGGACGGTGCGACAGGCTGATGACGGGAAGTTACCCCAGGCTGGGCAGCAGCTTTGACGGCAGACATGGAAAAGGCCGGGAAATCCCGGCCTTTTCGAGAGGGGTCGGCAAGCCCCGTTTACCTGTTGATGTCGCGTTCCTCGATGGCGGGACCGTAGTCAAGATTGGGTTCCTCGCCCGGCTCGCCAGCCATCGTGGAATTGTCCGGGATCGAAGCTGTCGGCATGGTATCGAGCAGCATCGGATCGGCATATTCACCGCGATAGCCATCATACTCTGCGGGACCCTTGTTGTATTCGTCCTGCACGGCGGCCGAGTAGTTGCCGTAAAGCTGCGGCGGTTCCTCGGCAAAGGCGGCGGTGGAAAGCGCGGCGCTTGCGGTGAAGGCTGCCAGAATGATCCGTTTCATGTCTGAACTCCCTTGTTGGCGTTGATCGAAATCGTTGCCGGCTTTCTGCGCCGGTCGTGATGGAAACGAGCGCAATCGGCGTGTTGTTTCGTGGTGACGGGTAAACAGACGGTCACGAATTGTTTGACGCGCGGATGTGAACCAGGCACGGAAAATCACGTAAGCGCGGCCCTTGCCGGGGATTGCCGCTTGCCAGCAGGATGCGTTCGTGATTATATTTCTATAATTCTGGAAATTTGGAATCAATGGACAAGACGGCTGCCCTTTCCGCGCTTTCGGCCCTGTCGCAGGACATGCGCCTCGATGTGTTCCGCCTGCTGGTCCAGGCCGGCGGGACCGGCGTGGCGGCCGGCGACATCGCGCGGCGTCTCGACGCGCTGCCCAACACGCTGTCGGCGAACCTGAAGATCCTGGCGCAGGCCGGACTCGTGCGGGCCGAGCGGCACGGGCGGACGATCCTCTACCATGCCGACTTCACCGGCATGCGCGACCTTCTCGCCTTCCTGATGGAAGATTGCTGCAACGGGGCGCCGGAACTCTGCGCGCCCGTCATCGACGCCGTGACCTGCGGCTGTCCGGAGTGACCCCCCTTGAAATCCAGGCCGATCAACATCCTCATCCTTTGCACTGCCAATTCGGCGCGCTCGATCCTTGGCGAAGCGCTGATCCAACGGCTCGGTCAGGGCCGTTTCCGGGCCTTCTCGGCCGGATCGCAGCCACGCGGCATCCCCAACCCGACAGGCCTCAAGCTGCTGGAAAGCCTCGGCCACGACATTTCCGGCTTCCGCTCCAAAAGCTGGGACGAATTCGCGGGAACCGACGCGCCGCAAATGGACATCGTGATCACCGTCTGCGATTCGGCGGCCGGCGAATCCTGCCCCTTGTGGCCGGGCGCACCGGTCAAGGCGCATTGGGGCATTCCCGATCCGGCCGGCAAGGGCGAGACGGAGGAAGCGCAGCTGGCCGCTTTCCGGCAGGCCTATGACCTGCTCGCAGCCCGCGTGGCCGCGCTCGCCGCCCTGCCGGTGGAAGAGATGAGCGCAGACGCCCTTTCAGCCGCCCTGGCAAGGATCGGTGCGATGGACGGAGCGACCGCCATGGCGCAGGCGCAGGCCGCATCCTGAAATTCAACATTCATGCCGATCCGACCGGAGACATTTACCCATGAGTGATGCAAGCAAGGCAGCCCCCTCGCGCGCCATGCCATTCTTCGAACGCAACCTGTCCCTGTGGATAGCCCTTGCCATCGGCGGAGGCATTGCCCTGGGCGAGATGGCGCCCGGCCTGTTCCAGCTTCTGGCCAGTCTGGAATACGCGCATATCAACCTGCCGGTCGCGGTGCTGATCTGGGCCATGATCTACCCGATGATGATCGGGGTCGATCCGTCCAGCCTGATGCGCGTTGCCGAGCAACCCAAGGGGCTGGTCATCACGCTGCTGGTCAACTGGCTCATCAAGCCCTTCACCATGGCCTTTCTCGGCATCGCCTTCTTCAAGGGCATCTATGCGGGCCTGATCGATCCGGATTCGGCGGACCAGTATATTGCCGGCCTGATCCTGCTCGGCGCGGCACCGTGCACTGCCATGGTCTTCGTCTGGTCGAAACTGACGAATGGCGATCCCAACTACACGCTCGTCCAGGTGACGGTGAACGACATCATCATGATCTTCGCCTATGCACCCATCGTCGCTTTCCTCCTGGGCGTCACCGCGATCCCGATCCCGTGGGATACGCTTGTTCTCTCCGTCATCCTTTATGTGGTCATTCCACTTGCAGCAGGCATTCTCACCCGGCGACACCTGCTGCGAACCGGGCCTGCGGCGCTCGACCGTTTCGTCGGCCATCTCAAGCCGTGGTCGATCATCGGCCTGCTGGCGACCGTGGTGCTGCTGTTCGGCTTCCAGGGGGAAATCATCCTCGCGCAGCCGGTGCTGATCCTGCTCATCGCGATTCCGCTGATCCTCCAGTCCTACGCCATTTTCGCCGTGGCCTATGCAGGCGCCTACCTGTGGAAAGTGCCGTTCCGGATCGCGGCGCCCTGCGCACTGATCGGCACGTCGAATTTCTTCGAACTGGCAGTGGCTGTGGCGATCGCCGTGTTCGGACTGTCATCGGGGGCGGCACTGGCAACCGTCGTCGGCGTGCTCGTCGAGGTTCCGGTCATGCTTTCGCTCGTCGCGCTTGCCAACCGGACCCGCCACCGGTTTCCCGAAAGCGATGGCAGCGCCTGCTGACAACCTGCCGCATTGCAGCATCTTGGCCGAATTGCGGCTTTGCGTGCCGCACAAAAAGGGCTAAACAGCGGTCAATGGACGTGGCCGGCCCGGCCGCGCCCGCCCGCGTTTCGAGCCAGACGGACAGGTCATGACCCAGATCACTTCCACACCGAAACTCGTAACCATCTTCGGCGGCTCCGGCTTCGTCGGCCGCCACACGGTGCGCGCGCTGGCCAAGCGCGGCTACCGCATCCGCGTGGCCTGCCGCAGGCCCAATCTCGCCGGCCACCTGCAGCCGCTGGGCAATGTCGGGCAGATCCAGGCCGTTCAGGCCAACCTGCGCAACCGCGCCTCCATCGACCGGGTCATCCAGGGTTCCGACCACGTCATCAACCTTGTCGGCATCCTGCACGAGGGCGGCAAGCAGACCTTCCAGTCGGTCCAGGCCTTCGGTGCCCGCGCCGTGGCCGAGGCCGCGCGTGCCATCGGCGCCAGCCTGACGCATGTCTCGGCCATCGGCGCGGACGAGAATTCGCCGGCCGACTATGCGCGCACCAAGGCTGCCGGTGAAAAGGCCGTGTTCGAGACGCTGCCCGATGCAATCGTCATCCGGCCCTCCATCGTGTTCGGACCCGAGGACGACTTCTTCAACCGTTTCGCGGAAATGGCGCGGTTCTCGCCGGTCCTGCCGCTCATCGGCGGCGGCACGACGAAGTTCCAGCCGGTTTTCGTCGGCGACCTGGCGGAAGTCATCGCGCAGACGGTGGAAGGCAAGGCCGCGGGCGGCCGGGTCTACGAGATCGGCGGACCGGAAGTCATGACGTTCCGCGAGTGCCTCGAGGAGATGCTGTCGGCCATCGACCGCAAGCGGGCCCTTGTCTCCGTTCCCTGGGCCGTCGCGCGCCTCCAGGGCAAGATCCTGGGCATGCTGCCCAATCCGATGCTGACGGCCGACCAGGTCGAAATGCTGAAGACCGACAATGTCGTCTCGGAGGCGGCGAAGGCGGAGGGGCGCACCGTCGCGGCCTTCGGCATCACGCCGCGTTCTGCCGATGCCATTCTTCCGAGCTACCTGTGGCGCTACCGGCCGGCCGGCCAGTTCACCCGCAAGGGCGCGGCGTAACGCTTGGACGCCATTGCCGCCCTCCTGCCCGACACGCTTTCCGGCGGCGCGGCGCTCCTGCTTGTCGCTGCCAGCTTCTTCACCTCGGCGCTGACAGCCGCCTTCGGCGTCGGCGGCGGACTGTTCATGCTGGCGCTGATGGGCGTGATGATCCCGGTCGCAGCCCTCATCCCTGTGCACGGCGCGGTGCAGCTCGGCTCCAACACGGGGCGGGCGTGGCGGCAGCGTGCCCATGTCAACACCGCCATCCTGCTGCCCTTCCTGGCCGGCGCGATCGCCGGCTCGCTGGCCGGCGGCTATTTCGTGACGGAAATTCCCGACGCGGCGATGAAGCTGATGCTGGGGCTTTTCATCATCGTGGTCACCTGGGCGAAGATCCCGGGCTTCGACCGTCTTTCAGGCGCGGGACTGGCCGCGGGCGGCGGCGTGCTGGGCTTCGTCACCATGCTTGTCGGCGCCACGGGGCCGATGATGGCTGCCTTCCTGTCGAAGATCCTGCCCTCCGACCGCAAGGCACTGGTGGCCACGCACGCCCTGCTGATGAGCGTGCTGCATGTACTCAAGATCGCGGTGTTCGGCGCGCTGGGCTTCGCCTTCGCGCAATGGGTGCCGCTCGTCGCGGCCATGATCGTCACCGGCTATGCCGGGACGCTGTGGGGAACCGCGCTGCTCGACAGGATGCCGGAGGACGCCTTCCGCAAGGGCTTCCGCATCCTGCTCACCCTGCTTGCCATCGACATGATCCGGCGCGGCGCGATGGCGTGGGCCGGCTGACGCCTCAGCCCCAGATCATGAGCGCGGCCATGCCGATGCTGCCGACGATCAGGCGCCACCAGCCGAACAGCGCGTAACCATGCCTCGAGACATAGTCGAGCAGGTAGCGAACGACGATCACGGCAACGAAGAAGGCGGAGACGAAGCCGACCGTGATGATGGGCAGGTCGGCGGCGGTCAGGATGTCGCGGTTCTTGTAGAGATCGTAGGCGAAGGCGCCGACCATGGTCGGCATGGCCAGGAAGAAGGAAAACTCGGCGGCCGAGCGCTTGTCCGTGCCGAGCAGCAATGCACCGACGATGGTGGAGCCGGACCGCGACGTGCCGGGAATCATGGCAAGGCACTGGAACAGGCCGATGCCGAGATAGACATGCATCGGGTAGTCCATGATGTTTTCGTATTTCGGCGTGAGCGCCCAGCGGTCGACCCAAAGAAGGATCACCCCGCCGATGATCAGGGTCGTGCAGATCAGCATGGGCGATTCGAACAGCACGGTCTTGATGAAATCATGCGCCAGCGCGCCGATCACGGCGGCCGGCAGGAAGGCGACAAGGATGCCGGCGACGAAACGCTGCGTGGTGCGGTCGCGCGGCAGGTCGACGAGGATGCGCCAGAGGCGGGTGAAGTAGACCGTGAGGATGGCCAGGATCGCGCCAAGCTGGATGAGCACCTCGAAGGCCTTGCCGGTGGATTCGAAACCGAGGAAATGGCCGGCCAGCAGGATATGGCCGGTCGAGGAGACCGGAATGAACTCGGTCAACCCTTCCAGCAGGCCGAGTGCGAGGGCATCGGCGATGGACTGTTCGGCCATGGTGGCGGTCTCCGTACGGTCAGGTCGGCGCAAGGCGGGTTCGCTTGTCAGCCGCCCGTGCAGCCCCTATACCCGGAAACGGTTCACAGATCGTATCGCGAATCGACGGGCGCAGGGAGGTTTAGCGCCTCACGGATCGCAAGACCAGAACCGACCGGAGCCCCCATGCTGACCCTGTTTCACCACACGATGATTGCCGGTTGCCGCCATGTGCGCCTGATCCTGGGCGAATATGGCGAGGAGATTTCGCTGATCGAGGAAAAGCCCTGGGTCCGGCGCAAGGAATTCCTGCAGATCAACCCGGCCGGCACACTGCCCTTGCTGCTCGCCGAGCATGACGCGCCCATTCCCGGCGCCATGGTGATCGCCGAATACCTGGACGAGACGCGCGGCGCTCTGATGCGCGGCAAGCGGCTTTTCGCCGACGACCCGTTCGAGCGGGCCGAGATCCGGCGCCTGTGCGAATGGTACCTCGTCAAATGCGAGGCGGAAGTGACGCGCCACATGGTGCGCGAACGGGTGTTCAAGCCGATGATGCCGGCCTCCATCGGTGGCGGCTCCCCGGAAGCGGCAGCGCTGCGCGCGGCGCGCGGCAATGTGCGCCAGCACATGAAATACACCAACTGGCTGGCCGCCAACCGCGACTGGCTGGCAGGACCCTCCATCACCTATGCCGACATGGCCGCGGGTGCGGCCATTTCCATTCTCGACTATCTCGGCGAGATCGAATGGAACGACTATCCGGCCGCCCGCGACTGGTATGCGCGGCTGAAGTCGCGTCCTGCCTTCCGGCCGCTGCTTACCGAGCGCGTGCAGGGCCTGCCGCCGGTCTCCCATTACCCGGATCCGGATTTCTGATGCCTGATGCCCCGCGTGACGCCGCCGGACGGCTGACCGCCTTCATCCGCCGCGAGGCGCTTGCCGCAGGGTTCGACGCGGTTGCCGTGACCTCGCCGGACAGCATTCCTCAAGCCGCCGGGCGCCTGGGGGAATTCCTGGCGGCGGGACGCCACGGCACGATGGCATGGATGGCGGAGACGGCTGAACGGCGCGGCACACCCGGCGCCCTGTGGCCGGAGGTCCGCTCCGTCGTCATGCTGGCGATGAATTACGGCCCGGAGCACGATCCGCTGGCCGTGCTTTCGCAAGGCGATCGCGCCGCCATCTCGGTCTATGCGCAGAACCGGGATTATCACGACATCATCAAGGGGCGGCTGAAGACCATCGCCGGCAAGCTGACCGCACGCGCCGGATCGGATGTCAAGGTGTTCGTCGACACCGCGCCGGTAATGGAGAAGCCGCTGGCGGAGGCCGCCGGGCTCGGCTGGCAGGGCAAGCACACCAATCTGGTCAGCCGCGCCTTCGGCTCCTGGCTCTTCCTCGGCTCCATCTTCACGACCGCCGAACTGGAGCATGACGCGCCGGAGCGCGACCATTGCGGCTCCTGCCGGGCCTGCCTCGACATCTGCCCGACGGACGCCTTTCCCGCACCCTACCAACTCGACGCGCGGCGCTGCATTTCCTACCTGACCATCGAGCACAAGGGCGCCATTCCGCATGCGCTGCGCCCGGCCATGGGCAACCGCATCTACGGCTGCGACGACTGCCTGGCGGTGTGCCCGTGGAACAAGTTCGCTCAGTCCGCCCGCGAGGCGAAGCTCAAGGCACGCGACGACCTGACCGCACCGCGCCTTGCGGACCTGCTGGCGCTTGACGATACCGCGTTCCGGGCCATGTTCTCCGGGTCGCCGGTCAAGCGGATCGGACGCGACCGGTTCCTGCGCAATGTCCTGATCGCGGCCGGAAACAGCGGCGAGCCGGCGCTGGCCGGAGCGGTGGTTCCGCTGCTTGACGACGCGGCACCGCAGGTGCGGGCCATGGCTGTCTGGGCGCTGGCGCGGCTCGGCGGCCGGGACCGGCTCCGCGCGATGGCCGAAAGGCTGGCCGGGGACATGGACGAAGACGTGCGGGCGGAATGGGCGCTCGCCATGGAGGGTGAAGACTGATGCGGCTTTTCCTGTTTGGCGCCGGCTATTCCGGCAAGGCGATTGCCCGTGCCTTTGCCGACGGCGCCCGCTGGATCGTCGGCACCACACGCTCGGAAGACAACTTCTCCGATCTCGAAGCCGCGCATATCGAGCCCTACGTCTTCACCGGGGCGGCCGACGTGGCCATGCTGCCGCTGGAATACATGACTCACATGGCCGTCACGATCCCGCCGGACCGGGACGGCTGCCCGGCGCTCGCCGCTGCCGGCAAGCTCTTCGAAGAGCACATGCCCGCCCTTTCATGGGTCGGCTACCTGTCCACGGTCGGCGTCTATGGCGACCACGGCGGCGCCTGGATCGACGAAACGGCGGAGTGCCGGCCGACAGCGGACCGGTCCGTCCGGCGGCTGAAGGCGGAGGAGCAATGGCTGGCCTTCGGCGAGCGGACCGGCATCCCGGTCTCGATCATGCGCCTGCCGGGGATCTACGGGCCGGGGCGAAACGCGCTTGTCACGGTTGCCGAAGGCAAGGCGCGCCGCCTGATCAAGCCCGGCCAGGTGTTCAACCGCGTGCATGTGGACGATATCGGGCGGGCCGCGCTTTTCCTGGCGCGCAACAGGGCCGGCGGCATCTTCAACGTCACCGACAACGAACCGGCGCCGCCGCAGGACGTGATCACCCATGCCTGCGCGCTGATGGGCATGGAACCGCCACCGGAGCAGGATTTCGAGACGGCGGACCTGTCTCCCATGGCGCGCTCCTTCTATGGCGAGAACAAGCGCGTTTCCAACGGTAAGCTCAAGGCGATGGGCTTCGAGCCTGCCTATCCCGATTACCGCGCCGCGCTGGATGCGATGTGGGCGGACGGAAGCTGGCGCGGATAACGCGCCTTGCCACCGGCCTTCGGCAGGCAGGCAAATCGTGATACGGTCGCGATCACATTCGCGCGCATGTCAAGGAAGCGTTAACCAACGCCGTCCAAGGCTGGCGTGAACGCCGCACCGGCACAGGATACCGAGCGATGATCCGTTTTCTCTGCACACTTGCCGCCAGCCTCGCCCTGGGCGCGACGCTTGCCGCGCCGGCCGGCGCCGAGCCGCTGGCGAAAAACCTTTTCGGCAACAAGGCGCTTCCGGCCGCGACGGCGCCCGCCGCCCATGGTTTCTATTCCAAGGGCTGCTTCTCGGGCGGTGTCGCGATTGCCACCGACGGCCCCCACTGGCAGGCGATGCGCCTGTCGCGCAACCGGCGCTGGGGCCATCCCGACATGATCGCGCTGCTGGAGAAGCTGTCGCGCGAGGGCCATGCAGACGGCTGGAACGGCCTTATGGTGGGGGACATTTCGCAGCCGCGCGGCGGGCCCATGCTGTCCGGCCATGCCTCGCACCAGATCGGGCTCGACGCCGACATCTGGTTCACGCCCATGCCCGACCGGCGCCTGTCGAAACAGGAGCGCGAGACCATCAGCGCGGTTTCCATGCTCAAGGGCGATTCGCTGCATGTCGACGACAGGAAGTGGACACGTGCGCATGAGGCCATCCTGCGGCGTGCGGCCAGCTATCCGGAAGTCGAGCGCATACTCGTCCATCCCGGCATCAAGAAGAAACTGTGCGACACGGTGACCGGCAACCGCGCATGGCTGTCCAAGATCCGTCCCTTCTGGGGCCACCATTACCACTTCCACATCCGCATCGGCTGCCCGGCCGGATCGCCGGGCTGCAAGGGACAGGCCGCGCCGCCCCGCTCGGAGGGTTGCGACAAGTCCCTGGCGTGGTGGTTCACCGACGAACCGTGGCGGCCGGCCAAGCCCGGCACGAAACAGAAGCCGAAGGCGCGCGACGTGATGACCATGGCAAGCCTGCCGGCGGCCTGCCGCGCGGTGCTGAACGCGCCATCGCCGGTATCCGAGGCCGCCGTCACGGTGACCGGCACGGGCAGCGTGGCCATGGCAGGGGCCAGCAGCGGCCTGCCCTCGCTTGCCCGCTCCTTCGCGCCGCTTCCCGCCGGGCCCGCCATCCCGGTGCCCTCGCCCCGTCCGGGACGCTGAGCGGGACTGGTCTTGGCGGCCGCTTGCGGCTATGAAGGCGCGCCGGCGAAAGGCCGGCAGCTTGAAGGGGTCGCACGGCAGGCATGGCAGCAAGGGATACACCGCACAAGCGGCTGAACGCCGATGACGTCGTCGCGGTCATCCGCCGTGTGCTGAGCGAGAACGGCCGCGCCTATCTGGGTTCCTATGTCACGGCCATCATCTGCCTCGTCATGGTGGCGGGCGCCACGGCCTACCTCGCGTGGATCATCCGCGACGTGGTGGACAAGATCTTCTACCAGGACCGCAAGGACCTGATCCTGCTTCTTTCCGCCTCCATCTTCACCGCCTTCCTGATCCGCGGTCTCGCATCCTATGCGGCCGCGGTGCTGCTGGCGCGGGTGGGCAACAACATCATCGCGCGCTACCAGGACCGCATCTTCGACAAGCTGATGGGGCTCGGCATGGGGTTCTTCTCCAGCCAGCGTTCCGGCCAGCTTGTCGCGCAGGTCAACCAGAACACCACCGGCGTGCGCGATCTCATGACGATCACGCTGACATCGCTGGCCCGCGACGCCATGACGCTGGTCGGCCTCGTCGCCGTCATGTTCTACCAGGATCCGCTGCTTTCCTCGGCCATCTTCGTGATCGGTCCGCCGCTCGGACTGGGCGTCAACTACCTGATGAAGAAGCTGCGTCGCGTGACGCGCCAGTCGGTGGAGATCAACTCGCGGCTTCTGGGCGCCATGCAGGAGGCCGTGCAGGGCATTTCCATCGTCAAGGCATTCACGATGGAAGAGCAGTTGCGCGCCAAGCTGTCGGAACTCATCCACCAGTCCGAGCGCCGCTCCAACCGCATCGCCGAGGTGTCCGAGCGCGTCTCGCCGGTGGCCGAGGTGCTGGCCGGCATCCTGGTTTCGCTGGCCATCGCCTATACCGGTTTCCGCACGCTGGAGACCGGGGAGCTTCCCGGCTCCATGGTGGCCTTCGTCACGGCCATGATGCTGGCCTACGATCCGGCGCGCCGCCTGGCGCGGGTGCAGGTGGGGCTGGAGCGCGCGCTGGTCAATGCGCGCATGATCTACGAGATCATCGACCTTGAACCGCACCAGCCGGACCGCCCGGACGCGGTGCCGCTTTCCGTCGGCAAGGGCGAGATCCGCTTCGAGAACGTGACCTTCGGCTATGGCCCGGATGTACCGGTGATCCAGGGCGTCAGCCTTGTCGCGGAAGCCGGCCGCACGACGGCCATCGTCGGCAGTTCCGGCGCCGGCAAGACAACTCTCATCGCCCTTGTACAACGGTTCTGGGATCCCGAGGAAGGCCGGGTGACGATCGACGGCCAGGACATCGCCGGCGTCACCAAGGCCTCGTTGCGCCAGGCGGTCGCCTATGTCTCGCAGCAGCCCTACCTGTTCGAGGGCACCATCCGCGACAATATCCGCTACGGGCGGGCCGACGCCACGGACGGCGAGATCGAGGCGGCAGCCCGCGCGGCCCATGCGGAGGATTTCATCCTCGCCCAGCCGCAGGGCTATGACACGCCGGTCGGCGAAAGCGGCTCGACGCTTTCGGGCGGCCAGCGCCAGCGGCTTTCCATCGCGCGGGCCATCGTGCGCAACGCGCCGATCCTGCTGCTTGACGAAGCGACATCGGCACTCGACAACGAATCGGAAAAGAAGGTGCAAATGGCGCTGGAAGAGGTGATGAAGGGGCGTACCACCATCGTCATCGCGCACCGGCTTTCCACCGTCGTCAATGCCGACCGGATCGTGGTCATGGACCAGGGCCGGGTCGTCGAGGAAGGAAGGCACGAGGAACTGGTCCAGCTTGCGGACGGGCTGTACAAGCGGTTCCACGACGCTCAAATGGCAAAGCCGGTGGATCTCGACTTTTCCGGCGAACAACCGGCCCATACCGGGGGAGACAAGCGATGAAGGACATGAAACTGGTTGTCGCGGGCGCCGGCGGGCGCATGGGACAGGCGTTGATCCGCGCCATCGCGGAAACGCCGGGCGCCGTTCTCCATGCCGCCATCGAACGCGCCGATTCACCCCATGCGGGCAAGGATGCCGGCGAACTGGCCGGCACCGGCCATGCCGGCGTTCCCGTCGCAACCGATCCGCTGGCCGCCATGGCGCAGGCCGACGGCGTGCTGGACTTCACCGCACCGGCGGTGTCGGCCGCGCTTGCCGGCTATGCCGCGCAGGCCCGCATCGCGCATGTCATCGGCACGACCGGCTGCGGGCCGGACGAGGACGCGAAGATCGCGGCGGCGGCGCGCCACGCCACCATCGTCAAGTCCGGCAACATGAGCCTCGGCGTCAACCTGCTCGCCGTGCTGGTGCGTCAGGCAGCCCAAGCGCTGGAGGCCGCCGATTTCGACATCGAGGTGCTGGAAATGCATCACCGCCACAAGGTCGACGCGCCATCGGGCACCGCGCTGCTGCTGGGCGAGGCGGCGGCGAAAGGCCGCGCAATCGCACTGGCGGATCATTCGGTGCGCGTGCGCGACGGCCACACCGGTCCGCGCGAGGCGGGCACGATCGGCTTTGCCACGCTGCGCGGCGGCTCGGTCGTCGGCGACCATTCCGTCATCCTGGCCGGACCCGGCGAGAGGATCACGCTTTCCCACCACGCAGAGGACCGCTCGATCTTCGCGCGCGGCGCGGTCAAGGCCGCGCTGTGGGCGCACGGGCGCAAGCCGGGCCTCTATTCCATGCTTGACGTGCTCGGCCTTTCGGACGGCTGAGCAGAGAAACACCACACAGGAGACCTGAAGACATGGCTGGCACGCTGGTTCTCGTCCGTCACGGGCAGAGCGAATGGAACCTGAAGAACCTCTTCACCGGGTGGAAGGATCCGGGCCTGACCGAAAAGGGCATCGAGGAAGCCAAGGCGGCGGGCAAGGCGTTGAAGGCGCGCGGCCTGACATTCGACATCGCCTTCACCTCCGAACTGAGCCGGGCGCAGAAGACGCTGGGCCTGATGCTGGCCGAACTGGGCCAGGAAGGGCTGGAAACCAAGCGCGACCTGGCGCTCAACGAGCGTGACTATGGCGACTTGTCGGGCCTCAACAAGGACGACGCGCGCGCCAAGTGGGGCGAGGAACAGGTTCACATCTGGCGCCGCTCCTACGACGTTCCGCCGCCGGGCGGGGAAAGCCTGAAGGACACGCTGGCGCGCACCCTGCCCTATTTCGTCACCGACATCCTGCCCGCCGTCATGCAGGGAAAGACCGTGCTGGTCGCCGCGCACGGCAATTCGCTGCGCTCCATCTGCATGGTCCTGGAACGGCTCGGCAAGGACGAAATCGTGGGCTTCGAGATCGCCACCGGCGAGCCGATGATCTACGAATTGGGAGCGGATACGCTGGTCACCGAAAAAACCGTGCTGGCGAAATAAATTCCTCGCAAACCGCGTTGACACGGGCGGGCAATCCGCCTACATCGGCGCGGCACCTGCCCAGGTGGCGGAATTGGTAGACGCGCACGGTTCAGGTCCGTGTGCCGCGAGGCGTGGAGGTTCGAGTCCTCTCCTGGGCACCAGATTACCGGCCCGTCCGGACACAAGAGCCCGCGCAAGCGGGCTTTTTTGTTGTCCTGCAACGGGCTGACGCTGGACCCGAAAACCCGCAATGCCCTTGTGCACGGGCCGAGGCTTGCGCATTCCGCCCGGCCGGAATAGCCATGGTCCGCTGAAAATCGCGTGAGGAGCATGGAATGCAGCGGCTTGCCGATCTGGATCTGGAAACAATCACCGTCGACGTGGACGGCGACGGGATCGCCACGGTGCGGCTCAACAGGCCGGACAAGCGCAATGCGCTGGACCTCTCCACCATCGAGCAGTTCGTTTCCATCTTCAATGCCCTGCCGCGCGAAGGCGTGCGCGCCGTGGTGCTGTGTGCGGCGGGCGACCACTTCTCCGCCGGTCTCGACCTGGTCGAGCATCACCGGCAGGACCGCACGGCGGCGGACTTCATGCATGTGTGCCTGCGCTGGCACGAGGCCTTCAACAAGATCGAGTATTCCGGCATTCCGGTGATCGCGGCACTGAAGGGCGCGGTGGTCGGCGGCGGGCTGGAACTGGCTTCCTCGGTGCATATCCGGGTGGCCGACCGAACCACCTATTTCGCCCTGCCGGAAGGCCAGCGCGGCCTGTTCACCGGCGGCGGCGCGACGATCCGGGTCGCCGGCCTCGTCGGCAAGGCGCGGATGATCGACATGATGCTCACCGGGCGCATCTACAAGGACCAGGAAGCCATCGATGTGGGCCTGGCACAATATCTCGTCGACGACAGCGAGGCGCGCGCCTTCGAGATCGCGCGGCGGGCGGCGGAAAATCCGCCGCTGTCGAATTTCGCCATCTGCTCGGCCATCTCGCACATGCAGAACATGTCGCCGCTCGACGCATCCTATGCCGAATCGGTGGTGGCCGGCATCGTCAACACGCAGCCGGCATCGAAGGAACGCCTCGAAGCCTTCGCCAACAAGACCGGCCCGCGCGTGAAACCGCAATAGAGGCCCCATGGCGCGCCCTGTCCCCATTGCCAACGAGCAGCAGGCATCCATCGCGAAGGCAGCGTTGTGGATGGGCGGCTGGCTGGCGCTGATGCTGACGATGGCAGTGGCGGGCCGCGAGACCGCGAGCAGGCTGGATGTCTTCCAGGTGATGGAGTTGCGCGCCTTCATCGGCTTCGCGCTGCTTCAGCCGCTGGTGATGAAGGCGGGCGGATGGCGCGCGATGCGGTCTGCCAAGCCGCTGCGCCACCTTTCGCGCAACGTGGTGCACTATGCCGCGCAATATGCCTGGCTGCTGGCCGTCACGCTGATCCCGCTGGCTCAGGTGATCTCCATCGAGTTCACCATGCCGATCTGGACGGCGGTGCTGGCCTATTTCTTCCTCGGCGAAAGCATGAACCGCTTCAAGGCTGCGGCCATCGCGCTGGGGCTTGTCGGCGTGGTGATGATCGTGCGGCCCGTGACCGGCGAGGTCAGTCCCGGCCAGCTTGTCTCGCTTTCCGCCGCGGTCGGCTTCGCCATCTCGGTCGTGCTGGTCAAGTCGCTGACGCGGACCGACAGTCCCGTCGCGATCATCTTCTGGATGCTGATCATCCAGGCGGCCATCGGCCTTGTACCCTCCATCCTGGTCTGGCAGCCGGTTCCGGCCGATCTCTGGCCGTGGATCGTGCTGGTCGCCTTCTGCGGCACCTTCTCGCATTTCTGCATGGCCAAGGCGATGACCCATGCCGATGCCACCGTGGTGGTGCCGATGGACTTCCTGCGTGTGCCGCTGACCGCGCTGGCCGGCTGGCTCATCTATGCCGAACTGATCGACGTCTGGACAGTGGCCGGCGCCGCGCTCATCCTCGCGGGAAACCTTCTGAACCTGAAAAAGCCCGCACCCCGGGGATGAAAAGGCCGGATTTGCCGGCACCGCGCGGTTGCATCGCATGCCTCATCATGCAAGGTTCGGCCCGACACCTTGCGCCAAGGCGGCGTTGAAAAGAAACCGCGCGCATTGCTGACTGGTCGTTCCCTCGCGTTCTGGCTTGCAGTTTTGCCAGATCGTCAAAGGAGATCCATCCGTGAGCACCGCGAAGAACGGCGATACCGTCAAGATCCACTATACCGGAACGCTGGCCGACGGCACGAAATTCGACAGTTCGGAGGGCCGCGACCCGTTGAGCTTCCAGCTTGGCGCGGGACAGATCATCCCCGGCCTGGAAAAGGAAATCGCCGGGATGGCGGTGGGCGACCAGAAGACGGTGACGGTCGCTGCCGACGAGGCTTATGGAGAGCGGGACCCGCGCCAGGTGCAGCAGGTGCCGCGCAACGCGCTGCCGCCGGATCTGGAACCGCAGGTCGGCATGCAATTGCAGGCCCAGACGCCGAACGGCGTGCCGGTCCAGCTCATCGTCGTCGAGGTGGCCGAGGACACCATCACCGTGGACGCCAACCATCCGCTGGCCGGCCACGACCTGATCTTCGCCGTCGAGATGGTCGAGATCGGCTGAGCGACCCGGCAAACGTTCCGGCCGCTCAGGCCGGAACGCGCCGCCAGGAATAACGTCCCGCCGGACGCGCGGCATTGACCGCCGGCTGGTAGTGGGCGGCATAGGCATCCACCTTGCCCGCCTCGAGACGGGCAATCGCCACCGGGTGCGACACTTCCAGTTCATCGAAGCCGGTGCGCAGCAGGTGGGCCAGCTGGTCTGGCAGGATGTCGCCGGACGCCCTGAGCGCGCCGGCATAGCCATGGCGGGTGCGCAACAGCGCCGCCTTCGAATAGGACCGCCCGTCATTGAAAGCCGGGAAGGCCAGCGCGATCAGCGGCAGGCCGGCGAGAAACGGCAGCAGCGCTTCGATACCCGCGCCGGGCTGCATCTCGACGGCCAGGCAACCGGCGCGGCGCGCCCGCTCCTCCGCATCGAGGGCCAGAAAGGCATCGAGCGGCAGGATCAGTTTGGCGTCCGGGGCCTGTCCGTCGATGCCTTCGGCGCGGGTCCAGCCATCTCCGGCAAAGCCTGCTTTCCGGGTCCAGAGGCGGGGGCCGGTGTTGTCATTCGTTTCAGGCATGATCGCGCTCACAGTTCGGACGAGGACAGGGACTGTTCCAGCCCGTCAAGATGAATGCCGCATTCGGTCCTGGCCTGGCCGGCCCAGCGCCCGGAACGGGCATCGTCGCCCGGACGGACCGGTTGCGTGCAGGGAAAGCAGCCGATGGAGAGGTAGCCGAAGGCAACAAGCGGATTTTCCCGCAGGCGATGCCGGTCGGCATAGGCCCGGATCGCACCGGCATCCATGTGCGCGAGCGGATTGACGCGGATGCGATGACCGACAGGCTCGAACACCGGCAACGTGGCGCGGGTCGCCGCCTGAAAGCGCTTGCGTCCGGTGAACCATGCCTCGTAGGGCTCCACCGCGCGTGCCATCGGCTCCACCTTGCGGATGGCGCAGCAGGTGTCGGTATCGCGCCCGTGCAGGTCATTGGCCGGATCGCGCAAGGCAAGCTGGCTGGCATTGGGATGAAAGACCTGGAGATTGGTCAGTCCCAGATCGGCAAGGAGGGCATCGCGGTAGGCGATCGTCTCCCCGAAGTGATGGCCGGTATCGAGAAAGGCGACGGGAAGGTCCGGCGCGACTTTCGCGATCATGTGCAGCAGCACGGCCGAATCCGCCCCGAACGAGGATACGGCGGTCACCGTGCCGGGAAAAAGGGTCCGTGCGGCGATCTCGACGATCAGCGCGGGTGGCAGGTCGGCGTAGCGCGCCTCGAAATCCGCAGCCCGGGCGGCGGCATGCGTTGCCGGATCAGGCTGCCTTTGCTTCGTCAGCATAGAGCGCCTCCTTGAAGGGTGCCGGTCCGAGGCGCCGGTAGGCGGCGAGGAAGGTCTCCTCCTTGCCGAAGCGCAGGGACAGGTAGGTGTCGATGATGGTCTCGATGGCACCGGCGATCCTGTCGGGCTCGAAACCGCGGCCGATGATCTCGCCGATGGACGCGTCCTCGGCGCCGGAGCCGCCGAGCGTGACCTGGTAGAGTTCCGCCCCCTTCTTCTCCACGCCGAGAATGCCGATATGGCCGACATGGTGATGGCCGCAGGCATTGATGCAGCCGGAGATCTTGATCTTCAGGTCGCCGATCTCCTCCTGGCGGCTTTCGAGCCGGGTGGAGATTTCCTGGGCCACGGGTATGGAGCGGGCATTGGCGAGCGCGCAGTAGTCGAGACCGGGGCAGGCGATGATGTCGGTGACTAGACCGGCATTCGCCGTGGCCAGTTCCGCCGCCACCAGCCGGTCGTACACCGCCTTGAGGTCGGCGCGCGCCACATGGGGCAGGACGAGGTTCTGCTCGTGACTGACCCGGATTTCGTCGAAGGCCAGATCTTCCGCCAGATCCGCCACCGCATCCATCTGCGAGGCGGAGGCGTCTCCCGGCACCTCGCCGATGCCCTTGAGCGATATCGTCACGACGGCATAGTCGGGATGGCGGTGCGGCGTGACATTGCGGCGCAGCCAGGCGGCAAAGCCCGGATCGGCCTGCCGCGCGGCGATCTCGGATACCACGCCCTCTGCCCGTTCGGGCAGTTCCGGCGGCGCGAAATAAGCGGCGATGGCGTCGATATCGGCCTGGGGCAGCGTCAGTTCGCCGTCCTTCAGCGCCTCCCATTCGGCCTCCACCTGGCGGGTGAATTCCTCCGTGCCCGTCTCGTGGACGAGGATCTTGATGCGCGCCTTGTACTTGTTGTCGCGGCGGCCATGCAGGTTGTAGACCCGGAGGATCGCGGTCACATAGGACAGAAGTTGGACCTCGGGCAGGAAGTCGCGGATCCTTTTGGCCAGCATCGGCGTGCGGCCCTGACCGCCACCCACCCAGACGGCAAAGCCGAGATTCCCGCCGGCGTCCCGCTTCAGGTGCAGGCCGATGTCGTGGGTCTGGATCGCCGCGCGGTCGGCCTCGGCGCCGGTCACCGCGATCTTGAACTTGCGCGGAAGGTAGGAAAATTCCGGATGGACCGTGGACCATTGCCGCAGGATCTCGGCATAGGGACGCGGATCGGCCACCTCGTCGGCGGCAGCACGGGCGAAGTGATCGGCCGTCACATTGCGGATGCAATTGCCGGACGTCTGGATGGCGTGCATCTCGACCGCGGCCAGTTCCTCCAGGATCTTCGGCGTGTCGGCGAGTGCCGGCCAGTTGAACTGGATGTTCTGGCGGGTGGTGAAATGGCCGTAGCCGCGGTCATAGGTGCGGGCAATATGGGCCAGCTTGCGCATCTGCCGCGAGGACAGCGTGCCATAGGGAATGGCGACGCGCAGCATGTAGGCGTGGAGTTGCAGATAGACGCCGTTCATCAGCCGGAGCGGCTTGAACTGGTCCTCGGTGATTTCGCCATCGAGGCGGCGGCGCACCTGGTCGGAGAATTCGGCAACGCGCGCCTTCAAGAAGGCGTGGTCGAACTCGTCATAGCGGTACATGGCTTCAAATCCCGTTGGTGGTTGTCCGCATTCCCTGCCTGCGTGGGATCAGGCGGCGCGGCGGGCCGGCGCATGCGGCGTGTCGGCCTTCACGGCAATGGTGGGGCCTGCGGCACGGATGCGCTCGCGAAGGCGGCGCGGCACGATTTCATCGTCGACGAGATCGACATCGACGAGGTTCACGTCCACGACCTCGTTCTTCAGAAAGGCGGCATGGCCGGCGCGCGTGAGCTTTTCCTCGCAGGCGGCGTCGCGCGCCAGCTCTGCCTCGGCAATGTCGGCCGCCCAGGAATGATCGGCACGAAGCCACACGGCAATTCCGTCGGACAGGCGGTTGGCGGTCAGGATCTTCATGCGGACACATCCTCTGTGACTGGCGTTTCATGGAGTGCGGAACGGGCGAGCGGGTTCGAGCGCGAGAAATCGGCGCCCGCCACCGCCTCGCCGATGATGGTCATGACCGGGCCGGTCAGGTCGGCGCGTCCCTCCAGGGCGGGCAGGTCCGCGAGCGTGCCATGGAACAGGCGCGCGCCCGCATGACTGGCATTCTCGACGACGGCGACGGGGGTGTCGGCGGGCAGGCCGGCCTGCATGAGGCGGGCGGCCACGCTGGCGGCGATCGAACGGCCCATGTAGACGGCAACCGTGGAACCCGCGACGGCAAGGCGCGCCCAGTCCGGCAAGGCCTTGCCCTTCAGGTCGTGGCCCGTGGTGAAGACCATGGACGAGGCAACGCCGCGCAATGTCAGCGGCAGCGCGAAATCGGCAGCGGCGGCAAAGGCGGCCGTCACGCCGGGAACGACCTCGTGGGCAATGCCCGCCTCGCGCAGCGCGGCCAGTTCCTCGCCTGCCCTGCCGAAGATCAGCGGATCGCCACATTTGAGGCGCACGACACGCTTGCCGGCATCGGCAAGACGGACAAGCAGCGCATTGATCTCGGCCTGGCTCTTCGAATGGCAGCCCTTGCGCTTGCCGGCGGCAATGCGGGCGATGCCGGGGGGTACGAGGTCCAGCACCTCGCCAGGCACGAGGGCATCGTGGACCACCACGTCGGCGCAAGAGATCAGGCGCATGGCGCGCAGCGTCAGCAGGTCGGCGGCACCCGGTCCGGCGCCGACAAGCGCGACATGGCCGGCTTCGGGAACCCGCGGCGGTGCGATTGTGTTGGCAGTCATGGAGACGATCCTTCTCATTGCCCGGAATTGTCGTGGAAAGGACCGTGCAGATGAAGGAACAGCGCCGTCGTTGCGGGACGGCCGTGCAAATCGCTTTTGCGCCAGGGCGAGGTGCGACAGAAAATCATTCCGGCGGCGCTGGCGGAACGTCGTTACCCATGCGAAATTCCGCATATTCGAAGTTTTTCAATAGCTGAGCAGGAGGAACACATGACAGCACCGAAGATCGGGCATGGCGACCTTGTGGTCGTTGCCGATGGTGAAAAGGCCCTGTTTCTCGTCAATGACGGCGACGAGGCATTTCCCTTCCTGAAGGTCAGACGGGAGGTCACGCAGGAAAACCCGCCGACGCGCGAACAAGGCGCCAACCGGCCCGGACGCCTGCATGATGCCGGACCGCAGCACCGCAGCGCGGTGGAAGATACCGACTGGCACCGGCTGGAGAAGGAGCGCTTCGCCAAGGACATTGCCGACAGGCTCTACAAGATGGCGCATCGCGGCGACTACGACCGGTTGTTCGTCATTGCCGCGCCGATGATCCTTGGCGAGATGCGCAAGGAGTATCACAAGGAGGTGCGCGACCGGCTGGCGGGCGAGATCGACAAGGATCTGACCAATCACCCGGTTGACGCGATCGAGAAGCACTTCCACCATCAGGCGTGACCGGAAGGTGACAAACAGGCAGGAAAGCCGGGAAGGAGTGATGTTGCGACTGTTGATTGTGCTGAGTTTTCTGCTGGCCGGCGGCGCCATGCCGGCTGCGGCAGACGATCTTTCGCTTCTCAGGCAGGGCGGCGTCGTCGCGCTGATGCGCCACGCGACCGCGCCAGGGACAGGCGACCCGCACGATTTCACGCTCGGCGATTGCACGACACAGCGCAATCTCTCCGATGAGGGCCGCGAGCAGGCCCGGGAGACGGGCCAACGCCTCAAGGAGGCCGGTCTCGCCTTCGGTTTCGTGGGGACATCGCAATGGTGCCGGACGCGGGAAACGGCGGAACTGCTCGACCTCGGGCCGGTCAAGGACATGCCGTCGCTCAACTCGTTCTTTTCCAAGCCGGACCGGGCGAAAACCCAGACAGACGAGACGATCACGGCAATCGAGGGCATGGCCCTGGACCGGCCGGCCATGCTCGTGACCCATCAGGTCAACATCACCGCGCTGACCGGCGTCATCCCGCGCTCCGGCGAGATCGTGGTGGCCAGGCCCGACGGGGACGGCGCGCTGAAGGTTCTGGGAAAGATCCCGCCACCCTGACCGTTCTCAGGTGGCGAGGAAATCCCGCAGGAGCGCGACTTCGCCGTCACTGGCGAGCGTCGGGGCGTGGCCAACGCCGGTGAACTCGACCAGTTCCGGCTTCGGCCCGCGGCGCGTCATTTCCTCGGCCACAGCGCGCGGCAACACGTCGGACTCCTCCCCGCGCAGCAGCAGCGCCTTCGCCGCCACCCCATCATAGAAATGCCAGCAGTCCAGATCGCCCTTGTGCAGGGTGAACTGGGTGACGATGCGCGGATCGTAGTGAACCGTCACCTTGCCGTTATCGGTTCGCCGGCTCGACGTGTCGGCCATGCGCCGCCAGAAGGCGGCCGTGTTGGTCCCGAAGGGCGCGTAGTTGACGCGCAGCCAATCCTCCAGTTCGCCCACCGTGTCGAAAACCGGTGGCGCGCCGACATAGGCGGCGATGCGGCCCGATGCGGCTTCCGGAATGGCCGGGCCGATGTCGTTGACGACGAGATGGGTGATGCGGCCCTTCAGGCGCCCGCCGGCCAGCGTCACGCCGATCAGGCCGCCCATGGACGTGCCCACCCAACGCGTTTCGCCGATGCCGTAATTGTCGAGGATGGCGACGGCATGATCGCCGAAGGCCGCGTAGGAATAATCCACGCCCTCGTCGCCCGCCCAGGACGACAGGCCGCGCCCGAGCGTGTCCGGACAGATGACGAAATAGCGGTCCGACAGGGCGCAGGCCGCTTCGTCAAAGTCGCGGCCCGTGCGCGCCAGGCCGTGCCACATGACCAGCGGCGGATTGGCCGGGTCACCCCATTCGGTAACATGAAGTTCGTGTGCGCCGCAGCGGATGTAGGACGAGCGGGGAACGGGCGAAACCGGCATCAGTGGCCTCCCTTCTTCATGAGCGTGCCAGCGATTCCGGCGGGGAAGAAATAGACGAGCAGGATGAACAGGATGCCGAGCCAGAGCAGCCAGCGGTCCGGGTCGACGAGATGCGGGACGAGCGGCAGGCCGGCGGTGGCCTCGGCTGCCGTTGCCATCACGTCCTTGAGGTAGAACTGCGCCAGCGTCATGATCACGACGCCGATGACGGCGCCGACCATCGTCCCCATGCCGCCGATGACCACCATGAGCAGGATGTCGATCATGATGGCGAAGGAGAGCGTGGATTCCGGCCCCGTATATTTCAGCCAGACCGCCCAGACGACGCCGGCCAGGGCCGCGATCACGGCCGCGATGACGAAGACCGCCGTGCGGTAGGCCACGACGCGGTAGCCGATGGCCTCGGCGCGCAATTCGTTCTCGCGGATCGCCTCCAGCACGGTTCCGAGCGGCGACCGGACAATGCGCACCAGCGCGTAGAACAGCACGAGGCAGGTGAGGAAGACGAAGTAGTAGGCGGCGACCTTGCCGTTCATCGAGACGCCGAACACCTTGAGCACCTTGCCGTCGTCATCGGTGAGAAGCTTCGTGGCAGGCGAGAATATTTTCGGTGCCGAATAGACGATGCCGTCCTCGCCGCCGGTGAATTCCGAAAGCTGGGAGGCGAGCACCATCATGACCGAGGCGGCGGCCAGCGTGACCATGGCGAAGAAGATCGCCTTGACGCGCAGGCTGAGCACGCCGATGGCCACGGCCAGGACCGCTGCCAGTGCGACGCCCGCCCCGCCGCCAAGGAAGATGGCGTCGAAGCCCGCACCCATGGATTTCAGCGCCATGGCCGCGCCATAGGCGCCAAGCCCGAAGAACATGGTATGGGCGAAGGAGACGATGCCGGTATAGCCGATCAGCAGGTCGTAGCTGGCGGCCAGCACGATGAAGACGCAGATGCGGGCGGCGACCTGCTGGGCACGCACATCGGAAAACAGGAAGGGCGCGAAGGCAAGGCAGAAGGCGATCAGGGCGGCCGCGGACCAGACGATGATCCGGCCGTTGCGCACGGCGCGGGCATGGGCAGCGGCGGACGCGGACAGGGAGGCAGCGGAGGTGGCAGTGGCGGTCATCTTGTCATCCTCACGGCTTGACGGCCGGACGCAGGCCCCAGGGCCGCCAGAGCAGAACGGCCATCATCAGGAGCATGTTGGAAGCCAGCGACAGCTTCGGGAACAGGAAGGCGACGTAGTTGCCGAGCAGGCCGACGAGCAGCGCGCCAAGCAGCGAGCCCTCGATGGAACCCAGCCCGCCGATGATGACGACGATGAAGACGAGGATCATCATCTCCGCGCCCAGCGTGCCGGAAATCAGGCCCTGGTAACCGGCCCACATGGCCCCGCCCATGGCCGCCAGCGCCGAACCGGCCATGAAGACGCCGACGAAGATGCGGTCGATGCGGAAGCCGAGCGCCTCGACCATTTCGCGGTTTTCCACGCCGGCGCGGATCAGCAGGCCGATACGCGTGCGGTTGAGCACCAGGTAAAGCGCGATGAAGGCGGCAAGTCCCAGCAGGAAGGCGAAGATGCGATAGGTCTCGATGGCGACGTCGCCGATGATCACCGAGCCCTGGAGGACGGCCGGGCGCGGCACGGGAATGGGTGCGCCGCCCCATATGGCCAGGATCAGCTGTTCGGCGACGATCAGCGCGCCGATGGTGATGAGGATCTGGCGCAGGTGGTCGCGATAGACCGGCTTGACGATGACGCGCTCGAAGAACCATCCGGCGGCAAGGCCGAACAGGCTGGCCGCGGCGATGGCCGCGAAGAGGGCGAGCAGGTTCAGCGCCACCGAGTCCGCGCCCACCCAGGCTGCAAGCGCCGCAAGCACGCTGGCGGCGATGAAGGCGCCAAACGAGATGAAGGCGGAATGGCCGAAATTGAGCACGTCCATCAGGCCGAAGACCAGGCTCAGGCCCGAGGCCATGAGAAAGATCATCATGCCCATGGCGAGCCCGGCCACGGTCAGCGTCACCCATGACGAGACCGAGCCGATCAGCGGCAGGGCGAGCGCCATGAGGACAAGCGGCAGGAGATTGACGCCGCCGAAACGGTTGATGACATCCGAAGCGTTCATGTCACGGTTCCCCTACTGGTGCGCGTCGAGCGAGAGGCTCAGCAGCCTGGTCTGAAGCGTCTTGTCGGCGACGAGGTCGGCCATGGCGCCGGAATGGACGATGCGCCCGTCATCGATGACGGACACGCCGCTGCCCAGCGCCGAGGCGAACATGAAGTTCTGCTCGACCAGAAGGATGGTCGTGTCGGCCGCCACTTCGCGGAAGGCGTCCACCATGGCGCGGATGATCGCGGGCGCCAGGCCCTTTGTCGGCTCGTCGATGAGGATCAGCTCGCGCGGCTCGATGATGGCGCGCGAGATCGCCAGCATCTGCTTCTGGCCGCCGGACAGGGCCCAGGCGGGCTTCTGCCAGAAGGTGCGCATGGCGGGAAACAGGTCCTGTACCCAGGCCAGCCGCTTCGCATCGAAGGTGCCGTCGCGCGAGGCGAGGCGCATGTTCTCCTCCACCGTCAGGCCGCCGAAAATGCCCATGTTCTCGGGCACGAAGGCGATGCCGAGACGGGCAATGTCGGAGGTGTGCAGGCCGGTGATCTCCTGGCCGCGAAAGCGCACGGTCCCGGCACGCGCCTTCCACAGGCCCATGATGGTGCGCAGCGTCGTTGTCTTGCCGGCGCCATTGCGGCCGAGCAGCACATAGACGCCGCCTTCGGGCACGGCGAGGTCGATGCCGTGCAGGATATGGTACTGGGCGATGTCGGTGTGGACGCCCTCAAGGGAGAGTATCGGGGCGGTCATGCGGCGTCCTCCGCGGGAATGCCGAGATAGATCTCGCGCACGATGGGCAATGCGATCACCTCGTCGGGCGGGCCGTCGGCAACAAGTTCGCCATTGTGCAGGACGACGATGCGGTCGGCGAGCGCGCGCACCACGTCCATCTTGTGCTCCACCAGCAGGATGGTCTTGGCCTTGTCCTTCTTGATGCTGGCGATGAGTTCGAGGATGACCGGCGCCTCGTCGACGCTCATGCCGGCGGTCGGCTCGTCGAACATGAAGATGTCCGGCTCCATGGCCAGAAGCAGCGCGACTTCCAGCTTGCGCTGGTCGCCATGCGGCAGCGCAGCGGCGGGCATGTGGGCCACGCGCTCCAGCCGGGCCGCGGCCAGATGCTGCTCGGCCTTCTCAACGAGGCCGCGAAACGCCCCGGCCGGGCGGAACAGGCGCGGGCCGATGCCGTGGCGCGCCTGGACGGCAAGGCGGATGTTCTCCAGCACCGACAGCTTGGGAAAGAGATTGGTCAACTGGAAGGCCCGGCCCATGCCGGCCTTGGCGCGCGCCGAGGGCGACAGCGCGGTGATGTCCCGGCCGTCCTTGAGGATGGTCCCGGCGGACGGCCTCAACTGGCCGGACATGAGATTGAACCAGGTCGTCTTGCCCGCGCCGTTCGGACCGACGATGACGGTCAGCTCACCGGGCCGGAAGGCGCATGTCACCGCATTGACGGCGACATGACCGCCGAAGCGGATGGTCAGGTCACGGGATTCGAGGGATGGCTTGGACATGGGGCCAATGATCCGCCTTGTTCGTTCTTGTTGGTTGCGGTTCGAGAGGTCGCGGGCGCCGGCCGGCATGCGGCCGGCACCCTGATTGCCTGTGTTACTGGTTGTTGCGGCCGACGGGGATGTTCATCTCGTCGGGCGTGATCTCGCGCACCAGTTCCGGGATCGCCCATTCGACATTGTCGTCCACCCTGATCTTGAAGTGATACATGGACTGCAGCGCCTGGTGGTCTTCCGGACGGAAGGTCATGGTGCCCTTCGGCGTCTCCCAGCTCATGCCTTCCATGGTGGAGATCAGCGTCTCGGTGTCCCATTCCCCGGCGGTCTCGAGCGCCTTGGCGATGGCGAGCGCCGCGGCCATGCCACCGGCGGTGAAGAAGTCCGGCGGCGAATTGAAACGCTTCTGGTGCTCGGCGACGAGCCAGTCGTTGATCTCGTTCTTCGGCAGTTCGTAATAGTAGTAGATCGCGCCTTCCATGCCCGGGACCTGCTTGTAGGAGGCCATGGCGGGCAGGATGTTTCCGCCCGTGGAGATCTCGATACCGTAACGGCCCGGATCGGCGGCGGTGATCGGCGTCATGGCGTCGATGCCGGCGACATAGATCACGATGACCTTGCGGCCGTCCCTGTCCTTCAGCGCGTTGAACATGCGCTCGATGGTGGCGGTGAAATCGGTCGTCTTGATGGGAACGTATTCCTCGGCAACGACCGTCGCGCCGGTGCCTTCCAGCGCGGCCTTGAAGGCGGCGATGCCGTCCTTGCCGAAGGCGTAGTCCTGGGCGAGCGTCGCGACGAACAGCTTGTCGTCGGGCCGGAGCGCCTTGGCCTGGGCCTGCATGTCCATGGACGAGTTGCGCGAGGTCTTGAAGACGTAGCGGTTGGAATCCGGTCCGGTCAGCGAATCGGCCACGGCCGGCTCGACGACGAGGATCTTCTCGTATTCGGCGGCAACGGGCAGCATGGCCGTAGTGACGCCCGAGGACGTGCCGCCGACAGCGATCAGCGCGTCGTCATCGCCATAGGCCTCGGCGAGCGCCGAACGGGCCACGTCGGGCTTGAACTGGGTATCCTTCTCGATCACCTCGATCTTCCGGCCCTTGATCTCCATGGTGCCGTTGGTCGCGTATTCGAGGCCAAGCTGGAAGCCGGTCGAGGTCTGCTTGGAAAAGGCCTCCAGCGGCGAGCCGGAAAGCCCGTGCACCAGGGCGATCTTCACCGGATCGCCATCCTGGGCGGTCGCGGAGCCAAGCGCGCCGGCGGCAAGCGCCGAGGCCATGGCCAGTGCAGTCATCCATTTCTTCATGTGATGTCTCCTCCTGTCAGAAGCGTGGAAACACGCCGGACCTCCGGCGCATTCATCATTGGGCGGTCCAGCCCCCGTCGACGGGGAAGGATGCGCCGGTGATGTTGTGGGCCTGGGGATGGCACAGCCAGGCGGCCAGCGCGCCGATCTCGGACGGATCGGAAGTGCGCAGGCTGGGCTGCTTCTCGGCCAGCAGGCTGGCGATGCCGGCGGCCCTGTCGCCGCCGTGTTCGGCGGCACGCGCGGCGACCTGCGGCTCGATGATGGCTGTCTCGGTCCAGCCGGGGCAGATGCAGTTGACGGTCACGCCGCCGCTCTCACGGTTGCCGCAGGCGGCATATTCGAGGGCCGCGACCTTGCTCATGCCGATCAGCCCGAATTTCGACGCCACGTAAGGGGCCTTGTCCCTGGAAGCGACGAGGCCGTGCACCGAGGCGATGTTGATGACCCGCCCGAAGCCGCGCTCACCCATGCCTGGCAGGGCGTGGCGCATGGCATGGAAGGCGCCGGACAGGTTGACGGCGATAATGGCGTCCCAGATCTCCGGCGTGGCCTCCGCGATGGGCACCGTCTTCTGGATGCCCGCATTGTTGACGAGGATATCGACCGGGCCCCAGGCGTTGGCGGCCTCCATCATGGCGCCGATGGCGGCAACGTCGCGCATGTCGGCATCGAAGAAGCGAGTTTCGGGCGCGCCGGCCTCGCGGCAGGCCTGTTCGGCGGCGGCTGCCTCGTCCGGGCTGGCAAGCCCGTGCAGCGCGATGCGCACCCCCTCGCCGGCCAGGGACTTCGCGATGGCGAGGCCGATGCCCTGGACCGAGCCGGTGACAAGCGCGGTGCGTCCCGAAAGATGCCCCATGGTCACGCTCCTTCCGTTTCGCCGGCAAGCATGGCGCGCAGTTCGGTCTTGAGCACCTTGCCGTAGTTGTTCTTGGGCAGCGCATCGACGAAGCGGTACCGCTTGGGCCGCTTGAAGCGGGCGATCTGGTCGAGACAATGGGCATCGAGCGCGCCTTCATCCGCCGCCGCGCCATCGGCGAGCACAATGAATGCCACCACGTCCTCGCCCCATTCGGGATGCGGCGCGCCGACGACGGAGACTTCCGACACCGCCGGATGGGTGAGCAGTGCCTCCTCCACCTCGCGGGGATAGATGTTGGTGCCGCCGGAGATGATGAGATCCTTCGAGCGGTCCTTGAGCGTCAGGAAGCCGTCCCCGTCCAGCGCGCCCATGTCGCCGGTCCACAGCCAGCCATCGCGCAGCGTCTTCTCATTGGCGTCCGGGTTGTTCCAGTAGCCCTTCATCACGGAGGCGCCGCGCACCAGCACTTCGCCGGTCTCGCCAACAGGCAGGTTCCGGCCATCTTCCCCGGCGATGCGCACCTCCACGCAGGCCTGGGCGATGCCGGTGGAGGCGAGGCGCTCGCGCCAGCGCGGATGGGTACGGTCGGCGACCATGGCGCGCGTCATGCCGGTGATGCACATGGGGCTTTCGCCCTGCCCGTAAAGCTGGGCGAAGCGCGGACCCAGCACATCCACGGCCTCGATGATATCGGCCAGATACATCGGCCCGCCGCCATAGACGATGGTGCGGATGCCCTGACCGGTCTCGCCGGCCCGCCTGGCGTGATCCACGAGGCGCTTGACCATGGTGGGGGCTGCGAACATGTGGACGCTGTCCAGCCGCCGGGCCAGATCGAAGATTTCCGCCGGCTCGAAACCGGCCGAGGGCGGCACGCAATGGCGGGCGCCCTTGAGTACGTGCTGCACGCAATAAAGACCGGCGCCGTGGCTGATCGGCGCAGCATAGAGCGCGCAGTCGGCGGCATGGACCTCGTCGACATTGGAGAAATAGCCCAGCACCATGGCCTGGATATTGGCGTGGGTGATCATGACGCCCTTGGGCTTGCCGGTGGTGCCGGACGTGTAGAACAGCCAGGCCAGATCGTCCGGCGCGCGGTCCGCGGGAGCGGCCAGCGGTTCGTGGGCGCGCATGGCGGCAAAGGTCTGACCGCCCATGTCGATCACGGTCCGCAGGCTTTCCGGGCGGGCGGTTTCAAGCTCCGCGCCAAGCGCCGCGGTGACGAAAGCAATCGAGGCACCGGAATCGGCGATGATCCAGGCGGCTTCCTTCGGGTGCAGCTTGGCATTGACCGGCACGACAGCCGCGCCGGCAAACCAGACGCCCCACATGAGTTCGAGATATTCGGTGCAGTTCTTCGCGAAGATGGCGACCCGGTCGCCAGGGCGCACGCCATGGCCCTCCGCCAGCGCGGCGGCGATGCAGGCGGCAGCTCGCGCGAAGGCGGCATAGTCCGCAACCACCTCCGTGCCCCTGATCAGGGCCGGGTTGCGTGGCGACACGCAAGCGCTTCTGACCAGCCAATGGGCCAGGTTCATGCCGAAAATCCTCCCTGACGGCGCGCGCAACAGGCCAGGGCCCGCATTTCTTCTTTGCCGCTCACCGTATAAGCATACTATCAGATGGAGCAGGGCAGCGGCGCAAGACCGTAGAAACACGCATGACAGAACCGGAAAACCACGCAAGCGAACTGGACCGGATCGCCTACGAGATGGCGCCGATCGGCATCGTGATGACGGAGAACCGGATCATCCGGGCCTGCAACCCGGCCTTCGCGGAGATGTTCGGACACAGGCGCGAAACGCTGATCGACCAGTCCTTCGCCATCCTCTATCCCTCCTTCGAGGAATTCGTCGCCATACGCGAGGTGGGCGTAGGGCCCTTGCGCGAGATGAACCGCTATTCCGACGAGCGCATCATGGCGCGCACGGACGGTTCGCTGTTCTGGTGCCGGGTGCGCGGGCGCACGCTGACGGAAGCGGGCGACCCGCTGGCCAAGGCGGTGTGGAGCTTCGCCGACCTTTCGCACGAACGGCCCGTGGTGCGGCTGTCCACCCGCGAGCGGCAGATCATCATGCATCTGGGCGAGGGCCGCACCTCGAAGGAAATCGCGCGGCTGATCGACATTTCGCCGCGCACGGTGGAGACCTACCGGGCCAAGCTCCTGCAGAAGTTCCAGGCCGCCAACGTGGCCGAACTGCTCAGCCATGTCGGCGGCATGCCGGGGTGACTTGGGGGCGGCGCAATGGAAAAGCAAGGCTTGCGCCCGGTACAGGGACCGGGCCAGCCGCCACCGGTCATTCGGCCGGGTTCGTTCCCATCGCCATGTGGACAGCATCCGGATAGGTGAGCCGTCCGCCGTCGATGCAGGCGGCGAGATCGCTCTCGACGTCATCGATCAACTTTTGCCTGCTGTCCTCCGACAGTGCAAGAAACGCATCCGCGATGGGCATCGATCCCAGGTGCAGGGGCACGAACTCGCGTGGCGGCGGGACACTGATCACCAGTTCATGCCGCTCGACCCGGACGTCCACGAAACCCGCGTCGCGGACCTGCTCTTCCAGTTGGGCAGCGGTCGGTGTTTCCCGCTGTGATCGTTGCCTTGCGGCGATCTCCGGCGAGATATGCCGCTCGACGGCGGCGCATATCGCCTTCGTATAGGGGCTGTGACCATCCCAGATGGAGAACGCCATACGTCCGCCAGGAACGAGCACACGCCGGAATTCCGCCAGCGCAGCGGCCTTGTCCGGGAAATAGTGGTAGCCATGCTGTGCCATCACGACGTCGACGCTGCCCGGTTCCAGCCCGCTGTCGCAGACATCCTTGCCGAGCCACGCGATATCCAATCCAGCCGACAGTTCCCTTGCCTTGGTCAGCATCGCGGCGTTGTTGTCGAGGCCGGTCACCTGGCCTCCCGGAACCACCCTGTCGCAGGCCAGCCGGGTCGTCACTCCCGTTCCGCAAGCGACATCCAGTACGTTCTCGCCCGGACGGAGCGCAAGGCGGTCGATCAGGACCTCAGCCCATCGCCCGAACCAGAGCGGCACCATGACCGTCTCGTAGATTTCGGCTGCTTCCCCCGCCAACTGGAATGTCATGCTGACCTCATGGACCGTTGTTACGCCTGTGGCGCCGTCTTCGTCCCGGGTGTCAGTCTAGCACGACTTTCCGGCCACGTCGCCCGAACGGTCTTTCACCGTCCCATGATGACGTCGAGGATCGAACCCACGCTGCGGGGTTCCTCGCCCACGCCGACCTTCGGCACGGGGCGGGCGACGGAGGCGGTGCGGTCGTCGGCGGCCGCGTTGCTGCCGGCCACATCGGCTGATGGCCTCGGCGCGCCGGCCATGGGCAGGTCGCCTTGCGGGGCGACGGGAGCGGGCGGGCGGCTGTTCTGGCTGCCGGCCGGATCCGGTGCCCACAGCCCGCGCAACGGCGCTTTCGGCAGGCCTTCATGGGCGGCCTGCATGAAGGTCTTCCAGGCGTCGGCCGGCAACGACCCGCCCGTCACGCCCTTCATCGGCGCGCCGTCGTCATTGCCAAACCAGACGCCGGTGACAAGGTTGGACGTATAGCCGACGAACCATGCATCGCGGGACTTCTGCGACGTGCCGGTCTTGCCGGCGGCAGGCCAGCCGAAATCGGCGCGCCGCGCCGTGCCATCCTCCACAGTGCCGCTCATCATCGTGTTCATCATGGCCACGAATTCGGGGCGCACCACGCGCGGGGCCGCGCCCTTCTGCTCGTAGATCACCTTGCCGTCCATGGTGGTGACGCGGCGGATGACGTGGACATCGGGCCGGTAGCCGCCATTGACGAAGGGCACATAGGCCGCGGTGAGTTCCAGTGGCGTGACCTCCGACGTGCCGAGCGCGATGGACGCATTGGCCGCAAGATCCGATTCGATGCCCATGCGGTGGGCCACTTCCGCAACCGTCTTCGGACCCACTTCCTGGGCCAGTTGCGCGGCGACGGAGTTCAGCGACTTCTTCAGCGCGGTGGCCAGCGTCACCTTGCCGTAATACTTGCCGCCATAGTTTTCCGGCGTCCACTTGCCGATCCGCACCGGCGCATCGGTGCGCACGCTGTCGGGACGGCGGCCGTTTTCCAGCGCGGCCAGATAGACGAAGGGCTTGAAGGTGGAGCCCGGCTGGCGGCGGGCTTCGGTCGCGCGGTCGAACTGCGAATTGGCGTAGTCGTAGCCGCCGACCATGGCGCGCACTGCACCGGAGCCGTCGATGGAGACCAGCGCGCCCTGGCTGACGCGGCTGGCCTTGCCGTTCCTGGCGATCAGGTCGCGGATGGAATTCTCGGCCAGTTTCTGCAGGGTCAGGTCGAGCGTTGTGTCGACGACGACGTCCTGGTCCACGTCGCCGATCAGGTCCGGCAGTTCCTCCATCACACGGTCGGCGACGTAGTTCTCCGAGCCGGTCCAGTAGGCCGCCGCACGGGTGGCCGGCGTCTTCATGGCCACCGCGAATTCGGTCTCGCCGATCATGCCCTGTTCGCGCATGGCGGCAATGACCAGCTTCGCCCGGGCTTCCGCCGCCTGCGGGTCGCGCGCGGGCGACAGGCGCGAGGGCGCCTTCAGCAGGCCGGCCAGCAGAGCCGCCTCGGCCAGTGTCACGTCGCGCGCCGGCTTGCCGAAATAGCGCCGCGCTGCGGCCTCCACGCCATAGGCGCCCGAGCCGAAATAGACCCGGTTGAGATACATGGTGAGGATCTGGTCCTTGCTGTGCTCATGCTCCAGCCACAGCGCCAGCAGCACTTCCTGCACCTTGCGTTCGATGGTGCGCGCGGGCGACAGGAACATGTTCTTGGCAAGCTGCTGGGTCAGCGTGGAGCCGCCCTCGCGCAAGCGCCCGGCGGCGATATTGGAAGCCATGGCGCGGGCAAGGCCCAGCGGGTCGATTCCGAAATGGGAATAGAAGCGCCGGTCCTCGATGGCGATGACGGCCTGCGGGATATAGGGCGACATCTCGTGCAGGCCGACAGCCTCGCCACCGGTCATGCCGCGATTGGCGATCAGCCTGCCTTCGACGGAGACGATCTTGACGTTGGGCGGGCGGGCCGGGACTTCCCATGTGGTGGCAGAGGGCATCTTGGCGCCATACCAGGCAACCACGCCGGCCGCCGCGATGCCGCCCCAGATGGCGAGGATGAGCGACCAGTAGATGGCGCTGCGCAGCAGGCCGAACAATCCGCGCCGCTTTCGCGCGGTGCGGGATTTGCGGGCCGTGCCAGCCTTCTTCCGGCCCTTGGCGGGGGCCGCCTTGCGGCCACGGGCGGGCAGCACGCGGTCGTCCTCGGATACGGAGAGACCGCGCTTGCGCCCGCTTCCGCCCTCGAATTCCGGCTCGATGCGCTTGCCCGTCCTGCGTCTGGCCATGAAATATCCCGCCTTGCCCTGCACGTCCCGTCTGTTCCGCGGGTCATGGACAACACCCTAATTCGGGCGATTTAAGGGGCGGTTAAGTCCATGGTGAGGAAACGGTAAGCGGCAAGCGGGCAAGTTTATCCAGTCCGGGCACGATCATTCCCGCGCATGGCGCTCGCGGATGACGATGTAGATGCCGGACGCGACGATGATGGCGGCGCCGACATAGGTCAGCGTGTCGGGGATCTCGCCCCAGACCTGCCAGCCGATCAGCGTGGCCCAGAGCAGGGCGGTATAGTCGAAGGGTGCGACGACGGCGGCAGGCGCGAAACGGAACGCCTGCGTCATCATGGTGACACCCACCGTGCCGAACACCGCGATGGCGGCGAACAGCCAGAGATCCTCGGCGCGCGGCGTCACCCAGACAAAGGGCTGCAGCAGCGCGCTGAGAACGGCGCCCACCCCGGTCAGCCAGACCATGAGTGTCCACATGCTCTCGCGCGGATCGACCCAGCGCGCGCTGATCATCATCAGGGCGTAGAAAAATGCCGTCGCCACGGGAAAGAGCGAGACGGCCTCGAAGGCGGCCGTTCCCGGACGCACGACGACAAGCACGCCGGCAAAGCCGACCAGCACCGCCGACCAGCGCCGCCAGCCCACCTGCTCGCGCAGCACGATCGCCGACAGCGCGGTCACGAAGACCGGGGCAATGAAAACCAGCGCGGTGGCTTCGGCTAACCCCAGGTAGCCAAGCCCGGTGAAGAACAGGGTGGCGGCGCACAGCCAGATGAATCCGCGCAGGACATGCGCCCAGGGCTTGGCGGAATGCAGCCCGCTGCGCCCGCCAAGCCGCAGGACGATCAGCACGGCGAGCGGAAATGCAACGAGATTGCGGATGAACAGGATCTGGATCGCGGTGTAGTGCTCGGCCAGGGTCTTGGCCAGCGCGTCGTTGATGCTGAGACAGGCGACACCGGCGCACATCAGCATGATGCCCGTCGTCGCCCCGGATTGCGTGCTGGTCAGGCCCTTGTCCATGTCGATCGCATCATGTCCTGTCTCGACCTGACCATGCGGTCCGGCTGCCGTCGTCGCGCCGGCCGGTCCCGTCAGCTATGGGCGAAAATGTCGGTCTCGTCCCAGCCGGCGAGATCGAGGCGCGCGCGCATGGGGAGGAAATCGAAGCACTGGCGGGCCATGTCCATGCGGCCCTCGCGCAACAGCCGCGCCGTGATGGCCTCGCGCAGCCTGTGAAGGTAAAGGACATCGGAAGCGGCATATTCAAGCTGTGCCTGCGAAAGGGTGTCCGCCGCCCAGTCGGAGGATTGCTGCTGCTTGGAAAGCTGCACGTCGAGCAATTCGGCGCAGAGGTCCTTCAATCCGTGACGGTCGGTGTAGGTGCGCGTCAGGCGCGAGGCGATCTTGGTGCAGAAGACCGGGTTGGCGCGCACCCCGAAGGCGTTTTCGAGCACGGCGATGTCGAACCGGCCGAAATGAAAGATCTTCTCGATCTGCGTATCGGCCAGCAGCTTCTCTATATTCGGCGCGGATGTCTGTCCTTTGGCTATCTGCACCACATCGGCTGTGCCGTCGCCGGGCGAAAGCTGCACGACACAAAGGCGGTCGCGATGCGGCTTGAGACCGAGCGTCTCGGTGTCGATGGCCACCGCCGCCACCTGGTAGTTGGAAAGGTCCGGAAGGTCTCCCTTGTGGGCGCGGATGGTCATCGTGTCTGTTTCCCGTTCACTTGGCCCACCTGCGCAGGAAACGCGGCCCGAGCCATTTCATCATGACCATCGCGTCCTCGCCGTCGGCATAGTTGTTCTTGCGTGTCGCGGTATGGCGGAAACCCTGTCGCGCGTAAAGGGCGCGTGCCGGCGCGTTGGACGGGCGCACGAAGAGCCGGAGCACCGGACGCGGCGCGAAGCGGCAGGCCGCCCGCACAAGTGCGGTGCCCACGCCCCTGCTTGCCGCCCACGGGGCCACGCCGACAAAATCGACACTGGTCCATAGCCGGGCGGAGCGGTCACGCAACACGAGGAAGCCCGCAACCTCGTCCCCCAGTTCGGCCACGAGGACGAGGACACGCTTGTCGGCGCCCGGCCGGGCTAGCTGTTCGGGTCCAAGCCTATTCGGATCGCCAGGGAAAAGCGCGTCCTGCAGCGCCAGCACCGCCCGCGCATCGCCCTGACGGGCCAGGCGGACATGGGCCTTCGTGTCGGACGCGCCCATCGCGTCACCCGCCTTGCGCCAGGGCGTGGAGGATGCGCGCCCATGAGCGCTGGCCCTTGTGGAAGGAGGCCAGTTCGTATTTCTCGTTGGGCGAGTGGATCTGGTCGTCGCCGAGGCCGAAGCCGACGAGCAGGGATTCCATGCCCAGCATCCGCTGGAAATCGCCGACGATGGGGATGGACCCGCCCATGGCGATCATCAGCGCATCCGTCTCCCATTCATCCGACAGGGCGCCGCGCGCGGTTTGCAGAAGCGGGGAATCGTAGGGCAACTGGATGGCCGGGGACCCGCCATGCTCCTCGAATTCCACCGAGCAGTCGGCAGGAATGCGCGCGCGCACGAAATCGCGGAAGGCGGTCCGGATCGCCGCCGGGTCCTGGTCGTGCACCAGCCGGAAGGAGACCTTGGCCGAGGCCTCCGCCGGGATCACGGTCTTGAAGCCCTCGCCCGTATAGCCGCCCCAGATGCCGTTGACCTCCGCCGTCGGGCGCGCCCAGATCATTTCGAGCAGCGTGCGGCCGGTCTCGCCGGCCGGTTCCGACAGGCCGACCTCGCCGAGGAAGGATTCCGGTGTCCGGTTCAGCCCGTTCCACATCTCAAGGATTTCCGGCGGGGTCTCGTTCACGCCTTCATAGAAGCCGGGAATGGTGATGCGGCCGGCGGCATCGTGCAGGTCGGCCAGGATGCGGGTCAGGATGTGGATCGGATTGGCCGCCGCGCCGCCGTAGTAACCCGAATGGAGGTCGCGGCTGGCCGCCTTCACCTTGATCTGCTCGCCGACCAGGCCGCGCAGGCCGGCGGAAATGGCTGGTGTCTGCGGGTCCCACATGTTGGTGTCGCAGACGAGGGCGAAATCGGCCTTCAACTCGCCGGCATTGGCCTCAAGGAATGGCTTGAGCGATGGAGAGCCGGACTCCTCCTCGCCCTCGAACAGGATCGTGACCCGGCAAGGCAGGCTGCCATGCACGGCCTTGAAGGCGCGGGCCGCTTCCACGAAGGTCATGAGCTGGCCCTTGTCGTCGGCGGCGCCGCGCCCGGTAATGACCTTTCGCCCGTTGCGCGTGGCGATGGCCGGCTCGAAGGGGCCGCTTTCCCAAAGCTCGACCGGGTCGACCGGCTGGACATCGTAATGGCCATAGAAGAGCACATGCGGCGCGTCGGGCGAGGCGCCCTCGTGATGGGCGACCACCATGGGATGCCCGGAGGTGTCACGCACCGAGGCTTCGAAGCCGATGGAGCGCAGGTCTTCAACCAGCCATCCGGCCGCCCGGCGGCACTCGTCCCTGTAGGCCGGATCGGTGGAGATGGAGGGAATGCGGATCAGGTCAAACAGGTGTTCGACGGAATCTTCAAGCCGGGCGTCGATCGCGTCGAGCACGGGGGCGATGTCACTCATCAGGTCCTCGCAAATCATCATGCACTGGGGTGCAGGTTAGACGTTGCGAATGCGCTGCGAAAGACGGGGGAGCAAATCGGGTGCGGAGACAAACCGGCCGCCGTGGTGGAGGGGGGAACCACGGCGGCCTTTTGAAAACAGCGGCAGCCCGGAGAGGGGGATTGGGACTGCCACCCGTTCATCCGGATCAGGCGGGGGACGGGCCATTTATCCGGACGCGGCATTATTGCTTGCCGATGACCAACATTTGGGAAGATGAAAGCGGCGAAACAAGGGCACGAACATTAAAGGTTCGTAACGTTGCCGTGATCGGCCGCGCGGTTACTTGGGAACCCCGACGGCAAACCATTTTTCCATCCAGCGTCCGCGCGTGACGAGATCGGTTGCGCCGAGCATTGCGGCCATGATCAGGAGGCTCATCCAGAACTGTGTCATCAACTCAGCCACCGACTTGTCCGGTGCAATAAAGAAGATGAGCATAGAACAGGCAAAGGTGAGGCTCGTGAACGCAACCGCGCCGAGGCGGACGGCCGGGTTGCGCGGCAGGTTCGACAGGAACAGCGACAGACCCAGGTGGGCCGCCAGTACCACCGGCATGAAGGCCGCCTTCATCAGCGCCATGCGCCAGTCACCCTGCATCCACCAGAGAAGAGCGAACATCACGCCGGCCAGCGCGAGGGCGGCGACCGCGTTGGACCTTGCCGCGCGCGCCAGCGCATCCTTCTGCGCCCCGGTGAATTCCAGTCGCACGCGCTCGGCCATGATGCCCCCTCCAGTCCCGATTTCCGCACAACACCAGAATGCAGGCGGACACGCCTTCAATCAAGGGGCAGCGCATGAAAACGGGAGCCGTGGCAATGGACCTTGGCGGCATTTGCGCTTAATCGTGTCAGCCATGAAAAACGGTGATCATCTCTTCCTCGTCGACGGCTCGGCCTACATCTTCCGCGCCTATCACGCGCTGCCTCCGCTGACCCGCAAATCCGACGGGCTGCCGGTGGGCGCGGTGTCCGGTTTCTGCAACATGCTGTGGAAGCTCCTGAAACAGGCGCGCGACACGGATGTGGGCGTGACGCCGACGCATTTCGCGGTGATCTTCGACTATTCGTCCAAGACCTTCCGCAACGACCTCTACGACGAATACAAGGCCAACCGCTCGGCGCCGCCGGAGGACCTGGTGCCGCAGTTCGGGCTGATCCGCCAGGCGACCCGCGCCTTCGGCCTGCCCTGCATCGAGATGGAAGGCTACGAGGCCGACGACATCATTGCCACCTATGCAAGGCTTGCGGCGGAGGCCGGTGGCGACGCCACCATCATTTCCTCCGACAAGGACCTGATGCAGCTCGTCAACGGCCGGGTGTCGATGTACGACCCGATGAAGGACCGGCAGATCGGTGTGCCGGAGGTGATCGAGAAATGGGGTGTCGGCCCCGAAAAGATGATCGACCTGCAGGCGCTGACCGGCGATTCGGTCGACAACATCCCCGGTGTGCCGGGCATCGGTCCGAAGACGGCGGCGCAGCTTCTGGACGAATACGGCGATCTCGATACGCTGCTGGCGCGGGCCTCCGAGATCAAGCAGGCCAAGCGGCGCGAAAACATCGTCGCCAATGCCGACAAGGCGCGGCTTTCGCGCGAACTGGTGCGGCTGAAGAACGATGTGCCGGATCTCGATCCGCTCGATACGCTGGCGCTGGACGAACCGGACGGGCCGAAGCTGATCGCCTTCCTCAAGGCCATGGAGTTCACCTCGCTGACGCGGCGGGTGGCGGAGGAAACCGGGGCGGACGCTTCCGCCGTCGAGCCCGCCCATGTGGAGGCGGAATGGGGTGCACAGGCTCACGGACCGGATCTCGATCCGGGTCTTCCCGCCTCCGCCGCGGCAGGGACCGGGACGGACAGGCCCGCAGCCGGGCCAGCCGGGGCGGGTGACGGGATGCCGGCGGCACTGGCGGCGGCGCGGGCAGAACGGGCCGCGACAGCATCCATCGACACCTCCGCCTATGAGACGATCCGTGACATGGCGACCCTGGAGGCCTGGTTTGCCGCGGCCCGCGACCAGGGCTTGGTGGCCATCGACACCGAGACGACATCTCTCGACCCGATGCAGGCCGAACTGGTGGGCTTTTCGCTGGCGCTCTCGCCCGGAAAAGCGGCCTACGTGCCGCTGAAGCACCGGACAGGCCAGGACGACCTGCTGGGTGGCGGACTGGCCGGCGATCAGGTCGACGGAATGCAGGCATTGGCCGCGCTCAAGGCGCTGATGGAGGATGCCTCCGTCCTCAAGATCGCGCAGAACCTGAAATACGATCTCGTCGTGCTTCACCGCCTCGGCATCGAGGTCGTGAGCCATGACGACACGATGCTCATGTCCTATGTGCTGGATGCCGGCAAGGGCGGGCATGGCATGGACACGCTGGCCGAACGCTGGCTCGGCCACACGCCCATCGCCTACAAGGACGTCGCCGGCTCGGGCAAATCCGCTGTCACCTTCGACCTGGTGGCCATCGACAAGGCCACGGCCTATGCAGCCGAGGATGCCGACGTCACGCTCCGGCTGTGGCAGGTGCTCAAACCCCGCCTGACCGCGGAGGGCCTCGTCAGCGTTTACGAACGGCTTGAGCGGCCGCTGGTGCATGTGCTGGCGCGCATGGAAGAGCGCGGCGTGTCGGTCGACCGGCAGATCCTGTCCCGGCTTTCCGGCGAATTGGCACAATCGGCGGCCGCGCTGGAGGCCGAGATCGGTGCCCTGGCGGGGGAGGATTTCAACCCCGGTTCACCGAAACAGCTTGGCGACATCCTGTTCGGCAAGATGGGGCTGCCCGGCGGCAAGAAGACGAAATCCGGGCAATGGTCCACCACCGCGCAGGTGCTGGAGGACCTGGCCGCGGAAGGCCATGAACTGCCGCGCAAGATCGTCGACTGGCGCCAGCTCACCAAGCTGAAATCGACCTACACGGACGCCCTGCCAGGCTACATCCACCCGGAGACGAAGCGCGTCCACACGTCCTATGCGCTGGCGTCCACGACCACGGGGCGGCTGTCATCCTCGGAACCGAACCTGCAGAACATTCCGGTCCGGACGGCTGAAGGGCGCAAGATCCGCACGGCCTTCATCCCCGAAAAGGGCAATGTCCTGATCTCCGCCGACTACAGCCAGATCGAGTTGCGGGTCCTCGCCCATGTCGCCGACATTCCGCAACTGAAGAAGGCTTTCGCCGAAGGCATGGACATTCACGCCATGACGGCGTCCGAAATGTTCGGCGTTCCCGTCGAAGGCATGCCGGGGGAGGTGCGCCGGCGTGCCAAGGCAATCAATTTCGGCATCATCTACGGCATTTCGGCCTTCGGGCTCGCCAACCAGCTCGGCATCGAGCGCGGCGAAGCGTCGGAATACATCAAGACCTATTTCACCCGCTTCCCCGGCATTCGCGACTACATGGAGGCGACCAAGGCCTTTGCGCGCGAAAACGGCTACGTGGAAACGATCTTCGGGCGGCGGGCGCATTATCCCGACATCACGGCGTCAAACCCCTCCATCCGCGCCTTCAACGAGCGCGCGGCGATCAACGCCCCGATCCAGGGGTCCGCAGCCGACATCATCCGGCGCGCCATGGTGCGCATGGAACCGGCGCTGGAAGAAGCGAAATCACCGGCGCGCATGCTCTTGCAGGTGCATGACGAACTGATCTTCGAGGTGGAGGAATCCGCCGCGCCGGACGCCATCGCGGTCATCCGCGAGGTCATGGAGAATGCCTCCCTTCCGGCCGTGGACCTTTCCGTTCCGCTCCAGGTGGACGCAAGGGCGGCGAAGAACTGGGACGAGGCCCACTGAAAAAGCCGATCGCGGACTCATCATTTCGCCTTTCGGCGTAGTGGAATGATCCTAAAGCTTCGTCTAATGTTCGTGCCGGGGCGAAGGCAGGGGATCAGGAATGAGACAAGCGACTTTCGGGGTGCTGGCGGCTGTGCTGGCACTGGGGGCTTGCCAGTCGGCGAGCGAAGGCCAGTCGGGACTGGCCGTGACGGCATCCGGGACGGGGGCCCAACGGACGGCACCGGCCGGGACTGCCCCGACCGCTACCGCCTATGCGGCAAGCCGGCCGGCAACAGCGGCGCAATGCGCCATACAAGTGGCCGGCGGGCCGCCGCCAAAGCCGAACAAGGGCGCTGACTTCGCGCAGAATGCGGTCGGCAAGAACGTGGCCCGCAATGTGGGACGCAATGCCATTTCAAGCATTGCCGCCAATATCGCCGGACCGCTCGGCGGAGCCGTCGGCAGCGCGGTCGCCGTGCAGGCGATCCGCACCGAACAGGATCTTCACGGCAAATGGCTCGTCACGGACGGCGCGCCCGAATGCGGATGCGAGATCGATATCGCGACAAGCACGGGTCTCGTACCGGTCGGCTATTTCCGCACAAGCGGTTACCGATTGAAGGACGCCAAGGGCGGACGCGTGGGGAATGTGAGTTGTTCGAATCCGCTGATCGCCTCGGCGGCCAGCTTCGCTCTCGGCTACTCCTTCACCGGATATGACGCGCAACTGGCGCTCCAGTCGGCCAACGGGTCCGCGGTCGGGCTGCTCAACCGCGACGGGGTCAACTACTTTTCCGGAACACTTGCCGACGGCACACCGGTGACCATGTGGCGGCGCTGACACCGCAAGCGGGTTGCGGTCAGCCGCGCAGGGCCTCGATCAGTTGATCCTTGTTCATGGATGACCGGCCGCTGATGTCGAGTTCGCGGGCACGGGCGTAGAGCTCGTCCCGCGTCCAATCCTCATATGGCGCGGCCTTGCCGCCCTTTCGCGACGGATTCATGGACGGGTTGGCCCTGGCATTCGCAATGGCAGCTGCCTTGGACTTGGAATAGCCCTGTCCGCGCAGTTCTTCATAGGTCTCGTCGTCTTTGACGGCAGGTCCGTGATCCCTGGCCATGGCTCAGCCCTCCCGGCTCTTGCGGCGGGCGAAATCTTCGACCTCGTCGGGTGCCATGGCATCGAAGCGTTCCTCCGGGTCCATCCCCGCCTCGCCGTCGCCCTCGACGCCTGAAAGGCCAGGGTCGAGTTCGGCCTCGATCCGGTCCAGTTCGGACAGAAGCGGATCGAATTCATGACCGCGGTCGGCGTGGTCACGGGCGTTCAGCGCTTCGCGGATCCGCTTCAATTCCTCGCGGCGCTGCTCGAGCGGTTCCGAGGAAAAGGCGATGGCACGTATGTCGTCCAGCGTGATGTCCTGGGCGATGCCCGGCGAATCGCCATCGCCGCCAATAGCGGCATTCCCGGCGAGCACAGGCCCCTTTTCGAACAGCGGCATGACTGAAACTCCATTTCCCGGTTGATCGGTTCGCAGGAACAACGCCGGCCACCGGGATTCGTTCAGCCTGAACAGAAACGGCGGCGCCCGGGGCGCCGCCGCTCAATGTGATCGAGCCTTGTTCGCTGCTCAGCCGATGGCGCGCACCGCGCGGGCCGTCATGACGGCAACCAGGTTGGCGCGATAATCGGCCGAAGCGTGAATGTCGCTCATCAGGGCCGAGGCATCGGCCTTGAGCCCGGAAACGGCATCGGCCGAGAAGTTCGACGACAATGCCTGTTCGGCCTCGGACCAGCGGAACACGCCGTCCGATCCGGCACCGGTGACCGCGACGCGCACCCCGTCGCCATGCTTCGCCACGAAAACGCCGGTCATGGCGTAGCGCGATGCCGGGTTCGCAAACTTCGCATAGCCGGACGCGGCGCAGGCCGGCACCTTGACCGCCTTGACCAGTTCGCCCTCTTCCAGAGCCGTCTCGAACAGGCCGGTGAAGAAGTCGTCAGCCGCGATCTCGCGCTTGTCGGTGACAATGGTCGCACCGAGGGCCACCATGGCCGAAGGGTAGTCCGCCGCCGGGTCGTTGTTGGCGATCGAGCCGCCGATCGTGCCCATGTGGCGCACATGCGGATCGCCGATATGGGAAGCGAGACTGGCAAGGCCCGGGCAGGCCTTCTTCACGGTCTCCGAGCCGGCCACTTCCGCGTGGGTGGTGGTGGCGCCGATGGTGAGCGTGTCGCCGTCCTGCGAGATGCCCGACATGCCGGCATGGCGCAGGTCGATCAGGTTCTCCGGCGCGGCAAGGCGCGTCTTCATGGCCGGGATCGGCGTCTGGCCGCCGGCGACATACTTCGCTTCGGCCGCCGAACCTGCAAGGTTTGCTGCTTCATCGGCCGAGGACGCACGGTGATAGGTGGTGTTGTACATGGATCTCTTGTCCTTCTGACTGCATCAGGCGGGCGGTCCGCCTGCGCGCCCGGCATCGCCGGGGCGCAGGCCCGTCCCGCTTCCGGTCACTTGGCGTTGCTGGCGGCCCAGACCTTCTGCGGCGTGGCCGGCATGGTCAGGCTGTTGTTGCCGATCGCGTTGGTGATCGCGTTGATGATAGCCGGCGGCGAGCCGATGGCGCCCGCCTCGCCACAACCCTTGATGCCGAGCGGATTGCCCGGGCACGGGGTGATGTGGTGCGAGACCTCGAAGGAGGGCACGTCGTCGGCGCGCGGCATGCAGTAGTCCTGGTAGGACGCGGTCAGAAGCTGGCCGCTCTCGTCATAGACGACACCCTCCAGAAGCGCCTGGCCGATGCCCTGGGTCAGGCCGCCATGCACCTGGCCCTCGACGATCATCGGGTTGATGATGTTTCCGAAATCGTCGGCGGCGACGAAGCGAAGGACCTCGGTCTTGCCGGTTTCCGGATCCACCTCGACCTCGGCAATGTAGCAGCCGCCGGGGAAGGTGAAGTTGGTCGGATCGTAGAAGGCGGTTTCCTTCAGGCCGGGCTCCATGCCTTCGGGCAGGTTGTGGGCCGTATAGGCGGCCAGCGCCATCTGGAACCATGGCACCGACTTGTCCGTGCCGGCCACCTTGAGTTCACCGTTCTCGATGACGATGTCGCCCTCGTCGGCCTCCAGCAGGTGGGCCGCGATCTTCTTGGCCTTGCTCTCCACCTTGTCGAGCGCCTTGACGATGGCGGACATGCCGACCGCGCCGGAGCGCGAGCCGTAGGTGCCCATGCCCATCTGCACCTTGTCGGTATCGCCATGGACGATGGAAACGCTGTCGATGGGCACGCCGAGGCGTTCGTTGACAAGCTGGGCGAAGGTCGTCTCATGGCCCTGGCCGTGGCTGTGAGAACCGGTGAGCACCTCGATGGTGCCGACCGCATTCACCCGCACCTCGGCGGACTCCCACAGGCCGACGCCGGCGCCGAGCGAGCCGACCGCCGCCGACGGCGCGATGCCGCAGGCCTCGATGTAGCAGCTCATGCCGATGCCGCGCAGCTTGCCGTTCTTCGCGCTTTCGGCCTTGCGCGCCTCGAAGCCCTTGTAGTCGATGGCTTCCATGGCGGCGTTCAGCGTGGCCTCGAAGTCGCCGGTGTCATAGCACATGATGACCGGCGTCTGGTACGGGAACTCGCGGATGAAGTTGATGCGGCGCAGTTCGGCCGGGTCGACACCCAGTTCGCGTGCCGCCGTTTCCACGGTCCGCTCCAGCAGGTAGGTGGCTTCCGGGCGGCCGGCGCCGCGATAGGCGTCGACCGGCACGGTGTTGGTGTAGGCCGTCTTCACGTTGCAGTGGATGGCCGGGATCGCATACTGGCCCGACAGCAGCGTGGCGTAGAGATAGGTCGGGACCGAGGACGAGAAGAGCGACATGTAGGCGCCCAGATTGGCGACCGTCTCGACCTTGAGGCCGGTCATGCGGTTGTCCTTGTCGAAGGCCATCTTGACCTTGGAGACATGGTCGCGGCCATGGGCGTCCGTCATGAACGCCTCGGTGCGGTCGGCCGTCCACTTGACCGGCACCCCGGTGCGCTTGGACGCCCAGAGGCAGATGATCTCCTCGGGATAGATGTAGATCTTGGCGCCAAAGCCGCCGCCGACATCGGGCGCGATCACGCGCAGCTTGTTCTCCGGCGCGACATTGTAGAAGGCGCTCATGACAAGGCGGGCGACATGCGGGTTCTGCGAGGTCGTCCAGCAGGTGTAATGATCCTCGGCCTTGTCATAGACGCCGAGCGTGGCGCGCGGCTCCATCGGGTTGGGCGACAGGCGGTTGTTGAGGATCTCGATCTCGGTGACGTGGGCGGCCTCGGCAATCGCCTTGTCGGCCGCGCTCTCGTCGCCGATTTCCCAGTCGTAGATCAGGTTGCCCTCGGCTTCCGGATGGATCTGCGGCGCACCCGGCTTGAGCGCATCCACCGCGTGGATGACCGCGGGCAGTTCCTCGTATTCGACGTTGACCGCCTCGGCCGCGTCGCGGGCCTGGCCGCGCGTCTCGGCGACGACGATGGCAACCGCATCGCCCACATAGCGAACCGTCGAGGTGGCCATGGGCTCCCAGGCGCCCATCTTCATCGGGGTGCCGTCCTTGGAGTGGATCATCCAGCCGCAGATCAGGTTGCCGATGCCGTCAGCCTTGAGCTGCTTGCCGGTGAGAACACCGATGACGCCCGGCATGCCTTCCGCAGCCGACGTATCGATCGAAGCGATCTTCGCATGGGCATGCGGGCTGCGGACGAAAGCCGCGTATTTCATGCCCGGAACGCTCATGTCATCGGTGTAGCGGCCCGCACCCGTGATGAACCGCTTGTCTTCCTTGCGCGCAACACGTGCGCCGATGCCTTCCATACCCATTTTTCAAGCTCCTCCGCCTGTACGGGAGCGAATAGCGGGTCACGCATGTCGAACAGCGGGTGAGAGGGTTCTCTCTCGGCACACCGTCCGGTCAATTGCGTCTTCCCCTATTCGCCGCTCCCTGTTCGCTATTCGCTAATTCGCCATTTGCCCGTTTCAGGCCGCCGCGGCGCCCTTGGCCATTTCATCGGAGGCCGCAAGAATGGCCTTGACGATGTTGTGATAGCCCGTGCAGCGGCAGATGTTGCCTTCCAGCTCGGCGCGGACCGTCTTCTCGTCGAGATTGCCGGGGCCGTAGCGGTTGATCATGTCGGTGGCGGCCATGATCATGCCCGGCGTGCAGAAGCCGCATTGAAGGCCGTGATGCTCCTTGAAGGCTGCCTGGACCGGGGTCAGGTCGCCCGCGCCGGCCAGACCCTCGATGGTCACCACGTCGGAGCCGCTGGCCTGGGCGGCCAGCATGGTGCAGGATTTCACCGCCTTGCCGTCGACATGGACGACGCAGGCGCCGCACTGGGACGTGTCGCAGCCGACATGGGTGCCCGTCAGGCCAAGGTTGTCGCGCAGGAAATGCACCAGGAGCGTGCGGTCCTCGCACTGGCCGGACACCTTCCGGCCATTCACGGTCATCGATACTTCAGACATCAAGTCCTCCTCCCAAGGAACCATGCATTGCACATGGCAGGATTTACGGAAAACGTCAGGCTTTCAAGCCCGCGTCATCGATTCGGGCGAATGGTCCCTGACCGGACGCCGGGCCCGCACACATGCGCGGCTCTCCCTGCAAGGCCCTCCATACCCTTCGCGGAAACAATGCCGTCACGGTCCACGGGGCGGTATTGTACTTTCGGTCGCAAGGGCAAGGCAGGCGGAGGCCGGCGGAGTGCTGTTGCGTTGGTGAATTTCCCCAAGCATAATGCAGAACAAGCGCGGCACCGGCAGAGGAAAGGTCGCGGCGCGGGAGGAACAAGGCCCTGACGCTGACACGCAGCCCCTATTCATGCGGGATGGTGGCGCTTGCCGAGACAGGCGGCCATCCGGACGCCTTCTGCGAGGCGATCGCCGCCGAAGCCAAGGCAATGGGCGGCGCCTTTACGTTCATCTTCCATTCGCCGCGCCTGTTCCCGGCCCGCGAACTCGCCGCAGCCCTTTGCCGCATCGCGCCCGGCGTGGCCCATGCCTGCTGCACTACGGCGGGCGAAATCACGCCGGACGGCTTGCAGGACGGGCAGGCCATCGCGATGCTGCTGCCGGCGCGCCATTTCACCGTCGTCACGACCCTCATCGAGGACGTGACCAATGCCGGCATGGAGAGCATCACCGCCCGGGTGGAAATGGCGCGCCATGCGCTGCTGCAGGCTGACAAGCCGAAGGATGCGCGCACCTTCGCCGTCTGCCTGATCGACGGCATGTGCTATGCCGAGGAAGCGGTGACCTCCGCCATCCACTGGGGGCTCGACGACATTCCGCTGATCGGCGGTTCGGCCGGCGACGATCTCAATTTCCAGGAGACCACGATCATTCACGAGGGCCGCGCCCACAAACGGGCGGCGGTCATCGCGCTGGTGGCGACCGACGTCCCCTTCCATATCTTCAAGACCGACAATTTCGTGCCTACGCAGAAGAAACTGGTCGTCACGGCCTCGGATCCCGATCACCGTATCGTGCACGAACTGAATGCGGCCCCGGCGGCTTCCGAATATGCACAGGCCATCGGCATGGACCCGGAATCGCTTTCGCCTTTGTCCTTCGCCACGCATCCGGTCGTGGTGCGCGTGGGCGGCGAATATTACTGCCGCTCGATCCAGAAGGTGAACGAGGACGGCTCGCTTTCCTTCTTCTGCGCCATCGACGACGGCGTGGTGCTGACAGTGGCCGAACCGACGGGCATGGTGGAAACGACGCGCCAGGCCTTGAGCGACGTGGCCAAGCAACTGGACGGCATCGACGTTGTGCTCGGCTTCGAGTGCACCCACCGCCGCCTCGATGCGCAGAACCGGCAGATCATCCGCGACGTGTCCGAACTCTACCGGTCCAACAACGTCATCGGTTTCGCCACCTATGGCGAACAGTTCCGCTCCATGCATCTCAACCAGACCTTCACGGGCGTGGCCTTCGGGGCGATGCGCGAAGCCGCCGAATAGGCCGCCGGCGATGAACATCAACGAGATCGACGACATTGAACGGCTGCGGCGCATCAACCAGGCGCTGATGTCGCGCGTCGAGCAATCGATGGACCAGCAGGGCAACGCCTTCTCGCTGTTCCAGACGGCCATCAACCTGGAAGGACGCATCCGCGCACGCACGGAGGAACTGCGCGCCACGCTGCGCCGGCTGGAAAAGACGAACCAGGACCTCGTGCAGGCCAAGGAGGCAGCCGAGATCGCCAACCTCTCCAAGACGCGATTCCTGGCGGCGGCCAGCCATGACGTGCTGCAGCCGCTCAACGCGGCGCGGCTTTCCGTCTCCGCGCTCTCCGACATCCAGACAAGCGGGGAAGGCCAGACGCTGGCCCGGCAGGTGGAGCGCTCGCTCGAGACGATGGAGGAACTGCTGCGTACCCTGCTCGACATTTCCAAGCTCGATGCAGGGGTCGTCCGGCCGGAGATCAGGCAGGTGCCGCTCGACACCTTGTTCCAGTCCCTGCAATCGGATTTCGCGCCCCTGGCGGAGCGCAAGGGGCTGCGGCTACGCTTCCGGCCGACACGGCTGGCGGTGCTCTCGGACCAGGGCATGTATCGGCGGATCCTGCAGAACATCGTCTCCAACGCCATCCGCTACACCCGCAGCGGCGGCGTTTTCGTCGCCGCCCGGCCGCGTGGCGACCAGGTTCGGGTCGACGTGATCGATACCGGGACCGGCATTCCGGAGGACGAGTTCGACGCGGTATTCGAGGAGTTCCATCGCGGTCCGGACCTGTCGGACGACGGTTCGGGCGGACTGGGGCTCGGCCTGTCCATCGTCAAGCGCATGGTCGCCGCGCTCGACCACCCGCTTCAGTTCACATCCGTTGTCGGCAAGGGAACGGTGTTCCGGCTGATGGCGCCGGCCGCGGTCCGGATACAGAGCGAACCGGCGACACCGGCGGGCTCGGGCGAACCGGACAGGCCGCGCGCCTACGGCCTCGATGGTGCGCGCGTGCTGCTGGTGGAAAACGATGCCGGGGTGCGCCGGGCCATGCTGGTCCTGCTGCAACGCTGGGGCTGCGAGGTGCGCGACGGAGCCTGCGTGGCGGAGATCCTCGCCCATGTCGAGGACGGCGGGTTCGATCCGGACATCATCATCGCCGACCAGCACCTCGACCATGGCGATCTCGGCACGGAGGCGATCACGGAGGCGCGGCGCGTGACGCGCAAGGCGGTTCCGGCGCTGATCACCACGGCGGACTTTTCCGAGGACCTGGCCCAGGTGGCGCGCAGCGCGCACATGGAAGTGATGCGCAAGCCGGTCAAGCCGGCGCAGCTTCGCGCGCTGATGGCCCACATGCTCGCCTGACCGCTCGGGATCAGAAACCCGGCGAGAAGGAACGCGGCGCCGGGCTGACGACCTGCGGCCGGCCTTCGCGGATCTCGTAGACCGCGTATCCGCGCTCGTTGCGGCCATCCGGGCGAAGGCGGAACAGGCCGGCATAGCCGTTGTAGCCGCCCGGCGCCTCCAGGTTTGCCTGGGCAAGCGCCTGCGCCCCGCCATTCTTCACAAGGCCCGCGACAAGGGCCACGGTATCGTAGCCGAGTGCCATGTTGGGAACCGGCCTTTCGCCATAGGCCTGCTCGTAGCGGGTGGCGAAACCGGCAAGGCGGGTCTGGTCGAGGTCGGCATACCATGCGCCGGCAAAGGCCGGGTCGGTCAGGTTGGCATCGGCCCACTGGCCCGATCCGAGAAACCGCTTGCCCGACAGGTCGGCACCGGCCTCGCGCAACTGGCGGGCAAAGACCCCCGGCGTGTTGCCGCCATCGGGCAGGAGAATGGCATCGGATTCGCCGATCAGCGGCAAGGCATCGGCCACGGCCTTTGCGACGGAAGCGTCGTCATAGGCATAACGAACGGTTCCCACGAGCGTGCCACCGCCGGCTTCCAGTGCCTCGCGCGCCTCGCGCTCGACGAGTTGCCCGAACGCGCCGTCCGGCACGATGGCCGTCACGCGGCGTACGCCCTGCATCAAGGCATGGTCCAGGGTCCGCCGGGCGATGTCGCCAGGCAGGAAGGAATTGAGATAGACGCCGCGCCTGGCGACACCGGCATCGGAGGAAAAGGCGATCATGGTTCGCCCGCGCGGCTCCAGCACGCCGCTGACGGCAGAGACATTTCCCGAAAACAGCGGGCCAAGCACGACAGCCGCGCCTTCGGCATGGGCCTCGGCGGCCGCGTCGGTGGCCGTGGTGGCGATACCGGCGGTGTCCTTGACCACCAGTTCGACCGTGCCGGGAAAATCCTGGATCGCCAGGGCGGCGGCATTGCGGATACCCTTGGCCACCTTGCCGGCATTGCCCGGCGCCGTCATCGGCAGGAGCATGGCGACACGGACCGGTCCGGCGCCGATCACCTCGCCTGTAGCCGGCGGCAGCGCGGCCGGTGCCGGTGCAACGGGTGCCGTGGCGTCCGGCAGGGGCATGCCCTCGGGCACGCCCTGGCAACCGGCCAGAGCCGCCAGTGCCACCAGCACGGCCATGCGGCGGACCACCCGGATTAATCCTGTCTTCATGCCTGCACCTGCCTGCCGCTGCGTGATAGAAGCGCTATCGCACGCTCTTCATCCCTTTTGGCAACCGCATCGTACGGATTGCAAGCATTCGACAGGGTTAGTAACAGGTAATGACCAGAGACACCGCCACCGCAAACGGCTCGAGAGACGGCGACCGCCACTACGTGATCGGCCAGGCGGCGTTTTCCGCACGGGCCCTGCCGGCCGGCCTGCACCTGGTTGCCACGCCGATCGGCAATCTCGCGGACATCACCATCCGCGCGCTGGAAACGCTGGCAGGCGCGGACATCGTGGCCTGCGAGGACACGCGCACCTCGCGCGTGCTGCTGGCGCGCTACGGCATCCGGGCGCGCACGACCGCCTACCACGAGCACAACGCGGCGACGGCGGGACCGAAACTCATCGCCGCCATGCGTGATGGCCGTTCCGTCGCCCTCATCAGCGATGCGGGCACGCCGCTGCTGTCGGACCCGGGTTACCGGCTGGTGGAGGAAACGCTCGCCGCGGGCCTGCCTGTCACGCCGCTACCCGGCCCGTCGGCCCTGCTTGCGGCGCTGACCGCCTCCGGCCTGCCGACCGATGCCTTCTTCTTTGCCGGCTTCCTTCCGGTCAAGGAAGGCCAGAAGCGAACCAGGCTGACGGCACTCAAGGCGGTGCCCGGCACGCTGGTCTTCTACGAATCGCCGCGCCGGCTTGCCGCGACGCTGACCACCATGGCGGACGAATTCGGCGACCGGCCGGCGGCGGTGGCGCGCGAACTCACCAAGGCCTTCGAGGAGGTCCGCCGCGATTCGCTTGGCGCGCTGGCCGCGCATTACAGTGAAGCTGGCGCGCCGAAGGGGGAGATCGTGATCTGCGTCGCACCGCCCGGTCCACCCGCCGCGCCGGAACCGGACGATGTCGACGCACTGCTGAGAGACCTTTCGGCCTCGATGCCGGCATCGAAGGCGGCGGGCGAGGCGGCACGGCGGACCGGGCTTTCCAAGCAGGACCTGTTCGCCCGCATCGTCGCGCTCAAGGAAGGGAGCGGCGATGGCTGAGGGAAACAGCGCCCGGCGATCGGCCCTCCGGCGCGGGCAACGCGGCGAATGGCTGGCCGCGCTGGCCCTGATGGCGAAGGGCTACCGGATCGTGGCGCGCAACTACCGGACGCGGCTGGGCGAGATCGACCTGATCGCGCGGCGCGGCGACACGATCGCCATCGTCGAGGTGAAAGCACGCGCCAGCGAGGCGGCGGCCCACGACGCGGTGGGCAGCGAGGCGCAGCGGCGAATCGCCAATGCCGCCGACCTCTGGCTGTCGCGGCAACCGGATGCCGCGCGCCTGTCCCTGCGCTTCGACATCGTTGCCGTCATGCCCGGACGCTGGCCACGGCACGTCGCCAATGCCTGGCAGGCGTGACGCGGTCCTCCTCCGGTCAGGCCACGTCGAGCACGATCTTGCCGATGTGATTGCCCTCCTCCATGCGCTCATGGGCGCGCCAGGCCTCGGCGAGGGGGAAAATCATGTCCATGACGGGGGCGACCGCGCGGCTTTCGAGCAGCGGCCAGACGCGGGCCTCCAGTTCGGCGGCAATCGTCGCCTTGAAGTGGACAGGGCGCGGACGCAGGGTCGACCCGGTATGGACAAGGCGCTTGCGCATGATCAGCGATACGTCGGCGGTCGCCTTGGCACCGTGCAGCACGGCGATCTGGACGATACGGCCTTCCTCGGCCGCGGCGCGGTAATTCCGGTCGACATAATCGCCGCCGACCATGTCCAGGATGACATTGGCGCCCTTGCCCTCCGTCGCCTCGCGCACGGCCTCGACGAAGTCTTCCTCGCGGTAATTGATCGCGCGGTCGGCACCGAGCGAAAGGCAGGCGTCGCATTTCTCCTTCGATCCGGCGGTGGCGATCACATAGGCGCCCGACTTTGCCGCAAGCTGGATCGCGGTGGTTCCGATCCCCGACGTGCCGCCATGAACGAGCACGGTCTCGCCCTCGTCCAGTCCGGCGCGCTGGAAGGCATTGTGCCAGACGGTGAAATAGGTTTCCGGAATGGCCGCTGCCTCGGTGAAGGTGTAGCCGGCGGGAACCGGCAGGCAGTTGGACGCCGGCGCGATACAATATTCGGCATAGCCGCCTCCGGGGGTGAGCGCGCAGACACGGTCGCCAAGACGCCAGCGCGTCACGCCCTCGCCCACCGCGGCGATCTCACCGGCCACTTCAAGCCCCGGCAGGTCGGAGGCGCCGGGTGGCGGCGGATAGGCGCCCTTGCGCTGCAGGACATCTGGCCGGTTCACGCCTGCCGCGGCCACCCGGATCAGCACCTCGCCTTCCTTCGGCGCCGGCACCGGCCGTTTTTCGGGCTTCAGCACCATCGGGCCGCCCGGGGTGGTGATGGCTATCGCAGTCATGGTCGCGGGCACTGTCATGGTCGCCTCTGTTCTCGCTCGGAATTGATTGTGCAGCACTGATGCATGTATTGTCATGGCGGTGAAGGCCAAGGCAAGGGAGGTGCGGCATGGCAGTTTTCGATGACGACCCGGTTCGCAAGCCCGTGACGCACGCCATCGGCCAGGATCTCTCGGACCTTTCGGTGGATGAACTGGGTCATCGAATCGGCCTGCTGGAAAGCGAGATCGCGCGGTTGCGAAGCGAAATGGCCGCCAAGTCGACCACGCGCAACGCCGCGGAATCGCTGTTCCGCAAGGGCTGAACGGGGGGGACGGCCGGCGCGATCCCGAAAAAAACCCGGACCGGCATGCCGTTGGCCCGCAAGATCCCCCGCACGCCCTGATTCGCAAGGTTTTCATGTCAGCCCGTATCGCCCCCATTGCCGCACTCCTGCTCGGAACCGCCTTCCTGCTGGCCGGAAGCGGCTTGCATGGGCTTTTGCTGCCGCTACGCGGCCAGGCGGAGGGCTTTTCGGCCTTCTCGCTCGGTCTGCTCGGCACCGGCTGGGCAGCCGGGTTCGTGGCCGGCTGCCTCTATGCGCCGCGCCTGGTGCGCAGCGTGGGCCATGTGCGTGCCTTCGCCGCCTTCGCCTCCAGTGGCGCGGTATTGGCGCTGATGACAGGGATCGTCATCGATCCCGTGGTCTGGATCGGCCTGCGGATCTGCACCGGCTTCATCATGGCCGGCGCCTTCATGGTGATCGAAAGCTGGCTCAACGAGAAGGCCACGAACGAATCGCGCGGTTCCATCTTCGGTCTCTACATGATGGTCACCTATGCCTCGATCATGGCCGGGCAGATGGGCCTGGCCGCAGGCGACGTGACGCGGCAGACGCCCTTCATGGCCGCGGGCGCGCTGTTCTGCCTGGCGCTGATCCCGATCGCCATGTCGACCGTGGCAAGCCCGCGGCCGCCGACCGGCGTGTCGCTGGACCTGAAATCGCTCTACGGCACTTCACCGGTCGCCTTCGCCGGCTGTTTCCTCATCGGCGTGGCCAATGGCGCCTGGGGAACGCTCGGGGCCGTCTATGGCGCCCAGGCCGGCGTGGGGACGGCGGGAATCGCGCTGATGATGAGCGTGACCGTGATCGCGGGCGCGCTGATGCAATGGCCGGCGGGCCGCATTTCGGACCGCACCGACCGGCGCATCGTTCTGCTGACAATGGCGGGTATTGCCAGCGCGGTAGCGCTGGCCGGCTTCTTCCTGCAATTGCGCGGCACGGCGGCCGTCATCTCGCTGACCGCCGTCTATGGCGCGATGGCCTATACGCTCTACTCGATTGCCGTGGCACACGCCAACGACCATGCGGGCCCGGAGGATTTCGTGAAGGTGTCGGGCGGCCTGCTGCTGGTCTACGGCGCCGGAACCATGGCGGGACCGATGCTCGGCGCATCGCTGATGGAGGGCCTGCGCCCGGAAGGCATCTTCCTCGCCACCGCACTGGCACATGGCCTCATCGTGCCCTACACCGCCTGGCGCATGCGCCAGCGCGCCGCCGTGCCGCAGGAGGAAAAGGACACGTTCCAGACGCTTCCCGTGGAGCGGGCCACGACGCCGGAGGCCTACAATCTCGACCCGCGCGGCGAGGAGGACCCGGCCGAGGCCTGAAACGAAAAACCCGCGCCCTCGGGGACGCGGGTTTCAAGACGTGCCGGGCCGGACGCCCGGCGCCTGGCGATCAATGGCGGGTCTCGGTCTCCAGCTTCTTGATCTCGTCCTTGATCTTCAGCTTGCGGCGCTTGAGCTCGACGAGTTCGAGATCATCGACGGAGGGATGAAGCGCCATCTCGTCAATTCTCCGTTCCAGCTCGCCGTGTTTGCGATGCAGTTCCGCAAGATGCGATTCAAGGGACATGGCCAGCTCTCCTTCCGCTGAGTTGAACAGGGTCGCCGGGCCCGCACCGCCGCGGGCGAGAAGCCCGGAGACATGACATTACGATGACAGTCTGCCAGAGACAAAAGGCGCTGTCGAATGCGTTCTGGTAGAATTCCGTTGTGCGCGAAGATATGATATGGGCCAGCCCAGCAATCAGCCCGTCGCGCCTTCCCGCGGCGCGCGGAATCCGGATGGAATGACATAGATGACCGGCATGTCCGAACAGGAACAGGCGGATATCCGCCTCGAATTCGCACGACTCAAGCAGGACCATGCCGATTTCGATGCCGCCATACAGGCCATGATCGCCACCGGGTGCGATCCCCTGCGCATCCAGCGGATGAAGAAGAAGAAGCTGGCCCTGAAGGACCGCCTCCAGGCGCTGGAGGATTCCATCATTCCCGACATCATCGCCTGACGCGAACCGGCCCGCCATTCCCGAGCAAGAGAGACCCGTCGCCATGTCCGAGACCGCCGATGTCGCCATCATCATGGGCAGCCAGTCGGACTGGCCGACCATGAAGCACGCGGCGGATGTGCTGGATGAACTCGGAGTCTCCTACCAAGCGCGAATCGTCTCGGCGCACCGGACCCCGGAACGCATGTACGATTTTGCCCGCACGGCCCGGGACAAGGGGTTCAAGGTGATCATCGCCGGGGCTGGCGGGGCGGCCCACCTGCCGGGCATGGTGGCCGCGCTCACCCCCCTGCCGGTCTTCGGCGTGCCGGTGCAGTCGGCAGCGCTGTCGGGGCAGGATTCGCTTCTCTCCATCGTGCAGATGCCGGGCGGCATTCCGGTCGGCACACTGGCCATCGGCAAGGCGGGCGCGACGAATGCCGGCCTGCTGGCAGCCGCCGTGCTGGCACTGTCGGACAAGGCCCTGGCCGGACGGCTCGACACGCTGCGCGCCGCGCGCAGCGCCGCCGTCGGCGAGGAACCGGTGAACGAGGCATGAGCGCGCTTGCCCCCAATTCGACCATCGGCATCATCGGTGGCGGTCAACTCGGCCGGATGCTCGCCATGGCGGCAGCCCGTCTCGGTTACCGCACCCTGATCCTGGAGCCGCAGCCCGACTGCCCGGCCGCGCAGGTCGCCAACGGCCAGATCGTCGCGGCCTATGACGACGCCGACGCGCTGGAAGAACTGGCGGCGTCATGCGATGTCGTCACCTACGAATTCGAGAACGTGCCGGTGATGGCGGCGCGCTCGCTCCTGCCCCGCATTGCGGTCCACCCCGCTCCCGCCGCGCTGGAAGCGGCGCAGGACCGGCTGGCGGAAAAGACGTTCCTGAACGGGGCCGGCATTGCGACCGCGCCGTTCCGGGCGGTCGACAGCGATGACGACCTCGCCGCCGGGCTTGCCGCGTTCGGCGGCCAGGGTGTGCTCAAGACGCGCCGCCTGGGCTATGACGGCAAGGGTCAGCGGGTCTTCCGCGGCGCTGACGCGGCGGATGCAGCGGGCGTGTTCGAGGCAATGGGCGCAGTGCCGCTCATCCTGGAGGGCTTCGTCGCCTTCGAGCGCGAAATCTCGGTGATCGCGGCGCGCGGCATGGACGGGACGATCCGCGCCTATACGCCCGCGGAGAATGTTCACCGCGACGGCATCCTGCACACCTCCACCGTGCCGGCGGCGATATCCGCCGAAACGGCGACGGAAGCCACGGCCGCCGTCTCGACGATCCTGGAGGCGCTCGACTATGTGGGCGTGATCGGCGTGGAGTTCTTCGTCATGGGCGACGGTTCGCTTGTCGCCAACGAGATGGCGCCACGCGTCCACAATTCCGGCCACTGGACGGAAGCCGCCTGCGCCATTTCGCAGTTTGAACAACATATCCGTGCCGTGGCCGGCCTGCCGCTGTGCCTTGGCGACCGCCATTCCGACTGCGTGATGGAAAACCTCATCGGCGACGACATCGCCAGGGTTCAGGCCATCGCCGGCGAGGCGGATACGGTCATCCACCTCTATGGCAAGGCGCAGGCCCGGCCCGGCCGCAAGATGGGGCACGTGACGCGGCTCAAGCGGCGCTGAAGCCCTGCGTTCAAGGCAGCCGGAGGATGACGGGCAGCCAGCCGGCGTCCTGAAGATATTCCAGCAATTCGAAGAGCGGCATGGCGGCGAAGAAGACAAGGCCGTCCATCAGGGTCGTGTAGAGCCTGCGCGGGACAATCACGAGTTCCTTCTCGTCGCGAAAGAGGAAGGGATTGGGCAGGAAGCGCGGCACTTCGTCGCGATAGGCCTCATAGGGCTGACCGAGGGCGCCCGACAGGAACGCTTCTTCCTTCAGGATGAGAATGTGGAATGCAAGCCATGATCCCAGCAGGAAGAGGAGCGCGATGGAGACCGACCCGGTCTGGGCGCCCACGCCGGCGGCGGCAATGGTGGAAAAGACATAGAGGGGATTGCGGGTCACCGAATAGGGTCCGGACCGCACAAGAACCTCGGCCTTGCGGCCGCCGATATAGAGGGTTGACCAGAGGCGGCCGGTGATCCCGGCGATGATCAGGCCGACCCCGGCAGCCTCGACGAATTCGTGAATGTCGCCGTCACCGGGCGAGGAGACGAAGGCGAGGACCGAAAACGCCGCAAGAAGAACGGCGAACAGGGCCAGCCGCCTGACGCTCTGGACACGCGCAAGCCGCGCCCTGCTGAATTCCACTGCCATGAACCTGTCCTTCCCTTGCACTGCCTTGCGATCCGCACCGGGGTCCTCTTGCCTGACAGCGCGGCGAGACTTAACGTCGTCCGATCCTTCACGCAATCGGGACGCGGGGACCGATTAAGCCGGTCGACATGACATCATGCTGAAAGCCAATCCAGATGCGTCCACCACCGGGGGGCTGTTCACCCCGAAACTGCTGACGGTGCTGCGCGAGGGCTACACGCTGGACTGGCTGCGCGCCGACGCGCTTTCCGGGCTGACGGTCGCCATCGTGGCACTGCCCTTGTCCATGGCGATCGCCATCGCATCCGGGGTCGGACCCGAGCGCGGCCTCTACACGGCCATCGCCGGCGGTTTCCTGGTGTCGCTGCTCGGCGGCAGCCGCTACCAGATCGGCGGACCGGCCGGCGCCTTCATCGTGCTGGTCGCGGCAACGGTGGCGGCCCACGGCGTCGAGGGGCTGATCCTGGCGACGTTCCTGTCGGGCATGATGCTGGCCGTGGCAGGCTGGCTGCGGCTCGGCTCCTACATCAAGTTCATCCCCTATCCGGTCACCGTCGGGTTCACCGCCGGCATCGGCGTCATCATCCTGGCGAGCCAGTTGCGCGACCTGTTCGGCCTGACGCTTGCAGGTCCGGAACCGGGACCACTGTTGGAGAAGCTCAGCGCGCTGGCGGCTGCGGCCGGGACGGCCAGTCCGGCGGCCATCGCGCTGGGCTTCGCCACCATCGCCTTCATTCTCGGCCTGAAGCGGTTCCGGCCGGGCTGGCCAGGCATGATCCTGGCCATCGCGCTGGCTTCGATCATCGCGTGGGCGCTGGCCCTGCCCGTGGAAACCATCGGCACCAAGTTCGGCGGCATACCGCGTACCCTGCCCGCACCCGCCCTGCCCGACCTGTCTCCGGCACTCGTTGCCGCGGTGCTTCCGGCGGCCGTCGCCTTCACCCTGCTTGGCGCCATCGAATCGCTGCTGTCGGCCGTGGTGGCCGACGGCATGACCGGGCGGCGGCACCGCTCCAATTGCGAACTGGTCGGCCAGGGATTCGCCAACATGGGTTCGGCCTTGTTCGGCGGCTTCTGCGTGACAGGCACGATCGCGCGGACGGCGACAAATGTCCGATCCGGCGCGCGCAGCCCGGTATCGGGCATGCTCCATGCCGTCTTCCTGCTGGTCTTCATGGCGGTGGCCGCGCCGCTCGCCTCCTATATCCCGCTCGCAGCGCTGGCTGGCGTGCTGGCCATCGTCGCCTGGAACATGGTGGAGAAGCATGCCATCGCGGCGCTGGTGCGCGCCTCGCGCGGCGACGCGCTCGTTCTCGCCGTCACCTTCCTGCTGGTCGTGTTCCGCGACCTGACGGAAGGCATTGTCGTGGGCTTCTCGCTCGGCGCCATCCTGTTCATCGACCGGATGGGCAAGATCATCGCGGTGGAGCCGGACAAGCCCTTCGCGGTGACCGACCGGGCCGACCGGCTGACCGACCCCGCACAGGCCGAGACAGGCGACGATCCGGGCGTCGTCGTCTACCGGATATCCGGCGCCTTCTTCTTCGGCGCGGCCTCGACGGTGGGGTCCGTGCTCGACCGCATCGCCGACAAGCACCGCGTCTTCATCCTCGACTGCTCGGCCGTGCCCTTCCTCGATTCCACCGCCGCCAACGTGATCGAGGGGAGCCTGCGCAAGGCGGAGCGGGCACAGGTGGCGATGATCATTTCCGGCGCATCGGACACCGTGCGGCACATGCTCGAAAGCCAGGGGGTGGCGCCGCCGCGCGTGCGGTTCGCCGCCGACATCGCCGCCGCGCGGGACACGGCGGCCGGCACACCTTCAGCCTGACCGGCTTTCCCTGTCCGGCTGACGGCCCCAGACGATCTTGCGGTAGTCGAATTCCTTCTCAAGCGTCGGCTTCACGATGGCGAAATAGGGCGACAGGTCGAAATCGCGCGGCGTGAAAAGCGTGTGATGGCGGATGTGCAGGATTTCCGACCGCGAATAGGTGGAGGCCGCGGCGGCACGCCCGGGCGCGCGCGTGACCTCCGGCAGAATGGGATAGGGCACGGACTGGAAGGCCTGCGCGATGAGAGAGGAACAGATGGCGCGCGTCGGGTCGCCCGATCCGAAGGCGATCAGGCGGCGGCGCCAACGCACCGGAACCGGAGGAAACGGCAGGAAATAGCGCAGCATGTCGAGGATGTGCCGCATGTCGTATTGCAGGCCGATGCCATCCACCATGAAGGCGACCACGCGATTGCGGTCAGCCTTGGAGAGTCCATGGGCGCGGCAGATGCGCGTGTTGTAGGTGCGGTATTTCGACAGCGGAACCGAAATGCAGCCCTGGCCCAGCACCACTTCCACCAGGCGGTGACGCTCGCCGCCGTCGGGCGGCGGGTCCAGGGCATCGCCCACATAGACGGCGGCGTGGCTCCACGTGGACTGGGTGAGATACTTGATCGCCGCGGAGACATGCTGGTTGCCTTCCACAAGCAGGATGTCGCCCGGTTCGAGTACCGCCTTCAGGGTCTCGGGATCGGACGGCGTATAGGGCGCGTAACCGGACGATTCGGTTTGCAGCCAGCCGGCAAGGCGGCGGCCGATCCGGTCGAGCATGGTGTCCATTGCGGGCCTCCCGTGGTGTCCATGCATTGGAGCAAGGCGGACGGTCTCCATGCAAGGCATCAACGCGAAGTTCCGGCAGATGTGACCGGGCCGTGACCGGCATGGCCGGTTTCGGGGTGGTTCCGCACGCAAGCGGTAAAAAAATATCGGCGGCGTTCAGGCGACGCTCTCGGGAAGTCCCTTCAGGGCAAGCTGGGTGTTGGACCAGCGCGGATCGCCCGTGACCTCGTCGCCGCACCAGGGCGGCAGGGGCGGATCGTCGTCCTCGCTGTCCAGTTCGACCTCGCAGACGACGGCGCCTTCCAGCGCCCCGTGAAAGACGTCGATTTCCCAGACAAAGCCTTCGTGGACCGCAAGGTGGCGGGTCTTCTCGATGACATTGCCGACGCAGCGGTCGAGCAGGCGCCGGGCATGGGCAATGGGCACGGGATATTCGTATTCCTCGCGCACCAGGCCGGTCCCGGCCTTGACCGTCAGCCAGGCGGAACCGTCACCCTTGATGCGAACCCGCACCGAATTGCCGTTGCTGATGGCGATATAGCCCTGGAGGACCAGGGTGCCGGAATCCGCCTCGTCCCGCCAGCGCGTGTCAGCGACAAGGAATTTCCGTTCGATCTCGATCATGTCACGGTTTCCCGTCTGGCCGGCATCGCGGGCAGCGTCGGCCATGAAAAGGCAGGCGTCAAGACCTGTGGGAACAATTGGCCGGACGGCAGCGCCGCACCATTCGCAAGCGCGGCGTCTTGCCGCTTGACCGGCCCGGCGGCAGAACCTAGTTTAGAATCATTCCAAACTGGAGCCTCCCATGCTATCGCGGTTTTTCGGAGCGTCGAAACGCTCATTCGACAGTCTGAGCGAACAGGAAATCCTGGCGCTGGCCATTTCCTCCGAGGAAGACGACGGTCGCATCTACCGGGCCTATGCCGACGGCTTGCGCGACGACTATCCCTCTTCCGCCAAGGTGTTCGACGAGATGGCCGCCGAAGAGGACGAGCATCGCCGGCGGCTCATCGAGACCCATCGCCAGCGGTTCGGCGAGACGATCCCGCTGATCCGGCGCGAGCACGTGCGCGGCTATTACGAGCGCAAACCCGACTGGCTGGTGCGCCCGCTCGGCGTCGAGAAGGTGCGCGACATGGCCGAGCAGATGGAAGCGCAGGCGCACCGCTTCTACCTGGAAGCGGCCAAGCGCACGTCCGATGCCTCGACGCGCAAGCTGCTCGGCGACCTTGCAGCGGCGGAAAAGGCGCATGAAAGCCTTGCGCAGCGCCTCGGCCTGAAGCACCTGACGGACGACGCGCGGGCGGAGGAAGACGACACGGCGCGCCGGCAGTTCATCCTGACCTATGTCCAGCCCGGCCTTGCGGGCCTGATGGACGGCTCTGTTTCCACGCTGGCGCCCATCTTCGCGACCGCCTTCGCCACGCAGGATACCTGGACGACCTTCCTCGTCGGCGTCGCGGCGTCGCTGGGCGCTGGCATATCCATGGGTTTCACGGAAGTGGCCTCCGACGACGGCGTGATTTCCGGACGCGGTTCGCCGATCAAGCGCGGCCTTGCCACCGGCATCATGACGACGGTCGGCGGCCTCGGCCATGCACTGCCCTATCTCATCCCGCATTTCTGGACCGCCACGAGCGTGGCCATCGCCATCGTCTTCGTGGAACTCTGGGCCATTGCATGGGTGCAGAACCGTTGGATGGAGACGCCGTGGAGCCGCGCGATCTTCCAGGTGGTTCTCGGCGGCGCGCTGGTGTTCGCCGCGGGCATGCTCATCGGTAACGCCTGACAGGGCGGTGGCAGCCGTTCAGCAAGGATTCATTTCTTTGTGCCATCATGCCCGGCATGACACCCATACGGTCGCGGCCGGCGCTCAGCCGCCGCGCCGCATCCGGAGACCAGAGCGATGGACCTGCCCCGCGCCGTCCGCCGCACGACGGCGGCATTGTTCGAATTCATCTGGCCGAGCTACCAGCCGGAGCGCCATTACATGCGCGGGCCCGGACCGGCCTGCGCAAAGCGCCGCCAGAAGACCGGCGAGTTGCACGGCACCATGCCGTTCTGAACGAGGACCGGCCCCGGGGCCTGGCCGCATCGCCGAACGGGAAGGCCCGCCGCGCAGGCGGGCCATTTCGTGTCATGTCCGGGGAAACGGTCAGCCCAGTCCGTCAAACAGCGCCGTCGAAAGGTAGCGTTCGGCGAAAGAGGGGATGATCACCACCATCAGCTTGCCCGCGTTTTCGGCGCGCGATCCCACCTCGATGGCCGCAGCGAGCGCCGCGCCGGATGAAATGCCCACCGGCACACCTTCCAGCCGCGCGACAAGGCGCGCATTCTCGAAGGCAGTATCATTGGTGACGGTGACCACCTCGTCATAGACACCGCGATCCAGGACCCCGGGCGCGAAGCCGGCGCCGATGCCCTGGATCTTGTGCGGGCCGGGATCGCCGCCCGACAGGACCGGCGAATCGGCAGGCTCCACCGCGACCACGCGCAGGTCCGGCTTGCGGGACTTGAGCACCTGGCCCGCGCCCGTGATCGTACCGCCGGTGCCGATGCCGGAGACGAGAATGTCGACGCCGCCATCCGTGTCGTTCCAGATCTCCTCGGCCGTGGTGCGGCGATGGATTTCCGGATTTGCGGGATTCTCGAATTGCTGCGGGATGACCGCGTCCGGCAGGGCGGCGGCCAGTTCCTCTGCCTTGGCGATGGCGCCCTTCATGCCCTTCGGCCCCTCGGTCAGCACCAGTTCGGCCCCGAAAAGCGCCAGCATCTTGCGCCGTTCCACGCTCATGGTTTCCGGCATGGTCAGGATCAGCCGGTATCCCTTGGCCGCCGCCGCAAAGGCCAGCGCGATGCCGGTATTGCCCGAGGTCGGCTCGACGAGCACGGTCTTGCCGGGTGCGATGCGACCATCGGCCTCCATGGCCTCGATCATGGCCACGCCGATGCGGTCCTTCACCGAGGCGATGGGATTGAAGAATTCCAGCTTGGCGACGAGATCGGCCTTGATGCCCGTTTCGGCGGCGAATTTCGGCAGGCGGACCAGCGGCGTGTTGCCGATCGTCTGGGTGATGGAATCATAGATGCGGCCGCGGCCTTGCGTCCTGTCTGACATGGGTTCCTCCGGATGATTTTCTCCAGAGCCTAGTCGCGCGGCATGAAAATGGCGAGTGCCGGCGGCATGGTCACTGCCCGGATAATTGAAAATGATTCCTACTGAACCGCATTGGGAGGATTCAATTTCTATGTGACGAGAAAGCCGCCGCGCAACGGATCGTCGTCCTCGACGATGAACCGGGCCGTGCCGGTGTAGTGGGCCCGTCCGGAGACGCGCGCCACGATGGTCACGCCGGCAGCGTTGCTCTCGACCGCCGCGATCTCACCCGTGAAGGCGGAGCCGACGACACTCTCGAAGACGCGCGGCTGGCCCGCTTCGATCCGGCCACGCGCATGCATGAGGGCAAGGCGGGCGGTGACACCGGAGCCTGTCGGCGACCTGTCCACCTGGCGCTCGGCGAAGACGCAGATGTTGCGCGTCGGCTCCGGCGACCAGTTGTCCTTCCCGTCGGTCAGAATGGTGCCGTAAAGGAAGCCGAGACGCGGATCGTCGGGATGGCTGATCGTGGCGGAGGCGCGCAAGGCATCGGTCACGCGGGCGGCAGCTTCGATGAAGGCGGAGGCCGGATTCTTCCCGAAAGCAAGGCCGAACCGCGCGGCCTCCGCCACCGCGTAAAAGGCGCCGCCATAGCCGAGATCATAGCGGACAGGAAAACGGGCCTCCCCGCCCCAGTCGATTTCGACCGTCTGGTCCAGCGCGGCGGCGAAGGCGGGTACGCTTTCAAAGGAGACGTTGCCTGGCCTTCCCTCCGTGATTTCGACGGAAACGGCGACAGGGCCGCAAGGGCATTCGATGACGAACCGCGTCACCGGCTCGGTGACGGCGACGAGGCCCTCGTCGATGCACCAGCGCCCCAGCGCGATGGTGGCATGGCCGCACATGGTGGACCAGCCGGCATTGTGCATGAACAGGACGCCCAGCACGGCGCCGGGCACGCCAGGCGCGACCGGCAGGACGCCATACATGTCGAAATGACCGCGCGGCTCCCACATGAGCAATTTGCGCAAATGGTCGTGGTTGGCCATGGCGAAGGCGCGCTTGTCCAGAATGGTGGCGCCGGGCACATCCGGCCAGCCGCCCGTGACGATGCGGACCGGTTCGCCGCCGGTATGCATGTCGGTGACGGAAAGCGCGCCGGTCATGTCAGCTTGTGCCCGTGGAGCCGAAACCTCCGGCGCCGCGCGCCGTGCCGCCCAGATGGGTGCGTTCCTCCAGCACCGCCCGGGTCACCGGCGCCACGACCAGTTGCGCGATCCGCATGCCCCGTTCGACCGTGAACGCCTCCTGTCCGAGATTGACCAGCAGCACCTTCACCTCGCCCCGGTAATCGCTGTCGATGGTGCCCGGAGTATTGAGGCACGTCACGCCGTGGCGGAAGGCAAGACCGGAACGCGGGCGGACCTGCGCCTCGAATCCGTCCGGGATTTCCAGCGCCAGACCGGTTGGAACAAGGGTGCGTTCGCCAGGCGCCAGGACCAGCGGCGCACCGGCCGGCACTGCGGCGCGCAGGTCCATTCCGGCGGCACCCGGCGTTTCATATGCCGGCAAATCAATATCGCGGCCATGGTCGAGCCGCACGACGCCAAGCACCGGATTCGTCATTGCGTTCACACCTCGACCTTGTGCGAGACCCGTTCCTCGCCACCGAAAATACGGACATAGTCGGCGATGACGGCAGCGTCGCCGGTCGCCTTTTCAGGGTTGTCGGACAGCTTGACCGCCGGCCTTCCGTTGGCCTCGGTGATCTTGCAGACCAGCGAAATGGCTTTCAACTGCTCGTTCCGCTGCGGCGCGCAGTCCTTGAAGTCGTTGGTGAGGTTGGTGCCCCAGCCGAAGGCCATGCGAACCCGGCCATGGAAATGGCGGTGGGTCTCGATGATCGTGTCGGTGTCCAGGCCATCGGAGAAGATCAGGATCTTGTCGCGAGGATCGCGGCCATGGGCGCGCCACCATTCCACGATGCGCTCGCCACCCTCGACCGGCGGTGCGCTGTCGGGCCGGAAACCGGTCCAGTCGGCCACCCAGTCGGGCGCGTCGCGCAGGAAGGCCGCCGTGCCGAAGGCGTCCGGCAGGACGATCAGCAGGTTGCCGCCGTAAAGCTTGTTCCAGTCCTCCAGCACCCGGTAGGGCGCGGCCCGCCTGGCGGCGTCGGTGTCGGCAAGCGCGGCATAGACCATGGGCAGTTCATGGGCATTGGTGCCGACCGCCTCCAGGTCGCTGTCCATGGCGAGAAGCACGTTGGAGGTGCCGGTGAAGGCATCGCCGATGCCTTCCTTCAATGCCTGAACGCACCAGCGCTGCCACAGGAAGGAATGGCGCCGCCGCGTGCCGAAATCGGAAATGCGCAGGTCCGGCAGGCGCTTCAACCGCTCGGTCTTCTCCCACATCTTAGCCTTGGCGCGGGCATAGAGCACATCGAGCGCGAAGGGACCCATGCCGCGCATGGCCGCGCGCGAGCGCAATTCGTTGATGATCGCCAGCGCCGGGATCTCCCACATGGTCGTCTCGGCCCATGAGCCGGTGAACTCCAGCTCGAACTGGCCGTCGCGCACCGCCAGTTCGTAGGGCGGCAGGCGGAAGGTCTCGAACCAGGCGAGGAATTCCGGTTCGAAGATCTGCTTGCGGCCATAGAAGGTGTTGCCGGCCAGCCAGATCATCTCCTTCTTCGACAGGGTCAGGGAGCGGGCATGGTCGAGCTGGTCGCGCAGTTCGTGAACGTCGATCTCGTCGGCGAGGCGGACGCTCTGCTTGCGGTTGATCAGCGAAAAGCGCACCTGGACGTCACGATGCATCTTCCAGATCATCTGGAGCATCAGCAGCTTGTAGAAGTCGGTATCCAGCAGGGAGCGGACAATGGGGTCCAGCTTCCACGTATGGTCATAGACGCGCTTGGCGATATCCGTGGTCGTCGCAGTCATGGCGCCCCTTCCTCCGTGCCAGGCAAGAAGTCTTAGGCGAGGCGGCTGCGCAAGCCAAGGGGGCCGCGTTCAATCGGCGAGTTTGACGAGGAGATCCGTCTTCCAGCGCGCCGGATCGGCCGTATCCATGGGGGTCACCCGGTAGATTTCCGCTTGCGCCGCTGGAAAGCGGCTACCGGCCTCGTACCGTTCATCGGCGGACAGGCCGCGGCCGCGCAGCCAACCGGAAAGCATGCAGAAAGCGTCATGAAGACGGTCGTATGGACCGGTGTAGGTGGCCGTGGCGTATCGCCCGGCGGGCAGTTCCCCGGCGAGGACTTGTGCGTCGCCCGGCACGGCGTGTTCCAGCAGCATGGCGACTTCCATTCCGACGCGTCCATCCGGATGGAACGCCTTGTAACGGAAGCACCCCGCCATGCCGGTCACGCCCCGCTCATGCATCCACCCATGAAGGTCCGGGAACAGCGGCGGCGCGAAACGCGGCAGGTCCGCCATGGCACCCGACGCGGGGATGGCGACACAGGGAACGGCGTCCCGGACAGTGACAGAGGGAACGGAAAGGCCGGCGCCCTCGAAGGCGGTCTCGGTAACAGGCAGCACGGGCGTCTCCTTCAATCCGCGCAGGCGGCTTCCAGCGCGGCGATGTCGATCCGCGTCATGGTCATCATGGCCTCCATCGCCCGCCTGGCCTTTTCACGGTCCGGGCTGGTGGTCAGTTCGATCAGGCGCCTGGGCGTGATCTGCCAGGAAAAGCCCCAGGCATCCCTGCACCATCCGCAGGCGCTTTCCGCGCCGCCATGGCCGATGATCGCGTTCCAGTACCGGTCCGTTTCCTCTTGGCTTTCAGTCAGCACCATGAAGCTGACCGCTTCGTTCGGCCTGAAGGCCGGGCCGCCATTCAGGCCCAGGAACGGCCTGCCAAGGACGGTGAATTCGACCGTCAGTTCATCGCCCTGCCGCCCGCCGGGATAGTCGGAAGCGGCCGCGTTGACCCTGCCGACATGGCTGTCGGGAAAGGTGGAAGCATAGAAGGCCGCCGCCCTGGCCGCCTCGCCGTGGTCGAACCACACGCATGTCACCAGTTCGGTCATCGTCCTGTCTCTCCTCTTGCCGGTCCGGCTTCCGGTTCCGGTCACAGCGTTTTCGCCAGCGCCTCGAGCTGATCGGTGGCGGCGTTCCAGCCGGTGTGGAAACCCATCTCCTCGTGCTGGCGCTTTGCCGCCCCTGTCCAGTGGCGGGCCATCCAGCGATAGCCCGTTGACCCGGCACCGGCATCGGTGAATTCGACAATCGCAACCATGAAAGGGTCGGGTTTCGGCTGCCAGTCCGGCATGAAGGCGTCGGTCATGACCAGGCGCCGGCCCTCCGTCACCTCCAGCCAGACACCGGGGCTGCCGTGGCTTTCGCCATTGGGTCCGTTCATGCGGGTAAAGAATTCGCCGCCGGGGCGCAGGTCCGAGCGGACCTCGGAAACGAACCAGGGCTTCGGGCAGAACCACTGTTTCAGCAATTCCGGCTCGGTCCAGCAGCGCCAGACACTGGCGCGCGGCGCCCGGAGAACGCGGTCCACCACCAGTTCACGCTCATCGCTCATCGATCTCTCCTCAGGCCTTCAGAACGATATCGAAGCCACCGAATATCATGCGGCTGCCATCGAAGGGCATGGGATTGGTTTCAGGCGCCATCCTGGGATCCTCCATCATGCGGGCCATGCCGGCATCGGCGACCGCCTTCGACGGCCAGACAATCCAGGAAAAGACGACCGTTTCCCCGTCCTCCTTGCGCACGGCCATCGGCATGGAGGTCCTTTCGCCGTCGGGCACATCGTTTCCCCAGCATTCGACGACTTCCAGCGCGCCATATTCCCTGAAGACAGCGGCGGCGGCCCTGGCGTGGTCGATGAAGGCCTGCCTGTTGGCCTCCGGCACCGCGGCCAGCATTCCTGTCACAAAGCTCATGTCATTCTCCTCCCTGTGGTTCGCCGCGCCCAGGCGGCCATCCTGTTGCCGGCAAAATTCAGCGCGTCAGTGCCCGGCACCGGCCTTCAATCCGCCCGAGCCATGGGGCACGCCGAAGAGCATTTCGACATGGCGGCGCAAGTGATCGACAATGGCGCGCGCGGTGTCCGGCCCGCCCTTCGCCTTGGCCAGCACGAACGCTCCCTGCAGGGCAGCCTGGGTGAAGGCAGCCAGGCTTTCCGGCGACCAGTCGGCCTGCGGGCAATGCGCGGCCCTCGCCTCGGCGATATCGGCGACCAGCGTCTCCGCGTGGCCAAAGATCGCGGCGGCGGCGGCGGCCCGGATTGCCGGGCTTTCCAGGTGGATTTCCTGGACCAGCGTTCCAGCCACGCATGTGAACTCCGCCGTCGAGCCTTGCAGGATCATGTGGCGGAAATCGACATAGCCCAGCACACGATCCAGCGGATCGGCGAGGTCACGATAGGGTGCATCCGCAAACAGGGACGAAGTCACCTCGCCCCAATGTGCGGCGACTGCCGCGGCCCAATCCTCCTTGGAGCGGAAATGATGAAAGAACCCGCCCTTGGTGACGCCGGCGGCGGCGCAGATGTCATCCACCCGCGTTGCCGCGTAGCCCTTTTCCCTGATGAGCGTGAAACCGGTATCCAGCAATTTCCGCCTCGTTTCCTCGCGTGCGGCCGTCTTCGCATTTGCGCGCATTGTCGAATTCACCCCAGCCCTTTCAATTCAAAGATACCGACCGGTTGGTATGTTTGTCAACCTGCCCAGGCCAGCCTTGCCATTTCGGGTTTGGCATGGCGCGGCTGACTTGCTAAAAGCCCGGCCAATCGAGAGACCGGATTTTCCAACCCATGGCCGAGACAAACGAACAGGCGGTGGCGCGCCGCCGCACCTTTGCGATCATCGCCCACCCGGATGCGGGCAAGACGACCCTGACCGAGAAGCTGCTGCTGTTCGGCGGAGCGATCCAGCTTGCCGGCGAGGTGAAGGCGAAGAAAAACCGCGTGCAGAGCCGCTCCGACTGGATGAAGATCGAGCGCGAGCGCGGCATCTCCGTCGTCACCTCGGTGATGACCTTCGAATACAAGGACTGCGTGTTCAACCTGCTCGACACGCCGGGCCACGAGGACTTCGCCGACGACACCTATCGCACGCTTTCGGCGGTCGATTCCGCCGTCATGGTGATTGACGCGGCCAAGGGCATCGAGCCGCGGACGCTGAAGCTGTTCGAGGTCTGCCGCCTGCGCGACATTCCCATCGTCACCTTCGTCAACAAGATGGACCGCGAAAGCCGCGACCCGTTCGAGATCCTGGACGAAGTGGAGCAGAAGCTGGCGCTGGACACCGCGCCTGTGAACTGGCCGATCGGGCGCTCCAAGACCTTCTGCGGCACCTATGAACTGGCCAGCAACGCGGTGCGCGGCTCCGATGAGGAAGTGGATCGGACCCCGGTGAACGGTCCGCAAGCCGAGGCGGCCTGCGGCAAGCTGCCGGAAAACGAGCGCGAAGGCTTCATCGAGGAAGTGGACCTTGCCCGCGAGGCCTGCAAGCCTTTCGACCGGCAGGCCTTCCGCGAGGGCCATCTCACGCCTGTCTATTTCGGCTCCGCGCTGAAGAATTTCGGCGTGCGCGACCTGATCGACGCCCTGGTGGACTACGGGCCGGCGCCACGCGCCCAGGAGGCCGACATCCGCCGCGTCGAGGCGACGGAAGACAGGATGACGGCCTTCGTCTTCAAGATCCAGGCCAACATGGACCCCAACCACCGCGACCGCATTGCCTTCGCGCGCGTCTGCTCGGGCACGCTGTCGCGCGGCATGAAGGCCAAGCTGGTGCGCACCGGCAAGCCGATCACGCTGTCGGCGCCGCAATTCTTCTTCGCCTCGCAGCGCCAGCTTGCCGACGAGGCGAGGGCCGGCGATGTGGTCGGCATTCCCAACCACGGCACGCTGCGCATCGGCGACACGCTCACCGAAGGCGAAGACCTGCTGTTCCACGGCGTGCCGAACTTCGCGCCGGAGATCCTGCGCCGCGTGCGACTGATGGACGCCATGAAGGGCAAGAAGCTCAACGAGGCGCTGCAGCAGATGGCCGAGGAGGGCGTTGTGCAGCTTTTCAACCCCGAGGACGGCTCGCCCTCCATCGTCGGCGTGGTCGGCGCGCTGCAGATCGACGTGCTGCGCGAACGCCTCGCACAGGAATACCAGCTTCCGGTGGATTTCGAGCCGGCGCGCTTCTCCGTCTGCCGCTGGATGGAGGCCGACAAGGCCGAATTGCAGCGATTCATGGATGCCCACCGCGGCGACATCGCCCGCGACCTCGACGGCGACCCGGTTTTCCTGGCGCAAAACGCCTTCTCGCTGAATTACGAGGCCGAACGCTGGAAGGCGGTGACGTTCAAGGCGGTCAAGGACTACCAGGTGCGCGCCGCAGCGTGACGCCGAACAGAGCCTTATCCGGAAAAAATGAGGGAAAGCTGCCGCCGGGGCAAGTGGCGGGCGGCTTTCCCTCATGAAAAAGGGGCGATTGGGACCGCCCCCTCCTGCCGCATCAGGAGTTTAGTTAGTACATACTTGTTTATCTTTTTCGACAATATGGGGATTTCCCGAGGCCGCCTTCGCCTGCTAATGGGAAGCAGGGCGGGGAATCACATGCTACTTTCGGATTTCATTGAAAAACGTTTCAGCACGTTCGACAAAGACAGTATTGGGGCGGATCTACTCTGGTCTGCCCTGGAAGAGTGGCTGGCGGGTGAATTCGAGGTGGACGGCCTCTACTATGGCACCTACCCGGTGGGGGTGACCGCCAGCGGGCTTTCTTCCCTGCACCAGCGCGGCCTTTGGAAAGTCACCTATCCCGCCGCCTTTCTCGAGGCCGTTGCGGGCAATCCGTTGGGCGATGATCGCGTGACCGCCTTCGTCCTGGAACACCGGCGGCCCTGTTTCTGGCACCACGACGAAACCTGGGCCGGTGCCACGCAAACCCAGATGCAGCGGCGCCTGCTGAACCGCCTGCATGGCATGGACGTCGGCCTCGGCCTGCCGGTCCTGTACGGCTCGGGCCAAATCTGCGGCGGATACGGACTACGCCACGGCCCGCAGGACGGCCGAGCCTTCGACCGGTTGCTGGAAGGCCGGGTCGACAGTCTCGCGGAGCAGCTGGCAGCGTTCGACGCGACCTTCCGGACGCCCTTCGCGCAAGCGTGCTTCGCGCTTTCGCGGCAGGAAACCCGCGTGCTTTCGCTGATCGCGGGAGGCATGACCGTCGCGCAGGCGGCCTGGGAAATGGAGATTTCCCCCAAGACGGCGGAAGCCTACCTGGCTGCAGCACGGCGCAAGACACGATCGCGCAGCACCGCTGAAGCCGTCGCCAAGGCGATCTTCTTCCAGATCGTCTGAAGGCAGGCAGGACAGCCGCAAATCCCGGAATTGCCAAGACACCCTGCCCATGCTGCGGCGCACAGTCGCAGTCAAAATCGTCTGGCATCTTCAATATATGAGATGAAAATCATCCTTCCCGAAACAATCAAGTCGAGGACCTGACATGGCGCTCCGCATCAACGACACCGTACCGAACATCACCGTCGAGACCGATCATGGCAGCTTTGCCCTTCATGACTTCATCGGCGACAGCTATGCCATCCTGTTCTCCCATCCCAAGGACTTCACGCCCGTCTGCACCACCGAGTTCGGCGCCGTTGCGCAACTCAAGGACGCGTGGGAAAAACGCGGCGTGAAGGTGCTCGGCATCTCTGTCGACAATGTCGAGGAGCACAGGAAGTGGAAGGGCGACATCGAGCAGGTCGCCAAGGCGCCGGCCTTCTTCCCCATCGTCGCCGACACCAGCCTGGAATTGTCCAAGGCTTTCGACATGCTGCCGGCGGAAGCCTGGCTGAAGGACGGCCGCACGCCAGCCGACACCGCGACCGTCCGCTCGGTCTTCATCATCGGGCCGGACAAGAAGGTGCGCCTGATGATGACTTATCCGATGTCGGTGGGCCGCAACTTTGCGGAAGTGCTGCGCGCGCTCGACGCGGTGATGGCGACGGACGGCGTTCCGATCGCCACCCCGGCCAACTGGATGCCTGGCGAGGACGTCATCGTCGCCCTGTCGCTGACCACGGACCAGGCGAAGGAAAAGTTCGGTGACGTCAACGTCGTGCTGCCCTACCTGCGCACCATCAAGGACCCGAAGGCGGCCTGAGGCATCGCGTCCATCTAGTGGAAGCACCCCGGCGGGGAGAGGATCTCCGCCGGGGCTTTTCATTTCGGCAGGTCAAGGCGATTGGCTCACTCGAACCGGGCGCCTTCCCTGATGAAGGAGCCGTTGCGCAGTTCCTTGAAGGCCTGCGCCAGTTCCTCCTGCGTGTTCATGACGATCGGCCCGTGCCACGCCACCGGCTCGCGGATCGGCTTGCCCGAAACCAGCAGGAAGCGCACGCCCTTTTCGCCAGCCTGCACCGTCACCTCGTCGCCGGTGTCGAAGATCACCAGGGTGCGGTTGCCCGACATGTCACGGACATGGATTTCCTCGCCGTTCACTTCCTTTTCCACCAGCACGCCGAAGGGGCGCGAGGCATCGCGGAAGGTCGCCGAGCCCTCGAAGATGTAGGCGAAGGCATTGCGGTAGGTATCGACCTTGAAGGTCTTGCGCCGGCCCGCCGGCACGGTGATATCGAGATATTGCGGGTCGGCCGCAATGCCATCGACCGGGCCGGACTTGCCCCAGAACTCGCCCACGATCACGCGCACCTTCGTGCCGTCGTCGTCGGTGATCTCGGGAATCTCCTTCGACTGGATGTCCTGGTAGCGCGGGCTGGTCATCTTCTTGTCGGACGGCAGGTTCGCCCAGAGCTGGAAGCCGTGCATGCGCCCGAAGGCATCGCCCTTGGGCATCTCCTGGTGCAGGATGCCGGAACCGGCCGTCATCCACTGCACGGAACCCGCGCCCAGCGTACCGGCATTGCCGAGGCTGTCGGCATGATCGACCGTGCCCGACAGGACATAGGTGATGGTCTCGATGCCGCGGTGGGGATGCCAGGGGAACCCGGCGGCATAGTCTTCCGGGCGGTCGTTGCGGAAGTCGTCCATCATCAGGAAGGGATCGGTCAGCGAAGGGTCGCCGAAGCCGAAGACGCGGTGAAGATGGACGCCGGCGCCCTCGAGCGTCGGACGGGTGCCGGAGATCTGGCGGATCGGACGAATGGACATGATCTGTCCTCCTTGTTCGGTTTCGCCGAAAATAGGCATGAAGAATACCGGCGCAATGCGCGCCACGGCAACGGATTGTTCAATGGCGGGATGCACAATGCCGCCCTGCCGGGAACAGGCGGGGCGCCACACCCGTTGTGCCGACGTCCACAAAACCGCCCGCATCATGGGCGTTCCTGAAAAAATCCTGAGGGAAACATTTCACGCAACCGAACCCCAATGCGGAGACCTCGATGAAACGCCTCGTCCTTCTCGCCGGGCTTGCCGCCCTTGTCTCCCCGACGGCGCTTGCCGACGATCACCGCCGCAAGCACGACGACGGGCATGCCTGGATGGCGGAGCGCGTCTTTGTCTACCGTGCCGCAGACGGGCGGCTGCAACAGGGCAACTGGCGCGTGGTCGAGCGGTCGCAGCAGCGCTGCCGGATCGCGGTGCAACGTGCCGATGCACGGCTGAAGCGGCAGACAGGCGGAGGCCTCTTGGAAAACAAGCGCTTCACGCCCTGCCACCGGATCCTGACCCGGTCCACGGTGAACTGAGGCGGCGCGATCAGCCTTCGGCCAAATGCTGCGCGACCAGTTGCGCGAGGCGCGCGGCGACCTCGTCCTTGTCCATTTCCGGCCAGGCGTCCTCGCCGGTTTTCGACACGATGACGACGCGGTTGCGGTCCGCGCCCATGACGCCGGTTGCGCCGATGCCGGTCCCCGCCGAGACGTCATTGGCGACGATCATGTCGGCGCCCTTTCGCTCCAGCTTGCCGCGCGCATGCGCCACCACGTCATTGGTCTCGGCGGCGAAGCCGATGACGAGGCGCGGGCGCCTTTCATGGTGGCCGACGGTCTTCAGGATATCCGGGTTCTCGGCGAGTTTCAGTTCCGGCGCCCCTGACGAACCCTCTTTCTTGATCTTCCGGTCTGCCGCGTTCTCGACGCGATAGTCCGCCACGGCAGCAACAAAGACGCCGGCATCGGCGGGCAGCAGGCTCTCCACGGCCTGCAACATCTCGCGCGCGCTCTCCACGCGGGTCACGGTCACGCCAACGGGATCAGGGATCGAGACGGGGCCGGAGACGAGTTGCACATCGGCGCCGAGACGCGCCAGCGCAGCGGCAATGGCATGGCCCTGCTTGCCGGACGAGCGGTTGGCGATGTAGCGCACCGGGTCGATCGGTTCGTGGGTCGGGCCGGAGGTCATGACGATGCGCCGTCCCTTCAGCGGCTTCGGGCTGCTGTCGAGCATGGTTTCGATGTGCGCCACGATCTCCAGCGGTTCGGCCATGCGCCCCTCGCCGGCCTCGCCGCTTTCGGCCATCTCGCCGCGGCCCGGACCGGCAAAGGCGATGCCGTCGCGCTCCAGCGTCTTGCGGTTGCGCCGCGTGGCGGCATGGTTCCACATGGCCGGGTTCATTGCCGGCGCGATCAGGACCGGGCGGTTCGTGGCCAGCAGCACGGTGGATGCCAGGTCGTTGGCCAGGCCGTTTGCCATCTTGGCCATCAGGTCGGCGGTTGCCGGGGCGACAACGATCAGGTCGGCCTCGCGCGACAGGCGGATATGCCCGACATCGTGCTCGTCGGCCCGGTCGAAGAGATCGGTGAAGACGCGGTCCGCCGTCAGCGCGCCGACGGCCAGTTCCGTGATGAACTGCTTCGCGGCCGCGGTCATCACACATCGCACGGCCGTGCCGCGCTCGCGCAGGCGCCGGATCAGGTCGAGGCACTTGTAGGCCGCGATGCCGCCGCCGATGACGAGCAGGATACGCTTGCCGGCCAGTGTCTGCCGGATGCCGGACGCCCGCTCGACAAGCGCATCCGCCGGGGCGATGGCCGGCGGAATATCCGTGGCCGCAGCGAGTTCGGCGAAATAGATGCGCGCTTCCTCTTCCATGGACCGGCCATTGGCGGCAGCCCGCTGGCGCAATGCATCCTTGATGGCGGGATCAAGATTGCGAATGGTGATCGAAGCCATGATTGCACTCCGGTTCAGTTGTGATTGCAATGCAATCACAATGCGCGCCGCAACGCAATCACCGGGTCACGTCACCTGCCAGGCAATCCAGAGCGCTGAGGCGGCGATGACCCAGAGTGCGATGCGGCCCGAGCGCGTGTGGCGGGCCTCGGCCTTGCCGATGGCACGGGCGGTTTCCTCGTCGAAGCGCAAGCCGTTTTCCGCCATGGCGTCGATCTCGCGGGACAGGCGTTCGGCACGGCGGGAGAATTCCGGCGCCTGGCGGGCAAGGTTCACCAGCGCACCGATGCCCTCGCGGGCATCCTCGGCCATGCCGCGCGGGCCGAGATTGGCACGGATCCAGTCGCCGACAACGGGCTCGGCCGTCTTCCACATGTTGAAGGCGGGATCCAGTTCGCGCGCCACGCCCTCCACCACGACCATTGTCTTCTGCAAGAGGAGCAGCTCGGGCCGGGTTTCCATGTCGAAGAGTTCGGTCACTTCGAAGAGCAGGGTCAGCAGCTTGGCCATGGAAATGGTTTCGGCCGACTGGCCGTGGATCGGTTCGCCGATGGCGCGGATCGCCTGGGCGAAACTCGCCACGTCATGGTGTTCGGGCACATATCCGGCCTCGAAATGCACCTCCGCCACCCGGCGGTAATCCCGCGTGATGAAACCGTAGAGGATCTCGGCGAGGAAACGGCGCTCCTTCTTGCCGATGCGCCCGGCAATGCCGAGATCGACGGCGACGACATGGCCCGCATCGTCGACGAAGAGATTGCCCGGATGCATGTCGGCATGGAAGAAACCGTCGCGCAACGCATGGCGCAGGAACGACTGGATGATGGTCGCCGCCAGCCTTTCGAGATCGTGACCGGAAGCACGCAGCGCCTCGATGTTCGACATCTTGATGCCGTCGATCCATTCCATCGTCAGGACGTCGCGGCCGGTGCGCTCCCAATCCACCCTGGGCAGGCGGAATCCGGGATCCTCCTCGGTGTTCGCGGCCATTTCCGAAAGCGCTGCGGCTTCCAGGCGCAGGTCCATCTCGATGCGCGTCGATCGCTCCAGCGTGCGCGCCACCTCCACCGGCCGCAAGCGGCGGGTCGCCGGAATGAAGCGCTCCTGCAATTGCGACAGAAGCAGGAAGGCCTCGTTGTCATGGGCGAAACGTTCGCGCACGCCGGGCCGGATGACCTTGACCGCGACCTTTCGCCAGCCATTGGCGTCTTCCACCTCGGCGGGATGCACCTGGGCGATGGAGGCGGCCGCGATGGGTGGCTCGAAACGCGAGAACACGTCTTTGACCGGGCGGCCGAGCGAGGTTTCCACGGCCCGGCGCGCGGCGGCCTCGGAAAAGAAATCCATCCGGTCCTGCAGGTGGGCGAGATCCAGGGCTATGTCGCGGCCCACCACGTCGGGACGCGTTGCCATGAACTGGCCCAGCTTGACATAGGAGGGCCCGAGACGGTTGAGCGCCCGCGACAGGCGCTCGGAACGGTCGCGCTCGCGCACGCGGCGGCGCGCGAACAGCTTCGCGGCCTGCCAGCCCAGCCGCGGCAGGCCTTCCAGATGCTCGCCGGGCGCGGCGGCGATGACGCCTTCGCGGACCATGATCCAGCCCGCGCGGGCCAGCCGGAAATATGCGCCGATCGTGCTCATGCCGGGCCTACAGTTTCCACCCGGAATGCAGCGCGCAGATGCCGCCGGAATAATCGCGCCATGTGACCCGGTCGAAACCGGCGCGGCCGATCATGGTGGCGAAATCGCGCTGGTTGGGGAACTTGCGGATCGATTCGACGAGATAGCGGTAGGGTTCGCCGTCGCCGGTGACCGCCTGCCCGATCCTCGGAATGGCGTTGAAGGACCAGGCCTCGTAGACGCGGTCGAGGAACGGCATGTCGACCTCGGAAAACTCCAGCACCATCAGCCGTCCGCCGGTCTTCAGCACGCGGAAGGCTTCGGCCAGCGCCACCTCGATCCGGGGAACGTTGCGGATGCCGAAGGCAATGGTATAGGCGTCGAAGGTCTCGTCAGGGAAGGGCAGTTCCTCGGCATTGGCCTCCACGAATGTCACCCGGTCGGCAAGGCCGCGCTTGATGGCACGGTCGCGGCCGACCGACAGCATGGAGCCGTTGATGTCGAGCACGGTGGCATCGGCATTGCGGCCGGAAGCCTCCACGATGCGAAAGGCAATGTCGCCGGTGCCTCCGGCCACGTCGAGCACATGCCAGCCGGGGCGCTTCGGCGGGTTGAGCCAGGCGACCATCGCGTCCTTCCAGGCGCGGTGCAGGCCGGCCGACATCAGGTCGTTCATGATGTCGTAACGCTCGGCGACCTTGTGGAAGACCTCGTTGACCAGCCCCTGCTTCTCACCCGTTCCCACGGTGCGGAAGCCATAGCTCGTCTCCATTCCGCCTGAAGCGGTCGTCCGGTTTCCTGACATAAAATCCACCTGTCACACGTCGCGCGGGACCATAGAAGATAATTCCCGGGCGCGCTATCGTGAAAACCGCGATGAAGCGGCGCAGTCACGGCGCCGCCCCGGCCATCCGGGCCGAACAGGAGGGAAGCACTGCGTGTCCATGCTGCCGAAAGCCGAGATCCACTGCCATATCGAGGGCGCCGCGTCACCGGCGCTCGTCCTGAAGCAGGCGGAGAAATACAATGCCGACATGTCCGCCTTCATCCGTGGCGATGCCTATGTCTGGCAGGACTTCACCAGCTTCCTGGCCGCCTATGACGCGGCCGCCGCGCTGTTCAGGACGCCGGAGGACTATGCCCTGCTGGCGGAGGACTATCTCGTCTCCATCGCCGCGGAAGGCGCGATCTATGGCGAGTTCTTCACCTCGCCCGACCACGCCCGCCATGCCGGGCTTTCACCGGAGGCCTACACGGAAGGACTGGCGGAGGGGATGGCCCGCGCCAAGGCCCACACGGGCATCGAATCGCGCCAGATCGTGACCGGCGTGCGCCATTTCGGCGCCGAATCGGTGATGGAAGCCGCGCGGTTCGCCACCCGCTGCGACCGGTCCGTGGTCTCGGGCTTCGGCATGGCGGGCGACGAGCGCATGGGCGCGCTGGCCGATTTCGTGCCCGCCTTCGACCTTGCCCGCGAGGCCGGACTCGGCATCACGGTCCATGCCGGCGAATTGTGCGGATGGGAAAGCGTTGCCGGGGCGCTGGACCACTTCCGGCCGTCGCGTATCGGCCATGGCGTACGCGCCATCGAGAACCCGGACCTGGTCGCCAGGATCGCCGATGAGGGAACCGTGCTGGAATACTGCCCGGGGTCCAACATCGCGCTCGGCGTGTTTCCGTCCTTCGCCGATCATCCGTTCCCGGCGCTGATGCGCGCTGGATGCCGGGTGACGCTCAATTCCGATGACCCGCCGCATTTCCATTCGACCATCGGGCGCGAATACGCCATCGCGCGCGAGCATTTCGGCCTCGACGACGCGGCCCTTGCCGGCGTGACGCGAACGGCCATCGAGGCAGCTTTCGTCGACGGCGAAACGCGGGCCGCCCTGCTGGCCAGGATCGACAGCTTCCAGGCGGCGCAAGGCGAGGCTTTCTGACGATAAAAGCTGTGGCCTCGCGGCCCGGCCGGTTTCTCCGGCGGTCAAGCATCGCTAGAGTTGGCCAAACAGATTGCATCCGGAGAAGATCATGGCGAACGTCACCGTCGTCGACCACCCGCTCGTGCAGCACAAGCTGACGATCATGCGCGACAAGCAAACCTCGACGGCCGGCTTCCGCCGCCTGCTCAAGGAGATTTCCCACCTCTTGTGCTACGAGGTCACGCGAAACCTGGAACTGACCACCAAGCACATCGAAACGCCGCTGATGGCGATGGACGCCCCGACGCTGGAGGGCAAGAAGCTGGTGTTCGCGTCGGTCCTGCGTGCCGGCAACGGCCTGCTGGAAGGAATGCTCGATCTCGTGCCCGCCGCGCGCGTGGCCCATATCGGGCTCTACCGCGACCACGACACGCTGGAGGCGGTGGAATATTACTTCAAGGCCCCCGGCGAACTCGACAACCGGCTTGTCATCGTGGTCGATCCCATGCTTGCCACTGCCAATTCGGCCATTGCGGCGGTGCAGAAACTGAAGGAGCGGGGCGCCAACAACATCCGCTTCGTCTGTCTGCTCGCAGCGCCCGAGGGCGTTGAAAACTTCACGAGGGCGCATCCCGACGTGCCGGTCTTCACCGCGGCCATCGACAGCCACCTCAACGAGAAGGGCTATATCGTGCCGGGTCTGGGCGATGCCGGCGACCGGATGTACGGCACCAAGTGACCGCCTGCCGCGGCGGCTCCGGATCGCGGAAACGGGAAACCGCCTGTTAACGCTGTCGGCGAACAGTGAAAGTGATCATGTGTCGCGTTAAGCCGAGTTGCACGGCTTTTCGTTATGAATGTGCGCGAGACGGGAGTCGCGCGTCATGAAGAAGCTGATCCTGCTGAGTGTTTTCGTGGGCCTCTCGGCCTCGGTGCCCATGCTGATCCAGTCCAATCCGGACCTGGTGGAAAACGTTGCCGCCAGCGTCAGGCAAGGCGACGACGTGCAACTCGCCATGATCAAGACGGCAGCGACCCGGGAGCCCACCGGGCGGCTTTCCAACCGGCACCACGTGATCCGCATCGACGACCTGGGACATTTCCGCGACGAGTTCCGGCTCAACGGCCGCCCGCAGGCAGCCCTCGTCGACACCGGCGCCACGCTCGTCGCCATCAACAGTTCGACGGCCCGGCGGATCGGCATCCGGCTTTCCCGTCCCGATTTCATCTACGAGGTGAACACCGCAAACGGCAAGACCAAGGCGGCTGCCGCCACCATCGAACGCGTCCAGATCGGGCGCATCGAGGTCAGGGACGTGAAAGCGGTCGTCCTGGACGACAAGGCGCTTTCAGGAACGCTCATCGGGATGAGTTTCCTCCAGCGGCTGGACAGCTTCCGGGTCGAGGGAAACACGCTGCGAATGGAGCAGTAGCCTGCTCAACGCTATCCGGTGATGCGCCTGAGCCCCGCGCGAGCCGGTTTCTGCTTTTCCCGGGCGATCCTGAATGCGGCGGCCACCCCGGCTGCCGCACGTTTCGCGGCATCGGCGCTGCGGGCGTGAACACAGGCCAGCGGCTCACCCTCTTCGACGCGCGTTCCGACCGCTACAAGGTCCGACAGGCCGACATGCGGGTCAATCGCATCGGCCGCCGTCTGCCGTCCGCCGCCGAGGGCGACAACGGCCACGCCGATGGCACGCGTATCGACAGCGGCGACATGGCCGGCCCGGGGCGCCGGAACATCCATCCGCACCGGAGCGGCGCCAAGATGCTGCTGCGCCCTTTCCATGAAATCGGCAGGACCGCCAAGCCGCGCCACCATGCGGGCGAAAACCTCGGCCGCACGGCCGCTATCCAGCGCCTCGATGGCGCGTGACGCCCCTTCGTGGTTGGAGGCGGCGATGCCGCTCAGCAACAGCATTTCCGCTGCCAGCGCCATGACCACCTTCTCAAGGCGAGGATCGCGGCCCCGGCCGGTCAGGAAATCGACCGCGTTCATGACTTCCAGCGCATTGCCCGCCGCGGACGCCAGCGGCTCGTTCATGCCGGTGACGAGGGCGTGGGTCTTCAGGCCGGCGCCATTGGCGACCTCGACCAGCCTTCGGGCCAGTTTCGCGGCCTCGCGCCCCGTTTCCATGAAAGCGCCATTGCCGCATTTCACATCCAGCACCAGGGACTGCAGTCCGGCGGCCAGCTTCTTGGACAGGATGGAGGCCGTGATCAGCGGGATCGATTCCACTGTCGCTGTGACATCGCGTATGGCGTAGAAACGCTTGTCCGCGGGGGCCAGATCAGCGGTCTGGCCGATGATGGCGCAGCCGGTTTCCTTCACGCAGGCGCGGAAAAGCGCGTTGTCGGGCTGGCTTTGATAGCCGGGGATGGAATCCATCTTGTCCAGCGTGCCGCCGGTATGGCCGAGGCCCCGGCCGGAAATCATCGGCACATAGGCACCGCAGGCTGCCACGATCGGGGCAAGCATGAGCGAGACATTGTCGCCCACACCGCCTGTGGAATGCTTGTCGGTTACGGGTCCGGGCAGGTCCGACCAGTCGAGCACGGTTCCGGAATCGCGCATGGCGAGCGTCAGCGCCACGCCCTCCTCCGGTTCAAGACCGCGAAAGAAGACCGCCATGGCGAAGGCTGCCACCTGGCCCTCCGAAACGTCGCCCGAAGCAAGGCCCGCCACCAGATGACGGATCTCGTCATGCGACAGCGTCCCGCCATCGCGCTTCTTGCGGATGATCTCGCGGGTGAGCATCAATAGCCGCCCCGGTTCGTACCGGCTTCGCCGCCCGCTCCCGCATGGGCGAGGAGATCGGAAAGGATGCCCGATGCGCCGATGCGGAAGGTTTCAGGCGTCGCCCAGTCCGGGCCCATGATCTCGCCGGCCAGATCGAGATAGGCCTTGCCGTCAGCCAGTGTCCGCACACCGCCCGAGGGCTTCAGCCCGACCGGCCTGCCCGATGCCCGGATCGCCTCAAGCATGGCGCGGGCCGCTTCCAGCGAGGCGCCATGGGCGGTCTTGCCGGTGGAGGTCTTGACGAAGCGCGCGCCGCCGGCGATGGCGGCGCGGGCGGCAACGTGGATGTCCCCGGCACCCGCCATTTCACCCGATTCGAGGATCGCCTTGACGGGACGGCCCTGCGCCGCCTCGACAAAGGCCGCGACCTGGTTTGTCACGAAATCCGGGTCGCCGGGAATTTTCGCCCGCGTGATCACCATGTCGATCTCGTCGGCACCATCCTCGACGGCGCGGCGGGTCTCTTCCAGCGCGTCCGCGTAGTCCGCCCCGCCATGGGGGAAGTTGACGACAGTCGCGATGCGAATGCCGGTGCCCGCGAGCCGTTCCCTGCATCGCGCCACGAAACGCGGCCAGACGCAAACCGCGGCCACGGGCCCGACGGGCGTCACGGCGCGGTCGAGAAGGCGGTCGACATCGGCTGGCGTGCAATTGTCGCCAAGCTCGGTGTAATCGAGGCAGGCGATGAGCCGGGCGGCAAGCGCCGCCTCGTCCGGGTCAGCCATTCAGTCCTCCTTGCGCCAGGGCACGGGTGAGGATCGCGGCAAGCTTGCGTCCGCCCTCCGGCGCCATGTCCTTGGTTTCCTGGTGGGAGAGTTCAGCGCCCGTCATGCCCGCAGCATAGTTGGTGATGACCGAACAGGCGGCAACGCGCAGGCCAAGGAAACGGGCGAGGATCCCCTCCGGCACGGTGGACATGCCGACCGCCGTCGCGCCCATGACCCGGGCCATGCGGATTTCGGCCGGCGTTTCGAAGGACGGCCCGGAAAACCACATGTAGACGCCCTTGCCGAGCGCGATGCCCTCGGCCTGCGCCGCCTGTTCGATGGCGCGGCGCATGGCCGGATCATAGGCCTCGGTCAGCCCGACGAAGCGGCGGTCGGTCGGTTCGTGAAAGAGCGGATTGGAGCCGGAAAAGTTGATGTGATCCTCGATCAGCATGACCGAGCCGGGGGGCAACGCCTCTTCCAGCGAACCGGCGGCATTGGTGAGGACGATCCTCTCGATGCCCAGGCCCTGAAGGGTCTCCAGCGCGGGGCGCATGGCGGCTGCGTTGGCGTGTTCGTAATAGTGGCTGCGGCCCGACAGCATGAGGACCGGCTGGCCGCCGAGATATCCGGCGACGACTTCCGCGGCATGGCCCGTAACCCCGCTTTTCGGAAAGCCCGGCAGGTCGCCATAGGGGATGCGCACGGCCTTCTCCACCCCGTCGACAAGCGTACCGAGGCCCGAACCCAAGACGAAGGCGATGCGCGGCGCCAGGCCGTTCAGGCGCTCCACGAGGATATCCACGGTCTGGGTCATTTCAGCGCCTCGGTCCGGAATGCGAGCGGAAGGATGTCGGCCATGGTCATCTCGTCGACAATGCCGGCCTGGTCGCACAGGTAGAGCCGTGCGTGGGGGCCGGCAAACTCGGCGAGGCGCTGGCGGCAGCCGCCGCAGGGGGTGATGCGGTCCATCTTTTCGGCAACGACGCAGATCTCCGCGATCTCGCCGCCGCCATCCATCACAAAATGCGACAGCATGGTGGTCTCGGCGCACCAGCCTTCGGGAAACGACATGTTCTCGATGTTGGCGCCCGCGTGGATTCGCCCGTCCGCCGTGCGCAGGGCCGCGCCGACCGGAAATTTCGAGTAGGGCACATGCGCGCGGGCCATGGCGGCGCGCGCGGCGGCGAAAAGGTCCGCGGCCATGTCAGCGCTCCTTGACATAGGGCACGCCACCGGCGCGCGGCGGGATGGCCTTGCCGATGAAGCCGGCAAGCAGGATGACCGTCAGGACATAGGGCAGCGCCTGCATGAACTGGACCGGCACCGCGCCGACCAGCGGCAGCGGCTTGCCCTGGAGCGAGATGCCGAGCGCCTCGAGGTATCCGAAGAGCAGGCAGGCGAACATGGCGTTGACCGGCCGCCACTTGGCGAAGATGAGCGCGGCAAGCGCGATGAAGCCCTTGCCGGCCGTCATGTCCTTCACGAAACCGGCATTCTGGGCGACCGAGAGGTAGGCACCCGACAGGCCGCACAGCACGCCGGTGATCATCACCGCGCGGTAACGCAGGAAGGTGACCGAAATGCCGGCGGTGTCCACGGCGGCAGGGTTCTCGCCCACGGCGCGCAGGCGCAGGCCGAAACGGGTGCGGAACAGCACCCACCATGTGACAGGCACCATGAGGAAGGCGACATAGACCAGCAGGTAATGGCCGGACACAAGCTCGCGGTAAAGGGGCCCGAGTACCGGAACGCCGGCGAGGCTGTCGGCGAAGGGCAAGGTCCAGGCCGCGAACCGCTCCTCGCCGACCAGCGAAGGCGTGCGCCCGCCCTGCCGGAACCAGGCCTGGCCCAGGATGACGGCGCCACCGGCGGCGATGAAGTTGATCGCCACGCCGGAGACGATCTGGTTGCCGCGTGCGGTGATCGAGGCAAAGCCGTGGATGAGGGCGAAGAAGACCGACACCAGGATGGCGAAGGCGAGACCGATCCAGGCGGAACCGAAGGCGGTGGCGGCGGCCGCGCCGGCAAAGGCGCCGGCAAGCATCTTGCCTTCCAGGCCGATGTCGAAAACGCCGGAGCGTTCCGAATAGAGGCCGGCGAGGCAGGCCAGGAGCAGCGGCGCGGAAATGCGGATGGTGGAATCCAGGACGTTGAGGCCGAGATAAAGCTGCCAGTCCATCAGTGGCTCTCCCCGCTGGAAATCGGCGCGGCGCGCACATCCTCCTGCATGATCCGGCCGAAGAAGGCCTGCACCGCCGGGCGGAAGAGGTTTTCCAGCGCTCCGGCGAAGAGGATGACAAGGCCCTGGATGATGACGATCATGTCACGGCTGATATTGGGCATCTCGAAGGCCAGTTCGGCGCCGCCCTGATAGAGCATGCCGAACAATATGGCGGCGGGGATGATGCCGGCGGGATGCGAGCGGCCCATCAGCGCCACCGCGATGCCGACGAAACCCGCGCCGGTGACGAAGTCCAGCTGCAGGCGGTGCTGGTCGCCCATGACCGGGTTCAGCGCCATCATGCCGGCCAGCGCGCCGGAGATCATCATGGTGATGACGATGATGCGCGTTTCCGACACGCCGGCATAGCGGGCGGCGCGCGGCGAGAAGCCCTGGGTGCGGATCTCGTAGCCAAGTTTCGTTCGCCAGATCACCAGCCAGACCACGAAACTCATCACGAGGGCGAGAATGAAGGACAGGTTGAGCGGCGTGGAGCGCAGCTTGAAGCCGAACATGGTGATCAGCCAGTCGAGCTTGGGCAGATGGGCGGCGGCCTCGAAGGTGCGAGTCTGCGGCGCCATGGAGCCCAGCGGCTTGAGCGGCCCGACAAGCAGATAGACCATGACCGAGGCGGCGATGAAATTGAACATGATCGTCGTGATGACGATATGGCTGCCGCGCCGGGCCTGAAGCACCGCCGGGATGAAGGCCCACAACCCGCCGATGGCCGCGGAGGCCAGAATGGCCAGCGGAAAGTTGATCCACCAGGGGAAGACCGTGTCGAAGGCAAGGCAGACCAGCGCCACGCCGAGGCCCGCGATATAGGCCTGTCCCTCGCCGCCGATGTTGAACAGGCCGCAATGGAAGGCGACAGCCACGGCAAGGCCCGTGAAGATGAAGTTAGTGGCGTAGAACAGGGTATAACCGATGCCCGAACCGGAGCCGAAAGCCCCTGAAACAAGGATGCCCGCGGCCTTGACCGGGTTTTCGCCGGCCAGCATGACGACAAGGCCCGAGACGAGGAAAGCCACCGTCAGGTTGATCAGCGGGATCAGGCCATAATCCGCCCAGGCGGGCAGCTTCGCATAGGGTGTCGCCATCTAGAACCTGTCCACCGGATATTTCATGGATTGAGCGTGAGGCATCATTGCGTCGCCGGAGCCGGTTTTCCGGCGCTCTTCTTGCCACTTCATTCGGCGGCCTCCTGCGCCCCGGTGACTCCGGCCATGAGCAGGCCGAGTTCGCCTTCCGTGGCATCCGGTCCGCGCTCGCCCGCGATGCGGCCGGCGAACATGACCAGGATGCGGTCGGAAAGCGACCGGATCTCGTCGAGTTCGACAGAGACGAGAAGCACGGCCTTGCCGGCATCGCGCATCTCGATGATGCGCTTGTGAATGAACTCGATGGCGCCGACATCGACGCCGCGCGTCGGCTGGGCGACGACGAGGACGGTCGGATCCTGCTCCATCTCGCGGGCCAGCACGATCTTCTGCTGGTTGCCGCCGGAGAAGTTCGCGGATTTCAGACGGCAATTGGGCGGGCGGATGTCATAGGCCTCGATCTTGGCGGCCGCGTCCTTGCGGATGGCGTCGATGTCGAGAAACGGTCCCTTGAGATATTTCGACTGGCCGTGATAGCCGAGGATGGAGTTCTCGGCCTCCTCGAAGGGCAGGACCAGGCCGGTGTAATGGCGGTCCTCCGGCACGTGGGCGAGGCCGCGGCGGCGCAATTCCGCCGGGTCGGCGGAGCCGGTCACATGGATCGGCAGGCCGTCGAGCAGAACGCGGCCCGCCACGGCCTGGCGCATGCCGGCGATCGCCTCGATCAGTTCCGACTGGCCGTTGCCCGCCACGCCCGCGATGCCGACGATTTCACCCGCCCGGACCTCGAAGGACACGTCGTCGACCATGGTGACACCGCGCCGGTCGCGCACGGTGAGGTTTTCCACGGCCAGCTTGACATCGCCGGGATGCGCGGCACCCTTCTCCACGCGCAGCAGGACATGGCGGCCGACCATGAGTTCGGCCAGTTCCTCGACGCTTGTCTCGGCCGTTTTGCGGGTGGCAACCATGGTCCCCTGGCGCATCACCGAAACGTTGTCGGTGATCGCCATGATCTCGCGCAGCTTGTGCGTGATGAGCACGATCGTCTTGCCCTGCTCCTTGAGCTGGGCCAGCACGTTGAACAAGTGATCGGCTTCCGCCGGGGTCAGAACGCCGGTCGGTTCGTCGAGGATGAGAATCTCCGCGCCGCGATAGAGGGCCTTGAGGATCTCCACGCGCTGCTGCAGGCCGACCGGCAGTTCCTCGATCACCGCCTCGGTATCGACCTCGAGCGAGTATGTCTTCTCCAGACGGCGCAATTCGGCGCGCGCATCGGTGATGGCGCCGGACAGCATCTGCCCGCCTTCCGCGCCGAGCATGACGTTTTCCAGCACCGTGAAATTCTGGACCAGCATGAAATGCTGGTGAACCATGCCGATGCCGGTGGCGATGGCGTCGTTGGGCGTGTTGATGGTTACCGGCTTTCCGTTCACCCGGATCGAACCCGAATCGGCCTGGTAAAAGCCGTAGAGGATCGACATCAGGGTCGACTTTCCGGCGCCGTTCTCGCCAATGATGCCGTGGATGGTGCCCTTCTCGACCGTGAGATTGATGTCCCGATTGGCCTTGACCGGGCCAAAGCTCTTGTTGATGCCGGTCAGTTCGATGGCTGGCTCAGACATTCACCCCGGTCCCCTTCCTGGCGCCGGCCTTCTCCCTAGTGAATTGACGGGAAGCGCAGCCGGACAGTCGGCTTTAGTCTCGACATTTATTCACGGCCTTGTCAATTTCCGTTACGCGAAGGAGGAGGCCGATGACCCCGTTCACTTTCAACACCACGAAGAGCATCGTGTTCCGCGATGGCGCCGCCGCCGAACTGGCGGAAACAGCGGGCGGACTGCTGGGCCAAAGCGTCCTGCTGGTCACCGATCCGGGCCTCAGGGCGCTCGGCCTGTGCGATCCGGCCATCGATTCGCTTGAAAGGGCCGGACACACGGTCACCGTCTATGACAAGGTCGAGGCCGATCCGTCGCGCGCAACGCTCATGGCGGCGACAGAGGCCGCCCGCGAAGCCGGCGTGACCGGCGTCGTCGGCTTCGGCGGCGGTTCCTCGCTCGACATCGCCAAGCTGGCGGCCCTTCTTGCCGGATCCGGCGAGGATATCGACGCGGCATGGGGCGTGGGCAATGCGAAGGGTCCGCGCCTGCCATTGGTGCTCGTCCCGACTACGGCGGGCACCGGATCGGAGGTCACGCCGGTCTCGATCATCACGGTGGAAAACGACGAGAAGCGTGGCGTCTCCTCGCCCGTCATCCTGCCCGACCTCGCCGTCCTGGACGCGGAACTGACGGCCGGCCTGCCCGCGCACATCACGGCGGCGACCGGGGTGGATGCCATGGTCCATGCCATCGAGGCCTATGCCTCGAAGAGCGCCAACAACAATCCCCTGTCCCGCATGATCGCACGTGAGGCGCTGGTACTGCTCGGCGCCAATATCGAGGAGGCCGTTTTCAACGGGCGGAACATGGACGCGCGCGCGGCCATGCTGCTGGGCTCTATGCTGGCCGGCCAGGCCTTCGCCAATTCGCCCGTCGCCGCCGTGCATGCCCTGGCCTATCCGATCGGCGGCATCTTTCACGTGCCGCACGGGCTGTCCAATGCGCTGGTGCTGCCGCATGTGCTGCGCTTCAACGCCGCAGAGACGGTCAATGGCTCGGAACGGCTCTACGCGGAACTGGCGCCCTGCGCCTTCCCGGACCTGGGTGGTGAGGGCGGCAGCCAGGCCACATGCGCGGCCTTCATCGAGCGGCTTGCCAGCCTTTCGGAGCGGCTTGGCCTGCAGACGAAACTGCGCGAGGTCGGCATCGGCGAGGAGCACCTTGAACAGATGGCGGCGGATTCGATGAAGCAGACGCGGCTGCTGGTGAACAATCCGCGCGCGGTCAGCGAAGCCGACGCGCTGGCCATCTACCGGGCGGCCTGGTGAGATGAGCCGTCCCGTTCCTTCGAACCGCGCCGCCTACAGGGTGTTCCGCACCATCACCACGCGCTGGTCCGACAACGACATTTACGGTCACATGAACAATGTCGTGCACTACGCGCTGTTCGACACGGCGGTGAACGGCTGGCTGATCGAGGCCGGGGTGCTCGACATTCACCATGGCGACCAGGTCGGCCTCGTGGTGGAAACCGGCTGCCGCTACTTCGCCGAGATGGCCTTCCCCGACACGGTGACGGCGGGCATCCGAATCGCCAAGCTCGGCTCGTCATCGGTGACCTACGAGATCGGGCTGTTCCGCAATGACGACGGGACGGCGGCCGCCGAGGGGCGTTTCGTCCATGTCTACGTGGACAAGGAAAGCCGCCGGCCCATGCCGCTCAATGCCCCCCTGCGCGCATTGCTGGAGACCGCGCTGGCCGAGGCGGCGCCATGACGTCCCATGACGAGCGGATCACCGAACTGGAAATGCGCCTGGCCGAACTGGAACGCGTCAACGAGGACCTTTCGGCCCAGCTTGCCGAGCAGTGGAAGGTGGTGGAGGCGCAGCGCGCCCGGATGGATGAACTGATCCGCCGCTTCCTGACCATGGAACAGGCCGTTCAGCCGGAGATACCGGTCGACAAGCCGCCGCACTGGTGAACGCCCCGGCCAAACGAAAACCGCCCGATCCAGGGACCGGGCGGCTGTTTTCGCATGCTGGCAACCTGCCGGATCAGTAGGGGCAGGATTCGTCCGACATGTAATCATGGACCTGGATTTCGCCGGCGATGATCTTCGCCTTGGCGTCTTCCACGGCCTTGAGCATGTCCTCGGTCACGAGGTCCTTGTTGTGCTCGTCCATGGCATAGTCCACGCCGCCCTCGGCCAGGCCGAGCACGTTGATGCCGCTGGAGAAACTGTCGTTCCTGGCGTCCATGAACGCGTTGTAGACGGCAACGTCGACGCGCTTGAGCATGGAGGTCAGGACGTGGCCGGGCTGCAGGCCGTTCTGGTTGGAATCGACACCGATGCCATACTTGCCCTCGTCGGCTGCCGCCTGGAGCACGCCGATGCCGGTGCCGCCGGCCGCCGCGTAGATGACGTCAGCGCCCTGGGCGATCTGGCTCTTGGCGATCTCGCCGCCCTTGGTCGGATCGTTCCAGGCCGCCGGCGTGTCGCCGGTCATGTTCTGGATGACTTCCGTGGCGCCGGCCGCCTTGGCGCCGCCGACATAGCCGCAGCCGAACTTGCGGATGAGCGGGATGTCCATGCCGCCGATGAAGCCGACCTTCTTGGTCTCCGATTTCATCGCGCCCATGATGCCGACCAGGTAGGACCCCTCATGCTCCTTGTAGACAACGGAGCGGACATTCGGCTTGTCGACCACCATGTCGATGATGGCGAACTGGGTGTCGGGGAATTCGGCGGCCACCTTTTCCAGCGCCGCGGCCCAGGAGAAGCCGGCCATCACGATGGGATTGTTGCCGTCCTCGGCGAACTTGCGCAGGGCCTGTTCGCGCTGCGCGTCGTTCTGGATCTCGAATTCGCGGTAGGCGATCCCGGTTTCTTCCTTGAACTTCTCGGCGCCGTTATAGGCCGATTCATTGAAGGACTTGTCGAATTTTCCCCCGAGGTCGTAGATGATCGCCGGATCGATGTCTGCGGCGAAGGCCGAGGCGCTCATCGCCGTCGCGGCCAGAAGGCCCATAATCATTCGCTTCATGTGTTCGCACCCTGTCGGTTGGTTCTGGTTCAAGGCGAAGCCGGCCGGACAATCGGCCGCGCCCGGCAGACGGGCCGTGCCGCGCCCAGGATCAGCATCCTTGCATGGATTGTGCGCATTGACACCCACTATGTTGACCAGACGGTTCAAAAAAACGGGCCAGGCGCAAGGCGCGCCTGCCTTCAGGCCCCCGCGGACTCCGGGAAGGCCACGCCGGTGCCACGCGGCCTGGCGGTGCCGGAGGGATTGCGCGCCAGGTATTGCTGGTGCTCCTCGCCGGCGAAGTAGAAGGCCGGCGCGGCCACGATCTCGGTGACGATCCTGCCGGAATGGACCGGCGCCAGCGCCGAGGCATACGCATCGCGCGAGGCGAGCGCGGCCGCCTGCTGGGCATCCGTCGTGGTGAAGACGGCGGAGCGGTATCGCGTACCGATGTCGCCGCCCTGGCGGTTGAGCTGGGTGGGGTCGTGGTTTTCCCAAAACAGGCGCAACAGGTGGCTGAAAGGGACAATCGCGGGGTCGAACACGACCTTGACGGTTTCCGCGTGGCCGGTCATGCCCGTGGACACTTCCTGCTGGGTCGGGTTCGGGGTGTATCCGCCCATGAACCCGGCCGCCGTGACCCACACGCCCGGAACCTGCCAGAAGAGCCGTTCCGCGCCCCAGTAATTGCCCATGGCGAAAAAGACGGTCTCGTGACCTTCAGGCGCGGGGGCGTGCAGATCGCGGCCGTTGACGAAATGCGTGGCCGCCGTGGCGACCGGTTCGGCGCGGCCCTTGAGCGCGTTTTCCGGCGTGGGCATGTTCAGCTTCTTGTCGAGCATGTTGCCAAGGAAATGCATGGTCGGTCATTCTCCCGGTGAACGAGGGCCTTCAGGCATCGCGGGCGAAACGGCCGGCGACACGGCGCGGCGGACGATAGCCCAGCATGTAGAACAACAGGGCGAGCACGGCGAAAACGGCAAAACCCGGCAGGCCGAGGACAGGCGCTAAGCCGCTGTCCCAGATGAAGGCCGGCGCATTGCCGCGCACCGCCTGTTCAAGCGCCGCCAGGCTTTCCGGCGATGCCTCGCTCCAGCTTCGGGCCAGCGGCGTGAGGACGGCCCGGTTGGCCGCCAGGGATCGGGCAAGATCCAGCACACCCATGATGCAGGCCACTGCCAGGCAGGCCATTGCGATGAAACGGATGACAAATCGAACCATGCATGCTCCCGTCGGGGTCCGCCCCATTGAGGCGCTTCGGGAAAAGCCTTAGTGCAAGCCGGCGCCGCGGGCAATTGCCGGCCGGGCCGAACGCCTCGCGGCCGATCCGGCGGCATGGCGAAGCATGCTTGAAAATTCGACATCCGGCCTTCATTTAACGGTTGAACCGCAGCGCTTTCCGGCTATAGTCCGCGCCGTTCCAAGGGGGCGGCCGATCGCCCCTCCCGGTTGCAACCGCCGGGGCGGAAAGCTGGACATGGTGAGGTGGCCGAGTGGTTGAAGGCGCACGCCTGGAACGCGTGTATACGGGAAACCGTATCGAGGGTTCGAATCCCTCTCTCACCGCCACCCTTCCAGATCAAGTCATTGAAATTTATTGAATAAATTACATTTTATGTTCAACCTTCCCCACTTCTTTCCCCACTTTTTAGCTGTGCTTTCACGCAAGAAAGGCAGATGGCTTTTCCAATATCGGTACGCAACAGCGCCTCAGGGAACCGCCCAACTGGCTCGCGTTCAGCGTCGGCTTTGCGCCCCCTGAACAGTCGTTGGCCTAGCGACTTGAACGTCCTAAAACCTGTCATTGGCAACGAAAGGACCAACGTCGAGAAAGGGCGGGAAGCGGACCTTTGTTGCGGGCGCAAAATCGTCCGCATGATTTCCGCAAACCGGACGTTCAATCTATCCCAATTGCACTCGAATGGGGATACGTCGCTATCAGGCCAAGACCGCCTCGCTGGCACCGGAAATCTGAACGGATGCGGTTATTCGCTTGGCTGACGCAAGAAACTTCGGAGGGGTTCATGGAGCGGCACGACAGTCGAAAGATTAGCCGTATTGGAGCCAATATGGGCACTTGCTGCAGAGAATCGCTCACGCCGGGACGCATGATGGTTTGGAGAATTTCGGTCCATAACGGCAATCGGCGTGGCGCGCGTTAGCCTTGTCGCAGTGAGCCAACTCCCCTGCGCGCGCCATGCCCTAGGTTGGGAAAGTTCGGGCGGGTCCTTTCCATCGAATAGGGAACCACGAGGCGCAGCCAGCGTATCCTATCGTATCGCTATCGACAAAGGGGAATACTCAGTTTCTGATTTGCTCGCCTATCGGCGCATAGCCACGATACGGTGATCCGGCGAGTTTCGGCCAAAGCAGCCGATATCAGGTGGTTGAAGCGGATGAATTGGCGCGGGCACCGAAAGCTGAAGCCTAACATTCAGTAATGAGTGTCATTTTCTACCATCACGAGCGCCTTGAAAACATCAGGTTCTACAGGTGCGCCAAAAAGATAGCCCTGACCAAAAGGACAATTCATGGCCTTGAGGGCATCCCTTTGAGCTTCTGTCTCGATTCCTTCTGCAACGATATCGAGATTCAATTCCCGTCCAATCTCGATAATGGCACCGATGATGATACGCTTGGCGGGGCTCTGCGACATCTCTCCGACAAAGCCCTTGTCAATCTTGATCTCGGTCAGCGGATATCGGTCGATATAGCGAAAGGATGAATATCCGACGCCGAAATCATCAACCGACAAACCGACTTTAAGTTCACGCAACTGATTGAGCGTCGCCATTAATTGTGGCGTATCATCAGCCAGCATTCGTTCAGTAAGTTCAAGGGTCAACCAGGCAGGATCGGCATTACTTTCCTCCACGGCTTCATGAACGGAAGCAACTATGTTCCTGTGGGTCAATTCGATGGCTGCGATGTTGACCGAGAAATGCAGCGGGGTCTGGCGGTGCCGGTTCACTTCGGCGGCAAAACGCGCGACCTCGCATCTGCCCCAGTGACCGATTTCGAGAATCAGCCCCGTGTCCTCGGCGAGTTCAATAAACCGGTCAGGAGGTTGAATCCCGAACACGCCGTGATTCCAGCGCAGCAGAGCTTCGGCGCCGATAATCGCGCCCGTGCGCAGATCGATTCGCGGCTGGTAGTGGAATAGGAATTCGCCATTGGCAACCGCGTGCTGGAGTTCGTTTGTCATTCGTTGCCGCTGAACGGAACGGCGCTGATCGGCCGCGTCAAACTCCTTGACTTCGCGAAGCCGGCTGCCTCGCGATTGATGAAGTGCGGTACCCGCCTGGCGAAGCAGGGAAAGGGCGTTGCTGCCGGCTTGCCCAATCACGAAACCAATCGCGAAACGGACCTCGATGGAAGCGCCCGGAAGCGTAAACCGCTGTCCCAAGGCGATTCCAATCCTGTTCAGCCAGGCCAAGGCCTGCGCGCGTTCGTCCACGTGGCAGGCAATGGCAAACTCGTTGCCACCGATCCGTGCGATTAGGTTAGGCCCAAGAGCCTGCAGCCTTTGGGTAATTTGTTGTAGAAGAGCGTCGCCGACGTCAAATCCATAGCTCGTATTAATATCCTGGAACTGTGCAACGTTGATCTTGACAACGACCGGCAACTGCATCGAGCGCGTCGATAACGCGTCAAAGCGTTGGATAAAAGTGTAACGGTTCAAGCAGCCAGTGAGATAATCGTGGTGCTCGGCTCTGTCGATTCGCTCGGCCGAGTCATACAAATCGGTCACATCTTTGATGAGCCCCACGATGTAGGTCATGCTGTCAGGACCGGGTAGCGGGAAAAGCCGGATAGAATTCCAGAACAGGCGACCGTCCTTGCGATAATTTCGCAAGGTAACGGCGATGGGCTTAAGGTTTGCAATTGCCTCACCTATCTTGGCGATCTCCGGCTGAAGCCTGTCCGTTCCTTGCAGGTAGCGGCAATTCTTGCCGATCGCTTCGTCGCGGGAATAGCCGGTGATGGTCTCGAAGGCGCGGTTCACATGGATCAGCCGCATTTGTGGATCTTGGGCGTCCGCGATGAGTACACCCTCGTCGATCTCCTCAATCACCAGGCCAAGGGCTTCGGTTGACATGCTGGCGAGTTGGTTCACGAGCGCCCGCTTGGCACGCTCGCGCTCGGCGAATTTGGGAAAAAGGCGATCGATCGGTAGGAGTTTCTTAGGCGTCATTCGGCGGCGGGTCCTCTCACAGCTTCCAGCAACGCGGCCCGGGAACATTGCTGCGAGGCCTGAGTGGGAACGGCTCTTGGATTCTCAGCTATCAAGGTTCACGTGGAACCGGCATGTGCAGCGCAAGATAAAGCAGGGCAGCCGGTAGTGGTACTCGTGCGGCTACGAGGACAGGCCCTCGTGAGATTACGAGGCCCAGGAGGGAAAGGCGTTCGGACGCAAGCTGCAATTCGTGCTAGGCCCCGTTGACAAAAGGGATTCCCAATTCAGCGTGGTTCTGATTCAAGAATGCTTTTCGGGAGGCATTCTTGGCGCGCGGCGATCTGACAAACGA